>DOTG01000025.1 GCA_003512955.1 Marinilabiliales bacterium
GTTTATCTTTCCCGATAGTCATAAAAAATTTTTAGACTTCTAATTCATTCATATTATTGTCAATTGGTATAATCAATAACT
Source organism: Marinilabiliales bacterium (assembly GCA_003512955.1). Lineage (GTDB taxonomy): Bacteria > Bacteroidota > Bacteroidia > Bacteroidales > SZUA-534 > GWE2-40-63. The sequence goes on from DOTG01000025.1 coordinate 82, forward strand.
TTTTTGTGCCGAATTGAGTCAAATATGAAACAAATTTTAAGTAAATTCTATCACATTTTTGCTTCATATTGTCGTTTGCTATTAATTTTTTACTATGTTTGTTGTACAAAAACATAAAAAATGAGTCAATCTGTAGTTATAGTCATTTGCATTATCACTGTGGTGAACAACTGCACCGAAGGGCTATAACACAAACATAACGATACTTGAAAAGCCCTTCCAGAAACGGAGGGGCTTTTTTATTTCAAGAGTTCTTAAGTTACGATTTAACATTTAATTAGTACGTTTTTTTACATTTTATAACTTAAAAAGTTTGCGTTTTGATTTTTATTAATATATTTGCACGAAATAATTTCAATATGAATAATATCGTCATTATAGTCATTTCAATTATTCTCGTCGTCGTGGTCAGAGGAGCGGAAGGGCTATAAGCGTATAAAATAGAATTTTAAAAACGTTGAGCCCTTCCCGAAACGGAGGGGCTCTTTTTGTATCAATATGACAACAGTAAAAACAAACAAACTGCGGAGTAGCATTACCAAAACCGGATCCACCATGGCTGGTGCCCGTGCCCTTTGGAGAGCCAATGGCATGAAAGAGGAACAATTTAAAGCCCCGGTGATAGCGGTGGTAAATTCGTTCACTCAATTTGTTCCCGGTCATGCCCATTTAAAAGATATTGGGCAACAAGTAAAACAATGGATTGAAGCCGATGGCTGCTTTGCCGCTGAGTTCAACACCATCGCCATCGATGATGGAATTGCCATGGGGCACGACGGAATGTTATATTCGCTCCCCTCGCGCGAAATTATTGCCGACAGCGTGGAGTACATGGTAAATGCCCATAAAGCCGACGCGATGATCTGCATCAGCAATTGCGACAAAATTACCCCCGGTATGCTTATGGCAGCCATGCGCCTGAATATCCCTACGGTATTTGTTTCGGGAGGCCCCATGGAAGCCGGTATCTATAATCAAAAAAAATATGACCTGGTGGATGCCATTGTAAAAGGAGCCGATGAACAAACAACCGCGCAAGACCTCGACGGAATTGAGAAAAATGCCTGCCCCACGTGCGGTTCCTGTTCAGGGATGTTTACAGCAAACTCGATGAATTGCCTGAACGAGGCCCTGGGATTGGCTTTGCCAGGTAATGGAACCATTGTAGCTACGCATACTCAACGCGTGGAACTATTCCAGAAAGCAGCCAAACAAATAGTAAAAATTACCAAAACATATTATCAGGATGGCGACGATTCCGTGTTGCCACGCAATATTGCCACCCGCGAAGCCTTTTCGAATGCCATGAGCCTGGATATTGCCATGGGTGGATCCACAAACACGGTGCTTCACCTGTTGGCCATTGCTCATGAGGCCGAAGTGGATTTCGACATGAAGGAGATGGATCGTCTCTCGCGGCAAGTACCCTGCCTGTGCAAGGTATCACCCAATTCCAGTTATTATATGGAGGATGTGAACCGAGCCGGAGGTGTATTGGGCATCATGAATGAACTATCAAAATCCGGAAAGCTGTATCTGCAAACCAAACGGGTAGATGGTTTCACGTTAGCCGGGGCATTGCATTTTTACGATATTACCTTAGAAAAACCTCAACCAGAGGCTGTGGAACTGTTCTCATCGGCTCCGGCACACAGTGGACGGAACCTGACTTTGGGTTCGCAGTCGGTAAGGTTTAAAGCCCTGGATACCGACCGAAAGGATGGGTGCATCCGGAGCGTGGAATATGCCTATACGGCGGAAGGAGGGTTGGCCGTATTGTACGGAAACCTTGCCAAAGACGGCTGCATTGTAAAAACTGCCGGAGTGGACGAGTCGCTTTACCGATTTAAAGGAACCGCCAAAGTATTCGATTCGCAAGAGGCTGCGGTCAAAGGAATCTTGTCGAATCAAATTGTGGCAGGCGACGTAGTTGTAATTCGCTACGAAGGACCTAAAGGCGGTCCCGGGATGCAGGAAATGCTTTATCCAACATCCTATTTAAAATCGAAAGGATTGGGAAAGGCCTGCGCTTTAATCACCGATGGGCGTTTCTCCGGTGGCACTTCTGGTCTGTCGATAGGACATGCATCGCCCGAAGCGGCGGCTGGTGGAACCATAGGCCTGGTTCGCGATGGAGATGCCATTGAAATAAGCATCCCCGAACGAAAAATTGAATTATTGGTAACAGAAAAAGAACTGGAACAACGCAGACAGACCGAAAAGGCCAAAGGCAAACATGCCTACAAGCCCACGCGGGAACGAACCGTCTCAAAAGCCCTAAAAGCCTATGCTTTACTTGTGAGTAGTGCCGACAAGGGCGCCATCAGACAACTTGAATACCCGCTTGAAAATTAGCTAAACGAATTAGTTATATAAAAGACTTGGATTTTTTAACAAGTATTAAAAATTGATCCTTATGGAAACACTAGCAATGGAAAAACTGAAGGAATTAAACCAAAAAACCACTCGGGTTTCAGGCTCTGAGGCATTATTGCTTTCGCTGATTGCCGAACAAGTGACCACTATCTTTGGGTATCCGGGTGGTGCTATTATGCCTGTGTATGACAAGTTGATGGATTTTAAAGATAGCTTGAAGCACATTTTAACCCGCCACGAACAAGGTGCTGTTCACGCTGCTCAAGGATTTGCCCGGGTTTCAGGCCGGACCGGTGTCTGCTTTGCCACATCGGGCCCCGGAGCTACCAACCTGATTACCGGTATTGCCGATGCCTACATGGATTCAACCCCAATTGTTTGTATCACCGGACAAGTAGGATCGCACCTGATTGGTAGCGATGCTTTTCAGGAAACCGATGTGGTTGGAATTTCAATGCCTATAACCAAGTGGAATTATCAGGTGACCCGTGCCGAAGAAATTCCGGAGGCTATTGCCAAAGCTTTTTATATTGCCAAGTCAGGGCGTCCTGGCCCCGTTTTGATAGATATTACCAAGGATGCCATGTTGCAGGAAATGGATTTTGTGTATAAACCTTGTAATTACATCCGCAGTTACATCCCTGTACCCCTGATGAAAGAAGAACAACTGAACCGTGCAGCAGAATTGATTAACGAGGCAAAAAAACCGTTGGCTTTAATTGGTCAGGGGGTTATTTTAGCCGGAGCCGAAAAGGAGGTTCTTGCTTTTCTTGAAAAAACCGGTGTTCCGGCTGCTTTTACCCTGCTGGGGTTGTCGGCCATACCCAACGATCACCCACAGCACATGGGAATGCTTGGGATGCACGGACATGCTGCCCCAAACATTAAAACCAATGATTGTGATTTGTTGATTGGCATCGGGATGCGTTTTGATGACCGGGTGACTGGTAAAGTATCTAAATATGCCAAACAGGCCAAAATCATTCATTTTGAATTGGATAAAGCCGAAATCAATAAAATTGTCAAAGTTGATGCCTATGTAAATGGCAATGTGAAAGAGACCCTGCCAGCTGTTACCGCCAAATTGATAAAAAATTCACACAAGGAATGGATCGATGAATTTAAAATTATCCGCGAAGACGAAGAAAAAAGGGTCATCAAAAAAGAATTGTATCCTGAAGGGAATAAAATCTCCATGGGAGAAGTATTTCGCGTGATCAATGAAGCTGTAAATGGGGAAGCGGTTTTGGTAACTGATGTGGGCCAACACCAGATGATGGCCTCACGTTACTTTAACTTTAAAAACACCCGCAGCTGGATTACCTCCGGAGGATTGGGAACCATGGGTTTTGGGTTACCTGCCGCCATGGGTGCTCAATTTGGGGCTCCTGAAAAAACAATTATTTCAGTATCGGGTGATGGCGGTTTTCAGATGACGATGCAAGAGTTAGGAACCATTGCCTACAACCGGTTACCCATTAAAATGATCATCTTAAACAACAATTTTTTGGGGATGGTCCGTCAATGGCAGGAACTCTTCTTTGATGAACGTTACTCATCCACACCCATTAGTAGCCCCGATTTTCCGGTGCTTGCTTCGGCTTATGGCATCCCAGGCGAAATGGTCAAAGGCCGGAACGACCTTAAGGCAGCCATCCAACGGATGATACAGACTCCGGGAGCTTATCTGCTCGAAATAAAAGTGGTAAACAAAGGGAATGTTTTCCCGATGATCCCTCAAGGTGCAGCCGTGAATGAAGTCCTTTTTGGCGACGAAAAACCTTCAAAGTAACTTTAAAAAACACAAAAAGATGAGCAATCAGGAATTTACAAATTATCAGGAATATACCTTAACCATATTCTCCGAAAACAGCATCGGTTTGTTGAACCGCATCACCATCAATTTTACCAAGCGAAAATTGAATATTGAAAGCCTCACCGTGTCCGAATCAGCCATTAAAGGAGTTTTCAAATTCACCATCGTGATCATCTGCAACCATCACACGGTAGAGAACCTTGTGAAGCAGCTTGAAAAACAGATCGATGTCATCCGTGCATTTTACCTGACCCAGGACGAAATCTTGCACCAGGAAATTGCCATGTACAAAATCGAAACCAACGCGTTGCTCGAAACCAATGAGATTGAGCACATCATCCGTACCTACAACGCGCGCATCCTGGAAATGACTAAAGAATATACCGTAATTGAAAAGACCGGACACAAAGCCGAGACCCAGGAACTTTTTGAAAAACTGAAGCCTTATGGGGTACTTCAATTTGTGAGGTCAGGACGGGTGGCAATTACCCGCTTAAAACAGGAGTTGCTTAGTAGCTATTTAGAGAAGCTTGAAAAGCAGCACCGTCCGGCGGTTTAAAACAATGAACAATTAAGTAATGAATATAAAGAATTAAACAATAATTAAAAAAGTAAGAAACATGGCGCAATTAAATTTTGGCGGTGTAACCGAAAATGTAGTAACACGTGAAGAGTTCCCTTTGGCAAAAGCCTTACAGGTATTAAAAGATGAAACCATTGCAGTAATCGGCTATGGGGTGCAAGGCCCCGGACAGTCGCTCAACCTCAGAGACAATGGGTTTAACGTGATTGTAGGCCAACGTAAAGGAGGTGCATCGTGGGAAAAAGCTAAATCCGACGGTTGGGTAGAAGGCAAAACCCTTTTTGATATTGAAGAAGCTTGCCAAAAAGCCACCATCATCCAGTTTTTGTTATCCGATGCCGGACAGATATCGGCCTGGCCAACCATCAAAAAAAACCTGACTGCCGGCAAAGCCCTGTATTTTTCGCATGGTTTTGCAGTAACCTATCATGAGCGCACCGGAATTATCCCTCCAAAAGATGTGGATGTGATTTTGGTGGCCCCAAAAGGCAGTGGAACCAGCTTGCGGCGGATGTTTTTGCAAGGCCGCGGGTTGAATTCCAGTTTTGCTATCTTCCAGGATGCTACCGGAAAAGCAAAAGACCGGGTTGTAGCTTTAGGGATTGGTGTTGGTTCGGGTTATTTGTTCGAAACAACATTCAAACGTGAGGTTTACAGCGACTTAACGGGCGAACGGGGCACCTTGATGGGTGCCATCCAGGGAATTTTTGCCGCTCAATATGAAGTGTTGCGTGCCAATGGCCATACGCCTTCGGAGGCTTTCAACGAAACCGTGGAAGAATTGACTCAAAGCCTGATGCCTTTGGTAGCCGAAAACGGGATGGATTGGATGTATGCCAATTGCTCCACCACCGCGCAACGTGGTGCCCTCGACTGGTGGAAAAAATTCCGCGATGCCAGCAAACCTGTTTTTGAAGATTTATACAAAGAGGTAGCAGCAGGCAACGAAGCCCAACGCTCAATCGACTCGAACAGTAAAGCCGATTACAGGGTTAAACTGGAGGCTGAACTGAAAGAACTACGCGAATCGGAAATGTGGCAAGCCGGGCAAACCGTCCGTAAGCTTCGCCCTGAAAACAATTAATAAAAACCCCGAAATCCGCCAAGGTTCTGCGTTACAAGGTTTGTTTCTACTTTGTTCCAAAGAATCTTGGCGGATTTTTATTTAACTTTTTTAATTCCAGAAACATGACAACCACCAAAACCCTTGCAACTACCTGGTTCCCGAGCCTTGAAGATATCACCAAAGCCAGGGTCAACTTAGGTTCTATCCTGGAACCCACTCCATTGATGAAAAGCCTTTCGCTCTCGGCACAGTATGGCGCAACTATTTACCTGAAACGGGAAGATTTGCAGCAGGTGCGTTCGTATAAAATCCGGGGAGCCTATCACAAAATTTCTTCGTTGCCGCGCGAGGTGCTCGACCGGGGAATTGTTTGTGCCAGCGCAGGAAACCATGCCCAGGGGGTGGCTTATTCCGCTTTTAAACTAAAAACCAAGGCCAGGATTTTTATGCCTGAAACCACTCCAAAGCAAAAAGTAAGGCAGGTGACCATGTTTGGAAAAGAGGCCATTGAGATTATTCTGATTGGCGATTCGTATGACCAGGCATTTCAGGCAGCCAAAGAAACCGCCGAACGCGAAAAGCTGGCGTTTATCCATCCGTTCGACGATATGAAGATTATTGAAGGCCAAGCCACCGTTGGAATCGAGATTCTGCAACAGGCCGACTGCCATTTCGATTACGTATTTATTCCTATCGGCGGAGGCGGACTGGCATCGGGCATCAGCACCTGTTTTAAAACGTTGAGCCCAAACACAAAACTCATCGGGCTGGAACCTGAGGGAGCCCCTTCGATGAAACGGTCTATTGAAAAAGGAGAAGTGGTAAAACTTGATGAGATAGATACCTTTGTGGATGGTGCAGCAGTGCAACAGGTTGGCCAGCTGACCTTTCAGATATGCAAGGAGTTGTTGACCGATATTTGCCTGGTACCGGAAGGGCTCATTTGTACCACTATTTTGAAACGATACAACGAAGATGCCTTGGTGGTAGAACCGGCCGGAGCCATGAGTATGGCAGCTTTGGAACTTTTTAAAGAAGAGATAAAAGGAAAGAACATTTGCTGCATTGTGAGCGGAAGCAACAACGACATTACCCGCACCGAGGAAATAAAGGAACGTTCGTTGATTTACGAGGGTTTGAAACATTACTTTATTGTACGTTTCCCTCAACGGGCAGGGGCTTTGCGCGAGTTTGTAAACGATATTTTAAGCCCCGGCGACGACATTACCCTGTTTGAATATTCGAAAAAACACAACCGGGAAAAGGGACCCGCCCTCATTGGGATTGAACTTCAGCAAAAGGAAAACTTCCAAAAACTGATTCACAATTTTGAAACAAAAGGGTTTGGGTACGAATACCTTAACGACAAGCCCAACCTGTTCCAGTATTTGGTTTAATGGAGCGCCGACATGGCGGAGGCTCCAGTAACTGAACTTAATCATTTCAAGGATAAAGCAACAACTTCCTGATATTTAAAAAACTGCTGCGAAACAACTGTTTTTGTCTTTTAGTTTGCTAAAAAATTGCAAATTTGAGTTGCAAAATAACGATCAAAAATAAAGGACTATGAAACAAGCATCTGCACAATTCTCAAAAATGGCCAATCGGGCTGTGGGCAAGGTAATCCAAGAAATTGTCGATTTGGTATCGAAACCCGACACTATTTCGTTTGCCGGAGCCATCCCTCCTTCCGATGCCCTTCCGGCTGATACGTTTAAAGATATTATGCACGATATTTTGTCAAACCGTATAGATGTAGCTTTGCAATACAGCAGCACGTATGGTTTGCAGGAACTTCGCGAGGAGTTGGTCGCTTTTTATCAAAAACAGAACACCCAAATCTCTACCGATGAACTGATTGTGGTCAGCGCCTCACAACAGGCCCTCGATTTAATCTCGAAATGCTTTATCGATTCGGGCGACAAGGTTATTTGCCCACTGCCATCGTATATTGCCGCCATGGATACGTTCCGTTCGTATGGTGCCGAACTTATTGGCATTCCGATGGATGGTGAAGGGATGCGTACCGATATTTTGGAAGACCGGCTCGAAAACTTTTGCCACATCGGTCAAAAGCCCAAGTTCATTTATTTGGTCCCCGATTTTCAGAACCCCACAGGAACCACCACCTCGTTGGAGCGCCGGAAAGCCATCCTTAAATTGGCCAACAAATTTGATGTGCTGATTGTGGAAGATTCTCCTTACCGCGAACTCCGCTACCGGGGTACCGATCAACCACGTTTTTTGGAACTGGCCGGAACCGATAAAATCATTACCATCGGAACATTTACCAAACTGTTTGTCCCCGGTATCCGTTTGGGTTGGGTGGTTGCCGCTCCCAATATTATTGAAAAGCTGATGCTCCTTAAACAAACCACAGATATTTGCAGTTCCACCTTGTCGCAACTAATTGCCAGCGAATTCCTGAAGCGTGGCCTGTTCGATGAACACATCAAAAAAACCAAAGCCTTGTATCAGGATAAACAGAGCCACATGCTGGCGATGCTTAAAAAATACATGCCCAAATATGTCCGTTGGACAGAGCCTGAAGGAGGATTGTTCCTGTTCCTGCACTTATCGGAAGATATGAGTGCCCGCGATTTGCTGGAACACGCCATGCGCCGGAAAGTAGCCTATGTGCCCGGCGATGTGTTCTTTTGCGATGGTTCGGGCGAAAACACCATGCGCCTAAATTTCTCGTACCCGACGAAAGAACAGGCCGAAGAAGGAATCAAACGGTTGGCCGAAGCCATTGAGGAATATTATCAAAACAGGCTTAACCGCACCCAGCAGGAACATTATGCCCCGCTGGAAGATTTTAAAAGCTTTGAGCAGATTTATTAGTTAGTCGCTCCTTACGAACTCAA
>DOTG01000036.1 GCA_003512955.1 Marinilabiliales bacterium
TTTCTTAGCTTTTTAGGGCCTTCTGTTCCTAAGAGGTGTCCCTCCATTACTTTATCAATTTCTTTGCAAAAATCGTCCACAGAACAAAAAATTTTGATAATTTTATCTATCATTTTTAATAAGGTTTTTTGTGACTATATATTTAAATGTCAGATACTTAAATATAACAAAAAACCTTATTTCTTTATAATATTTTAAACACTTTCTTACATCGAACTCACGTTAATTACTTGTTATTGTTCAAGTAGTTTTTTGCCACGAATAAAATTAATGTCCATGAATGACATAATTCATAATTCTTCATTCTGAATTACTCATTGACAAGCCTCGCTCCTTCTTCAATAACCACTTCAATAATCTGAGGTTCTTTGCCGTCAGGAGTTTTATAATTAGCACGGATGTTTTTTTCAAACGCGGGAACCGATCCTTTTTTTACCAAGTTGATGGTACACCCACCAAAACCGCCACCCATCATCCGGGCACCCAATACTCCATCGGTATTTCTGGCCATATCCACCAATTGGTCCAATTCGTGGCAACTGACTTCATACTTATTTTTCAGCCCTTCATGCGAACCATACATCAGTTTTCCAAATTCTACAAAATTTCCTTGTTCCAAGGCGTTGCAGGCATTTTCTAGCCTTATGTTTTCTTCAATTACATAGGAACACCGGTTGTAGGTAATTTCATTAAACTCGCTTTTATGGGCTTGGATGAGTTCCAAACCCACATCGCGAAGGGAATGGATATTGGGCTGGTATTTTTTCAAAAGGGCCACCCCATTTTCGCATTCCTGCCTGCGTTTGTTGTATTCCGATGATGCCAATGAATGTTTTACCCCGGTATTTACCAGAACCAACATATAATCGGTCATATCGAGTGGAAAATATTGGTATTCCAGACTGCGGCAATCTAATTTGATCACATGATTGGCTTTGCCGTGCATGGAGGCAAACTGATCCATAATGCCGCATTTTACTCCGGCATACTCATGCTCGGCCATTTGAGCGAATTTTACTAACTGTAATTTTGAATAATTCAGCTTAAAAAGATCATTAATAGCATAGGCCATTCCCACCTCAATAGCCGCCGATGAAGACATTCCAGCGCCCAGGGGGACATCGCCCCCAAAAACGCAATCAAAAGCAGGAACTTTTTTTCCATCCTTTACAAATTGGGCAATTACACCCAATAAATAGTTGGCCCAATGGGTTTTGCTGGGTTCAATTTTATCAACCGGGGTTTCGAAACTTTCGTTCAAATCGATGGCATAAAACCTGAAAACCCCTGATGAATTGGGTTTTATCGCAAAATGGATGGACTTGTTAACCGAAGCGGGTAATACAAACCCTTCGTTGTAGTCGGTATGTTCTCCAATCAGATTCACCCTGCCTGGGGCTGCGTAAAGGTTTGGCTCTATTCCAAATTTTTCTTTAAAAATGGTTTTGATTTCTTTTTTCATTGTCATTGATATTCTTATGTTTAAACTATTTTGTATAAGGATGTTTCATGTATTGGAATACCGGAAGAGCTTCGTTCTGATGCCCGGCATCGAAAAAAGTGGCATTTTCCCAATGTGAACCTTGTCCCCACAAGGTGCTGCACGAAGTCGAAATCCACGCGGGTTCCCAGTAAATTACCCCTATCCCACCTCCGTCAATCACTTTTTGAGTTAAGGTTATCATGTATTGCAGTTGTCCTTGGGGTGTAGCCCTGAAACCGGAATCCAGCGATTGTTCCCCCAGAATGTTATGAGCCGGATCAAAGCTTTCTAAGGTCCATGGATAGGAAGTTTCAACCACCATTACCTCTTTTCCGAAATCCTTTTTTAACCGGGCAACCTCGTCCGATAATTGTTGCATCGAGAAATCGGACCAATTGGAATAATAGGACAATCCGATAAAATCGTAAGGAGCAATCCCGTTAACCCTGGCAGAATCAAACCATTCATAGGCATGGTCAGGCTGGGCAATATGCAACATTACCAAGGGTTTGATGGATTTAGCCTGTCCCCCGGCGTCCCTGACCGCTTTGATACCGCTATTGAGCAAAGCTACATTGCGTTTCCAGTCAATGTTTTTCGTATCACTGGTATCGCGGTTTTGCATCACTTCAATGTTGATTTCGTTCCCCACCTGAACCATTTCGGGCATGATGCCTGCATGTTCCAGGCGCATCAAATAATTGAAGGTAAATTGATATACCGAATCACAAAGAATATTCAAATCGGCAATCCCTTTCCACGTTGCCGGAATAACCTGATGGCTGGGATCGGCCCAGGTATCGGAATAATGGATGTCGAGCAGTACCTGCATGTGGTTTTCTTTCGCTTTCCTGATGGTTTCAAAAACATCATCGGAGTTGCTGTATTCGGTCCAGTTGGGATTGTTCCACAATCGTACGCGAACCAAATTGCAGCCCTTTTCGGCAAAAATCTGATACGGATCGGTCACCTGTCCATTCAACCGATAGGTTCCGCCGCAGTCTAGCATTTCATTAACGTACGAAAGGTCGGCCCCATAATAAAATTCAGGCTGTTCTTGGCACGAAGCCATTATTAGGATTATCTCTAATCCTAATGAAAGTCCAATGATTGTTTTCATGTTCTTATTTAGTTTATTTTCAAATGAGCGTTTTCTAATGTCGGTGATTGGGCCGAAATTGAAATCTCTGTTTCTGTATTGGTTGTTTTCAATAGAATGGTAGCGATACCTGCTTCTACTATGGCCGGATTATCGCCAATCAATTGGGCATTACCTGATACTGTAAATTCTATCTTTAATCCATTGACGGGGCAAAGGGTTCCCTGTTGATCAACTACCGCAGCATATACAAAAATAATATCGCTACCAGTTGAGCGTAAAGGAATTCCTGAAGTATCACAGGTAAGTTGAATCTTTGCTGGTTTTTGTGGTGTTGATGCTTTATATAATGCCATTTTTTTGCCGTTTACATAGCCAATAGCCTCTAAAGTACCTGCTTCAAATTTAGATAGATGAAAGGTGAATGGCGGATGTTTTAAATGGCTGCTGTATGTATCATTATCTGGCTTTTGATTGCCTAATGATTTTCCATTGAGGAACAATTCCACCTCCTGGCAATTACTATAAATTTTAATATCAGTCGATGAACCGGGCTGCCAGTAACTGGCAATAAAAACCATAGCACCGCCCTGTGCGGGTAAAACAACAGGTTCTGTCAAATCGCGTTGACTCTGATAGAAATAATAGGCAAATTTGGGAATCCTGAAAATATCGACAATTCCCGACGCTTCAATATCGTTGGCGTAACCCCGGTTATAATCGAACATCAGCCAATTGGCCTGACCAATGGTTGAAATACCCTTTTGATTAGAATTCGAGGCTTCCTGAAAGTTCAATGCCTGTTGAAGCATCCGCTTTTCGCCATCGCCCCGGAACTGGCGGCTGGTCCGCTCCTCCTCTTTCAGGTCGGCATAAGCCGTTTGATTGAATCCTGCATTCTGGGCATAATATTCCCAATCGCCATATTCTGCAATAAAAACCGGACGTTTACCTTCTTTATATTGATTCCAGTAATGGGGCGGTTTTCCATGCTGGCGTGCCGGAATAAATAAATCGTAACCTTCGTAATCAATCCAGGCACAGGTAAATTGCCCCTTTTCGGAAAGTTCTTCTTCTTTTACGGCCAGAATCCGTTCCATAAAATCGGGTTCCATCCACGATTCGTTTAACGAAAGTTCCCAAAAGAACACAGAAGCCCGGTTCCGGTCGCGGCGGATTAATTCCCGAACATCGTTTAAAACGTGCTTTTGAAAGGTTTCGTTGCCGTTGAATTGCCAACCAGGGATACAGTTCATGGTTACTATTCCTAACGAATCGCAGGCATCCATAAAAGCCTCGGAATGGGGATAATGCGATAAACGGATCATATCAAACCCCGCATTTTTAATTTTTACGGCATCGCGCCACTGGGCTTCATCCGATAAGGCATAGCCCATGTAAGGATATTCCTGGTGGCGGTTGGTCCCTGTAAGGAATATCTTGTGTCCGTTTAAAAACAATCCCTCCTCTGTCAGTTCTACTTTCCGGATTCCAAATCTCTGATGGATTTTATCAATGACTCTGTTTTGCTGAACCACTGTGGTTTTTAAAGCATATAAGTGCGGATGGCCCGGGCTCCAAAGTTGTGGTTGTTCGACGTCAATTTTTTGAACAACCTCGATAGTTTCATCAGGTTGGGCTTTGATTTTTTCCGAAGTTTGTGAGATAACGGTTTTTCCCTTGCTATCACTAATCTGTTGAGTAACCTGAAAAACTTGTTCTGTCTCCGTTTCATTGATAATCTGGGTGGTTATTTTCAGTTTGCTTATAGAACTGTCTATCAATTCGAACTGAATAAAAACAGCACCTGATGCTGGTTTAAATGTAGTTAAGGCTTCGGTGATATGCAGTTTTGAGGTGGAAACCAGTTTTACATTCCGGTAAATGCCTCCATAGCGGTTGAAATCCAACATATTCAGTGCCTTTCCGGGAGGAACCAATGAATCATCGGTATTTACCAGTTTCACGGCCAACAGATTGGCTTCACCAAATTTCAATGCTGAATTCAAAGGAACGATAAAGGGCAGATAACCTCCCGTATGTTGCATGATAAGTTTTCCATTCAGGTAAACATCGGCATTTTGCATAGCACCCTCAAAATAAAGCGAATGAAGTTTATCAGTCTCAGTTTTTGAAATTGTAAATGTTTTTCGGTACCAGCAGGTTCCCATCCATTGATTATTGACCACTAATGGTTCAATTTGAGCGGTATGGGGCAATGTAACGGAATCAAAAGCCGATTCGGTAATCCCGGTTCCTGAATAGTCACCATCGGGTAAATCTTTGGCAAAGACCCAACCCTGATTAAAGTCATCGTACTCGCAACCCTCATAATCTTTGTCTTGTTGGCAAGCCAATGCCAATAGGCTTACAACAGCGATTCCAATTTTAAGAATATCTTTTCGCATCTTAATTAATTGTTTTAACAATTTTTCTTGATTCCAGTATTTGTCCATGGCCGTTCAACCATTGAATCAGGTAGATTCCTTCCTTCCAAATAGAGGTATTAACGAATGATTCATCAGAAGTTTCTTTAATGAGTAGCCGTCCATCCATACCCATGATCTGAAAATTTTGACTACCGTTCAGAGATGTTTTTATGTGAAGTCTCTCATTAAAAGGATTAGGATAAACATCAGTAAATAAATTATTTAAATTATCATTAACTGATACTGTAATTTCTTCGCAACTACTCCATTTATAAGCATAGACTTCAGTATCTCCTTCAATCACATATTTTCGATGGGTTCCCCACAACAAGGCACATTCCTCCGGAACATCTTCATGATACAAAGCCATATTCCAATCGGCTTTCACGGTATAAATAAATGCCCCCTCTTCCCCTTTTTGCAAGGTGGTGGTGTATTTGTAGATGTTATTTCCTATGGCTGTCATTTTCATAAATTGCCAATTGGTACCTGTAAAATCTCCGGTTACATACACATCTTCCACTATGGTAACACCGGTCATATCTACATAAAACGTAACCTGCGAACTGGTAGAGGGTGCCACAGAATAATCATAAGTTAAGTATTCAATTCCCTGATGCAATTGATTGTCGAAATCGAAAAATGTAGCATTTTCATAATGCGAACCAGGGCCCCAAATAGTTGAACAACTGGTAGTGACCCAGGCGGGCTCCCAATAAATGGTTCCCATTCCTCCACTGGAAATGACGGAATAATTCAGATTTATCAAAAAGTTTTTCTGTCCTTGCACGGTGGCAAGATACCCATCCATAAGCGACTCCCCGGTTAAAATATTTCCGGCATCGCCATTATTATCAAGGGTCCAGGGAAAACCTGTTTCAACAATCCAAACCGACTTTTCAAATTTAGTCTTAAGGCTTTTTACAATGGTTCCAACTTCGGCTAAAGTTTGTTTATGCCATTGGGGATAGTAGGAAAGTCCAATAATATCAAATTCGCTTAAACCATTGCTTTTAGCCGCAGAAAACCACCAATCGCCATTATCGGGATCTGAAACATGTAAAACGGTTTTAATTGATGTATCAACATCCTTTGTTGCCTGAATCCCGGCTTTGAAGAGTTTTACATTCCTGGACCAATTGTTTGGATATAACGATTCCCCTTCTTCTAACAGAATATTTCCATTGGTTTCATTCCCTATCTGCACAAACTCGGGCATTAAATTTTCGGTTTTTAAGGTATTTAATAATTGAAACGTATAATTGTAAACCGAATCGACTAAAATATCCAAATCGGTAATTCCCTGCCAGGCAGCGGGTCGCAATTGGTTACCGGGATCGGCCCAGGTATCGGAATAATGGAAATCGAGCAACACTTTCATGCCTGCTAGCTTCGCACGTGTAATCCCTTTCTTGACATCGGCAAAATTACCGTATTCTGTCCAATCGGGATTGTGCCATATCCTAAAACGGACTACTTGATTCTGATAGCCTTGAAAAATTGCATAAACATCTTTGGTGCTTCCGTTTTCGTAATAAACCGCCCCACAATCCTCCATTTCGTTCAAATACGACAGATCCACCCCTAGAAGCACCTCCTGCGAAATCGCTTTCAACTGAAAAATGCCCATTATCAATAAAATCAATCCAATATTTCTCATCGCTATCTGTTTTATAGTTTCGTTTTGCTAATTCCTAATTGCCAGTTTCTTTGTCTTGTGTCTAACATCTATCCTCACATTTTAATAATCCGATCGGTAAAATCCCATGCCTCTTTAGGTTTAAACCGATAATAATAGGCGCCTTTTTTCGATTCCGAGGTATCTTTTTTATCCAGCCGCTCCATAGTATCTAATGAAAGAATTTTTTTGCGGAAATTACCCGGATCAAATTCTTTCATGAAGATGGAATTGTACAATTGACGCAGTTGTGTGATGGTAAATTCCGGGGGAAGCAAATCGCGCCCCACCAAGTCGTAACTAGCCTTTTTGCGGAGTTTTTCAAGTGCTGCATTTACCATTTGCTGGTGATCAAAGATCAGTCCCGGTAACTGGCTTACCGGCCACCATTCTGCATTGTATTGATACACCAGTTGATGATTATGGTTCTGAATATTAATTAAAGCGTAAAATACCACGCTAATGACACGGCCTCCGGGGTCACGTTCCGGATTCGAAAAGACCTGAACCTGCTCCATAAAAATGTCTTTCAACCCGGTAATAGCAACAAGTACCCGGTTGGCTGCATCTTCCACCGACTCTTTCGGGTTTACCCATCCCCCAATGAGCGACCATTGCCCCAAGGCAGGTTCCAGATTCCGCTTGAAGAGCAATAATTTCAGTTGTCCTTCGTGGTATCCAAATATCACGTTGTCAACTGATACTAAATGCTTTTCCTGAAGATGATATGGCTGTAACATTTTTTATGTACTATTTTATAAAAGTATTAACTACTTTTTATATTACCAAAAATGATAAAAAGTATTTTTTACTTTTCACTAAGAATTTGAATATGTGGCTTAGTATTCAACAACATAAACTAAAAAGGTTGAACCATTGTCCAACCTTTAGTAATTTCGTTTAAATCTAATTTAAAGTGGAAATACAAAATATTCATTTCCTTCCAAAGTTTCTTTATGAAAGCCCATTTTTTCGAGATACCTGGCATGATGTGTCGATTGTGGTATGGTACAAAGCATGGTATATCCCTGCTCTTTAAAAAACCGGATTTTATCTTTGTAAATAAACTTTCCCAATTTAAAGTCGCGGTATTGCGGAATCACATAATCCAGCCCAATATAAAGCCGCTTATTGCCATAATCGCGGGCTAAAAAAACGCCAGCCACAGCCATATTCCTCAAAAACATGTATGTGTAAGAATTTATACTATTGTTATATTCAAATTTTGGAAAATACTTTTGAATATCCTTCTTATAAAAATCTAAAAACTTTAACAAATACCGGTTATCGCGCCTGATTTCGAGGGTTGTAAAACTTTCCTCCGCACCAAACATTTTATATAGGTGGTAAATATTGGCAAACACCACAAACAGGTTTAGTAAACCTACGGGTAACGCACCAATTAAAAAACCATAAGCTGAAAAAAGGGCCGAACCCACCAAATTAACAATCCGTAACCGTAAAATGGAACTCATCAACATCGACACCAATACCAACACAGAAGCGGCATAACCCACCCATTCCAAAAAACTTAGATGAAACATATTCTTAATTTATTAAATGATTTCTGATAACAATACTTCAGTAAATATTTTGTAACACGTTGAATTTGAAATACTTGAAAGCAAATTGAAATACTTGGAAATATTTCTCTATTTCTATGTATTTCAACGTATTACATAATGAATAAAATGTTAATAAAAAAAGTTTAACGGACTATTGTGATAAAATAAAGTAAAAAAATATAGCTAAAATGCGGTTACCATTGCAACTGATGCATCTTTTCCCAAAGCACTTTGCTCAATCCCCTGGCCCACTCTTTAATTTCAGGTTCATCCACTTGGGTTACCTTACAATCTTCTACAATGAGTTTACCATTGGAAATTACATGCTGAACATGCTTTGAATCCAGTCCGTACAGAAAATGACCTAAGAAATTCTCCTTTGAAAGTTCAGTAGCCGATTGGTAATCAAGAACCACCAAGTTGTTGTCTCCATTACCTTTAAAGTTATTTTCGGCCAGGTAATGATGCACCTGCCGGAATCTGCGGTAAATTTCCGGGGTATCAATGGTATCGCACAATTGCCCGTTAAAATAGGTCGATTTTGCAGCCCGCAGCATGTCACTGTACATACCATCGGTACCCAATAGTATATTGTCGCCCAAAGCACAGGAGTTGAATTGTCCCACATTGTTGTTTAAATTGCTATCGGTATTTTGCACCACATGTAATCTGCTTTCGCGGATCATGTGTCTTTCGGCATCGGTCAAATACAGGCAATGAACTAATAGTGATGCCTTTAAATCGAGGATTCCCAAATCTTTATAACGTTCAATCACCCGCTTGTTGTGAATGTCGTAACAATGCTCCTGATCGTACAAATCTTCGGCCACATGAACATGTACGCCGGTTTTGTATTTTCGGGCCAGCTCCACAGCTTTTTCCAATGTTTTTTGGGTAAGCGTAAATGATGCGTGTAACCCCACCAATCCCTGATGTTTTTTGAGGTAGTTTTCTGTTTCGGCCAGCCCTTTTTTGGCAATATCCACACCATCGCGATCTGAAATCTCGTAACATAACAAATGGGCAACCCCCACTTTGTCAAAAGCTTCGGCAATAACCTCCAATGAACCTTCAATGGCAAAAGGGCTGGCATGGTGGTCAATTACAAAGGTGACCCCGTTTTTGGCACAGGCAATGGCGGTAACGTAGGCGCTGGCTTTAATCATTTCCAAATCCAGTGATTTATCTAAAGCCCACCAAATGTATTTAAGTATTTCGTAGAAATTTTCGGGGCTTTTTTTGGGTGCAGGCATCCCTGTAGCTAAAGCAGAATACACATGATGATGCGCATTGGCAAACGATTTGGTCACAATTTTATCTTTGCAATCAATCACCTTCGTATCATTACTTATTTGTGGCATTGCCTGTGTAAATTGAATGGGACGGTTTTCGCCCATTTCAACGATTATATGTCCCTGAATAAATTCCAGGGTTTTCCAATCAATGTAAGTGGCATCTTTAAGGACTATCATGTTCGTTCATTTTCTATTAAATTTAAAAAAAAATAGTTTTGATAAAAATTTTTTTTCAATCTAATTCATTAATTTTTTGATTGTTAAATAGATTTCATTCAGAATTGTCACAACAAAATTCAGCAAACAGCATTCATACAATGCGTTAGCCTACCCTTTCAAAAAATCTACTTTTTTTGATTATTAAAAACTACTCATGCTTTAATTGGCATGAGGGTGGTTTGATGGCTATTTTTAACGGTAGTTGATACCGACGGATTCCATCGAACTGGGTATAGGCATTTGCTACGGCACCAGCCGTGGGAACCAGGCCGATTTCACCCACGCCTTTAGCTCCGTATGGTCCTACCGGATCTGCTTTTTCCACGAATCTAACTTCAATGAGAGGTGTTTCTGTGGCTTTCAATATTTTTAAATCGCGTAATCTGTCGCTCACCAAAAAACCATCTTTCATGGGCAAATCCTCAGTTAAGGCATAGCCCAAACCCATGTGCACGGCACCTTGAATCTGACCTTCGAACAATAAAGGGTTCATAATTTTACCTCCATCGTGGGCGGCAATAAACCGTTCAATCTCCCCGCTATCGTTCAAAATACACAATTGGGCAGCATATCCATACGAATAATGGATGACTGGTTCAGGAACATCAACTCCTGGTTTATTGGTCCAATTACAGGTAAATTCTCCATCGTATGATGTACCTGCCAAATCTTTCAAAGAATGGGTTTTCAAATCTTCTTTCAAACTTTTGGATGCGTCAATAATGGCCAGGCCTAACAAAGCAGTTCCCCTTGACGAGGTGGTCATGCCTGTTTTAATCTGTGCCTGGGTATCAATCCTAACTTCAATAATTTCGGGATTAATATCTGTTTCGGTGCATAAAGTCTGGATAGCCATATTTTGTACGCCTTGCCCCATCTCTGTCCAACCATGATCAATGATGACATGGTTTCCGGATGCAATAGTAATCCGGACCCCACTTTGGTCAACCATTCCATTGCCAACACCTGAATTCTTAATTCCGCAGGCTATCCCGGCATACCGGGCTTTGTAAAAATCCTCTTTTAAAGCCAACAAGCACTCCTGAATTCCAACGCCATATACTTTTTGTCCTGTCGAAGTAAGTGAACCATCTACCAATGCATTGTTATAGCGGAATTGCCAACGATCGAATCCGCCTTTTTGGCAAAGCTCGTCGATTAATACTTCTAAAGCAAAAGTTACCTGATTGGCTCCAAACCCGCGCATGGCACCACTGGGGATATTATTGGTGTAAACTGTTTTTGCCTGAAGTTCGACATTGGGAAAATAATACCCACCGGTAGCATGTCCGGCCACACGTTCCATTACTTTAGTTCCCACCGAGGCATATGCACCTGTATCGCCCACGGCATCAAGCCAAGCGGCTGTCAGCTTTCCATCTTTAGTACAGGCAATGGTCATATCCATAGATACAGGATGCCGCTTGGGATGCATCCGGATGGATTCCTGCCTGGTAAGGGTCAATTTTACAGGGTTTTTTAATAAAAAAGCATACAATGAAACGTGACCTTGCACCGACAAATCTTCTTTTCCACCAAAACCGCCGCCATTGGGCAAAAGCTCTACATGAACCTGATGTGTTTTTAGGCCTAACAGCGATGCAACTTGTCGCTGATCTTCATAAATCCCCTGGCTCTGGCTATACAATATAATGCCTCCGCCTTCAGGTTTGGCTACCGCCGATTCTTTCTCCAAAAAAGCATGTTCAATCCGTTGAGTCTGAAAAACCCCATGCGCCACAATGTCAGACTGCTTAATGGTCTCCATTGCATTGCCACGTTTTACTTTACAAACATCGAGCAAATTGTCTTTGGTTGGATGAACCCTTGGTGACCCGGGTAAAATGGCTCGATGAGGATCTACCACTGGTTCCAACACGGTATAATCCACCCGGATCAATTCCACTGCCTTACGGGCAATTTCCTCACTTTCAGCCACCACACCCGCCAAAACATCACCAATGTAGTTGGTCGTTTCTCCAATGTCAATCATTAAAGGCCAATCGTTGTAAATAATCCCTACATTTCGTTGGCCTGGAACATCTGTAGCTAAAAATATCTTGTGAACACCCGGCAATACCCGAGCTTTGGATATATCAATCGCATTTACAATGGCTTTTGGATGATCGGAAAATTTCAGGGCTGCAAAAAGCATCCCCTCCATAAAAAGATCATCGGTATAAAGGCGCTTTCCGGTAGCAGTATCAAAGGCTTGATATTTGGTTAACCGCTCTCCCACTTTTCCTTTGCTTTCAGGTTTTGGCACCAAATGACCTTGCAACCTTTTTGCGGAAATCTGCACTGCATCAATTATTTTTATGTAACCCGTACATCGGCAAAGGTTGGTACTGATAGCTTTTTTAATTTGATCTATCGTGGGTTCGGGATTCCCTTGGAGCAGTAAGAAAGTCCGCATGACCAAACCCGGCGTGCAAAAACCGCACTGAACGGCACCTGCATCCACAAAGGATTGAGCAATAATGGTTTTTGATTTTTCCTCGATCCCTTCAACCGTGTGAATTTCAGCCCCATGAACATCGGATAACTTGGTTTTACAGGCCAGTTTTGGCTTTCCGTTTATGTCCACCAGGCAGGCGCCACAAGTACCTTCGCCGGAACATCCATCTTTGGGTGAAGTAATATGTTGTTCATTTCTTAAATAAGTTAAAAGCGACTGATTGGTATCACCCGTATAGGTAACCTTTTGGCTATTAAGTATAAATTCAATCATCGGGGGTAAATTTTCCTTTACTAATTTGAAGGAACATTTACAAACTGAAACGGAATATTTACGATACGTGAGAAAATAATGCCGTCGTTTTGAATCTCTTCGTCTTGATAATTCCAGACGATTTCAATCTCTTTTCCAGCTTGTACCTGAACTTCAAGAATTCTGAATAATTTTAACAACAACCGGTTCGAAGCGGAATTGAAGTAATCGGCTTGCAGGTGTAACTGCATTTTATGATTCAATTGGTTCAAATTGTTTTTCAACCAATTGAACACAGGTTCAAATGTTCCCTGAGGATCTTCAGGAAATGAGAGCCCTGATATCTCATATCTTTGATTGGCAGGATCGAAACAAATATAGGGATTCGTCTTTGTTGGCTTGATGATCAACGTTTCCATAAACATTTTCCTATTTTTTTCCTGCAACAAGATAGCCATTATTCTACAATTCTAAAATTTTTTTTGCTTCTTGTAGGGTGGCCGAAATCGGTTCCGCCAGTTTTATTGAGCTTTGAACCGCTTTTAAATCTTTCAATCCGCTTCCTGTCAGCAATAATAAATTTGTGCTTTTCTCCGGTATTGAATTCTGCGTTTTCATTTTTAAAAATCCTGCTAACGAAGCAGCAGAGGCAGGTTCCGCAAACAAACCTGTATTCCGGCTTAACAAGGTAGATGCTTCCAATATTTCTTCGTCGGATACTTCAATAAACCTTCCATTGTATTTGTCAACAAACTGGCAGGCCATGTAAAAATTACGTGGGATGTCCACCGCGATTGAATCAGCACAAGTAACTCCGGGCTTGATTGCAAAAGTGGCTTTTTGGAAATTCGAAGCCAGGTTATTGCTTCCCGCAGCTTGAACGCCAACAATTTCAGGCATCGTTTCAATGAGGCCAAGTTTTAATAAATCTTCGAACCCTTTGTAAACTCCTGAAATAATAACTCCATCACCTACCGGAACAAAAATCCTTGCAGGCATTTTTCCTACAAACTGCTCAAACAGTTCAAAAGCTACGGTTTTTTTACCTTCAATCGTAAAAGGATTAAAGGCCGTATTACGGTTAAAAAAGCCAAACTCTTTTGAAACTTCCATGCTCAAATCAAAGGCTTGATCATAGGTGCCGTCCACAGGCACCAGCTTGGCGCCATACATTAAAATTTGTGTCAATTTGGCCATCGGAGCTTTGGCTGGAACAAATACAATGGCTTTCTGCCCTTGCGAAGCGCAAATCCCTGCCAGCGATGAACCTGCATTCCCGGTACTTGCTGCCACAATGGTTGTAATTTCCTTCTCCCTGGCATAGGCCGAAACCAAAGCCGAAGCTCTATCTTTAAAAGAATAGGTCGGGTTTTGGCTGTCGTCTTTTACAAATAATTGCATTCCTTCCAGATGAAAGTGCTGAGACACATTGTAAACAGGTGTGTTCCCAACTTTCAACCGGGGCAAACTTTTCAAATGTTGAATGGGGAGAAGTTCCAAATACCTGCTTTTTTGCAGCTGTGCAGCAAGAAGTCCGGAATCTTTCCCTTCACCTATCCGACGGTAATTATAGACGGTTTTTAATACTCCTTTGGGTGGCAACCAAGCGCGGTTCCCGGTTTCACATGCTGGGCATAAATACATGAAGGTGTGTCCCGGATATTCCTGGCCACAATCGGTGCACCTGAAAATAAGTTTCCCGGCATCCATGTTTATAGCTTTTTTAATAGCCCGGTCCGTTCATTAAATTGCTCAATCAACACATCCCATTCATGTACCTGGTTGAACATGTTGGGCCAAAAACCGGTATCGTTCCAAAGCCGGTTCAATTCTTCCACTGTTTTTCCCTGTTGTTCCACCCATGTAAAATATTTTAAATTGTGTATGGCTTTTTGATCGTGATACCCGAGTTCTTTCATATTCTGAGTTTCCTGCCCTAGAATACATTTTTCAAAATCCAATGCAGCCTGAAAGGTCGAATATTTTCCTTTTTCCTGTGTCAGTTCTGCTATTCGCGATTGGTACATATCGGCCGAATCGGTTGCAATGGTCACAATCACATCCTGACCGCCCATTTCGAAGAACTTGGCCGTTTTAATGGCCGAAAGCATGTTCGAAATCCCGGAAATACCAATCAAATGCAGCTGAGAAATCAATTCATCAGAAATCCCTAGCTCTTTTAACCTCAAATGGCCTTCCGGTTCGTTGAACAGGCGCAATACACGCATGCAATCCTCATCGTCGATAGCTGTTACTACGTTGGTGTTTTTGCAGTTATGAATCCAAGGCACATGCTTGTCGCCAATTCCTTCGATGCGGTGGCCTCCAAAACCATTGCTCAATAATGTTGGGCATTGTAAGGCTTCCGAAGCTACCACTTTGATAAATGGAAATTTGGTACGTAAATAATCGCCTCCGGCAATGGTACCTGCCGAGCCTGTGGCCGAAATATAGGCTGAAAACCGGGATCCTTTGGGTTTCACCATTTCAAAAACTTCTTCAATGGCTGGGCCTGTTACATTGTAATGCCAAGCAGCATTGCCGAATTCTTCAAACTGGTTGAAGATCATGCAATCTTTGCGGGTCCGCTTAATTTCCCAGCATTTATCATAAATCTCTTTAACATTCGATTCGCACCCATGTGTAGCAATAACTTCAGAACCGATGTAATCACGGAGCCATTCAAACCTTTCGCGGCTCATCTCTTCGGGTAAAATGGCCACCGATTCGGTTCCCATAATTTTTGAATCGAAAGCCCCCCCACGGCAATAATTTCCAGTCGATGGCCAAACTGCTTTATGGTAAGTTGGATCGAATTCCCCTTGGATAACTTTGGGAGCCAAACAGCCATAAGCCGCCCCCACTTTATGTGCCCCTGTAGGAAAATATTTCCCAATCATCAGCACAATTTTAGCGTCAACACCCGTGAGGGCTTTGGGTAATTCTACATAATTTACTTTTCCAAAAAGCCCGCCTTTTTCAACGGGTTCATTTTTCCAGGAAATGCGGAATAAATTCAACGGGTTCAACTCCCAAAGGCCAATATTTTGGAGTTTTACTTTGATCTTATCAGGAATCAATTCAGGATTCCTTTGCTGTTTGAACGTCGGCAATATAATGCCTCGTTCCCGATATCGTTGTATGGCTTTTTCTAGAATTTCGGCCGAATTTGTTTTTGTAACTGTATTTTGCATGGTATAAATACTAATGTTTTAAAATTTATCATGACAAATGTAAACTATTTTTATATATTACAATACAATTGAATTATATAATATTCCATATTAAGGAATAAATACTTTTATCGTTTATATGCTTACGAATAAATAACCAAAAGGAAATGGATTTTTGATAATAAAAAGACTTTTGTACTAAACAAATTAAAAAAAAGACTTATTTTTGACTGAATTTAATGAAATAATAGAATAATTCAATTAAACCAACATCAAATTTATAAAAATATGAAACAGGTAGATAATGTAGATAAGGAGATATTAAAAATTTTACAAACCGATTGCCGGATTACCGCCAAAGAAATTGCCAACCGCTTGGGAATGTCGAAAACACCGGTATATGAACGGATTAAGAAATTGGAGTCTCAGGGATTTATCACTAAATATGTAGCACTTACCGATCCCAAAAAAGCTGGAAAAGGGCTTATTATTTACCTATCTGTTATTTTAGATAACCACACCAAAGAGGCTGTAGATGAGTTTGTTAAAAAAATAAAACTATTGCCTGAAGTGAATGAATGCTATTATGTTTCAGGGAATGTCGATTTCTTATTAAAGGTATTTATTAAAGATATGGACGATTACCACCGGTTCATTACCCAGGATTTCTCAAATATTAAAAACATGAGCCGTTTTTACAGTTCATTTGTGTTGGAAACCTCCAAACATGAAACAGCTTTTGAGTTTGAAGATTAACACAATGATTTAATCAGTAATGAACCTGATAGAAGTTATAAGGCATTGAATACTAAAAAACTGTGAAGCTGGAATAAATTCCAATTTCACAGTTTTCTGTTTTTCCAATCACCGACTCTAAAGCAAACTACGGTTGACATTACAAAATCAGTAAAGACAAACTGCAGCCTGATAAAGCAACCGCATCTCTGCGGCCATATCAAAATGAACCTGCTGGGCACAAGGCACTTTAAAGTCCACCTGAACCAACTGAAACCCCTGATCTTTAAAGAGGGCTTTCACATGGTCGGTTTCATACAACCACTCCTCACCCATTTTTTCCAACGTCCGGATACCGCCGTGTTCCTTAAAGATAAGTATCTGTTTGTTATTTAATTTTGATAAATAATAACCTTCCACGGCATGATTGAAACTGTGGATGGTCAAATAAAATTTGGGTTTGTCGCGGTAAGGGGCACCACTGGTGGGGCAAAAAGTGGCGCAATTTCCACACTCGTTGCAAAAATCGGCAATATTCAGTATCTGATGCCGTTGTTCAACTTTAAACACCTTATCAAACTCTAACTTCGATTCTTTATCACCCCTGACGGCCCGGTAAAGCTGTATTTCGGTGGGTTCAGCAGTATAATGGTAATTGGCACGGTTGGGGCACACTGTCACACAGATATTGCAAATCTGTTGGCATTGCAGGCAACGCGAAGCCTCTTTTTGAGCTTCCGCTTTCGTGTAGGTAAAACTCACCGGTTTAAAGGTTCTACGTTCCTCCATTGGGCTTTCGCGCGGAGGTATATCATAGCTCCGGCGGGCGCGTAAGGCCATTAATTCCTCAAAAGTAAGCGAAATGTATTCAGAAGCTTGTTTGGTTGTTGCCACCCCACATTCCTCAATAATCCGTTCAGCTCCCCTGCGTCCGTCACCAATGGCTTTGATGGCTGTAGCGGCTCCGCGCATCACATCGCCTCCCGTAAAAACCCTTTTCATTTTGGTTTCCAAAGTTTGGGAATTAGGAGCAAACAAGCTTGAATCCATAAAACCCAAGGCAATATCTTGCCCAACCGCGGGAATAATACAATCAAAAGGCAAAACAAACTCACTTCCTGCTACCTTTCTAGGTTGAGGCCGTTCGTTTTTGGTTCCCTTTACCAGTTCCATTTTAGAGCATTTCAGTCCTACCACTTTTCCTTCTGTACTTTGAACCGATTCTGGAGCCACCAATTCATGAATTTGGATTCCTTCGTCCAAAACCGCTTGGATTTCGCCTAAATCGGCGGGCATTTCCTGAATGGTCCGCCGATAAAGAATGGCGACACTTCCTTTCTCACCTACCAAACGGTGAGCCACGCGGGCAGCATCCATAGCGGTATTACCGCCACCAATAATGGCTACCTGTTTTCCCTGAATGGGATTTTGCCCCAATTTTGCTTTAAACAGAAACTCCAGAGGTTCCATTACCCCTTGTGAATCAATTCCTGGGATATTTAATTTTGATGAAAGCGGAGCTCCTGAGGCTATATACAAATAATCGAAGGTTTGGTACAGATGTTCAAAAAGCTTAAAGTCCACGTTGGTATTGTAATGAATTAGGGCCCCCATTTCTGTAACCCGATGTACATCGCGTTCCAGTTTCTCTTTTTCAAGGCGGAATTCGGGGACGGCACCAGCCACCATTCCTCCTGCTTGAGCCGATTTCTCAAACAGTTCTACCTGAAAACCTGCTGTCCGTAGATAATAGGCACAACTTAGGCCCGATGGGCCCGCCCCAATGATGGCTACTTTTTTTCCGTTTTCAGGTTTTAATTCAACTGGTTGTTCCGTTTTATGGTTTTCTTCTATAAAACGTTTTATTTCCCTGATATTCAACGATCCGTCATAATGAATCCGGGTGCAGCGCAGTTGGCATAAATGGTCGCAGATATTTCCTGTAATCCCTGGCTGCGGATTGGTCTTTAAAATGGTTTTAAAAGCTGCATCAAATTCACCCATTGCAGTAAAATTCAGATATTCAGGAATATCCTGGTTGGTGGCACAGTTCTCGCGGCAAGGAGCCTCGATGCAATCAAAAAAGTTGAGCTTACGTGAACCTTTAATATCCGGTGTTTTTAAATATTGCTTTTTGTACCTCCCATCGGTTAAAACCCCGTCGGCATACCGGTTCAGGTTTTTGAGCTTCGCTTCTTTCAAATTTGAATGGCCTGCCACCTTACAGATATAGTCGTTAATGGATTGAGCCCCGAACTTGTTAAATTTGCCATCAAGTTCTTCCACGTACTGGCTCAACCGCGTGTACCCACCGGGTTTCAAAATATCCGATGATACTGTAACGGGCGACAAACCGCACCCAATCAGTTCCGGGAAATTAAACGCATCGGCGCCACCGGCGAATGAAACATTCAGGTGCCCATTGAATTCGTTCTGCAACTTGCGGGCAACATTTACCGAAATGGGATGTAATGCCCGTCCGCTCATATACATCATGGGGGCTTGTGCAAAAACCTCTTTATGGTTCGTGCTCTCAAGCGTGTTGGTCAGTTTCAGCCCAAATTGAACCCCTGATTGATTGGCTTTCTGGGTTAGCGATTGAATGATTGCTAATGCATCGGGATATTTTAAATCGTGGACAAAAGCTTCATCGGGAACATGGGTATCGAATTTCCCCAATTGATTCAGTATTTTCCGGAGTTCATCGGGGCCCAACAAGGTGGGGTTCAGTTTCACGTAGGTATGTAGCTTTTTCTGCTCAATTAAATAGGAAGCTATCTTTTCAATTTCGTCAGGCGGGCAGCCGTGCATGGTGCTAAGCGTGATATTGTCCGAGATGGTGTCCGGGATTTCAACCTCATCAATCTGAGGATACAACGGCTTTATAAGTGCTATTTTTTCGAGTTTTTCATGGTTGCAATTCTGCATTTTCTTAAAAAACCACTGCACATTTTCGTTTAAAACCCCTTCGAGATTATAACCCACGCTCATGTTGAAGATGGTTCCATTCAACGATTTAAAGCCTTGCTGATGGTTCAGGATGTGCAACAAAATCCATGCATCAAGGTATTGATTGAAGGTATCCCTGATTTTCAGCTCCTGCGACCATTCACAATTGTAGCCTTCGTCCTGCATGTCAATACAGGGTTTTTCTATCTCCAGCTCATCTAAGGTCTGTATGGTTTTTAGTTCCATGTACCTGGCACCACATAACCATGCACTGATAATGTTTTGGGAAAGTTGGCTATGTGGCCCTGCCGCCACTCCCAGAGGCAAATCAAGGCTTTGGTTGAAAATATTTGATTGAAATTTTTGAAAAGAGTCTCTTTGTAAAAAATTACCTTTGGGGATTCCCAAAAAACTACCTCTTTTTGCCGATTCGTTGGTTAGTATTCGAAAAAGCCGGTCGATGGAAATGGGGTTGAACTTATCGGACATACAGTTTTATGTTTTTGGATCATTATAGAATCAACAAATAGAATATTTCGTTTTTATAATGCAATAATACTAAATTTGAATTAAATATTAGGGTTTTTCCCTAAAAAACCATGAATAATGAATCATTACCGTATAGTTTAGCATAAAGAATATTTTAGTATCAAGTAGTCAGTATCAAGATATGGGATTGAGAGATAAGAGAAACAAAATAATGTGCAAATTTGATGATGAACCAATATTCCAACTTCTCATTCTTTCAACAATTTAACCATTACCTGCTCTGCGGCTCTTTGCATATTCTATGGGTTCTTTGCAGTTAATTTTATTTGACACTTATAAACTTTAACTTAACATCATTGAATAATGAATACTAATACTGTGATTATTTTGGCTGCTGGTAATTCCACCCGGATGGGAACCCCCAAAGCCTTACTATCCTTTTCGGAAGCAGAGAATTTTTTGGAACATCTTGTTGCCAAATACCTTGAATTCCGTTTTGAAAAAATAGTTGTGGTGCTTAACCCTGTACTCTTGTCCCAAATTCAACCAAGTGGGTTTGCCCGGAATAAAAACGTACTATTGGTAGAAAATAAACATCCTGAAAAAAGCAGGAATTATTCGTTGCATTTAGGTTTAACTCACGCTGGAGTTAAGCAAGTGTTTATTCAAAACATTGATAATCCATTGGTTTCATATGAGCTTCTGCACGGAATGGACCAGGCACTTGGGGAACATGACTATGTGTATCCGGTTTACAACAACCGGGGAGGCCATCCTATTCTGGTATCTGAAAAATTGGCAAAAAAAATTAAGGAAAATGACAATTTAGACATGCCATTGAATCGTTTTCTTACTAATTTTAACGGATTTAGATTCACTACTACAAATCCTGAAGTATTGATAAACATAAATACCATTAACGATTACCATGCTTTTATTAAAAACCATAAGTAGGTATAAATTTCTTTGGGTCGTTTTCGTTGCTTGTTTTCACTGCTCAAATGTAAAAGCCCAATTGCCCAGTGAAGCGGGGCATCCTTCAAAACTGAATATTCTTATCCTCCATTCCTATCATAAAGGGTTTACTTGGACCGATGATATCAGCGAGGGCATCGAATCGGTTTTTCAAGCAAACAACGTATATCAGCAGGCCGAAGTGTATGTTGAATATTTGGATTCCAAAAGATATACCGGTGCGGCCCACACCCAAAATTACAAGAATTACATTAAAGAAAAATACCAAAAAAGGAAACTCTTGATGGTCATTACCTCGGATGATGATGCCTTTCTTTTTGCCATCAAAAACCGACCGGAACTTTTTGCATCGGTTCCCATCTTATTCTGTGCGGTCAACAATTTGCCCGATTATCAGAAAAGTTTGCTATTGACCGAGGAGAATTTTTCCGGCCTTGTTGAAGGTTTTGATCTTTTTCAGACCATTGAGTGCGCGTTGGAATTGCATCCTGAAGCTCAGAATTTATATATCATTAACGACAAAACACCCACAGGAATTGCCAACCACAACGCTTTTGAAGGAATAAAAGCCAAACTTCCTTCGTCCTTATCCTATAAAAATATTGAAATGTTCGACATGGATGAAGTGAAAAAGATACTTGAACCCCTGCCACAAAACAGTGTTTTGCTTTTACTTACCTACAACCTAGATAAAGATGGCGATTATTACAGTTATCAGGAGGCGGGACAATTAATCAGCCGTGCCACAGCATTGCCGGTGTATGTGGTTTGGGATTTTTACCTGGGAACCGGTGTGGTGGGCGGAAAAGTGACCTCGGGTATCAACCAGGGAAAACAGGTGGCGGCAATGGCTGTGGATTTGTTAAAAGGGACACCCATCACAAAAATCCCAGTTATATGGGAAAACAACAACACGTTTAAGTTTGATCATGCACAACTGAAACGGTTCAATATTTCGGCCAAAAGCCTTCCGAAAGGTTCCATTGTCTTAAACAAGCCCGAATCGGTACTTCTGAAATACCAAAAAGAATCCATTTCAATCCTGGTCGGGTTCTTTATTCTCCTCTCCTCCGTTTTCGCCCTATTGTTTGTAAACCGGATGAAAACATCGGCCGAAAAGCGATTGATTGCCAACAGGAACAAACTGGCAACCATCCTGGAAACAGCCAAAGAGGGATTTATTGAATTCAACACGCAGGGCATCATTACCCATGCGAATGTTGAAATTTGCCAAATACTTGAGCTCGATAAAGATTCTATCATTAACCACCCATTGGATTCTTTATTAAAATTATACACCAACGATTCGAAATCGGAAATCTACATGGAGTGCTTCAACGGAAAAAATATTACCGTAGCATATGAAGTAAGGACTTTCAATATGACGCTGAGAAATTTAATTGTAAACTATTCGCCAATTATAAATGCCGAAAATAACCAGGTGGAGGGGGCTTTTGCCATAATATCCGACATTACTTATTTAAAAGAGACTGAAAAAGAACTCCGCGCTGCTAAAGAAAAGGCAGAAAAATCGGACTATTTAAAATCGGCCTTTTTAGCCAACATGAGCCATGAAATCCGAACCCCCATGAATGCCATCATCGGGTTCAGCGATCTGCTGGGACAAGACGATTTGGCAAAAGAACAACAAGAATTCTTTATAGAAACCATCCAACGAAGCGGACAATCTCTTTTAGCCCTGATAAACGATATTCTCGACCTATCTAAAATTGAAGCCGGGGAGCTGAATGTAGTGAAAAATCAGGTGAACATCAACCGGATGCTGACGAACCTTTACAGCACGTTTAAAGAGACGCGAAAAACGCTCTCAAAAGAGCTCATTGAGCTTACCGTCATTCCATTGGAGACTAATGTCAGTATAGAAACCGATGAATTCAGGCTGCAACAGATACTTGGCAATTTAATCAGCAACGCCTTAAAATTTACCCAGTACGGATTAGTCGAATTTGGTTGTACCCAGGTTTCGGAAAACGAATTAGAATTTTTTGTAAAAGATACGGGGATTGGAATGACCGAGGAGATGAAACGGGAAGTCTTCCAGAGGTTCCGTAAAGACGAATCCATCACCAACGTGGTTTACCGGGGTGCCGGACTGGGGTTATCCATTTCGCAGCATTTGGTGCACCTGTTAAAAGGCAAAATCTGGTTTGAATCGGAAGTGGACATCGGTACCAATTTTTATTTTACCATCCAAGGGGAGATTGAGCAGAGCCTGATTGAATGATCGCCTGTTCTTTTTATCCGTTGCGCCCTCTTTTTTGGACAACCTCATGGTATTGCCTTTATTAGCGGTTCGTTGTTTTTGTCGTTAAGTCCGTCAATTTATTGCCCGTGTTGACTAATTTCCCTTGGATATTTGTCCCCAATTAAATTCAGGTTGATATTATGTTCTAAATAGGCTTTCAGTCCGTCTAAAACTGTTGTAAAACCACCTGTACTGTCCTTGATTACTTGAATTAACTCTTCTCCTGTTTCTTTGAAACCGTAGTTTTTGATTATAACATATGTCGTGTCGTCAGTCAATGCAATAAACTCGTAATCAACTGCCGTTGCAGGATCGCCCCACGCGGTTGATATTTTTTTGTTTTGGATTATCTCTTTTACTATAACATTTGTCGAAGCTCCATACATTTCCCACTCCCAAGTCACTGTCTTGCCCACTTCTAATTGTCCGCTTGATTTTGTAAACCAGAAGTTGATTGTGATTTCCGGGTCAATGAATGCTTGAAAAACCGTTGATACAGGTTTCCTGATAAGCATTTGTACCTCTACTGCCGGTGTATTGTTTCTT
Source organism: Marinilabiliales bacterium (assembly GCA_003512955.1). Lineage (GTDB taxonomy): Bacteria > Bacteroidota > Bacteroidia > Bacteroidales > SZUA-534 > GWE2-40-63. The sequence continues at coordinate 23,612 of DOTG01000036.1, forward strand.
GTCATTTATTTATTGTTTATATTTTCTGTTTCGTTGTTTAGGTATTTGAAGTATCAAATTGATTTTCAAATTTTTATTCAGTCCTCTATTGCCTCAATTCCAAGCTGCTTAAGTCGCTCAAGGTTATCCTTCATTGCTTTAAGTTGCCCGGGTGCGTGTCCTTGCCATTCCGTAACCTCACCAATTATCTTAAACGGGTACAGAGAACGGTATGACTTAGTTGGATTACCTGAAAATTTTTTGTCAGTTAAGTTGGGGTCGTCTTCGATTGGGCCTGTTGGCTCTACTATAAAAATTCTTTCAGGTCCTTCGCCCAAGGCAAGTTCAGCACCCCAAATAGCAGCATCCAAGGTGGCTGTTAGGTAGATATATTTCGCTTTATTTCTTTGTCCATAGTTTGAATTATAGCCGGGTCCAATCAAGTCACCCTGCTTCAGATTTGCCTTTGTCCCGTGATATAATTTCTCTGAACTCAGGTCGTTTGTCGTTTTTATTGATTTGTCCATTCGTCTGTTTGTTTTTATTATTGATTGTCCTTATAGATGCCTGTAATTTTTAGCTGTTTATTAGTTTGCACCGATTTTTTTTACGGGCTAACAACCTTCGTGAATCTCTGAAACCCGAATACACTATACCATGTTGTGCGTTCGTGCTTTCATTTAATATTTAGTCTTACAATTTGAACATTCCGAATCATGCAATGAAATAACCCCTGAACAATTTTTGCAAATCCACTTTTCTTGTTCATTTGTCAAAAACAAACATATCCCGTCCTTTTGTACTTTTATGCTGTTCTCAATCAAGCTTGTATTATACCGATTTGAATAACTTTTTTCTAAATTTTTGATTTGCTTACATGGAAAATCCAAACATTCATAACAATATATCAACCCTTTTTCATGTGCACAATTCTTTATTTTACAAGTTTTACATCGCTCAGGTTTATTTTCATCATTATTGAGGCATCCGGGACAGGGCTTCTTATCTTTGAGGTGAACATAACAAACCAAACAATTCATTCCGCAAGGAGCAAATAGCTTGGTATCAATGTTATTAGGCATTTTCATATTCCTATCACTTTATCAAACCGACTATCCATACAGGCACTCAAATCAGTCGTTACAAACTTTCCGTTATAGAATAAACTGAAAATTGTCGCAGGAGTCGGTGCAGTCTGTGCTTTTTCCATTGTGTCCAGTTTAATTACCTTTAAAGGCAGTTTCCTTTTTTCTGCTGTTTCAGTCAATGAAGTTGTTACATGATATTCCGAGAATGGACAACGATTTGAATAGTAAATTACTAATCCGTTTTTGTCAGAACATTCTCCGCTTTTAACCGAATCCTTAAATTTGGGATTATCCGCTTTTAAATTTATCTTTTTTACAAGTAAGCTGAATCCTGAAGATAATTTTTCGCAAGTCTCAAACCCCTGTTTTAAAAGCCACTTCGTATCGCTCATAAAATGAAACTTACTTGTCCCAACAACCGTTACTAATCCGTCTTTACCTTGTGCTTTAGCATCTTCAGTCGCAAGTCTCAACAATTCTTTGCCATAACTCTGTCCTTTATATTGTCCTGAAACCCAGAAACAGTTTATCAATAAGCAATTTGGTGCATCAACTGGAACCCAACCTTTCTCGGCAGGTCCGTACTCTATAAATACTTTTGCTCTTGCATCAATTCTGCGAAAAACGTATCCGTTGTCAAATTCCTTTTTAAGCCAGTCTTTTTTTAATTCATAACTGTCTTTGCATTTTTTGTCTGAAATCGCACAGCAAATATGCTCCTCGTCTATATTTGTTTTATCAAGTGTTATTAATTTCTCCATAGTTCAATTTTCCTTTAAATTCTGTCAAACTTAATCTGTTTGAGTGACAACCTTATGTCAGTAGTTAGTTTATATGCAATTCGGTCTCCCAGCATTCCGTCAAATTTAGTAAACTTTATTTTCCTCTAAATCTTGATATTAGCACGAGAAATTAATCGGCTCGTTTTTTTAGCCTTGCCCATAACGGCCTCGTATATGAAATGAAGCGGACTGTGGAGCTGCGTCTGTATCCCCCGTGACAAACGCTGATGCAGGTTGAACTGCTTGATAACCCACTGCTACCGCTTTTATCTTGTTTTTTACCTTAGTTCTTTGTTGTGCGACGTAATATGTTTAGTATCAATTGTCAAGTGGTAAATATATTGAATACCTTTTTGTCACTCCATAATATTGTTCCGTTTCTTTATCCGCATCATATTCCCTAAATATCTTGAATCCAAACCGTTCCCAAAATGACAGACAACTTTTTTGGTCTGATTGCCATCCTTTTTCACAATCAGGTAAAACCAAATGTATTTCAAATCTTTTCCAATCGTTTGTCTTTGCCCAATTTATTGACTCTTTTACTAATCGGCTTGATATTCCTAATCTTAAATAATCTCCTTTTACTATGGTAAGACAATTATGAATCAATGTCCTTTCAGGATGGATTGAATCAAATCCATAACCATAAAATTTAATTTTTTTAGCAATCTCCAATGGAAAAAAGTTATGATATGCAATTATTTTATCGTTATCCCAAGCTACGAATCCACAACCACCGAAATTATTGATTGTCAACTTATACAATTGCTCTAAAGTCTCTCTACTGTTTTTTTGAAAGTAATTTAAACTTGGACATCCAGATTCTGAGATATGAAAATTCGGGTCAAATGGTTTCAAACCATTCAAACATCTGTCTGGAAGCCATTCATCCAGTTTTATAGGTTTTATTTTTATTGTATCAATGTTCATCTGACGTTCAGGTTTTTGCTTTATGGCACACAAACATTTGACAATATGGCCAGGGATTGCGGGCTTTTTTCCTATCAGGATACACTAAAAGTTGAAGCGGGCAACAAACCTTCGCATACCACTAAAACCCTTATTGGCTATACCGCGCTTTCGTGCTTAATGTGCTTTCAACTTATAATTATTTAATACTCAAAAATAGGTGTGTAAAAAACTTTACATCTCTTATTTGGTGGATCAAAATTAAAAAAAATGATAAAAATTATTTGGTTGTTAAACAAATTTGGTTTTATTTTGTATTCTATATATATCATATATTTAGTATGAGTTATTCATTATCATTTTCAAAAGCTATTTTGGTAGTCATATTTATCTCAGATAAGACCAGGCAAAATCAATTTGAATTTTTGTCTACAGGTTCATTGTCAGAAATATTGAATATTCCTAAGCCAACTTTGGTTAAGATTCTTCAGAGCCTAACTGCTGAAGGCATAATCGAAACGAAGGAAGGTAAATTTGGTGGTATCCGTTTAATCAAGGATCCATCAAATATTAGCGTTCTCGAAATTTTGAATGCTGTCGAAAAAGGTAAGTCTCTCTTCAATACTACTTTTGATATTAAAGCTAAGGGACATAGACCGGATAAAGCTCAGATGTCGTTGTTAAACTTGTTTGGTGTGGCTGAAAATAAAATGAAAGAAGAGCTAGGTAAAAAAACAATTGCTCAAATCCTTGATGAGATGAGTTAATATTTTTTTGTTCGTAACTAAATAAACAATATATAATGAAAGTAGATTTAAGCTTTAGTAGATTTTTCTCAAGTGTACAAGAAACACCCTGGCATGTTGAATTCTTAGAACCAGTTGTCTCACAGATTTCTCCATATAGTAAAGTGCTAGATATCGGAACAGGTACCGGTAAATTACTTCAGTTTTTAATAAATGGAAAAAATTCGGATTGTACCGGAATTGATACTAGTGCATCAATGTTATCTGAGGCAGAAAAAAAATTAAAAGGAATGGCAGTTTCTTTATTGCAAGTTACTTCGGGAGCTACTTTGCCCTTTCAAAATACTTGTTTCGATAAAATATGTATATGCAACGTTTTGTTTAATCTTAATGCTAATGATCAGGATTTCTTACTTAATCAGTCACTAGGGATCTTAAATGAAAAGGGAAGGATAATTATTCTGTCGCCAACTGGAAGCGGAACTGCTAAAGATTTTTTCCGAAAGGTTTCAAAGAGGAACAATAAAGGCTTTGCCCTATGGTACATTCTGACAAGACAAAGCGCAAGGAAATGGAATACCCAAGGACGCATCAAAGAATTCTGTAAAGAGAAAAACCTGGTTTACAGCAGAAGAATTGTATTCGATGGTTTTGGATTATTAGAACTAGTTGAAAGAAGATAATTTTTTATCAATAACTAAATATACGTAATACAATGTTTAACAATTTAAATTTTATTTTTATGAAAACAAAAATCAGTTTTTTAGCATTCGTAGTAATTTTTGGGATGTCAAATTTTAATGCTACAGCCCAAAGCACAGATCTTACAGTTGGAAAAACAAAATTTTCCATTGAGATTGACCCGGCAACTTTTGCATTTAATGGTTATTCGGCTCATTTAAGAATTCAGCCGAAGTCATGCAATCATCTTATATATGGTGTTGGTATTTATGCAATGGATATGCCCGCATTTTTTGTGGACATGAACAGCAATAATGCCGACAAAGGCTGGCAGGTGCGCATAAACAACGCTATTGGAATTTTTGGAGAACATCATTTTTCCCAAGTAAATAAAGGTTTTTTTGTTGGTTCACAAATTAGTGCGCAGCAGTTTTTAATTGAAAATGACAATCAAAGCGGAGATGAGAAGTTTACCAACGGATTAATAATGGGTTACGGAGGTTACACCCTGCAACCTTTTAAATTCCCACTCTATTTTAAAGCATGGGGAGGTGTGGGATACACATCAAAAATTAGCGGAGAAAATATACTTGGTGGACAAGAGTATGAGATAGCACCTATATCTGTTTTCGCCACTTTACATGTTGGTTATACGTTTTAAAATTAATCAAAATGAGAAATTCAGTTTTCCTAATTTGGACTTTATTACTGATTGGAATCATTGACTTGCATGCTCAAGAGAAAGACAGGCATGAATTCCTGGTCGAAGCAGATCCTTTACCATTTATTATGGGTGGTGTAGGTGGTCATTTTGGCTGGTCTCCAAAAAAAAGTGAACACTTTACATTTGGGCTGGCTTTTATAGCTCAAATTAAATATCCGGATGCTTTTATTGAAATAGATTCTCGGAACAAAAATATGGGCTGGGGAGTACAAATCAATCAGGGCATGGGCCTATGGACTCACTACTATTTTCGGGAAAAGAACAATGGCTGGTTTGCCGGATTACAGCTATTTACACAGGAAATGGAGCTTACCGATGAAAGCTTCCCCGAAGAAACGGACAGAACAAACACTGTTCTGATAGCCGTTCAGGGAGGGTATTTGTGGTATCCGCTTAAAAAGCAAAGTTTTTATCTTAGGCCATGGGCAGGAATTGGTTATCAATCTGTAATTACAGGAACCATTGAACCCGATAAAGTTGACCCTGATTTAAATGTTGGAAATTTGGAGTATCATTTAACACCACTTATGCCATTTGCAACCGTCCATCTGGGTTATAGATTTTAATTTTAATTTTCGATTTTAATGGGCTTGAGGATTCATTTTCTTAAGCCCTTTTTTTTGATTTAAATCATTCATTCCGATGGTTCTTCATTAATAGTTGCTAACGTTGAGGGTATGCAGCGTGCGGGAGTTCGTGGGCACTTCATTATCCACCGTTACCGCCCTTGCCAGCGAGCGATGAACTTGCAAATTGCTCTGAAACCCTTATTGGCTATGCCGCGTTGGCATTTCGTTGTTTATTTTTCCAGTCATTTTATTGTTAATTTTTGCTGCTTCTTCTTACTGTCCTTACGTTGGCGTGGAACGGGATAGAGAGTTCTTTGGCAAAATTGGGTTATATCGTTAACTTAGAACTTTTTGCCAATGTGCCTGATAGTAAATATTTATCTGTTAATTTACCGATAAAGTACATTTATCGGCTTAAACACCGTTAATTAAATTGATTGCTATTCCTGTAAAAGCTGCAATACCAAAACTCAAAAGAGTGCCTACCAAAACATATTCACTTTTCTGAGTGGCATTGAATCTTAAAATTGATTTTGCTGCGATAATAAGCCCAACTGCTTCATACTGACCTAGAAGAATTAATGCTAAAGCAAGAAGTCGTTCTGTTATACCAATAAGCTTTCCCGCATTGGGAAGACTTTTTTCTTCATCATTATCCGGACTATCAACAGGTGTTTCAATTGAAAAGGTCCGAAACAAAAATTTAATGATAATGTTAGCAGGCTTGGTGCAAAGCAAGAATCCGGTAATAATGGCCAACGTTTTAGTTTCCATCTCAAACAAGAATTGAATACCAAAATTACTATCATACAACAACACGACACCTACGATAGCGATAAGGTGCAAAAACTGGTCAGTAAAAAACAGTTGCTTAATTTTTGTTTTCTGAATTATGTAGCTTTTTACACTATCAATTATAAAGTGAAATAATGTCAGTAAAATAGTCGCTTTCCAAAAACCAAAATCAAACGATAAAACATAACTGGTAACAAAGACAATAGTACTATGGTATAAAAGATATGGGGTAAAAACCTTCTTCTCTTTTTTATCGCACCAGCTTTGTGGTTGAAGTATAAAATCAGATAGCAAATGTGCTATAAATTGCAGGTATAACGGTTGCCAGATTTCTTTTCCACTTGCGCAAAAATATTCATGGTCAAAAAAATGCTAATCAATATAATTGCTAATTTTTTTATATCTCTCATAGTATAGTTTTCAAGTCACATTTTTTTCAACATTGGGCATAACGTTGGCGGTATGAAACG
>DOTG01000026.1 GCA_003512955.1 Marinilabiliales bacterium
TCGTAAGGAGCGACTAATTATTTGGGGTAAAAAAAGAGTTGCCCACAAGGAGCAACTCTTTCTACATTGTTTTTTACCTACTATTACTACTACTGAATTATGAGTTTCTTAACAGCTTGATGGCCATTAGTACCTAATACATTCACTAAATAGATACCATCGGTCAAATTGCTGGTATTTACTTCAATAATATTATCGGAACCAGTCAGGTTCTCAAAAGTGCTGGCAACCACTTTACCAGTAATATCAACCACATTAACAGTTACATTACCAGTAAATTCATTACCCAAAGTTTTAACATAAACATTACCTTGAGTTGGGTTTGGATACAATTGAACGCTAGCGTTGTTTAAGATGTTGTTTTCGAAAATACTTACGTAATATTCATAAGCACCACCATCTAATTGCAAATCACCTAAATCAGCGGTATTGCTCCAGTTGCTTCCGGTTCCATACCATACAGTCTGATAATCACGGCCAGTGCCACTATCGTTATCATTGTTACCTAAGCTGAAGCCCATAATTCTACCTTTACCAGGGGCAAAGTCAAAATTATCCCAACCTAAACGTACTTCAATGGTATATCCATCATCGGTGGTTAACCATTTTGAATTGAAGTTGGTTACAGGAACTCCGTCTGCTTTTATCCACAATGCATCGGTACCATTAACACCATCAGCATTGTTGCTTACTACGTCCATGATTAACTGCGTATCAAAGTCGCCTGTATAGGCTCCATCTTTGCTGTTATCACCATCAATGTAGATTTCGATTGCATCGTTATCCCATGGGTTACCTGTTGCAGCTAAATCTACATTAGCATCAACAACTTTTGCAGCTATATATAAGTTGTCTTTATCCCATTTTACTCCCCAAGTGACAGTGTTATTATTAGCCACAGAACCAACAACAACTAAATCGCTTACATATTCAAGGTTGTATTCACCTAGGTTACCATCAATAGTTACAGGAGCATCGGCAAATCTTGCATAGGCAGTGCTTGCTGCTGCTGCTGGAGTTTGAACAAAATTATATGAACCTGTCAAACAGTCAAATGTAACTCTCCAGCGATCAACAGTGGCAGGAATCATTGGTCCACCAACAGTAGCAGTTCCGGTTGGGAATTGATCATCACCCCAGGTTACTGTACTTTGTCTGTCTTTACGGAAGGCAACGCCACCAGCCACATCTAAGTTGTAAGTACCTACATAAGTAGTAGGAGCATCAACAGGGTTACGCAAAATAACGTCACCAATAGTTGAATTATACAAGCTGATGCACCCGCAAGATAATTGCCCTAACAAAACATCGCCTAATAAAGAAAGACTCTCATAGTTTGCAGTTCCACCATTCCATGCCAATTTATAAGCTGTACCATCGGCAAAAATAATATCAAATCCTTTTTGAGTACCTTCTTCAGCAGTAACACCCAATTCATCCCAGCTAATGCTAGCCTCAACTGAGTATGTAGTTGCAGAACTGTTATTAACGTCACCAATAGGAGTTACCCCGTCAGCACCAGTTACCACAGTTACCGTACCATCGTTGGCAATTGTGAAATGAATGTCGCTGTCATCATAATCGCCACCTGACTTGTTACCATCAACAAAGATTTCAACAACATCATCGGCAGGAGTAGCACTGGTAACATTAATACCAACATATAAGTATTCGTCGTTATAAGTTAAACCAAATTGCACCTCAGCAGGAGTTTCGCCAGCGGTACCATCAACCACTTTGCTCACAGGTTGGTTAATTACCCAATCGGTTTCGTTGGTTATACCGTTCACTGTCATAGCAAATACTTTAGGAGCCGTAACTGAGTTTCCTAGTTGTTGGAAATAGAAGTCACCAGAATTGGCATCGAAGGTAATGTTGTACAAACCTCCAGGCACCTGGATGATTTGAGCAGCATCCTGAACACCGGTTCCGCCTGGGAATGTTCCTCCCCATACATTCTCATATAAAGCATCCATGTTCTCGCGGAAAAGAATGCCTGTGCTTGAACCGAAGTTATAAGTTAATGTGAAATAGTTAGGATGTTTTGGATCGCGGATTAAATTTACATCCAATTCACCATTGGCACCCCAGTTGTTGAAATCGCCAACCAATCCAATTTCACCTACTACATTGTTATTCTCAACAAAGCTGTATTCAGCAGTAGCTGCATTAAAAGTAATATCATAAGTACCAGCTACCAAAGGAATGTTAGCTCCATTTGGAGTACCAGTTCCTGTTGGGAACGTAGCATCCCCCCAGTTTACAGTCCAATCGGCATTCTCACGGAATTTTACTTCTGAATCGGCATACCATGAACGGGTTGCTGTCCACAAGTTTGGATTCTGAGCATCGCGGTTCATCGGGAAATCACCATTCCATCCATTGAAGGCACCAATCATACTAATTACACCAGAAGCAGGAGTAAATTTATAATTAGCTTCGGAAACGGTTCCAGAAACTTGAACATATTCAAATTCAACCAAAAAATCATTGGTCAATTGTAAAGTATCGATAGGAATTAAGATGTTTGCTCCATTATTGGTAGCTACACCTGTTGGGAAATCAGCAGCACCCCAGTTAACAGCCCATCCAGCATTTTCGCGGAATTTTGCTTCAACAATGGCATTTCCTGCTCCGGCATCTTCTTTCTCAAATGAAATGATGGTTGTAAATTTATCAGGATCAGTAGCATTACGATCCATCCAATGATCAGCACTCCAACCGTTGAATTCACCAATCATGGAAACATTACCAACAGTAGATACAAATGTATAATCACCTGTTGCACAGTTGAACATCACTTTGTAATTTCCAGCCGGGACAGGAATATTTGCCCCGTCTTGAACGGCAGTTCCTGTTGGGAAATCAGCAGAACCCCAGTTTACAGACCAACCTGCATTTTCGCGGAATTTTACTTCAGCGTTTTCTGCAAAAGTGATGGTTGCAGTCCAATCGTTCATGCTTTCTTCATCACGAGTCAGGTAATAATCATCGGCCCAACCATTGAATGAACCTATTAAACTAATAGCTCCACAAGTTTCAACAAATGAGTAAGCCCCACTGGTGCAGTTGAATGTAACAAAATAGGTCCCGGCTTCAGGTACTACAATGTTAGCACCATTAAGTACACCTGTACCTGTTGGCCATTCGGCACTACCCCAGTTTACAGCCCAATCCTTGTTTTCACGGAATTTTAACTCAATAATACCTGTAGCACTAGTGTCACCGACATTAATGGTTAAATAGGTTGTAAATACAGTAGGATCGGTCAAATCCCGAGTCATCATATGGTCGCCGGCCCATCCATTGATGGTTCCAATCAAGCTAACCTGACCACACTGACTCCAAGCACTGAAAGAAAGCATCAGTGCCATGAAAAGTGTCAAGAATAGAGATTTTTTCATAATTCTTAAGTTTAGTTATAAATTTTAAAAAAGCAGATTTACTTTTTCAAGCAATCTTATATAGGTTTAACTATATACAATTGAAATTAACTAATAACCAGGATTCTGCACCAGATTGGCATTCAATCCAATTTCATCAGCAGGAATTGGCCAAATAGTTACATAGTCAGGCGATACATCTGGTTTTTCCCAACGGGCATCCAGATATTTTCCAAACCGGATTAAATCCGATCTTCTAAAACCTTCGGCAAAAAGTTCACGGGCACGTTCGTCTAATAAATTATCAAAAGTGACCTCAGCAAAAGGTGCAGCACCTGCACGGGTGCGTACTTCATTTACATAAATTAATGCACCACTGGCATCTCCTTGGCGTAACCGTACTTCAGCTTTCATCAGTAAAACATCGGCATAGCGGTAAATAGGAACATCGTTACCCATGTAGCGTCCGGTGCCTTCCACAAAATTGAATTTTTTGATACGGGCACCTGACTGTCGCAAACAATTGGGTTGAAGCATGTTAATAAATGGGGTGTGGTTTAAATTGATACCATCAGGATCTTTAGGTTTCTTAGGGTTTAGCGGATCAAATTTCTCAAAACTGGCATCTTGAACCGGGTTGCCATCTTTATCATACATAGGTCCATACAATAGACCATTTAAACGATCGTCGTTAGCATCCTGAGCCAATAAATTATACAACGATTCCTGAGCAGACAATCCATTCCAACCCGATTCGGTGATTCCGAACACGCTTACCATAGCATAATGCAAGGTAAATAAGTGGATTTCCAATGCTTGTGCCTTGATTTGATCAAACGGAACCCCAAAAATATGTTCTTTAGAATTGGATGCATCCTCAATAAAATTATCCGAAATATTGGTCTCTAATGCAAATGGCCCTGCCATAATGCTATCAATGGCAGCTTCGGCCTTTTCCCATTGTGGAATACCGGTATAAACCTGGGCATTCAAATACAATTTAGCTAAAAGGATTTGTCCTGCATAATAGGTAATACGGCCATAGTAATTTCCACCATTTTCTTTTGCTAATAAAGGCATTGCCTCTAAAAGTTCATTTTTGATGAACATATATACTGAATCCCTTGGAGAATTCTTAGGGAATTCATCTGTAACCGGAAATTTATCATTAATGACAACATTTCCAAATTGGTCAATTAAGTTTAAATAATAATACGCACGCAATCCCCTCAATTCAGCTATAGCTACTTTGGCTGCATCGGTCTCCACTAATTCAAGCGTAGCAATTAGTTTATTAACCAAAACTATTCCCTTGTAGTTTAAATCATAAGATCTACTAATATAACCTTCACTTGGGGTCCAAGTCAACCAATGGTAACGGTGCCACTCGCCTCCGTCTTCCCAGTCTCCTCCACGCTGTGGGACTACTAATAAATCGGTACCGCAATCGGACCCCACATTATATTTATGCCCTATCAAATCGTACAAATTGGTATAAGCACCTCCAAAAGCATAGATTACATTCTCTTCATTTTGGAAAAGGATATCGCCACTCAATTGGTCATAAACCTCCTCATCCAAATCGGTACATGAGGGGACTACCGCCAAAAGAGTTAAACCAGCAAACATCCATTTTATATTTTTAAAAAATCTTTTCATATCTGCAATGATATTTGTTAAAATTAAATTCAATCTAGAAAGTGACATTCACACCAAAGGTAAAGCTCCGGGTTCCGAAGTAGGTGTCTCCCCTATCAATTCCGGGAGCCAATGGATTTGGGCTATCTGTAGCGTTTACTTTATCTGCATAACGGACTTCAGGAGATGTCCCTGTATAGTTGGTAATGGTAAACAGATTTTGCCCAGATATATATGCCCTAACTTTTGAAACATACTTATTATCGGATAGATTCAAAGTATAGCCCAAAGAGAAATTATCTAAACGGATAAAATTGGCGTTCTCAACATAAATATCAGAAAAACTTGGAGCCTGGGTCGCATTAAAATAATCTAAGGCTGTGTTCATCCCACTTTGGATATTTATGGTACTTGGGCTTCCATAGCGGGCATTGTTAGTATTGACCAAATCATGACCAAATACTCCGCGTACAAAGAAAGAAAGGTCAAAATTCTTATACTTAAATGTGTTTCCCCATCCCAATTGAAATTTAGGCAACCCATTACCAATTACAGATTTAATATTCTTTCCCAATGAATCTTGTAAATATGTATATTTACCTACAGAATCTATCCCAGTAAAGGTATAACCTACAATATTTCCAATGGCATCACCTTCACCCAAGCGGATGATGTTAACTCCCGTATAACCAGGAGCTCCCAGATCTGCAATATCCATATTTCCACCATTATACAGAATCTCCTCAGTTGAGATTTTTACCAGTTCTGTGGTTAAATATTTAGTGAAATTCAAATCAGTAGTCCATGAAAAATTATCAGCATCAATAACATTGATACTCAAGGCAAATTCAAGACCTGAGTTTTTTAGTTCGCCAATATTATACCACATTTTTGAAGCAGTATACTTTGTACTAGGAACATTATATTCTAGCATAAGGTCTGAGCTGGTACTTGTAAAATAATCAAAGGTACCAGTTACTTTATACCCAAATAACCCATAATCCAAACCTATATTGGTTTCCTTTTTTACTTCCCATTTCAAATTGGGATTTTGATTACGTATTGGAGCATACGATGGAATGTATTCACCATTTGAATAAAAATTGGAGGATTGTCCCCATAAGTCTCTTGTTAAATACGGTTCAGGAGGAAGGTTCCCAGATGTCCCAATCCCGCCCCTTACTTTTAACCGTCCAATTTGAGATACATTTATAAATTTAGCGACATCAACACCTCCACTTATTCCATAAAAAGTTCCCCATCGGTTGTTTTCACCAAACATGGATGAACCATCTTTACGGGCTTGTCCCCGAAGGAAATAAGTGTCGGCATAATTAAAGGAAGCTACACCAAAAAATCCAACTAATGTGCGTTTATTTTTCCAACTATCCTTATGAGAACTGGCATCATATAAACTACTACCCCCTTCGCTTAAATTATTGAAACTCCAAGCATCAGAAATAAATTCATTTGCTTGGGCCCAAAAACCCTCTGCCAATGATTCTTGCCAGGAATAACCTACCTGAACCGTAGATTTTAATTCTCCAAAACCCTTATCATAACTTCCCAAACCTTCAAACATACGGTTTTCGTATCGTTTATCTTCGCGCTTAGCCCAGCCTTTGCCGAAATTGGTGAAATAATTATCCCGGGTGGTATAATAACCGTATAGCTCAGACTTTAATTCATGGGAATAAAAAGCACTGACTTTCAGACCTTGAACTGGTTCTAAGGTTGCCTTAAAGCTTCCTGTTAAATTCGATTTTTTGCCTTCTCCCTCATATTGGGCAATCATGGCAACCGGATTGTAAAACGAAAAGGCATTGCGCTGGAAATAGCCACCATATTGTTCAGCATCCTCCGTATCTTCAAAGATGGGAGCTGTTGGGTTGTATTTAATAGCTGCAGTTACCGCTTCACTTGGGCTATACTGTTCATTACGGATAACACCAGATAAGTTAAAATCAAGATTTAACATATCATTCAATGCTTTTTGTGTCACGTTTACCCGACCGTTAAGTTGGTCAAAACCGGTTTCGTTAATGACGCCCTCGGCATCGCGGTAGTTAAACGACATACGGTAACTTGATTTTTCAGTGGCGCCACCTACGGCAATACCATAAGTTTTGGTGTATGCTGTTCTCGTTATTGCATCAATCCAATCAGTTCCTGTGCCGTTCACAGTATCCGAACGATAATCCACGGCATTAGGAAAACGGAGGTATTCATCCATGGTAAGCACATTAGGCCTTCTGTCTATTGAAGTTGTTGTCAATGAAGTACTGAATTCTACATCCATCGGTTTGTTTTCTGTCCCTTTTTTACCTTTTTTAGTGGTAATAATAATAACGCCAGAAGCACCCTTTGTGCCATAAATAGCGGTAGCAGAAGCATCTTTCAGTACATCCATTGATGCAATGTCTTCCGGATCTACCGATCTTAATTCTACCCCTTGTATTCCATCTACAACCACTAAAGGTTCGGTATTTGCACCAAAAGTAGAAAGCCCACGCAAGCGGATGGTAAAATTCGCGTTGGGATCGGCACCTGGTTTTGAAATAGATAACCCTGCTACTTTTCCTTGAATCAATTGAGCAGCATCATTAATGTTTCCGCTATTAAAATCTTCAGCTTTTACACTTGTAATAGCACCCGTAATTTCTTTCGTCTTTTGAGTACCGTAACCTACAACCACTAACTCTTCAAGTGTGGCAATGTCTTCAGTAAGTGTAAATGTAATTGCAATCGTTTGGTTTTCTTTAATTTCAACCGATTGTTCTTGGTTTGAAAAACCAATAAATGAGCATACAAGCGTTTGCATTCCTGTTGGGATGCCACTCAGTGTATAATTTCCATCTAGATCAGATACGGTACCAATTGTTGTACCTTTCACGACAACGTTTGCACCAATTAAAGGCAATCCACTCCCATCGATTATTGTACCTTTTATCCCTCCGGTTTGAGCCAGGGTAAAAGAAATTAAGGAAACAAACAATGGAAGAAATGCGAGTATTTTTTTTACCATAATTAATTTAGGTTTAGTTTGTTAAATGTGTCTCTTTCAATTTTTACAAGAATGATTGAATTATAGCGCAACACAAAATTAAGTAACTGTTTCGGTTTAATAAAGTCCAAAAAAGCGACAGCATTTCCGCAACCGTTTCCGCAACCGATTTCGTATGTTGTAGAGCATTAAATAATTTAGTTCTTGTTTTTATTACACTTTTTAATATAAATTGAATTCCAGGGTTTGTTTGATTAATCTCCCCCAGGTAAAGTATTTCGGTAACAGGGGTGTCACACTGGAACAAAAAAAAGGCCGCCTCATTTAACAGAGACGGCCCTTTTTATTAAAAGCCTAGTGAGCTTAAATTACTATTGCAATGTCAGCTTGTACGTATTATTTGCAAAGTCAACTTCAATTAAATAACTACCTGTTGTCGGTGGAGGTGGAATTGAAGGTACATCAGCTGCACCTAACGGACGGTATTTTAATGAACCAGCTTCCCATGTACCGTTACCATCCTGGCCATACATAGGTTCCCAAGCTCCTTGATTTACAAGGAATTTGAATCCTTCGGTAGCAGTTGATTCAAGTGTTGTAACAATGCTAAATTTACCGGGGGCATCCTTAGTCATCGGTATGGCTTGAGTATTATCCCAGTCCACCGAAGTAGCATCACCAATCAAGTGTAATGTTTCAGCTACCTTGGTAATTTCGTAAGTATTTACAGTTTCAGCAATATTTACTGTAATTAAATAATCGCCAGCTACTGATGGCGCGGGTATAGCAGCCGGATCTGGAACTGCTTCAGTGGGACGATAAACAAGGTTTCCACTAACTGAATCACCAGTAGCATCGGTACCCCATTGTGGGGCCCAAGCGCCTAAATAGCGGATAAATTTAAGATATTCACCTGTACCGCCATCTAATGAGGTAACAATAGTAAATGTTGAGTCAGCCAAATCTTTTCTGAAAGTCAGTGGTAAAGCAGCAGTATTGTCCCATCCGGCAGCAGAAGCATTTCCTAACAAATAGATGGGTTCCACAGGTACTTCAATGACTTCTTTTGAGTAAGCCGTAATATTTATACTCAATACATTTGAATATACTTTATCTTGAACAGATTCAACTATGTAGGAGTAAACACGGAACTCAAACGGTAAAATGGTGTCACTTTGATACTTTTTACCTAATAGTAAATCATTCAGTTCGGCAACAGTGATAGTGTAATTAAAAACGTCACCATTTGCCAGTTCAATAGGGTCGTTAAAATTGTTCCCGATGCTATCCATTTGCAAACTGTAAATAGCCGATTCAATGTTAGCTAACGGATATATAGTTGAATCCCAGGTAAATGATAATGCAATATTGGCTTCGTTTTCTTCAAGCAAAACAAGATCGGTTGTGTTATTGCTTTCCGTTAAGGTAGGAGCCACAATTTTTGTGGTATCGAACACCGGATTGGTATTTTCATCTTCACAGGCCCAGAAGATTCCAAAGCCAAGAACTATTAAAAATGATATAAATATTTTTTTCATAATCTTATTATAGTTTGATTAATAACCATCATTTTGCGTTAAATTTTTATTGGCATTCAAATCGTCAACCGGTATAGGATAAACATCACGATAGGAATCCGTACTCCTACCTGCTTGTAAATTACCTTTCCAAGCCCAAAGGTAGCTATCTCCGGTAAATTTGTTAAACCGGACTAAGTCGGTTCTCCGGTGCCCTTCCCAATACAACTCACGGCAACGTTCATCCAAAATAAAATCTAAATCGAGCTCAGATGAAGAAATGTTTCCCGAAGTATTTCCATAAGCCCTTTCCCGAAGTTGGTTTACATATCCAAGAGCAGTAGATGCATCGCCACCGGTTCCACCCCGTAATACAGCTTCTGCATACATCAGGTAAGCATCTGCCAAACGGAATACCGGGAAATCAGTATCTACAAAATCAGCATTTTTTCCAGCTTCTCCGGTGCTTGTCATGTTAGAAAATTTGGGAGTAGCATATCCATCGGTAAAAAGGCTCACATCGTTAATTTCTTTATTTTGCCCATCGGTATAAAAAATAGCCCTTGTATCGTTTCCAATATCTGCTTTGTCAACTACTTGTGCTGTAGTTCTTATACCTCCCCAGCCACCGCCAACACCGTAATCTGCGGCAGTCATTGTTCCACCAATAGCGGCATGTACTAAAATAGTAGTACCTCCCCAAGTTTGGGTATTTGTGCCATCGAAAGCAATGGGGAAAATTATTTCATCCGAATTGTCGTTGTCTGCTTTAAAGTTATTAGTAAAATCACTCTCTAAAGAGTATCCGGCACTAATTACCTTATTCAATGTGGTGATAGCTTCAGTGTATTTTGAATTTCCTTCACCCAGATAAACTTCAGCATTCAGGTACAATTTTGCCAACAACATCCATGCGGCAGCTTTATCAGCCCGTCCATATTCATTTGCATTAGGATCTGCCAAATCATCACCACCTACTCCATCGGTAAGGGCAATTAATTCAGATTCAATTTTACTAAACAATTCTGGAGTTTTAGCTTGTTCTGGAAACCACGCGCCAATAGGATCGTCTTCGGTTACATATGGGATGCCACGGAATAAATCCAACCCATGCCAATAACTTAAGGCACGTAAAAAACGGGCTTCGGCATGGTATAAGGCAATGTCCTCATAGTATTCACTTCCAATGCCTCTATCTTCTAATTTTGCTGGGGTTGAATTTTTTATAAATGAATTGCAAAGTGTAATCTGGAACATTACCCGATAATACATAGCAGTAATAAAAACATCACTTGTCGACCATGTTTGGTAATGAAAATCTTTAATAGTAGCATCGTTCCAACCAATGATTGCCTCATCGGTCGAAAGTTCCTGGCTATACCAATACAAGCGCAGGTACTGGCTGAAACCACCATCGATCCCAACAATGTCGCCATCACCATCACCACCGTCGTTACCTCCAACAGCTAAACCAATGTAGCATTTAGCCAAAGCCAGTTTGTAATTGGCTGGATCCTGGTATATCTTTTCCGAAGTTATTGATTCGTCATCCAATGGAATCGTATCCAAATCTTTCATGCAGGATGAAGAGAAAATTACCACTCCTACAATTAATATTTTTAAATATTTTTTCATCTTATTCATGCATTTTAAGGTTAAAACTGTAATTTAAGTCCAAATGTATAGATTCTTGGCCGTGGATAAATATTGTTATCAATGCCATTATTTACCTCTGGATCTAAACCATCGTATTTTGTTAACACAAACGCATTGTTTACCATGGCAGATAGTCCAAGATTTAATTTAGTACCGGCTAAGTCTTCAAAAAGATAACTCAATGTAATATTATCCATTCTGAAAAAGGTTCCGTTTTTAATGTAGTAATCGCTAAAATACTGAGGTTTATAAAAGTTTACATCCAAAGCATCGCTGGTAACATTTGCAATGTATGGTCCTTCAGGACGATACAACCGACTCAATTCACCATTGTTTGAGCTCACATTGTTATATACATAATTGTTAAATTGAGCCCTACCTGCAAAACTGAATGTGAAATTTTTATACGTTAACATCGAATTCAACCCAAAATAGAAATTAGCATGGGGGTCTTTATAGATATATTTATCATCATCATTAATCACATTGTCATTATTGCGGTCAACATACAATCCCTCAATAGGTTTCCCATTTTCGTCATAAATCTGTTGATAAACTAGAAACGAATTGGCAGAATGACCAACGCTGTGAATTTGAATGTAATTTCCCACACCTCCGGAAATTCCTCCAGTTTCAACGCCCAAATAATCCGGATTTGCAAATTCAGTTAACTTTGTAATTTCGTTTTCATTATACGTGCAATTGAATCCAACTTCCCATAATATATCTTTGGAAGAAATAATCCTTGATACTATATTGAATTCTAACCCTTTATTAGTTAAATCGCCCACATTGGTTACTAAGCGATTCGAAAAATTTGTTCCAGCAGGTACTGCCACTTCATTGATCAAATCAATGGATTTTTTTGAATAGATATCGAATGAACCGGAAAAACGGTCGCTTAAAATTCCAAAATCAAGGCCAAAATTTAAGGTCGATGTTTCTTCCCACTTAATCATTTCATCGTACTCATCGGGGCGGTAACCCTTGTAAAAGGTATTTCCAAACTGGTATGATGCAGTTGATGTGCTCAGGAAAAAATTCGGTTGATACGGATAATCATCATCCACAATATTTTGCTGTCCAGTAACGCCCCAACCTGCTCTGATTTTTAAGTTGCTAAAAATTGTCTGGCTCGCTAAAAAGGGTTCCTTGTTTACATTCCATGCAAAGGCTACAGATGGGAATATACCTGAACGTGTTTCGGGTGAAAAACGCGAAGAATTATCGTTCCGCAGAGTAAAGGTAAACAAATAGCGATCTTTGAAACGTATGTTTGAACGGCCAAAGAAAGATATAAGATAATATTCTGTTGGATCTGGATCGTATTCATCAATGGTATTTGTATCGGATACTATACCATTGAATGCTGCATAACGGGAATAATTTGTATTACCCCTGTAAAACGATTGATAGGAATAACCTCCTTGAATGTCAAAGTAGGTGTCAATAGCTTCAATATCTTTTGAATAGTGAAGATAAAAATCCAATAATTTATTTTCTTTTTCCTGAGTGTATTCTGAATAATATCCGGAATACTGACCAACCTTTTGCCAGGATGCTGAAGTATCAACGGTCACTGTGCCTTCACTGTTCGATTTATCAATACCCACACTTAGATTAGCTCTTAATTCAGGTAAAAAATGGAATTTATAATCAATTTGTGCATTCCCTGAAAAACGTTTCACATTCGAAATATCGTCCCTCAATTCCAACATAGCTAATGGGTTATTGGTGGCTTGATCCACTATATTACCTTCGTCATCCCTCCAAACAAATAGAGTATCGGCATTGTAAACTGGTTTAGTAGGATCCATTTGAATAGCAGCTCCAATGGAACCTTCATCGGCAAATTTGCTATCTGTTGTTGAACCTTTAACATTTAAATTCAATTTCAAATGGTCTTCAAAAAAACTGGGATCAATATTTGCATTAAACGAGAGCCTGTCCACTTTACCGGTCTTCAGTGTTCCTTCTTGCGTATAATAACCTCCTGAGATGCGAAATGGAACATCGAATGTAGAACCCGATACACTTAAATTGTGGTCGTTTCCAACGGCTGTTTCAAAAATCTGTTCTTGCCAGTTGGTATTGGCTGTTCCCAAATGTTTAGTAACTTCTGAAGGATTAGAGAATTTAGCATTGGCATAATTTGTAACCGCTTCAGTAAATTCTGGGCCATTCAATACATCTACTTTTTTTGTGTTCTGATGAATCGAAAGGGCTCCCTGATATTCAATTTTAATAGGCTGACCTTTAACTCCTTTTTTGGTTGTAATAATGATTACCCCGTTTGAAGCCCTGCTACCATAAATGGCAGTAGCCGAAGCGTCTTTAAGAATGGTCATTGATTCAATATCATTCGGGTTAATGGAAGTTAATGGATTTGCCAAACCACTAATGCCATAATTATCCACAGGTATTCCATCAATAACAATTAATGGATCGTTACTGGCATTCAGTGATGCTCCACCACGGATACGGATGGTTTGTCCTGAGCCCGGTGCGCCACCACCTGAAGTAATCTGTACCCCGGCAACTTTACCAGTAATCAACTGATCTGGAGTTGCAATGGCACCCTTGTTAAAATCATCTGACTTAATAGCAATAACCGACCCTGTGGCATCCGATTTTTTTACGGTACCATAACCAATTACTACCAATTCATCAAGTGTGGCAATGTCTTCCACCAAAGTAAAATTAAAGGTAGCTGTTTTGCCATCTTCGATGACCACTGCCTGTTCAAAACTGGCAAAGCCAATAAACGAAGCTACAATGGTTTGAGAACCTACGGGAATTTTTTGCAACAAATAATTCCCATCAATGTTGGTAATGGTACCGTTGGTGGTACCCTTAATGACAACGTTTGCACCTATTAAAGGTTGCCCATTCCCATCCACAATTTTTCCCTGCAAGCTACCTGTCTGTGCATAACCGGCACCCACAGCAACAAGGAAAATGGCGAAAATTGCGAGTATTTTTCTTACCATAATGCGTTAAATTTAGTTTAGTTAAAATGTTAATTTGTCCCTCTTTTAATGATTCTTGTGTCTTATAGCGTACTGTAAAATTACATATTAAAAGGAATTAACAATACTAATTGTAAAAGTTACGACTCAACAAACGTTTCCGCAAACGCTTGCATATGCTGAATAACATATTTTTAATTTATGGCAATAAAATCATGCCGATTGTGAGGCGGCCTAAAGTAAAATGCTAAATTTGTTCTCATTAACAAACCGCTCGCAGCATGGAACGCAAAACACAGATTACCATTAAAGATATAGCCCGTGAACTTGGAATTTCGCCATCTACCGTTTCCCGTGCCTTAAAAAACCATCCCGATATTAGCAGCAAAACCAAAGAGGCGGTTCATGAATTGGCCCAAAAATATCATTACAAACCCAACGCGGTAGCATTATCGCTACGCAGCAGTAAAACTCACATGATTGGGGTGGTCATCCCCAAAGTGGTACATTTCTTCTTTTCATCTGTCATCAGCGGCATTGAACATGTTGCCAATGAAGCCGGTTATAACGTGATGATTTGCCAAAGCGATGAAAACGAAGAACGGGAAATAACCAGCATCCAAACACTTACATCAAGCAGGGTAGATGGCATCTTGGCCTCCGTTTCGAAAGACACCACTGATTTTACACATTTCAAGGAATTGGTCCAAAACAACATCCCCCTGGTATTTTTCGACAGGGCTGCCGCCGATATCAAAACCGATAAGGTAATTATTGACGATTTAGAAGGAGCTTTTATTGCCACCGAACACCTTATATTAAAGGGATGCCGGAAAATAGTCCATCTGGCAGCTCCACAAAACCTCACCATAGGCACCAAGCGTAAAGAGGGCTACATCAAAGCGCTACAGAAGCACCACATTCCCGTGGACGAAAGTTTGATCATTAAATGTGATAACCGTGAAGAAGCTCTGGTTGTGATGCGGAAATTGTATGAATCGGGAATCAGACCCGACGGGGTTTTTGCGGTAAATGATCTCACCGCCACAGGAGTATTAAAGGTGGTGAAGCAGTTTGGTTACCGTATCCCGGAAGATGTAAAAGTGGTGGGCTTCTCCGATGGGTTTGTTGCTTATGTAACCGACCCTACATTAACAACGATTGATCAGCACGGCTTTGAAATGGGAAGGGAAGCCGCTCAACTGCTTTTGGACCGCATAAACGAAACAATTGAAAATTATTCACCCATTACCAAAATCATTACTACCAACCTGATTGTGCGCGAATCGACGGGAGGTTAATCCTGTACCTTTTTCAACCCATCAAGGTGTCTTCGAGAAACTTCGCAACCGTTTTAAATAAGCATTTACGAAGGTTTCTGCCATTTTCAGAATCAAAAAGTTGTGTGTCAATTCATTTTTAATTTATTTTGCATGGTCTTTCCTTTTAAGCATGATTGAGTTATAGCGTCAATAAAATCATGTTTCACTCAAAATTTTAGTAATAAAGTTTATCTATTACCATTTGCAATATCGTTGCAAGGGCAAATCATAGTATTAAGCTGGCAATAGCCACTAAAAAATATTGAAATGAAAAAACAACCAAAACTTAATTTTTGGCAGATCTGGAATGTAAGTTTCGGATTTTTAGGTATTCAAATGGGATTCGCATTGCAAAGTGCCAACGTTAGCCGGATCTTATCAAACCTAGGTGCCGATTTACATCACCTTTCCCTTTTCTGGCTTGCCGCGCCAGTTATGGGGTTAATTGTCCAACCCATTGTTGGCTCAGCAAGCGACAACACATGGAACCGATTTGGCAGACGGGGTCCATACCTTTTAGGAGGTGCAATTGTTGCCGCCTTTGCCATGTATTTGATGCCAAATGCCGGATTGGCAATAATGGTAATGCCTCCATTAATTTTTGGAGCTATCATGTTTGCATTGATGGATGGTTCATTCAATATAACCATGCAACCTTTTCGGGCATTAGTAGCCGATATGGTCCCCACAGAACAACGTACCTTAGGGTATTCCATCCAGAGTTTCCTAATCAATACAGGTGCTGTATTAGGTTCTGTCCTACCTTTTTTGCTTACAAATGTTTTAGGAGTCCAAAATACAGCCCCTGATGGAGAAGTACCGGCATCGGTTATTTGGTCGTTTTACATTGGTGGAACCATGTTATTGCTTTCCGTAATATGGACAGTTTTCAGGACCAAAGAATATCCGCCTGAAGAGTATGCCGAATACAAGGGTCTCGACAACCATAAAGTTGCAGATAACACTTACAAAGGAATAAAAGGTTTTTTCAAGTTAGTAGCCCATGCCCCAAAAACCATGTACCAGTTGGCTATTGTTCAATTCTTTTCATGGTTTGCATTGTATTTAATGTGGGTTTACACTACTTCTGCTGTAGCCCAGCATGTTTGGGGTTGCCCTGTGGATGACCGATCCTCAGCAGCGTATCAAACAGCAGGCAACTGGGTAGGCTTATTATTTGGTGCATACAGTTTGTTTGCAGCGATATTTTCAATCATCATGCCTCGGATTGCCAACCGATTTGGTCGGAAAACCACCTATTCCATAGCACTCATTGCTGGTGGGGTTGGTTACATCTCCATGTTTTTTATTACAAATCAATACTTACTTTTCATCCCGATGATTGGGGTAGGAATTGCTTGGGCAGGAATACTTGCCATGCCCTATGCTATACTTTCCGACTCAGTGCCTGCTGATAAAATGGGGGTTTACATGGGAATTTTCAATTTCACTATTGCAGGCCCACAAATAGTAAGCGGGTTCATGGCAGGAGCCATTCTTAAACATTTATTCAACGAACAAGCTATTTATATTTTGGTGCTCTGCGGTATCTCCATGATTCTTGGAGCCGTATCGGTAGCTTTTGTTAAATCAAAACATACTTAAAATTAAATTTTTAAAATTGATGGGGACGATTCGTGCGTGTATTTTCGATTTAGACGGAGTGGTGGTCGATACTGCCAAATATCATTATTTGGCCTGGAAAAGGCTGGCCAATGAACTGGGATTTGATTTTTCAGAAGAACATAACGAAAAGCTTAAAGGGGTTAGCCGCATGGAATCCCTGAGAATACTTCTTGAAGTGGGTGGCATAGCCCTTTCTATGCAGGACCAATTGGTATTGGCCGATAAAAAGAACAATTGGTATAAAGAATACATCGGGAAAATGACACCTGAGGAGGTATTGCCAGGTGCCATCAGCTTTTTTACCGAATTAAAATCACATGGCATCAAACTAGGCCTGGGTTCGGCCAGCAAAAACGCATCCACCATTCTTGAAAGAACAAACCTGATGGAATGGTTCGATGCTATTATTGATGGAAACAAAACACAAAAAGCCAAACCTGACCCTGAGGTGTTTTTATTAGGTGCCAAAGCACTGGATACGAAACCCTCCGAGTGCATTGTTTTTGAAGATGCCGAAGCAGGTATTGAGGCTGCCCTAAACGCTGGAATGCGTTGCGTGGGAATCGGGGACCCCAGGATATTGGGAAAAGCCAATCTTGTGGTGGCCGGGTTGCACGAAATGAAATTTGAGAAATTGACATTGTAACATTGGGAGGCAACAACTCACGGAATTAATAATTTCATGGGGATATCGGGGGAAATCAGTTGCCTCCCTCTTTTATTAAAACATTTATGGTGATAATGATTTATAGCGCAAAAAATCATTACCATTTAAAACTATTTTCATGAACAATTATTTAAAACTTGATCAATGGAATATTATCGAAGAGGGATACAATACTGACAATGTGCCCTCTTCAGAAAGTATATTTAGCATAGGAAATGGCAGGATGGGCCAACGGGCCAATTTTGAGGAGGCATACTCGGGCAAGTCGCTTCAGGGCAACTATATTGCCGGGGTATATTATCCCGACAAAACCAAAGTAGGCTGGTGGAAAAACGGGTATCCGGAATATTTTGCCAAAGTGCTGAATGCCGCCAATTGGATTGGTATTCATGTGGAAATCGACGGAGAGTCCCTTGACCTTGCCAAGGTTAAGGTTGATGAATTCCAACGGGTTTTAAACATGCGCGAAGGTCACCTTTCCCGGACATTCAAGGCTACACTTAATAACGGAAACCAAGTGAGGGTGGATACCCGAAGGTTCTTAAGCATTGTGGACGATGACCTGGGAGCCATCCGGTACAGTATTATTGCCAGTAATTTTACCGGTAAAATAAAAATTACCCCTTACGTGGATGCCGATGTGGTAAACGAAGATTCCAACTACGACGAAAAATTCTGGGATGAGGTTTCCCAACAAAGTGTAGGGAACACCGCGCGGGTCACTGCCAAAACTAAGAAAACAGGTTTTGTGGTTACCACGGCCATGCTTTTCGAGGTTTGGAAGAATGGCAAACTACTAAACTTAATCCCCATAAACTCAATAAAAGAGAAATATGCCGGATGCGAGGTTACCATTGACATTGCCGAAGGAGATGAATTGTTGATTTATAAATTTGTCACCAATGTATCCTCCTTTAATCATCCGTTAGATGAGCTGTCGAATGTGGCACAAAGGGAACTTGAGAAAGCCCGGAAAAAACATTTCAACCAAATGCTTCATGAACAAAAAGAGGCCTGGGCTGCCAAATGGGAAGAAAGTGATATCACCATTGAAGGAGATGTTGCTGCCCAACAGGCCATCAGGTTCAATATTTTTCAACTAAATCAAACCTATACCGGCGAAGATGAACGCCTGAATATTGGCCCCAAAGGGTTTACCGGAGAAAAATATGGAGGCAGTACCTATTGGGATACCGAAGCCTATTGTTTGCCATTTTATCTGGCTACAGCCGACAAACATGTAGCCCGCAACTTATTGCTTTACCGCTACAAACAATTGGGAAAAGCCATTGAAAATGCCACAAAACTTGGTTTCAAAAACGGGGCAGCTCTTTTCCCCATGGTAACCATGAATGGCGAAGAATGCCACAACGAATGGGAGATTACCTTTGAGGAGATACACCGCAACGGGGCCATCGCTTTTGCCGTTTACAATTACACCAACTACACAGGCGATAAACAATACCTAGAAGATTATGGTCTGGAATTGCTGATCGGGATCAGCCGGTTTTGGAGCCAACGGATTACATGGTCGGAGCAGATTAAAAAATTTGTGATGCTTGGTGTTACCGGCCCCAATGAATACGAAAACAACGTGGACAATAACTGGTACACCAACACTCTGGCTTGCTGGTGCATGGATTATACCCGCGAATCTGTTGAACATGTTAAATCGGCGGCACCTGAGAAATTTCAAAAGTTGTCGGCTAGAATTGGTTTCAACGAAGCTGAAGAAACTTCACATTGGAAACATATTACAACAAACATGCACTTTCCTGAAAGCAAGGAATTGGGTGTGTTTTTGCAACAGGACAACTTCCTGAACAAAGAACAGATTCTTGTAAAAGATTTAGACCCCAGCCAAAGGCCTATCAACCAAAAATGGTCGTGGGACCGGATTTTACGCTCTTGCTTTATCAAACAAGCCGATACGTTGCAAGGTATTTACCTGTTCGAGGACCGGTTCGACATTGATACCATTGGCCGGAATTTCGATTTTTACGAAGCACGCACCGTCCACGAATCATCTTTATCACCGTGCGTTCATGCGGTTTTGGCAGCCAAGCTCAATAAAATGGATAAAGCTTATGAACTTTACCTTCGGACCTCGCGTCTCGATTTAGATGATTACAACTGCGAAGTGGGCGAAGGTCTGCATATCACATCCATGGCAGGTACCTGGATGTCTGTAGTTCAAGGGTTTGGCGGATTACGCGTGGTGAATCAAAAACTTTACCTGAATCCAAGAATCCCCTCCGCATGGCAAGGTTTCTCATTTAAGATACGGTTCCGTGGCAGTGTACTAAAAGTAAATGCTTACAAGAACGGCGTTGAGGTTCAAAATTTTAACAATCAGTCGGTTCCGGTTGTTATTTTCAACAAAGAATACCTGATAGGAGCCAATGACAAAATACAAATCAATAATTAAAAAGGATGAAACCTCCATGTAGTTGTTGGTAAAAACCAATCATGAAAATTGTCATGGAGGTTCCCCCGGTGAATCGGGGCAAGCTATCTGACCTTAAACTTAAAAATTATTTAAGATGAAAAAGAACTTATGTAACCTGACGTTCCTCGTGTCCCTGCTTTTTGCCGTGGGATGTGGGCCAACTGCACAAAAACAAGCTACGGAACACGTAGCAAACTCAAAAGTTTACACCCATCCTTCGTGGACAAAAAATGCCAATATTTACGAAGTGAACATCCGGCAATATACCAACGAAGGTACATTCGCCGCTTTTGAAAAACACATGCCCCGTTTGAAAGAAATGGGGGTCGATATTCTTTGGATTATGCCCATTCATCCCATAGGTGAAATAAACAGGAAAGGAACCTTAGGGAGTTATTATGCTGTGAAAGACTATCAGCAGGTAAACCCCGAATTTGGGAACATGGAAGATTTTAAACACATGGTTTCTACCGCCCATGAATTGGGAATGTATGTAATCATTGATTGGGTGGCAAACCATACCTCGTGGGACAACTGGTTGATGCAATCGCATCCCGATTGGTACACCCGCGACTCCTTAAATAAAGTAGTTGCCCCGGTAGCTGATTGGGCCGATGTGGCCGATTTGGACTACAATGTCCCCGAGTTGCGCGAATATATCGCTCAAAGCATGGAATTTTGGGTAAAAGAGGCCAATATTGACGGATACCGTTGCGATGTGGCCTGCATGGTCCCTACCGATTTCTGGATCAACGTCCGTGTCCGCCTGGACTCTATCAAACCTGTATTTATGTTAGCGGAATGTGAATCGAAAGAAATTTTGAGTGCCTTTGACATGATTTACGGATGGGATTTTCACCACATTATGAACCAAATAGCCCAGAAAAAACAAGATGTACAGGCATTGAATACTTACTTCACAAAAATTGATACTGTTTACGATGCCGATGAATATTACATGAACTTTACATCGAACCACGATGAGAATTCCTGGAATGGTACCGAATACGACCGTATGGGTGTTGCTGCCCCAGCTATGGCTGTTTTAGCGGCTACAGTTCCTGGTATGCCTTTGATTTATACCGGACAAGAAGATAAATTATCGAGAAAATTAAACTTCTTTGAAAAGGACCCAATTGCTTGGAATGATTTTACATTGCAAGGATTCTATCAAAAACTTCTAACTTTAAAACACGACAACAAGGCCCTTTGGAACGGTGCTGCGGGCGGAAGCATGCAAATAGTTGCCAATTCGGGAACCAATGTGTTTTCGTTCATCCGCCAAAACGGACCGGATAAAGTTCTGGTGGTGCTAAATTTAACCGATACTGAACAATCGGTTAAATTTGAGGAATCCCAAATTTTTGGAGTTTACCAATCATTGTTTGCCCAAACGCAAGTATCTATTGAAAAAGAAGCCAACTTAAAACTTGAACCCTGGGGTTATTTGGTTTTAACTGCTATTAAATAATTCAACGACTCGTTTTATATGGATTTGGTTGTTTGTTTATTATTGTAAATGAGATATTGAAAGAGGTTGTCTAGAAAGTCATCGGATGAATTTTTAATTAATTGATTTATTGTATTTTAGTGATTACACCTTTTGGTAAAAGTATTCATCCGATGACTTGTTTATTAATAAACTCAATTTATTAGACAGCCTCTTTCCCTAGCTAATAATGAGGTATATTTATCGTCAATAGAGGTTACTAAAATGGCTATATTTAATATTTAAATAATTGAATTATGAAAAATTATTACCCGAGACTCCTTATTCGATTTATAATAATAGTATTATTTAATTTGCCGGCAACCATGAAAGCACAACAAGCAGGGAGCCAATTCAAGCAGCAGATCAACGGTTCGTTCCAGTTGCAATATTTGGTTTATCTACCTCAAAATTATCAACCCCAGGGCAATGAAAAATACCCGATGATATTATTCCTCCACGGCTCAGGCGAACGGGGCGACAGTATTGAATTGGTAAAAGCCTGGGGGCCTCCAAAAATTGCCGAAGAAAAAGGTTTGCCGTTTATTGTTGTTTCTCCGCAATGCCCCAATGGCATTTGGTGGAATGCCTTGCTGCTGCCTTTACGCGAATTGCTCGATCAAACGATCCAAGATTACAATGTGGACACTTCGCGCATTTATTTAACAGGGATGAGCATGGGTGGTTTTGGCACCTTTGCTTTGGCTCAGGCATATCCCGATTATTTCGCAGCCATTGCTCCCGTTTGTGGCGGAGGTACGCCGGGTATGGTAAAATTTATTAAAAATGTCCCTACCTGGGTATTTCATGGCCAGGATGATGATGTTGTATTGCCCAAGAACTCAATTTTAATGGTTGATGCCTTAAAAGAAGCCGGGGCCGAAGTAAAATTTACTCTTTATCCAGGTGTTAATCATGGTTCGTGGATTCCCGCTTATAACGATTCAGGCATTTTTGACTGGTTCTTAGAACACCGCAAACAATAATCTCAGTACCACATTTGAATCATCTTTAACTAAAAATACCTTTCAAAATGAAACTAAAACTTTTAGTAATTGCCTTTCTGGCACTAGCCTTACAAGTACATGCCAAAACCGATCTAAAAAAAGTGGAACCCATGAATTGGTGGGTAGGGATGAATAATCCCAACCTGCAATTATTGGTTTATGGCGAAAATATTTCACTTACCCAGCCCGTCCTCAGTTATCAGGGGGTACAAGTGAAAGAAATTCATAAAGTGGAGAATCCAAATTATTTATTTATCGACCTCGTGATTGGTGCCGAAACACAACCTGGCAAATTCACGATCGAATTTAAAGAGGGTAAAAAGAACGTTGCTTCATACAAATATGAATTGAAGGCAAAGAACACACAGCCCAATATCCATAAAGGATTTAGCAGCTCCGATGTGGTTTATCTGTTAATGCCCGACCGTTTCTCAAATGGTGATCCTACAAACGATAACCACCCCGAAACTGTAGAGAAAGCCAACCGGACTCTTCCTTCCGGACGCCACGGTGGCGATCTGCAGGGTGTGATAAATCACCTGGATTATATCGCGCAAACCGGATTCACTGCATTGTGGCTGAATCCTTTTTTAGAAAACAATCAGGATGCCTTTACCTACCACGGATATGCCATTTCTGACTTCTACAAGGTTGATCCCCGCTATGGAACCAATGCTTTGTTTTTAGAATTGGTTAACCAGTCGCACCAAAAGGATATTAAAATTATCATGGACATGGTTTTTAACCATTGTGGCAGTGCCCATTGGTTTATTAAAGATTTACCCATGAAAAACTGGATTCACCAGCATGAAGCGTACACCCGTTCAAATTTCCGTGCCCCGGTTATTTCCGATCCTTATGCCGCACAAGCCGATGTTGAAAAAATGCTGACCGGCTGGTTCGATACCAACATGCCTGATTTGAATCAACAGAATCCTTTTTTGGCTACCTATTTAATACAAAATACCATTTGGTGGGTGGAATATGCCGGGCTCGATGGCATCCGGGTGGATACTCAACCATACTCTTACAAGGAATTTATGTCGGACTGGGCACAAGCGGTTATGGCTGAATATCCCACATTGAACCTGGTTGGCGAGGCCTGGATTCAACTAATTCCAAATACCACCTATTTTCAGAGAGGAGCCAAGAACAGAGACGGTTACGATTCGCACATGACCTGTGTGACTGATTTCCCGATGCATGATGCTTTAAATGCTGCCTTCAACGAGAAAGAAGGTTGGACTGAGGGAATGGCCAAATTATATATTACATTAGCCCAAGACTTTGCCTACCAACATCCCGAAAATTTGCTGATTTTTGCCGATAATCACGACCTCAACCGTTTCTATGAATCCATTGGCCACGATTTAAGAAAATTTAAAATGGCCATGGCTTTCATGTTAACCACCCGCGGAGTCCCCCAGGTTTATTATGGAACAGAAATCCTGATGGATGGAATGGAACATCAGGGGCATGGATTCATCCGCAAAGATTTTCCCGGGGGATGGATGGGCGATACTATTGATGCATTTTCGCTTTCCGGGTTAAATCCTGATCAGGCAGATGCACATCACTATATGAAAACACTGCTAAACTGGCGGAAAAAGAACGAAGTTATTCATCGTGGAAAATTGATGCAATTTATTCCTGAAGACGGTATTTATGTAACCTTTAGATATACCGACAACAAAGCGGTGATGGTGGTTTTGAATAATAACGAACAAGCAGACAAAACTATAGCCACTCACCGATACAAAGAAATACTTAGTCTGTACAAAACAGGTAAAGAGGTAATTTTAGGTACAGCATATTCCAAGTTAGATTCTCTTCAGATTCCTGCCAAATCGGCATTAATTATTGAGCTGAACAAATAAAACGAACAAAAAAAAGCTGCAAACCGCAGCTTTTTTTATCAATTGAAGCATAAAACTTAAATAACAGTAAAAAAGCTATTCAGTAAAATTTGAATTTGGGTATATTCCTTTTTATCTAACGAGTAGATGGTTTTTGGCGGCATTTCCTGTCCTTTGATGAGGTTGACCTTGCGCAATTCTTTTAAATGCTGCGACACTGTACTTTGCGCCAGCGGAAGTTGGTTCACAATGTCGTTGCAGGTACAATCTTTTTGATACAATAATTGTAGAATTGCAATCCTTGCCGGATGTGCAATCGCCCTGGCTACTTTTGAAACTTCAATCTGCGAAGTAGAATAGGTGTTTATGGCTGTTGACACTCCCATGTTATTATTCATTTTAAGGGTTTTCTTAATCCATTGCAATATTACGATTAAGCTATTGCTAAAAAACGGCAATTATACAATTGGTATAAGGAGTTTTATATTTGGGCGGATTAACTAAAAATCCGGTAGATTTTTATCCTTTTCAGAAAAGGATTGAAGGGGGTATAATGAATTGGCATTTCGGCAGCCAACAAAATGATTATTTGCTGTTTTAACTTGAAATCACTATCTTTTTTGCTGTACCATGCTCGACATCAATTCCATAAACTGGTTTTTTTTCCGGCGCGACAAGAAAGCTACACTTCCATCCTCCATCACAATTTCATTACCCAGCCTATTAATTTTTTTTACATGCAACAAATTTATAAGATGCGATTGGTGAGGCCGGTAAAAAGGATGATCTTCAAGCAAACTTTCAAACTCGCCCAGGTTTTTGGAAACAACCATTTCGGTTTGATCCAGAAATTTTAACGTGGAATAACTTCCTTCGGCAAGAATCTGGACAATATCTGAAATCTTAACAAAGTCAATACTTTCCGAGGTAGAAAGGGCAATCTTTTCAGGCTTTTGGCTTTTCACATTTTCAAGAAGTACATTCAGCCGTTCATCCGATTTGTTGGAAACCCCATTATGGAAAGCCTTTGAAACGGCTTTAATAATTTCATCAATATCAATGGGCTTTAGGATGTAATCAATGGCCGAATATTTAAAAGCCTTGATGGCATACTGGTTGTAAGCGGTCACAAAAATCACCTGAAATTTGCGATCCGGAAGGCTTTCAAGCACATCAAACCCAGTGCCGTCGGGCATCTCCACATCCATAAAAACCAAATCGGGTTCAATCTCCTCAATTATAGCTTTTGCCTCGCGGACTGACTGGGCTGAACCTTCAATGCTGATGTTCGAAAAATTCTCGTTTACAATAAGTTTGATTGATTCAATAGCATCTTTTTCGTCGTCAACAACAACTGCTTTATACATAAACCCCCTAGTTTGTAACTCCCTTTTTTCAAAACCATGTGCCTTTTATTTGCCCTAATTGTCACCTCCCAATGGACAAAGGACTTTGTGATAAAACTACATGGACATCAAATATATCTAATTTTCTTCGGATTGTTCTTCCTCCTCCATCTTATTTTTAAATCCTTCAACCACTAATACTATTTCCCCTTTTATAGCTTTACTGCTAAAATGTTTTATGGCCGAGGTCAACGTACCACGGTAGTTTTCCTCATGCAATTTTGAAAGCTCCCTGCTTACAGCAACCCTCCGGTCCTGCCCTAAAAACTGATGCAACTGCTCCAGGGTTTTCAACAACCGATGAGGCGATTCATAAAAAACCAATGTCCGTGGTTCCGCAATTAAAGCTTCAATCCGCCTTTGCCTTCCTTTTTTCTGGGGCAAAAATCCTTCAAAAATAAACCTATCGGTAGGCAATCCCGAATTTACCAATGCCGGGATTAGAGCCGTGGCACCCGGCAAACATTCCACATCAATATTTTTTTCGATGCACTCCCTGACGATTAAAAACCCCGGATCGGAGATTCCAGGTGTACCCGCATCGCTGACTAACGCTACAGAACTCACAGCCAGAATCCGTTGGATGACTGATTCCAGTTGCTTGTGCTCGTTAAATTTATGAAAAGGAAACAATTTTGCGTTAATCTCAAAATGTTTCAATAAAAACCCACTGGTACGGGTATCTTCAGCCAGAATAAAATCAACAGATTTTAATACCTTCAAGGCCCGCAAGGTAATATCTTCAAGGTTTCCGATGGGTGTGGGAACGATAAAAAGTTTTGGCATAGCGTTGTTTATTTGTTTGCAAAACGGCGGATAACCAACTCTAAAAACCCAATGGTACTCTTCTGGTTCTGATCCCAATTAAAATTCGAAAACAGGTGGGCCAAGGCTTCATCTAAACTGGAAGAATGATTGATGGCCTCGACTGTTTTTTCAAATAACGTGGCATCCTTATTAAAAAGCTCATTGGTAAACCAAATCCGGTCGTTCAGTTTAATGGCCGATTTCAGGTTCCTTATAGGCCGCTCTTTTATAACCGAAGCCAAGTCTTTGTTCTTCTTAATTCCGGCCAGCATATCATTTACCGAAGCTGCCTGATTCATAAATTTGTCGGCAACAATAACTCCTGAGTTCCCCCTCGGGTTTTCAATATCTCTGGATTTTTGCTTTTTCCCCAGACTTGGTATTTCAGTTTGTACGGTTGTAACCTTTTCCTCTGCTTCATTCTGTTGAGTAATTTCGCCGGGTTTTTGGACATCTTCATGAATTTTAGGCTCCAAATCCTCAGAAACCTGCGGCACCTCTTTCAAAATTTCAATTGTTTTTTCCTTTTCCAATCCTGTTGGCTTTTCAGATGCAGTAATAGCCGCAGTAAAAGATCCCTTTTCCTCAACAATAACTTTTGATTTTGGAAGCTCCGCTTCTATGGGCTGCGGCTCATAAACAGTATCCTTTGGTTCGGGAACACTCTCTTGAACCACTTCTTTTTTTGGTGCTATCACTGGTCCGTTAGGCTTTATCCTTGACGATTCAGCTTTCATTAAACTTTCTTCCTGCCAAATGGCCTTTGCTTGCTCCTTTTGAGGTAATTTAACTTCGGTACCCAAATTTTGAAGCATCAACAGCACATGCTGAATATCTTTTATTTTCGACAATGCCATGTCAATTTCAAAAGACTCGATGATACCATCGGCTGAAAAATCACTAACTATCTCCGTTAAGGTTGTTAACTCTTTGTTGATGATTTTTACCAGTTTCTCTTTATTCATACGTGTGGTTTGTTTTACTTTGTAAATGTAGCAATTGTGAATGAAACGTCCGAATGATGGATGTTGATATATCGCCACCAAAATTAGTATGGATACGCCGAAGGGCTCAAATAAAAAAAGATGTTTCTCGAAAAAAATAATAAAATAGTAAAAAAAGGATGGATTGAAGTGGTCTGCGGGTCTATGTTCTCAGGAAAAACCGAAGAGCTCATCCGCCGTCTGAAACGGGCTAAAATAGCCAAACAAAAAGTGGAGATTTTTAAACCAAAAATTGATACCCGGTATTCGGAGGTAGAGGTTGTTTCGCACGATGAAAATGCCATACTGTCCACTCCTGTAGATAGCCCCCGGAATATTTTGTTGCTGGCCAACGATACCGAAGTGGTAGGTATTGATGAGGCCCAGTTTTTTGACGATGGCTTGGTTGAAGTCTGTAATATTTTAGCCAACCGGGGCATCAGGGTAATTGTTGCCGGATTAGATATGGATTTCCGGGGCGAACCTTTTGGCCCTATTCCGAAACTCATGGCCACTGCCGAATATGTGACCAAAGTACACGCCATTTGTGTAAAATGCGGCGATTTGGCGCACCATTCGCACCGCCTTTCGCAAAGCGACAAACTGGTAGTTTTAGGCGAAACCGATATTTATGAACCTTTGTGCCGCGATTGTTTTAACAAAGCTTACAAGCTGTGACAGAAATTAATCCCCGTTTAAAATTACTTACCTATTCCCTTAAAATTTAGTATATTCACCCGACCATAAAAACCGGATAAAGTGAAAAAGGCATTCATTATTGCATGGATTTCCGCTACAACCTGGATAGTTCCGGCTACTAACATTGATAGCTTATTAAACCTATATTCCAACACAAAGGGTGCACAAAAAACAGAAATCCTCATTCAACTTTCTGAAGCATACGTCGAGGATAGTGCTTCGCTGGCGCTTTCATTTGCCCAGGAAGCGATGCAGTCAATAAACCACATAAAAGAGACCAAATTTTATGCAACAGCCCTCGATGCCCTAATAAATGCCCTGATTGAAACAGAACGATACGACACAGCCCTCGTCTGCATTGAGGAGTTAATTGATTTACATAAAAATAAAAATGACGAAGCATTTATTCTGGCAACCCTGAAAAAAGCCCAATGCTTCCGATCATTAAAAAAATCGGAACAGGCCTTTGAAGTTTATGACGGCTTGCTTTCAGCTTCATCAAACTTCGGGAATAAAAAGCTGGCTCAAAAAATCTATGATCAATACATCAATGCCTCATTCAAACTATCCAACTTTGGGAAAACCAATGATTTAATTCTGGAAAAACTTAGCATCGACTCCACATTAAATGATAGCTCAGGTTTGGGTGAGGATTACAACAACTTATCGACCATAAGACGGAAACAGGGCATCTATCCCGAGGCAATCATGTACAACCGGAAGGCTTTGGAAATATTCGGAAAAATAAACGATTTGCCCGGATTGGCAAGTACCTATTCATCGTTGGGGGGGATTTATTACTATACCGATGATTATGAACAGGCCATTCGACACTTTATTAAAGCTGCTGAGATATTTGAAAAACTGAAAGACATAAAAATCCTACCCGGCGTTTATAACAACATGGGAAGTGTTTTTAATGAACTGAAAAATTATCCAAAAGCGTTAGAATATTATAAAAAGGCTCTGACTTTATATAAGAAACAAAACAACCGTTTTGCTGAAGCAATTGTCACCGGAAACCTGGGTTTGGTTCTGGTTGGAATGGGTTATTACGATCAGGCGGAAAACTATTTCAACAAATCACTCCTGCTCCAAAAAGCTTTAGAAAATATCGAAGGAATCCTTCATTCATATTCGAATCTGGGCGGTTTGAATTTGAAAAAAGGAAATTTTGAAGAATCGGAAAAAAACTATCAAATAGCTTTACAAATGGCTGTTGAGGGTGGATATGTTTATGAGCAACTCAACATCTCAAAAGAAATGGTTGACCTTTTGGAAGCCAAAGGCGAATTTAAAGAGGCTTTGCAACTGATGAAGCAATACCAGACTTTAAAAGACACCCTGCAAAATCAGGAATCGCGCGATCAACTGAATGAAATGCAGGCCCAGCTTGATTTAAAAGATCACCAGGTTCAAATTGAACTGCTCAACAAAGAAAACGAAATAGCCACCGAAAAATTTAAACGCCAACAAGTCATTTCCTTTGGTGTAATCCTTATTGCTGGTCTTCTGCTCATCTTGGTGGTCATTGTATTTTTGGCCCTCCGTTTCAACCGGAAGGCCAAAATTAAACTCGAACATCAGAATACTGAAATTTCAAGACAAAACACCATCATTCAAATAAAAAACAAACAGTTTACCGACAGCATTGCTTATGCCGGAAGGGTCCAGAAGGCTCTTTTTTCACCATTGTCCAACCTGGAAGAGTTTCTGGAAGGCTTTTTCATTACCTCAAAACCTCAAAACCTGGTAAGTGGCGACTTTTTCTGGTATAAAATTGTTGGCCAGAAATTATTCCTGGCATTGGCAGATTGCACCGGACATGGGGTTCCGGGGGCTTTTATGAGCATTTTGGGCAACACGCTTCTTAACGAAGTGATAGAAGATAATTGTCGAAAAACACCCAACCAGATTCTGGATGAATTGCGCGATAAAATTAAAACATCGCTGCATCAAAAAAACATGCAGGGAAATACTGACGGTATGGATGTATCACTTTGTATCATCTCAAAAGAAGAAAAACTGATTCACTTTGCAGGAGCTTATAATCCTTTGTTCCGTTGGCGCAAAGGCATTATCGCTGAATTTAAAGCCGATAAGATGCCCGTTTCTATAAGCATGAAAGAACTCCCGTTCACGATGCAGGTCATTCCTATCGAGGCCGGTGACCTTTTCTATCTTTCCACCGATGGGTACTTTGACCAATTTGGAGGGCCTTATTTTGAAAAAATAACACGGAAAAATTTCAAGGAACTGGCAGTCAATCACGGTAGGCTTCCCCTCAAAGAACAAGCGGAGAAGTTCAGTAACTTTTTTGAAGCATGGAAAAACAACAATGAACAGACCGATGACATGACTGTTGTTGGTTTTCAAATTATTTAGCCACAAATTTTATGGTATCATACAATATTCAGGACATTGCAAACATCTTAGGCGGTACGTTAATTAAAGAATCTGGAGGAAAATTCACCTACCTGCTCATTGATAGCCGAAAAATATTATTCCCGCGGGAAAGCCTCTTTTTTGCACTGCGGGGCATCCGCAACGACGGGCATTTGTTCCTAAGCGATCTGTATCAAACCGGGGTACGGAATTTTGTTGTAGAAGAATTTCCGGCAGATCTTTCCCTGTTTCCCCGTGCCAATTTTGTAAAGGTTGAAAATTCCTTAAAAGCCCTCCAAAAATTAGTACAATGGCACCGAAGCCAGATTTCATTACCAGTTCTGGGTATTGCAGGAAGCAACGGTAAAACCATCATTAAGGAGTGGATATACCAATGTTTGACCCCCGAAAAATATGTCATCCGCAACCCAAAAAGCTTTAACAGCCAGGTGGGCGTGCCTTTATCGGTTTGGCTTTTAACACCTGAAGCCGATTTAGGAGTTTTTGAAGCAGGCATTTCACAACCCGGCGAAATGGAAGTCCTGCAAAAGATTATCAGACCTACCCTGGGCATCTTTACCAACATCGGGGATGCACATCAGGAGAATTTTGATTCGTTGGACCAAAAACTGGATGAAAAGCTTTCCCTTTTTAAAGAATCTGAGACATTAATTTATTGCAGCGATAACGGCTTGGTGCACCAGAAAATGAGCCGATTGAGCAAACTGGGGGTCCGGCTTTTCTCATGGAGCACCTCGCGTAAAGCAGACTTAGAAATCCGTCAAATTGCACATCAAAATAACCAGACTTTAGTTTCGGCTACTTTTCAGGAGCGTACCGTTTCAGTCCGGATTCCTTTTGTGGACAAAGCTTCTATCGAAAACGCCATCCACGTGTGGTGTTTCCTTTTGCTTCAGAAGTTCGCCGATGAATACATCTCTTTAAAAATCAGCCAGCTTGAGAATGTGGCCATGAGGCTTGAACTGAAAGAGGGAAACAACAACTGCACCATTATTAACGACAGCTACAATTCCGATTTGGAATCGCTGCATATTGCGCTGGATTTTTTAGCGCATCAAAAACAACACAAGCAAAAAATCCTAATCCTTTCAGATATTGCCCAAAGTGGCTACCAAAAACAGGATTTATACCGGCAGGTGGCCAATATGATCAAACAAAAACAGGTAGACCGGTTGATTGGGATTGGAACCGGGATTAGTGAATTTTCGGAATTGTTTGAACTAAGGAAAGAGTTTTATCATACAACACAACAATTTCTCCAAAGCCAGGAATGGCAAAGGTTTCACGACAGTTCCATTCTATTGAAAGGGGCCCGGGCATTTGCATTCGAGGATATTGGTCAATTGCTCCAAAAACAAAACCACCGCACCATCTTTGAAATTGATTTGAATGGCATTGAATACAATATCAACTATTTTAAAAAGAAATTAAAACCCACCACCGGCATTATTGCCATGCTCAAAGCTTCGGGATATGGCAGCGGTACCCACGAAATTGCCAACCTCTGTCAATATCAAAGAGTTGGGGCTATCGCGGTGGCTTTTCCTGACGAAGGGATTGAACTCCGTCAACGTGGCATTTCGGCACCAATTATTGTAATGAATCCTGAAGATGAAAGTTTTACCGGGATGATTGAAAACCAGTTGGAGCCACAGATCTACAATTTCCGTTCGTTACATGAATTTGACAAGGCGGCCCGTCATGTAGCCACAAAACCTTTTCCTATTCACCTGAAATTAGATACAGGCATGCACCGTTCGGGATTTTTACCGGAAGAAATCGAGCCTTTGGTTGGGGTATTGCAAGAGCTAAAGCATGTAAAGGTCTCCACCATTTATTCGCATCTGGCTTCGGCCGATGAACCCGAACAGGATGATTTTACCCACGAACAGGCGCATCTTTTTGAAGAAATGAGCCAAAGAATCATGAACACACTTGCCTACCCTGTAAAACGCCACTTGGTCAATTCGGCAGGTATTGAGCGCTTCCCGCAATATCAATACGATATGGTCCGTCTGGGTATTGGAATGTACGGAGTAAGTGCTGTTGGGGCTCCGCTTTCGCAAGTTGGGACACTAAGCAGTTCCATCATTCAATTAAAAAAAATAACCAAAGGCAAAACTGTAGGTTATTCGCGCAAAGGAAAAGTGATAACCGATTCGGTAATTGCTACAGTCCCGGTTGGTTATG
The DNA here is from genome assembly GCA_003512955.1 of Marinilabiliales bacterium. GTDB lineage: Bacteria > Bacteroidota > Bacteroidia > Bacteroidales > SZUA-534 > GWE2-40-63. Next base: position 33,075 of record DOTG01000026.1, read on the forward strand.
CCGATGGATTGCGGCGGATTCTCAGTAATGGCGTTGGGAAAATGTGGATCAATGGTCAATTGGTGCCCATTATCGGCAATGTGTGTATGGATATGTGCATGCTGGATGTGACCGGATTGGATGTGAAAGAGGGCGACCGGGTAGAGATATTTGGCAAACATTTAACCGTGAACCAATTGGCCGAATGGATGCAGACCATTCCTTATGAAGTGCTTACAGGCATTTCGCGCCGGGTAAAACGGACTTATCATGTGGAATAATGAGTTTTGATCCTATCAACGACCCGATGGGCCAAGCCATTCACGATTATTACTACCAAAAGAAATGCAACAAATTGGTGGTAAAATCAGACATTGCCGAAGATGACAACATTGAGGTATCCTATCTTTTCCGTGAATTTAACCAGATGCCTAAGCTTGAAAAAACCGCGTTAAAAAACTGCCGGGGAAGCGTGCTCGATGTGGGTGCAGGAGCAGGTTGCCATTCATTGTGGCTTCAGCAAAAACGGCTATCAGTAACTGCTTTGGAAATTTCTCATTTGACAACTGAAGTTTTAACGTTACGTGGAATTAAAAAGGTTCTGATGTCCAACTTTTTCGATGCACCTTCCAATGAAACCTACGACACACTTCTTTTCCTGATGAATGGCATTGGCATTGCACAAACATTGAAGGAATTGCCTGTTTTTTTTGAAAAATGTAAGCAGTTGCTAAACCCGGATGGCCAGATTTTGTTAGACTCCTCAGACCTGATTTATCTTTTCGGGAATGATAAAGAAGGTTTCCTAATTGATTTGATGGGAGCCTATTATGGCGAAGTAACCTACCAACTCAGGTATGGACGGACCAAAGGGATTCCCTTCCATTGGTTGTTTATTGATTTTCATACATTGACCGATTATGCACTCCAAGCGGGTTTCAGGTGCGAACTTTTGGAATCGGGGGAACATTACGATTATTTGGCGAAACTCACCCTATTGTAATCGGTTTTATTCCATTTCCTCAGCCTCTTCCAAGTCAGCCAGGCATTCACGCAGTCGTTGGATATTTTTACCGTAAATCCAACTAAAATAGCGCTGTTGCAGCCAATAGCCTCCCCACGAAATCATGACCAAGAACCCCAGAATCAGCAGCACGTTGATCCATTTCATCAAGCCATGCCATTCGGTTTGGGTAGCCGCGCTATGAAAACCTAACATAAAACCACCAAGGCCAGCCAGAGGCATTAAAAATACCGACATCCGGATGTACTGCCTGACCAGTTTCTCAAACCGGTTGATAAACTCGGTCAGATAGGTTTTTAAATCGGTGTGGTTTGAGAATTTTAGACGGATAACTTTGTAATAAGGAATAAAACTAAATGCCAGAATTATAATTATAAAAGCCAAGGCAAATTTGGTATCTCCCGGGTTGATAAACCGGACATACAACACCATAGCCAGCGACAGAAGCAGGGCTACCGACCATTCGGTGATGATCTTGCGCCTGATTTTGGCCAGCTCGTTGTTTGAGCGCCCCTTGACAATCCGTTTAATCTCCTCGGCAGAATAGTCTTTTAAACTGCCCCGGTCAGAGATTGCCTTCCAAGCATTTCTCAAATTATCAAGTTCATTCATCATCTTCAATCAGCTTTTTTAACCGTTTCTTCACCCGGTTCATTTTTACCTTAATATTCGTCACTGTCAGACCTAAAATCTCCGAAATTTCAGCATAAGCCACATCTTCGAGATACAACAACACCAGCGAACGGTCCACATCGCTAAGCTTTTGAATAGCCCGGTGCAGCGATGCCACCAGCTCCACCTTTTCCTCGGCCACGTAAAACGGGGTATCGTCGTGCATGCCAAAAAGCTTTTCGTCATCCCGGTCATTCAGCCGGTGCTTTTTCTCCTTCCGAATCCACGAAATAGCCGTGTTAATAGAGACCCGGTATAGCCACGTGGAAAACTTCGAATCGCCCTTAAACTGAGGATACGCCCGCCATACCTGGATACAAATCTCCTGAAACATATCGTCCGACTCTGCCCTGTTTTGGGCATACATCAAACACACTTTGCGGATCAATGGCTGAAACTCCTTTATTTTTATTATGGCCTCGTCGCTGCTCACTCAAGTTTAAGTTTATAGGTAAGTCGGATCGGAATTCGGTTGGTTACAAGATAGAGGAATTTTTTATTCCAACCCAAAAACCCGCTTTCGAATCTCTCTTTTCTTGAGAAGTTTTCATGGCAACGTGCTGACAAATTTTCTTTATAAAAGCTGGCAGTAAAGAAAACTCAGTAAATATGACAGAAGTACATTTGAATTAATTCCATTTCCAATCCAAAATAGCTTCAAAAAATATAGGCACTGAATTTGTTAAGTGGCATGCTTTACAGTTAAAAGCAAACATTTTTCATTACATTTGTGGCAAATTAAGAATATGATTAAAACCGTTGCAAAACAGACGCTAAAAAATGTAGTCGTTGAAGCAATTAAAGATAAAAAAGGGAAAGAAATCGTGGTTTTAGACATGAATGATTTACATCAGTCCATCGCCGATTACTTTGTCATCTGTCATGGCGATTCGAACACTCAGGTGGATGCCATAGCCAACCACATTGAGCGGCAAGCCCGGACAGAAATACGTGAGCATTTGATACATCGCGAAGGTTCCGACAATTCCCAATGGATTCTTTTAGATTATGGAAACGTGGTGGTTCATGTGTTTCAGGAACCTTTCCGCCGCTTTTATAACCTGGAAGATTTATGGGCCGATGCAAATACTGAATTAATTAAAGACGAATAATACAAACTACTCAATGAGCGAGAACAACAATCCCAAAAAAGAAGCAGGAACGGGTTCAAAACCCGAATCCAATTCAAAAAACAACGACAAGAAATCAAAATTCAACATAACCTGGGTTTATGCTTTGATTGCCATTTCACTGTTTGGTATCTTTTTATTTCAACCAACCAACGAACCCATAGAGGTTACCTGGAACCGCTTTGAACAGGAAATGCTTAAAGCTAACGATGTTCAAAAGATTGAAGTGGTAAACAATAAAAAGGTTGAAATCTACATCAGACCCGACCGGTTGAAAGATCAAAAATACAATGAGGTTAACAATCAAAAGAAGAGTACCTTTTCAACGTCACAAAACCCGCAGTATTTTTTTACCATTGGTTCGGTAGAGGCTTTTGAAAACCGTATGGATGAAGCTCAAAAAGACTTCGACCCTAAAGAACGGATTGACATCAGCTTTGTGGAACGGAACAACCATTTTGAAACCATCCTAAATTGGCTGCTGTTTCCTCTCCTGCTGATTGGCGTTTGGCTCTTCATCTTCCGGAAAATGGCCGGCCCCAATGGTGCCGGTGGCCAAATCTTTAACATCGGGAAATCAAAAGCCAAAATTTTTGATAAAGACACTGCCGAAGTAAAAGTTGACTTTAAAGATGTAGCCGGTTTGGAAGAGGCAAAAGTTGAAATTAAAGAGATTGTGGACTTTTTAAAGAACCCGCAAAAATATACCCAGCTAGGAGGTAAAATACCAAAAGGCGCCCTTTTGGTAGGCCCTCCAGGAACAGGAAAAACCCTGCTGGCCAAAGCTGTAGCCGGCGAAGCACATGTACCTTTCTTTTCCATGTCGGGTTCCGATTTTGTCGAAATGTTTGTAGGTGTAGGTGCCTCAAGGGTCCGCGACCTGTTTAAACAGGCCAAAGAAAAGGCCCCTTGTATCATTTTTATTGATGAAATTGATGCCATTGGCCGGGCCCGCGGAAAAAACCCAAACTGGGGAGCCAACGACGAGCGTGAAAATACATTGAACCAACTGCTTACTGAAATGGACGGTTTTGGCACCAACAGCGGTGTTATCATTCTTGCCGCCACCAACCGGGCCGATATTTTAGACCGGGCACTGTTAAGAGCCGGCCGTTTCGACCGTCAGATTCATGTGGAATTGCCCGACTTGAACGAACGGAAAGAGATATTTAAAGTACACCTGCGGCCCTTGCAAAAATTAGGAGCCGATGTAAACCCTGAATTCCTGGCCAAACAGACCCCCGGGTTCAGTGGTGCCGATATTGCCAATGTAACCAACGAGGCCGCGTTGATAGCTGCCCGCAAAGAAAAACAATTGGTTGAAAAGCAAGACTTCTTAGATGCCATCGACCGGATTGTAGGTGGTTTGGAAAAAAAGAACAAAATCATCTCGTTGGAGGAGAAAAAAACCATTGCCTATCATGAGGCTGGTCACGCTACGGTAAGTTGGATACTGGAACATGCCAATCCTCTTATTAAAGTGACCATCGTCCCTCGCGGTCAGGCACTGGGAGCAGCCTGGTATTTGCCTGAAGAACGACAATTGACTACCAAAGAACAAATGTTGGACGAAATGTGTGCCATACTTGGCGGACGTGCCGCCGAAGATCTCTTCTTTGGCAAAATCTCGACAGGTGCCCTGAATGACCTGGAAAAAGTGACCAAACAGTCGTATGCCATGGTTTCCTATTTTGGAATGAGCGACCGGATTGGAAACGTGAGTTTCTATGATTCCACCGGACAAAACGAATACACATTCAACAAACCCTACAGCGAAGAAACCGCTAAAGCTATCGACGAAGAAACAAAAAAAATAATTGACCAAGCTTATGTCCGTGCCAAAGAAGTTTTAAATACCTTTAAAACTCAACACAATGCTTTAGGCGAATTGCTTTTAGAGAAAGAAGTGCTTTTTGCCGAAGATTTAGAACGGATATTGGGACCGCGCCCAAATGGTAAAACTCCCTATTCAGACGATGATCAAGCTCAAAAAAATAAGGGGGCAGTTCCTGATAACGTTCCAAATGATTCTAATACAAGTGTATAGAACTATTTGAATCAAAATATATGGAATCTGATTGGGTTATTGCCTACAGCACTTCCAAGCCATATCTTGCCGAAATGGCGAAAGATATGCTTGAAGATCACGACATTGATTGCGTAGTGTTAAACCAACAGGATTCCATTTACTTTTTTGGAGACATTGATATTCTTGTAAAGCCCGATGATTTGATTCGGGCTAAATTTTTGTTAAAAGACCTATAAATATGAATAATTTTTGGCAGCGTACTTTTACCGGAATTATTTTTGCATTACTGCTGATATCAGGAATTTTATTAAATTCATGGTCGTTTATCTTGTTGTTTCTCATTGTTGAAATTCTAGCATTGCGTGAATTTTTTATTTTTTCGATAAAAAGCCACACCCTTCCGCAAAAATATTATGGCAGCATTGTTGGTGGAATAGCCGTTTTTACCTCTTTTTTATGGTACCAAATTACCTGGGGCTATTATTTAAGCTTACTAATCATCCCCATGGTTTTATTTATTTTTATATTCGAATTATATCGGAACCAAAAACATCCATTGTTAAACATTGCCACAACCCTCATGGGATTGATTTATATTACCTTTCCCATCAGTCTTTTGCCGCATTTAGCCTACATGAACGGCGAATTTAACGGCAAAGTGGTTTTAGGTGTCTTGGTTTTAATCTGGATGTCGGATACCGGTGCCTATTTATTTGGTGTCACTCTAGGCCACCATCGGATGTTTGAACGCATATCACCTAAAAAAACATGGGAAGGTTTCTTTGGCGGACTGTTGGTCGCCATGGGAGCTTCATTTTTATTGGGGCGTTATTTCAACTTTTTTGAAACCCACACTTGGGCAGTGATAGCCGCTATCGTGGTTATCTTTGGCGCCTTGGGCGATTTGGTGGAATCGATGTTCAAACGTAGCCTTTCAATAAAAGATTCGAGCCATATTTTACCGGGACATGGAGGAATCTTAGATCGTTTTGATAGTTTAATTTTCGCGATTCCTGCAATTTTTACATATTTGTATTTCTTTGTAAAATAATAACTAGAAAATCCTTACGTATGAGAATTCACAAAGCCGGATTTAGTGTCATTACCGTGGCACTGTTGATTTCCGGAACCCTAATGACTGTATTGGTTTTAACAAAAATGCCCACTTGGGTATTAGGAGGTTTTGGGCTCATCTTTTTCCTTTTGTTAGCTTTTATTTTTAGGTTTTTCAGGTTTCCAAACCGCAAAATTGAGTTCGACGAAACCATGGTCGTTTCACCCGCCGATGGTACCATTGTTGCCATCGAAGAGGTTGAAGAAAATGAATTCATCAAAGAAAAAAGGATTCAGATATCAATTTTCATGTCGGTCTGGAATGTCCACATTAACTGGTATCCGGTAGTGGGCAAAATCCTTCAGTCTATTCATTTTGATGGAAAGTACATGGCAGCCTGGTTGCCCAAATCATCGCATGAAAACGAACGCTCAGTGGTTGTGATTGATACTCCCAAAGCTGGAAAAATATTGGTGAAACAAATTGCCGGGGCTGTAGCACGGAGAATCATCACCTATGCAAAACCTGAACTAGAATGTCATGCAGGAGATCAGCTCGGATTTATCCGCTTTGGCAGCAGGGTTGACGTATTGATTCCCATAGGTTCCGAAATCAAAGTACAGTTGAACCAAAAGGTGACCGGTGGGTTAACGCTGTTGGCCAAGCTCCCTCATTCATAAGGTTTCGGGGCTTAAACTGCTATTAAATAGAAAAAAAAGTACGCTTTGGTTTTAATTTATGCAGCGATAACTTTAACTTTGTCGCTTATTAATAATCAAAATAATTCGGATATGGCTTATAAAATTTCTGAAGATTGTATAGCTTGTGGAACCTGCATTGCTGAATGCCCCGTTGAAGCTATTTCTGAAGGTGATATCTATGTAATTGATCCCAACATTTGTACCGATTGTGGCACATGTGCTGAGGTTTGTCCTGTAGAAGCAATTGCACCCGCAGAATAAAAAAGATTTTTGTATTTGATAAAAAGCCCATCATCATTGGGCTTTTTTCATTTATTACCCTTTCAACAAATCCGGCTTGGCAAATAAACGGATGTATGAAGACAATGTTTCTCAATAAATTTTATATTTGCACTGCTATTTCAACAACAACTGCCAAATGATTTATCATGATATTTAGTAAAAAATATACACCAAGGTGGATCGTATTTCTAATTGATGTGTTTATTTCCATCGCCAGTGTGGCTCTGGCTTATTTGCTCCGGTTCAATTTTGAAATTCCTGAAACCAATGTAGCCTCGTTGTATTTTATCATCCCTTTTGTTGCCACCATCCGGATTATTAGTTTTATCATTGGAAAGACCTATGCAGGAATTGTCCGTTATACCGGACTAAAAGATTCCCAACGGATTTTTATGACCCTTTTTTTAGGAAGTGCTTTTATCATTCTTAGCAATATTGTTAGCTATTATTATATTACCCATGCCTTTATTGTTCCACTTTCCATTGTAATTATCGACTTTTTAACCACAACATTTTTCATGACCTCCTTACGGTGGTTGGTAAAAGCTGTTTTTTGGGAATTCCGGACTTCGCCCATACAAATTAAAAAGGCAGTAATATATGGAACCGGCCACGCTGCCATTGCGGCCAAACAGACTTTAGAGCAAGACCTTGAAAACCGATATAAAGTAGTCGCTTTTTTCGGCGATGTGACCAAACGTAGTCGGAAACAACTTGAAGGAATCAGTATTTACCCGCTGGCTGACATTGAAAAAATTATATCTGATGAACTGGTCCAATATATGATTCTGGCCAAACCCTTTGAAACCCTAGATGAAAAGAATAACCTGATTGATTTAAGTTTAAACAATAATGTAAGGGTATTAGCAGTCCCCAACGTTGAGAGCTGGATCAACGGGGAATTGAGTTCCAAACAAATCCGGCATATTAAGATTGAAGACCTGCTCGAAAGGGAACCCATCAAATTAAATATCGAAAACATAAGCAGCCAAATCAAAAACAAAGTAGTCCTTATCACGGGAGCTGCCGGTTCTATTGGCAGCGAAATGGTCAGGCAATTGATTAAGTTTGAGCCAAAGAACCTGGTGCTATTTGATCAGGCAGAAACCCCGATGTATGACATTGAAATGGAACTCCGCGAACAAAAGCAATGTTTCAACTTTCAAGTAATGATTGGCGACATTTCCGACCCCCTGAGAGTTGAAGAAGTTTTTAAAACATTTGCCCCAGATATTGTTTTCCATGCAGCCGCTTACAAACATGTCCCCATGATGGAAAACAATCCGGCAGAGGCCATTAAAACCAATGTGTTTGGCACACAGACTATTGCCGACATGGCTGTAAAATACCATACTAAAAAGTTTGTGATGGTTTCTACCGATAAGGCCGTAAATCCAACCAATGTAATGGGTGCATCAAAACGATTAGCCGAGATTTATATCCAATCGTTAAACCAGGAAACAAATACAACTGCTTTTATAACTACCCGCTTTGGAAATGTTTTAGGGTCCAATGGTTCGGTAATTCCAAGGTTTAAGAAACAAATTGAAGAAGGTGGTCCTATTACAGTAACCCACCCCCAAATTACCCGTTATTTTATGACCATTCCCGAAGCTTGTCAATTGGTGTTGGAAGCCGGAACTATGGGTACTGGCGGCGAAATCTTTATTTTTGATATGGGCAAATCGGTAAAAATTGTCGATTTAGCAAAAAAAATGATCAAACTTTCGGGACTGCAATTGGGCAAAGACATCCAAATTAACTTTACCGGGTTACGTCCAGGTGAAAAATTATACGAAGAACTGCTGGCCGATAAAGAAAACACCCTCCCCACGCATCATGCCCAAATCATGATAGCCAAAGTACGGAAATACCCGTTCCCGGAGGTGAAAGAACAAATTCAGGAGTTATTAAGCCTGCTAAATGGACAAAATGACCTGATGATTGTTGAAAAGGTGAAACGGATCATCCCGGAATTCATCAGCCAGAATTCTATTTACGAAAAACTGGATAAGCCTGTAGTTTAGATTTTTACCTAAGACTTACGATTTTATACAGAATTACCTGTACTCTTAGGTTTCAAGTGTCTTTTATTTGTTATTTAAAAATCCGGAAAGTATCTTAAAACAATACTTCAATAAATATTTTGTAACACGTTGAATTTGAAATACATGGGAGTAAATTGAAATACTTGGAAATATTTCTCTATTTCTATGTACTTCAACGTATTACATAATGATAAAATGCCAATTAAAAAAGTTTAACGGACTATTGTTAAAAAAGGTCAACCAATCCTTCGGGAAGGTTTAAAGTAATACTTTTTAGTTTTGGTTGTATTTTAACCACAAAGTGAGGATGGATAGGCAAAAGCAGTTCCTTTTTGCCATGTTCAACTACCAACAACGGGTTCGATGGGTTTTCAATAAATTCTTTCACCACCCCTATCTCCCCAAGATGAATGTCGTGGACTGTAAAATCGACAAGTAACTTAGGACTCTGGGCAAAATCCTCTTCTTCTAAACCCAGTTCCTCATTCAAAGAATAAACAGCGCACCCTACCATATCTCTTGCTTTTTGTTCGGTTTCTATCCATAAAAATTTAATGCGGAAACGCTGGCTGCTGAGGGCTTTTAATTCATCAATAAAAAAAGGAACCAGTAAACCTTCTATTTCTAGAAATACTGATTCCTTAATATTTTCAACCACTTCGGGAGTGTTGCTATCCAATATTATTTCACCACGTACCCCATGAGGCTTTACAATGGTGCCAATACGAAAGCAATCCTCCTTGTGCATGGAGTAACTTGTTATTCTGCAGCAGTTTCTTCTGGAGCAGCTTCACCTTCAGCTTCTTCAGGAGCAGGTGCTTGAGCAGCTTTTGCTAGTTCGGCAGCTTTTTCGGCAATGGCCTGAGCCCTGCTTTCGCTTACTTTCTTTTCGGCAGCTAAACGGGTCCGGTCATCGGCCGATTTCTCAGAATGTAAACGGCTCACTTTCGATTGGATTTTGTTAGCTTTTTCGTCCAGCCATTTAGCGAATTTTTGTTCGGCAGCAGTTTCATCAAAAGCCCCTTTTTTAACACCATCCAACAAGTGTTTTTTCATTAACACCCCTTTATAGGAAAGAATTGCGCGTGCGGTATCCGAGGGTTGCGCACCCACTTGTAGCCAATACAATGCCCGATCAAAGTTAAGTTCAATAGTAGCAGGATTTGTGTTTGGGTTGTAATTCCCTAATCTTTCTATGAACTTACCATCACGTGGCGCCCTGCTATCGGCTGCAATAATGTGGTAATAAGCGTTACGCTTTCTACCATGTCTTGCTAATCTGATTCTTACAGGCATAGTTTAAATTTTTAATTAATAATACATTTTATTTTAGCGGCTGCAAATATAATGGTTTTTTCAGAACATAAACCACTTTCCGCTATTTTAAATCAAAAAAATAGTTCTTACTCAGAGGTTTATTCATTTGGCAAAGACTTTACCGTGTGCGAAATACCAGATGTTTTAATCAAACAGAAGACTCTTGTGAGGATGCTTACATATTGATGATTAATGCTATTTTTGTTAAAAAAAAGCAATGCTCCGTCTTGTTACACTTTTAATTTCTATAACTTTTCAATTGGTGGCTGCCATTTTTGCCCTCCGGCTCATGAGGGTCACTAAATACCGGGCTTCATGGGTGTTAATCTCCATGGGCTTTTTACTTTTGGCTGTCCGTTATACCATCAAATTGATACAGTTTTTGCAAGACGATTTTTCATTTTACCTAACCATGGCCGACGATTGGCTGGGGGTACTCATTTCGTTTGTTTTTACGGCAGGGGTATTTCTCATTGGTGAAATTTTCTATTCCCTCAAAAGAGCAGAAATTGAGCGCACCCGTTCCGAAAACCGGATATTGAATGCCATCATTCAAACCGAAGAAAAAGAACGCAAACGCTTTGCCAAGGACTTGCACGATGGGCTGGGTCCCTTGTTGTCCGCCGTTAAGATGTCGGTTTCGGCCTTGATGAACAACAAAACCCAGAACCAGACCGAGATTTTGGAAAACACGAATATGGTTATTAACGAAGCCATAACGAGCATTAAAGAAATTTCGAACAACCTAAGTCCCCATGTACTTACTAATTTTGGCTTGGTGAGTGCCATAAAGAATTTTACACATAAAATAAACCAAACCCGCTCGGTGACCATCAACTTTATATCAAATTGCGAAAACGAACGATTCGACCCAAACGTTGAAACTATTTTATACCGGGCCACATGCGAGCTCATTAACAATACATTGAAACATGCCAACGCCACTCAAGTAGCTATAAATATCGAGAAGCATTTAAAAACCTTAACCATTCAGTTTAACGATAATGGAATTGGATTTATTCCTGAGAAAAGAAACCCAAGCCAGGAAACCGGCATGGGGTTCTCGAACATCATCTCGCGGATAAAATCAATTAACGGGGTTTTTGTAATTAATAGCGCCCCAGGCGAGGGAACGCATGCCCTTATAAAAGTACGGTTAAATTAAATGAACATGAATCGAATAAAAATTATCTTGGTCGATGACCATGCCCTTTTCAGAAACGGATTAAAAATTCTGCTAAACTCCGAACCTACCATGGCGGTTATTGATGAGGCATCCAATGGGAAAGAATTTCTAGAAAAATTAGAAGCAAAACTCCCTGATGTAGTGCTGATGGATATTAACATGCCCGTGATGGATGGCATTGAGGCCACTCAATTGGCCACGCTAAAATATCCCGATATTAAAGTAATTGCCCTTTCCATGTTTGGCGAAGAGGATTATTATTATAAAATGATCAATGCCGGAGTCAAGGGATTTTTATTGAAAAATTCTGAGATTAATGAGGTCATTGAGGCGGTACATCAGGTTTTGCAAGGCGGGAGCTTTTTCTCACAAGAATTGCTCTACAATGTGATTAAAAATTTTCATCCGCACAAAGAGATTGAATCAGAACTTACATCTCTTTCAAAAAGAGAGCTCGAAGTCTTGGCAGAAATCTGCAAAGGCCTTTCGAACCAAGAAATTGCCGACACCCTTTTTATCAGCAAACGGACGGTTGATAAACACCGGGCAAACCTGTTAAGTAAAACCAATTCAAAAAACACCGCTAACTTAATCATGTATGCCATAAAGAATAAATTAATTGCCGTTTAACCTATTAGTTTTTGAAAAATGAAACCATTTACAATTCTTCACCTTACTGAGGTTGATTCAACCAACAAATACCTGAGAAATCAGATTGACAAATCGGCCCTGCCTGAGGGATATGTAATTTCAGCCGATTTTCAGAACAGCGGAAAAGGACTTGGTACAAATACCTGGGAAAGCGAGGCCAACAAAAACCTGACATTTAGCTTGCTGCTCTGTCCAGGTTTTTTAAAAGCTGAAGATATGTTTCTGATGTCGAAAGCTATTTCACTGGGCATCATTGATGCACTGAATACATATCAGAATTGTTTTACCATTAAATGGCCCAATGACATTTATTACCAAAACAAAAAAGTAGGTGGTATATTAATTGAAAACCAGATACAAGGGAGCCAAATTAAATTTTCAATTATCGGAATTGGTATTAATGTAAATCAGGAACGTTTTACCAGCGATGCCCCAAACCCCATTTCACTTCAACAAATTCTAAAGCATCCGTTGGATACCAATGAATGTTTAAATCGTATCCTAAATCAAATTTCCATTTGGTACGACATGCTTTCCGATGGTTATACAGAAAAAATTAACCAACAATATTTTAACCATCTCTTCCGTTCGCATCACTACCACGACTTTAAAGCCAACAATGAGTTATTCCATGCTAAAATTATGGAGGTTAAAGACGACGGGTGCCTGGTACTGGCAACACCCACAGGCGATACCCGGAGTTTTTACATGAAGGAAGTGGAGTTTGTGATGTAATCAATTAGCATACATTCTTTTTAGCATCCTAATCTTTTAGTTTTAAAAAGATTAGTAATGTTTTCTTCATTTATTCCCGAATAGTTTCCATTTTAGTAACCAATGCTTCCACAAAGCTGGTCAAAGGTTTTTGAGCCACCACTTTCAGCAACGGATTCAATTCGGCCCTCAGAGTTATCTTAACACGGGTATCTTTGGTGTCCACGTCTTTTAACTGAATCCACATGTTAAATGAAAACGGCACCTGGTAATCGTTCGCAATCTTCAGGAGCTTGGAAGGTTCGCGCTCTATAATCCGCATCCCGAATTTGCCAATGTTGTTAATGGTAAAACTACAACTGTCGGCATCGGATACAAAATCGGAAACCTGCTCGTTTGGGATAAATTTTGCGATGTTATTAAAGTCGGAAAGCAATTGAAATACATATTTTTGAGAGGCCATAACCTGGCCCACACGGCTTTCTATCTCCATAAAAATGAATTGAATGCTAAATTTATAACCATTGATCGGGATTCTCGCGCCATTTCCTGAGCAACTCCAGGTCGGAGGATTTGATGTAACCGGTTTCGAGAGCCAGATCTACCAAAACCGGATAATTGCTTAGGGTTCCAAAAGCACAGTTTGCCTGTATAAAGCTTTCGCTGGCCTTGGCAAAACCATACGAAAAAATAGCAAGCAATCCTTCCACCCTAGCTCCGGCATTTCTTAACGCTTCAACTGCTTTAAGACTGCTACCTCCGGTTGAAATCAGATCCTCAATAACCACTACCGATTGGCCCTTTTCCAGGTGTCCCTCAACCAGATTCTCCAAACCGTGCTTTTTGGCATCGGAACGCACATAAACAAAAGGTTTGTTCAATGCCTGTGCCACAAGTACCCCGTGGGCAATAGCACCGGTAGCTACCCCGGCAATTACCTCAACGTTTGAGTATTGGTTTTGAATGGCCTGTACAAAGGCATCACGGATAATATCCCGGGCCTCAGGAAAAGACAAGGTTTTCCGGTTGTCGCAATAGATGGGCGATTTCATCCCCGATGCCCATGTGAATGGACTTGTTGGTGACAATTTTATTGCGTTAATTTGCAACAATTGTGTTGCCACCTTTTTAGCTATTTCATTTGTTTGTGTCATGCCCCAAAAGTATAAAGTTTTTTTTAACCGGAATGTGGTTTACCTTGGTAAAAAAGCAGAAAAGAACAAAGTGCATCAACATGTATGGAAAGACCTCAGTGCCGTAAAAATCGAGGAATTGAGCCACTTATTGCTACAAAACAGCAAAAACGAAACGGTTTTTATTGAATGTTCCAACCTTTCCGCATCGTGGAAACTGTTTAAGGGTATCTTTCAGGTGAAAAAAGCGGCAGGCGGTTTGGTCGTCAACACCAAAAAACAGATGCTTTTTATTAAAAGACACGGTTTGTGGGATATTCCCAAAGGGCATATCGAAAAGGGTGAAACCAAAGAAACCGCTGCTTTACGCGAGGTTTCTGAAGAATGTGGCATCAACCATCAACAGATTGTAAAAAAATTGAAAACTACTTACCACACCTATTATCTGGATGAAAAACTTACACTCAAACCCTCCTATTGGTACCTGATGAAATACACTGGAACTGAATCCACACAACCACAGATCAAAGAAGGAATCACCGAAGCAGTATGGGTATCTGCTGAAAAGGTACCGGAATTATTGCTCAACGCCTACCCTTCTATTTGTGATGTAATTGATGAATTTATCGGTTTTGATTCCGCATTTTCGATTGCATCAATTTAAAAAAACTCCATTCAAAATTCTCGGAGGGAGAATTGGCGGGCGACATCACCAAATTACCCTCGGGATCAATTAAATAATAGGTAGGATAAGCTTTTACCTTAAATTCATCAATAATGTTTTTATGGTTCATGTAGCTCAAAACCGGCCAGTTATAACCATGTTCGTTAAAATATTTCTGCACTTCCTCAATATCTTCATCTATAGAAATACTTACTAATTTGAAATCGTTCTGATGCCTTTCGTACAACTGTTTCATCAGTTCCAAATCCTGCTGGCTTGGAAAACTTTTTACAGATATAAAGTTCAGATAAATGTAATTCGTCTGGAAATCAGACAATTTACGCAGATTCCCTTGGGCATCATACAATTCAAATGTTGGAGCCGGAAAACCAACCCGGGCTTGAAGCACCTTGGTTCTTATATTTTGAGCTATCTGTGCATGACACGCTACTTTTGGGCAACAGGCAATGGAATCGAGGGTGACAAGCAAACTCTGGATGGGGAAATCGCCCGTGTAAAAGGCATCGTACAACCCTTTTAACAAAACCAATTCCTGTAAACTATCGCTGGTGAGTGCCATGTTATTTGAAAATGTCTGATAAATGTAGGTGGGGCTTTTTGCATAAGCGATGTCGGAATACAACCTCTGCCCCTCCTTGGAATTCATATAAAACGACAAATAATTGGTGAAAAGCTGATTGAACAAATCCATGTATGAAGTATTCTCATATAAAATAGGCTGATTCCTAAAATACTCTCGCACCACATAGCGGCTATCGCGCATGACTGTACCATATTTTAGCCAGGCATATTTATAGTTACGGAAGTTTCTGAAATACAAGTTTGAATTGCCTGTGTATTTGCTTTCAATAAGTTCAATGACTGAATCAATTTTTGCTTCGCTGGCTCCAAGCATCATTTTATTGGAATTAGCATCAATAAAACCGTGGTACCTCTCATTGAAATCGGCAACCTGCAAATTTATGTCAAATGAATCGGGATTGGATATTCCCAAATAAATTTCAACAGGTTGGAAATAGGGGTTTAGAATATCGGCCAGGGTTTTGGGCTGGTATTCAGGTAAAACCACTTGGTAGTGCCGACCAGGTTCCAAAAAAAGTACCGCCTGAAAAATTCCCAATGGCAACAAAACCAACTGCGTTTCGGAAACCGGCACATTCAGCAAAAAAGAACCATCAGGATTCACGGTGTCAGAACACAAAACTTTTGAATTCTTGGTTATCAAATCGGTATATGTATGTACTTCAATGATTTTACCTGCGTAGGGAACTTCCGTTCCGCGAATTTGAGAAGGTTGGTTTTGTGCAAAACTGGTACCTGCCAGAATCATAAAAACAGGAAGCCAAAGCAGTTTTCTACCCATGTTCTTACTGTTTGTTTTTCCTTTTTTCGAGTAATGAATAGATGTTGGCTTTATCGGGCAGGAACTGGTTTACATCGCCTCCATAACGCAAAATATCACGCACGATGGTGCTATTAACCGGTGTAAGTTCAGGTGTAGTCAGCAGAAAAAAGGATTCCACCTCGGGCAGCATTAATTTGTTCATCTGGGCTACAGCACGTTCATACTCAAAATCAGCCGCCGTGCGGATACCCCGGATCATATAATTAGCACCTGCTTTTTTGCAAAAATCTACCGTCAATCCATCGTACGATTCCACTTCAATACACGGTTCATCGGAAAAAACATTATGAATCAACTCAATACGTTCTTCTACGCTAAGGAAACCCATTTTATTGGTGTTGCTCCCGATGGCAATAATAATTTTATCAAATAAAGGTAGCGCACGAACCACAACCGACTCGTGCCCTTTGGTAAAAGGATCAAATGATCCGGCAAAAACTGCTATTTTCATGAATGCTGTTTTTTACAAAGGTAAAATAATCGTTGTCAAATTATAACTCTACCCAATTCAACCCATTTGCATAGTCCCTTTTCAAGATAGTTTCAATCAGGGCAATATAATCCGCCTGGTTGTTCACAAAGTCAATATGGGTGGTCTCGATCACAACTATTGGGAATCGCGCTTCAGTTTTAAAATAGTTAAAATAGCTTTTTTGAATCTGAATCAAATAATCCGCCGTGATAGATTTCTCATATTCTCGTCCCCGCTTGGCAATATTTTGCAACAAACGTTCAGGAGTTGCGTGCAGATACAGGTATAAATCGGGTAAAGGGAGCTGCTGGTAAATGATTTGGAACAATTGCCGGTAAAGGGCAAATTCGTCTTCGCCCAGGGTGGTACGGGCAAATACCAACGATTTTACAAAATAATAGTCGGCAATGGTAAAAGATTTAAACAGGTCGGTGGACGAAATTTCATCGTTCAACTGTTTGTACCGGGCTGCTAAAAAAGAGAGCTCCAGTGAAAAACTGTACCGCTCCGGGTTGCTGTAGAATTTGGGAAGAAAAGGATTATCATGGAATTGTTCCATGATAAGTTTTCCATTGTATTGATCAGCCAACCGTGTTGCCAGGGAGGTTTTTCCTGCTCCAATATTCCCTTCGATGACAATATATTTGTTTGATAGTTCCATTGACGCAAAATAACTAAGTTTTCAGATTCTTCCACAGAATTTTTCGAATAAAAAAACCGGGATTTCAACCCGGTTTTCATTCATTCTGGAAAAATTATTTGAGAAGTGCTTCTGACTCTTTATTCCTTATAAACCGGGTCCACTCCTAAGTTTTTGAACATGAAAGCGTACATATCGCTATATTCTTCAATAATTTTGGCCGTAGGTTTCCCTGCCCCGTGACCCGCCTTTGATTCAATCCGGATAATTACCGGGTTTGTTCCTTTATATTTTTCTTGCAGCGTGGCTATATACTTAAAGGAATGGGCAGGAACCACACGGTCGTCATGATCGGCGGTAGTCACCAAAACTGCCGGATACTCTACATTTTCTTTAATCGTATGCACTGGTGAATAAGCATACAGATATTTGAACATCTCTTCGCTGTCTTCACTGGTTCCGTAATCGGTAGCCCAATAACGGCCAATGGTAAATTTATGATAGCGGAGCATATCCATGACACCAACTGCAGGAAGGGCTGCACCAAAAAGTTCAGGCCGTTGGTTGGCCACTGCACCCACCAACAATCCTCCATTGGAACCTCCCAATAAAGCTATTTTCCCTTTTGAGGTATATTTCTCTGAAATTAAATATTCAGCAGCAGCAATGCAATCATCAAAAACATTTTGCTTTTGCATCAATGTTCCGGCTTTATGCCAGTCTTCGCCATATTCGCCACCTCCACGAAGGTTTGCCATAGCATAAACACCGCCTTGCTCCAACCATATCAAACGGCCCACATTGAACGAAGGGGTTAACGAAACATTAAATCCGCCATATCCATAAAGTAAGACAGGATTCTTTCCATCCAATTTCAGTCCTTTTTTATGCACAATAAACATCGGTACTTTTGTTCCATCGTTACTGGTAAAAAACACCTGCTTGGTTTCATAGGCTTCGGGGTCAAAATCGACAGCCGATGTTTGGTAAAGTCCCGATTTATTGTTCTCAATATCGTATTTATAGACCGTCGCGGGTGTGGTAAAAGAGGTAATAGTGAAGAAGGTGATTTTATCATCCCGTTCTCCATTGAACCCACTAACAGAACCTAGAACTGGCAATTCAAGATCGTATAAATACTTTCCGGCAAGATCATTGACTTCCACATGACTATGAGCATCTTTTAAATAGGTGGCAATCATTTTCCCTCCAATGATTGAAACTCCCGTCAAAACGCCCTCTTTCTCAGGAATGAAATCTACCCACTTTTCACGGGCATAATCAGTTAAATCAATTGCAATCACTTTGTACTTTGGAGCTTGGTAATTTGTCATCACCAATAATTTTCCATTTTGGTGGTCAATAACCTGAAAATCGTTATCAAAACTTTCTACAATTTTAATCACATTGCCGCCCTTTTCGATATCTTTTACATAGAAGGCATTGCCTGACGTAGATTCGGTAACGGCAATTACCAAAAGCTTCTGGTCGTCGGTTACCCAGGCCCCAAAACCCCAGTTTGGATGTTCGGTATCCTCATAAACCAATTGATCGTCTGTTTGGGTAGTTCCGATTTTATGATAGTAGATTTTACTGTTTTCATTCACCCCTTTCAGTATATCGTCCTCTTTTGGAGCCGGAAAGCGTGAATAAAAAAAGCCATCTTTCAACCATTGAATCCCGGAAAATTTCACCCATTCGATATGGTCAGGCAGAAGTTCACCTGTTTCAATATTTTTTACAAAAAATTCGTTCCAATCTGAACCACCTTTCGAGATTCCATAACCCAATAATTTGCCGTCATCGGAAGGAGAAAAAGCAGTCAGCGAAACGGTGCCGTCATCCGAAAAAGTATTGGGATCTAAAATGACTGATTCGTTGCCTCCAATGGAGTCCAGCAGGTAAGCCACACTTTGATTCTGCAATCCATTGTTTTTGAAAACAAAATATCGGCCTCCTTCATGAAATGGAGCCGAAATTTTTGGGTAATCCCAGAGCTTGGTTAACCGGCTATTGATTTGGGTGCGATAAGGAATTTTTGCCAAATAGGCGTTGGTAACTGCATTCTGGGCAACCACCCAGGCTTTGGTGGAATCAGAGTTGTCATCTTCGAGCCATCGGTAAGGATCGGCCACAGCAGTCCCAAAATAATGATCTACGGTATCCACTTTTCTTGTCATAGGATAATTTAATTTTTCTTCTTTAGGTTGACACGAGGCCAAACCAACAAACAATAAAACAACAATAACACATTTATTCATGAGTCCGATGTATTAGTTAAACAATAATCAAATGTTATCCATTTTACAATTTCAAATATTGAAATCTACAAAAGATTATCTGCATTTGTAGTTTCTGTTAGAAATAGGTTACAAGCAACTTGTTAACCAACTTACCTGCAAAGATAAAAGTTTACCAAACATTGTATCTATTTCGGAACCAACCAATAAAACATAGTTTTTTGATGGCAATTTTTTAAGAAACTACTTGCAGCATAAAAAGAATTGGTTACCTTTGCGGTTCAAAAAATTAAAAGAAATTTTTAGGATATTAATATAACGAAAGAATATGTACTTAACTGTAGAGAAAAAATCAGAGCTTTTTGAGTCGTTTGGCAAATCGGCACAAGATACTGGATCATCTGAAGGGCAAATTGCATTATTCAGTTTCCGTATTGCTCATTTAACGGAACACCTCAAAAAAAACAAAAAGGATTTTGGCACACAAAAAGCGTTGTTAAAACTTGTAGGTAAACGCAGAAGTTTGCTCGATTACCTTAAAGAAAACGATATTGAAAGGTACCGTGCAATTGTAAAAGCACTTAACTTAAGAAAATAACAAAAAAGGGCACATGGGTTGCCTTTTTTTGTTGAATATCCGCACCCAATCCCTACCCCATAAAATTATTTGCCCCAAGCGGGTACCTTTAGGCGACGTTGAAAACAAGTATTGTAACTCAGCCAAAAACCCTCTATATTTGACAAAAACAAATTAGTATAAATTTGGCTTGCCCGACAGAAAGAAAAGAAACCGGCAGGCCGGTAAGTAAAAAAGAAAGATGAAAATTGTAAACAAACAAATTAACCTGGGAGATGGACGTATTATTACCATCGAAACAGGGAAGCTAGCCAAACAGGCTGATGGTGCCGTAGTTGTTAGAATGGGAAATACCATGCTTTTAGCAACAGTTGTAGCTGCACAAGAAGCTAAAGAAGACGTGGATTTTATGCCTTTGTCGGTTGAATACAAAGAAAGCTATTCAGCTGCAGGAAGATTCCCTGGTGGCTTTACCCGCCGCGAAGGAAGACCTCAGGATTCTGAAATATTGGTATCCCGGTTGATCGACCGTGCCTTACGTCCATTATTTCCAGATGACTTTCATGCAGAAACTTTTGTTACTGTCCAGTTAATCTCTGCTGAAAAAGATACCATGCCCGATGCATTGGCCGGATTGGCAGCATCGGCAGCCTTAGCCGTTTCAAACATCCCTTTCAACGGCCCTATCTCTGAATGCCGTGTAGCGCGAATCGATGGCAAGTTGGTCATCAATCCCAATACATCTGATTTAACCCGTGCCGATATTGATATTATGGTTGGTGCAACCTACGACAATATTTTGATGGTAGAAGGTGAGATGAAAGAGGTTTCTGAAGCCGACATGTTGGAAGCCATCAAATTGGCCCACGATACCATAAAAGTTCATTGCAAAGTACAAATGGAACTGGCCGAAGAGGTGGGTTCAACTGTAAAAAGGGAATATTGCCACGAAACCAACGACGAAGTATTGCGCGAAAAGATTTGGAAGGAAACCTACGATAAAGTGTATGCTGTAGCTAAAAAATGCCAGGCCGACAAACACCAGCGCCATGAGGATTTCCAAGCGGTTAAAGAAGAATTCCTGGCTCAATATTCCGAAGAGGAATTGGCCGCTTTAAATACAAACCTGGTTGGAAGGTATTACCACGCGGTTGAAAAAGAAGCTGTGCGGAATTTAATTCTTGACGAAGGTTTGCGTTTAGATGGCCGTAAAACCACCGAAATCCGCCCTATCTGGAGTGAAGTAGATTACCTACCTTCGGCTCACGGCTCAGCGATTTTCACCCGTGGTGAAACACAATCGCTTACCACCTGTACCCTTGGGACCAAACTTGACGACAAATTGGTGGACGAAGTGCTGCGTCAGGGAAAAGACCGTTTCCTGTTGCACTACAACTTTCCTCCTTTCTCAACCGGGGAAGCCAGAC
This sequence comes from Marinilabiliales bacterium, assembly GCA_003512955.1. Lineage (GTDB taxonomy): Bacteria > Bacteroidota > Bacteroidia > Bacteroidales > SZUA-534 > GWE2-40-63. The sequence continues at coordinate 54,441 of DOTG01000026.1, forward strand.
CAAACCGTGGTGTAGGCCGCAGGGAAATCGGGCACGGAAACCTAGCCCACCGGGCACTGAAAAATATGATTCCAGCCGGTGATGAAAATCCATATTCCATCCGTATTGTTTCCGATATTTTAGAGTCAAATGGTTCCTCATCAATGGCTACCGTTTGTGCAGGAACACTTTCGCTGATGGATGCCGGCATCAAAATTAAAAAACCGGTTTCAGGTATTGCCATGGGTTTAATTACCAAAGGCAACAAATACGCTGTACTTAGCGATATTCTAGGTGATGAGGATCATCTGGGTGATATGGACTTTAAAGTCACCGGTACCAAAGATGGTATCACAGCTACCCAAATGGACATTAAAGTAGATGGGCTTCCTTACGAAGTATTGGCTCAAGCACTTGACCAGGCTAAAGCAGGAAGAATGCACATTTTAGGTAAAATGATGGAAACCATCACTGAACCTCGCGCCGATTACAAAGAACATGCTCCAAGAGTGGTGAAACTGACCATTCCGAAAGATACTATCGGTGCTTTAATTGGCCCTGGTGGAAAAATCATTCAGGAAATTCAAGCCTCTACCGGAACTATTATTGTAATTGAAGAGGTTGACAATACTGGCCGCGTTGAAGTTGTTGCCAACAACAAAGAATCTATTGATGCCGCCATCCGTCGCATCAAAGGGATTGTGGCTGTTCCTGAGATTGGTGAAGTCTATAAAGGCAAGGTAAAAGCCATTGTAGCCTTTGGTGCTTTTGTCGAGATCCTACCCGGAAAAGAAGGTCTGTTGCACATCTCGGAAATTGAATGGCGCCGTTTGGATAAAGTTGATGAGGTATTGAAAGAAGGCGATGAAGTGGAAGTGAAACTGATTGATGTGGATAAAGCTGGGAAATTCAAACTTTCCAGAAAAATACTTTTGCCAAAGCCAGAGCGCAACGATAAAAAAGAATAAGAAATCTTTGGATTTGATTCATACAAAAGCTCCCATATTGGGGGCTTTTTTTTATTTTTGATTATGGAGATTATAAAAGCATGTCGGATCATTATAACAGGCAGAGTTCAAAATGTAGGTTTCCGCTTTCATGCCCAAGATAAAGCCCAAGAATTAGGCGTCGCAGGGTTCGTGAGAAACCAAACAGATGGTTCTGTTTATATTGAGGCGGAAGGGGCTGAAGAAAAATTAAACGAGTTTGTGCTGTGGTGCTATCAAGGACCCACTTGGGCAACAGTGATAAACGTTAAAGCGGTGGAACAACCTGTTCAGGAATTTACTACATTCGAGATTCAACGATAATTCCTTCATTGTAATTGTGGGTATTATTCAACAATTGGATGGCCTCATCTTTACGGCCAAAATAATCTATACCCAAATATAATAACACAAAATGATTTGCAGGCATTTTCGTTATCATAGTATCTTAATTTACGATATAGATGTATATAATATTTTGTAAGTTACAAAATGTTATATATAAAATTTCATTAGTAGGTTTTGATCCTTTTCAACTCCTCCCATTCCTGATGGGCTTGTTCCCAAAGGTGCATCTCTTTCTCCAGTTCTTTTTTCAGGGAGTCGTATTTTTCAAAAACCTTAGGATCGGAAAGGTTCTCCGGACGCGAAAGCATTTGATCCATTAGTTCCAGGTCTGTTTCCAGTTTCATTATCCGTTCTTCGCTCTCTTCCACGGTTTTTTGAGCTTTACGTATCCGTTTTTCCACCTCTTTCCGTTCCTCGTATTTTATTTTGCTTTCAGAGAGTTCTTTGGGTTTTTCATCGGCAACAACACGCTTCTGGATATTCAACTGGTTCAGCGTTTCGAGTTTCTTCTTTTCCAAGAATTCTGCAATCCCACCCAAATGCTGTTTGGCTTTTTTATTTTTGAATTCATACACCGTTTGTACAACACCATCCAGGAAATCACGATCGTGCGATACCAGGATTACCGTACCGTCAAAATTCATAAGTGCCTGCTTTAAAATATCTTTTGAACGCATATCCAGGTGGTTGGTAGGCTCATCAAGAACCAACAGGTTGGCTGGCTCCAGCAGCAACTTTGCCAACGAAAGCCGTGCCCGTTCGCCACCTGAAAGTACCGATACTTTTTTGTCCACCTCCTCGCCACGAAAGAGAAACGAGGCCAAAATATCACGGATTTTTAGCCGCACATCACCTGTAGCAACCAGATCAATAGTTTGAAGAACTGTTTTGTTATCGTCTAACATTTCGCTTTGGTTTTGGGCGTAATAGCCAATTCTGACATTGTGCCCCAATTTCAAGTAACCTTGAAATTCGTGCTGCCCGATAATGACTCTTGAGAAGGTAGTTTTTCCTTCACCATTTTTACCAACAAAAGCTACCTTTTCTCCCTTTTCGAGGGTAAAATCCAGTTTATCTAACACCAAATGGTTCCCAAAACTCTTCGATAGCTCTTTGGTCTCCACTACCACTTGTCCTGAATGGGGCGCCGATGGGAACCTAAAATGGATGGAACTGGCATCAAGTTCATCAATCTCAATCCGATCGATTTTATCAAGCATCTTTATCCGCGACTGAACCTGAACACTTTTAGTGGCTTTGTACCGGAAGCGTTCAATAAACTCCTCAGTTTCCTCAATCTTTTTTTGCTGATTTTCATAAGCTGCCCGTTGCTGCTCAAGCAGTTCGTGCCTTAACTGTACATATTTTGAATATGAAACTTTATAATCATAAATTTTCCCCAATGAAATCTCCAGAGTCCGGGTGGTCAAGTTATCGAGGAAAGCCTTATCGTGCGAAACTACCACAACGGCTCCTTCATAAACCTTCAGCATCTCCTCAAACCACTGCACCGACTCAATGTCGAGGTGGTTGGTAGGCTCATCGAGCAGCAGCACATCGGGTTTGCGGAGCAACACTTTTGCCAGTTCAATACGCATCCGCCAACCACCACTAAATTCACCGGTTGGCCTTTCGAAATCGGAACGGTTAAAACCCAAACCAATCAACGTATTTTCAATGTTGGCCTGAATGCTCGCTCCACCAAGCAAATTAAACCGTTCCGACTTTTCTGTCAGTTGATGGATCAAATTCAGGTATTCTTTCGATTCATAATCGGTCCGTTCGGCCAATGCCTCATTCAATCGTTGGATATTGCTTTCAATCGTTAATATCTCCGAAAAAGCATTCATCGCTTCATTAAAAACAGTTTGTGTGTCGGAAACGGCCATCTGCTGGGGGAGGTAACCAATGGTTGTATCTTTGGGAACCGCAATTTGACCTTTGTCAAAAGGCTGAATGCCGTACAGGATTTTCAATAAGGTTGATTTTCCCGCACCATTTTTTCCGGTAAGCCCCACCCGATCGCGCGGGTTGATTAAAAAACTTACCTCATCGAATAACGGGGTTCCTGAAAACTCAACAGTTAAGCCATTTACTGAAATCATACAAAGCATTTTTTATCTGGCGCAAAAGTAACAACAAATTGATGGCTTTGAAAATTTGTTTATGTTGGAATCTTCCTCAAAAAAAAAAACAAATATGTTAGAATTTGAGAACCTTAATATGCAACAATTCCAGATGGTTCCATTAATTTTGGGATTTACTACAATTCCCTTTATGAAGCTACTTTGGAAACCGATAGTTTTAAGCATTATTTTTTTAACAGCCTCTTTACCAAAAATGATATTCCCGCAAACGGTAGGGTTAACATTAAGTGGAGGAGGTGCTAAAGGGTTGGCTCATATTGGGCTCATCAAAGCTTTAGAAGAAAACAACATCCCTATTGATTATATTGCAGGAACCTCTATGGGAGCCATTGTTGGCGGTTTGTATGCCATTGGTTATACTACAGATGAAATGGAGGCGCTGCTCAATTCCGATGAGTTCCGCCGCTGGTCGCAAGGTATTATTGATACCGACGAGGAATATTATTATAAATTAAAAAAGGAATCGTCTGACTGGATTGAGTTTCCCTTTTCGAACGTTAATGGCGAAATAAAAGCATTGTTACCCACCAACCTCATTTCGCCAGAACAAATGGATTTACGGTTTATGCAATTTTTAGAACCTGCCATTGCCGGAGCCGAATATGATTTCAACAAATTGATGGTCCCTTTTTTTTGCATAGCTACCGATGTGCACCGAAACAAACCGGTGACTCTAACACAAGGAAATTTATCATCGGCTGTGAGGGCTTCAATGACTTTTCCAGGCTATTATAAACCCATCACCATCGACAGTGTGTTGCTATTTGACGGAGGAATGGAAAACAATTTTCCAACAAATTTGATGCAGGAACGGTTTAAACCCGATGTGCTCATTGGATGTAAAGTGGCATCGAACCCTAAAAAACCGGACGAAGACAATATATTTTTGCAACTGGAGAATGTATTTATGAAAAACACCAATTACCAGATGCCTAAAAATGGGATATTAGTGGAGCCAAGCGTAGATGAATTCGGGCTTTTTGATTTTAATCAATTCGATAGTCTTTTCAACCGGGGGTATCAGGCTGCCCAGCTTAAAATGGATTCAATCAAGCTGTTGATACACCGCAGGGTTCCGACAGAAGAATTAAACCTGAAACGTGAGAATTTTAGAAAACAGATAAAACCATTCGTTATTGACAACATTTATATTACTGGTGTTGATAACCAGACGGTGGATTACATTTTAAAAAACATCAAACGGAACCGGCAATTATTAACTTTTGAGGAATTTGAGAAAGAGTATTTTAAAATCTTATCCGACAAGCTGGTCCGTTCAGTCTATCCAAGGGCTCAATTCAATCCCAACACGGGTTATTTTGATATGTACCTGAAAATAAAAACTAAGAACGAGTTTTCTGTTTCTGTAGGCGGAAACATTTCATCGAACCTCAGGAATACCGGCTTTGTGGATTTGGATTATTACTTTCAAAAAAAGAACATCTACAACCTTTATTCAAACATGTTTATTGGGAAGTTCTACAACTCCATTACCGGGAAGTTCCGTATGGATTTTCCACCCCGCACCATTAAACGGGATCGGGTTATCTCTCCTTTTTATATTGATCTTTCAGCCACAACTAACTACTGGAATTATTTCAAACTCTCCTCGGAATGGTTTGTCGATAGTGAATCACCCACACAGATTTCCCAAAAAGAGGTCCACTTTCAATCCAATTTTGGGAGGCCTGTAAATACCCGTGGAATTTTTTACATGGGATTCTCGTATGGCGAATTGTACGATGAATATTTCCAAACCAATCTGGTTGCCAAAGATGACGTGGCCGATGTGACCACCTTTGATTATTCAAGCATTCATGCCACTTATGAATTCAGTACCTTGAATTACAAGGAATATCCAAATCAGGGACGGTTTCTGAAATTGCAAACCCGCTATGTGACCGGTCAGGAAAAATATCGGCCCGGCACCACTCCAGAATTGGAATACCAAAACAAAAGTGAATCGGGACATTCCTGGTATTCGATGCTGGCCGATTATCAAAGCTATTTTAAAGCCAATCCGAGATTCACGTTGGGAATCCGGGCTACTGTTTTATATTCAAATAAAAGCGCGTTCAGTAATTCCATGTCCACGCTGCTGAGTGCTTTTAGTTTCACCCCTTTTCCACAAAGCAAAGTAATGTTACTTGAAAATTATCGCTCCCACGGATATGGGGCATTTGGATTGATTCCCATTTTTACGTTTACCAAGGCGATTGATCTGAGGATTGAAGCCTATCTGTACCAACCCTACCAGTATATTTATCACCACGATTTTTACACTACCTATTCCGGTAAATTTCCAAATCCCATTATTATGGCCTCGGCTGCTTTGGTATTTCATTCCCCGTTGGGTCCATTGGCAGCCACAGCAAGCTATTTTACCAACGAAGAAACACCCTATTATTTTCAGGTAAGCTTCGGCTATTTGTTGTTTAATAAGCGGGGGATTGATTAGTTCATACAGCAGCAGTTTAAGTAATCAACTGCGTGCGGTTCGAATCTAACTTGATAAAGATAAAAAGTAAGAATGTAAATCCCCACAATGAAGAACCTCCATAACTAAAGAAAGGCAGAGGGATTCCGATTACCGGAGCTAGGCCAATAGTCATCCCCACATTGATGGCTACATGAAAGAACAGGATACTTGCCACACTGTAACCATAAATCCTGCTGAATTTTGACTTTTGCCGCTCCGCCAGGAACAATAACCTCATTAATAACGCCAAAAACAGAAGCAACACAAATGTAGTCCCAACGAATCCCCACTCTTCACCCACAGTGCAAAAAATAAAGTCGGTACTTTGTTCGGGCACAAACTTAAATTTGGTTTGGGTCCCTTGCAGGTACCCTTTTCCGATAGGCCCTCCCGAGCCAATGGCTATCATACTTTGATTCACGTTGTATCCGGCTCCAAATGGGTCAGACTCAATTCCTAACAGCACTTTAATACGGCGTTGTTGATAATCATCGAGCACATTATCAAAAAAGTAGTTGACCGAAAAGGCAAACAGGATGGATGAAAAAAGGACTAATAGAATAAAAAATCCGGTTTTCAACTTATGCTTATACATTTGTATTAAAAACAAAACCGAAGAAATTAAAAGTCCGGCTAAAACAAGCAATGTTTTTGAAGTCTCAGGGCGGAAATAAGAAATACCAAACCAAGTAATTAAAGTCCCAATCAAAAGTATTGCTGCTGCAATCAGTGTTTCATGCTGCTTTCGGTAAAAAACAAAAAATGCCAAAAGTGCTAAAATCTCCAGTACAATGATAATAATATAGGTTTCGAAAAGTAGCGAAACCACAAACAGTACCATCGCCAGGATGCCGAATAATAGATAGACCGAGGGCATCCCTTCGCGGAAATAAACCAGGAAAAACACAAAAAAGACAAGTGCGGAACCGGTATCGTTCTGTAAAAGAATAAAACCTGCCGGTGCAACAATTAGCAGTCCAAACATCAACAGGGTTTTAAACTTTTCTGGCTTTAAATTATAGAAGCTTAAGAATTTTGACAAGGCCAAAGCAGTGGCAAACTTGGCAAACTCGGCAGGTTGAATCCGCACCGGACCAATAACAAACCATGACTTTGCCCCATTTATCCTGGTTCCAAAAATCAAAACAGCCAAAAGCAGCATAATAGCTAAGGCGTAAATGAGGTAAGCAAACGATGAGTAAAACTTACTATCAACCGCTAATGCAATGACAATGATGACAAAACAAGCTCCTATCCAAAGTAGTTGCCGTCCATAGCGAGTAGTAAAAAAGGATTCCTGCAACTGGTCTTCGCTAAAAACCGATGAATAGATATTTAACCAGCCTAGTGTTACCAGCAGAAAATATAACCCGATGGTTACCCAATCCAGGTTATTCCATATGTTTGATTTAATGTTTTGCATCAATCAAATTTTTTTCTAATATATGTTGTTCCAGATACGGACGCGTAATAGTGTCGGTAATGTACTTTTCAATCATCAGGCTGGCAATAGGTGCAGCCCAGGTAGCTCCAAACCCGGCATTTTCCACATACACCGCCATGGCAATTTTAGGGTTCTCTTTGGGCGCAAAGGCAATAAAAATGGAGTGATCTTCACCATGTGGATTCTCAGCGGTTCCGGTTTTACCGCAAATCTGGATTCCATTCATCTGTGCAATCCGGGCAGTCCCGCCATCGGTACCGTTAACAGCAAGAAACATCCCTTCAATGACTTCTTTAAAATAAACAGAATCAATGGCCGTTTTATGCTTCTCTAAAAAAGCGCTTTTTAATGAATTAAATTCTTCAGGTAATTCCTTGATCACATGCGGTGTGAAAAAATAACCTTTATTACAGATGGTAGCAGTCATGTTGGCCATCTGGATAGGGGTCATCAGCAATTCACCCTGCCCGATAGCCAATGAAACGATGTTTAACGATTTTAATTTTGTCCCATGAATCCGCTTATAATAGTTTAAGGTAGGAATATACCCGTTCACCTCGTGTGGCAAGTCGATGCCCAGCTTTTGTCCAAATCCAAATGAAACCACATAATTCCGCCAGGTTTCGTAGGCATTCTCTACCGAACCAAATTTTGGATGATCGAGCAAATCTCGGAATTCATGGGCATAATAGGCATTACAGGAATGTTGGATGGACTGTTTAACATTTAAAGGACTATAATGATTGTGACATCCCATAAAAAAATTCCCCGCCCGGTAACCGCCAACACATGAGTATGTTCTGCTTGGCCACAATATTTTTTCCTGAAGACCAATTAAGGCATTGATGGTTTTAAAGGTTGAACCCGGGGGGTAACGTGCCATAAGCGGCCTGTCGAACAATGGCAACAAACTGTCGTTTTTCAGTATCTGGTAATTTTCGGTACGGTTCCTCCCCACAAGTAAATCAGGATCAAAAGAAGGGGAACTAATAAAAGCCAGCACTTCACCTGTGGATGGTTCAATGGCCACGATACTTCCACGCTTATTTCTCATTAAATCCTCGCCATAGGCTTGCAATGTGGCATCAATGGTAATTTTCAGATTACCACCATGAACGGCAGCAGTATCGTATCGCCCATTCTTATAACTTCCTTTAATCCGGTTATGGACATCCACCATGAAGATCTCAACCCCTTTTTTTCCGCGCAATACCTCCTCGTATGATTTCTCAACACCGCTAATGCCGATATAATCACCCGGATTGTAATACGGATCGGCCTTGGTAATTTCATCATTTACCTCACCGATGTATCCTAACACATGGGCTCCAATTTTTTGAGGGTATTTCCGCAAGGTACGGGTTTGGACAAAGAAACCTTTGTAGGTATAAAGCTTTTCCTGAAAAGGGGCAAAAGCCCTAGCCGATATCTGTTTCTCAAAAACAGATGGTTTGTAATAAGAGTATGTTTTAGCTGCTTTTAAACGGGCTAAAACTTGCTCCTTAGTCAAATCTAACATTTTACAAAACTCAGCCGTATCAAATGCTTCCACCTGTTTGGGGATCACCATCAGATCGTACGAAGCCTCATTATAAACCAACAGTTTTCCATTCCGATCATAAACCAAACCACGTGCCGGGTATTGAGTAATGTAGCGTAAAACATTGTTCGAGGCTGACAGCTTGTAAGAGGGATCGATTACTTGGAGAATAAACAGGCGGCTGATAAATATCAAAATAATTAGAGCAAAGATACCTCCAACAATATATTTCCGGTTGATAAACGGGTTCATCTATTTACGGTAAATAACGTATTGGCTCAAAATAACCAGCAAAGAGGTAAACAGGGTACTCAAAACAGTCCGCCAAAGCACCAGATGAAAACTGTGGAAATTGAACATTTCAACAGTAAATAAAAACAAATGGTGGCTGAAAACAAGAACCAGTGTATATTTTAAAAACCAAAAAAAGCCAAAATAGTGAATCCGGGGCGATGTACCCGAGTCGTAATTATCGCGGTTCGTGATGGCTTGTAAAACCAATGGACGTAAAAACCCCATAAAAACGGTGGCAGAAGCATGCATTCCTATGGTATCGGCAAACATATCTATAATTAATCCTAATATAAATGATACTACCAAAACCAACCAATTGGGTGTATTGATGGGCAATAAAAGGATGAAAAGCACATACATGTAAGGATTCAGATAACTACCCAACTGTATATTGTTTAAAACTCCAACCTGTAAAAGCACCAAAAGGATAAAAAGGAAGATATTTTGCTGTAAAGTCTTAATCATGAACCGATTCCTCCAACATTAATTGTTCGCTTTGAAACAGGTTTTTCACTACCATAACATTCTTCACTTTTTTAAAATCAACGGCCAGTTTCACTCTAACCTGAATAAACTCACCTCCTTGGCTTTGATCAACGGTATCAACAACGCCAACAAGTTCACCTTTGGGAAACATCGCTGAATAACCACTGGTTATCACTGTATCGCCACGGTGAATGGTTATATGGTTAGGTAAGTCGGAAAAAGTGATATATCGGTAGTTCGTGCCATCCCAGTTGATGGAGCCAAAATAACCTGACTCTTTTAACATAGCACTAATCCGTAGGTTCTGATTCAACAAGCTAATCACGGAAGCAAAATTTGCTGAAACATCTTTCACAACCCCAACCACCCCATTTGGAGCAACAACGGCCATGCCTTTATCTACCCCCTGTTTTTTTCCGATATTCAGTGTCAAATAGTTGTTTTGCTTTTGAACCGAGTTGTTAATGATGTTGGCCGGAATAAACTGGTATTGCTGAACATACACCGAGTCCATCACATCTGCCACACCAATGGCGTTTTGCTTGAATGCATTAAATGAATGGTTTTTACTTACGGCAAGGGCATTCAACAATTCCTGATTCTTCTCTTTTAGCGACAAGTAATTATTTACTGTTGAGAATTTCTTGTAAACCCCTCCTGCCAAACGATTCGAGGAATTTAAAAAAGCAGCTCTTTGGTAATCGTTATACTGAATAACAAGAGCAATTGATAAAAATTCAATAAGAATAAATAGAATAATAAAATGATAGGTATGAATAAAGTGCAATAAACTACGCATGTACCTGGATTATTCTTATGAATTTCGGACTATTACTTAATCAGGAACGAGAACCGATGGGAATTTTTCAAAGCAATTCCTGTTCCACGGGCAACCGCGTGCAAAGGATCTTCGGCTACATGGAATGGTATCTTTGTTTTCTCGGTCAAACGGCGATCCAAACCCCGCAACAATGCCCCACCACCGGCTAAGAAAATTCCCTTACGGTAAATATCGGCATAAAGTTCGGGTGGTGTATGTTCCAAAGTTGCTAAAATAGCAGCTTCTATTTTGCTTAACGAACGATCTAAACAATGTGCTATCTCTTGGTACGAAACCGGTATCTCAATTGGAAGGGCTGTCATTTGGTGCGGCCCGCGTACAATATAGTCTGCGGGCGGTTCATCCAGTTCGGGAATTGCGGAACCTACATTGATTTTGATATCCTCGGCAGTCCGTTCTCCAATTTTGATATTATGCTGGTGCCTCATGTATTCGCGGATATCGGCTGTTAAATCATCGCCGGCAATACGGATGCTCTGGTTTGAAACAATCCCACCCAGCGAAATTACAGCAATTTCAGTTGTGCCTCCACCAATATCCACCACCATGTGCCCTTCAGGAGCTTCCACATCCACTCCCATCCCAATAGCAGCAGCCATAGGTTCATAAATCATCAATACCTCGCGGCCGCCGGCATGCTCCGATGAGTCGCGTACCGCGCGTATCTCTACTTCGGTGGAACCTGAAGGAATACAAATAACAATTTTTAGGGCCGGACTGAATAATTGGGTTTTGTTGTTATTTATCATTTTTATCATTCCACGGATCATCTTCTCCGCGGCATCAAAGTCGGCGATAACCCCATCGCGCAACGGGCGGACGGTCTTGATGTGATCATGAGTTTTCCCGTGCATCTGCCGGGCCTTTTCACCTATGGCAATCAATTTACCTGTAGCGGTATCAATGGCTACTATCGAAGGCTCATCGACCACAATCTTATCATTATGGATGATGATGGTATTTGCAGTTCCTAAGTCAATTGCAATTTCCTGTGTTAAAAATGAAAATAATCCCATTTGTTGTATCGATGTTTATGTATGTTAATGTTTAAAATGTCGGACTCCGGTAAAAACCATTGCAAGGTTGTTTTGGTTGCAATAGTCGATGGTATCTTTATCGCGGACTGAACCTCCGGGTTGAACCACTGCTTTGATACCTGCTTTGTGGGCTATCTCAATAGAATCGGCAAACGGGAAGAAAGCATCCGAAGCCATTACTGCGCCCGGTAACCAGTTTTCAAATGAGTTGGCTTTTTCTATAGCTTGCTTCAAAGCATCTACCCGTGATGTTTGGCCAACCCCGCTGGCCAATAATTTTTTATCTTTTACCAAAACTATGGCGTTTGATTTGGTATGCTTAACCACTTTTAAGGCAAATTCCAAATCACGGTATTGTTCATTGGTAGGCTTTGCTTCCGTAACTGCTTGCATGGTTTCTTCCGTTTCCATGGATAGATCCACATCCTGCATAAGCACACCATTCAAAATTGTACGGAATTGCGTACGCGGTTTCGATTTACGCACATCAACCAAAATAATACGCTTATCTTTTTTAAGCAACAATTCTAAAGCACCCGGTTGATAAGAAGGAGCAATCAATACCTCGTAGAACAATTTGTCAATTTCAACAGCCGTTGCTAAATCAACTTCGGAATTTGTTACCAAGATACCTCCATAAGCTGAGACAGGGTCGCCTGAAAGGGCGTCTTTCCAAGCGTCAACCAAACTAGGGCGAGATGCAATACCGCAGGCATTGTTATGTTTCAGAATGGCAAAAGTCGTTTCTTGAAATTCATCAATAAGATTAACCGATGCATCTATATCCAACAGGTTGTTGTAGCTAACTGATTTGCCCCCTTTGATTACAAATGAAGAGCTAAAATCACCAAAAAATGCGGCTGATTGGTGAGGATTCTCTCCATATCGAAGCCCCATCCGTTGATTATATGAAGCCCTAAAAGAGGTCGGGATATCTAAATCGAAGTAATTAAAAATGGCCGTATCATAATGCGAACTGATGGCAAAGGCACAACGGGCAAAATTGCGGCGTTGATTCAAATCCGTTTCACCGTGATGTTCGGTCAGTAATCTGTAAAAATCGTTGTATTGGGCACGGGAACCCACAATAAGCACGTCTTTAAAATTTTTGGCTGCTGCCCGGATCAATGATATTCCACCAATGTCAATTTTTTCGATAATCTCGTGTTCCAGAGCACCACTCTCAACGGTAGCCTCAAAAGGATACAAGTCCACAATTACCAAATCAATCTCTGGAATCTGGTATTGATCCAACTGTTTTACATCATCTTCGTTTTCACGACGGGCTAAGATGCCTCCAAATACTTTCGGATGTAATGTTTTTACCCTACCGCCAAGAATAGAGGGGTATGAAGTCAATTCTTCAACCAGCATTACAGGCACATGCAACCCTTGAATAAAGTCATAAGTACCACCTGTTGAATAGATTTTCACACCTAACTCATTCAATTTTAGCACAATAGGCTCTAGGTTATCTTTATGATAAACAGAAATTAAAGCACTTTTAATCCTTTTCTTCATAATTTAGATTTACAAACCAAAAAAAGACATTAAACCCCTATTCATTCTAATTTCTAGACTTTCAGCCGACAAAGATAGAACTAAAAATAGTTAAAACATTTAAACCTAGTATTGAATTGAGAAATTTTTGTTCACATATTGTTAAAAAAAAACCACTCGTGAAGTGGTTTTTATCCTAATGAGCTTATCCGCTCTAATTTTTTCATGTCGGTAATCTTGATTTTCCTTCCTGTAATGGAGATGACACCCTCGCTGGCAAATGTTGACAAAGTCCGTATTGCATTGGAGGTGGTCATGTTCGATAAGTTTGCAATGTCCTCCCGCGAAAGGAAAATTTTAATAGTCGATTCATCATCTTCTAATCCATAGGTGTCTTTCAAAAACAAAATTGACTCAGCCAATCGCCCTCGGATATGCTTTTGTGTAAGGGCAACCGTCCGTCGGTTCGAGAAGCCTAAGTCGGTGGCCAACGAGCGCATTAATCCAATCGCAAAGTCGCTATTCTCACGGATGAGCTTCATCAAATCGTCCTTATCAATTATGCAAACGATGGCATCTTCTAACGCAACAGCCGTTGCTATGTGGTTTTCCTCTGCAAATAGGGCGCGGAAACCCATCAGCCCATAGGGTTTTACCATGCGGACAATTTGCTCACGGCGGCCTACGCCTTCTCTGAATACTTTTACCTTACCATCGCAGAGAACCAATAACCCAATGGGTTCATCTTCCTCTTTGAAAATAACATCGTTCTTTTTATAAAAGACACAGGAATGACGCTCCCTGACAAATTCTTTTTGTTCGGGTTTTAACAATGAAAAGATGGCCTCAGGAGCATCAAAACATTTATCACAATCGAAATTCTTTTGCATCATCTTTTTAGATATTTTATGCTGAAAAACATAACAAGCCTCAAAAATATAAAATCTTAATCATTTATTTAAGCAATAAGCTTAAAATTTATTGTGTTTCTAATCATTGGTTTTCCCCAATAAAACAATATTTTCCACATGATGTGTATGTGGGAACATATCTATGGGCTGCACTTTGATTATTTGATAATTATCTTTTAACAGTTCTAAATCACGGGCCTGGGTAGCAGGATTGCAGCTAACATACACGATCCGTTTAGGTTGACAGTATTTAATGGCCACTATCACATTGGGATGCATTCCTGCCCGGGGAGGATCGGTAATAATTACATCCGGTCTCCCATGCTGCTGAATAAATGCTTCATTTAAGACATCTTTCATATCGCCTGAAAAAAACTGGGCATGTTCTATTTTATTTAATTGGGCATTCAGATGGGCATCGTCCACAGCTTCTTTCACATATTCAATTCCAATAACCTTTGAAGCTTTGTTTGCCAAAAAACAAGCGATAGTGCCTGTACCTGAATACAAATCGTAAACCACCTCGTTGCCACTTAATTGAGCATATTCCCTTATAATGGAATACATACGGTATGCCTGTTCCGAATTTGTTTGGTAGAATGATTTTGGACCTATTTTAAAACTCAGCTCCTCCATTTGTTCATAAATGAATTCACGGCCTTTAAATAAGACCACTTCTAAATCGGAGTAGGTATCGTTTACTTTGGTATTAACTATATATTGCAACGATGTAATAATTTCGCCAAATTGCTGATCAATGTAATTCATGACCTCAGCAATTTCATCTGCCCTTTTTTCGCCAAAGATTACCAGTACCATTACTTCCCCGGTTGAAACGGTACGGATGACGATGTTTCTTAAAAATCCCAGGTTGGTCCGTTGGTTATAATAGGCATATCCTTGTTTGAGCGTAAAATCTTTCACCGCCAGCCGGATTTGATTGCTTGGCTCAGACTGAAGGTAACACTTTTTGATGTCGAGGATTTTATCGAACAATCCCGGTACATGAAAACCTAATGCATTCATTTCGGGTGTTTCGGTACCCATTTCCTCTCTTGAAAGCCACCGGTGTTGCGAAAAGGTGTATTCCAGTTTATTTCGGTAAAATTGCGTTTTCGGGCTGCCCAAGATGGGTTCAGACTCTGGCAATTGCAATTTTCCTATCCGGGTTAAGGCATCAATAACTTCTTGTTGTTTATGTTTTAACTGTTCTTCGTAGGGTAATACCTGCCATTTGCAGCCTCCGCAAACACCAAAATGCTCACAAAAAGGTTTCAAACGGTTGGCTGAAAATTGGTGATGCTTCACAACTTTGGCCTCCATGTGGTTTTTTCGCTTTTTGGTCACCTGCAAATCGACCACATCCCCCGGAACTACGAAAGGAACAAACACAACCATATCGTTGTATCGGGCAATGGCTTTCCCTTCGGCTGCAACCCCCTGAATGGTAATATTCTCAAGTATTGGCAACGGTTTTTTTCTTCCCACTTTTCAACAGTTAAAAATATGCCACAAAGATGTAAATAAAAAATGTAATACAACAAAAAAGCCGCCCACAGGAGCGGCTTTAAATTACTATAATAAAATTATGCGTGATCTACAGAATACATGTGTTTGATTAATTCAACCACTTTTGCAGAATAACCCATTTCATTGTCGTACCATGAAATTATCTTCACAAAATTTTTGTTCAAGCTGATACCTGCTTTTGCATCGAAAATTGAGGTACGGAAATCGCCAACAAAATCAGTCGAAACAACTTCATCTTCGGTATAACCCAGAATCCCTTTCAATTCGCCTTCAGAAGCTTTTTTCATAGCAGCACATATTTCTTCGTATGAAGCACCTTTATCTAAACGGGCTGTAAGATCAACCACTGAAACATCAGGGGTTGGAACACGGAAAGACATACCTGTTAATTTGCCATTCAATTCTGGAATAACTTTACCAACAGCTTTAGCTGCACCGGTTGATGAAGGGATGATGTTTTGGGCAGCACCACGTCCACCTCTCCAGTCTTTCATTGAAGGGCCATCCACTGTTTTTTGAGTAGCTGTAGTAGCATGAACCGTTGTCATTAAACCTTCAACAATACCAAAATTATCATGCAACACTTTTGCAATAGGGGCCAAACAGTTGGTTGTACATGAAGCATTCGAAACATAATCCATTTCTTTGGTGTATTTTTTATGATTTACACCCATCACGAACATTGGGGTGTCGTCTTTTGAGGGAGCAGACATGATAACCTTTTTTGCACCGGCTTCGATATGTCCTTTGGCTTTTTCTTTTTCTAAAAATAACCCCGTAGATTCAACTACATATTCAGCACCTACTTCGTCCCATTTCAATTCAGCCGGGTTTTTAACCGCTGTCACACGGATTGATTTTCCGTTTACAATCAATTTTCCGTCTTTCACTTCTACGGTACCTTTGAATTGACCGTGTGTAGAATCATATTTCAGCATGTAAGCCATATAATCCACATCAATCAGGTCATTAATCCCAACCACTTCGAATTTATCATTGGCTACTGCCACACGGAATACAAAACGACCAATACGGCCAAAACCGTTGATACCAATTTTAATTTTTGACATAATGTATGATTTTTAAATATTAGATTACTTTTCTGCTTTTTTAAACAAAAAACATGTTTTAAAAAATGCGAACAAATTTAAAAATTAGGATTTCAAAAAGCAAAAAAAAGCTGGACAATTGCCCAGCTTTCTGTAAGATATTTCTTTTATTTCTTAACAACTCTTGCAGAACCTTGCTGAGCCCCAGCTTTAACATTTAAAATATAGGCTCCTGGTTTTAACGAATTGCAGGATAACTCCAAAGTGTTTTCGCCAGCATAATAAGTGCCAAAATCTTTTGCATCAATCACCTGCCCAGCTAAATTGAGAATTTGAACTGTAATTTTAGCATCTTCCTTTAAGTTTAGTTTTACAGATGCCTTATCAACAATGGGATTTGGAAATACAGTAAATGCCAATTGAGAAGATTTTGTTCCATTAAACAAATCATCATCCTCGGCGATTCCCACATAATTCATATCCTCGTAAAAACCCCGGCCATGGGTCCCAATATAAATTTTTCCATAATTTCCTTTGTTCCATTTAGCCATGGTCAACTGAGTAATTTGAAAAACAGGTACCGGACCTAACCCATTTTGGTAAGGCTCCCAGGCAATAGTCCCTGCACCAACTTGTTGCGAAAATTTCTTAGCCCTAAATACGCCCATATCTGTTCCAACAAGAACATCGTTTTTGGTTTCATCAATTTCAAACAAGGCACAGAAAGCTGGCACATGAGGCAGATCACCAGTAACGTCGGTAAAATTAGAAAACGAACTACTGGCTGCTACAGTAGTAGCTTGAGCACAGTAATACACATAAAAGTCGTTACTATAATTACCCAAAGTAACAAGCAGGTTATCCACATTATTTGGATCACAGGCCAACCCTGTAATGGCCTGGTTAAAGGCCCCTATCTTTGTTATAGTTGTGGTTGGCTTCCCAAAAATATAATCAGCTTCTTTATAGGTCCTCGCTGTATCAAAACCCGAAATCCGGTACAATTCATTTTCGCTGGTTGAAAAGAACAAATTATTGCCATCGGCTGAAAATTTCATCTGAGTTACATATTCATCTGCCCCCATGGTGTTTTTCTTAACAACCCGCCACCAACCTTTTTGAGCAATGGTAATATTCCAGTTTGCAGCGAATGGGGTTACCCAGATTTCATGTTTCATCCCAAGTGCAAACAGGGCACGGTAGGGATCCTGGTAATAAAAAGTGTCATTTTCGAAATAATCTTTCTCAAAAGTTTTATAAACTGGTGCTTTATTTACATTGTAACTAGGGAATACAACTGTTGAACCCTTGGTATAGGTTTTTTTAGCAATAAACATGACAGAATCCATTCCAGTTATATCATTATCAGTTTCCCAATAAGTGATGGGTGTTACAAATGAGGCTGATTGCATATCAGGCTCATAGCCTCCTGAGGTCCATCCTTGGTAATCAGCAAGGTCAGAATTGTAGAAAGTATTCCAATCAGCATAATTTTCATCATTATTGCGCCATAAGCCTCCAAAATACATGGTGACATAAGCTATGTTCGGCATTATCTGCGACATGACCACGTGTCCTCCATCTCCTCCCATCACAGAATAACCTGCTTTTTCATCAGTGCCAAATTCTTTGACTACCAATAAACTCCCATTATCCTGAGTTCCGCCAATCAATGTACCAGCACTATTGGCAGCAACAGAATAAAACTGAGTTACTCCGTAATTGTTATTCATGGTTTTAAATTGGTATTTGACACCGTCTTTATTTAAAAAACCTCTGCTAACGCCTCCATCGCTGCCAACAAACATGATTTGAGGATCTTTAGGATCGAACAAGATGATGTGCTGATCGGCATGAACATATAAGGAATAATAGGTGGGGGCATCCCACATAGTAACCTGACTCCAGGCAAATAAATTTCCTGTATTTGCAGCAACGCCCGACCAAAGGTTTAATCCACCTACGAAAACCTGATTCTTATTTGTAGGGTTAACCGCAATGCAAACATCGTAAATACCTTGGCTTCCGAAAGGCTGGAACAAAGCCGATCCACCTTTACCAACAACAATCCAGTTGTCGCCACCATCTGTTGATTTATAGATGTTTTTCAATCCACTAGCTTGATTTACGGCAGCACAAAAAACAATATTAGGATCCTGAGGGGCATAAGCAAATTCTAAGCGGCCAATATTTGTTGTTGATATTAAATGGCCTTCCTCGGCGTTTTCAAGTTCGTCTTGACCCGAGCGAAGCACAAATTGAGATGCTCCTGCTTTTTTCACAAAACATTTATTCGCGATGCTGGCAATAAAAGAGCCGTCGGAGGCTACTTTTACATCCATTGAGGTGCTGTTGTTATATACGCTTTCTTCTAACGGAGCAGGCCCCCAATTTACACCTCCGTCTGTAGAAACTTTCAGGCCTTGCGAAGTTGAAGCATACACAATGTTTGCATTTGAAGGATCTGCTGCCATTTTAAAAACCAATGTGAAGGCATCGTTCCCTTCCGTAGGTTCAGTGGCAGTTAACTTAGTAAAAGTGTTCCCTCTATCAGTAGATTTCCAGATTCCAGAGCCTAATATCATTGGGGTGGCGGTATTTAAACCATGATTGAAATGAACCCCTTCGCCGGTCCCAAAGTAGATATCGCCATTTGCAGCCTGGCAAATCGAGACAACAGCCAGATTGGCAAAATCCTCAGATGTTGCTCCCTGATATTCAACAGGCACCCAATATTGGCCTGAAGTGGTCGATTTCCATAAACCACCGGCAACTCCACCGGCAAACATTAAGTTTGAATTGTCTTTATCGATTAACAAAGCACGGGTCCGTCCACCTATATTATTAGGTCCCCTGAATGCCCAGGCACTTTCTGTGCTTTTTCTACTCGATAGTATCTGTAACTGCTGCTGTGCTTTTTTAACATCAGATGCTTCAATGGTTTTGGTCAACTGATTTGCCCTTATATTAATAAGGTAATCTATGGCGCCTTGTGCACTGTATGTACCCTGCATGTTTTTTGATCTTGGAATGTAATTCCTTGTATAATGAGTCTGGGTCAGGGTAAATAACATAATCCCAACAACCAGTGCAAGAGTAAAATTTAAATATAAGTAATTGTTTTTCATACTGTTATGATTTCAATTTTCGTTGTAACCTTTTAAATTAACGGCAAGCAAGATAAATAAAATTAAACCAATTATAAAAGTAAATGGATAAGCAACTTCAACACGTTAAACCTTTTTAGCAGCATAAATTTAATCATTTTTTACCTCTTTTTTATTCGATTTTGATGAAACACCTCTTGGATTCACAATTCTTCCAAATCGGTAACTCAAAAAAATAGAAGCAAAATAAAAATGGTTATGCTCATTAGCCATAATTTCAATAACTTTTGGGAACACATCAATCCCTATTCCACCTTCAATGGCGTTGATGACCAAATCGCGGTTGCTAAATTCAAAACTGGCACCAAACTTTGAAGTAATGCCCGGTATTACTTTAATTTCATTGAACCCTTTGTAAAATGGAGCTCCTCCATAAATATTATCGGGCAAAGAATTTTTGTTAATTTTTTCAACTATTTGCGTTGGCATTACCTGAGTAATATAATAAATCGGTTTAACTATCCCGGCATCGATACCAACATGGTAAAAACACCTAACCTCTATTCCTCCCTTATCCTTTTTTTGAAAGAAGGTGAATAAATTCCCATAACTGAAGCGGAAGTTGTAAAATTCATTTTGCTTGCCAAAGACAAACCGACGGAATTCAGGGTATTGGGGATGGTATTGTTTGTATTCTTTGGGATCCTTGAACTTGACCCATTCTACATTCCAAAGGTTTTTTTTGCGGATGGTTACCATCTTTCCATAAGTGTAACCCATTCCCCATCCATTGTTATTAATAAGAAAGGCAAAGGTATGCTCGTTTCGGATCAAAGCTTTGTTTTCGGTAGTAACCTCGCCTTGGGCAAAAATAGTATTACAAGCAAAAAGTAAAACGATGATGAATGGGTACCTCATAAAAAAACAAACCTCCAATTAAAGAGGTTCTGTTAAAGTGAAACCGGTTAAGCCGGTTGTTCAACAGTTGTGGGCTCTGCTTTTGAATAGGCCGGGCAATCTGCAGTTTTACATGAACTGAATAAAGCTAAACCAAATAAGGCTGCAACCACTAACACCAATAATCTTTTCATGTGATCAATCTTTAAATCAATAAAACATAATAATACACTCCGATAACACGCTAAAAGTAAGCAAAATCATTTAAAACCTAAAATTATTTTCCAAGCTCTTGAAACAAAATTACATCAAAGTCGCTTTTTCCACCTTGAACCTTAACAAAGGTGGCCTTAATTTTGTTTTCGTCACCAATCCATTCCTTAAATTTTGTTTCATCACACTTTTCAGCAAGACCAATTGCTTTACGTTTGCAGATAGTGAGCATAGTTTGTTCAAATTTCTCAGGGTTTTTCTCTTTTGCCGGCACTTGTAAAATATATTCCATGGCACGGTCAAATTCATTTAAATTATAATGGACAATAGCTTTATTAATCAGTGCCTCCTTATACCTTGGAGAAATTTCAAGTGCCTTTTGATAATAGATTAACGCGGTCTTTTTATCACCAGTTAAGTCATAACTAGTGGCTAAATTGTTTAAATTCTGTAAATGATAAGGGTTGATGGCATAGGCATCGGTAAATGATGCTTTTGCCCCTTCCATATTTTTAAATGTTGACAGTGCAACACCCTCGTAATAAGCCATGGGTGTAGTAAAATTATCGAGCGTATAAAGACTGCCACGCACACTGTGCGCCGCCCGATAAACCAAATTAAAGTTTTTGGTTTTAATGCCGTACTTAACTGCCCTTGCCGCTTTTTCTCCCTTGAAAAATTGATGGGCTGCCCAAAGGTTTGCAGTAGCTAGAAGCAAGAAGAGAAATGAAAATGCAACTTTCCCTAGTGGCTTTGAGATATTCAATTCAGAAGCTTCATTTTTGGGCAATTCATTTAGTATCAGCACGAATAAAAGGATCATCATTACATTATGGGTAACCCTTTCGCGTGGAAACGATACAAACATGTCGATCATAAAGCCTATTAAAAAGGCAAAGGCTAAAGCAGATAATACCTTTCCTGACCAATCCTTGTTTTTTAATAAATTCCGGAATGCAATAACTAAAAGGCCAATGAAGATTACCATGTAAAAAAAGAACCCGGCCAATCCGTTTTCGGAAAGGATCCACAAAAAGTCGTTGTGAGGGCGTTGAAATAACAATGTGCCGTTACGGAGGTCATGCTCAAACCTATCAAGTCCGTATTTTGGATACATCACCCACCATTGCCCGCCACCAATACCAAACAAGGGTTTCTCCTTGAAAAGTTTGATGGTGTTTTCCCAAACATATACGCGTGTTTCGGTAGAGGATGGGGTAAGAAAACGATCATCCCCGCAGGCCAGTTCGGTATTAACCACCTGGCCCATTTTGTCGGTAATCACTTTAAAAATTTTAATGTCGGCCTTTTGCACAACAACCAAACCGAGAACTATAATAATTACCGGGCTAACAATAAAAACCAATTTTAACCGGTTGCTCAATGTTTTACCTGCATGCCCGGGCATTAAAAAAAACAGGTAAAAATAAGCAAGTGCTAACAATATTGACAGAGACAAAGCTGATGCACCCCAAATACCTTTAGATGCCAACAGAAAAATAAAAACTATTGCCGAAAGAAATAATAAGATGGATAAGATTCTCCAGAACTTTTTGTAAAAAACAATGCCATAAATTGCAAAAGGTAAGCTTATAAAGAGATATGAACTGAATAAATTCCAGTTAGCCAACGTGGACAGTACCTTAACCATGGATTGGCGTAAATAATAGCCATAACTGCCGGTAGCATTTTTAAATGGAGTAAAATCGGAATTATAAAGCTGTACATAACCTATGGCAAGATAAAAAGTAGTCATTAACAGCACCGATTTGATGATAACATTTTTCCCTTTTGGCTCCTGATGTAACAATTGATATAAATAGAAAAATAAAATAACATAGGTAGCCTCTTTGGTAAAATG
Organism: Marinilabiliales bacterium; assembly: GCA_003512955.1. Lineage (GTDB taxonomy): Bacteria > Bacteroidota > Bacteroidia > Bacteroidales > SZUA-534 > GWE2-40-63. Next base: position 77,090 of record DOTG01000026.1, read on the forward strand.
AAAAACTGCCTCATTGCTATTAATAACTCCAAAAGAACCGATTATATTTACAACCAGATAAGCAACGGCTGAGCCAAAAATAATCTTTTCTGCCAACCCCAAACGGAATTTGATTTGCTCACGGAAAACACGGAAAACCAATAAAATTGTAATAACCAGAATGAGTAATGTTAAAACCAAATAAGCAGAATATAAAACGGGGTCGAGTAGTTTGGTGGTATAGATAAAAGGTAAGGCAATTAAAAACAAAGCGATGAATAACCACTCCAACTTACCAAAATAGCGTTCTAAAAGGCGTACCATATCTGTTTGAAAATTTATGCTGTCAATTTTTTAAGGCTCAAAGATGCGTATTTTTCATCTAAAAACCTGCACTGTAAAACAGTTTTTACTTTCCCCCGGAAAACGCGAGTTTTTAATTTCCCTTGAATGGATTTACATTTGTGAAAAAAACTATGAAAACCATTTTTAATCATCGTTCAATTCGGAAATATAAAAACACACCTATTGAGCAGACTTTGCTCACAAAAATACTTGAGGCAGGAGCCAGAGCCTCAAATACCGGCAATATGCAAGTGTATAGCATGGTAGTTACCAAAGACGAAACCTTACGGAAACAACTTTGGGAGGCACACTTTAAGCAATCCATGGTTTTAGAAGCCCCTGTTCATATAACTTTTTGCGCCGACATCAACCGGTTTAGCCAATGGTGCCAATTGAGAAATGCCGAACCCGGTTACGATAACTTTCTCTGGCTGTATAATGCCACCATCGACGCGGTGCTGGCCAGCCAAAATGTGTGCCTGGAAGCGGAAAGTTACGGGTTGGGGATTTGTTATCTGGGAACCACAACCTATATGTCGCAAAAAATAACCGACATTTTGGAACTTCCCAAAGGGGTGGTGCCAGTAACTGCTATCGTGTTGGGATACCCCAACGAGCAGCCTCAACTGACCGACAGGTTGCCATTGCAAGGTGTAGTCCATTACGAAAAATACCAGCCTTATACCCGCCAAAGCATTGAAACCATTTACGCTGAAAAGGAAGCCTCACCTTTGACTCAAAAATTGATTGCCGAAAACCAGACTGAAAACCTTGCCCAGATTTTTACAGAAAAGCGATATAAAAAAGCAGACAATGTCTATTTTTCAAAAACTTTCCTGAAAACACTGAAAAAGCAAGGGTTTATGAACGATTAGTTTAATAGAAATCAGACTTAACAAGGTTTTACAAAAAGAAAGATGCAGAAAGGGATTTATAGCATTGTACTACTTGCCTTTACCTTTATTTTGTTTCATGATGCCATTGTTTGCCAGGCCCAAAAAAAGAACCTACCTGTTCATTTTATCGGCGAATGTAATATTCCTGAAATTCCTGCATCATGTCAAACTTTAGAAGAATTGATTCCCTTATTGGGAAAATTAAAACAACAATATCAAAACAATGGGTATCCAGATTTTTCAGTGGACACGCTTTTTGCCGATTCTGCCATCCATATTTCGGTGCATCTGGGTGAACGTTTTTTAATGCTTCCCCTGACTATATCACCTCCTGATTATGAATATCTGTTACCTAGGGCTAAAAACCTGGTTCTATTTCAACAGTCCATTATTGATGATACGGAACACCGTATTATAAAGCAGTTGAACAACCTGGGCTATGTATTGGCATCGCTTGAAAAAAAAACCACTTTGGAAGAAAATACTATAGCCATTCATTACCTAGTTACTCCCCATGAAAAATTTTATTTCGATACCCTCTCAATGGTTCAACCGACTTTCATCCATCCGTATTACGTGATGCGGAAAACAGCCATTTTGCCGAACCAACCCTATCAACCTAACAAAACATCACAAATAAAGCAAGCAATTGACCAAACAGGATTTATGGCGTTCGATTCCTCTTTTATTGTTTTGAATGGCACCAAAGCAAGGGTTCATCTGTTTTTGCACCCATTAAAAAACAGCCAATTCACGGGAATTATTGGAATGTCAACCAACGAGGCCCACAAACTTGAGCTTACCGGTGATGTTGGCCTGCTTTTGGTGAATCTTTTAAACCACGGGGAACAGCTATCTTTTAAATGGAACAGCCCGGCCGCAAGTTCTCAAAACCTGGATGTGAATGTTCAGTTGCCCTATATTTTCAAAAGTCCGGCAGGTGCCATGGCAAAAGCCACTTTTGAGAAATTGGATAGTTCCTATTCAAACACGACCCTTGAAGCGGGTATCCTCATTGAGTTTTTTCAAAAAGGGGTTTTTACGATAAAATACCAATGGAACAATTCGTCCGTTGGGTCAAATTATTTGGATACCTACACCCCTTACGAAAGCAATTTATACGGTTTTGAATACAAATTCAGCAAGTTTAACTACCCGGTGTTTCCTACTCAAGGAGTTGGATTTGAGCTTTCGGCCCTGATTGGAAACCAAACAAAAGAAAAAGCCACCACCAACGGGTACCAATCACTTTTTTCTGAGATTCAATTAAAATCGGAATTGATTTACCCATTAACTTTTGGTTCCGTTCAAGTGAAAAACAGGTCATCATACTTGTTCAACGATTCGCTCCCTGCAAATAAATTTTATCGGCTGGGAGGTTTCAATTCTTTTGAAGGATTTCAGGAACAGTCAATTGCTTGCAAAGGATTTACCTATTTCACAGGTGCTTACCGGATTCCTTTAAACGAAACCTCACTGGTTCAATTATTTTATCAGGTGGGCTGGTTCAATGAATCGGGAAAACCGTCCATCACAATCCAAATGCGGCAATCTATGGGAGTAGGTTTAAACCTGGATACGCCAGCCGGACGTTTGTCCCTATCTTTTGCTTTAGGAAAAGAACCGGGTAAAACCATACGCTTTGATCAGGGTAAACTGCATATTGGTTATGCCAATCGGTTTTAATTCAAACAAAAATACTTAGATACTAAGCTAAACCCGTAGTAATCATCCGATAGCTTGCCGCGGTTCTTCGGGGATAGTTAACCGTCTTTAAGAATCCAACCCGTTGATCTTCTTAATTCAACAGATGACATTCAGGATAAAGGATGCAGATGGTTTGTTTTCATATCAATTTTATATTACTTCGCACCAAAAATTACATTATCAAGCCAATGAATTTATGTGAAAAAACGGGTCTTGTACTTGAAGGGGGCGGATTCCGGGCTATTTATGTAGCCGCAGTATTGGAGGCCCTGCACCGCAACCAGCTATTTTTTCCGTATGCCATTGGTGTGTCGGCAGGTGCAGCCTATGGAGTGTCATACGTAACCATGCAAAATGGAAGGAACCTGCTGACCAACAGCCGGATTAGCGACAAACAGTATTGCGGCCTCAGTCACTGGATTAAAAAAGGCGATTTTTTCCATTGGGAATATGTATATAAAACCATTCCCACCCAAATCATTCCACTCGATTATCAGGCACTGGCACAATCATCAACACACTTTCAGGTGGCTATGACCAATTGCTTATCTGCAGAGGTAGAATATGTAGATGCCAACACCAGCGATCCGGACAAAATGCGTGATTTATTGACTGCCACCTCATCGCTGCCCTATGTGGCTAAAATGAAATTTATTAATGGCGTTCCATACTTAGACGGAGGGTTGGCCGATCCAGTTCCGGTGCATCACGCATTAGAGATGGGGAATAACAGGGTTGTTGTGGTTTTAACCCGCCCGAAAGGATACCAAAAAGAACCATCAAAAACCCAATGGCTATTCCGGTTAATTTACAAAAAATATCCGAAGTTGATCCGGTTGATGGAAACCAGAGAACAACATTACAACAAACTCATTAAAGATATCGAAAGCTTAGAAACCAGGGGACAAGCTTTTATAATCCGACCTAAAGAACCTGTCAGCATCGGTAGGTTGGAGAATAACCCCCAACATCTTGAAAAAGTTTATACCAAAACACTTCAAATGATAGACCCTACCATACAGGAACTGAAGAAATGGCTAGCCAATCCTATAACCAAGTAACGTGAAGGTTTTCTTTTTTCATAAATCTGTTACTTTCAAATTGAAAACGAAACAGACATCTGCGAAAAAAATAGGATTCAAACTTAGTGTTTTGGAGAGAAATAAGTATATTCACGGCATTTATCACTAATTTGCAATTGATTATAACAAGACTTAAACAACATACGAATGAAGGCCCGATTTACCATTACCAACCGACTCATTGTAGGATTTGGCATATTGCTTTTAGCCACTTTACTGAATGGAATCCTCACCTATTCAACCCTGAATGAAAGTCAGGATTTGAATGAAAAGATTCTAACCAATTACAATCCTTCCGCGGCAAGTCTTCAGGAATTGACCACCATGGTGAATAATTCCTACATGCTGACCAAAAATTGGGTCTTTATTGAAAAACAACCAGATACCCCCGACAAGAAGAAATTAATTGAGATACATCAGATAGGGTTTCCTGCCTTAAAAGAAGAAATAACAAAACTCTCGCAAAAATGGGAACCCGGCTTAAAAAATGAGGTTGACTCGTTGCTCAATGTCATCGGGAATCAACTTTTTGTAGAACAAAAATCAATTATCGACTTGCTGCAAAGTTTTGAAAGTTACGACGATTTTATGGTGATTGTGGAAGTGACACCAAAAGTAGAAGAGGGCGGAACCGTGACCATTTTGGCAAATGAAATCCTGAATTCTCTGGCCATAATTCAAACCAACATGGACAACCAGGCTAAAGACATTAATATTCAAATGAGCGATTCATTCCGATGGTTTCAAAAATTCATACTCTTTGCTATTTTATTAGTCGCAATTTTTGTGTTGGGAGCGGCTTACTTCACCACCCGCAGCATTGTTTTCCCTATCATGAAGCTGAAAGAATTTCTGCTTACCATGACCCGGGGCGTCCTTCCGAAGGAAAAGATGGAAACCAACAACGACGAAATTGGGGATATGGCCAGCGCGTTAAATCTCTATATCGAAAACATGCGCCGGACTTCAGAATTTGCTGTTGAAATTGGAAAAGGGAATTACGACACCAAATTTGAGGCTTTAAGTGAGGAAGATATGTTGGGGAATGCTTTGATTGAGATGCGCCAAAACCTAAAACAGGCGGTCGATCAAGGTAAAGAACGGGCCCGGGTGGATGAAATCAGGAACTGGGTGACCAAAGGGCTGGCCGATTTTGGAGACATCCTCAGACAAAACTCCGATAATATGGACCGCCTGTCGAAGAGTGTGATGAACCGATTGATAGATTACATTGGGGCCAACCAGGGGGCCATGTACATTTTAAACGAACTGGATGAAAGAAGCCCCTATTTCGAAATGAAATCGGCTATTGCCTATGGCCGTGAAAAGTTCATGAAACGGAATTTTGAAATGAAAGAAGGTCTGGTTGGCCGTTGTGCTTTTGAGAAACTGCCTGTTTACTTGAAAGAAATTCCCGGGAATTACATCCATCTGACATCGGGGCTTGGAACCGCCGAACCTGATTTTTTATTGCTTGTGCCACTTGTTTTTAACGATAAGGTGCTAGGTGTAATTGAGTTGGCCTCATTTACCCCCATTGAGACTTACCAAACCGAATTTATCATTTCACTTGGAGAGAATATTGCCTCAACTATTTCGAATGTCCGTATCAACGAACAAACCAAACATCTGCTGGAGGAATCGAAATTGCGGGGCGATGAACTTTCGGCTCAGGAAGAAGAACTCCGCCAAAACATGGAAGAGTTGCAGGCCACGCAAGAAGAAGCTGCCCGTAGAGAGATGGAGATGCTTAACACCATTGACGCTATTAACAACACTTTGGGAACTATTGAAATTGACCGGCATGGGAACATCAATTCAGTAAATGATAATTTCCTTGCCAAAACAAGGCTCGATGCAGGTTCGCTGATTGGTAAATCGTTCCAAGAATTTTTTGCAGGTAACGAATTGTTAGAAAAACTTTACGTGGAGATATGGTCAGGGCTGCATATCGGCGAAAGCGGAAGTATGACTACAAATTTTATTACCACAGATGCAGAACTTTGGTTCAGGCATACTTTTACTCCCTTTAAAAACAAAAATGGGGAGTTAAATAAGGTCATTGATCTGATTGTTGATATTTCCGATCAAAAACACCTGGAAAAAGAATTGGAAAACATCCGGTTACATTCACGATAAAATAGTACCTAAATCTTATTAATCCCAAACATCGGTTTGTTTCAACATTGGGCAGATTGGCTCAAAGACCACAGCCGTCCCTGTTTTTACAAAAAGCATTTGGGTTTTGAATGCCCGGGGTGCGGGTTCCAACGGGCTGTGATAGAACTTTTGCAGGGAAACTTGTTGGAAAGTATCAGGCAATATCCGGCTTTACTACCCATTATCGCCTTATTCACTGTTTTGGCGCTCCACTTGTTCTTCAGGTTTAAATTTGGAGCCGCTCTTTTAAAAGGTTTATTTATATTGGTGGTATTGCTAATAATTGGTAATTTTATTTTCAAATTTTTTCAAAACTACTAACATGGAAAATCAGGAAAATCCAACCATTGAAACCCAACCTTTAATGAAGTCCCAGTTACCCAATGCTACGGCAGTGCTTGTTATGGGGATTATCAGTATTGTATGTTTTTGCTGCCTTGCTGCCGGAATTTTAGGCATAACCTTAGGTATTATCGCGGTTGTCCTTGGCCACAAAGCCATTCAGGAGTATCACAGCTATCCGGAAAAATACACCGAGGGAAGCTACAAAAATGCGAAAGCCGGGAAAGTTTGCGGTATCATCGGGTTAAGTTTAGGCGGGTTGTGGCTGATAGGTATTTTAATTTACCTGTCGATTGTAGGCTGGGTAATTGGAGCTATTTTTACGGCGCTTCCCTGGGAAGTTTTCTCTCATTAATTTTATTACATTTGCCGTCTTTTGCCTGACGAGGTAAAACTCACTCAGGCATTTCTTTTGGCACAAAAAGCGATGAATAAACAAACAATTATAAAAGACTTTAGTGCCTTAGGCAGCAAGATGGTCACCCTATCGGGAGAGATAGAAAAGGAACCTTATACAACCGTGTTCCAGAAAGCAAATACCGACAATCCCTGGTTTACTTTTAAGTTTATGGCAGAGGCTTTCCGGGCGGTGGGGCAATCATTGACCCCAGAAAAGTTGGAAAAATGGCTATCGGCATACACGCTTCCTGAAAAGCCTGCACCCAAGACCATCGGGCTGGTGTTAGCCGGGAACATCCCATTGGTGGGGTTTCACGATATTTTGTGCACCCTGGTAAGCGGCCATAATGTACTGGCCAAATTATCGTCAAAAGACCAGCATCTTTATTCCATACTGAAAAACCTTTTGACCGAAATAAATCCTGTTTATGATCAACGGATAACCTTCACCGACCGCAACCTTCAAGGAATGGATGCCATTATTGCCACCGGAAGCGATAACAGTGCCCGCTATTTCGACTATTATTTTGCCAAATACCCGCACATCATCCGCAAAAACCGGAATTCACTGGCCATACTTGCTGGCGATGAAACCGATGCCGAATTGGAACTGTTGGCCGATGATATTTTTATGTATTTTGGGTTAGGTTGCCGTAATGTTTCAATGCTTTGGCTACCCGAGAGCTTTCCCATAGATCGGCTTTTCCGTTCATTTGAAAAGTATTATCCGTTGATTGATCATCATAAATATGGTAATAATTACGAATACCAGCGGGCCATCAAATTGCTGAATCAAGAAACTTTTTTGGACAACAACATGGTGCTACTGAAAGAGGATGCCCGGTTGGCTTCCCCCATTGCCGTTGTTCATTACCAGTGGTATGCATCGCCCCAAAAAGCAATCAATTATATTGATTTTCATGGCGATAAAATTCAATGTGTGGTAAGTAAAACAAAATGGCCCTTTGATTCGTATGAATTGGGCGCGGCTCAAAAACCCGAACTTTGGGATTACGCCGACCAAGTGGACACATTATCATTTTTACTAAATTTAAACACTGCCGTATGATTTATACATTCCGCTTTATATCCGATGAACAGGAAAATTTCATCCTGGATGTAAACATCAACCATGATCAGACATTTGAGCAACTGCACGATGCCATTCAGGAAAAACTGGATTACGATCCCTCACAGTTGGCCTCGTTCTTCATCTCGAACGAAAACTGGGAGAAACTCACAGAAATTACCTTAATGGACATGGGCCTTGAAGATTCCCACACCATGTCAGATGCCAGAATTGGCGATTTTTTCAAAGGCAAAAACCAGCATGTCCTTTACATTTTCGATTATTTTGCCGAACGGTTGCTTTTCGGCAGCATCACCCGTACCATCGATGCCCCCTCTCCCATTGACCTTCCATCGGTTTCGAAACTCGAAGGCACCATTCCCCCCCAGACCTTGCACTGCGATTTTAACGACAGCGACTTTTTAGAAGAAGATGTGGAACGGACGATTGAAAATGGCGGGTACGAAGATGAATTGCCCGAAGATTTAGAAGATTACAACATCCACGACGACAATCCCTATTAAATTGTGGCCCGTACCGATAGTTCAAAAAAACATACGCTCATCGTCATCTTGGGCCCTACGGGGATTGGAAAAACCAATTTGAGTATTGAATTGGCCGAAGCCCTGAAAACCGAAATCATTTCGTGCGACAGCCGGCAGATGTACCGTGAACTACGTATTGGCACCGCAGTTCCCGGACCATTGCAGTTAGCCCGGGTTCAGCACCATTTTATCGGTAATTTATCCATCCACCAATATTACAATGCCAGCGAATTTGAGACACAGGCGCTTCAAACCCTGGAACGCATCTTTCGGAACCAAACTTACGCGCTGATGGTTGGCGGTTCGGGATTGTACATTGATGCGTTGGTGAACGGGATTGACGATTTGCCCACCATTGACAAGGAGGTACGCGAGCAACTGATGCTCCGTTTAAAGAACGAAGGACTGGAACCGCTAAAGGAGGAACTGGAAAAAGTAGATCCCGCTTATTACCAGATAGCCGACCTCAACAATAGCAAGCGCATCCTAAAAGCCCTGGAGGTTTATTACATGACCGGAAGACCTTACTCCGGCTTCCGCACAAAGGAAACCAAACCGCGTCCGTTCCAAACTTTATTAATTGGATTGACCATGGAACGCCAGGAATTATACCGCCGCATCGATCAACGGGTCGATCAGATGCTGATTGACGGCTTGGTGGAAGAAGCCCGGCTGTTTTATCCGTATAAACACCTCAATGCTTTGAATACCGTTGGGTACAAAGAACTGTTTGGCTATTTCGACCATGAATACGATCTGGAGGAAGCAATCCGGCTGATTAAACGGAACTCGCGCCGTTATGCCAAACGCCAGATGACCTATTGGAACCGGAACCAAAACATCCGGTGGTTTCATCCTGCCCAAATGAAGGAGATGTTAGAGTATATCCTCGGGTGTCATTAAAAGGTCTTTTTGAAACCTTCTCCAGTTACTTATGCATTCTTCTTTCTTAGGTGCTAAATCATCTTGCTACAGATTGTATTATTTCCAGCAGATGAGAAGGCATCTGGCTACAAATGGTAAAACTTATTTCAACACACCAAGCTCTTTCCCCACTTTGGTAAAAGCTGCAATGGCTTTATCGAGGTGTTCTTTTTCGTGGGCTGCCGATAACTGAACCCTGATACGGGCTTGCCCTTTGGGAACCACCGGAAAGTAAAACCCTATGACATAAATACCCTCCTTGAGCAGGCGGCTGGCAAAATCCTGTGATAATTTTGCATCGTAAAGCATTACAGCACAAATAGCCGATTGAGTGGGTTTAATATCGAACCCGGCAGCTATCATTTTTTGGGTAAAATATTCTGTATTGCTATGTAGTTTGTCCTGCAACTCGTTGGTTTGGTTCATCATTTCAACCATCTTTACGCCCGCAGCGGCCACCAATGGCGGAATAGAATTCGAAAACAGGTAAGGACGCGACCGTTGACGCAACATGTCAATAATCTCTTTTTTACCCGTGGTAAAACCACCAATAGCACCACCAAAAGCTTTGCCTAAAGTTCCGGTAATAATTTCGGCCTTCCCACGGACGTTGAATAATTCGGTAACTCCGCGGCCGGTTTTACCAACAACCCCGGCAGAGTGCGATTCATCAATCATCACCATGGCTTTGTATTTTTCGGCCAGGGCAATGATTTGATCCATCGGGGGAACATTCCCATCCATCGAAAACACACCATCGGTAACTATGAGCCGGAAACGTTGTGCCTGCGAAAGCTTCAGTTGCTCTTCCAAATCGTCCATGTCAGCATTTTGGTAACGGTACCGAACCGCCTTGCAAAGCCTTACGCCGTCAATAATTGAGGCATGGTTTAACGAATCGGAAATGATGGCATCCTCCTGACCCATCAAAGGTTCAAAAACCCCGCCGTTAGCATCAAAAGCAGCTGCATACAAAATGGTATCTTCAGTCCCGAAGAATTCAGCAATTTTCTTTTCTAAAAGTTTATGTACATCGGTGGTCCCACAAATGAAACGGACCGACGACATTCCATATCCATGGGAATCTAACGCCTGCTTTGCAGCGGCAACCAGTTTCGGGTTGTTCGATAATCCCAAATAGTTGTTGGCACAAAAGTTTAACACTTTTTGTCCACTGTCAATGGTTATCTCTGCCCCCTGGGGCGATACAATTATCCGTTCGTTTTTATAGAGCCCGGCATCTGCGATATTGGCTAACTCTTTCCGCAAATATTCCTGAAAATCCTGGTACATAATCGTGTTTTTTGAGTGATTCAACAAGGAAGCAAAATTAACCTATTTATATCAGCCGTGTCGAATTGAAATTATGATTTCTAGCATAAATTAAAACTGTTTAATGTCAGTCCCGATTCGCTGGGTAATATCTAAATTTGCCCAGGTTTACGGCTGAACCTTTTTAGGTCACCCGTGTTTTTTATCGAACCAAAACAAAAGAATTATGAGCAAGATGAAAGCCTTGGTAAAGGCAAAAGCTGAAAAAGGGATTTGGATGCAGGAGGTTCCTGTTCCAGAGATTGGACCCAACGATGTTTTAATAAAAGTCTCCAAATCGGCCATTTGCGGTACCGATTTACATATTTATAAATGGGATGAATGGGCGCAAAAAACCATCCCGGTAGGTTTGACCATTGGGCATGAATATGCAGGGCACGTGGCCAAAGTGGGCAGCGAAGTTAGTGAATTCAAAGAAGGCGACCGGGTGACTGGCGAAGGGCACATTGCCTGTGGCCACTGCCGCAACTGCCGCCGGGGCCGCCAGCATATTTGCGAAACCACCATTGGCATTGGTGTCAATATCAACGGTTCGTTTGCCGAGTATGTAAAAGTCCCCTCAAGCAATGTAATGCGGATCAATGCCAAAATTCCTGATGAAATTTTAGCCATTATGGACCCGTTTGGAAATGCTACTCATACCGCATTATCGTTTCCTTTGATAGGTGAAGATGTATTGGTTACCGGTGCCGGATTAATTGGTAGTATGGCTGTGGCCGTGGCCCGCTTTGCCGGAGCCCGTTACGTGGTAGCTACCGAAACCAGCGAATACCGCGCCAATTTAGCCCGTAAAATGGGAGCTACCCGGGTGGTAAATCCTTTGAAAGAAAACCTGCGCGAGGTGATGAACGAAATCGGGATGATCGGGTTCGATATCGGTTTGGAATGTTCCGGTTCGCCTGTGGCATTTAACCAATTGGTGGAACACATGTACAATTCGGGCAAAATATCCCTTTTGGGGATTCTTCCATCAACCACACAAGTAGATTGGAACCGGATTATCTTTAAAGGCCTGACCATGAAGGGGATTTATGGCCGCGAAATGTACGAAACCTGGTACCAGATGGAGCAGATGCTTATGTCGGGGCTCGATTTATCGCCCATCATAACCCACCGTTTCAGTATCAATGACTTCCAAAAAGGATTCGATGTGATGGAACAGGGAAATTGCGGAAAAGTAATTTTGAACTGGGAGTAAAAATACAGTCATAAATGAAAAAGCCCGAACGGTTAATGATTACTGTTCGGGCTTTCACTTTTTTGAAGTGGATTAATCCTTAATCTTAGCCATTAAGTATTCGCGGTTCAGGGTTGCAATATTGGCAATTGAAATTCCTTTGGGGCATTCTACTTCGCAGGCTCCGGTGTTTGAACAGTTCCCGAAACCCAGTTCATCCATTTTTGCCACCATGGCTTTGGCACGGCGGCTGGCTTCAATTTTACCCTGAGGTAACCGTGCCAGATGCGATACTTTTGCAGATACAAACAACATGGCCGACGAGTTTTTACAAGTGGCTACACAGGCACCACAGCCAATACACGAGGCTGCATCCATGGCGGCTTCGGCATCATCGTAACTAATGGGTATGGCATTTCCATCGGGGATACCGCCGGTATTTACTGAAACAAACCCTCCGGCTTGAAGGATTTTTTCAAAAGCGGTACGGTCAACCATCAAATCTTTAATGACCGGGAACGCCCCCACGCGGAAAGGTTCCACGGTAATAGTTTCGCCATCTTTAAATTTACGCATGTGCAACTGGCAGGTAGTAATATCGTCGTCGGGACCGTGTGCCCGGCCATTGATGAACAAACTACAGGTTCCACAGATACCTTCACGGCAGTCGTGGTCAAAAACAATCGGTTCTTTGCCCTCTTCTACCAGTTGCATGTTCAAAATGTCGAGCATTTCGAGAAATGAGGTATCGGTTGAGATATTATGTACGGTATAGGTCTCGAACTTTCCTTTAGCGGTGCTATTCTTTTGTTTCCAAACCCTGACTTTAATTTCTTTTAAGATTTTTTCGCTCATTTTCTTACTTATTAGTGTTAATATTTTAGATATAAGATTTTAGAATTGAGATATAAATAATTTATTTTCTGATAGCCATTATTTTCAAGAATTCTGGCTTTCTGCCAGGCAATTAATTCTTTTAAATTGTGCATTATTGATTCTAATGTCTCATTTCTCTAAATCTCTAATCTTACTTATAGCTTCGCTGAGCCAGTTCGATATTCTCAAATTTGAGTTCTTCTTTGTGCATCAGGGGTTCCTGGTTTTCGCCCTTGTATTCCCAGGCGGAAACATAGGTTCCTGCTTCATCGTTCCGTTTAGCTTCGCCATCATCGGTAACGCTTTCTTCGCGGAAGTGTCCGCCGCACGATTCTTCACGGGCCAAAGCATCACGGGCCATCAGGTCGGCCAGTTCAATAAAATCGGCAACCCGTCCGGCTTTTTCCAGTTCCTGATTTACTTCGCCCTGTATGCCGGGAACCCGCAAATCTTTCCAGAATTCGGCTTTAATGTCTGCAATTTCTTTGATAGCAGTTTTTAACCCGGCCTCGTTGCGGCTCATCCCCACGTAATCCCACATAACTTTACCCAGTTTTTTATGGAAATAGTCGGCAGGTTTGGTTCCCTTGATATTCATTAATTTATCGAGGCGACCTTTCACTTCGTTAATGGCATTCTCGAATTCAGGAGCATTGATATTAATTTTTGGCACCTGTATTTCGTTTGCCAGATAATCGCCAATGGTGTATGGCAACACAAAATAACCATCGGCCAGACCCTGCATGAGCGCTGATGCTCCCAAACGGTTGGCCCCGTGGTCACTAAAGTTGGCTTCACCAATAGCATACAAACCGGGAACGGAAGTCATTAAATTATAATCTACCCAGGTTCCGCCCATAGTATAGTGAATGGCGGGATATATCTGCATTGGCTCCTTATAAGGATCTACATCCGTAATCTTCTCATACATCTGGAACAGGTTACCGTAGCGGGCTTCAATTACATCTTTACCTAATCGTTCAATAGAATATTTAAAATCGAGATAAACAGCCAAACCGGTATTGTTCACTCCAAATCCGGCATCGCAACGTTCTTTGGCAGCCCTTGAGGCTACATCACGCGGAACCAGGTTCCCGTAAGCCGGGTAACGGCGTTCCAGATAAAAATCGCGGTCTTCCTCGGCAATATCATTAGGCCCAATCAACCCTTTCTGCAATTTTTCGGCATCCTCTTTCTTTTTAGGTACCCAAATCCGGCCATCGTTACGGAGCGATTCCGACATTAAGGTAAGTTTCGATTGCTGTTCGCCATGTACCGGAATACAGGTTGGGTGGATTTGCACAAAACAGGGGTTGCTCATAAAAGCACCACGTTTGTAGGCTTGCCAGGCAGCACCACCGTTACACCCCATGGCATTGGTCGAAAGGAAGAATACATTTCCGTAACCTCCACTGGCAATAACAACTGCATGAGCCCCAAACCTTTTGATTTCGCCGCTAACCATGTCGCGGGCAATAATCCCACGGGCTTTGCCGTCAATTTTTACAATATCGAGCATCTCGTGGCGGGCATACATTTTCACAGTCCCGGCACCAATCTGGCGGTTGAGGGCACTGTATGCACCAATTAAAAGCTGCTGTCCGGTTTGTCCACGGGCATAAAAGGTACGTGAAACCAGCACCCCGCCAAACGAACGGTTCGATAACACGCCTCCGTATTCACGGGCAAAAGGAACACCCTGGGCCACACACTGGTCGATGATGCTCCCCGAAACTTCGGCCAAACGATAAACATTGGCTTCGCGGGCACGGTAATCTCCACCTTTGATGGTATCGTAAAACAGTCGGTAAACACTGTCGTTGTCGTTCTGATAGTTTTTGGCAGCATTGATTCCTCCCTGGGCAGCAATGGAGTGTGCCCTGCGGGGACTATCCTGGTAACAAAAAGCTTTCACGTTGTAGCCTAGCTCGGCCAAACTGGCAGCTGCTGAAGCTCCGGCCAAACCGGTCCCGACCACGATAATTTCAAGTTTACGTTTGTTAGCAGGGCTTACCACCTTTATTTTTGCTTTGTGCTTCGACCATTTCTCAGTCAAAGGTCCTTCGGGTATTTTTGAATTTATTTGTGTCATTTCGTTCTCTTTTTTTGAATTAAACTTCATTAGATACCATTCAACCTCATCATTCCATCTTTAAAACCTAATGATGAAGTACAGGGGAATGATTGAAAAACCAATGGCAATGATGATGGCGAACACATTTCCTACAAATTCAATCCGTTTGCGCCACAAATTGCCACTCCAGCCCATGGTTTGGAAGGCACTCCAAAATCCATGCGTTAAATGGATACCTAAAACAATTGCCCCAAAAATATAAACCAGATCGTAGGCCAGGCTCGATTTGAACAAACCGGCCACCAAGGTATAGGCATCGTGCATCTCAGCTCCACTAACCATTACCAAGCCTACGCTTTTCTCAATTTTCAGTTTCCAATAAAAATTCATGATGTGCAGCACCAGGAAGGAGGTAATTAACAGGCCAAGGACAAACATGTTCCGCGAAGCCCAGGTGCTTGCTTCCTTTTGATTCACCTGCTTATAATCCACCGGACGGGCTTTCATATTCTGCCAAGTTAAATACACCGCGTATGCCATGTGTAATATAAAGCCAATGGCCAAAATCGGTTCTACAATCCGGATTAATGGATTAGTCCCCATAAAATGGGCGCCCATGTTAAACAGTTCTCCTGAATCGTCAAAAATTAAAAGCAGATTAATGCTTAAGTGAACCAACAAAAACATCATCAGGAAAAAACCTGTAATACTCATAAAGAATTTTTTCCCAATCGACGAACTAACAAAATTGCTCATATTGCTTGCATTTAGATTTAACTATTCGTTTTAAATGAATGAAAAACAAATCTAGTTATTTCAGTTGTAAAATCGGAATCAAAAATTGGTTAATTATTTCAAGGGGCGAACGGGATCGGCATCACTCAAAAAATAAGTGCGTTAAGCGGATAAAACATTAAAATTTGGCGCTTTTTCAATCTCTGGAATTATATGTTTTTTATCATTATCTTGATGCAATCCGGAGTTTTATAAATGAAAAGGGAATACTATATAAATTTTTGGCAATAACAAAAACCAGAACCAGCCCGTTTGTCAGAGTAGTCGCATCATCTGCGTTCCATTCTTCATAAATTCTCTACGGTTCTTTGCTCCCACTTTGCGGGCTTCGTAGTTAAAAAATTTCTTTCCTATTTAAAATCTGCGGTTATCCGCACTGCAAAGCATCTGCGTTATCTCTGCGTCCTAAACGGTTAAACCGTCAATTTTCGCTGCTACATCAGCCTAAAAATGGTAATTTGTTCGTTCCGGTTTTTCAATTATTCTGAAATCTTCCGTTCTAAATCCTATTTTTGCATTCAAATAACTACCACCAATGGCAAAACGAATCGTGATTTTAGGAACCGCGTACCCTTTCCGGGGAGGGCTGGCAGTTTATAACGAGCGGTTGGCTAAAGCTCTGAATGAAGAGGGCCACGAGGTAACCATCGAAACCTTTAAACTGCAATACCCCGGCTTTTTATTTCCCGGTAAAACCCAGTATGCCGATTGGGCAGCACCTTCTGAGATCCACATCAACATTTCAGTGAATTCAATCAACCCAGTGAATTGGATAAAAGTGGGCCGGAAAATTAAACAACAAAAACCCGATTTTGTCATCATCAAATACTGGTTACCCTTTATGGCTCCCTGTTTTGGTACTATAGCCCGTATCGCCCGGAAAAACAAGCATACCAAAGTCATTTCCATTCTCGACAACATTATTCCTCACGAAAAACGGCCGGGCGACCGGATGTTTTCCCGTTATTTCTCGAAAAGTGTTGATGCCTTTGTGGCCATGTCAAAAAGAGTGCTCAACGATCTGGACCAATTCGACACCCAAAAACCCCGAGCTTTTTGTCCGCACCCATTGTACGACAATTTCGGCCCAAAAGTAGATAGGGAAACGGCTCTGGAAAAACTACAACTTTCCAGGAATTTTCAACATGTGTTGTTCTTTGGCCTTATCCGCGACTACAAAGGACTCGATTGGTTGCTGGAAGCCTTTGCCGACCCGCGTCTGCGTAACTATAAAGTGAAACTGATTGTTGCCGGCGAATTCTATTCCGATAAGGAAAAGTACACCCGGCTGATTGAACAATACCAACTCAAAGAATACATCGAACTGCATAACCGGTTTATCCCCGACCCCGAAGTGGGCTGGTATTTCGCGGCCGCCGACCTGATTGCCCAGCCCTACAAATCAGCTACCCAAAGCGGCGTTACCCAAATCGGCTATCATTTTGAAAAACCCATGCTGGTTACCAACGTGGGAGGTTTGTCTGAAATTATTCCCGACCAAAAAGTAGGCTACGTGGTAGAACCCAATCCCAAAGCCATTGCCGATAAACTGGTCGATTTTTTCGAAAACCGACGGTCGCAAGAATTTGTGGCAAATTTGGTAGAAGAAAAAAAGAAATATGCTTGGAGCACAATGACCGGGACTATTTTTGAGTTGTATCAAAAATTGACTTCTAAATCCGGGTAATTCTTAATTTAGTGAATTTTAGTGTTTTTGCGCTTCGCCCCTTATTTGAAAAAGATGTTTTATTCTTTATCCAAAATTTAGTTATTTTCGCATATCTAATTGGTTAGTAACAATTAGTTGTTTTTTGAAAACAAACAAAACCAAGATGAGAAGTTTATTTATTCTAACACTCACATTCATAATGATTTCTGGCTTAATGGCTCAGAAAGATGTTACTTCAAAAGCCGATAATGCCTTTGAATCGGGAAAGTATTTTGAGGCCATCGACTTATATAAATATGCATTTGCCAAAGCCCGGGATAAAGAACAAAAAGCGGAAATCATTTTTAAAACCGCCGAGTGCTATCGCATGGTTCAGGATAACAACCAATCAGAAGTATGGTACCAAAAAGCCATTAAGAAAAAATATACCAATCCCATCGCCATTTTATACCTAGCCGATGCCATGAGGGCCAATGCAAAATATGCGGAGGCTTTGGTTGAATATAATAATTATAAGGCCCTGGTGCCAGATGATGTAAGAGCTGACAATGGCAAACTTTCCTGTGAATATTCACTGGAATGGATGGCAAACCCCACCCGGTACAAGGTCGAAAACATGTACTTTTTCAATTCAAAACAATCAGATTATGGCGTAGCTTATGCCAAAGAAGATTACAAACATGTGGTTTTTACCTCATCAAGAGAAGGTACCACTGGAAATAAAATAAGCGATGTGACCGGGGAAAATTACAGTGATTTGTTTAAAACCCGGGTCGATAGAAAAGGAAAATGGAGCGAACCAGTTCCGGCCGGAGAAACGGTAAACACTGAATTTGATGAAGGCGCCCCAGCTACAAACGATAAATGCAACACATTATATTATACAAGCTTTAGAGAAGATAAAGATGGAAATCTGGTTTGCAAAATATTTGTCTCAAATAAAGAAGGTGTTGAATGGGGGACATCAGAAGCCCTGGCACTGGTGGCTGACTCAATCACTATTGGCCATCCTGCCATAAGCCCCGATGAATTAACGTTGCTTTTCATTTCAGAGATGCGCGGCGGAATCGGGAAAAAAGACATCTGGAAAGTGACCCGGGCAACAAAAAACGATCCCTGGGGGAAACCCGAAAACATGGGGCCGCAAATCAATACCATTGGCAATGAAGTATTTCCATACATTCACTCCGATGGCACCCTATATTTCTCATCCGATGGTTATCCTGGCATGGGCGGGATGGACATTTATATGGCCACACCCTCTGCCGATGGGGCATGGAAAGTAGAAAACATGAAATACCCGATAAATTCCCCCGCCGATGATTTTGGGATTATTTTTGAAATTGAAAAAGAACGGGGCTATTTATCCTCGAACAGACCCGGAGGAAGAGGTGGCGATGATATTTACCAGTTTTCGCTACCTCCCATTGAATTCAACCTTATTGGGCGGGTCATCAACCAAAAGAGTGATGATGTAATTCCAGGTGCCGACTTAACATTGATTGGCAGCGACGGTACCAATGTTTCGAAAAAAACAGAAGCCGACGGGACCTTTTCATTTAAACTGGCCCCCAACACCGATTACCGGATTGTTGCACGCCGCGGAGGATTCTTAAACTCAAAAGATAAAGAATCGACAAAGGGAATGACCTCCAGCAAAGAATTCCGCAGAGATATTTACATGTCGCCTGATGATTCCCGTATTGACCTCCCGGGAATTATGTACGATTTTGGGAAATGGAGCTTGCGCCCCGAATCAATGGAGGCATTGGAAGAACTGGTCGAGATTTTGAATGACAACCCAAACATTACTATTGAAATTGGATCTCACACCGATGCCCGTGGTAGCGATGAGGCGAATATGGAGCTTTCGGCCAAACGGGCAAAATCGGTAGTTGACTTTTTGATTACCTACGGGGTTGATGAAGAACGGTTAACATCGAAGGGATATGGCGAAACCATGCCCAAAGAGATTGATAAAGCCACCGCCAAAAAATACGATTTCCTGAAAGAGGGCGACAAGCTTACCGAAGCCTTTATCAATTCTTTATCAACAAACGAACAGAAGGAAACCTGCCACCAGATAAACCGAAGGACTGATTTTGGACTTACCGGAAGGGAATATGTGCCCAAAATCAAACGGAAAAAGTAACATGTTTTTTCGTTTAAATGGTGAAATTCATTTTACTGATTGAAATACATCACTTTATAGTTTTCTGAATTGAACCCATCTGAGAAAATATTTCTCTCCCAAGATTTACTTGAAACAAGCCGGGTTGTTATCTGTTATTAGGCTGAAAAATAAATTAAATTTTTACGTATGGCATCAATTACCTTAAAAGGAAATAAGATTGACACTTTAGGAACGCTTCCTAAAACCGGTGAAAAAGCAAAAGATTTTGAATTGGTGAAATCCGATTTATCAAAAGCTTCATTGAATGATTATTTAGGAAATAAAGTAGTGTTGAATATCTTCCCGAGTTTAGACACGGGGACCTGTGCTGCTTCAGTACGGAGATTCAACAAAGAGGCTTCGGGTTTGCAGAATACCAAGGTACTTTGCATCTCACGCGATTTGCCTTTTGCACAGGCCCGTTTTTGTGGAGCCGAAGGATTAACAAATGTGGAGACGCTTTCCGATTTTGCCACTGGTAAATTTGGTAAAGACTACCAGTTGGAAATTACAACAGGCCCATTAGCCCATTTGCATTCAAGAGCTGTGGTGGTGCTGAATGAGCAGGGCGTAGTCACCTATACCGAACAAGTTCCTGAGATTGTAAACGAACCTAATTATGAAGCTGCTTTAAACGCTTTAAAATAAAACAGATCGTTTTTATTGGATAAAGAGAATTCTCAAAAGGGAATCCTCTTTTTTCTTTTTTCGGAAGTCTATTTTAACTATTTTTGCGGCCTGAATAACCTTGCATCCCGATCAGGGTTTTATATTGATTTTCAGATGACGAACGATAATTCGAGATATGATGCCCGGGGGGTTTCAGCTTCCAAAGAGGATGTGCACAACGCCATTAAAAATCTAGATAAAGGGATTTTTCCTAATGCCTTTTGCAAAATAATCCCCGATTACCTGGGCGGCGATCCCGACTTCTGCAACATTATGCATGCCGATGGAGCCGGTACCAAAAGTTCCTTAGCCTATCTTTATTGGAAAGAGACCGGCGATTTATCCGTCTGGAAAGGAATTGCCCAGGATGCCGTGATTATGAATATTGATGATTTGTTGTGCGTGGGAGCCTACACCAATATTCTACTTAGCTCTACCATTGGCCGCAACAAACGGCTGATTCCGGGCGAAGTAGTATCAGCCATTATTAATGGTACCGAGGAGGTCTTGCAGGAGTTGCGCGAATTGGGTGTCAATGTTGTATTTACAGGTGGCGAAACTGCCGATGTGGGCGATTTGGTCCGCACCATCATTGTTGATTCCACTGTAACCACCCGGTTAAAACGTTCTCAGATTATCGACAACACCAAAATAAAACCCGGCGATGTTATCGTTGGTTTGTCTTCATCGGGCAAAGCCACATACGAAAAACAATACAACGGAGGCATGGGAAGCAATGGGTTAACTTCGGCCCGGCACGACGTTTTTAACCATTACCTGGCCGGAAAATATCCTGAGAGCTTTGACCATGATTTGCCCAAAGACTTAGTATATTCAGGCAGTTATAAATTAACCGATGCCATAAAAGGGTTAGGAGTAGATGCCGGAAAACTGGTACTTTCGCCCACCCGGACTTATGCGCCGATTGTGGCTCAAATTTTACGGGAGAATTTTAATGCTGTGCATGGGATGATTCATTGCTCGGGGGGTGCTCAAACCAAAGTGATGAAGTTCGTTGACAAAGTCCATGTCATCAAAGATCGGTTATTTCCGATCCCATCGCTTTTTGAGTTGATTCAAAAAGAGTCGGGCACATCATGGAAAGAGATGTATAAAGTGTTTAATATGGGGCACCGGTTCGAGTTTTATGTACCCGAAGAACACGTAGAGTTTATTATAAATGTAGCTCAAAGTTTTAAGGTAGATGCCCAAGTAGTTGGACATGTTGAGGCATCAGGAACCAATAAACTAACGATAAAGAGCAGCAACGGAATTTTTGAATATTAGGATTCAATTTAAAGGAGAAAGATATGGCCGATAATATGATTTTTGAAAGGCTTGAAGGGGTGAAAATCCGGTTCGAGGAGGTGGCACAGCAAATAAATGATCCTTCGGTAATGTCGGATGTTCAACGGTTTATTAAGCTGAACAAGGAATACAAGAACCTTGAACCATTGATGGAGGCTTACAAAAACTATAAGAATGTATTGAGTAATATCAGCAGTGCCCGCGACATTTTAAATCTGGAAAAGGATGAAGAGATGCGTGAAATGGCAAAGCTGGAACTAGAAGAGTTGGAATCGCAGGTGGTCCCTATGGAAGAGGAGATTAAATTGTTGCTCCTTCCGGCAGACCCTGAAGATGAGAAAAATGCCATTTTGGAAATACGTGCTGGTACAGGTGGCGACGAAGCCAGTTTGTTTGCCGGCGACCTTTTCAGGATGTACACCAAATTCTGTGAACAAAAGGGCTGGAAAATGGAGGTAACAAACATCAGCGAAGGCACATCCGGAGGCTATAAAGAAATTGTAACCACCGTTTCAGGAGCCGGGGTGTACGGCATCTTAAAATATGAATCCGGGGTCCACCGGGTGCAGCGCGTACCACAGACCGAAACCCAAGGCCGTGTACATACTTCAGCGGCAACAGTGGCCGTATTACCTGAGGCAGAGGATTTTGATGTTGAGTTAAAAGAAAGCGATATCCGTAAAGACACCTACTGCTCCTCAGGGCCTGGTGGACAGTCGGTAAATACTACCTATTCTGCCGTGCGTTTGACTCACATTCCCTCGGGGATTGTAGTGACTTGTCAGGATCAAAAATCGCAAATCAAGAACCTCGACAAGGCCATGAAAGAATTGAAAACCCGTTTGTACAACTTGGAGTATCAGAAATATCTGGATAAGATTTCATCGAAACGGAAAACCATGGTTTCTACCGGCGACCGTTCAGCAAAAATCAGAACCTACAACTGGCCACAAGGACGTGTTACCGATCATCGCATCAACCTGACCATGTACAATTTACAGGCAATTATCAATGGCGATATTCACGAAATAATTGATAAACTCCAATTAGCTGAAAATGCCGAACGGTTGAAAGAGGCTGAAGTATAATTGAAAAACCATACCTAAACTTTATGAATAGCCAGCAACTTTTTGGAGAGATATTAAGAAAAAGAAGTTTTTTATGCGTGGGCTTAGACACAGAAATTGAGAAAATCCCTGAACATTTAAAAAACGGGGAGGACTCCATTTTTGAATTCAACAAACAAATTGTAGATGCCACACAGGCTTTTACCATTGCCTACAAACCAAACCTGGCGTTTTACGAAGCTTATGGATTAAAAGGGTGGCAATGTCTGGAAAAAACGGTTCAATACATCCGCAAAAACTACCCAGAACAATTCATTATTGCCGATGCCAAGCGGGGCGATATTGGCAACACCTCAAAAATGTATGCCAAAGCTTTCTTCGAAAATATGGATTTTGATGCTATTACCGTGGCTCCCTACATGGGAGAAGATTCAGTAACCCCATTTCTGGGGCACAAAGGTAAATGGGTTATTTTGTTGGGGTTAACCTCGAACAAAGGAGCTGACGATTTCCAATTCCTTGATACCCCCCCTCTTTATCAGCAAGTGATAAAAAAATCTCAGTTTTGGGCCTCTCCCGAAGAGTTGATGTATGTTGCAGGAGCTACCCGTGCATCCATCCTGGGAGACATCCGCAAGCTGGCACCCAACCATTTTCTTTTAGTGCCTGGTGTTGGGGCTCAGGGGGGAAGCCTGGCAGAGGTAGCAAAATATGGAATGAATGCTAAATGCGGGTTGATTGTAAATTCGTCGCGAGGAATTATTTATGCAGATAAAAGTCAAGGTTTTGCAAAAGTGGCAGGCGAAAAAGCCAAAGAACTCCGTGACGAGATGGATGACCTTTTGACTGCATTTCTACCAAAAATATAAATTGCCTCCCTTTAAAAGTTATATGCCAGCCCTATTCCTGATGTTGACAAACCTAGTTTTAATGTGGGTTCTGGGGTTTTAATACCTAAACTCCCAATAGATTGGTTGTAAATATTGATAGCATCTTCTGTCTTTTTGTGGTACGAATTAAATATGGGTACCGATAGCCCGACAAAACCTACGCCTGCATAAATAAAGGCCCAATTGGCCTCATGGCTGGCAATCACCGATGCAAATGGATAAAGGATTAATGAAGTTCCTACAGATGCAAAAATATACCCAAAAATACAGGCTTCGCGCCCCGATTCAAATTCATCGTATGCCAATTCACATCTGTTTTCTAAAATAGCAGAAATCTCCTTGGTACTAGTGGGCTGGTTAAGGTAAATGAAACGATACCCGTTCAATGTTTCAAAATAAGAAATGGAATCGGGAATGTTTTGAGTCTTGGCAGCAACCGCTACTATGAATAATCCGAAAAAAGCAATTAGCCTCATACAGATGTTGTGTTTACATAATTAATAGCGGATAAAAGTAAATCAAAATTTATGAATTATCTAATATGCGTTTGCATCAATTCACCCGGTGACTCCGGGCATGAATATAATGCATAATGCTATAATCAAAAAGTTACCGGGTGAATATTTTACCCAACTTTTTATAGTTGACTTGACACTAACCAGGGGGTGTCAGAATTTAATGCGGATTATGTGATTTATTATCTGCAATTTATACCTGTTTCTATTTTTATTAGTAGTAATTTTGACCCCATTGCAATTTTTGCAATTAGATTTTATCCCCACATAAGTCTCAAATCATCAATAAATAGTATTATGAATCAAAAATTTACAATTGTTGAGTGGAATCATTTAAAATTTGCACTCAAACAAAACTTCCCCCAGCTGACCAAAGCTGATTTAGAATGGCGCGATGGGAACACAAAAGATATTTTGTGGTTGATTTCGCTGAAAGTTGGAAAATCGAGGAAAGAACTCATGGCCATTATTGAACAAGAGAATTAAAAATGACATGATTCTCCTGTTAATATTTTGAAAAAAGACCAATGGTAAACGCAGAAAATGAAAATATTGTATGATTTTACGCTGCCAAAGGGTTCCAAATTTCTAAAAATTGGTAGAAAAACAGACAAAACCAGCTTTAAGGAAAAGGCAGCTTACGCAGTGGCATGGCTTTGTTCAGATAAAAAAATCAGGAAATCATTATTCTGCTGTAAAATAATATTGATTTCTCAATTATTAAACCTAAATTGCACCAATCATTTATAATTAAATTATGTACAACGGAACAGTAAAATTTTTCAATGAAACGAAAGGATTCGGATTCATTAAGGATGCAGATTCATCAAAAGAATATTTTGTGCATTCATCAGGATTGAAAGACAGCATCAGAGAAGACGATAAAGTAACCTTTGAACTTGAAGAAGGAAAAAAAGGATTAAATGCAGTGAATGTTAGAAAAGCATAAGCTGAAATAAAATATCCATTGAAAATTTTGAGTCCTGCAAATTGCAGGACTTTTTTTTATGCAAACTTTCGGATTCGGTGGTACCCCTTGTTTTGAAATTATAGGATTATTAAATTATCGTACAGCATAGCCCTACCGCAGTTGATCTGCGTTCAATTATAAAAAAATTATAAAAGCATCCTTTTGATTATCAATGTATCCAGCAACAAACAATATTAACCCACTTTGCTGGTGCTGTTTTTTTCATTTCTTTTAGCAGCTTTTTCAGCTCTTTTTTCTTTCAAATTCTTAACCGGGGCTTTCTTGCTGCTTTTCTTAGGTTCTTTTTCTTTTGACATAATATTTAGTTTTAAAATAATTAGGTGCACAAATTGGGTCGTAAAAGGATTACTAAAGGTACCCCATGTTTGGCAGAATATCACTTTTATTTACACCTAATTTATATTTTGCCTCAAAATATTAGCAACAGACACTTGTTCAATGATTTAAAATTGAAATGAAAACCCGCAACCAATAAGAATCTGTGGAATTAGCTGGTTATTTTAAGGTCTCCTCATTAAAAATCCTTTCAACAGCTATCCGAAACTCACCCAATTGATGACTCTTCTTTAGGGATTTAAATACTTTTTTTTCGTTCTCGAACACTTGTGAAAAATATTCCCAATAACTGACCATTTTGTGCAGAACGTGAGCCTCTCCCGATAGTGTCTTTGAAAAGTGTTCCATTAAATATTCATGAGAATCCCTAAGTTTTTCTCGTTTCAATTCAGGACTCAATGAGCTTCCTGACTTTATTTCGGAAGCTAAAAAAGGATTCATGAGCAAACCCCGACCAATCATGAAATGGTTCGTTTGTGGCAAGGTCAGTTGAATTTCCTCAAAGGTTTTAGCATCTGTAATATCTCCATTGTAAGCAAGGTTAAAATGTGTTACGTATTGTGCCTGAACAAAGGCGTCCAGATTGGCCGTTCCTTTATAAAGCTGCTTTCCTATCCTGGGATGCAGGATTACCTCATCGAGTGGAAATGAGGAACAAGCTTTTAAAACGGCTTGTACCTCTTGGTAATGCTCATATCCTGCCCGTATTTTAATGGAAATTTTTAACGAGGTTTTAGGCCGCACCTCCTCCAGAATTCTTTGAATCTCATTAGGATAAGGAATCAACCCCGAACCTAATTTCCGCTTAGCCACCATCGGATAAGGGCAACCCAGGTTCCAATTCACATGCGTGTAACCAAAATCTTCAATAATTTTGGCAAGGCGAAGGAAATTATCCGCCTGATTTACCAGTATCTGAGGAATAAGTGGAATGCCCTGATTTTTACTGGGATGAATATCTTTCAGGTATTTGTTTTTTATAGAGCCGTCATTTTCAAAACGGATGTATGGCGCATAATACCTATCAATGCCACCTATATAATAGTGCAGGGCATTGCGGAACGGGGATTCGGTATAACCCTGCAATGGGGCGCAAGATAAAATCATCTATCGGCGACCTTTGAAATGATCCATCGTTTTATACACTCCCAATCCTTTGCCTACAATAAAGTCGAACCAACCGAGAGGCAATACACCCTTAACTAATGGAAGGGTATAAACAAGCCAAGGCATGCGGATAAAGGCTTTGTCCTTTTCGATACCTGCTATTATTTTTTCTGCAGCAGTTTCCGGTTTTGTTATCGGGATGATTGATTTTACCCCATCGAACATTCCTGTACTAATGTAATAAGGCGTTACCGTAGTTACCTTTACCTTCTTTTTGAGTTTTTTCATTTCCAACCTCACCGAATCGCTCCAGCCAATAATAGCCCATTTGCTGGCACAATAAACCGACATTTGAGGATTTGCAACCATTCCGGCGGCAGAGGCAATGTTTACCAAGTGCCCTTCGTTGTTTTCCATCATCTCGGGGAGAAATTCCAAAGCCACATGCATTAAAGCGTTGGTGTTGATGCCTATGGTAAAGTTGATGTCGGCATGAGTATGTTCGTGAAAATATCTGCCTACAACCACACCCGCATTATTGATAAGAATGTGAACCCTTCCCAGCTCATTTTTAACCTTTTGAGCCGTTTCTTTTATTTGATCTGCTGACGAAACATCAACCACGTAACCATAACTTTCTGGCAGGGAAGTTTTTAATTGAGCTATGGCCTTATGCAGTCCCTGTTCGTTGATATCCCAAATAATTAATTTGCCGGCACCTTTGGCAATAGCCTGTTGAGCCATAAGAAATCCAATTCCTGATGCTCCTCCAGTTATCAATAGGGTTTTGTTATTGAAGCTGCTCATATCCGTTGTTTTAGTTTCATCCAAGATACCAATTTCTTTGAATAATAGTCAAAAATGTTTCATCACCAGGTTTAAGTGACAGTTTTAAAGCTTTCTGACAATCATTAAGCCATCACGGACGGGAAAAATTACATTCTCTACCCGCGGATCATTCTGTACCATCTGGTTGAAGTCCATCAACCCTTGCGTGTAGGTATCGTTTTCGGGAATGGCTTCGTTTACTTTCCCGTACCAAAGTACATCATCGGCAATAATGAACCCTCCGGAGGCCACTTTATCAAACACCAAGTGATAATAATCGGGATATTGTCTTTTATCGGCATCAATAAAAACCAAATCGAAAGTTTCCTTTAAGTTGGGTACAATAGCACATACATCTCCTACCCTAAAATCAATTTGTTTTTTATATGGGCTCCGGTTGAAGAACGATTGGGCAAAATCCTCCAATTCGTCATTAATGTCAACGGTGATGAGCTTTCCTTCGGGTGCCAACCCTTTAGCCAGGCATAATGCCGAATACCCGGTAAAAGTACCAAGTTCCAAAATATTTTTTGGACGCACCATACAGCTTATCATCTCAAGGATTTTCCCTTGGATGGGACCCGAAATCATTTGAGCTCTTAATACCTTAAGGTACGTTTGCCGCTCCAATTCCATCAGCAGTGGATCAGGAGCCGAAGAATGTTCTAAAATATATTGAGTTACTGAATCGGTAAAACGTTGCATAACAAAGCTATAAACTTATGAGGCCGCTAAATTACAAAGATTTCGCCAAATGAAATGTCCCACTTGTTGCTTTTACCAAGAGGATGCATTATGCTGTCGCACTTTTAGGCGAAAAATTTTAGGATTTTTATTGCAGAAATAAAATTTGCGCTTATATTTGCATCCGCAATTGCGAGAATAGCTCAGTTGGTAGAGCACGACCTTGCCAAGGTCGGGGTCGCGGGTTCGAATCCCGTTTCTCGCTCTTTTTTATTTACGGTCTTTCATAGGTTGCCCAGATGGCGGAATAGGTAGACGCGCAGGACTTAAAATCCTGTGTCCAGAAATGGACGTGCCGGTTCGATCCCGGCTCCGGGTACAAAAAACCTCTTGATAAATCCAGTTTATCAAGAGGTTTTTTATTTTTAAAATATTAATATTTGGTGTAACCATCTTTCCGAACCACCAAAACTCCTTCATAATGGCTTCTTACTTGCGCCACTTTTGGAATGTAAAGTGATTTTACCATCCGGGAGGCAATATCTTTCAAAGGAATCAGTTTTTCCTGACCTACTGCCTGCATAGAAGCATTGATTTGTTCCTGATTCAATACATCGGTCATTCCCCCATCAATGACGCCGGGAATGTAAAATACACATCGTATTTTAGGGTACTGCAACCGGGCAAAGCCTGATGCAAAACCGAACAAAGCTCTTTTTGAAGAGACATACGCCGAAGATCCACTGAATTGAGCATCTTGAGCAATGGAACCTGTAAACAGCACTGTTCCAGTAAGTATGCCTGACAATCCTTCGGTAAGTTTGGCTGTATTCGCAAAGTTTACTTTATCCACCTGACGCATTTCCAGATCGGAGACCTCAGACCCTTTGCTCAAACTACCCGTAATAGCCACAGTATGAATCAGGAAGCTCAACTCAGGAACCAATGTTTTTACAGTTTGTATCAAGTTTTCCACTTCGGAATCAACTCCAAAATTGGCTTTTATGAGCTGGTGGTTAAGTTCCTGGTGCTGTAAAGTTTTTAAAACGGATTGCGCTTTTTCGTGGTTTGAGTTGTAATGGAGCAATACCCGGCAACCTTTTTCGGCTAACTGACGGGAAATTTCACCTCCCAACCCTCCGGTACATCCGGTAACTAACGCTGTTTTACCTTTTAAATCATCATTTTTAGTCTCGAATTTTGTGAATTCAGGAATCATATACGAAAAGCCTCCCAATTCTCCTCCCAATCCTGTGACAGAGGTAATGATTTTGGTCCCCGGTTTCCATCGGTGGGTTTCTTTCAGGTAAGCCGTGCTGGCTGGAACTGATGCCCCGGAAAGGTTTCCAAAATTGAGTTGCACCTCCTGAAAGACCTTCTCCATCGGGAAACCAAGCTTTGCTGCTGCTTCATGTACAATGGCATGCCCGGTTTGGTGGGGAATAAACAAATCGGTGGATTCCAAATCCCATTGTGCCTGATCCATCAATTCGGTGACTACTCTGGCAATATTTGGTACTGCGCGGTTTTTTACCCTGCGGGGGTCCATAATCAGGTTACCCTCGCGGTCGGCACCCAGAAAATCGATCATGGCCATATCTTCATAATTCACCACATGAAGAATCCCCTCTTTCTTTTCCGAATGTATCTTGCTAATGATGACTGCTGCCGCACCATCGCCAAAAGTAGTGAATGGAACAAAATCGCGTTCTTTGAGCAACAGCTCGCTCATAACCTCGGTATGTGCCACCACCACGTGCATGAATTCGGGGTGTTGGTTTAAAAAGTTTAAGGCCCGCTCTATGTTTATATTAAAACCCACGCAGGCCGAGGCCGTAGTCATAGTTTGGGTACGGTTATCCACTTTGGTAAAAAAACATTTGACCGTTTCGGCAATTCCGGGAGCCATTTCGTGTGGTGTTGCCGTACCAACCATCCAGGCACCAATGTCGTCGGGATGTACCCCCGAATCGTCAAAAGCTTTCTGAATGGCTTTTACCAGCAGGTCGAGGCTGGTTTCGGCCACAGTATAGCTCTCTTTCCTCGGCGGAAACGGAACCACATGAAACCGTTTTTTAAATCCCATCAAGTGCCCGGCCATGAACTCAAAAGGAGTTAAGTCCGGCGTTTTTAGTTTTGCTTCTATAAATTTATCCGACTGTTGAATCCGTTCGGCATCGAGGCCATCGAAAAAACCGTCTTGAATGGCTTTTTCAATATCGGGATTAGTTACCTCACATTTTCCGGTAACAAAGCCAAACCCACTGAAGATATAATTTTGGTACATGCGTGTGCTCTTTCAATTGTTCTACATTCGATGGTAAATATAGGGTATTCCTTTTTTGAATGAAAAATTTTTTGCTTGAGAATTCCTGGACCCTAATTGATGCCACAAAACCAAGGTTCACAAGGAAACCCTTTGATTGGTTAAGTCTATATGCACACCAAGTTGTGGGATTTTAGAACTTCATCCGGGTTTTTGTTCCTCAGCTTTTTCTACTTTGCTTGAAAAGCAGTTCCTTTTCTTTGGCTGAAAGGCTCTCATAGCCTGAACGGGCAATTTTTTCCAGAATGGAGTCAATCTCCTGTTGTTCCACTTTTTTGCGGTAATTGTAGTCCAAATCGGTTTCGCCGCGCCGGTAGGTTACCTTAAGCTTCTTTTTAGGTTTGAACCAGGAAGCTATGGTATCTAGCATTTTTCCAAATCCTTTTCCTAAATCAGTACCTTTCCGCAATTGTGAGGCATACAGGTATCCAAAAAATGCACCCCCTATATGGGCAATATGGCCTCCGGCATTTCCATCTTTCAGTGTCACAACATCTAACAAAATTGAGAACAGGGCAATATATTTTAGTTTAACCGGTCCCAGAAACAAAAGATATATGGTATAATTGGGTACATAGGTTGCTGTGGCAACAACGATAGCTAATACGGAAGCAGATGCTCCTAATGCATAAGCAAAAGGGACCACATCGCTGAAAGCCGGAAAGAGGTTATATGCCAGAATATATGTTAACGCCCCAAATAATCCTCCCAATAAATATATCGTCAGTAATTGTCGGCCATTAAAATATTCCAGGAATATTTTACCCAGCCAGAATAACCAAAGCAAGTTGAATAGAATATGGATAAAATCGTGGTGCAAAAACATGTAGGTAAACAGGCTCCAGGGATGGCGGGCAATCTGTCCCAATTGGGCAGGAACCTGCATCCATTCTAATAAGAAATTTGAATCGCCAAGAGCAAAAAGATAGAAAATGGCATCTACCAGTTTTACAGCAATAAATACTGCCAGATTCACATAAATCAGGCGCGTTAACATGCTCCCGTGTTTAAATGTAGATTTAATTTCATTGGTAAGTCCGGTTCCCAGCATAGTAATTTGTATTTTAAAAATCTAATTTCAACAATCTGCTCATAATAATGTCTCAAATCTCAATTCTTAGTGCTTATGCCTTCAAATCAAAACGGTTTGTAATTGCTGTATCCCTTACTGTTCCAATATTTAATAAGGATAAACCCAAAAAGCATCCCTCCCAGGTGGGCAAAGTGGGCCACATTGTCGCCGGGTTGCTGCATTACGGCTGCAAACAATTCAATGGCCCCATAAATGATGACAAAATACTTGGCCTTGATGGGAATAGGCGGAAACAACAACATAAGCTGCGTGTTGGGGAACAACATCCCGAATGCCAACAAAACGCCAAACACTGCCCCCGAAGCTCCTACAGTAGGTATATTTATTTTTGCCTCATAAACCGTATGTACAAACTGGGTGGCTTCGTTAATATACAATGAATTGTTTGGCTGCATACTGTAGGAATTGATAAACTCATTGAGAGAAGCATTCGCATTCGGAACAAATTCCCTTACAAAAGTCATAAATACTTCAGGAGAAGGTGTGTTGGCAAACGCATTAGCAGCCTCACGGATATCGGCCAATCCCAAATAGCTCACAAAACTGTGCAATGCTGCGGCACCCAAACCGGTAACAAAGTAATAAATTAAAAACCGCTTAGGCCCCCAAACCACCTCAAGCACCCGGCCAAACATGTATAACGCGAACATATTGAAAAAAATGTGAAACACATCGCCATGCATGAACATGTGGGTAACAAACTGAAAAGGCTTGAAATATTCGGATTGCACATTATGAAGTGCAAGAAGATGCGTAATGTTTATTCCAATGAGAGGTAGAATATTATCGGCAGCAAATACCAATACATTTAAGATAAGTAGATTTTTGATTACCAAAGGTAGATTTCCAAAAATAGGCGCTCGGTAAGGTTGCATAAATTTCTTTTTTTATTTAAATCGTTTTTCTAATTCATCTAAACCAACAATGGTGATAATGGTTTTACCATCAGGAGTTATATTGGGCATTTGCGAAATAAACAACCGATCGTTGATGTGTGCCATTTCCTCCTGTGATAAAATTTTTCCGTACGGAATTGACAAAAACTTTGCCAGCGATTTGACCAGGTTTTCGCGCAATGCCTCTTTAAAATCCTGCTGGTAGTCCTTCACATGCTCAATCAATTCCACCATCCATTGCTGAATGTCAGTGTCGGGGAAGTCGGCGGGAATGGTATTTACCACAAAGGTATTGCCGCTAAAATCGGCCACTTCAAAGCCCAGCCGGTTTACCTCAGAAACCAATGAGCGGAAAAGCTCCGCATCCAAAGTGTTGAATTCCACCTTTTGGGGATACAACAGTTTTTGCCCGTTCCCCGAGTGTGCCCCCAATTTATAAATATACTCGTCGTACAAAATCCGCTCGTGGGCCCTTTTTTGGTCAATAAGCATCAATCCTGACTTTACGGCAGTTAAAATGTATCGTCCTTTGACCTGAAAAAACCGATTGTTTTCACCTGTCCCGGAATGATTCATCGTTTGCTGAACAGGACTTTCCTCAGGCTGAAAACCCACATTTAATTGCGCATCAGGCGTGGGTTCTGTTTTTTCAAAACCGGTATAGAGTTTTTGCCAGTCCTGATCCACTGCTTTGGAGTGATATTCTGTCCGTGAAGGCCTTTCCAACGACGGATTGTAGGATTGGTCAACATGAAAAGGGTTATATCCGGGATTGACCTTGATAGTTGGCGGCTCAACGGTTTCTCCTTTTTTTAACATCGGAATATCAAACAGTTGCTCCTGGTTGAAATCGAGGGTAGGTGCCAGGTTGTGTTTCCCTAAACCTTCTTTAATGGTGGCTTTCAATATCATCCACAGGTCGCGTTCGTTCTCAAACTTAATCTCGGTTTTGGTGGGATGTATGTTGATATCAATGGTAGCTGGGTCAACATCGAAATAAATAAAAAAGGAAGGAATCATCCCCTGTGGCAGAATCTGCTCATAGGCCGACATCACGGCTTTGTAAAAGAAGGGATGTTTCATGAACCGGTTGTTGACAAAGAAGAATTGCTCGCCGGGACTTTTACGTGCATGTTCGGGTTTGCCTACATAGCCTTTAATATGCCCCAAATTGGTCTCCGATTGAATAGGTACCAGGCTTTGGCTGGCCGATTTACCTAATATATTCAGGATACGGTTATAAATTTTCGATGCAGGCAACTGGTAAATGGCCACATCGTTATGTATCAGATGCATCTCAATTTCAGAGAATCCCAACGCGATGTGCTGAAATTCCTCCATCAGGTATTTTAATTCGGTACTGTTCGACTTTAAAAATTTGCGGCGGGCCGGAACATTATAGAACAAGTTCTTAACAGCAATGTTGGTGCCATTCTGGCAGCTTATGGGTTCTTGCGATTCCACTTTTGAACCTGAAATCCGGATCATTGTGCCCAATTCCGAACCGCTTTTTTTGGATTTCAACTCTACCGATGCAATAGCTGAAATGGCAGCCATGGCTTCGCCCCGGAATCCCATGGTGCGGATATCGAACAAATCAAGCGCCTTCCGGATTTTTGAAGTAGCATGACGTTCAAAGCACATCCGTGCATCGTTTTCCGACATGCCGCATCCATTATCGATCACCTGGATCAGGGTTTTGCCTGCATCCTTCAATATCACCTGAATCTTAGCGCTTCCAGCATCAATCGCATTCTCCACCAATTCTTTAAGCACCGAGGCAGGCCGTTGAACAACCTCCCCAGCCGCAATTTGGTTGGCAACACTATCAGGCAATAATTGTATAATATCTGGCATTACAACTTATGGGATCAAAATTCTTTTTAACATGAGGATTTTATTTACTCGCCGAAACATGCTGCCCTTTTTGATTATTTATAAAAGAAGTAGTAAAACAACAACAGCAGCAGTGTGAGAATAAGCAAAACCCTGAGGTTCGATTTTTTCTGTGCCTTACGTCTCATTTGGATATAATTCACCAAATCCCCTTTGTTTAGCGACGATTGTTTTCCATCTTTTTCTGCTTCAACCTCCTGTTTTATTTTCTCAAATCGTTCTTTTCTCAGTTCTTCCCTTTCATTATAAAACCGGGGTTTGTAAGTAAACTTTTTTTGTTTCGGGAGTTTAAAAAATCCTGCCATTTTATTTTATTTAAGGGTACAAAGGTATTCGAAATATTATAATGTTTGAAACCAACCGCAAAGAGAGGTTAATTTTTATAATTTTTATTGATCTATATATCTGTGGATTTGATACTTAACATTAAATAAATTGACTCTGTTTTTTCCTAAAGAATTTTAAAAAAAAGTGATTGAATTTATTTTTTTAATAGTATGTTTGCAGCGCTAAAAAATAAAAGGTTCTAATTCGATACTGAAAATAAAGTAAACTTTTTGAATAATTTTTTTGGAGATTTAAAAACAATATTTACTTTTGCAGTCCGAAAACAAACGCTCCGTTCGTCTAGGGGTTAGGACGCCAGGTTTTCATCCTGGTAGCAGGGGTTCGATTCCCCTACGGAGTACTTTAAACTTACTTTAGAATTAAGAAAAATGGCAAATCATCAGTCAGCAAAAAAACGGATACGTCAGAACGAAGAGCAACGGTTGCACAACAGGTATTATGCAAAAACAGCTCGTAATGCAGTAAGGGAGTTGCGTTCAACCACTCAAAAAGCTGAAGCAGAACAATTGTTCCCAAAAGTGGTTTCAATGCTTGATAAATTGGTAAAAACCAATATCATCCACAAAAACAAAGCAGCTAACCTGAAATCAGGTTTGGCACATCATGTAAGCAGCTTATAGCTAATATTTAGATATTTTAGAAACCCTGAATGGAAACATTCGGGGTTTTTTGTTTTGAAGAAATTTGAGGGCGTGTATAGAATTTTATAGCTTTGTTTGAAACCCAAACAGAATTATGAAAACTTATCAAAACCTCACCATCAAACAATGGGCAGTTGAAGACCGCCCTCGCGAAAAATTCCTGACCAAGGGGATTTCTTCTCTTTCGGATGCAGAACTCATCGCCATTTTGCTGTCCACTGGGACCAAAAACCTTTCGGCCGTAGATTTGGCCAAAAACATTATGGCCAGTGCCGATAATAACCTACATGTATTGGGAAAGAAATCGGTAACCGATTTGAAAAAAATAATGGGCATTGGTGAAGCCAAAGCTATTACCATAATTGCCGCCCTTGAACTCGGGAAACGCCGCAAAAATGCCGATTTGGAGCGTAAAAAAATTACCAACAGCCATGACATTTTCGAAATTTTTCAACCCATGCTGGGCGATTTGCCTCATGAGGAATTTTGGGTGGCTTACCTCGACCGGGCCAATCAGGTGATTGATAAAGAACGTATCAGTTTGGGAGGAACCTCGGGAACAGTGATTGATGTAAAAATAATCCTGAAACATGCTGTTGAAAAACTGGCCAGCAATATGGCATTAGTCCATAACCACCCTTCGGGGAATTGCCAGCCCAGCGAACAGGATAGGAAGATTACCGATAAAATTAGCAAAGCCGCCCAATGGCTCGATATTGCTGTGCTCGATCACTTGATTGTCGGCGACACCAAATACAGCAGTTTTGCCGATGAAGGATGGCTGTAAACGCCTTCAATCTAGCATCAAGTCAAGCATGCGTTTGCATCAATTCACCCCGGTGACTCCGGGCGCGAATATAAGGCATAATACTATAATCAAAAAGTCACCGGGTGAATATTACCCGACTTCTTATAGTTAACTTGACACTAATGTTATGTTATATTTAAATTAGCGGGTAAATATTGAATTTTCCCCCTCTCCCTTCGGGTTTCTCCCCCAAGGGAGAACTTGCTCCGATTGAGCGGTCTAGTCCACGCCATGGCGTGGTGCCCCCAAGTAATAGGCGATGGGGGAATATAATTCCTGAACTTCCGACATTACTATATTAACACAACACTAGGAATTTCCACGTTAATTATTGCTATATACCGGAAAGGAAACAAAAAACGATGTGCCTTCTCCCGCTTTCGACTCAAACCAGATGGCTCCTCCAAATTCTTCCACAATGCTCTTGACAATGGCCAATCCCAGACCGGTACCGCTGCTTTTGGTGGTAAAATTGGGTTGAAACATTTTGGGTTCCAGTTCCGGAGCAATACCTGTTCCGGTATCATGAACCTCAACCACCACGCTGGACTCTGTTTGCGAAATACGGATGGTGACCTCGCCTTGTTGTTCTTTAGGGATGGCCTGAATGGCATTTTTAACCAAATTGTTAAATACCTGAAGCATCCGTTCGTTATCGGCTTTCACATAAATGGGGAATTCATCGGAAAACTCGTATTTTACCTGAGCATAGGTACATTCTTTAAACAGTTCGGTGCTTTGATAAATACGTTCAATCAGGTTCACCTTTTCTGAACGGGCTTTAGGCATCTGCGCAAATTGGGAGAATGCAGTGGCAATGGATGATAAACTATCAATCTGTTCAATCAGGTTGTTGCTGAACCGTTTAAACCGTTCATCAAAATCGGCCTCTTTGTTTTGCCATGCCCGCTCCAGCAATTGGATACTCAATTTCATGGGTGTTAGCGGGTTTTTAATTTCGTGGGCAATCTGGCGGGCCATTTCGCGCCAAGCCGATTCGCGTTCCGATTTTGCAAGCATCTGTACACTTTTGCTCAATTCTTCGAGCATCCGGTTGTATTCATACACCAACTCGGCCATTTCATCTTTCCCTTCGTAGGATATTTTTTCATTTTCCTTACTGAGATCAATCATACTCATCCGTTGACGCAGTATCCTTAAAGGTTGGGTAATGCGGCTTGAAAGGTACACCGCGATAACAATACTCAAAATGATGAGCAACGTGTAAATATTGATAACTGCTACTACTACCCGCATCAATTCCTGCCGGAAAGCAACCTCTTTGGTAAAATAGGGGAGGTTGATGTATGCGAGGAGTTTCCGGTCGGCACTGATGAAAGGCACATAAGCGGAATAATAGTCGAGCTCCCCGATTTGTTCTTTTTGAACCAATCGGGCTTTTTTATTCAGCACCAACTCACGGTAAGCTGAGGCATTCATTTTGGAACCGGTCAGGTTCCGTTCAAAGATTTCTTTGCGCGAGGTGGACACCAGATTGCCATTCAAGTCATACATGTTGATGTCGGTAAAAAAGACATTCGAGAATTTTACCATCAGGTTGTTCAGGTAATCGGGCGAAGCTTGATGAATGGATTCCAGATCGGAAAGTTTGGTCTCAACTTCCACCAACACCGATTGGACTTTTTCACTCAAAAGCTCATTTTGCCCACGATCGAATTGCCTGAATGTATAAAAAACAGTCCCTCCGCCCACAAATACCAACGAAATGAGCAACACCAATAGGATGGAAAGTGCAATTTTGTTTTTAATGTTTAACTGGATGGATACAAGGTTTGCAAACCGATTTCCAACGATAAGCAATAGAAAGGTGATGATTAAAAGAAAGAAGAAGATGTAAGTAAAAGAGATTAGAATATTGTAAAAAGTTACCGTAGGAAAGCTGACGATAACCGTGTTTCCCTGATCGGCATTGTAAAGCAAGTGGTCGTGGTTTTCCGATTCAAAAAATGCAAATTCAGTATTCCGGAATTGATACACGGAACGATCAAATGCATAGGGGAAACTGCCCGTCCGGTTCAGAAGCTGGTTCCCGGTGTATTTGGCATAACTTAAATTGTGATAGTTTTCATAAAGCAACAAAGGTTTTTCCAGAAGTAATTCGGGGTAACCCAACACTTCATAATTGGGCTTCGAGGTCAGTTCCATAAAAAACATGACATCATCCCAACCGCTTTTCAATGAAATTTTAACCTTGGCAAAATAATTGATTCCCCCTGAGACATTTCTCAGGTAATAAATTCCCGGAAGGTTGGTTTCAGTACCATTTTTATCTACCAGTTTTTTGAAGAACTGAAAGCACGGGGCCCATTCCTGATTGGGATCGTTGAGCAAAAC
The DNA here is from genome assembly GCA_003512955.1 of Marinilabiliales bacterium. Lineage (GTDB taxonomy): Bacteria > Bacteroidota > Bacteroidia > Bacteroidales > SZUA-534 > GWE2-40-63. The sequence continues at coordinate 115,392 of DOTG01000026.1, forward strand.
ACTATCTGTCTTGTTGCAAAGGGTGAGTTGAAAGTTGTATCGTCCCAAATAGCCCGAAAAATAATGCCTCTGTAAATAATCAACCATCTTTTGAAACTCGAGCCAATCTTTTTGGAGCAGGTTTTTTACCACCGTATCAGTTTTCAACTCGTTTATTGCTTCGGAGAGAATGATCTCAGCCACCGGATCTTGTTCCCGGGCAAGGTTCACGGCCAATACTTTGCTTTCTTCAATGCGCTTACTAAAATTTTGCTTTCGGATAAAATAGGTAGCATAAGCCGAAAACAGCGCAATTAATAGGATGATGGAACTTAACAGTGGCAACTGTTTATAGCGGACCTGCACCCAAAAAAACAGCATCGTTAAAAGAAACAACCATGAAATTATTTGGCGGGTATTCCTTGTGCCCCACAGAATCAATAGAGTGACAAACAACAGGACAAGGAGCAGTAACCTAATGCGCTTTAATGTTAATACCGGCTTGAACTGCAAGTAAGCTTTATCGATAAGTAATATCCACCCCAGAAAAACGAAAAGCAAAATGAAATACCCGATGAAACTAAAATAATTAAGGTTTAGCACATCGTAGGCTTCGTATTCAAAATTGGAATCAAAAATCAGATGTTTAAATAAATAATGTTCAAAATGGGCATATAGCAAAATGACTGCAATCCATGCAAAACCAATAGTAACTTTTTTTGAAATACCTGCACCTATTAAGGACTTTAAGGGAACTTTGGCATAAAAAATAAAAATGAGGTACACCCAAAGCGTGGTACTAATAAAGAGGTCGCCCAGCGATGGGAACAGGTACGAAAAAGCAAAATATTGGGGTTGAAAAATGGGCAATGTATTGAAGAACAAAGGTAGGTGGTAGTATTGTGCCAACGCGCGAATAAAAACAAGTGCCAAAGAAAGTATTACAAAATTCCGTATGCTTAAATCTTTATGTTTCAGCGAATCGCGTCCATAGAGCAATAAAAAAAACAAAACCAGTATCAGTAAAAAACCCATCCAAATTTCCTTTTGGTTGGTTTTCAAGTTCATATTGTTTCTTAAACCGAAAAGATATGTCCCTTCTTTATTAAAGATAGGCTGGTATCCTATGGATTCATCCTTAGACAAGGACAATGAGCTACCTATGTGAAACGAAGGATGGAACCCATTTTTGAGAAACTCATTCTCGAAAGGATAGTTGGTTTTTATTTGGATGAGACCTGCAATTTGTATTGTCTCCGATTCGCGTATCCGCACTTCGGCATAACAATTACCGAACTTATAAAAGGGCTGCTGCCTCCAAAGGGAATCGCCAGGAATTGGAATGGAATTGTTCGACCAATAGATCATCTGATCCGCAATGAAAAGGTAAAACACGAATCCTTGTTGTTTATTCAGGTCATCGAGTAATTGCCCATTTTTGCTGATCCATTCAGTAAAGTTCCGGTTCCGGGCTTTTTGCATAATAGAATCGAGGTAGCCGTCAATCAGCCATTCTTTATCAGAAAGCTGGTGTTCAAATTCAGCGAGGTCTGTTTTTTTGCCGTACCACGAAGCCCCGGGCCGCCCAATAAATAGCATGATGGCAACCAAAAAAACTGCCAGAACCAGATAAATGTGTTTGCGGACCAAGCCTTTCATTTTCAATCTACTGATGGTGATAGGGTTCACCCTTTAAAATTGTATGCACCCGATAAAACTGTTCTACAAAGATTAAACGCACCAACTGATGCGAGAAAGTCATTTTTGATAACGAGATTTTGTACGATGCTTTTTGATATACCGCCTGTGAAAACCCGTAAGGCCCGCCGATAACAAATACCAGCCGTTTTTGCCCTGAAACCAATTGCGTATTTAGCCACTCTGAAAATGCCACGGACGAAAACTGCTGCCCATTTTCATCGAGCAAAACCAAAATATCACCGGATTGGATTTTCTTTAAAATCAGCTCCCCCTCTTTTTCTTTTTGGATTTGTTCGGTAAGATTCCGGCTATTGCGGAGGTCGGGAATCACTTCCACATCAAAAGACATGTACCTGTTAATCCGCAACATAAACTTGTTAATTCCTTCGGCAATGAACGAATCATCGGTTTTTCCTATGACCAATAAGGTAGCTTTCATTTCCGTGTTTTTGAGTTAATCCCAATCATAGGTTTTGTTCCTACCTAAATCTCATTAAATTTGCATACGAACATGTAAAAATGGTGATTAGATCAATGTTTTCAAACAAAAAAACGCTTTTTAATTCTGTGGCTGTGTTTTGGGTGTTATCGTTGATGGTTTTGCCCCAAGCCACACAGGCACAAGATCAGCCAACCGATTCTGTGGACAGGATTGTGGTTCATGCATTGCTAAACGCCAACGCCGATGAGCTTTCCGCGACTTTTTATGAAAAAATCGATCTGGTGCTGCCAAAACAGAAGGGGATGTTCAGCAAATCGCAGTCAAAGTTTATCCTCATGAGTTTCTTTAGGGAACATAAACCAGAATCATACGTGGAATTGAGCCGGAATTTTTCCAACGGCAGCAAGTTCGTTGTAGGTCAGTTGATTTCTGGCCCGCATACGTATCGGATATGTTATCTGGTCAAACGGGAAGAAGAACAGCAAGTTATTTACCAATTTAGTATCGAAGAATGATGGACTCAAAAGAATATATTACAAAATTTATTGAGCAGGCTTTGCTCGAAGATATTGGTGACGGCGACCATACCTCGTTGAGCTGTATCCCAAGCCATCAAACCGGAAAGGCCAAGTTATTGGTGAAACAGCCCGGGATTTTGGCTGGCGTGGAAATTGCCCGATTGGTGTATCAGATTTTCGATCCTTCATTAAAAATGGATGTTTTCATCACCGATGGAACTCCTGTAAAAGTTGGCGAGGTCGCTTTTGAAGTAACCGGTAAAGAAATCTCGATACTGCAAACCGAACGACTGGTGCTCAACTTTATGCAGCGCATGAGCGGTATTGCCACCCAGACTCATGAATATGTGGAGTTGGTAGCGGGTTTGAACACAAAAATCCTGGATACCCGGAAGACTACTCCCGGGATGCGTGTTTTTGAAAAGATGGCTGTCAAAATGGGCGGCGGCCAGAACCACCGGATGGGTTTGTACGACATGATCCTGATTAAAGATAACCACGTGGATTTTGCCGGGGGCATCCGTCAAGCCATTGAGCGCGTCAAAGATTACCTGAACGAAAAGGGGAAAAATCTGGATATCGAAATTGAAGCCCGAACCTTCAAAGAGATTGAAGATGTTCTGTCTGTTGGAGGAATTCAACGGATTATGATTGATAACTTCTCGGTGGAAGATACCCGAAAGGCTGTAGTTTTGATAGGTGGAAGATATAAAACCGAAGCCTCAGGAGGAATTACCAAAGACAATTTACGCGACTATGCCGCTTGTGGTGTCGATTTTATTTCGGTTGGTGCTTTAACACACCAAATAAAAAGCCTCGATTTAAGTTTAAAAGCGGTAAAATAAGCGTATGGTGAGATTAAACCCGATTCCAATCATCAGGGGGGCGATTATAAGGATTCTCACAAAAGCCCGGCAGATTACCATTCCGGGTTTTAAACAAGTTCCACTTTACGATGTGGGCGTTTTTTACATGAATGGCATAGCCAATGGAGCCATTGGTGTTCGGGCATCCGGGATTTCGTTCAATTTTTTTATGGCCATTTTTCCAAGCATCATTTTTCTGTTCACCCTGATTCCCTTCATTCCCATCCCAAATTTTCAAAACCAATTGATTGCTTTGATGCAGGCCGTATTGCCTTCGAACACGTTCCAGGCTGTTGAAAATACCATTATCGACATCACAACGCACAAACGTGGAAGTTTGCTTTCGATAGGTTTTTTGGCCGCCCTGTTTTTTAGTACCAACGGCATTTCGGCCTTGATTGCCGCCTTTAATGCCTCAGCCAATGCCTTTGAAAACCGAAAGTGGCTCAGCATGCGTTTGATTGCAATTTTATTGGTAATCATCTTGTTTTTGCTGTTAACTCTGGCTACCGGTTTAATTATTTTCGGGCAGACTCTTTTAAAATTCCTGGTTTCGCATGGTATTATTCAAACAGGATTTTCACAGGTACTTTTTATCTCAGGCCAGTGGCTGATTATTCTGGCTTTCATTCTTTTTAGCTTGTCGTTCCTGTATTATTATGCGCCCTCGAACCGATCGGAATATCGTTTCTTTTCTCCAGGAGCCATCATGGCCACGATATTGATTATTGTTACCTCATTGTTTTTTTCATTTTATTTGAGCCGTTTTGGGCAATACAACAAATTGTACGGATCCATTGGAACACTACTGGCTTTACTTATTTGGCTGAACATCTCTTCGTTTGTAATACTCATTGGCTTTGAACTGAATGTGAGCATCCATAATGCAGAAAAAGGGATGAAAAAAGAATTGGAACTTTCTGATAACAGTAAAGATTACGAACGTTTTTATCCTCAAGTGGATGATATTTTGTGAATGACCAATGTACGTTACCTTGCTTGTCCTTCGTTACCGCCCCAAACCCAAACCTTATCAGTAGGAACATGTCGGCTCACTTTGCAAGAAGCTTAAGTGGGGATCAAAGAATTTTATGATTGTATTGTAAAAAAAACCTCAAAATATTGAGGTTTCTGGTTTGTTTTTTAGGTTGATTTTCAACTTTGTTGACCCATAAGGATTCGAACCTTAACTGGCTGAACCAAAATCAGCAGTGCTACCATTACACCATGGGTCAGTACCATTAATGTGGGTGCAAAAATAGATTTTATTTTTATTCCAGCAAAAAGTTTTTAAAAAAATTAAATCTTTTTTATTTAAGCTTGAACTATAAATTTAAAATACTCAATATCAAATATTTAAAATTTACCCAATGCATAAAATCTGAAGTTTTGACATTACTAAAATTGTTGGCATCTTTGGCGCAGAAATTTCAATTATGAATATACATCATCCGCCAAATTGGTTGCGCCGACTTTATTTCAGCTTTCAATGGAAAATGAAATACGAAGCCAATACCATTTTCCTGACCTTCGATGATGGCCCCACCCCTGAAGTAACCGAATGGGTTTTGGACCAATTGGAAACCTATCAAGCCAAAGCAACATTCTTTTGTATTGGGCGTAATGTGGAAAGGCATCCTGAAATTTACCGGAAAATAATTGAAAAAGGCCACGCTGTGGGAAACCATACCTATAGCCACCTGAACGGTTGGAAAACCTGGAATGATGAATACATTCAGGATATAGAACTGGCAGCCGATTTAATTCACTCAAAGTTATTCCGCCCCCCTTACGGACGGATTAGGCACCATCAGATAAAGAATTTAAAGAAGTATGGCTACAAACTTTTTATGTGGGATGTACTTTCGGAAGATTACAATGCCGAAACCACACCTGAGGAATGTTTAAATTATGTGACTGCCTATTCAACTTCCGGCTCCATCGTGGTATTCCACGATTCCCTGAAGGCCAGCAAAAATCTTTATGCCACACTTCCGGCTGTTTTAAAATATTTTAAAGAAAAGAGTTTTGAGTTTCGGAAATTAAAATGATTTAATATATTTGCACCGCTTTAATGCAAAATGTTCTACAGATTTTGGGGGATTAGCTCAGTTGGCTAGAGCGTTTGACTGGCAGTCAAAAGGTCAGCGGTTCGATTCCGCTATTCTCCACTTGAAAATCAAAGCTTTACAGAATTCGGTTTTGTAAGGCTTTTTTATTTGGGGGATGTTCATTTTTTTTACAACTGTTCTTTATCATTGAATTTATTTGCTCAACGGTTTTTGTATTTTTTAGCAACTAGGCATGTAGTGGGAGCGAGAAATAAAAAATACTGCCAACACCTTCGGTACTCTCGCACCAGATTTTTCCGCCATGGATTTCTACAAATTCTTTGCAGAGAATTAACCCCAAACCGGTCCCCTTTTCCTTTTCCGTACCCGGAGTGGAATAGTTTTCTTCAAGTTTAAATATTTTGTGCATTTTTTCTTTGGACATACCAATCCCTGAATCTTTGACCGCCACAATGACAAATGGGTTTTCGTTGAATTTTTTTAATGTGGAGCTTATTTCAATTTTCCCATCCGGATGGGTGTATTTCAGTGCATTCGAAATCAAGTTCCTCAATATGGCAGATAGCATATTTGCATCGCCATATATAAAAACAGATGTATCCACAAGGTTTGCCAGGGTTATTTTTTTATTGTCCGCGGTTAATTTCTGCACTTCAATATTTTCATCAACAAAGATATTTAGACTCAAGGGCTGGGGTTTAAATTCCATTTTACCGGTTTGGGTTCGAGCCCAGGTAAGGAGGTTTTCCAACAGTTTTAACACATGCTGGGTGGATTGATTGATCAGGTTTAAATAATAATCCACCAGATCGGGTTCAAATTCCCGGTGGTTCTCTTTCAGGAGTGTAGTTAAACCAACCACACCTGAAAATGGGCTCCGTAAGTCGTGGGCGATGATTGAAAAAAACTTATCTTTTTGGGTATTCAGTGCTATCTGAGCCCTTTCCGATTCTTCAACCTTCCGCAGGTTTATTATTCTTTCGGTAATGTCCTCTTTAATTGCCAGAAAGTTAATGATAATGCCATTGTTATCTAGTATTGGGGTGATTCGTGCACTTTCGTGATACACTTCACCATTTTTCTTTTTGTTAATAAACTCCCCATTCCAGACTTCTCCTTTCAGGATAGTGCTCCAGAGATTCTTAAAAACTTCTTGTGGAGTTTCACCTGACTGAAGAATACTCGGGTTTGTACCAATAATCTCTTCTGTGGTATATCCGGTCAACTCACAAAAATAGGGGTTTACATATTCAATGGTAGCCTCAATATCTGTAATCATAATGCTAAGCGGGACATTGATAATGGCCGTTGAGAGTTTAATAATTTCCAGATCGCTTTTTATACGGTCGGTAATATCGTTACCAATGGCTAGGATGGTTTTGGTTCCTTCATAATCAATGACTGAAGCCGAAATATCGATCCATTTCTCGTTCGAATTTTTATCAATTAAGGGGAAAATATAATTTGTGGGGGCCTCTAACCCGTTTAACCGGTTTTCGGTAATGATTTTTATGCGGTCCCTTTCTTGCGGATGCACCAAATCCAATGATTTTAAGGTTTTTGATTCTTCGGTTGTGTATCCGGTAATCCGTTCCCATGCTTTATTTACCATTAAAAACCCATGTGCATCATGAATGGAAATGGCAGCATTTGAATTATCAAAGATACTTCGGAGTTTCTCCTCACTATAATAAATGGTATCGAGCAAAATCTGCTGGCGGAGAATAATCCCTGTCAGGTTTGTAAATGATTCTACAAAACCCACATCCTCGTTTTTTATGGGTTTTTGGTTATATATGAGGATAGCGGCTATTACCTGATCATCTTGTTTTATGCCTATGACATAAAAAAAGCCGGGTAAAATAAGTGTTTCAAGTATCCGGGCCTTTTCAGAGGGGACAATATGGATCATTTGCTGTATGCATCCGTGCTCAAGCGGCTCTAGCGTGGCTTTATGCATCGTATTAGCTAGTTTGGATGGCAATGAAAATCTGGACTCATGAATGTCGCCGAGAACATTGGTAACTTGTTGCAGTTTGACCTGATTTAAACAGGAGATGCTTTTTAAGGTCCCCAGATGTGAGGTTTCATTAATGGCAAAAACCACAACACTATTCACCTGCAATTGATTTTGGAGCGATTGGCTCAGATAATCCAGAATTTTATCTTTTGTTTTCAGCGAAAGCAATTCCACGGAGGCATTGGTTAAAAACCGAAATTTGCGTTCGTTGTTGAATAATTCTTCTTCGGCTCTTTTTTGAGGGGTAATATCTGTGATACTTCCAATGATGGTGCTAATTTCATGATGATCATTATAGGCCCCCCTACCCTTTTCATGGACCCATTTCACATCGCCCGATTTATGAATAATCCGGTAATCTAAGGAAAAACTCTTGCCTAAGTTCAACTGTTCAGTTCCTTGTTCCTCGACAAAATTACGATCGTCAGGATGGATAATATCCAGATAGGCAATTATTTTGTTGTCGATAAGTTCTTCGGGACGGTAGCCGCTCAAATTAAAAATCTCCTGGCTAATGAATTTCATGGTCCAAAATCTATCGGGCAAACATTGGTAAATGACGTTTGGCAAGCTAGAAATCAGCGATTTATAGCGCAGTTCACTTTCTTTTAAAGCCTCCTGGGCCAACATCTGTTCACTGATATCGTGTGATAGGCAGGTAACCCCTATGATTTGGTCTCCAACCCAAATAGGGTTTAACAGTGTTTCTGTAAAATTTGGAACACCATCAAAATGAAATTCATCAATAACAGAAAACCTTTCACCAAGTAAAGCTCTGGAATATCTGGATTTCCAATCGCTCTCCATTTCGGGGGACAGGTTTTTCATGGCATAGGTTCCACGTTCCAGAGAAACCTGAAATGCAAGCAAATAGTCTTTCTTAAAATGGTTGTTGGCCACAATAATTTTAAAGGCTGTATCCACCGACCAAATGCGGGCACTCGTGTTTTCCAGAATTGCTTTCTGGTTGGCATCACTTTCAATTAAATTCTTTTTAACCAGTTCTTGCTCAGTAATATCCCTGGAAAATACCGAAACGCTAATGACCTCGCCCTTTACCCAAATAGGGTTAAACCGCACCTCAACATATTGAGCTACTCCTTCAATATCAAAACGATCTGTAATTGTAAAAGCTTCCCCTCCCAGGGCTTTCTCATAACGCCCTTTCCAAATGTTATTTAAAGGTTCGGGTAAAAAGTCAAGGATTGATGCACCCACAATTAATTCCACACCGAAAGCGGATTTAAACTGATTCTTAAAGTTGGTGTTAATTGACTTGATACAATAGTTTTGATCTACCGACCAAATCATATCAAGGGTGTTTTCAAAAAGGGAATTCAAGTAGGCTTCATTTTCCAATAAGGCGTTTTCAATTCTTATTTTTGAGGATATGTCTCTTGAAACACCAATGGATCCAATATATTTACCATGTTCGTCGAGTACCGGTTTCGAAATGGTTTCCAACCAAACAGAGTTTCCATTTTTATGTTTAAAGTTTAGGTTCCAATGTTTTTCAACCTCATTGGCCATTCCATTTTTCCTGGCCTCCACCCATTTCTTGATTTCCAAGGCGGTTGATTCAAAACAGAAATCCAATACGGGTGTTGCTTTGAACTCCTCTTCGGAGTAACCCAAAATTTGATAAATGGATGGGCTTACATAAGTTATCCTTGCGTTTAAATCTAAAAACCATAAAATATCCTGAATATGGTTGAGGAGCAAATCGAATTTCTTTTTGTTTTCTTCAAACTCTTTGAACTTCAATTGCACATCGAACAGTTCTTTCGATAATTTCTGAATGTTTTGATCGAAATTCTCCATCAAAAATAACTTATGCCTTCACTTCCTTAGAAACAATACTTGCCTTAGAATCCTTGAAACAATGGAAACTCCACAAGGTTTTACCATTCCTTAAAAATAAACATAATTATTCCTAATATTCACTTCCCTATCTGTTTTGTACAAATTCAAAAACAGTTTATCTGCTAAATAAAAAACAAGGCGACCCCAATTACAGTTATTACAGCACCTATTACCTCTTTTAAGGTAACCTTTTCATGATAAAGCAATATGGCCGGAGGTATAATTAACACAGGAATAATGGACATAATGGTTGAGGCAATTCCCACAGAAGTATAAAGTACCGATAGCAACGAAAGATACACTCCGATAAAAGGCCCAAAGATGGCTCCAATAGTCATGTAACGCAGGGCTTTACCATCAGACACTGCTGATTTGACTCTAGGCCAACGCTTAACAAAAGTTATAAGGAACACATACCCAATACTTCCAGCAATCACACGGATATGCGTGGAGGCAAACACGTCATAATCTTTCATCCCATATTTACTAAGCACTAACCCCAATGCCTGGCCAATAGTGCCCAGAAGAGCGAAAAACAAACCTTTGGCAGGAAACGAAAGTTGTAGCCTCTTTGATTTTCCTTCCTGCTCCAAATCCATTTTCCTTTTTTCAGTAACCACAACCACAATTCCAAAAAGTGTGACCAACATGGCCAAAAGGCTGGAAACGCCCATGGTTTCGCCTAATGCAAAATAACTGATAACGGCAGCAAACGGGGGGCTCAATGCCATAACCAGCATCGAGATGCGGGCACTTATAAATTCATACGATTTGAACAAAAAATAATCTCCAAATACAAAACCCACCAACCCGGAAATAGTCAACCAAATCCAAGCGTGGCTGGGGGCATCGAACGGAAGGTACATGCCATTTCTTACAAAATATGAAACCAGCATGTATAAAAATAAGGCTATGAAAAGCCGGATAATATTTACTGACAAGGAACCTACCCTGCGGGTGGCTTGCTGAAAAGCCAAACCGGTAGCTGTCCAACAAACGGCCGTTCCCAATGCAATTATTTCACCAGTATGAGTACCCATGGTATAAAAATTTGCCCAAAAGTAGCCAAACCTTTCAGTATTCGGCCAAAAGTTCACTTTCCGGACCAAAATTAATTTCTCCCAATCCGTATCATACATTGAAAATGCTCATGAACTTTTCTCTGCTTTTTAAGTTTATGTTGTAGAGAATATTTTTGTTTGATAGATTTAATTGGCTGATTCTGAAAATATAATCACATTCGTTGCCAATTCAACACTAAAAATTTAATTATGGACAAATCGAAAATGCTTGAATTTATAAAAGGGGTTGATCTGTTCAATTCGTTAAATGAAATTGAAAAAGAGAGATTGGCCAACCATTTTGAGGTCAAAGAATATCAGCAAGGAGCCTATCTTTTTAAAGAAAATTCCCCCCGCGATGTTGTTTATGTTATCTACGAAGGTGAGGTTGAACTTTTTAAAAGAACTCCATTCGGAGAAGAAAAACGGCTTTCGTTTTTTCGTCAATACGATTTTATTGGCGAAGGCTGCCTGGTTGACAATTCACCGCACTCATCAACGGCACGGGCCATGTCTCCCGTTATTGCCCTCATTTTACGCAAGCAGATACTGCTCGATGTTTTTGGCCAAGAAACAGAACTGGCAGCAAAAGTTTACAAATTTTTAGCAAAACTGATTGCCCGGCGCATGGACCATGCCAACTCGCATCTGGTAAATGTCGGTACTCAATATGTCTCGGGACGGTCCAGGTTAGAACACGATTTACTTGGCGACCGTGAAGTACCTGCCGAAGCTTACTATGGGGTACAAACCTTGCGGGCCATGGAAAATTTTAACATCAGCGGAGTAACCATCAGTTTTTATCCTGTCTTTGTTCAGGCGCTAGCTATTGTAAAGATGGCCGCAGCAAAAGCTAACCATGAATTGGATTTGTTAGATGAAACAATCACCAACGCTATTGTAACCGCCTGTGATGAAATTATCAAGGGGAAATACCATAAAAACTTTGCCGTGGACATGATCCAGGGAGGAGCCGGAACATCTACCAACATGGCTGCCAACGAAGTGATTGCCAATCGTGCCCTTGAAATCCTGGGACACGAAAAGGGGCAGTACCAGTTTTGCCACCCTAACAACCATGTGAATTTGAGCCAGTCAACCAACGACGCCTATCCCACCTCGGTGAAAGTGGCTTTGATGATGAACAATGTCCGGTTCATCGAGGTACTGAAAGACTTGATTAGCTCGTTCCGCGAAAAAGCACGCGACTTCCGTGATGTTATCAAAATGGGACGGACTCAGTTGCAAGATGCTGTACCAATGACCTTGGGACAGGAATTTGAAGCCTACGCGGTAACCCTTTCCGAAGAAATTGAACGGCTGGAACAAAACGCCCGGCTGTTTTTAGAGGTGAATATGGGTGCTACGGCTATTGGAACGGGAATCAATTCGGAACCTGGTTACAGCGGATTATGCATCAAATACCTGCGTGAAATTACCGGAATGGACATTAAACTGGCCGAAAACCTGATTGAAGCCACCCAGGATACCGGAGCTTTTGTCATGTATTCATCGGCCATCAAGCGGCTGGCAGTGAAGCTTTCGAAAATCTCAAACGATTTACGGTTGCTTTCATCGGGGCCACGCACCGGTTTCAACGAAATTAATTTGCCACCCATGCAACCCGGATCTTCTATTATGCCCGGAAAAGTGAACCCGGTGATTCCCGAGGTTGTCAATCAAATTGCATTTAAAGTGATTGGAAATGATTTATCGGTCACCTTGGCATCTGAAGCCGGGCAGTTAGAACTCAACGTGATGGAACCCCTGATTGTTCAAAGCATTTTTGAAAGTGTAGAAATGCTGAAAAACGGAATGGAGGTATTGAAGTTCCGGTGCATTGATGGCATTACAGCCAACGTGGATCGCTGCCGCGATTTGGTCTATCACAGTATTGGATTGGTAACAGCCCTGAATCCTGTTTTAGGTTACGAAACTTCTACCAAATTAGCAAAAGAAGCATTGACAACCGGACGGAGTGTTTATGAACTGGTACTGGAGCAACATTTGTTATCGAAAGAGGAACTGGATAACATTCTGGCACCCGAAAATATGATTAAACCACGTAAGATGCATTAATACAAACCTTCAAGGGACTATTGTATCAATTCACCCGGTGACTCCGGGCGTGAATATAAGGCACAACGCTATAATCAAAAAACCATCGGGTGAATATTATCCGGCTTTTTATATCTGACTTGACACTAACAGGGAGACAGCCATTGAATAAGAAAATGATTTACAATTAACTGGATGTTAAAATAGTCGCGCTACGGTTTGCAGATTTGAGGGAATACATATTAGCCAGTTCCAATACTTTACCCCAAAACACGTAATTGTACCCTACGAAAAGCAATTTTTTGTTTTTTACTGGGGTCGTTATTTGATTGGAATGTTTTTGGGGGCGGACCGTTCCAATTCAAGCGCAGGTAATATATGGCCATGCAGCACTACATCTATTCTGTGACCGTGCAAATTTATTAGGAACGAGTGGTTGTTAACAACCGAATGCCATGCATCCCAACTTTGATTTTGCATCCTCTATGAACGAACAAACATTAGTAAAATAGGGACTTTCAAAAAATAACCACGGGCAAATATAATTCTGCCTAGAATATATTATTAAATAAAAATTATTATTTTTACCACTGTTGATGACAGTAAATCTACTAAGGCTTAACAAACTATTGGTATTCTATGGTAACAGATGAAGATGTTCAAAGATTCATTACTGCAATCAAAATGTCTTCTACCTATGATTTTACGGACTATTCTGATAGATCGTTCAAACGTAGGATAGAAAAACTTTTGGTTGATAACCATATGGATATAAACCAATTAACCTTAAAATCTACTAAAGACAAAGATTTCTTAGAGAAAACCGTTAGAGACATTACCGTTAATACAACAGAGTTGTTCCGCGATCCGGAGATGTGGATCACTTTAAAATACCAAATCCTTCCGAAACTAAAAAAAAACAAATCCATTTTCATTTGGCATGCAGGCTGCAGTAGCGGACAGGAAATATATTCCATGCTTATTTTGTTGCATGAACTGGGGATGTTTGAACAGGCCAAAGTATTTGCAAGTGATATAAATTCGGAAATGCTTGAGACCGCCAAAAATGGGCAATACAAATACCGTTTTAATTTAGGCTACCTCGACAATTTTGATAAAGTCATCAAGGAAAACCCTTACAATTATGAGCAGACCATTCAAGTGGATTACGAAAAATATTTCGATATTGATAAAGTGAAAGACACCATTACCATGAAACAGTTTTTGCGCGAAAAAGCCGTTTTCAGGAAGCATGACCTGGTAAGGGATGGGAATATTTTTTATTCGAAATTTGACATTATCTTTTGCAGGAATGTAATCATTTATTTCAACAATAAACTTCAAAACAAAGTTATTGAACTTTTTAGCAACAGCCTGTACCGCGACGGATACCTTATTTTGGGGGCTCACGAAAGCATATTAGGAACCGTTGCCAATAATTTTGATAGGACCAAAGGATTTTATAAAAAGAAACAGTTCTAATTTAACAAAAAGATGATCGATAACTTAGGGATAGTAGATACAAAAAAAATGATCGCGGCCATTCAGGAAACGTACAGCCTTGATTTGAGCGACTATACCCTGAGTATTCTTAAACGTAGGTTGTCGCATGTGCTCGATTTTTATAATATTACCCTGGTAGATGATTTTGTGAATCAAGTAAAACGGAATAATATTGATTTTCAGGATTTGCTGGATCAACTGATGATTGATTCTACGGAATTGTTCCGCGATCCGTCGCTCTGGAGGGAACTAAAGGAGAAATATCTTCCTGAGATTTCCCGAAATGCAGGTTCTAAAATCTGGATGGCCGGCGAATCTTCAGGTGACGAATTGTTTTCGTTGATGGTGGTTTTTTCTGAACTTGGTTTCGACAAACAAATCCGGGTCGTTGCTTCATGTCCATCGAAACTCAGGTTGGCCCGGATTAAAGAGGGCTATGGGTACGACATGAAAAAAATGGAAATTGGAGAGGCCAATTATACCCGGCTTTCAGGTAAGTTTGAGTTTAATCAGTTTTACAAACTCGATGGTAACAAGGCTTTTATGAACCCTGAATTGGTTAAAGAGGTAGAATTTGATCTAACAAATATTTCACAGGAATCGGTAAGTAAAAGTTACCGGATGATTATTTTCCGGAACATGCTGATTCAATACAACCTGCCGCTTTATGAAAAGGTTATCAAAAAACTAATTGACAACCTAATTGTAGGTGGGTACCTTGTTTTAGGAAATATGGAAACTTTAGAGCATAGTGAGGTAGGGAAAAAGATGCAATTGGTAAACCATGAAGAAAAAATTTATAGAAAGCGAGTAGATTAATATGACAGATTACAAAGCAGTAATAATTGGCGGTTCTGCTGGAAGTTTCCAGGTAGTGACAAAAATTGTATCGTCGCTTCCTGCTAATTTTCCGCTTCCTGTTATCTTGTGTTTGCATAGGTTAAAACATGTGCGTTCAGGATTTGTGGAGGCACTTTCAATAAAAGCGGCCATGCAGATTGTGGAACCAACCGATAAAGAACCCATAAAAACCGGGAAAATTTATTTGGCCCCCGCCAATTACCATTTGTACGTTGAATTAGGAAACCGTTTTGCCCTGTCCACCGAAGACGTAGTGAACCATAGCCGCCCATCCATTGATTTGTCTTTCTTTTCGGCCTCCTATAATTATAAAAAGAAACTGGTTGGAATTATCTTGAGCGGTGCCAATAAAGACGGTGCCATGGGATTAAAAAGCGTGAAAGAAAACGGGGGGTTGACAATTGTTCAAGACCCGAATGAATGTCAGGTCCCGACCATGACATTGGCTTCAATGAATGCCACACAAGTGGATCATGTGTTTTCGACTCCTAAGATTGTCGATTTTTTATTGAATTTGACATAATAATATTTATGAACGAGATAACTAAATATAAAAAGAAAATTCTGGTCAATTTTGTTTTACTGCTTGCCTTAAGTTTTATTTCGGTAATTGTAACTATTGGTGCCGCCCAGGGATTTAAAAACCAAACCGGGTCCATTTTACTTTTAGTTCTATTTTTAATTCAAATCCCAATAATATTGAATTTAGGATTAAATGGATTAAAAGCGGTAAATTCGTATCTAGAGTTCGAAAGCAAACGGATTGCAGCTAAGAACGATGATATTGAAGAGCTAGAGCGTGAAGTTGAAGAAAAGGCAAAAGAGGCAGATGACTTATCGTTCAACCTTACAAGGCTTGGTGAGGATATTGAAGCAACAAATGATTGGGAAGCTTATGGACAATCAGTTTTGTTAGGTTTTAGCAAACAAATTGAAATCGTGGTTGGAATGGTTTATCAATTCAATCATCAAAAACAAAAATACAGTCCCGTTGCAACTTACGCGTATTATTCCGACCTTCCACCGCATGAATTTGCATCGGGTGATGGGTTGTCGGGGCAGGTTGTAAAAGATCAGAAAGCCATGTTTTTATCTGAACTGCCTGATGGATATGTAAAAGTTATGAGTGGGTTGGGTGCCCAAAAACCTAGGTACCTCTCATTATTACCTATTACATATCAAAACCAGGTAATTGGTTTGGTTGAAATGGCTACTTTTGTCCCTGTCGAAAGAGGGCTTGCTCATAAGTCAAATGAAATTGCAGAATTGCTCGGCAAAAAAGCGGCTAATATCATCGTTTAACTGAAAAAATAACTCAATGTCCTATATATTTGAAAAAATAGCAGCCTTACTGGTTTTTAAATTCAAAGATAAGGTAACCTATACCCCGGGGTTCCTAATTCTTGGATTCCTTTTTCCTGTGTTTAATTGGCTAATCGGATTTTTGACTTCCGAATACCCGGTTTCTTTTTCGGGATTATGGCAACTGCACATGAATTCCCCCGTTTATTTTTTCGTTGATCTGGCCCCACTTATTTTAGGTTTATTAGGGTACGTGCTGACTTTGATTCATCGCGATTCCATTCTTGAACTGAAAGATGTTATTGAGGAAAAGGATGGGATTATTAATAAGAACGCCCGGTTTGCAAAAAAAATTGGTGAAGGAGATCTTTCGGCCAGTGATGAGGAAATTGATGAAGACGATATTCTGGGCCATTCATTAATGATTATGCGCGAAAACCTGGCCCGTACCAATGAAAACGAACGGCAACAAAACTGGATTGCCAAAGGAAAGGATGTGATTTCGGATATCCTGCGGATGCACAACGATTTGGAAGAGCTCTCATACAAAACCCTTGTGGAACTGATAAAATACATCAATGTGTTGCAAGGCGCTTTCTATTTATATGTTGAAGAAGAAAACAAATTAATTAATACGGCCACTTTTGCCTATAACCGGCGGAAATTCTTAAACCAGGATTTTCATGTAGGCGAGGGCCTGGTTGGGCAATGTGCCTTCGAAATGGCTACCATTTTCCGGCGCGAGATACCAGAAGATTATGTTACCATTTCTTCAGGTATTTTAGGTGATAAAAAACCATCCGCGTTGCTTTTGGTCCCGCTCATTACCGATGAAAAGCTGCAAGGAGTCATGGAATTTGCCTCCCTCGATAAAGATATTGATGACCTTTCCATCCGGTTTTTAGAGGAGCTGAGCGATATTATTGCCCGGACCATCTTTAATTTAAAAGTAAATACCCGTACCGAAAAGTTGCTCAGAGATGCCCAGGAGATGACCAATGAACTTCAGGAAAATGAAGAAGAACTTAGGCAAAATGCCGAAGAGATGCGGGCTACCCATGAGGAACTTGAAAAAACCAATGCCAACCTGGAGACCCAAATCCGCGAAGTTGAAAATGCCCAGAAAAGGCTTCATTCACTGTTGGAAAATGCCTCTGAAATTATCTCCATTTATGACGAAGACATGAAACTAAAATATATCAGCCCCTCGGTTTTTAACATCTATGGATACACTGTTGACGAAATGATGGAGGGCAAAGACCTTGACCGGCTGACTGCCAAAGGGGTGAAAGAATTTACGGAGATATTTGTGAGCCTGGTTGAAAAGCCCGGCCAATCCATTACCATCCAATACACTTACATGCGCAAGGATGGACAAAAAATATTTATCGAATCCACGGGCCGGAACCTTTTGGACGATCCGGCCATTGATGGTATAATCATCAACTCGCAGGACATTACCGAACGGAAACGGGCGGAGAAAGAGGAGCGGATGAAAAGCAAAATGCAGTCGCTCTCTGAAAATTCGCCCGACATGATTTTGAGGTTGAGCCCAACCGGCCAATTCTTTTATGCCAACCCAATTGTGAAGATTTTTACAGGTGTTGACAATAACGACATCATTAAAAGGAATTTGAGCGATGTCAACTTTAACAAAGAGATCAAGCAGTTCTTTACAGAATCAATTCAAAAAGTAAAATCGTCGCAACAAAAAACCAATACCGAAACTACATTCCCAACCAATTTCGGAGATCGTATCATGCAGGTGAATGCCATCCCGGAATTTAGCGACGATAAAGATTTGGAAACCATTCTGTTTGTGGCTCACGATATTACCGAACAAAAGAAGATTGAACAGGAAATTAAAGAGAAGAACCATGCGGTCCGGGAAAGTATCAATTATGCACAGAGGATACAGACCTCGATACTCCCGAATACCAAATACATTCAGGAGTTTCTTCCAAATTCATTCTTGTTGTACCGGCCTCGTGATGTAGTTAGTGGTGATTTTCCCTGGTTTTTCAAAAAGGGCGATGACATATTTATTGCTGCCGTTGATTGTACCGGGCACGGTGTACCAGGAGCCCTTTTATCATTTATCGGGTATTTTATTCTGAACAATGTGGTGGATCACTACAACAATATAAACGCCGGGCAGATTCTTGACAAGCTCCACGAGGGAGTGCGGAAAACATTAAAACAGGACCGTATTGATTCCGATGCCCGCGATGGAATGGATATCGCGTTGTGTAAAATTAATTTGTCAAAAAGAGTGTTAGAATTTGCCGGCGCCCATCGCCCATTGTATTTGCTCCGCAATGCCGAGTTAATCGAATACAAAGGCGATCGGAAAGCAATTGGTGGGATACCCTTTGGTAAGAAACCTGAAAAAGATTTTGAAAACCATCAAATAAATTTGGAAAATGGCGATAAAGTTTTTTTCTTTTCCGATGGTTTACCCGATCAGGTTGGAGGTAATTCCGGGAAAAAGTACCAAGCTAGTAGGATAAGGGAGCTGATTGTCAACAATCCTGATCTGAAAATGAACGAATGTGAACGGTTCTTCTTCACTGATTTCGAAAAATGGAGAGGAGATTTTAAACAAATTGATGATGTTTTGTTAATAGGTATAGAATTTTAAATATTAAATTAGCCGATTATGGACGGGAAAAGTACCGATATAAAAGAGTTTCTGGAATTTGTGTACAGCTTTTATAAAACCATGAAAGAACAACGGGTTCAACTGGTTTATGAAGGAGAAATAACACACCAGATAACCAAAGCTTTTACTTCGTTAACCGAAACCAACATGGAACTTGACGCGGAATCGCAATCCACTCAAAAGAAAGTATTCCATGTAATGGTTGAATGCCTCCAAAATGTTGGCAAACATGCTGATTGCCTTGAATGCACCGATTCCAGAAAAGATGGGCGGGGAACCTTTATTTTATGTAAGGGCAATGATGAATACACTATAACCACCGGAAATATAGTAAACAAAATTAAAATCCCTGAAATGGTTGAAGTGTTGGAAAAAATTAATAGCCTTGATAAAGAAGGATTAAAACAACTTTACAAACAACAGATAAAAGAAGGAAGATTATCCAATAAAGGAGGTGCCGGGTTAGGATTTATCGACATTGCCAAGAAAACGGGAAATCCACTGTATTACAATTTTCTATCTATTAACGAAGAGTTTTCATTTTTTGTATTAACTAGTGTAATTTCAAGATATAACGATTAATAAATTTGAACTATGGAGGTAATTAAAATAGTTGGAACAGATGACACCCCAAGTGTTACCTTAGATGTGGCCAATGAGATTTTCGAGATTTCAGGACGTTCGCTTCCGGAAGATGTAGCAGCTTTCTACGAACCTATCCTTGATTGGTTGGAGCGTTACTCCGAAGAGGCTTCAGGAAAAACGGCTTTCAACTTCAAACTGGTTTATTTTAATACCGCTTCTTCAAAAATGATTCTTGACATTCTTTTAAAATTAGAAGAAATGTACGAATCGGGAAAAGAAGTCTTGGTGCGTTGGCATTATCCTGAAGATGATGAAGATATGCAGGAAGCTGGTGAAGAGTATGCCGACATTGTTGAAGTTCCTTTCGAACAGATTAGCTATTCGATGGACTAGCACTTGGTCGGATTTTTTCGACCGTAACCCATAACAACCTCACAAAATGAGTGAAGAGATCTTAAAAGCCTTGATGCAGCTTTTTGCAATTATTGCAAAGCAGGACGGAGGTGTTGAAGATAATGAAATCGACTTTGTCGAAAGTTTCCTTACTTCGCAACTTAGTTCAGACTTTGTGGAAGAATATATGGGCCTGTTCTATAACCATGCCGATATATTAAGCCGCGAAGACAACCGTCAGAAGAAAGCTGCCGGAAAAATCGAACTTACTTCTGTAAAGGATTCCGTCCGGATTCTAGGTATCTGCAAAAAAATTAACAAAACGTTGACCCAAGAACAAAAAATGGTTGTTCTTGTGCGTGTTTTTGAACTGGTAGCTGCCGACAAAAAGTTCTCCGAACAAAGGATGGCTATCATCAATACTGTGGCAGAGGTTTTTAATATCTCAACCGAGGAGTTTAAAAGTACCGAAACATTTGTGGTGAATGATAATGATGCAGAATTAGACATTCCCAATGTTTTGATAGTAAACGATAACGAATCCAGTTTTACATCAAGCAAACACATCCGAAGTGCCGAACTTGATAAAAAACTTATCATCCTGCACATTAAAAGCGTTGAACTTTATTTTTTGCGATATACCGGGAAACAGGATGTGTTGCTTAATGGGCTGCCGGTCCGCTCCAACCGTATTTACCTTTTTGCCAACGGAAGCGCCATCAGGTTCCCGAAAGGAAAACCGGTATATTATAGCGATGTGGTTTCGAAATACATGGCCGATACAACGGCTGCACACATCACCTATAATGTCAATAAAGTAGATTTCCGGTTTAAAAACGGCTACCTGGGATTGCGCGATGTGAACCTGTCCGAAGCACAGGGACGGTTGATAGGAATCATGGGTGCCAGCGGTGCTGGAAAAACCACCCTATTAAATGTGCTCACAGGCATTGAAGCACCATCCAGCGGCGAAGTGCTCATTAATGGAATCAACCTGCACACCGAAAATGAGAAAATGGACGGTGTCATTGGTTACATCCCTCAAGATGATTTGTTGATTGAGGAATTGACCGTCTTCCAGAACCTATATTTTAATGCGCGCCTTTGTTTTAAAGATTTATCTGATGAAGAGCTCAACAAAAGAGTTGAAACCACCCTCCTGAATCTGGGACTTTACGATCGGAGGGATCTTAAAGTGGGATCGCCGCTTAATAAAACCATTAGTGGTGGACAACGAAAACGTCTCAACATTGCATTAGAGCTCATCAGGGAACCTCCAATCCTCTTTGTTGATGAACCCACATCAGGGTTATCGTCGAGAGATTCAGAAAACGTGATGGACTTACTCCGGGAGTTAGCCATGAAAGGGAAACTAATTTTTGTGGTAATCCATCAACCATCATCGGAGATATACAAAATGTTCGATAAAATGGTAATTCTGGATACCGGAGGTTACCAAATTTATTATGGGAACCCGGTGGAGGCCGTAACCTATTTTAAAAAACTAGATGCACAGATAAACAGTGAAGTGGGTGAATGCCCCACCTGTGGTAATGTAAACCCGGAATTAATCTTTAATATTATTGATGCCCAAGTAGTGGATGAATTTGGGCGCTATACCAACAAGCGGAAAGTGACTCCCGACGAATGGGAATCGAAATTTAAAGACAACCATACCATTGAAAAACACAAAGACCTGGCTGAAGATCCACCGAAATCTTTGAATATTCCGGGTTGGTTCGAGCAGGTGGTTATATATTTCAAACGTGATTTTTTAGCCAAAGTAAGCAATAGGCAATATATCATTTTAAATATTCTTGAAGCACCCTTATTGGGGTTCATCCTTTCTTTTTTGATAAGGTACATTGCCGACCCAAACTCACATATTTATATTTTCCGTGAAAATGAAAACATACCGGTTTACATTTTCATGAGCATGATAGTGGCCATGTTTCTTGGGCTCATGGTCAGCGGCGAAGAGATTTTCAAAGACCGGAAAATATTGAAACGCGAAGCGTTTTTAAACTTAAGCCGTTCTAGTTATTTGATTTCGAAAATCGCCATCCTTTTTATCATTTCAGCCATCCAGGCATTTTTATTTGTACTTGTGGGCAACTTGATATTAGGGGTGAAAGGATTGTGGTTTGAATATTGGTGGGCGTTGTTTTCCATCGCAACTTTTTCGAACATGTTGGGTTTAAACCTTTCATCTTCATTTAATTCGGCAGTAACTATTTACATCATGATTCCATTAGTCATGATCCCACAAATGGCATTGGGCGGGGCCATGTTTAGCTTCGATAAATTAAACCGGGCTATTGGAAGTATTGAAGGAGTTCCCCCTGTTTGCGAAACGATGGCTACCCGGTGGGTGTATGAAGGGCTGATGGTGAGGCAATACAAGGACAATGAATTCGAAAAAGATTTTTATAAGATTGAACAGCAGATGTATATTGCTGATTTTAAGAATGTATATTATTTGCCGGAATTAAAAGACCGTATTGATTATTGCATTACGGCATACAATACAAGTAACGATTCTATTAAAAATGAAGTAACCGAACGTTTGGCATTACTTAGAAATGAACTTTACAAAGAATCAGTTAGAATCCCCGAAGTACCCTTTGACCTGGTTGACGATTTGACCATTGAAAAATTCAACGGTGATATAGGATTTCAAACGGCCGAGCACATCAAAAAGCTGGAAATGTACTATTCCAGTGTTTTTTCATTTGCCAGTGAAAAACGGGAACGGATTATCAATTACCTGGACCAGAATTATCCGGGAGTTTATTTGGAGAGACGCCAAAAATACCATAATGAAGCGGTTACCGATATTGTGAGGAAAATCTATGAAAAAAATAAAATAATTGCCTACAAAGATAGGCTCATCCAACAGACCGATCCCATTTACGAAACCCCCTGGATTGACAATCCATTTGATTTCAGGGCTCAGTTTTATTCGCCTATCAAACACTTTGCAGGGAGGGATTTTGACACGTTTTGGTTTAACATGTGGATAGTTTGGGTAATGACCATTGGTGGATATATTGCACTTTATTATGATTTGCTGAAGAAATTTATGGATTTATTTCAAAAATAGATAGTTAATTGGTTTAATTAAATTTAGAAAAAGGGTTATTTTTATAAATAAAACAAATACTCATGAGGAGAAATTGGTTAAAATTGGTTTATGTTGCCTTTATTGCAGGAGCTTTTAGCCTGTCCGCGTGCAGTGGAGGTGGCAACAAGAAAAAATCTGGTGATATTGAAATCCCGGATGAGATTTTTGGTGATGATAAGCCTTTGATGATTTCACAAGAAGCTATGGGCGATATCA
Organism: Marinilabiliales bacterium; assembly: GCA_003512955.1. Classification (GTDB taxonomy): domain Bacteria; phylum Bacteroidota; class Bacteroidia; order Bacteroidales; family SZUA-534; genus GWE2-40-63. Next base: position 138,618 of record DOTG01000026.1, read on the forward strand.
TTGATAACATTTCGTCCCCGGTTGAAATGGCGGCACTTTTAAAATCAACGGGTGTCCCCTTTTCACAAAAGCTTTTGGCCTCTACGGATCGGGTCGATGATTTGAATACAAATTTCAAACAGGCACTGAATCTTGGTGTTTATGGCTGCGATTTAGGTTACTTGAATATGTATGAAAAGACAGGTTCGGTTATAAATAATATGACAGCAATTAAATCCTTAGCTAATGAATTAAGGATTGGTCAGTTCTTTGATTTTAATACCATTAAGCGTTTGGCAACCAACAATGAGAACCTAGATTCTTTGATGTACATTTCAGTATCGAGTTTCAATAATATGGACGAATACCTGCGACAAACCAACCGGAGCAATATTAGTTCGTTAATTGTTACCGGGATGTGGGTTGAGGGAATGTACCTTGCTACTCAGGTAGCTAAAGAGGCACCAAATAAAGAGGTTGTGGAACGTATAGCCGATCAAAAACTGGTTTTAAATGATTTGATACTAATATTGAAAAATTATAAAGCCGATTCAAACTTCGATGTCCTTGTTAAGGAGATTGAGAAAATTAAAAAAGAATACGAAGGCGTAAAAATAACCTATGAAATGGGAGAGCCTGAAGCCAAAGAGGTGGACGGAATGTTAATTATCGTTCAGAACGACAAACAACACATCGATGTTTCTGATGAGACTCTCAATAGAATTATTACCTCAATTGAAGAAGTGCGTCACAAAATAATCAGTATGTAAGATGAAGAATGTATTCAAAATATTTTTGACCCTGATAATTGGCTTACACGTAGGGACCTCAATGGCACAAAGTGACGATTTGGTTAATGTTTGTGCCCTTGGAATTGGAAATGCCACCTATTTAAAAGATTACAAAGTGAAACTATCGGCTAGCAGTGTTTCACCACCATCAGCCAAATTCAATGTAATTTTGAATAAGGGGACTATGTATAAAATTACAGTGTGTAATGCCGAAGGATATGCCGGGCAGGCTGTGGTTGAATTAATGGAAAACGCCGCAGTTTTGGGGACCAATTTAAAAGCAGATGGTTCGTTTGTAACTGCTGTTGGGTTTCAATGCCAAAAGACAGGCATGTACAGCATCAATATTTCGTTTAAGGATGGTAAAGAGGGGGCTGCCGTGGCTATTCTGTCGTATATCAACATGTAAAAGATGTTCTAGGGAATGTGAAAAAAGGGCTGTTGCAATAAGATGCAGCAGCCCTTTTTTCACATTCCCTGTTAGTTCCTTCGGTTTGCTAGTATTAAAAACGCAAGGGAATTGTTATAGATTATCTCTTTCACAAACACTTCCACATAAAATCCGGGAGCGTTCCTTGGTTTCAAGTTTATCTCGTTTTGATATTCTTTCATCTCATATTTTGACCAAAGGATTAATAATTCTAGGATAACTCTTGTGGTTTCGGGTTGAAAGATTTCATTAAACGACTTCTTGCCGATGATTTCATTAGGTTGCATCCCCACCCATTCGGCCCACTTGTTGTTTACATAAATGTGGTGGTTGTTTTGAATAATTAACGTTCCGAACAACGAGTTTTCGGTAATGGCCCTAAAAATCTCAATATGCTCCAACAGGCGTTGTTCCGTCTCCCTGCTCTGGGTGATATCCCTGATGGTACCAATCATGTTAACAGTACCTTGTGATGTACTATGGAAAAGGCTTGAATCCTGGATGTGTTTTACTGATTGGGTCATCGCATCGATAATCCGGTAGGAGAGTGTGAAATTTGTTGCATCCGCGAAAGAGGCATTTAAAATCTTCTCAACTGAGAATTGGTCTTCGGGATGTATATGTTCCACCCAATTGCGGAAGGATATTTCTCTATGCTGGGAAGGAAGTCCAAGTATAGTTAATATTTCTTCGCTCATGATGTATTTTTTCTCGGCAGGATCAAATTCCCAGACACCCACCTGATTGCTTTTTTTAATCTCTACCAGATGGGTCAGTTCATTTTCCTTTTCTTTAATATCGGTGATATCTTGAATAATGCGGGTTGCAAATTCCTCGCTGGAAGCACTGGTTTTTATAATACGGCATATCTCATTCACATATTTTATTTTCCCTGATGGGAGGCTTAACCGATAAAGGATATTATGGCTGCATTTTTTGGTTAAGGTTTGCCGGATGGTGATTTCAATGGTTTCCCTGTCACTTGGGTGGATGAGTTTCTGGTAATCGTCGAGCGAGATGCACTTATCAATGGCCCCATCAATGATTTCCGACATTGACTCTGAAAAACTGACTATCCCTGACCCCAAGGCAATCTCGATATATCCTGTTTTCGATAGTTTCTGGACATCGAGTAAATGCCCGGTCATTTTCTGAAGCTCAAGTTCCTTTTTCCGGAGATCGGTTACATCCTGAAAAGTGCCTATGGAACGCTCTAAGGCACCATGTGTGTTTTTTACAAAGGTGCCGATAGCTTTTATGTACTTGACATTTTGCCCCCAGGTAATAACCCGGAAATCGAAATCGAAAGGCAGGTTGTTTTGGTTCGATTTATAGAACTGCGCGGCTACGGCCAATTTATCGTCCGGATGGATGGAATCCATAAAATCATTAAAATTAATCACCTCGTGCCGGGAGGGCATTTCGAGAATGTTCCAGACCTCATCGGAAAAATAGGTCCCTTTTTTTAAATAATTATGATCCCAGTAGCCTACTTTTGCAATGTGTTCCGCCTGTTTGAGCCGTTTTTCGCTCTCGCGCAGGGCCAATTCCGATTGCCTGATGCGGGTAATATCGAGGCAAGTCCCCCGGAGCTTGATTACCTCGTCGGCAGCATTTGCAACAGGCCTGTAATTGATGGCAATGTGTTTGATTTCATCATTGACAAGAATCCTTATAATTCCATTGCCGGGGGTATTGTTGGCAATACATTTAAAAAAAGCATGAATGACTATTTCCTGATCTGCCTCAATGAGCAAATCTTTAAACTGTTTTGAATTTAAAAAGTATGGTAGGTTTGTAATCCCAAGTATTGCCCGGTTTTCGGCATTGTCAAAAAACAGGTCCTTTTTAACATCGTACTCCCAATAACCCAGTTGGGCAATCTTTTGGGCCTCTTTGAGCATCTGGGTTGATTGCTCAACTTGTTTTTCGGCCTCTTTCAGTTTTGTAATATCCATGGAAAGGCCCAGGATGATGGGTTTTCCGGTGGGCGATTCATGCAGGGTTTTAATGGTTTTAAAATGTTTTACTTCGCCCAAAGAGTTGGTGTATTCATGTTCGTGTTCAAGTTTTCTTTTGGTCTTTAATAGTTTCTGATCCTCCTGGTAATACTGTTCGGCCAATTGTTTCGATTGCTGGAGCTCTGAATCGTTTTTCCCCAAAGCATCTTCTGTTGAAATACCCGTAACTTGTTCTGAAGCGGCATTCCAGTAAATGTACCGGAAATCGGGTGTTGATTTGGCAAAAAAGGAGACCGGGAGGTTGTCCATAATAGTTTCGAGAAACAGGCGGTACTCCTCGTTCTGGGCCTCAGCCTCTTTTCGTTTTGAGATGTCGCGCCGGAAAATTAAAATAGCCGGGCTTTCCTCGTGGACTACCGGGATGTAACTGATGGAAAAATATTTATAGGTCCCGTCTTTTGTCTTTAACCGGGCCTCAATTTTTATCTTTTTATTCTGCCGGATGCTTTCCTCTGCCTTTTCGCCCAAGGGGATGTCTTGTGGGTGAAAACTCCCGAAATGGAGCCGATCCTGTTTAAAATATTCATCGGGTCCGTATCCCAGCATGGAATAAAGGGCTGAATTATAAATGATGGGTTTGTATTCCATATCGAACAGCCCGATACCGTCGTTGGCGTTGTCAATAAGTGTCCGGTAGCGGTATTCACTTTTCAGCAATGCCTCAGAAGCTTTCTTTTCGGCCGAAATATCCTGCACCATAGCAATGGCCAAGGTGGTTTTCCCTGAAACATCTTTAATGCCTGAAACTACAACCTTTACCCAGATTAATGTTCCATCTTTTTTAAGATACCGTTTGGTTATTGAAAAGGAGGGTATTTCGTTATTGAAAAGGCGTGTATAAAGTTTGTCGTTGTTTTCGAAATCGTCGGGGTAGGTGAAATCTTTAACCCCGCGCGCCAGGATTTCGTCGAGGGAATACCCGGTAATATCGCTGAATTGCTGATTGGTATAAGTAGGACGGAAATCCTGATTGATAAGAACAATAGCGATGGGTGCATTTTCAAATACCGAACGGAAAATGGTTTCACTCTTCCGAAGTTTCTCTTTGGTGTTTTCTATCGCGGTAATATCCTGCAAAATCCCGATGGTTTGGGCGGGTTCACCCTTGCTGTTAAAATTGGTATAACAGCGCAGATCAACTTTTTTGATTTGCCCATCGGACAACAACAACCTGTAATTCGAACTAAAACCGGTCTTGGTTTTTATCGACTCGTAAAACAATTCATTAACCAATGCCACATCGTCGGGGAAAACAAACTCAACGAATTTAGCAAACGACGGGTTAGAATCTTTTTCCTGAATTCCAAGAATCTGGTACACCTGTTGCGACCAAAAATGCCGTCCATCTTTATGACTTTCGATCCAATATCCCAACTGAGCCAGTTCCTCCGATTCTTTTAATTGGCGTTTTTTTTCAGCTAATTCAATTTTCTTTTTTTGGATATTGGTAATATTCTCGAATGAAAAGGATAATGAGTTGGTTGTAAGCTGCATAAAGGTAATCTTGAAGAATCCGGTTTCGCTTTTAAAAACCCCCACCTTTATTTTTGGATGCGTTTGACTTAAAACCTGGTAAAACCCGAAGTTGGAAAACCCCTTGAGAAAACGAAAAGCACCTGTAACATCCATGGGTAAATTTGCGGGGTCTGGGCCTAATAGAGCCATGAAGGAGGCATTCGCTTGAATTACCTGAAAGGATTTTGTGTTGTTTGCAGTCACCTCGCGGATTATTCCCATGGGAACCACACTTTTATCAAACAGTAATTGATACAGATTCAGTTGTTCCTCCGATTCACCCATTTTATGTTTCATGTAAGTTTTAGTGATTTAAGTCAAATAGAAGTTGATTTAATAAACACTAATATCATTGAAAAGTTTTAAAACAACCAGATGGTAGCCAGGATTGAGCCTAACGTAAAGGTAAACATAAGCTCAACAAACCAGATACTTCTACTTTCTGCAAAAAAGATGGAATATAAAACGGCTAAAGGGATAGCTTCCAAATAAATGAGTTCAAAACCAACAAATGGATGGAATAGTATGGTGCCCACCACAAGAATAAAAAACCATAAAAACAGGGTGAAATATTTACGGCTGCTTATTTTTTTTATCCCTACAAACTGCAAACCCCATAAAAGAGAAATGGCTAACGTTACTGTTAACAACCCCATTGGAATAAACATCCAGTAGGTAATGGACAATTTGGGTGTAGGCAACGTAACCAAAAGCATCATATTGCTATATCCTTTTTGGTACAAATCCGACAGGAATAAAAAAGCAAAATAGAAAATAACCGGGGTGGCAAAACCGATAAGAGTTCCAATCCATTCGCGCCAGGTAGAATTGTGTAGAATGACTAATGCAAAACCAACTAAAACCAGCAAAAGGTATAAGTTTGGAAAAAACAGGGCACCAAGTCCTAACAGAAATCCGCTTTCGTAATACCTTTTAATTTGATTCCGTTCCTTATCAAAAACAAAAGAACGGTCGATAGCGGCCAGCAGAAAGAAATTTGATACCAAAGCTGGATGCAACTGTTGATACGGGAGCAAAATTGAACCAAACAACACAAACATTACGGCCGGTAGATAGGTTTTGCTTTCTATAAAAATGAACTTGAAATTTAGCCGGATGAGGATGAAGGACTGCACTACTAAAAACAACAAAGCAATCCAATTGGCTAACTTTGGCATGGTGACTAAAAAGCCAAAACACCACTGATAAAGCAAGGTTGTTTGGTAAATCGGGAGGCTCCCGGTAGCTGTATTTAATCCAAAAAGGGTGGGAATCCATAAGATGATCCCCAGTAAAGGAATCAAAAAGATTACGACCGGATGGTTGCTTTTAAATAGTTTCAGTATCATAGGTTGCTTATAAATCAAATCCAATATCGGGACGGTAATAACTCTGATCAAAACTCAATTTTGCTGCATTTTTATAAGAACATTGCAGGGCATCTTCCTTGGTGCCGGCTAAGGATGTAACGGCTAGCACACGGCCTCCATTGGTAACTATCTGGTTATTGTTTACCGATGTCCCGGCGTGGAAAACCAGGCTATCGGTCACCGATTCAAAACCTGTAATTACTTTTCCTTTCTGGTAGTCGCCTGGGTATCCTCCTGAAACCATCATCACAGTAGTAGCTGCTTTATTAGTGATGGAAAAAGGAACCTCAGAGAGTTTCTTTTCAGGGACTGCTGCCAGCAGTTCCAGAAAATCGCTTTCAATACGAGGCAATACCACCTCTGTTTCGGGATCCCCCATCCGGGCATTGTATTCAATCACAAAGGGTTCGTTGCCAACCTTAATCAAACCGAAAAAGATGAAACCCTGATAATGGATTCCTTCGGCTTTAAGGCCATGAATGGTTGGTCCGATAATCCGTTGAACCACTTTTTGGGTAAATTCATTAGTGGCAAATGGTACCGGCGAAACAGCACCCATTCCTCCTGTATTCAAACCGGTATCGTTGGCCCCAATCCTTTTGTAATCTTTGGCCTCAGGCAAAAGCACGTAATTTTCGCCATCGGTAAGTACAAAAAAGGAAACCTCAATTCCGGAAAGAAATTCTTCAATAACCACTTTTGTCGATGCGGAGCCAAACTGCCCTTCCAACATCGTTTTTAAGGCCTCTTTGGCTTCGCTAATGTTGTGGATGATTAAAACCCCTTTCCCGGCAGCCAGTCCGTCGGCTTTTAAAACATACGGAGACTTCATTTTATCAAGAAAAGCACACGCTTTGCCGTAGGTTTCGAGGGTAAAACTTCCGTAAGCTGCTGTGGGTATCCGGTATTTCACCATAAACTCTTTGGCAAATTCCTTGCTTCCTTCCAATTGCGCCCCTTTTTGGTCGGGACCAATCACGGGAATTGATTTTAATTCCTCATCGTTCCGGAAGAAATCGTGGATGCCTTTAACCAACGGATCTTCGGGGCCAACCACCACCAAATTTATTTGATGCTGCAGGACGAGCTTCTTAATTCCTTCGAAATTGGTTGCCGGCACATCAAGATTTGTGCCTACAAGGCCAGTACCGGCATTGCCCGGGGCGATATACAACTTGCTTAATAAATTGCTTTGAGCTATTTTCCATGCAAAGGCGTGCTCCCTGCCTCCCGATCCCAGAATTAAAACATTCATTGTTATTGGTTATGTATTTGGTGTAAAAATAAGAATATCTGGCTTAAATAATGAGGCTGGCGGTGTTTTTTGGTAGTCCACCTCAAACAAACCGCTACCCCACCATGAGATTGCAACCCCGGATGTCGCTCTGATCGAACCGTCCGAGGATGGCAAAGGAACCATCCGGCAGTATTTTTCCAATATCCTGCGTTTCGATAAAGCAGCAACTGTGGATATTGGCCAAATCTATCACATTAATTCCTCCGCTTTTTTCTTTGGGAAGATATTGAAAAGGATCATAGGTGTCACGAATCATGATTTTCATCCAGGGTGGAGAGTTAAAAATCCCATCGCCTTTAGAGTAAGCTTGCGAGAGCAACTCGGTCATTCCGTATTCCGAATGGATGGATGCAACCCCAAAAGCGGTACACAAGGTCTGATGAAGTTCCTCGCGGATCATCTCGCGGCGGCGGCCTTTCATACCGCCAGTTTCCATAACTATGGTATTTGATAATTCAATGGGATACATTTCGGCAAGGTCGAGCAAGGCATAGGTAACGCCCAGCAAGAGTGTTTTTTTGCCCGATTTTGATTGTTTTTCTAAAACAGTGGCTAATTCCTGGTAATTATTTAGGTAGAATCCACTTTCGGGATGATTGCTCCACTGGATGAGTTTACCGGCCATGTAAACCAGTGAGGAACCCTGCCTCTCCAGATAGGACGGAAGAAGAGCCAGGGTGCAATAATCGCCCACCGGGTCATAAAAACGTTCAAATGCTTTTAAAAACCCCGTTTCATAAATAGAAAGATCCGACACAAAATGCCTGCTGGTTTCCATGCCTGTAGTACCGCTACTTGTAAAGATGGTTTCTACGTGTCTGTTATCCACTTTCACTTCATGCTTTTTAAAAATCCCGATAGGCAAGAATGGAATCTGGCCTATAGTATGGACCTCCGTAAGATTTATTCGAAGGTTTTGGCAATAATCGCGATATATTTGGACGTGCTGAAATTGAAATCGAAAAGCTTCCAGAGCCAATGTTTCAAAATCACTTTCTGAAAGTTCTGTAAATATTTTAGCTGACCAGTCCGAGGTATCAGTCATCGTTTTTTTTTGCAAAGATAAGGAGTATGGTTATAATACAGGCACAAATTATTTGGCATATCAATGAAGATGATTGATAAGCCTCATCTTCAATTATTTTTGTAAACCTCAAGGTACCATTGATGTAGGCATATCAACACCCAAATACGGTTGTACAAAAATTCTTTATTTGTGTTGCGGTAACGTGAAATCAATTCATTTACCTGTTGTGGATCGACAAATCCGGCTTCATTGAGAACTTTTTCCGATAAATATTGATCAATCAAATAACTAAGTTCCCCTTTGAGCCATTTGTTTAAAGGGATGCTGAATCCCCATTTGGGGCGGTTAAATAGTTCACGCGGCACATAATCGTAAAGCAACTCTTTGAGCAAAAATTTTTGGCCCCCCTGGTGTGTTTTAAGATGTGGGTGTAAATTCAATGCAAAACTAACAATCCGGTAATCGAGCAACGGGACCCGATCTTCCAATGAATACCGCATGGTAGCCCGATCCACTTTCACCAGTAAGTCGTCGGGTAAATAATACATCAAATCAAAAAGCGATTGGCCTTCTGCAGGAGTCAATTCCCGCGATGTTCGCGGATGTTCATCCACCAAAATTTTTTGTTGTGTTTTTTGTAGGAGCAAATGCCGGGCCTCTTTCTGGCTGAAAAAATATTGTTCCTGCGAAAACACATGTGATTTGAGAGGTGTTTCAGATGCAAAATCAAATAGTTTAGCAGCGCGCTGTAGCTTTGGATTGCCGAGGTTTAGCAATATTTTGGTCAAATGGCGGCTGTTTTTTATCAAAGGGTTATTCAGGCGTTCAGCCCAGAGATACATGCCATACCCGTGAAAAAGCTCATCACCGCCATCGCCCGAGAGAGTCATGGTTACATACTCGCGGGCCATTTTTGATACCAGCATGGTGGGAATGGCCGACGAATCGGCATAAGGTTCATCGTAATATCGGGCCAGTTCAGGGACCATTCCCATAGCTTCCTTTTCGGTTAACTTAAAGCTGTGGTGGTCGGTTTGTAGGTGCTCCGATACTTGCCGGGCATAAACCGATTCGTCAAACTTTGATTCGGCAAAGCCAATGGAGAACGTTTTTAACGGCTGTGCCGAAATTTGCTGAGCCACAGCAGTTACCAAGGAACTATCGATACCCCCGCTTAAAAAGGTACCATAAGGGACATCGGATATTAAACGGTATTTTACCGAACTGAAAACCAACTCACGAAGCTGTTCCTTCGCTTCATGAAAGTCGGTAAAAGGTTCAGGTTTTACTTGCTCAGCAACGTTCCAATACGAAACAAGTTCCAATAGTCCGCTATTAAAGATGCCATAATGACCCTGCGGAAATTTGAATACCTGCTGGTAAATGGTTTCGGGAGCAGGGATGTAGCCCAATTGCAGAAATGTTTCCACTGCCTCTTGATTGATGGCTTTATGGCTTTTGAATATATCCAGTTTGGTCAGCGACTTTAATTCCGATGCAAAAGCGAACTGGTTATCTAATGACAGATAAAATAGAGGTTTGATTCCTAAACGGTCGCGGAAAAGGTAAAGTGAATCGTCAGATTTTTTGTAAATAGCCAGCGCAAACATGCCATTGAGTTTATGGACAAATTCAGGCCCCCATTTCTCAAAAGCCTCCAGAATAATTTCAGTATCGGAAGATGTTTTTGGATGGATGCCCAATTCATGGGCAATTTCCTTGAAGTTATAGATTTCGCCATTAAAAACAATCACAGAATCGCCCGAATGAGAAGTCATGGGTTGGTTGGCTTGTTCTGAAAGGTCGATGATGCTCAACCTGCGATGGCCCAAACCGACATGGTTCTGAAAATAGAAGCCTTCAGCATCAGGCCCCCGATGACTAAGCATCCGGGTCATTTCCTTTAGTTCATCCGCAGTAATGGAATGTTTTTTTGAATAAAAGCCAGCAATTCCGCACATGTTAATTCATAAGTCTTCAAAGATACATGAAAAAACAAAAACGCAAGGCCTTTCCCCGAACGGACCCCGCGTTTTGCCATTCTAATATTTATCGTACAATTATTTCCAGTAATTGACCTCCTGCTCAGTTTCGGCATCCGATTGCTGCAACCAATAAGCGGGGGTCACCTTTTTCCCGGTCAGGCTTTTTAAACGGCGTTTGTAAACATCGATCACCGGATTGAACATCAAGTCGGTAACTCCAATTGTTACCGTGTTTTCAGGTGAAGTGGCGGTTTTCACTTGGTAGCCATTGTGCGTTAAAAGCTTTTGTAAAAACTCAGCCCTTTCGCTGCTGATGCCTGATTCCACAATGATGCAGCGGACACCTTCCAATTCTTCGACTACGGGTTTTATTTTATTTAATGCCATAAATTTTTTTTAAAAGAGGTTGCTGATGGATAGGTAATACTCATAAATGGCGCTTATAAATCCGGTCAGGAAAATGCCAGCCACACTAACGGCAATTCCAATGCGCATGTAAATATCTGATTTGAATGTAGGAATCGGGTTATCGTTTTTCTCAATAAACATAGCCCGTACCGGACGCAAATAATAGTACAGTGAAATGGTAGCGTTCATTACAGCTACAAAGAGTAACCAGTAATACCCGTTGCTGGCAGCAGCACTAAACAGGAATAGTTTCCCAAAGAATCCGGCCACGGGAGGAATTCCTGCCAATGAGAAAAGAGCCAACATCATGATAAGGCTCAAATTGGGATTGGTTTTGTACAACCCATTATAATCGGCCATGTTTTCTTTCCCGGTTTTATCGGAAATAGCAGCCACCACACTAAAGGCTGCCAAATTGGTAAATACATAAACCAGAAGGAAAAAGATGACACTGCCAAAACCTTGTTCGCCTTGCCCCAAAATACCAAGCAAGATAAATCCGGCCTGGGCAATGCTCGAAAAGGCCAAAAACCGTTTCATGTTTTCCTGACGCAATGCGAACAGGTTACCCACGGTCATGGTGGTCACTGAAAGAACAACCAGCACCTGTGACCAGAAGGCTGAAACAGGAGCAAATACAGTATATAACACAAACGTGAAGATAAAAACGGCTGCCCCTTTAGAGACCACAGACAAAAATGATGTGACAGCAATTGGCGAACCTTCATAAACATCGGCTGTCCATAAGTGGAACGGAACCAATGATATTTTAAAACCCATTCCGGTAACAAAGAAAACCAACCCCAGGATCGGCAAAGGTTCAATTCGGAAAGCAGCTCTCACCTCTTCAAAATAGATAGAGCCGGTAGTCCCATAAATGAGCGATAATCCATAAAGCAAAACCGCGCTCGATAAAGCCGATGAAAGTATCAATTTTATACCCGCTTCGGCAGAATTTGATTTATGCCGATCAAATGCGGCCATGGCTGCAATGGGAATGGTTGCCAGTTCAAGACCCAGGTATAACATCAGGAAATCGCCGGAGGAAATCATAAAATTCATCCCAACCAGGGTGGAAATCATCAATATATAAAACTCCGAGGTTTTGTTCTGGTTTACCTTTTTCGAAACCCATCCATAGGATTGCAAAATGATGATGACCGTGGCAATGTCTAAAATGGTTTTCATGGCTGAGCGTAGGGCATCGGTTTGGTACATGCCGCCAAATGCAGTTCCATTGACTGGGAAAAGAATTCCGGCAGCAGTAACAACAATCATTAAAAACAAGGCTAATGGAACAATTTTTTTCTTGCTTTTGTCATCGATAAATATTTCTGCCACAATCAATATTAAGGCCGTCAGGGTGAGCAACAGTTCGTGCCTTATCAATAATAAATCCTGCAATTTCATAATAATTTCTTCTATTTAGTGATACTAAAGAACTGTTGACAATTTCAAGACAATTGGATCTAAACTGTCATAAACAACCTGATACAACCAATTTGGGAAGAATCCAATTCCTGCCACAGCAATTAACAAGGTTAGGGTGCTGATCCGTTCGTACCATGTTGCATCTTTTAAATGCAAATAATGTTCGTTTTTAATAGGTCCTAACAACAAGATACCTACTACCCGCAAAATGTAAACGGCGGTTACCACAATAGCTGAAATGGCCATGATGGTGGCAATCCGGTAAAACAAATCACCGTGTTGGAATGCTCCGATGAAGATGGTCATCTCGGCAACGAAACCGCTCAAGCCAGGTAAACCTAACGAAGCGAAACCGGCAATCATGTAAACCACACCAAGGAAAGGAACCACTTTCATCAAACCGCCCATCTCGTGAATCATCCGGGTATGTGTCCGGGAATAAATCATTCCGATCAGGGCAAAGAAGAGGGCAGTCATCAAACCATGCGAGATCATCTGTAGAATGGCACCGTCCATGGCTGTCTGGTTCATCATGAGCAAACCAAAAATAACCAAACCGCAGTGGCTTACCGAGGAATAGGCATTGATGTATTTCAAATCTTTTTGCCAGATGGCACCAAATGCTCCATAAATAACACTGGTACTGGTTAGGATGATAAATATCCAAGCCTGTTCATGAGCTGCCTGTGGCATCAGATACATAGCCACGCGGAAAATACCGTAACCCCCAAGCTTCATCAACACTCCGGCATGGAGCATGGAAACCGCGGTTGGTGCTGAGGCATGACCATCGGGTGACCAGGTATGGAATGGGAACAACGCACCCAACACCCCGAATCCCAAAAAGGCAAACGGGAAGAAAAACCGTTGGGCTGGTGAACTCATGGCACCTTGAGCCAATTGTAATAAATTGAAACTATGTGAACCATCAGGTAGCACGGTGGTGTAATAAATACCAAACATGGCAACAATTAACAGTGCCGAACCTCCCATCAGCATCAACGTCAGTTTCATGGCCGAATATTCCTTTGGGCCGCTACCCCAGATGCCAATCAGCAAGTACATAGGGATTACCGCGATTTCGTAATAAAGGAACATGGTAAACAGGTCGATGGAAATAAAGAAACCAAACACTCCTGTGGCCAATAATATTAATGAAATAAAAAATTCTTTCTGAAGATATTCTACTTCCCATGAGGCAAAGATTCCGGCAAAAACAACGATTCCTGTTAAAAGAATCATGGCTACCGAAATGCCATCAACCCCGATGGTATAATGGATGTTCAACGTTTTAAACCACAAATGATCCGACATCATCACCATTTCATCCGTGACCCCGCTTTTGCGGATGGCTAAATAGGAAAACATCAGGAAAACGGCAGTTAGTAATTGCAAAAACATGCCTGTTGCCGAAACCCACCGGACAGCCTTCATGTTTTTGGCCATAACAATTCCCATTACCGTAAGAAGTGGGATGATGACTACTAAATTAAGTATATTCATTGCTTGTACTGTTTTTCGGTTTATTGTAAGAAATAGATACCCAGTAATACCAGACCCAGCGCTCCGGCAATAAATACGGCAGCATATTGCTGTAATTGCCCCGATTGTAAACCTTTTATTTTATTCGAAGAAGTGGTCACAATAAAAGCAACTCCGTTCATGGTTCCATCTACAATATGCCTGTCGAACCAAGCTACTGGACGGGAAACCATATTGAAAAGAATTTTATGGGTCACGAAAAGATAAATTTCGTCGATATAGAATTTATGATAAACTGTGGTATAAAAAGTACCAAAAGCAGATGCCAGCTTATCGGGAATGGGGTTTTTCTTTTTATAAAGTACCCAGGCCAGTGCAATACCAGCCAGTCCAATCAAAACCGAAGGTATGGCAATATTCCAATGCAGGTGCAGGTGCATGGGGGTTTTATCGGGTGAAATCATGTGAGCAAATGGTAGGTAACCCGCGAAGATGGCTCCGAAAGCTAAAATCATTAACGGAATGGTCATCACCAATGGCGACTCGTGTGGGGTATGGTGGTAATGTTTGTCTTCGCCCCAAAATACATTAAAGTAAAGCCTGAACATGTAAAATGCAGTGATGCCTGCCACTAAAAATTCAATGGCAAATAATAATTTATTGTGTTCGAAGGCAGCCACCAGAATTTCATCTTTACTAAAGAATCCTGAAAGGAACGGGACTCCGGCAATTGTCAATGTTGCAATTAAAAAGGTAATGTGGGTAATAGGCATGTATTTGCGCAAACCGCCCATATCGTACATGTAATTGCTGTGCACCGCGTGGATAACCGAACCGGCGCCTAAAAACAACAAGGCTTTAAACATAGCGTGGGTGAACAAATGGAACATGGAAGCCATATAACCGACTCCATGTTCGGCTCCATACCCTGAAACCCCTAGGGCTAGCATCATGTAACCAATTTGCGACAACGTGGAAAAGGCAAGTACCCGTTTAATATCGAATTGGGTAATGGCAATAATGGCAGCAAACAGCGATGTAAAGCCGCCTACATAACCTATAAGCTCTTGCACTCCGGGAGCATAAAAATGGTAAACCACGAACATCCGGGCTACCAAATACACCCCGGCAACAACCATGGTTGCGGCGTGAATCAATGCCGATACGGGTGTTGGGCCTTCCATGGCATCGGGTAACCAAATGTGTAACGGAAACATAGCTGATTTTCCGGCACCGCCTGCAAAAATTAGAATCATGGCCCATGAAACTACCGAAACACCCATAAAGGTGATTCCGGTCATTGAAGCGACTGGAGTTGTTTCCGGGTTGGTTAATACCCCAAAATCAAAGGTCCCGGTATAAAACGATAAGATTAAAATTCCGATTAAAAACCCAAAATCTGCAAAGCGGGTAACGATAAACGCTTTTTTTGAAGCCGCAACTGCCGATGGTTTTTCATAGTAGTACCCAATCAAAAGGAAGGAAGATACACCCACAAGCTCCCAGAAAATGTACATCTGGAAGATGTTGGTGGCTAACACCAAACCTAACATGGAAAAAGAGAAAAGTGATAAAAAAGAAAAGAAACGGGAAAAACCGCCATCACCTTTCATATAACCAATACTGTAAATATGGACCATGAATGAAACGGTAGAAACCACTACCAGCATCATCACCGAGATGGGATCGAGCAAAATACCCATGCTGATTTTAAAGTTTCCCCAGAACTGGAGCCAGGTATAATTGTAAGGAATAATGGTTTGGAAAACCTCATCAATTTTGCCTACACCCCAAAAATATTGAATGGCTGTAGCATAAGACAAAAGTGTTACAATACCCAAACTAACTGTTCCAATAACACCTGAAACAATGGGTTTAAATTTATGTCCCGTCAAGCCAATGAACAGAAACATCAAAAGTGGCAGGATGGGGATTAAAAATGTATAACTGAATGTATTCATGACGTCGAATAATTTTTTAGCCGTTAATATTTCATTTCATCCACATGATCCACTTCAATGGAATTGAACTTGCGGTAAATATTTATAATCAATGCTATGGCCACAGCAGCTTCGGCGGCGGCAATGGCAACAATAAACAAGGTAAAAAAGTGTCCTTGCATCTGGTCGGGATACAGGTAGCGGTTAAAAGCTACAAAGTTGATGTTTACCGAATTGAGCATCAATTCAACCGACATCAGGATGGTAATCAGATTGCGGCGGATGATAAACCCTGCAACCCCTGTAAAAAACATAAGGGTACTCACAATCAGAAAGTAATGCAATGGTATGGTATGTGACATATTCGTTTATTTTGATTCGGTTTCTGTTACATCTTCTTTGCGGGCAACCACAATGGCACCGATTAAAGCGGCGAGCAGCAAAATACTAATCACCTCAAAAGGCAAAGCGTATCCATTATGCTCCGTACTTACCAATTGTTTACCAATAGCGTTCACATCCACCGGAATGGCTTCTGTGGCTTTAGTACCAAAGTCGAAACTTAATAAGGTGCTGATGGCCAAGGCGGAACCCAAAACGGCAACACCAATCCCGGCAATCAGGTTGCCGAGCGCTGGTTTATCAAAACGGTGGTTGATGTGGTGGGTCAACAAAATGGAGAAAATGATAAGCACTACGATGCCTCCTGCATACAAAGCCACCTGTACCCCGGCTAAAAACTCATAGTTGAGCCAGAAATAGAGCCCGGCTGTTGAAAGCAGCACAAAAAGCAAAAAGGTAGCAGCCCTTAAAATCCGCCTGCTGGCAATGGTGAGTATCGAAAACACCATAATCATGACGGCGAACAACGTAAACATTATTTGTTCTAAACTCATTCTTTTACATCTTTTTTAAGTGAGGAACCTGGTTTGTTTAATACTTTGGTCAGTTTCTGACGGTCGAATACCGCGTGCTCAAAAGTCTGTCCAAAAGCCAATGCATCCGAGGGACATGTTTTTACACATAATCCGCAAAATGTGCACATGGAAAGGTGGTAGATGTGTTTATCTATTACCCTCACCGATTTTCCTTCGGGAGTTGTTTCTTTCCGGGTCAATATTTGAATGGAACCATTGGGGCAATTGTTTTCACAGATGCCGCAACCGGTACATCGGTGATTGTTGTTTTTGTCGTGTGGCATTACCACTTCCCCCTTAAACTGGTCGAACATTTTCAAAGTCGCCCTGTTTTCGGGATACTTTTGGGTGATGATTTCGCGGGGCCTGAAAAAATAGCCACTGGTAACCCGCATCCCTTTTAAAAGGGTACCGATTCCATGGCCTATTTCCGAAAAATAATTGAAAAATGCGTTCATAAGTCTCTTAAAAATGCCATCCCATTAAAACCAGGAAGGCTATTAATACAATATTCACTAAATTGATGGGCAACAGATATTTCCATTCCAGTGTCAGTAACTGGTCAATCCGCAAACGGGGGAACGTCCATTTGAAAAGCATGATAATGTAGATAACCACAAAAGTTTTTCCGAAGAACCACACAATGGGTGGAACAAAATCCATGATGCGGTTAAATGTCTCAAAGTTTCCAAAATGGAGTGGCATCCAACCTCCTAAAAACACAGTTGTGGCCAAGGCAGCTGCCAAAAACATGTTCATATATTCGGCCAAAAAGAAAAAGGCAAAGCGGATGCCGGTATATTCGGTATGGAACCCGGCAGTCAATTCCGATTCAGCCTCGGCCAGGTCAAACGGCCCGCGGTTGGTTTCAGCGGTGGCTGCAATCAGGAAAATCACAAAAGCAATAAATGCCGGAATGTGTCCCTTAAAAATCCACCAGCCGTTGGCCTGGCTTTCTACAATTACCGAAAGCTGCATGGAACCGGCAAAGATGATGATGGCCAAAAGCGACAACCCTACCGAAAGTTCGTAACTGATGATTTGCGCACCACTGCGCATGGCCCCCAATAATGAATACTTGCTGTTGCTCGACCACCCGGCCAATAAAATCCCAACTACCCCTAACGAGGTTACTGCAATAATATAAAACAATCCAATGTTGAAATCTAATGCTTGTAACCCTTTGGCATAAGGCAATGCACCAATAGCCATGAGTGAAGCAATGATTACCACAAACGGAGCCAGGTTGAATAAGAACTTGTCGGCATTTTTTACTACAAAAAGTTCCTTAAACAGCAACTTTATTAAGTCGGCAATAGTTTGAAAAATCCCCTGAGGGCCTACCCGGTTTGGTCCCAAACGGTTCTGGATGAAGGCACAGACCCGGCGTTCCAAATACACCAGGAACAATCCAAGAACGGCATAAAAAAGTAAGAATATCAAACCCACGATGGCCAATTCGGTAATAAAAACCCATGTTGGCGACATCACCCCCGTAAGGAGTTCATGGATAGATTGGGTAAAGGAACTGAAATCGTATATACTAAACTTCATAAGATGAATATTAACGGTCAATATCAGGAATTACTAAGTCGAGCGAACCGCTGATGGCTACCAAGTCGGCAATTTTATGCCCCCGCGCCAATTTGTCGATGACAAACAGGTTGCTAAAGTTCGGTGTACGGAAATGAATCCGTTCGGGATATTTGTCGCCTGTACTTACCACATATACGCCCAACTCCCCACGGGCAGTTTCCACCCGTTGGTAATATTCGCCTTCAGGCAATTTAATAATGGGCTTCATTTTCACGGTGTAGTCGCCATCAGGAATTTGATCGACGAGTTGCTCCAAAATCCGCAGCGATTCCCACATTTCATCGATGCGCACCCGGTAGCGGGCATAGGTATCGCCTTCGGTATAAAGTATCTCTTTAAAATCAACCCTGTCGTAAGCACTGTAAGGTTCGTGCTTGCGTACATCGCATGAAAAGCCCGAACCTCGGCCCGATGGACCGGTAATTCCAAAGGCAATAGCCTCTTCGCGGGTCAATAAACCGATGTTTTTGGAACGTTCCATAAATATGATGTTACCGGTTAACAGTTGATCATATTCCGGGAGTTTTTTACGGAAATAGGGAATAAATTCTTTGATGCGGCTTTTAAAGTTAGGATGCACATCGTTCATCAAGCCCCCGGGGCAGATGTAACTGTGCAGCAGCCGTGAACCGAAGCTTTCTTCAAAAATGTCGAGGATTCTTTCGCGGTCGCGGAGCCCATAAAAAAAGGTGGTCAGCGCACCTAAGTCCATTCCGAATGCTGCCCACCACAATTCATGTGATTGCAAGCGACTCAACTCCGACAAAATGGTGCGGATTACTTTCACCCGTTCGGGGACTTCAATGCCCAACGCTTTTTCTACCAAAAGGCTCATGGCCTCATTATTTTGGTGTGCCGAAAGGTAATCCATCCGGTCAGTCAAGTGAATGATTTGCTGATAGGTATTGGCCTCGCTCATTTTCTCGATGCCCCGGTGGATGTATCCGCAATGAGGAATCACCTGATCTACAATTTCGCCTCGAAGGTCGAGTTCAAAACGCAACACCCCATGGGTGGATGGGTGCTGAGGACCCATATTTATCCTTAAATGTTCATTCTCGCCGAGAATAACTTCTGATTTTTCTACCATACAAATAGGTTATTTTTCAACGATGTTTATTGGGTCAACAAAATCTTTTCGCAACGGAAATCCCTGAAAGTCTTCCTCCAAAAATAACCTGCGCAGATCGGGGTGATTGGTAAACCGGATGCCCAAGAGATCATAAGCTTCACGTTCGAAGGGATTGGCAGCAGGCCAAATATCCGAAACCGAAGCAAATTCAGGGTTTTGCCTATCAGTGGTTACCACCTTTACAACCAACGTGTGTTTTAACAGTGTGGAGCGTAAATGGTAAACCATCCGTAACTCATTTTTAGAATCCACTCCAGTCAGGTTGAAAAGAAAGTCGAACTTTGTTTCGGGATTTTCTTTTAAAAGTTGGGCAGTTTGATGTAATCCGTCGGCCGGAATTACTACCTCAACAAACTGGGTATTTTGATTGAAAACAGCCCGAGGAATTAACCTCCCGATGGTTTGCTGTAGTTGAGTATTGTCCATCATAAATATAGTTTTCAAATAAAGTTTTCGCTGGATTGTTTGCGGTTCTCCTTGCTCTCGGCTTTAATCTTCCGTTGCAGTTGCATCACACCATAAAGCAAAGCTTCGGGGCGGGGCGGGCATCCCGGAACATACACATCCACCGGGATCACGTGGTCAACGCCACGGACGACCGAATAGGTGTTGGCATAAAAAGGCCCCCCCGAAATGGCACAAGCTCCCATAGCAATTACGTATTTGGGATCGGCCATTTGATCGTACAACCTTTTTAAAACAGGAGCCATTTTGTGTACAATAGTCCCGGCCACAACAATAACATCGGCCTGCCGAGGTGTCGCCCGGTAAACCTCGATGCCAAAACGCGAAAAATCATGGCGGGGCGCTCCGGCGGCCATCATCTCAATCCCGCAGCAGCTGGTGGCAAATGTTAAGGGCCAAATGGAATTGGAACGTCCCCAGTTGATGATGTTATCGACACTGGTAAGCAAAATATTGCCTCCCGATTTTTTGAAGATTTCTAACGAATCGTTGTCGTTGAAATCTTCATATTTCATTGATTTGATATCTATACCCATTTAAGTGCTTTTTTCTTCCAGGCATAAGCCAAACCCAGACCAAGTATGACAAAAAAGATGACTATCTCGATAAATGCGGACATCCCAACCTCTTTCATTACGGCTCCCCAGGGGTAGATGAAGACAATCTCCACATCGAACACCAGGTAAACAATGGCAAAAAGGTAATATCCGACATTAAACTGGGTCCAGGCTCCATCTTTAACCGGGATACCACATTCATAGGGTTGGAATTTAGCTGCATTCCATGATTTTGGGGCTGCAAAGGTGGAAAATACCACCGCGCCGCCAACCAGCACCAGTCCTAAAATAAAAAAGAGAATTAACGATTCGCTGCTCATAGTTGTTCTAATTCAAGCGTTAAAATGTTATTTTGAGGGCGTAAAAATAATTGCTTTGTTTTCAATAATGTGTAACAAATGTTATGTTCTTGCTCAACTTGATCGTTGAGCAAGGTCTAAATATGTAAATATCAATATATTTAAAAATCGAATATGCTGTAAAGCATCAAAATATGGTAAAAAGTCAGGCAATAAAATGACTTTTATTAGGAAAGTGAAATCTAAGTTGGTTGAATATTGGAAATAGGGTTGCTTTCTTCTTCAGGGTGTCATATCCGTTCTAATTAGAAACCTCAGATTGTTCATTGATAAATAATTGTTGAGCATTTGAATTTGTATAGAAACTGTTTTACAGAATCTAAAATTCCTACCTTAATTGGTTTGCCATTTCCTTTTGCGCCCGTTCATAATCTTCGGGGATCCCGATATCGATAAAATAGCCGTCGCTAAAATATGCCTGCATATCAAATTGCATGACCCCTTGTTCCATAATGTCTTTTTCAAATGAAAACTTGGTTGGGAGCAGAGGATTACTAAACATTCCTTTATTTAATACATAAACCCCGCCATTGATCAATCCTTGTTTGACCGGTTTTTTTTCGTTGAACGCAACAATTTGAGTGCCTTTTAACTCCACAGTTCCATAGCGGTCGAAGTTTTTCATGGGTTTTAAGGAAAGTGTGAGCTGTGAACCGCTCAACTGATGGTGGGTGTAGAGCGCCTCCAGATTAACGTCGAAAAAGGTGTCCCCATTCAAAAGAAAAACATCATCGCCGATGGCGAGTTTTAGCGCATTTGCAATGGCTCCCCCCGTTCCCAAAGGTTCTTTTTCAATGGCATATTCTATTGACATTCCTAAGAACTCGTCCCCAAATACCGATTCAATCACTTCGTGTTTATAACCTACAGCCAAAATCACTTTATCAATAGGAAAACGGTTCAGGTATCGTAACACATATTCCAAAAAGGGCTTCCCATCAACGGGGGCCATGGGCTTGGGAATGTCATTAATTACCCCTTTCAGGCGTGTTCCTAAACCTCCGGCTAAAATAATGGCTTCGTTAATCATGAGTTCCGAATAAGGTTTCTTCTACAATCTCGCAGATAATGTGCCCCAGCATGATGTGCGATTCCTGTATCCTTGGCGTGTCTGAGGAAGGCACATTAAGCAGGAAATGAGTAAGTTCTTTCATTTTCCCTCCGGTTTGTCCGGTCATTCCTACGGTTACCATATTTTTATCGCAGGCAACTTTTAAAGCACGTACAATATTCTCGCTGTTGCCCGAAGTAGAAAAACCAATGATTACATCGCCTGGCTTTCCGACGCCGTTCACATATCTGGAATAAATATCGTTGTAAGAATAGTCGTTGGCCACTGCGGTGACATACGAAGAGTTTACATGCAATGCCTCGGCTTCCAATGGGGGGCGGTCGAAATAAAAACGACCCGATAATTCGGCAGCTAAATGCTGGGCATCGGCAGCACTTCCGCCGTTCCCGCAAAACAATACTTTTCCGCCTTTTTTATAGCAGGCAACAATGGCATTGGCAATGTGTGCGGTGGTTTCCATCAAAACCTTGTCGGTGATTATCTGTTGCTTGGTAGCAATGGAGCTTTCTATTATTTGTTGGATGTTTATGTTTTTCATTTGGAATCTTTCTTTTTATTGACTGCAAAAGTAATCAAGATTATGATGCAGGAAATCATGAATGGTTGAAATTCTGCACTTGAGTAAATGAAAACAGGTCTTACAGATAATTGTTTCTGTAATTGATACCAAATATTTTGTAATAAAAACAGAAAGAAAGTGTATCAACTGGATGGGCTGAATTTCTTCGCTTTAACTGGTTGTCCAGGTCTGCAACCCGGTGGTTACGAATTCGTAACGTTTCACCTGACCTCCGTTTTTTTCCAGCATGCGGATTACTTCGTGGCGGGAATTGCCCGGGCAATAAAAAAACATAAAACCGCCACCGCCGGCACCGGAAATTTTTCCTCCGCTGGCACCTGCGGCCAATACTTTGGTATAAAGTTCATCAATGACAGGATTGGTGATATTGCTGGCCATCTTTTTTTTCTGTTGCCAACCATAATCCATAATCTCACCAATTTTATGAAGCTCCCCTTTCAGTAGGGCTTCTTTCATGGTGGTGGCCTGCTGCTTGATGTTGTGCATGGCCTCAATAGACTGCTCATTTTTCGATTTCACATTTTGGCGTTGGGCTTCAATAATCTGTGCCGATACCCGGCTGGTACCTGTGTAATAAAGGACCAGGTTGTATGCAAGTTCGTTCAATATTTGAGGTTTGATGCGCAGCGGGTTAACAATCACTTTGTCGTCTTTATAAAACTCCATAAAGTTGACACCGCCAAAGGTTGCCGCATATTGATCCTGTTTTCCTCCGGCCATGTCCAAATCTACGCGTTCAATTTCATAGGCCAGATGAGCCAAATCGTATTCACCCATGGGTAGGTTGAGCCATTCAGCAAAAGCACCAAGCACCGCCGTTACTAAGGTTGACGAGGTCCCCAATCCCGATCCCGGAGGGGCATCCACGTATGTGGTAAGGGTAAAGGATAAGGAGTGTTTGGCAAAATCTTTGACCACACGGTTGTAAATTCCTTTTAAAAGATCGAGTTTTCCGTCAATCGCCAAGCGCACGGTGCTTTCAAACGTGTAACATTCCTCTTTGTCCACCGCATTCAAAACTATCTTGCCATCGGAACGGGGCTCAATGGTAGCATAGGCATACATATTAATGGTAGCATTCAAAATGGCACCACCAAAAAGGTCGCTGAACGGAGAAACATCGGAACCGCCCCCGGCCAATCCCAGCCTCAGGGGAGCTTTACTTCGGATAAACATGGCTATTGTAACTTATTATGTTTTTACTAATTGGCATTCATTGCGCATATAACTTATTCACTTTATTAATGATGTGAACAAAAAGTAATTCACAAAGATAATTATCCAATTCAATTATTCTGTGGTTAGTTTTTTGGCCGCTAAAGAGGATATGCTTGACTTGGTATTTATTTCCTACAGTTTATGCCAGAAGGTTTTGAATCCGTTTTATAAAGCAAAAAGCAGGGTCATTCAAAAAAGTTAAAAGATAATTTGGGATTAGCAGAAAACGAAATTTGTTTGCACAAATATATAATCCATCTAAAATGGATGGTCATTGCCTAAAACAAGAAAACTAGGAAATGGAATAGGTCGGTTTTTGTGTTTTCGCTATCGATTCAATATACATCTCTTTACTTGTAATGCGTAGGGTAGATTTTTTCACCCAATCGTACGAATCGCAGATTACATCAAAAACACTTAAAAATATGATGGCACTTCTTATTATCATGCTGCGAAGATAAGTCCTTTTTAAACTTAAAAAATACTCGTTTGACTAAATGCAGTTATACATCCATAAACAGAATGGTCAAATTGCCTATTTAATGCCAATTCACGTTGAAAATTGCATGATTTGTAGTAGGATGCACAGATATTTTGGTTTTTTATTCAAATGATAGGATGAGGCTTATAAAAATATCTATAACTTTAACCCTTGGTTTGTTTACTGAATAACCCGTTCCGAAAATAAAAAATGGAAAACCTATTTATAAATTATTGAAGTATAACCTTTAAATGAATTAAAATGAAAAGATTTTTAGTATCCATCGTCCTGTTAACCTTTATTGGTTCAGTTATAGCACAAGATCTTCCTTCGGATGTTGAAAAAGTTTATAAAGGGGCCGAGAAGTTAAAATCCCGGAAGGAATATAAAAGCGCCATCAATGCTTACAAAGAAGTTTTACGGAGCGTAAGTCACATACCAAGTATGGAAAGCATCGCTGAGATTTCAATGGAGCTCATGACCCCTCCTAATTACAGAATGGCTTATGAATATTACGACAAAGCCATCAGTGAATTGGAAAGGCAATTAGCAGCCACTACTAAAAGGAAAGAACAAACTCAAATAGGATTGGATATACAAAGATTAACGCCTAAACGGAATAAAGCCAAATCATACGTCGATGATTTTGATAAAGCCAAAGATATGAAGAATGATGGCAATCGCTTGATGGATGATAAGGACCTGAATGAAGATGCAGACTAAGAACGAATAAACAACGACCATAAAAAAAAGTGACTCCCAAAAGAGAGTCACTTTTTTTGTATTAACCTAAACGAATCGAATAGCCTCAGGGGATACCCGAAAAGGAACTATAGTTTTGCTGTTTTTACAGTTTTAATAATTCTTGATGCCACTTTATATGGATCAGCATTGGATGCAGGCCTTCTATCTTCAAGCCAACCTTTATACCCTTTTTCAACCGTTGCAATTGGAATCCGTATTGATGCACCTCTATCAGAAACACCGTAGCTAAAACTGTGAATCGATTGAGTTTCGTGTCTTCCGGTTAACCTTCTTTCATTTCCATCGCCATATACAGCAATATGGTCACTGTGAAGGGGTTCAAAGGCCTTACATATTTTATCGTATGTTTCTTTACTGCCGCAAGTGCGCAATACGGTGTTCGAAAAATTAGCATGCATACCTGAGCCATTCCAATCACCTTTTACAGGTTTTGGATCTAAATTAATGCGCACCCCGTATTCTTCACCAATCCGTTCGAGCAAATAACGAGCTGCCCATACTTGGTCACCAGCCGCTTTGGCTCCTTTGGCAAAAATCTGGTATTCCCACTGCCCTTTCATTACCTCGGCGTTAATACCTTCGATATTTAAGCCGGCTTCAATGCAAAGATCGAGATGTTTGTTGGCAATTTCGCGGCCTACAATGTATTCAGCCCCAACTGAACAGTAATAAGGACCTTGCGGTGCAGGAAAATACCCTGGTGCAGGAAAGCCAAGCGGGGTATGGTGATCGATATCCCACAATACATATTCCTGTTCAAATCCAAACCAGAAATCATGGTCGTCATCATCAATGGTGGCACGGGCATTCGATTTATGTGGTGTGCCATCAGAGTTTAAAACTTCTGAAATAACCAAGTATCCATTTTTTCTCGCTGGATCAGGAAAAACAGAAACAGGTTTTAATAATAAATCCGAAGATCCTCCTGGTGCCTGGTTGGTAGATGAACCATCAAAGCTCCATATAGGGCAATCTTCAACTTTCCCACTAAAGTTTTCAACTACCTTTGTTTTACTCCTCATTAATGGAGTTGGTTCATAACCATCGAGCCAAATGTATTCCAGTTTCGATTTCATACAATTATTGATTTAAAAGTTGCGTTTAAAAATAATTTATGCCACAAAAATAACAATTAGAAATTATTAAAAAATATTTTTATCATATATTTTTAATAAACCTATTATAATTTACATAGAAATGATTAGAAAATAATTAAAAATGGCATAATACGATATTAATACAATAAAAATATATTCTATGTATATAAAAAATAGGGGGTAAGAATAAAAACATAAACAAAAATATGTAAGTGGATTAATTTACCCTATACGGTAGAGATTTCACTTAGCGTGAAGCTGTATCACCAGCAAAAAAAGGCCCCTGAATTATACAGGAGCCCTTCATTCAATCTAAATTATTATTATCTGGCAAACAATAATTCCCGATACTTAGGTAATGGCCATATTTCATTATCAACAATCATCTCGAGATGATCGATGTGATACCTGATTTCAGAAAGATATGGTTTTACCTCTTCTGAATACAGACGTGCTTTTTCATAAAGATCTTCGACGGCATTGGCTTTTTTACGGGCTTCAATCATGTTTTTCACCTTAATTTTAATTAAAGCAATTCGTCCCGATATTTCTTTAATCGTCTGCAATTGGATACCTGCAATCTGATCGAAGTCTTTGGCGTCAAGCACCTGCTTCAATCCACGCACGTTTTCAATTAACTGGTTTTGGTATTTATACACAGTTGGGATGATGTGGTTGGTGGCCAAATCGCCAAGTACCCTTGATTCAATCTGAAGAATTTTTGTATAATTCTCAACTTTGATTTCATGACGTGCCTCTAATTCACGTTTAGTGAAAATATTGTGTCCTGTGCATAAGTTGAGGGTTTTTTCTGATTCAAAGGCCTCTAAAGCTTTTACCACCTCTTTGATATTCGATAATCCCCTACGTTCGGCCTCTTCAACCCATTCCTGGCTATAACCGTTACCATCGAATCGGATGACCTTTGATGAAATGATGTAATCTTTTAGAACTTGTAAGATGGCTTCGTCCTTTTTGACCCCGGCATCAATCTTAGCATCTACCTCAACTTTGAATTTCTTCAGCTGATCGGCAACGGCTAACGATAAAAATGTCATCGGTGCGGCACAATTGGCATTTGAACCAACAGCCCTGAATTCAAACCGGTTTCCGGTAAATGCAAATGGTGAAGTCCGGTTTCTATCGGTATTATCCAACAGAAGTTCAGGAATTCTACCAATGTCAAGCTTTAATTCAGTCTTTTCGTCGGGGGACATTTTTTTATCGGTAACCCGCTCTTCGAGTTCATCAAGTACTTTAGTTAAATAGCTGCCCAGGAAAACCGAGATAATTGATGGTGGAGCTTCAGAGGCTCCCAAACGGTGTTCATTTCCAGCGGATACAATACTTGCGCGAAGTAAATCGGCATGTTCATGAACGGCTTTAATTGTGTTAACTATAAATGTTAAAAACTGAAGATTCGATTTTGGGTTTTTCCCGGGAGATAACAGATTCACGCCGGTGTTGGTAGCCATAGACCAGTTGTTGTGTTTTCCCGAGCCATTGATACCTTTGAATGGTTTTTCGTGCAAAAGCACCTTGAAATTATGCCGCCGCGAAATTTTTTTCATCAAATCCATCATCAACATGTTGTGATCTACCGCCAAGTTGGCTTCTTCGTACACGGGAGCGCATTCGAACTGATTGGGAGCCACTTCGTTGTGCCTGGTTTTAATAGGAATCCCCAATTTGTAGGCTTCTATTTCAAATTCACGCATAAAGGCTGTAACACGTGTCGGGATTGTCCCAAAATAATGATCTTCCAACTGCTGGTCTTTAGCTGAAGGGTGCCCCATCAGGGTCCGGCCGGTCAGCATTAAATCGGGGCGTGCCATATAAAGCGCACTGTCAACCAAAAAGTATTCCTGCTCCCAACCTAAGGTGGCAAAAACTTTTGTCACATCTTTATCGAAATATTGACAAACCTCCACGGCTGCATCATTTAATAATGATAAAGATTTTAACAAAGGTGTTTTATAGTCTAGTGCCTCACCGGTATATGAAACAAAAATGGTTGGGATACAAAGGGTTCGATCGAAAATGAATGCCGGCGAAGAAGGATCCCAGGCCGTATAACCTCTGGCTTCGAAAGTATTTCTTAGTCCACCACTTGGGAAACTGGAAGCATCGGGTTCCTGCTGTACAAGTTTTGCCCCGTCAAAACTTTCAATAACTCCATCTGTAAGTGAAGGCTCAAAGAAGGCATCGTGCTTTTCGGCAGTTGCTCCTGTAAGCGGGTGAAACCAGTGGGTGTAATGGGTAACACCTTTTGATACCGCCCACGCTTTCATGCCCGATGAAACCTGATCCGCGATTCTCCGGGGAATTCGGGTTCCATTTTCAATGGCATCTTTAACCGTATCATAGGCCTCTTTTGATAAGAACTCCTTCATCTTCCGCTGATCGAACACATTTTCAGCAAAGTATTCCGAGGTCTTTTTTAAAGGCTGCTCCACGGGTTGTGCCTGTCGCGTCATTAACGCTTCTAATGCTTTAAAACGAATTGTTGCCATAAAGAAAAATTTAGATTTATACAAAATTAACAAATTTTAAATACGCCCCCCTCAATGTTAGATGTCAGCTTTGAGATATTATATAATATGCAAACCTACCCCCAATACATTTGTTGGTGCAAACGTTTTACAAAAAAATATTTTAAAACTCCGGTATCTTAAATTTGTTGGAATTATGAATTGTGGAAACTATAAAAAGAAAATTAATTATCTTCGATTCAAATTAAATCAAAAATAAATGGGACTCCGATGATTTGATTTAAATGAACATGTAATTCTAAAAATAACAATATAGTTGCGGCTGTCCATTGAGATATAATCATTTAAATTTTTGGGGATGAAAAAGTTAATTAAAATTCTTGTTCTTGTTATTTTAATTCCCGTGCTTTTGTTCGGGTTGTTTTTAGTATATAGTACCCTAGTTGATTACAAACCAGCTCCCATCGAATTGTTGAGCAAATCAGAAGGGGATGTCATAAATGTATATGATACGCTACATACCTTTATTTGGAATGTTGGCTATTGTGGTTTGGGCGATGACATGAGTTTTTTTTATGATGGTGGGGATCGCACCCGGACCAATCCCGAAAAGGCGAAAGAAAATTCCGAAGCTATTATGAAGCAAATTGCGGCGAATGATTCCATTGATTTCTTCCTTTTTCAGGAAGTAGATGTGGATTCGAAGCGAAGTTTTCATGAGAATCAGTTGGCAGCATTGGAATCATCGTTATCGGGATATATGAGCTATTTTGCCCTGAATTACAAAGTAACATTTGTGCCCGTTCCGCCTACCAGCCCAATGGGTAAAGTGGAAGGCGGGCTTGTTTCTATGAGCAAAGCTGTTCCATTCGAGGTTTACCGTCATTCCTTTTTAGGAAACTATGGTTGGCCCAAAGGACTTTTTATGCTCGATCGGTGTTTTATGGTTCAGCGGTTTTATACCTCCGATGGCAAAGAGCTTCTAATTATAAATACACATAACGAAGCTTATGACGATGGTTCGTTGCGTAAGGAGCAGATGAAGATGATGCGGGAATATTTATTAAAAGAATTTGAGAATGGTAATTACGTGCTTGTTGGCGGCGACTGGAACCAAAATCCACCTATTGCAGGGGAAGATGAATCTGAATCGAAGGAGGGGCACCTGACCCGGATCCAGATTGCATCGGATTTTATGCCAGAAGGCTGGCAATGGGTTTTTAATAAAAATATCCCTACCAACCGGATGATTGATGAAGCTTACAATCCGGCAACTACCAATACAACCATTATCGATTTTTATTTGCTATCGCCAAACCTGATACCGGTGATTCAAAAAACCGTTGATTTGCAATTTAAAAACTCCGATCACCAGCCGGTGTTGCTCTCTTTCTCGTTTAAGAGGTAATCATTCAAGGTTTTCCAATGAATATTGCTGCGCCCGGTTGAGTAAATTGGGCATTTTTTTGTTTTTTCAACGGTATGTACCAAGGGTTTTCCTCATTTACAGATTGAATCAGGAATGCTCCTTCTCCGCTATGGAATGGCTTCGAAGATTTTTCATCCTCCAAGGCAAGGCCAATTAACCCGACCACACTCAGAATCCAGATGATGGCCACTACCAACCACAACATTCCATCTTTTACCTGAAAAGGAATCATCATTTTAATTCCCAAATAAAACAGCACAAAGATGGGTGCAATAAAGGTAAGTGTTATGCAAACCCATACCAACGGAGAAAAGTGTGCCGCGTTCAGAATGGGAAGAAAATCGTGGAAACCAAGATGAAACCCGCCAAAAAGTGCACCACCAAATGCAGCCGTGCTTAGAAAACCAATCAACAATACAATTCCTACAAAGAGCATAAAGATGCCCATTAAAATGACAATCACCCGGCCAAGAATATAAAAAACCTCAGCCAGACTTCCTGAAGTTGAGGATTGGTCGGGATTTTGATTTTGCTGCCTCCTCCAAGTAGTGTTGGTGCCATAAATAGGCGGACCAAATAATTCTGCTTTTTCTTCGGGTGTTATTGCGGCAGGAACAATTATCCAAAAAAGAAAGTACACCAAAAAAGGAATCCCGGCAAATAAAAAAATCAACAAGATAAAAGCTACCCGAAGAATGACCGGATCTATTTGAAAATATGCCCCCAACCCGGAACAAACTCCCCCAAGTTTATTGTGGTCTATATCCCGATACAACCGCTTATGTACAGGAAAGGATGTTTGAGATTCGTATATATTAAAAGAATTAAAATCATCCACTTGTGTAATAATCGTATTTATTGTTTCCAAATCGATGATTTGATCCTTCGTTTGCTGATGGTTTTGCAGCATCTCGGCCAAATGTTTTTCAAAATCGGCCAGTTGTTCTGCTCCATTTGCACTACTTGCAAAATGGATTTTCATTTTCTCAATAAAGGCCGACACCTTTTTATAGGCTCCTTCTTCAAGATAGAACCTGACCCCATGTATTTCAATCTGTTCAATGCGCTTCATTTGTTTATTTTTGGTTTATGGAAGTTACAGCAGCAACCAATTCATTCCACGATCCGTGCAATTCATCGAGGTATGACTTTCCTATCCCGGTAATGGCATAATATTTCCGGGGCGGCCCCTGGGTAGATTCCTCCCACCGGTAACTCAACAATCCCGCATTTTTCTGCCGGGTTAAAAGGGGATAAAGCGTACCTTCTACCACAATGAGCTTTGAGTTTTTTAATTCGGTAATTATTTCTGAGGCATAGCAATCTTTTTTTGCTAATATTAAAAGGATGCAATATTCAAGTACCCCTTTTTTCATCTGGGCTTTGGCATTATCTATTTTCATGAAGATTCCTGTTTTTTGCTCTGTTATTTCCAATTCATCCGTTGTTTCATCTGCTCAAACTCCTCTTTAACGGCATTCTTAATTGATTCAATGGTAACCGGCTCCCCTTTCATTTCCAGTTTTTGAGCCGAAGTAACCGCCTCAGGAACCACCAGCCAAATAATGACATAAACCAGCAATCCGGTTAAAAAGAAAAAGGAAATCCCAATAAAGATGACCCGGAAAATCCAGGGATCGCTGTCAAAATAGGCCCCCAATCCGGAACAAACGCCACCGAGCACCCGGTGATCCGGATCGCGGTAAAGCCTTTTCGCTACTTTTTTTTCACCAGTTACCGGGCTCCTCTCTTCTTTAGCATCATTCCCGGGGGTAAAATCATCGGGTTGCCCCAAAATCCCGATCAGGTAATCCACATCTTTGGTTTCGATAAAATCGCGGTGCCTATCTATTTTTTCCGAAAGCAGTTCAGCCATGCGGTTTTCAATGTCCTGCATAATTTCCGCACATCCCTCCTCTTCCAAAAATTGTTTTTCAATCGCATTAATATAGTCTTCGAGATATGCTAATGCCTGCTCATCAATCTGAAAAAGCAAACCGCCCAACTGAACACTTAATGTTTTTGTCATGATTCAAGGTTTTTTACTGTTTAAAACAAAGATATAAAATATTTCCACTACTATGCTATACATAGTTCTAAAATATTTATCGTTCCGAAACACGATTTTTATTGGCTGAACCTTACAGGGGATTGTAAAAAAAATCAAGAAATAGTAGCTCATTTAAGGTCAACCTTAAAACTTCAAACCGTAGCGCAGATGCATTGTATACGTGTATTTTACAACAATCTTGTGTAATCTAGTATTAGTGGAGTTAATGCACATATAACTTTTCCAATTTATTTCTGATTTATATTTCGTTTGCGGTATTAGGGTCAATCCTGATTTTATAGCCCGTTTTTGGTTGGAATGCTGAGAGAAGTAGTTAATTTCGTACCGATTTACTAAAAGGAAAAACGGAACATGGAACTATTTAAAAATGTTTTTCACAAAAAGACGGTGCATCAAGCTTTTGAAATTGAACGAAAATTTTTGGTTACATACGACGTGAAGCCTTTTGCCATAGGCAAAATTGAGATCAAGCAAGGATATCTTTCCACCGATCCTGCCCGGACAGTGCGCATCCGCA
Source organism: Marinilabiliales bacterium (assembly GCA_003512955.1). Lineage (GTDB taxonomy): Bacteria > Bacteroidota > Bacteroidia > Bacteroidales > SZUA-534 > GWE2-40-63. The sequence goes on from DOTG01000026.1 coordinate 171,042, forward strand.
TAACAGGAACCGATGCTTTCATTACCATCAAAGGGGCCAGCGATGAAACCGGAACCACCCGTTTTGAATGGGAAAGCCCCATTCCTATGGAAGAAGCCCGTTCGCTTTTAGACCTTTGTTTACCTCATATTATTGAAAAAACCAGATATATTGTTGAATTGGAGGATTTAGTTTTTGAAGTAGATGAATTCGAAGGACTAAATCAGGGGCTGGTAATTGCTGAAGTGGAATTGACTGATCCTCAGCAGGAGATTCCAATACCCGAATGGTTGGGCGAAGAAGTGACCAACGACACCAGATATTACAATTCATACCTTTCGCAGCACCCTTTTTCAACCTGGTAATTTTTATTTTCCGATAAGGTGGCTTACTTCTTTTAATCTAAAAATTAAGCTTTTAAGCAAACTATCCGCCTTTTTTTTTACTTTTGCCCTCCTTATTTTTATGCATTGGTATGATGGGATTTGATTATTACACATTGGGGAATGGCATTCGGTTAATACATTATCCTTCGGCAGGAAAAGTGGCTCACCTGGGAATTATCATCAACACCGGGTCGCGCGACGAAAATATCAACCAGTTGGGGATTGCCCATTTTATTGAGCATGTCATTTTTAAAGGAACCCACAAACGCAAAGCCTATCATGTAATCAGCCGGCTTGAAGATGTCGGTGGCGAAATTGATGCCTATACCACCAAGGAAGAAACCTGCATTTATGCCTCATTCTTAAAGGAGTACACCTCGCGTACGATGGAGCTTTTTGCCGACATCGTGTTCAACTCTTCTTTTCCTGACAAGGAACTGACAAAGGAGAAAGAGGTGATTCTAGACGAAATCAATTCCTATAAAGACAGTCCCGCAGAATTGATTTTTGATGATTTTGAGGAGTTGATTTTTAATGGACACCCCATTGGGCGGAATATTTTAGGCGATGCTAAATTGCTAAAAAAGTTTAGCCGATCGAATATTGTGGAGTTTATGGCTCAAAACTACCATACCAATCAGATGGTAGTTTGCGTGGTTGGCGACATCAAGTTTGCTCACTTGGCCCGATGGGCCGAGAAGTATTTTGGTTCATTCCCCTCTAACCTGCGGACCGAACAACGTTTGGGACTCAATGGTTATCACCCCGAAAATAAGGTTATCAAAAAATCAACCCATCAGTCACACTGCATTGTCGGAAACCGGGCTTACGATATAAAAAGCCCCAAGCGGCTTCCGCTCGAATTGCTGAACAATATATTGGGCGGTCCCGGCATGAATTCGCGTTTGAACCTGGCCCTGCGTGAAAGGCACGGTTATACTTACAATATTGAATCGTTTTACAATCCATATACCGATACCGGAATTGTAGGTATCTATTTTGGAACAGAACCCGAAAAAGTAGAAAAAAGTTTAAAAATCATCCATCAGGAAATTAAAAAACTGCAAACCCAATCCTTGGGCATTCTGCAACTAGACCGAGCCAAGAAACAGATGATTGGACAAATGGCTATCAGTTCCGAAAACCATTCGAATCTAATGTTAAATATTGGCAGGAGTTATTTACTTTTCGATAAGGTGGACACCCTGGAAACCGTGTATGAAAAAATCCAGGCCGTTACTTCCCAACAATTGCTGGAAGTGGCTAACGAGATTTTTGAACCTTCCAAATTATCCTCATTGACCTACAAATAGATTTCAATTCCTATTGGAGTGCATAAATCCCGGACAAATAATTTCCTTAAATTTTAAGCTCCTATTTATGTGCTAGTGTCAAATCAAACACGCATTTGCATCACTCTCGGCATGAATTAAAGCATAATGCTATAATCAAAAAGTCACCGGGTGAATATTACCTCCCTTTTATAGTTGACTTGACACTAGTTTTAGTTACCTATTGATTTAGTGCTACAATTCCATTAATTTCGTTGGTCAATAATTAAAAAAACAGCCGATGATGATGGGAAATACGGATAATCCGGGGTTTTCGTTTGGAAAAGAAAACTTGATGCCCCGTGAAGAGATGCTAGAGGTGGGAAAGAAGAAAAAAAACCTGCAGATAGCCGTGGCCAAAGAATCAGCCAACGATGAAAACCGGGTAGCCTTGGCACCGCACGCCGTAGAATTGTTGGTGGCCAACGGACATGATGTGATTGTGGAAAAAGGAGCCGGGATTCAGTCAAATTTTGAGGATTTGATGTACAGCGAAGTCGGTGGCCATATTGTTGAAGATAAAAAAACCATCTATTCCAGCGATGTGGTAGTAAAGGTTGCTCCTTTGAATGATCAGGAAATTGAATTTTTACGAGGAAATCAATTGGTTATTAGTTCATTCCAAATTGGCACCCAAAACCGGGAATATGTTCAAAAGTTATTGACTAAAAAAGTTACCGCATTAGGTTTTGAATACCTGATGGATTCTCAACTTGGTGTTTTTCCGGTCGTTCAGAGCATGATGGAAATATCGGGGACCACCTCCATATTAATTGCTGCTGAATACCTGAGCAATGCCAATAAAGGAAAAGGAGAGATGCTTGGAGGAATTAGTGGCATCAGTCCTACGGATGTGGTTATATTAGGAGCGGGAACCGCGGGAGAATATGCCGCACGGACTGCTTTGGGTTTAGGGGCAACCGTAAAAATATTTGATTGTTCGGTCCACAAACTCCGCGACATGCAACAGCGTTTAGGTACCCGTGTGTTTACCTCCATCATTCAACCAAGGGTGGTGGCAAAAGCACTACGGACCGCCGATGTAGTTATTGGAGCCATACCGGGAGAAAGCGAGGAACTACCCTACCTTGTTAGTGAAGATGCCGTGAAGCAAATGAAACCCTATTCTGTAATTGTAGATTTGCGGGTGGATCATGGAGGATGTTTCGAAACTTCAGAAATTACCAGTTTCCAAAATCCGATATTCCGCAAACATGGCGTGGTGCATTATTGCGTCCCGAATATCCCATCACGCGTGGCACGGACAGCCAGTTATGCATTGAGTAACATCCTAGGGCAAATGCTTCTTGAAGTGGGTGCAGCAGGCGGCACACATCAGTTGATAAAAGAAAACGCAGGGGTTCGTACAGGAATTTACATGTACAATGGCGTTCTCACCAAAGAGAGCATTGCACGCAGATTTGGACTTCCTTTTCAGGATATTAATTTATTGACTGTGGCTTTTTAGAATCCTTAGCCTACTTGAGAAGGATGGATTACCTCGCTGGCAGTTTCATCGATCAGTTTTTCAGAATTCTCTGCGCCCAAATATCGATGAACCAAGTTGTGTCCCAAATAAATAAGTGGCGTAATAGCAATAGCAATCAAAAGCTTTGCTGAATATCCGGTAACGGCTGTATTTACAAAATTGGCAAATGAGATTTTCCCGGGTAACCAAAAAGCTATACCCGTGACAATGAAACTATCGAACAATTGCGAAATGGCTGTGGAACCTGTGGCCCGTAACCAAATCAGCCTTTTACCTGTTTTTTCACGGATGACCCAAAACACAAAAATATCAACTAACTGCGATGCCACAAACGCAGTTAAACTTCCTGCAATAATCCATAAACTCTGCCCAAACACATTGTTGAAAGTTTCGCTTTGCACCGGTGAAAAGGGAGCCGCCTTAACCGCCATCCCTAAGAAAAGAATGAGAAAGACATATACAACGAGACCCGAGGTCATAAAAGTGAGTTGACGCACACCTTTTTTACCAAAATATTCGTTGATAATATCAGTAATAAGAAAGACAATAGGCCAAGGAATAATACCAATGCTCAGGGTAAAAGAACCTATCATAATTAACTTACCACCAATAAGTTCACCCACTACTGCATTCGTAACAAAAAAACCTGTCAATATGGTGAAGAGAATTTCTTTACGGTTATTAAACATAAATGCGATATAAAGATTCTGGCTCTGTTACAATAATTTATTGCTAAGATAAATTTTTATCATTTAGTATCGCACTGTTTTTCAAAGTTATTTTAATTTTTTGTTGAATTTTTCAAGAATTTCTATGTAAAAGATTTTAATTCAAGCAAAAAAAAACAATCTGATTATTTTCGTGAAAGGTTTATTCCGTGGAATGTGTGAACCCCTAAACGGATCAACAATGCTCCGATGATGGGAATAAAAACGGGATTAAAATCCTGAGGTATCACCATCCAGCCTAGTAATACAAAAGTATTTAAAACGATAAACAACCTCAAAAACCAGATACGGATGAAGTTTTGGGGGTTTGAAACAACAAACACATATATTATGTATAAGGGATTGGCCCAAAGAATATTTAAATTTCCGGCAGTTGCGTCATGATCGGTAGCCACCCAGAGCAAAAAAACAACCAACCCGGTTAATCCCCAAGTTGCAAAAAACAGACGATCGGCTATGGCCCACGATTTTTTCTGCCAAACAAACGAGGCAACCGCTATAAAAACAAATAAGAGCCAAAAGAGAAAAACGGGGTGTAGCAAAAAAGGAGTGACCGGTATGGGAGCGGTCTCAGCAACCAAAAGTTCTGATTTGAGAATCATGGGCAAGCCATTGATGGAACTATGTGCTAAATAACTTCGCAGGTAATCGGGAATAAATGCCTGCTGCCGGGGTGTTGCTGGTTTATCAATTACAGAACCAAGGGCCAAATCGATACCAAAATCGCTCCAGTGGCTCTTGACCAGATATTGATCGATCATTTGCCTGAAGGTTGGCACCTGAGCTTCAGCCTCAGGGGTATAAACCAAGCTGTCACCCAACGAAAGGTAAAGGATGTCCAAAATCCGGGTGGCACAGTTATCAAAAAAAAAGTCATATTGATAGGATCGGTTTTCAGGCTTATAATTTTCTTTCAGATAATCAAACAATCGCTGTTCTTGTTCCGTGGTCAAATTCAAAACATCTTCATACACTTTCCGTTGCCGGTGTTCATATTCGCGGAGGAAGTATTTCCGCGAACTGAAACTGAGTTGATACAACAATTTTCCTGAAGCGAACTTGGCATAAAAATGCGGAACCTCAAAATTAAAAGTCCCATAATTAAACACCCAGTCGATGCCCTGTTCAGCATCTACTACACCTATGGCACTGTGGCCAAAGGTGGCATACAGTTCCTCGCCGGGATCGCAGGTTAACAATGTAATGTAAGCTGAAGAACTTAGTGGTTCAGTCACAGGCATTTCTCGTTGAGCCGATAAAAGCATGGGGTTCAGAAACAAAACCCAACCTATAAGTAAAACATTGAATTTCAGTTTCATAAATTTTGCAAATAACGTTTGGTAAAATATTTTACGGGGTACCATGAGGCAAGTAGCCCAATGGTTACCACAGTGACTAACACCAAAATAAAATCGGCAGCTTGCATTTGAATGGGATAATCATCAATCAAAAAGGTTCCCATGTTACTAAGTTTTAACAGACCAAACTGCTGTTGAATCCAACAAACAATAGCTCCTAAAACCAATCCTATGAATGCCCCGCCCAAACTGATCATCCAACCTTCGAACAAAAAGATTTTTTGTAACCGTTCTTTTTCCAGACCCAGACTGCGTAAAGTCATGATATCATTTTTTTTATCGATGATAAGCATGGCTAGCGACCCGATGATATTGAAGCTTGCAATTATAAGTATGAAAGTTAGAATCAGGTAAATGATAAATTTTTCCGATTTCATTACCTGATACAGTACCTCGTGCTGCTGGTAGCGGTTTTTCACAGAATAGGTTGTCCCAACCAGATTCGTGATGGTTTCCTGAGCCTGATCGAGTTCAGACCCTGGTTTTAGCTTTATCTCCAATGCAGTTACTTCCGTGGGGTATTCGAGCAATTGCCGGGCAAAATCTATCGGGGCCAAAATATATTTGCTGTCAATCTCCTGCTGAATAGAGAAAACACCTGATGGAAAAATGTAATCCTTATTAAAAGCATTGGCCGGGTTGAGTATCACCTTACCTGAACGTTTTGGAACATAAATTTCGATTGGGCTCAGAAAAGTAATCCCAACCGAAAGATAATATGCAATACCTGAACCAATTACAGCAAAATTATGGGTGCCATCGTTCAAAACGAATTGGCCTTCATACATCATGGTATCCACACCGCTCATTTGTGTAAACTCCTGCGGAACACCTTTTATAACTGCGGGAGCCATCCGCTTTTCATATTCAAGCAGCACATTCTCCTCCAAAGTGGGGCAAACCATTTCAACAAATAGGAGGGTTTTGATTTTCTCAAGTTCAGGAGCCGTAGGTTCAAATACTTTCCCTTCGTTAATGGTAATCAACAGGTCGGGGTCGAAAGAACTAAACACCGATTTTATTAGATTGTCGAAACCGTTAAATACAGAAAGCACAATAATAAGCGCCATAGTCCCAGTGGCCACTCCTAATACCGAAATGGTGGAGATGATATTGATAATGTTGTGCGATTTCCGTGAGAATAAGTAACGACGGGCTATGAAAGCTGAAAAGTTCATTCGTTAAAGATTAATGAGTAGCATTTGGTTTTCGGCAAACAAAAATATTCTCACCTTGGATTAGTGCATACCGATGGGTTAACTCTTCACCTATTTCTTGGATAAAGGTATCTTCTGTTACCTCAAACCCTGCCTGGATGAGACGTTTGCCATAATCGCGTCCGTACAATCGGACATGGTCGTGCTGCCAATAATATTTTTCGCGGTCTTGCGGGCTTTTAATGGCCGGATCCTCTAGAGTCGTTTCACGCGATGAATCCAAAGGAACCTGAAAGATTCCCCAACCACCGGGTTTCAGTATCCGGTAAAATTCCTTCATGGCCTGTAAATCTTCTGTCACATGTTCAAACACATGGTTGCACATCACCACATCGAATTCATTATCGGGAAAAGGAATGTCGCGGACATCCATTTTAATATCGGCCCAGGGCGATATTAAATCTCCTGTGATATAGGTAAGGTTTTTCTGTTTTTTAAACTTGCGCAAAAAACAATACTCGGGCGCCACATGTAAAAATTTGAGGGGCACTGTAAAAAAATTGGTTTTGTTTTTCAGGTACAACCATATCAACCGATGCCTTTCCAACGACATACTTAACGGAGCCAGCGCATTTTCACGTTTGTTAACCTGTCCGTAAGGAAGCAATTTCCGGTATTTTTTCCCATCAATGGGATCTTCGAACCGGGTTCCCCGGAAAAATGGTGAAACGAAAATCAATAACTGATGAGCCATCAATTGCTGGATGTGCCTTGGAATCCAACGGCTAAAAAAACCTATCAACCACTTCATACCTTATTCTTTCAGCAGGTTGTCAATATTCTGGATATAGTCGAGGGAATCATCGAGAAAGATGGCAATCTCGGGCACCAACCGCAATTGGTGTTTCACCCTTTGCCCTAGCTGATAGCGGATTTCTTTGTTGTTGTGGTTCAGGGTTTCGAGTACCTTTTCAGTTTTATCGGTTGGGAACACGCTGATGTAAACCTTTGCCAGCGCAAAATCGGGGCTTACCCTGACCGATGTCACACTGAGTAACACACCGGGCATCCAATCTTTGGCAAATTTTTGAAACATTTCAGCCAGTTCCTTTTGAACCAACCGGGCTACTTTATTTTGACGGGGCGATGCTGTTTCCATAATTCTAGGTTTGATATTTCTGTAAAAGGTAATCAACGTCTGTTTTGTTCATCAATTACCTCAAATCGGCGGTAAAGGTAAATATTCTAGACTAATTAAATGGGGAAACGGCCGTCAGTTTTTAAAATCATCCCTTGCTTGTTTTTACCTTATAAAGAAAAAATTACATTTGTGCCTGCTCATTTATTAAATTTCAATGAACCAGAAATGAATCATTGCCGGTGCAAACTTTTGGGGGGTGTAATTGGATGTTTGCTTTTCTGCAACTTGTATTCGCAAGGGCAGGAGGTATTATATTTTGATATTGAAACTAAGTTGATGCACCTTGGGGAATTGAAAATTACCCGTACGGTAGAAGCCACAACAAAATTAATAGACTATAAATTGCAGACCCGTTTTGGTCTGTGGTCTTTCTATACCATTGATTATCTGCTGGAATCGAAATTTAATGGTCCGCAAATGGTGTTTTCGCAGTCGTTTATCAAAGTAAATGGCGAGTACAGACATTCGTGCCGGGTCAATCAAACAACTAATGGCTATGAGCGTGAAACTCTGGAGGGGAAAAACCTGGTACCCTATCCCCCGGTGCAGAATGCCATCACCCGGTTATATTTTGAAGATTTTAAGGGAAAAGATTCCGTGTTTTCGGAATTTTCGGGAAGTTTTAAACCCTTCATTTTAAAAGAAAATGGTTCGTATGTATTGGTAGATAAAGATCCAATGGAGTTCTATTTTGCCAACGGACGGATTTCGAAAGTGGTGGTCCCCAATCCCATCCTCGATTTTTACATCGTTTTGCGTCCTCAAAAGCAACAATAACTTTACATGGCTGTTATTTGGAGGTACTTAAAACACCCTGTGTACAAAACCTGATGGTAAAACATGTATCTGCCGTTAAGATTTAAGAACCAGTATTGAAGTAAGTATAATTTAATTGCTATTTTTAACGCAAAATAAACCTCATGTCAACAGTGGATAGCATAAAGGCCCCGGTTAAAGCAGAAATGGAAGAGTTTCAACACTACTTTAAATCGTACCTGAAAAGCAAGGCAACCTTACTAAATATCATCATCAACTACCTGCTGAAACAGAAAGGTAAGCAGATGCGGCCATTGTTGATTTTCTTAACAGCCCGGCTAAATGGCGAAATCAATGAATCGACCTACCATGCCGCCTCAATGATTGAATTGATGCATACCGCGTCGCTGGTACATGATGATGTGGTGGATGATTCGAACATGCGCCGTGGATTTTTGTCGATCAATGCCTTATGGAAAAACAAAATTGCCGTGCTGTTGGGCGATTACCTGTTGGCAAAAGGAATGCTGCTTGCCGTGCACAAAGAGGAATTCGAACTTTTAAAAATTGTTTCGAAAGCGGTAGAAGAAATGAGCGAAGGTGAGTTGATTCAGATTGAAAAAGCCCGCAAACTAGATATTGACGAGGCTACCTATTTTGAGATCATCCGTAAGAAGACCGCCGCCTTGATGGTTGCCTGCACTTCCGCCGGAACTTACTCTGTCGGAGTGAATGGCTCTTCGCTTGAAAAGATGCGTGAATTTGGGGAATACCTGGGAATGGCTTTCCAGATACGCGACGATTTGTTCGACTTTGACCGTTCGGGTATTTTCGGGAAGCCTTCGGGCAACGACATTAAAGAACGTAAAATGACACTGCCCTTTATTCATGCCCTCAACCAGTGCAGTTCGTCCGAAAAGAACCACATAATCCGGCTGATGCGCAAAAAAAATAAAAGCACCCAAATGGTGGACGAAATCATGGACTTTGTTAAAAACCATGGAGGAATTGAATATGCCCGATCGGTGATGGATGCCTATAAGCAAAAAGCCCTACAAATCCTTACCCTGTTTCCGCAAAACGATGCCAATCTATCATTGGTTCAGTTGGTGGAATATACCACCGAGAGGAAAAAATAAGTTTATATTTTGTTTCCAAAAATTCTATAAATCTGATTCTGATACTTAAAGCATACCAATTTGATCGCCCAATCCGTAGCAACTGAACAACAAACAGGATTATCAACAGATACTTATAGTTAAAAGTTGAAGGAGGGTTGTAAAACCCGAAAAATAGGGGCTAAAGTCTGGGGATGCCCATTGGGTTGTAAAATGCTAAACTCATTTTTGTATATTGCAGCCATTAATTAAACCTCATGATAAGTCATTTTGTAAAGCGGCTGCTCTTAATAATCAATGTGTTTGCCGTTGCCTTTTTGCTGTTGGGTCTGTTGGCGGGCCACGTCTCAACGGTGCATTTCCGGGTTTTGATTTTTTTCAGTTTTGCTTTCCCGTTTTTTGCCATAGCCAACCTGTTTTTTGTAGGGTTTTGGATGCTTTTTAAAAAACTGTATTTTATTCCTTCCCTTTTGACGCTATTAATTTGTTACCAACCCCTGAATGCCACGTTTAACATACTACCCGAGGATGCACCACCCAAGCCTGAGAAGAGCTTTACCGTTTTGTCGCACAACGTGAAAGTGTTCGACCTTTACAACTGGAGCCATAATAAAAAATCGAGAAACGAATATTTCAAATACCTCCGGAAGATAAAACCTGAAATTGCCTGTTTTCAGGAATATTTTAACACCAAAGGCAACGATTTCCCCATCCACGATTCGCTGATAAAGAGCCAACGTTTCAAGTACAGCCACATCTCGTACAGCATTCAATTGCCCAACGGACATAACTTTGGCATTGCCACATACAGCAGGTTCCCCATCGTTCACAAAAAAAACATTTCGTTTGGCAAAACCCATAACATGGCTATAGCCACCGATATAAAGGTTTTTAACGATACCATCCGGGTGATTAACTGCCATTTGCAGTCGGTACGTTTTTTAAGCAAAGATTACCTTTTTATCGATAAGCTCCCCGGTTTATCGGACGAGGACCGGATTGATGGGGCGAAAGGGGTTCTAAAGCGGCTTTCGGTGGCTTCAAAAATCCGCGCCAGGCAGGCACAGCTAATCGCCAACGAAATTAAAACATCGCCTTACCCGGTCATGGTTTGCGGCGATTTTAACGATGTCCCCACTTCCTATGTTTACCATCAGCTTTCGAGGGAACTGGAAGATTCCTACCATAACCAGGGATTCGGGATTAATGGCACCTATCCCAGGTTTTTTGTCCCTTTCCGGATTGATTACATCTTATTTGATGAACATATCCGTTGCCACGGGTTCCGCACGGAAACATCAAAACTTTCCGACCATTTTGCAATTATTGGCGAATATTCCATGAACGAGTAACAATTATCGCTAATTTAGGGGGCGAATTAAACCAAATCTATGGATAAAAGAATCAGGAACATCATCATTTTTGTCGGAGTAGCCGTTTTCATCTATGCCATCTGGTTTTTCCGGTCTATTGTCTCGTACATACTTATTTCGGCGGCTTTGTCTATTCTTGGGCAGCCGGTCATCAATTTTCTAATGCGCTTTAAATACCGGAAATTCCAGCTTCCAAGGGCTTTATGTGCCGCGTTGACGTTGGCCTTGTTTTGGACTGTTATCGGGTTAATCTTCAGGTTTTTTGTCCCTATAATATTATCCGAGGCCAATGAGCTCTCTACCATTGATTTCACGGTATTAAGCACCCAGTTGGAAACCCCGTTAATCAAGTTACAGGAGGTATTGGTTAAAATCGGGGCAATGGATCCCGAGGTTTCCATCCTTGATATTTTTCACACCAAACTCGCCACCCTGGTCAACCAAAACATGATTGCCGATATATTCTCCGGAATCACTTCAGCGCTGGGCAGCTTGGCCGTAGCTTTTTTTGCCATTTCGTTCATTACATTTTTCTTTTTAAAAGATGCCAACCTTTTTAACGAAGGGGTTATGGCGTTAGTCCCCGATAAACACGTGGCTGAGGTTGAGAATGTGTTACATAAAATTCAGGTCCTGTTATCGCGCTATCTTGCAGGTATCTTGCTTGATGTATTTATCATCATGACCTTGGTTACTTTTGGGCTTTGGCTGGTGGGTATAGAGTTCAGGCATGCCATTATTTGCGGCATGTTTTCAGGTGTCTTGAATGTCATTCCTTACGTGGGACCCTGGATAGGTGCCGGGTTTAGCATCGCTATCGGGATAGCCACCAATATAAATTTACCCTTCGAGACAGGTTTATTGCCGCTCATCGGGTACATGTTTCTGGTGTTTCTGGTCATTCAGGTGTTGGATGGGAGCGTGTTTCAGCCATCGATTTACTCAAATAGCGTGAATGCGCACCCTCTGGAAATATTTCTGGTGATAATGATGGCCGGCAGCCTGGCTGGAATCGGCGGAATGGTTTTGGCCATCCCTTCATACACCGTTTTAAGGGTTATTGCCAAAGAATTTTTCAGCAGTTTTAAAGTGGTTCAAAAACTTACCAAACATATTTAGGACTTTATGAACATAAATTCTACTGTTCGGCATTTTCTGCTTTTGCAGCGTTTAATATTTTTTTATGTTTGTAAGAACATAAAATCCGGTTTAACATTTCGTTGAATGAAACATCCATGATAAAATTGTATCACACATGAACATGACTATACCATGGATGTTCCATCTGACCTTGATATAAAAAATTATAATAAACAGATGAAACATTTTTTCTTGACCTGTTTCCTGGTTTTCGCTTGGGTAGGGTGGGTTTCTGCCCAGGCCTCATTCAGTTATCAAGGGAAATTATGTGCTGGCAACGATATTCAGTTTTCCGATTTATCTACCGGAGCCAATAACTGGCAATGGGATTTTGGCGATGGACAAACAAGCCTCTTTCAAAACCCTTTGTATCAGTTTACAGATAGCGGCACCTTTACCGTGGTGCTTACAATCAATGTTGGTGGTACCGAAAGTTCTTTTACCCGGCAACTCAAAATTTCAAAGCCCCCGCAGGTCCATTTTACCGCCGATACAGCAGCCCTGTTTTTTTCAAGCTATTCAAGGCTGTTTATTGATGAATCTGAATTTTTTGATGCCTCGGGAACCCATTATTTTTGGGATTTTGGAGATGGCAACACCGCGAGTTCCGATACCCTTTTGTATGCTTATAAGTATGCACAAAGCGGGACTTATACCGTTTGGCATAAAGTGGAGGATAGCCATGGCTGTAGCGATTCTACTTCCCGGGTTGTTACCGTTTCCGATTTGTTTTGGGTCCCCAATGTTTTTACACCCCACGAACCGGACGAAATCAATGACCAGTTTATTGTAATATCAAATGGGATAACCCTGTTTTCCATAGATATTTACAGCCGGTGGGGCAATCGGGTATTTAGCCGTTCAGGGAGGCAACAAATTGTTTGGGATGGAAGGATGCCCGGAGGCGAATTAGTGAAACCGGGAACGTATTTTTATGTAATAACCGCCCAGGAGGGTTCAGCTACTTATGAACCACAAACTGGCTTTGTTACTGTATTTTAACAATCTTAGGCATGCAGTCAGAACTTAATTCAAAAATCCGGAATCTTTATCATACCATTGTTGGAAAGAATTTGATGATCTTTTCTTTGATGCTCCTTTCCATTGGGTTACCTCTCTCGAAATTTTTAGTAGGATTTTCTCAATTTTTGCTTTTATTAAATTGGTTGCTCGAAGGTGGATTTGCTTACAAATGGGACCAACTTAAGACCAACAAAATCATTTGGGCATTTTTATTACTGCCTTTCATACATGTGGTTTGGTTCATCAATACCACCGATTTTGCCTATGGCCTGCATGACTTTAAAATCAAGCTCCCTCTTTTGGTTTTTCCTTTGCTTGTTGGTACATCAAAGCCATTAAGTAAGAAATCGTTAGAATTGATTTTGTTAATTTTTGTACTTGCCGTTTTTACCGCATCCCTTATAACCCTGTCCATTATCACCGGGATATATGATTACCCGCATACCAATATCCGCGAAGCCTCCATTTTCATTTCCCACATCCGGTTTGGCTTAATGGTTTTGTTCTCAACTGCCATCGTGGGTTATTTTGTTTATCAAAACTATTTAGCCCAAAAAACGAAACGGGTCGTTGGTTTTTTCCTGCTTGGCTTTTGGTTGTTTATTTTTTTAATCATTTTGCAATCGCTCACCAGTTGGGTAATTCTTTTCTTTTTGGTGATTTTCCTTTTCTTCTTTTATTACAAACAAATTAAATGGCACTATTTAAGGCTTGCCAGTTGGGTTGGTCTTTTTTTGATAATTGTGGGCACTTTTGCACTGGTTGGAGCCGTTTATTATAACTTTTATTTTACGCGCAACACAAAGTTCTCTGAGCTGCCAAGTCATACTCCCCGTGGAAATCTTTATTTGAACGATACCCTCTCGCGGACCAAAGAGAATGGCCATTATGTTAAAGTATTGATCAGTTATAAAGAGCTGGCTGAAACCTGGCCCAAAGTTAGCCAGATTCCTTTTAATGGAAAAGATGCCAAAGGTTATCCTATTTGGACAACCATGGTCCGTTACCTGGCTTCGAAGGGCCTGCCCAAAGATAGGGATGGTGTGTTGGCTTTAAATAAAGAGGATGTGAAAATGATTGAAAATGGGAATGCCAGTTGCGTGTATAAAATGAAGTTTGTCCCTTATGTAAAAGTGTATGAAATGGTTTGGGAACTCGATCGCTATACAAAATCGGGCGATGCCAATAATAAATCCGTAGCACAGCGTATCGAGTATTGGAAAGCTGCGGCCTTCATTATTAAAAACAACTTTTGGGTTGGAGTGGGAACCGGGGATGTAAAACAGGCTTTTGGTGATGCCTATCATCAGTTAAACTCAAAACTGAAAACCGAGAACCGTTTGAGGGCACACAATCAATTTATTACCTTATTTTTAACATTTGGGATCATTGGTTTTCTATTGGCCCTTTTTAGCATGTTTTACCCTGCCTATCTATTATCGCAGAAACAAGGATTCTTTTTGGTCTCTTTTCTTTTTATCCTATTTGTGAGTATGATAAACGAAGACACACTGGAGACCCAGGCAGGTGTCACTTTTTATATCTTTTTTTACAGCCTGTTTACTTTCGCAAATTTTCAAAACCATGATTAAAATCTCCGCAGTTATAATTACCCTTAACGAAGAAAAAAAAATCGGCCGATGCCTCGATTCGCTCCAGGATATTGCAGACGAAGTGATAGTGGTTGACTCCTATTCAACAGACCGGACCAAAGAGATTTGCCTGGCTAAGGGGGCGGTTTTTATAGAACATCCGTTTAAAGATTATGTCGATCAACGGAGGTTTGCACTTGAAAAAGCATCACACAACTATATTTTGGCTATAGATGCCGATGAAGCCGTTTCAGAAACATTAAAAAAAGAGATACTGAAAGTTAAAGACCATTGGCAGGCCGATGGATATTACTTTAACCGCTTAAACAATTATTGCGGGCAATGGATACATCACGGCGGATGGTATCCTGATCGGAAGCTCCGGCTGGTGGACCGCACCAAAGGCATCTGGGGAGGTGAAAATCCACACGAACGTTTCGAAATAAACCCGGGAACCATTACCAGGCACATTAAAGGCGATTTGTTACACTATTCCTATTCCGCCATTGCAGAGCATGTGAACCAGGCTAACAAATTCTCAAGCATGGGTGCGCAAAGTGCTATAAATAAGGGTCGGCACTCAAATGTGCTCAAAGTAATCTTCTACCCTTTGTGGCGGTTTGTGCGGAATTATTTCATTAAAATGGGATTCCTCGATGGATTTTATGGATTGGTTGTAGCTTCCATCAACGGGCACGAAAATTTTCTGAAGTATGCCAAGATGATAGAACTGCAACAGCAAAAGATTGAAAAACAGTAAAAAAATTGTTTCGGTTTTTGTTTATTGATTTTTGAACGGGGAATTGCAGGCATCAAAACCCGACAATAAAACAACCCGGAAATTGTTTTTCCAATTTTTGATGCATTGCTTCTGCTTTTTGGCGGGTATCAAAAGGCCCCACCATTACCCGGTAAAGTTTTTTATCCTGATTCCCGCTTACCTGAACCAATAGATTGGCTGAAACCTTAGTTTTTAGGTCATTGCATAGCTTCATTAAGTTTGCGGCCTCTTGGTAACTGGCAATCTGAATAGCAAAACCCTTTGGTTCAACTAAAGCCGATTCCAATTGATAATATTCCAAGGCCTCGTTGGCAATGGTCGATTTCGAGGAGTTATCATTCGGTGTTGCAGGCAAGGTTTCTTTAGAAGTGGTGATTTTGGGATCTTCTTTTGGTTCAACGTTAAATGCTGTTTTTTTCTCAACCTCCTTTTCTGTTGCTGCTAGGTTGTTATCTCCCAGTGTTATCACCTCAATTTTCACTTTTGCGGTACCTTTTGCATAAAAACCCAAGGCTTTGGCTGTTGCCGATGAAAGATCAATCACCCGGTTGTTTACAAAAGGACCCCGGTCGTTGATCCGCACCTCGGTTGTTTTTTTGTTTTCAAGATTCGTTACTCTCACCATGGTTCCAAAAGGCAATGTGCGGTGAGCGGCCGTCAACAGGTTTTGGTCGAACAGCTCGCCACTGGCAGTTACACGTCCTTGAAATTTATCATCATAAAACGAGGCCAAACCTGTTTCGCTAATCTGAGAAAATGTAGTTGCGATGATGTTTACTAAACAAAGTAGTATTAAGAGTTTTTTCATCTAAGTAACTTGTTTTTAATTTGTTCGGCTGAAAGATTCATTGATTTTTATTTTTGAATAATCCCTTTCAAGTATTGATAACTGTTTTGCTTGGGTAACTGGTTTATAAAGAAGGTTATGTTTTGTGTTGTCAGTTTCTCCATAATGCCGGTATTTATCGTTAGTCAGAATATTTAAAAAATTTAGGATGTTTATGGCTAATCCCTTTGCAGCAAGAAATGGCACCCCATTACCAATAGCCTTAAATGAATTTGTCAGGGATGCATTATCGGATATTACAAATTCTTTGGGCAAAGATTGTATTGCCAAGGCTTCAGAAACGGATATCCTTCTTGCTTTATAAGGATGTAAATGAACCTCATTGTTTCCATAAGCAGCAGTGGGCGAATACCTCCAACGGTGTAACCGTTTATACGATTTTTTGCCATCATCGCCCTCATCAACAATTCTAAATTTCGATAACCCTGCTTGCGGGGTAAAGTAGCTCTTGCTGTTCGGATGATTCAGTACATCGTTTTTATCAAACCAATATTGAATCGTAAGTTCAATGGGTAAACCATCCGGCTTTTTTTTTATAGAATCCTCTATAAATGTATCTCTTATTGGCCAAGCAAGTTCAAATACCTCTTTCTTGTCATATTTAATTGAAAAACCCCAATCAAAGTTCCACAAGAGATGTGTACCATCGGTCTTATAATTATTTAAAAAAAGAAACTCTTTTTTAAATCCAATTAATATAATCCGGTCTCTATCTTGAGGAACCCCAAATTCAATAGAATTAATCAGCCGCTCGGTTACTAAATATCCGTTCTTTATAAATTTTTCTTTTAAGCTTTCATAAAACACCCTATGTTTTTTTGTTCTCCATAACCCCTTTACATTCTCGAACAAAAAGAAATCAGGTTTTGCCTTACAAATTAGTTCCGTATAAGTACCGGAAAGTTTCCCATTTTCCCCTTCTTTCCCCCGGTTCTTTCCTCCAACTGAAAAATCAGGACAGGGTGGTCCCCCAACAAATCCAACTATTTCAAATTCCTTTTTTGCTTCATTGATGTAGGTGTCAAATTCTTGAAGTTTTGGAGCGGCTAGAAAATCATTTGCATCGTTAATATGATGCCCAAAACGGGGTGCAGTAATTCCTAATTCTTGTCGGGCATTTTTATAAATATCCATAAAAGGTTTATGGAACTCATTAACAAACAGTATTTCAAACTGTCCGGTTCTTTCAAATCCTAAGTCAAGAAACCCGGCTCCTGCAAAAAAAGAAAACAGACCAATTTTGTTATTCATTTATAAATTTTCACTTCAAACAAAAGTACATCATTTTCTTATCGGAATGAAGAATTTCATTTTGCCTTTTACTTATAAAAAAAAGGCCGGATAAAATTCCGGCCTTTTCTTTATTAATAGTTCGTAAAATTTTATAAGTAAATGATAATCTGTGATATACAAAAAAAACATTAAGTGGCGATTTTCAATAAGAAATGTTTTGTCTCGCGTCTTGTGTCTAAGAATCTACCAATCTATTGTTTATAAGTCCTTCGACAGATTATTTCACTAAAACTTTTCCTGTCATTTCTTTAGGTATTTCTAGCCCCATCATGCTTAGGATAGTGGGTGCCACATCGGCCAATATTCCATTTTGAACCGATGTTACCGTGCTAGAAACCACTACAATGGGAACGGGATTTAATGAGTGGGCCGTGTTTGGCGATCCATCTTCGTTTAGAGCATTGTCGGCATTTCCATGGTCGGCGATAATAACCACTTCGTACCCATTGTTGCGGGCAGCAGCCACCACTTCGCCCACACACTGGTCAACGGCTCTCACCGCTTTGCTAATGGCATCGTAAAAACCTGTATGGCCAACCATATCACCGTTGGCAAAGTTTAAGGCTACAAAATCCACTTCACGTTTATTCAGTTCGGCAACAATGGCATCTTTAACCTCAAAGGCACTCATCTCAGGTTGTAGATCGTACGTAGCCACCTTGGGTGAATTGATCAGGATGCGTTTTTCACCGGTAAATTCCTCCTCGCGTCCGCCGTTCATAAAAAATGTAACGTGCGCATATTTTTCAGTTTCGGCAATGCGGATCTGTTTTAATCCATTTTTTGATACTACCTCACCGATGGTGTTTTCTACATTATCTTTGGTAAATGCCACATGAACTCCCTTAAAGTTTTCGTCATACGTACACATGGTGACATAATGCAGTGGAAGGGTTTTCATCCCAAACTCCGGCATGTCTTTTTGGGTAAGTGCGGTTGTAATCTGGCGCAAACGGTCGGTTCGGAAATTGAAGCAGAACACCACGTCGCCTTCCTGAATGGTACCAACGGGTTTGTTCTGAGCATCGACAAAAACCACAGGTTTAATGAATTCGTCTGTAACCCCTGCAGCGTATGAATTTTCAATGGCTTTAATGGCATCCGTAGCTGGTGTCCCTTTACCGTGAACCATTAGGTCGTACCCTTCGCGGACGCGTTCCCAACGTTTGTCGCGGTCCATGGTGTAATAACGGCCAATCAGCGAAGCCATTTTCACATTACTTCCGTTGATATGTTCCACCACCTCTTTCATAAATCCCAACCCGCTTCTTGGGTCCGTGTCGCGGCCATCGGTTAAGGCGTGAATGAACACATTTTTTAGGCCATAATGCACGGTCATGTCGCACAATGTCAACAGGTGGTGACTCATGGCATGTACGCCGCCAGGGCCGATCAATCCCAGAAAGTGTACCGATTTGTGGTTGTTTTTTGCGTAGTTAAATGCCTCCACAATTATTTCGTTTTTCTCAATGGATTTATCGCGGATAGCCAGATTGATACGGACCAGATCCTGATAAACTACCCGGCCGGCTCCAATGTTCAGGTGCCCAACTTCACTGTTTCCCATTTGTCCATCGGGTAAACCTACGTCCTCGCCGCTTGTTAATAATTGAGCATGTGCATAATTGGCAGTCAATTGTTCCATATTTGGAGCCCCCGCTGTTGAAATTACATCTGATTTTGATTTGTCTCCAATTCCCCATCCATCGAGAATCATCAACAAGGCTTTTTTCTTACTCATTGCTATAATATTTTTTTTAATGAAAACATCTATTGGTATTAAAATCCGGGGCAAAAATAGAGGTTTTTTTGCCCTGTAACCAATCTCTGTTGAATTATTTAAACCAATTCTAAAAAATGGCTTATGAACTAACACAATAATGGCTGAATAGTTTAGAAATACTAAGTATAAAATGAACAAACGATTGTGGGTATTATGCTGTTTTTCTCATCTCAATTGCTAAAAATGGGTGTCGTTTACGCGGGAGCTGTATGCAAGTGTAAAAAAACTATCTACAGCTATTTTTCTACAATAAATATGTTGGGATAAGAATTTAGTGTCTATATTTGTAAAATATTTACAAATTAAGTGATTAAAATGATACTAGAAATTCGCCTTAGTAATTTTTTCTCAATAAAAGATGAAGTTACAATAGACTTTAGGGCCGCCAATATAAAATCTGCTAATGCAAAGGCATTAAAGAATAATATATTCCAGCAGGATAAATCTGACATTTTAAAAACCCTGATAATTTATGGAGCCAATGCTTCCGGGAAAAGTAATATAGTAAAAGCAATTCGCTTTTGTAACGCCATGGTATTTGAATCTCACAATCATAATGAAAATACCATTTACAATTTTATTCCATTTAAATTTGAAAACTACAGCAATAAACCAAGTAGCT
Organism: Marinilabiliales bacterium; assembly: GCA_003512955.1. Lineage (GTDB taxonomy): Bacteria > Bacteroidota > Bacteroidia > Bacteroidales > SZUA-534 > GWE2-40-63. Next base: position 190,999 of record DOTG01000026.1, read on the forward strand.
ATTTAATAAGGTTTGTATTAAATGACATAGAATATGAATATTCATTTTCTATGTCCCGAACTTCTATAATTGCTGAAAGTCTGTATTATTACCCAAAAGGTCGAATAAAAGAGATTTTTACTCGTGATGAGAAACGGGGAAAAACTAAGAAGCAAAAATACACCTTTACTGATGTTATTAAGCGACCTTTTGATGTTGCAGAAAACACATCTGATAAGACATTATATATTTCTCGTGCAAGTCAAATGGATAGAGATTTAGCTAAAGAAATATTTAATTATTTCAATAAAACTTTCGTATTAAATTATTTAGGATTTGGAATTTCGGCAATAGAAAATATTACAAATCTTAATAAGCAACAATTAATAGATGCACTTAAAATAGCGGATAGTGATATTGAAGAGGTAAAAATTAAAGTACTTAAAAAATCAGGCAAGAATATTCATGCTGATTTGACTAGTATGACTCTAAAAGTTGAAGATGTGGTGCAAGACCATTTGCAAATTAAAACTTATCACAAAACAAATCCAGATATAGCATTTGATTTTTTCACCGAAGAATCACAGGGTACAATAAAATTATTCTTTATAATGCTCACTCTTTTGGACGTTATTAAGCGCAATAAGATATTACTGATTGATGAAATAGAAGAAAGTTTACATCCGAAGATTATCGAATACATCTTTAATTTATTCAGAGCCGGCAATAAAGCTCAATTACTTTGTACAACACACAATACTCAATTTCTTGACCTTAAAAAATTTCGCAAGGACCAGATTTATTTTGTCAATAAAAACATAAGTGGTGCCACTGATTTATATTCACTCTATGATTATAGTGATTTTAGGGATACAATGGATTTAGAAAAAGCATACATGCAAGGGCGTTTCGATGCGGTGCCGATAGTTAATGATTCATACGAACAGCTTAAAAGTTTGTTAAATGAAAAGTAAACGTCAAGCATCGAAAGGGAAAAAAATAAATCCGCATTTTTGGGTTTTTTGTGAAGGAGAAACAGAAGAAGCATATATAAGGTTTTTGCGTTCCGAATATAGACTACCAGTTGAAATAATTCCAAAAGTTGCTGGTTCTAGTATTAACGAGCGTTTTATTACCTCTTATAAAAAAGGAAAACCCATTCACGAAAAAGACAAGGATTTTTTAATATATGATGCGGATGTCCCTGAAGTTCTTGATAAATTAAAAAAGATAGATAATACCATTCTTATCGTTTCAAACCCTACAATTGAATTGTGGTTTTTACTTCATTACAAAAATCAGACAGCGACATTGTCTGGCGATGATTGTATTAGAGAATTAAGCAATCGGAATAGAAACGATTATAAGAAAGGAATCATTGATAATACTCTGAAAATTAAACTAAAGGAAAAATGTAGCGATGCATGTAATCGTTCAAAACAGCTAGAATTATATAAAAATCCTTCAACTAATGTGCATATATTTATTGAAACACTTGAAGATGTAAGAAAAGGAAAACTGTAAAAACACCAACATACAACATCATATATAAAACATTTGGCGATCAGTTGGTTATCGAGCATTTTAGTCCATATGAAAAGTGGTTGTAACTTTGATAGGAAAGTGCTTCGAAATATCAAACGTTTCGTATACATAACCGTTACGGAAAGTTATTCAATAATTATCAACAGGACGAACCCAAATAACTCCATATTGTTATATTTGGCGTTCAGGACAGCATTTAAAATATTCAACTTTTTTAAGTTTTCGAGATGACAAAGAAACGGATGTACGATAGGCGGAAAATAACCATTTTTGTTTTAGCAATTATCGGGATCATCTTCTTGTTTAAAGCAATGTTAAGCCTTGTGATTAAAGGAAAAACCATTGATGAGGTTTCGGTACCGGTACTTACTGCGGCAGAATCGAAAGCTTTGAAAAAATATCCGAATGGTTATCATTTAGAGGTGGGACAAATCAAGGGTATTCCCAAAGCATTTAAATCGAAAAACGAGATGCTTCAGAACAAATCGAAATACATTTGGGAGTACGATTTGGCCGAAATTAAAGATAACCGCTATTATGAAGTTCCAAAACTGACACATTCGCTACCATACCTGAAAGAAGAGGCCCGGGATTTCTTAGACGATCTAGGAAAGGAATTTGAACAAAGCCTTTCGGAATTGGACATCCGTCCGTACCGCTTTTCGGTGACATCGATCATGCGTACCCTGGAGGACCAAAAAGGGTTACGGAAAACCAACGTGAATGCTACCCCGAACACCTCATCGCATTATTATGGACGAACCATTGATTTGTCGCAAACACGCTTTTTTGAGCGGGGAAAAAGTGAGCCCATTTACTCCTACCGGCTTCGGAATTTATTGCTGCGCGATTTGATTGAAATGCAGGAACAAGGCCGGTGTTATGTGCTGTTGGAGTCACAAACCAAATGTATCCATATCACCATCCGCTAATAAACCTCATGCTTTTCAAACTTCATCTTTTTATTTAATAGTTCGCTAAACTTTTATAAGTAAATGATAATCTGTTATATGAAAAACAACACCAACAAAAACATTAAGTAATGATTTCCAATAAGATATGTTTTGTCTTGTGCCTAAAAATCTACCGATCTGCGATTATTGGCTATTTCTTTTTTATCTTGGCAGGTAACTTTACGTTATGACATTCAACTATTTAAAACATTCCGATATTGACAAAGCCCTTTGGGACCAAACCGTTGTTGAGGCTCCGAATGGTCTGGTGTATGGGATGAGCTGGTACCTGGACATTGTTTGTCCCAATTGGGATGCCTTGGTAACTGATGGTTATAAGGTGGTTTTGCCTTTGCCCTGGAAGAAAAAGTTTGGATTAAAATATATTTATCACCCCTGGTTTGCACAGCAGTTGGGCGTTTTTGGAAAAGATACCGAATCGATTGTTTGGGGCAATGTATTAAAATCCATCCCCGGAAAGTTCATCCGGTATGAGTTTTCATTCAATCATGCAAATACTTTTGCAAAGGCCCTGGGACAATCCAGACAAAATTACCTTCTGCCGTTGAACCGGGAATACCCGGCCTTAGTCCGGAATTATAACGAAAACACCCGCAGGAACTTAAAAAAAGCTCAGAAGTTAGGCCTTTCGTTGGACCGGGGCGTTGCCATCAATGAATTTATCCAATTCAAATGGGTTCATATGGAAACGAAGATGAATGAAAACCAAAGGGAACTTTATAGGAAATTGCTCGAACAATTGATTTATAGGGGGATTGGTCAATTGACGGGTGTGCGGGATACCTTGGGGACTCTTTTAGGAGCGGTGTGCTGGGTGAGTTTTAACAAACGGATCACGTACTTATCGGCAGTGTCATCACCCATGGGTAAAGAACTCCGCGTGATGACACTCCTTGTAGATGACTTGATTCATCGGTATGCAGGTCAAGATAAAATCATTGATTTTGAAGGCAGTATGCTTGAAGGGGTGGCACGTTTTTATAAAGGATTTGGTGCTATTGCTGAACCCTATTTCCGGCAACACGGAACAATGATACATCGTTTTACTCATTAACGGAGAAATTATATTTTGATACAAAAAATACATATTGGCGGGCTTTTGGAATTTTATGAAAGTTCTGCATTTAAGGAACTACCCGTGATTCCAATCAGTAAAAACCGAGTAGCTTCATATATTAACAATCCTCGGAAGATTGATAAGTTACCCATTCTTTATCTGTATTTTGACCAAAGCAAACTTGTTGGGTTTCGATCTATTTTAGCCGATACACTTAAAACTCATGGGACAACACATCCCTTTGGGTGGTTCAGTGGCTCTTGGGTTCATCCCGATTACAGGCGGTTAGGTATTGCCACCCTGTTACTTAGGGAAGTGTTGAAGGATTGGGGTTTCCGGATGCTGTTTACCAATTATGCTCCAGCTTCGAAAGCATTGTATGACAAATCAAGCTTCTTTTCCCTCTTTGAAGAAAGAAAAGGGCTCCGGCTCTATTTCCGGTTTACATTGGCAGAATTGTTGGAGTCGAAACATTTGTTTTTCAAAAAAAGCAAAAAAGTATGGGGTGTCTTGGATTCTATCCTGAATGGAATCTTTTCGCCATATTATCTGTGGCAGAAAATTCGTCTCCGAATCCATTCCCCGGATGTTCCCGTGTTTGATAAACTTGATGAAAGTCATTACTCTTTTATCAATAAACACAGTGGTTCCGTATTTAACCGTACCCAACCGGAATATGAGTGGATTTTTAAGTACCCTTGGGTGAAAACCGTCCGTGAAGAGACGGCAGAATACCCTTTTTCGCACGTTGCCAGACAGTTCGGATATTTTGTTTTAACGACTCAGGATCCGCAAAACGGCATCGCAGGTTTGGCCATTGGTAAAATCCGCGACGGACATGTTACCTTTCCTTATCTGGAGGTCGAGGAGGAATATTTGAAAACCATGGCCGACCAAATCCTTAAACATGCTGAACAAAGAAGATGTACCCGATTGACGGTTTATCACCCAAAAATGGTATCTTATTTTCAAAAGAAAAGAGGCTTGGGTCTATTAAAAAAACCGATGATTCAGCATTATTTTATTACCAAATCCTTTCTCAGTGAACTTCCTGTGCTGGAGCACCCACTTCCCTTACAGGATGGCGATGGCGATTGCGTTTTTACCTGATGGGATTATCTGCAATGCCCACGTATGGGTTTGGAAACAAATAGCAAATTTGTAATTTTGGAGCACATTAATTGACAATACCTTGAAGAATTTTCCATTGAAAATAGGATTGCCCTTTTTTATCCTTGGTGTTTTGGGATGGTTTATCGGGTACCTGGTTCAACCTGATTCGTTGCAACGGTACGTGGCTCGGCTGATGACAGGTACCAGCCAGATTTTGGCCGAGGGTCAAAAGATACAATACATTGATGTGGATGGCGATGGCAATTCCGAAGAGTTTATTTATTACCATCTTTCCGATAACCGACAGCCGGTCATTAACCGATATTCCAGTGATGGTACGTTTCAGGCCGTGTGGTACCTCGACGGGGAGGTGATTCAGAATTTTGATTTTATTTGGGGCGATTGCAACGGTGATGGGTTACAAGAAGTTATGGTTTTTTCACAAGAAAAAAACCACATATTCCTGTATGGGCTGGAACCAGGAAATAAAAACAGTTTTTTTGCAGATAAAATTGAGGTGTGCGGGTTACCCGAGGAGGTGGATAATCAGCACCTTGTCATTCGCAGCGCGGGAGTGGTTGACCTGAATAAAGATGGGTTTTGTGAAGCCGTTTTTTCAGTAAATAGCCGTTTTACCGAACAACCCCGGGGCATTTATGCTTTCGATGCTTACCATCAAAAATTGCTTAAATCACCCGAGTTGGGTATGCAAGTAATCGGAACGCCAGTATTTTTTGATATCGATCAGAATGGGACGCCTGAAATTTTCCTCTCCACCTTTAATAGTACCAACCAAGCTTGGGTAAATAACCGGGAACAGGCACTGAGTTCATCGGCTATTGTATTGCGCTCCGATTTGAGTTATTATTCTTTGCCGGTACTCTATCAAAGCCGCATGAGCGTGAGCATGGCTTTTCCGGTTCATCTTCCTTCGCACAATTATATCGGTTCCTTGAGTTGGCCGTTGAATGAAAGCGAGAAGCCACGGTTGCTGCTTCAAAACTATAAAGGGGAAATGATCCGTCAGAAAGTCCTCGATGAAGGGAATTTTGTTTTTGATCCCGCGCGTTCCGACTGGTCATCCATTCTTGCCTTTCAGCGTAATGGTTGGGTGTATGAATTCAATACCAAGTTGGAACTCAGCCGAAAAATCGACTTAAAAGGGATCACCCATCAGGTTAATTACCTTGATGTGGACAACGATGGGAAGGAGGAAATCCTGGTTGTCCAAAACAACAATCTTTCCATTTACCGATCCGATTTTACAAACCCGGTGACCATTGAGATTCCTGGGTTGAATATTCAAAAAGTTTACTTTTCGCTTAAAAAACGGGCCCAGCATTCCAACCTGCTTTCGGTGTTTAACGATAACCATCAATACCTTGTCAGCTATTCTGAAAACCAGGCCTATTGGTTCCGGTTTGTTTTGTATGCATTATCCATATTTGGCCTCTGGTTTTTGTATTGGTTATACATTAAGTTGTACCATATCCATTTTGATAATGTGCGGTTTACCAACGAAAAATTCTATAAAATGCAATTGGAATTAATCCGCAACCAATTGGATCCGCATTTTTTGTTTAATGCCCTCAATTCCATCGCGTTTTCAATCAACTCGGAGGATAAAAAAATTGCCTATGCCAACCTGGGACTGTTCTCAAAGTTTTTACGCGAGGCTATAGTCTCCCTCGATGAATTCTCGCGCAGCCTTGACGAAGAGATTGATTATGTTAAAAATTACCTGATGCTTGAGAAGTTCCGGTTTAAAGAGAAGTTCAGTTACAGCATCGTGGTTTCGCCCGGAATAAATAGAAGCATCCAGGTTCCCAAACTGATTCTTTTCAGTTTTACCGAAAGTGCCCTAAAAAAGGGGGTGCTGGTTAAACCCGAAGGGGGTAATATCCATATTGTGATTGATGCCGATGATCAGCAGAATATTTTTATTCAAATTTCGGATGATGGTATCTGGAGGAATCTTGAAACCTCCGATGCCGCCTATACCAAAAACATGCTGATGATTGATCAGGTGGTGAATTATTTTAATTCCTTCAATCAGCAAAAAATAACCTTAAAACTGTTTGATAGGGGAACTGAACAGAGCCCACAGGGCACATTGGTTGAGATTACCATTCCGGCAGTTTACCAATATTTGGCCGAGTAGTTTATTTCTGGTTAAAAAACCGCTTTTGGAAACTTAGTGTTTCTGCAGAAAAATCCATCCCAGGGTAGTGGGATTCCAAGTGCTTGATAGCCGCCAGTTGGCGTTCAATAAAATGTTGGTATTCTCTCGATTCAGGTTGAAAAGGGCGGTGTTCCAAGGCTTGGTTTATTTTTTCAATTTCTTTCATTACGGTGAATTGTTGAGGGTCGATCCAACTGGTTTTGAATTTTTCCCAGATATAATCAATGGCCTGACCCGATGGGTGGACCATATCCCCGGCATAAAAGCGGTAATCGCGCAGGTCGTCCATCATAATTTCGTACGATGGAAAATAACTTACTTTTTCAAATTCGGCAACCAGTTCATGGACAGTTAAAAGCAAACTGGCTTTGCTCAACTGGTTTTCGATGGCACCATCTTTTAGGTGGCGTACCGGGCTTACCGTGAATATAATTTTTAAGTTAAGGTTCTGGTTTTTAATTTTTTTGATCACCGAACGGAGTTTTTCCACCATGTCGCACTTCGAAATCCGGAAACGTTCAAATTCCTTGGTCGGCACCTTATGGCAATTGGTTACAATAGTTCCGCTTTTCTTCAGCTGATACACCCAAGCTGTTCCCAAGGTAATGATCAAAAAATCGGCTTTTTTCAGGAATTGCGATCCTTTTTCAATCTGGGTATTGATGTTCGCTAGGCAGCGTTCTTTGTCGGTATCGGAAAAACGGCTGTGATGGTAAAAACTATTCCAAACACCCTGCTGTTCAAACAAATCGCTTTCGGTAAACTTTTTCTTTTTGATTAAAAATTCCAGAGAATGCGCGATGGATTCCGGGTTGTAGAGAGTCCCAAATGGGTTGACCAAAGTTTGAAATTTGTTTTGGATTAATTTTTCACCAATGTTCTCGGCAAAGCAGGAGCCCAGCATCATAATTTTACTTGAAAAATCAATGGCTGTACTTCCTTTGGGGATGTTGAAGGTAGTTCTGAAATTTTCCATCACCCCAGGTGTTTAAGAATCCAGTCAACCGCTTTTGCGGCAACCTCTGACCGGTTGGTTTCATTATGCAACTCGTGGTAGCGGCCTTCCCAGGGAGCCCATTCAATGAACTCCGGACACCCGTGTGAAGCCAGTTCAGAGGCTTGGTATGAAGTTATTTTATCGGAGGTACCGTGCATCAGCAATACAGGTACCTGAAGGTTTTTGGTATGGTGTATGGCCCACAATCCATGCCGGGTAATTTCGGCGAACAGGCGGAACGAAATGCGCCCGTGATTGAGTTTGTCGTCCCGGTATTTTTTCACCTCTTCAGGATCAGTGGAAATGTATGCTATTTCCAACCCACTGTCGATGGTCAGATGCGGAAAAATTCTTTTTATAAAAGAGACCATTCCTTTGGTTATAAAATTGGGGTCATCGGCAAGCACTAACCAAGGCGATGTAACAATACTTCCGGCAACCACGGGTTTCCGTTTTAACAAATAATTTAAAACAATATTTCCTCCCATGCTATGTCCGTAAATAAAAGTGGGAAGGTCAGGAAATAGCGTTTGGGCTTCATTTAATACCAAACTGACTTCATCGAGCAGCGAATCGTACGATAAAATTTTCCCCCGTTTCCCATCGGATTGTCCATGGCCTTGTAAATCGGACCCAACAAAAGCAATGCCTGCCTGAGTAAAATGCTCAATGTATGGAGTATAACGCAGGCAATGTTCGCCAAAACCATGAACCAATACCACCAAAGCCTTAACTTCGTTTTCAGGTTTCCAGATGGAACCGAACAGCCGGTATCCATTAGGGGTGTGCCAATAGGTTTGAGATTGTATCATCGTATCAATGTTTATTTAAAGATAATCATTTTGAAAGAAGCCACAATGTTATTCTTTTTGAAATAATTATATATTAAAAACAAAATCAAACAATTGAATGCTAATTATTTAATGCATCTTATGGGGTCGTTCAAAATCAAAAATTATTTGAGATGTTCCTTATTTATTAATTACTATTCCGGTAATAATCCGACCGGTTTTTCCCCCATCGCGCCGGGCGGAATAGAACTGCCCTCCGTTTTGAAAGGTGCACCAATCCTGGGTCCGGATTTTTTCCAACAAAACGCCCTCCTTCAATAACAGTTGGGTGTTGGCCAAATTCAGGTTAAGGTAAAACTTGCCTTCCTTTTTTCCGGGGATAAACAACCCATCATTTACCAACCCAATAGCCTCAAATGCCCGATACACATCCAAACCCACTTCATATACTTGCTGCGAGATGCACGGCCCAATCAGGGCTTGAATATTTTCAGGCTTTGTCTGGTAGTGCTTTTTCATCAGGTTCACCGCATTTCCTGCAATGTTTTGTGCCGTTCCACGCCATCCGGCATGCAGGGCAGCTACTACTTTACGCATGGGGTCCACGAGCAGGATTGGGGTACAATCGGCTGTTTGGATGCAAAGGCATTTCCCTGAAAGTTGGGTGATCAATCCATCGGTATCAGGAACCGGGAGATGTTGCTCTGTACCATCAATTACTGCCACATGGTTGGAATGTGTCTGTTTGGCAAATACCAGATTTCCCGCATCCAGCACCAACTCCGCGGCAATAATTTGATAAATGTTATTCCAGAGCCGTGCTTTTACATCGGGAGTTTCCGCGTCGTGAAAAGCCCGTTGAAGGTGTATTGGAAGGTCCTGTTTAGTGGTTGTAAATGCTTTAATGTTTGCCTCAAAGGCTTTATCGAAAGTATGCCAGATCATAATCGAGCTTTTAATTTGACTTTTCAATAATACTACGTTTTTTACAACCCAAATGAAATATCTCCAATAATTTTCAATTACCCTTTTGATTTAATAAATTTGATAGCAAGAAGGAACCCGTGATTTAGTTTTCTATCGTTCATTTCGAATTATTTCACTTACATCACTTGGCGCTAACCCTTTTAGTTTTAATTTTGAAAGTAACATTCAGAAAGCTTTTTAAAGATTGATGCCGTGACGAATCCAAATTTTAGACCCCTTTTTTTTTATTATATTTTCATGGCAATAGGGATGTTGCTCACTGGAAAGGGTTACCCGCAATCAAAAATAAATCAGATTTACCAACAATTAGCGGCTGCTGATGAACTGACTGTTACGGATCAAGATTCCGCGTTTAACATTGCTTGCCAAAAAATAGGCGAATTAAAAAAGAACAAAAGTTTACCCGATACCCTTTTGGGTTACGCCTACTATATTGCTGGTGAGGCCAAACGGTATGGGGCCGGTTACGAAGATGCCAAATTATTTCACGACTCAGCACTGCGTTGCTATACCAAGCCTATGTACCCATTGGGCTTAGGTAGAGTTTGGCACGGGAAAGGAAACGTTTACCTACTCATGGGAGATTTGGACTCAGCCCTCTTTTATTATAAAAAAGCCATCTATGTCCGTACTCAGGCCAATAATCTACTGGACCTATCTAAATCGATTGTCAACGCGGGCATTGCTTTCTTTAAAAAATCGGAATACGATTCAGCGTTATTTTATTACACCGAATCGTTACGCATACGTACGCAAATAAATGATTCCGTGGGTATCATTACTTCACTTACCAATATTGGGAACATTTACCTGTACCAAAATAATTATACCGATGCTGAAGCGTATTATTCAAAAGCAAAAAGTATGATTGATACCACATCGGCATCCAGGCAACTGGCAAGCATATTGAATAATATAGGGAATATTTATTTCAGGCAAGGCCGTTATCCGCTGGCATTGGAGAATTTTATGCAAGCCATCCGGTGGTACGATGTGTTTGGCGATAAGGCTTCAAAAGCCCGGATTTATAACAACGCCGCGTTAATCCATTTTGAAACAGGGAATATCGGGCAGGCTATGGAATATCACAACCGGGCGCTAGAACTTTCACTCAATATAAACGATCGTTTCGGAATTGCCGATTCCTACTATTATATCGGCCGTATTTATCATATCAATAATCAATTTGACGAAGCTAAAAAAAACTTTGCTTACTCATTAAATCAGAAACAGGCCCTTGGTGATGTTTCAGGTTCTGCCGATGTAATGCAAAACCTTGGGGTGGTGTATTTAGACGGGTATGTGTTCGATTCTGCATCGTACTATTTTAACAAAGCACTGACATTATATAGGGATGTTGAAAACAAATTTGGGCAAGCTACCTGTTTAAACAACATGGCCGAACTGTATCTGAAAAACCACCAACCTCAAAAGGCTCTCAACCATGCCAGTCAATCGCTCGAAATAGCCAAAAGCTATCAGGGATTAAGTGAAATGAGTGTCTCCTACAATCTGCTCTCGCGGGTAAAGGAACAATTGGGCGATTACCGTGCTGCACTGCAATTGACCAAAGAAGAGATGAAAATCAACGACTCTATTCTGAATAAAGAAACTGCCAGCACCATTCTTGAATTGGAATCGAAATATCAGCTTGAACGGAAAGAACAGGCCATACAGTTGCAACAGCTCCAATTGGCACAGCGGGATTTGGAATTTAAAAACCAGGAGATTGAAATGGCCTGGCAAAAGCGTATCCGCAACCTTTCCCTAATCTTGGTCCTGCTGCTTTCAGTGCTCATCTTTTGGCTGATACGCAGTTTGGTTTACCGGAAAGCGCTCAACAACAGGTTGGACAAGCAACGGCACGACATCCTTATTAAAAACGAAGAGTTGGCGCAATTGAACGAAGAACTCCAGACCCAACAGCATCAGATTATTATTCAAAATGAGGTGCTGGTGAAGCAAAACCTAAAAATAGAAGAAGTCAATGCCACATTTCATGAAAGTGTCCGGTATGCCGAATATATTCAACAGGCGGTATTACCGCCAAAGCAGCGGTTGAATGCCATTATTCCGGACCATTTCGTATTGTACCTTCCCAAAGATATTGTAGGCGGCGATTTTTATTGGGTGCATCAAATAAAAAACAAACTTTTTGTTGCAGTGGGCGATTGCACCGGGCATGGAGTCCCCGGCGGGTTTTTAAGCATGCTGGGGTTGGCATTCCTTAAGGAGATTGTGACCATGCAGCAGGTTTATCAGTCAAACATTATATTGGGTAAGTTACGGAACCAGATTATAGATTCGCTCCAGCAGACCAACGATTTGTTGGAATATGTAGATGGCATCGACATGTCGTTGTTAATTATCGACAAAGAGAGCCAAACATTGGATTATGCCGGGGCCCGCGGAAAAATCCTTCTGGCCAGTGACGGAAATGTGGAATTGCTTAAAGGCGATCGTACCTCGGTTGGGTTCAACCCAAGGATGAAATCATTTACCAACGAGGTGCGGCCTTTGATCCCCGATCAGGTTTTTTACCTGTTTACCGACGGTTTTGTGGATCAATACAACGAACAGGACGAAAAATATGGGATGCAGCGGTTTACGGACCTTTGTAAATGTAATCATTCCAAGCCCATGCCGGTACAAAAAGAACATTTTTTTCAGACATTTACCCAATGGAAAGGAAGTTTTGAACAAATAGACGATGCAACAGTTTTAGCATTTAAATTATAGTCAGACTACTTAACAAACACAAACAAAGCGTTATGGGAATAAAAAACTATTTTTTGTCAGTCATCACCTTGGGCTTCATATTCCTTGCAGCCCAGGTTGCGGCAAAAGAAAAAAAAGATCAGAAGAAAGACGAAGGGTACCAATTCACCCGGAAGATTGAAATCCCGGCCACATCGGTAAAAGATCAGGCGAGCAGTGGCACTTGCTGGAGTTTTGCCACCACTTCGTTTATTGAGTCGGAATTGATCCGTTTGGGAAAAGGAACCTATGATTTGTCAGAGATGTTCTTTGTGCATTATGCCTACCCCAAAAAGGCTGTAAAGTATTTGCGCTACCAGGGCGGTGGCAATTTCGGTGAAGGGGGACAGGCGCACGATGTCATGTCAATCATCTCGGAATTTGGGATGGTGCCTGAAGAGGCTTACACGGGTATCAATTATGGATTGACTTACCACCGCCATGCCGAAATGGTTACCGTGATGAAAGGCATCCTCGACCATAGCCTGGAAAGCAAAAGCAGTTTTAGCGGTAAAAGTGTTGAGGTTGTCCGGGCAGCTTTGAACATCTATCTTGGGCAGATACCCGATACTTTTAGCTACCAAGGAACTCATTATACGCCAAAGAGTTTTAGCACCCAAACGGGTTTTAACCCTAAAGATTACGTTGAACTGACTTCCTACGAATGTTATCCGTTTAATGAATGGGTGAACCTTGAGATCCCCGACAACTGGTCGCAGGACAAATATTTCAACCTCCCCATTGATGAACTGGTTCAGGTAATGAATGAGGCATTTGCCAAAGGATATTCGGTAAATTGGGATGGCGATGTGAGTGAACCGGGTTTCTCGCACAACAACGGTGTGGCTATCATTCCCGATAACGACCCAAAAAATATGGAGGAAAGCGAACGGGTAAAATGGGAGGCTTTATCGCAGGAGGAACAAGCCGAAATGCTTTTCGACTTTACCAAACCTCGGAACGAGAAGAAGATTACCCAGGAGATGCGCCAACGGACATTTAATAAATTCCAGACCACCGACGACCATTTGATGCACCTGGTTGGAACCGCGATAGATCAAAAGGGGACGCCGTACTACCTGACCAAAAATTCATGGGCTGCCGACAGTAACAGTTTGGGAGGTTACTTATACATGAGTGAATCGTACATCCGTCTGAAAACAATTGCCATCCAGGTTCATAAAGATGCCATTCCGGAAGCTATCCGCATCAAGCTGGGGTTGTAAAAATCAATGAATACCAGAAGAATATAGGGCATTAATTTGATTTGCTCTGTTTTCTCTGGGCTAAGCCCATTTATATTAAATGAGAAAACCATTTTAGCGCTACAAAAGTTTGAAACTCCCGTAGCGTTTTGGTTTTTATCATTTAGAATTTCTGGAACTTCGATGTTTTGTTCTAAAACCCTAAAGCGGTAAATTTATATCCCACAAGAACGAATAAAAAAACCGTCTCGCTAAGCGGACGGTTTTTTTATATCATTTCATTGGAATTATCGGTTCCAGTTTACATCAGCCTCGATCAGTTTTTCTTCTGTAACCATTTGATCCTCATATTCGGTATCTCTAACAAAAACTCCTTCGCTAGTTAATTTGAAGATACCTGTGTAGGTCTTTTTAGATAAGTCGTCCTCGTAGGTTTTAAATGTTAACCAGTAATAAACCGTTAAACCACTTACCTCAGTTACAGCTTCAGGATATTTTAATCCGAGCAAAATTGTAAGACCTTCTTCAACCCGTTCCCAGGTTAATGCAATTCCTTCTTCTGTAGTTAATCCCTCGAATCCTGGAATGTTATATGTAACTTTATTTGAAAGACGTAAATCAAAGTTCAAATAATGGGCACTAGCTCCATAATAAAATTCATCGTTCTTATAACTACTTCCATAATCAGGAGTAAATGTAGTATACACATAATCTACTAATAATTGATAATCAGAGGCAGATGGTGTGAATTTAATAGTTGGATCAAACACCCAACCGTTTACGGTATAGACGAATTGTCCAGATTTTTCGACAATAGGTCCATTTGGTTGCCAATTTCCTGATGTAAAAATGTATTCATTGGCGGTAAGCAATGTAGCTTCTCCATTATAATAATTATATGCTACTGGTTGAATGTCTCCTTCTTGTGGATAATCTATATTAATTGTTAAAAAATAAGGAATATAATTCTCAGGTTTGTCGGTACTTGAAAAATTATTGTATTTTCCAGGAGAACCCATTTCATCATATTCAAAAGGATTAATAGCAATTATTGAAGTCACTGGTGACCATTTGGTTCCGTTGTATTGATAAAAACTATTATAAGTTAGATACTCTTCATCAGTTGCTGATTTACGTGCAGTGGTCTTTCCAGTAACAAGAACATTATCAAGCTCCCAAGTTTTACTTCCTTCAACTGTAGATGTAAAAACAAAAGCAATATAAATTGTTGAAGCACTTATAGATGATAAATCAATGGTACCGGATTCTGTCCATTCCCAAGCACTGGCAGAAAGGGCATAACCGCTAAATTCAGTCCATGTTGAACCGGTAGGATCACCTGACCCAGAATAATTAGAGGAATATTTTACCACTAAATCAAGACCCGTATAATTCATAGCTGTGTAGAATGAAAATGTTGCATCAGTTATTCCACTTAAACCAATGGCTGACGTGATTAACCAATCTTCATTATCATACGATGCAGCATCTGCAGAAACATATCCGGACACTTTCGCACATTGAGTCCCATCAACACCATGGGTTGCATCAATACCCCAAACTTGACTTCCTATAACACTTACAGCATTCCATTTAGATAGGGTTCCATCTTCAAAATCATCAGAGAACAACGTCACCGGTTTTGGTCCACTAACAGGATCGGTACTTGAATAATTATAAGTAGTTAGCATATAATCATCTGTAGCGGCATTGGGGAAATTATTACTAAGAATTGTAGGAATATTTGATTCCGGACTTTGTGACGGAAAAAAATAACCATTTGAAGCAACCTCCTCGCTAACGGATTGATAATCATCTGCAGTTAATTCGTATTTATCTGCTTGTTCATAGGCTAAGATATAATCAGGCTTTTCAAAAACATTATAGGTGACCAGAGCCGTTGAATTATATTTTAAAGCAGGGAAATGTGTTATTAGAATGGGCTCAACAAAATCTGGAGCCAGATATTTTTGATTAAACGCCATGTCAGAAGCTATGGATCTCGCTAAGGTAGAATCATCCTCGGTTTCTGCTATTTTTAAAGCGGCTTTGCTTATGGCACTATAGTCATCTGATGTTAATTTATATTCAACTGCTTCATTATAGGGTACTTTTTGGGAATCCAATTCGTCATAGACATCATCAGTGGGGTTACAAGCCCACATAAATAAACCAATGACAGGAATATATTTAAATATTTTTTTCATATATTTTTACTTTTATTGATTAAAACATAACTTTTAAACCGGTTGACCAAGTGCGGCCAAATCCAAAATATACTAGTGAGGTTGATGCATCATGATTTGTTCCATCTTTTGAATCAGCAATATATTCTGTATTCAATAAGTTGAATACATTACCATAGATAGTAGCATCTAATTTACCCATTTTAAATTTATATTTCGCACTCACATCAAAGAGGTGGGCATCAGGCATTCTCCATGAATCTGCTTTTGATTCTGGTGTGGTACGGAGGGTCGCATCAAAATCGGCATAATTACGGCCGTAGTAGGTATAATCAACACCTACTTTTAGTTTTGGTAGCACCTCATAATCAGCTGACAAGAATGCAGTAGTCTGGGCACTATTCCCAACATGTGTTCCTCCAATATAGGCAGAATAATTTTTTATAAATGCCTGATTTGCATCATATAAATCAAAGTTTACATCATCTGAATATTTCCATTCGCCAATTGACACCATTCCTTTAAATGTCAGTTTAGACATTGGTTTGTAAGATCCTTCCACTTCAACGCCTTTATGCAACTGGTTTAATCCTAAAATATTGGCATATAATCCATTGAAGTTTTGAGTAAAACCACGGTCTTTCCACTGGGTAATATAAATATTAGCTTTTATGTTTACCTGACTGCTTTGGTAGCCATATCCCACTTCTCCTGTGAGTATTTTTTCGTTAACTGCATCTTTGTTAAAGTCGTTGGTGTTCCCCTTAAAAGCATATTTCATATATGGTGCTCGGTTTATATAACCACCGTTAACAAACACATTTTGATTTTCATTAATGTTATAATTGGCGCCACCTTTAAATGTGTAAGTAGTAAAAGAAATCCAATCGGTAACTTGACCTTGTTCTGGGGTATAAAGAAAATAATCAGTTCTTCGGTAACTATTATCAGCAAGTGAAGCAGATATAAAGGCAGAATATTGATCGGTTGCATATTCGGCTTGTCCAAAAAAACCAGCCCAAAGAACCTCCCCTAAGTTATGATAATTAATGTAATCACCTTTTTTAAGTGGCGTATCACCGGGTCTGTTTACATTTTTTCCAATAAAAACAGGATTTCCCGTAACAGAGTCAGTTAATTGTTTACTAATATCAAGATAGTATTTTCCTCCTAAAAGATCTTCGATAACATAGGCGTGATACCCTTTGTAGAATCTTCCGTCAAATCCACCTGTAATTTTTAATCCAGCCATATCTTTGGTTAGTGACGATAAAATCCCATACCAATCATGTGAATTAATACCATTTGCAACAATACAAGTGGAGCCTTTTGTAGAAGATGCATTTGCATTAATTACAGCATCAAAATCCATTAGCCCTTCCGGGGTTCTCTTTGTTACATCATAATCATTACCAGAATTATAATCCACAGTAAGCCAATTTTTATCAGTACCATCAATACGACGACCCCCACCGTTTGATTTTGAGAAATATGCTGATGTTATAAGCATGGTTGACTCATTAATATTCCAAAAATGGTTTAATGCAACTTGGGGTTTGTGATAATAGTTATAAGCATACCCCACATTGTAAATTTTACCATTGCGGTACCCATAATCAGAATTCCAAAGTGTGCCAGCAGGATTGTCTCTATAACTCTGGATAGTATGCATATTGCTCCTTTGGTTATGCCATTGAGGAGCTCCAAAAGCGGTTAGTGAAATTCGATGTTTCTCGTTTAAAATTTTAGAAATATTTAGAAAGTAAGACCACCCATCGAAATTAGTAGCTTGTGCATATCCGTTTCCATATTTGCGACCACCAGCAAGAGTAACAGCCCAACCATTATTTAAGAGACCAGTTGATATTGAAAAATCTTGTTTTACCATTCCATCGTTTCCTACACCTGCATAAACACTTCCTCCTTGTTCAGCATCTGTTGATTTGGTTAAAATGTTTATGGTTCCACCTACTGATGAGAGTGCCAGTTTAGAGGCTCCTAAACCTCGCTGTACCTGCATGCTTTGAGTAACATCGCTCAAACCAGCCCAGTTACTCCAATATACTTTTCCGCTTTCCATATCGTTTACAGGAGCGCCATTTATTAAAACCCCAATGTTATTAGAGTCAAAACCCCTCATAAAAATTCTACTGTCTCCATATCCCCCTCCTGCTTTGGTTGCATATACTGAAGGGGTAGATTTAAGAATTTCAGGGTATTCTTGGTTTCCCAATTTCTCAGCAATAATATAAGGCTCTATGGTTGAAACCGCAACCGGTGTTTGCCTATCACGCACATATGATACAGAAATCTGGACCTCATCCAAACCCACGGTATTGGGTTTTAACTTGATTACCCCTAAATCGCGTTCGCCACTGACAGGAATGGTAACTTCCATAGTTTCGTCAATATAACCCATGTATGAAACCACCAGGGTCACTTTTTCCTGTTGCACTTTCAATACAAAAGTTCCATCCAGATTGGCTGCAGTACCAACAGTGGTACCTTCAACAACAACTGTGGCGCCCATTAATGCGAAGCTCTCGGCATCGGCATCCACAATTTTTCCTTTGATTACTCCCTGAGCAAACACACCCGTGCCCAGGCAACTGAGGGCTATAAAAAGCCCTGTTTTTTGCAGAAGTTTAATCATATCATTCGGTTTTTGTTAAATGTTTCGTATTTACAGTTGTCAAAAATAGTTTTCTGAGGTAAATTTACGGTTAATTCCAAATTACCAACATCTTAATGTTTCTGTTTTATCAACAAGATATATACAGGGAAATGGTCGCTGTAACCTCCCTGATAAATTCCTCCTGCAAAGGTCCGTTTGGGGTATCCTCGGAACTGTCCTTTGGTCTGTGTCAGAAAATTTGCATTGAATATTTTGGCTGAATGGAAAATCAGGGTGGAAGAATCCGTCTCCAACAAACCTGGTGAAACAATGATCTGATCGAAATTATCCCAGGCATCGCGGTAAGCCAATGAACCAACCCCCTTTTTAAACATATTGTAATATGGATTAA
Source organism: Marinilabiliales bacterium (assembly GCA_003512955.1). Classification (GTDB taxonomy): domain Bacteria; phylum Bacteroidota; class Bacteroidia; order Bacteroidales; family SZUA-534; genus GWE2-40-63. The sequence goes on from DOTG01000026.1 coordinate 209,798, forward strand.
ACATGGATGTGACATCTACCTCTTCTTTTTCGCCTTGTGCATTGATGTATCTGGTTAAACTTTCATTGATGGGATCATCGTTCAAATCGCCCAATAACACAATTTTTGCTTTGGCATCGGTTTGTTGAATGGAGTCGATAATGTGGCGTGTTAGCTGGGCTGCTGCAATCCGCAACGGCCTGCTTCGGGCTTCACCCCCATAACGCGATGGCCAATGGCACACAATAATATGCAAGGGTTCATTATCAAATATTCCCGAAACCACCAATTGGTCCCGTGTACGGAAAGAAGTGTCAGTTGTATAATCCAGTACATGCGAGCGAGTATTGGTCACTTTAAAATAGGCAGGCTGGTATAACAAACCCACATCTACACCCCGCCTATCAGGCGAATTGTAATGCACCACCTTATAATTAAAAGGTTTTAAAGGTTTGGTTTGTACCAAATCGAGCAACACTTGTTCGTTTTCTATCTCAGAGACCCCGAGAATCATTGGTGGAATTTTTGTTAAATCGGTTCCTATCTGGCTAATGGCAAATCCCATGTTTTCTTGTTTTTCGTTATACCGCTCTGTATCCCAACGATTGATACCTCCTGGTAAAAACTCAGCATCATCAGTGTCGGGCGAATCAATGGTGTCAAATAAATTTTCGAGGTTGTAAAATGCTACGGTAGCTATTTTAAACTTTGAGTCGGCTTGGGCATTGGTGGTTACAACGAATGCCACAAAAGTTAAAAGAGTAAAAATTCTCTGCATCATATGAAATTAAGGTAAAATGTTAGTTATTATAAAGCTGTCAATATTTTATATCCCCTATTTTGAATCTAGAACCATTTTATTTTTCAAAAATACGAAATGCAAAGGAACAACATCTTTCTGAAAAAATATTTTACAACAGGTAAAATTTACTTTAAATGGTGTTTATTTGGCAAAAATAACTTAATATTTATTTAATATTGGGAATAATGATTAATATTTTGGATGTTTAATAGGAAATTGAAACACTTCTATTATTTTTGTGGACTATTTATTTTTGGGATCGTTAACCGCTAAAATTAAATTCTAAATAGATGAATAAATGAAAAGAAGCTACACTACATTTTTGGTTGGGTTGTTTTTGTTGCCTTTTTCCTTGTTTGGGCAAGAAATTCAGGATACCCTGCCTAAAGAAGATTTTTTAGATGATGCCCCTGAAATTGTTTTATCGGAATCGGAACTCGAAGAGAGCGATGCTACCATTGGAACCATTTCCGGTATTTTAACCTCATCGCGCGACAGGTACCAGAGTACCGCCGGGTATCAGTTTGGTGCAACCCGGTACCGTATCAAGGGGTTTACCTCTGAGCAGGGTAGCGTTACCATTAATGGCATCCCTATGAATGACCCGGAAACAGGATGGGCATCGTTCAGCCTTTGGGGCGGATTGAACGACGTTACCCGATATCCGGGACTAGTTGCAGGGATAGGTTTTTCGGAACATACGTACGGAAATGTGGGTGGCCTGGTTAATTATAACATGCAGGCTTCGCAAATGCGCAAAGGAACCCGCATCACCTATTCCTACGGGAACCGCAATTATACCCATCGGGCCATGGTAACTTACAATTCCGGATTAATGAAAAACGGATGGGCTTTTTCTTTATCGGGTTCCCGCCGAATGGCACAAGAAGGTTATGTTGAAGGCACTTTTTACGATGCCTGGAGCTATTTCCTTGCGGTTGAAAAAAAAATCAACGATAACCATAGCCTGAATTTTGTGGGTTTTGGGGCGCCACGGGAATATGGACGTGCTTCCGCTTCGACACAGGAAGCTTACGATTTGGCCGGAACCAATTATTACAATCCTAACTGGGGGTATCAAAACGGTGAAAAACGGAATGCCAACGTGGGAAAATACCACCAGCCTTTTTTTGCATTAACTCATTATTGGAAAATTTCCGATAAATCGGATTTACGGACTTCAGCCTCATACCTTTTTGGCAGAGGAGGTTCCACCTCACTGAATTGGGTAAATGGCGATGACCCACGGCCAGATTATTACAAAAACATGCCCAGTTATTACACTTGGTCAAAATACAACAATGAAGGTTATGAAGAAGCATTAGCTGATTGGCAGAGTAACGAATCACGCCGTCAATTAGACTGGAATAAGTTTTACACAACAAACCGAAACCGGCTCGATATTATTGAAAATGCTGACAATACTCCCGGAAATACTGTTATAGGGAATCGTTCCAATTACATCATCCAGGAACGCCGCAACGATAAAAAACAAATTAATTTTAATTCCATCTTTAACCAAAGCTTTGGAAATGTAATTTGGAATGTCGGCATGAATGCTTCCGTTTATAAAGGTTACCAATTTACAACTGTAGTTGATTTACTTGGTGGTGATTATTATCTGGATATAGATAAGTACATCGCACAGGATAGTATCCCTGAAATTGGCGAGCGTTATCCTATTGAATCCCAAAATGACTTAAATAATATCAATAATGTTGTTTGCGAAGGTGAAAAATTTGGATACGATTATGTAGCAAACATCAATAAAATAGAAGCCTTTGGCCAGATCAACTACAGTCTGCCTAAATTGGAACTAATGGCCGGGGCAAAAATAGCCAATACCACTCTTTGGCGGACGGGTAAGATGAAAAATGGAGCTCACGCCGATTCCTATGGCGATAGTGAAAAATTGAATTTTTTTGATTTTAGTATCAAAGGAGGAATCACCTTTAAAGCGGACGGAAGAAATTATATTATTCTGAATGCACTTTATCAAACCGATGCTCCCACGTTCCGGAATTCGTTTGAAACAGCTCGAACAAGTAATCGGACAGTGGATGGATTAGTTAGTCGCAAGGTTTTTGCCACAGATTTTTCTTATAATTTACGGCTTCCAACTTTTCGAACAAGAATATCTGTATTTTATTCTAAAAATAAGGATGATATATCGGTTCGTAATGTTTATATTGAGGGAAGAAGTGATGTTGGATATGGTAGTTATATATGGAAGGGTTTAGACCGTGTTCAATATGGTTATGAATTAGGGTTGGATTGGAATATCACACCTAATTTAGAATACAATTTAGCCGCAGGAATTGGAAATTACCTTTATGCAAACCGTCCAACAATAGAAATTGTTTCTGATAATGGGGTCACCAATGATACGGATATATCATATCTCAAAAATTACCATTTAGGTGGATATCCGCAAAGTGCCATAGCTACCGGAATGCGTTACAATGGAAAACGTTATTGGTTTGCCGGGTTTACCGTGAATTACTTTGCCGATATTTATACCGATATTTTTCCCGAAAAACATACGCTAGACGCATTTGAAGGTTATACAACAGAACATAATAATTATGCAAAATTAACCTATCAGGAAAAACTCAAAAATGGAATGACTGTAGATTTATTTGCTGGGAAAAGCTGGAAAATAAATGATTATTATATTGCTTTAAATGCAAATGTTTCAAATGTATTTAATAACACAGATTTTGCTTTTACTGGTTTTGAACAGTATCGATTTGACAAAGAAAACCCCGACCGTTTTCCCTCAAAATATTCCTATATGTATGGCACTCAATTTTTTATCAATCTTAACCTTCGCTTTTAAAAATTTACGAATATGAAAATAAATAAATTATATCAACTAATTGTTTCCATTGCCCTGCTGGTGTTTGTTGCCAGTTGTGTCGACAATGAATTTGATGCCCCTCCTGCGCAGAACCTGCCCGATGGGCAAGCCATCACCATTGGTGAAATCTACCAACTATATAATGCCCAGGGAGGTGCTTTTAAATTTACCGATACCATGTATCTGTATGCCACTGTAATTGCCGATGAAGGGAGTGGCAATTTTTATAAGAATATTTATATTCAGGATAATAGTGGGGGTATTAATATCAAATTGCAGGAAAGTGCATCAAGTTTAAAAGTTGGTGACTCAGTAAAAATTGTGATGAATGGGTTAATTGTATCAAAGTATTCTGAAATGATGCAATTAGATTCCGTGAAACCTGCCTACGACCTAATTGTACTTAAAAATAACGTCCCCCGTCAACCTGAAGTGGTAACCATTGACCAATTAGCCGATTTTAGTTATACCTGCAAGCTGATTCAACTGAACGATGTTCAGTTTGCACCTGCCGATACCGCAACCACCTTCGCCAATGGTTACGAATTGGTAACCATGAACCATACATTAATGGACTGCGATAAAAATACCGTGATAGTACGAACCAGTGGTTATGCCAACTTTGCCGATGTAAATATCCCCAATGGTAAAGGAACCGTGGTTGCTGTTGTTAGCCGTTACAATACCGATGTTCAGTTATATATCCGCGATGTACGCGAAGTAAATTTAGATAGTACCCGTTGTGGTGGGGTTGTTACAGCAGCCCGTACCTTAAGCGAAGATTTCAATACACTGGCTAATTATGGCGATCCCAGTACATTAGATGGCTGGCAAAATTACATGAAAACCGGCACACGTGGTTGGCAAGCAAAAGAATTTAGTGGTAACATTTATGTGCAGGCATCGGGATATAATTCAGGTTTAGCTGAAATGGAAACCTGGTTGATTACCCCACCTCTTGATTTTTCAAGCGGTGATCGAGCTATTGCCTTTGAATCGGCTATTGCTTATTGGACTCACACCAGTGGCCACCCTGCAAAGGTGATGATTTCAACCGATTTTACCGGTACAAATTATACCGAAGCCACCTGGACCAATTTAAATGCCACATTGGCACAAAGCACCTCAAGTAATTATACATTTGTTGCTTCCGGCGAAACTGATTTATCAGCTTATACCGGCACGGGTTATATTTCATTCGTGTATGTTGGAAGTAGCACCGAATCGACTTCATTCTGTATCGATAACTTTAAATTTGGCGAAAAGGGAACACTAGGCGGTAGTGGTAATACCGGAAGTGGGACCGGAACTTACGATGATCCTTACGATGTAGAATATGCAATTGGAAACAACTCTGGTAACGGAGTTTGGGTGAAAGGCTATTTGGTAGGTGTTATTGAAACAGTGGATGCTTCTGGGAATTCCCTTTCTACATTTGTACCAAGCTTTACAGCTCCTTTTAATACCGCCACAAACGTTATGATAGCTCAAACTGCTTCCGAAACCGACACCAATAATTGCGTTATTGTTCAGTTGCCAAGTGGTGCTATCCGCGATGCAGTTAATTTAAATGTGAACCCAACGAACCAGGGAAAAGAAATATTACTTTACGGAAACCTGGAGACCTATTTCAGCAAACCCGGTTTAAAAACAGTTACCGGTTACTGGCTCAACGGCACAGGGATTATTCCCGAAGAACCCGATGGCTTTTTTATTGAAGAGTTTGCCACTACCTTAGGCCAGTTTACAGGATATAGCGTAAGTGGTACTCAGGTTTGGGAATGGGCAAGTTACGGAAGCGGTTGTGCCAAAATGAGTGGCTATTCAGGGGGTGCTGTTGCCAACGAAGATTGGTTGGTTTCGCCAGCCATTGATTTAACCTCGAAAACCAATGTGGTGATGACCCTTTCTACAGCGGCAAACTATATTGATGGGTGGGATAAAATGCAGGTATTAGTATCTGATGATTATTCCGGAGATGTTGCTACTGCTACTTGGACTGAATTTTCCGGCTATACCAAACCTACCAGCTTTACTTTTGTTGATTCAGGTGAGATAAGCCTGACAGCCTTTGAGGGAAAAACCATCTATGTAGCCTTTAAATATGTAAGTACCGGTTCGGCCGCGGCTACCTGGGAAATTGGAACAGTTGTATTAAAAGAAAAGAATTAAAAATAGATATACCGAAAAAGGGGTGCCCAAATCATTGGGCACCCCTTTTTATTTCTGTCAAAATACCTTATTTCCGCAAGTCATGGGATGTTAATTGAACAACAATTGTTTGCCTTCTTTATGTCAAATTGAGTCACCACGTGACTTTTGACGGTTTCCCGGATGACTTGCGGATTTTTAGGAAATACAATTCTCAACAATTTCGTTAAAAACACGGTTAGGATTTAGTTTTTCATCAAATTTGCCTGAGGATATTTTCCAAATCCTCGGGGGTATCCACGCTTAATCCCTCAAAGCTGGTGATGGACGTATGGATTTTGTACCCATTTTCCAGCCAGCGCAATTGTTCCAGCGATTCAGCTACTTCAAGGGTACCTTTCTGTAATTGGCAAAGTTCAAACAAAACATTTTTTCGGTAACCATACATGCCAATGTGCTGGTAAAAGGTTCCATGCGAAAGCCAGTTCTCAACTGATGCCCCGCGGATAAAAGGAATGCAACTGCGGCTAAAATACATGGCCTCCCCATTTTTATTAATGGTAACCTTAACCTTATTGGGATTTTGCAACACCTCCGGATCGGTAACCTGTTTAATCAGTGTAGCAATTTCGGTCTCGGGGAGTTTGAATAATTGGTCGAGTTGTTTAATTTGCTGGGGATCAATAAAAGGTTCATCGCCTTGAACATTGATAACAATATCTGCTTTTACCTGCTTCAGTTCCTCGTATTTTGTTATGGCTTCGGCACATCGGTCGGTTCCGCTGGGGTGTTTTTCCGATGTAAGCACCACATTTCCCCCAAAAGAGGTAACAGCCTGAAAAATCCGCCCGTCATCGGTGGCCACGCAAACATGGTTTAGCGCTTTTTGGGTTTGTTCATACACCCGTTGTATCATAGTTTTTCCTTTAATAGCTACCAAAGGTTTTCCGGGAAATCTTGTCGATGCATATCTGGCGGGTATTATTCCAACTGTAATCATAATGTAGTTTTTGGCAAAAATAATCATTTGTAGTTCATATCGTCCGAAATAATAAAGAACCCCGGCCATCTCTGTCGGGGTTCTTTAAAGTTGAGCCTATTTTATTTTCTTTTAAAACGCGATGCAAACTCAATCATCTTCCGTAAGCCATCGGTAAGCAATAGGGCATACATGGCTAATGAGAATACCCAAATCACAATCAAGTTAAATACATAGGTGTCCATTTCTAAGCCTCCGACCCTTTTAACCGGGGAATAAAAATGAGCCCGGCCATTCCGCTTGCTGGGATCTTTGTATATGGGATCGGACAATTGAACCAGGCCTTCGCCAGTGTCATGGATTTTATTAATCTCGTTCCGGTTCATCACCAAATCGGCCAGAAAATCGTTGTAATTCTCTTGTTTAAGCTTCACCAAAGCCTCTTTACCGCCAACACTGGTAGTTAAGTCGGCTACCTGTTGGTCAATCATGCTGATAGCTTTGTTTTGTTTGGTCTGAAAATATCTGGTCACCAGTTGAAGGTGATCCTGCAGGTCCTTAATAACTGTTTGAGAAAGTTTACCTGATTCAATCTCGTTGGTCCGTGCAAAAACATATTTGAGTGCCGTCAGATTAAGTTTCTCGATTTCCTTTTTAAGCAGCACGATATTCTTCTCTCTAAGCTGCTCATCTGATTGGTATTGAATCTTCGATATTTTATTATTCAGGGCCGGAATCCAATACGAGGCCACATAACTGGCTTCACTTTTCTTCTTCTCCAAATAATAGAAGTGTTTTTCATACGCATTGTCTTTATATTGTTTTACGGCCATAGCCTCGTAAGCCCAGCGTGAAACCATCATGTCACCTAAAATGGGCACATGCTCGTAGGAACTGATGGAGATATTGAGTTTTTCGAACTTGACCATGGTTCCGCTGAACAATAACTGCGGCACCACCAAAAACGGAATTAAAATGTAGATGGTTATCACCGAATCAAGAGCCGAGGAGATATTCAACCCAATCATGTTCGATGCACATGAGGCTGAAAACAGCATCAACCAATGAGCCCAGGTTAATCCCTGAATCTCCATAATGAGATTGCCTATTAGCACAAATGAAAAAGTCTGGATGGCTGAAATAGCAAAAAGAATCAATATTTTGCTGTTCAAATAACTGAAACGGCTTAGGTTAAGGAATTTTTCCCGTTTCAGCAATTGCCGGTCACGGATAATTTCTTCGGCACTTACCGTGAGCCCTACAAAAATAGCTACAACCACGGCCATAAACAGGTAAATGGGCACATTTTCGTTGGCACTGAAGATATAAGCTCTCGGGTTGTCGGATGTTCCTTGAATATACTTGGTAAAATAGGCTAATATAAATGCCAGTAAAGGAGCCTCCAGGAAATTGATGAGCATGTATTGTTTGTTCGAAAGTTTCGAAAGCACATTTCTGACAGAAAAAATCCGGAACTGCTTTATCTTCCCGGGGATGGCAAAATTGTTTTTCGGTAGTTCCTTCTTTTCAGTATCTATTTTGTGTTTGCTTTCAATGTTTTTTTGATACAATTCGGCCCATTCTTCGGGAGGTGTTTTTCGTTTTCGTGTTACCCGGCCATATTCATCCACAATTTTCGATTCCAGGATTTGAAGCACCTGCTCAGGGTTAATGTTCCCGCAATGATAGCACTCCGCCTCCATAGCATTCACATGGTTGCTCATGGTTTTAAAATACACCACCGAATCTACAGGATTCCCATAATAAACCAGGTACCCGCCCTTGTCCATGATGAGCAGCTTATCAAACATTTTAAAAATATCTGACGAAGGCTGATGGATGTTTACAATAACCAACTTCCCTTTTAGGGTAATTTCTTTTAATAGATCCATGACCATTTCAGAGTCCATACTTGAAAGCCCTGAGGTGGGTTCATCAACAAACATGACCAAAGGTTCGCGGATAAGCTCCAGTGCAATATTCAACCTTTTGCGCTGGCCGCCGCTGATGGTTTTATTGATGGGGTTCCCCACAATCAAGTCACTGGTGGCTTTCAAATCCAGATCTTCCAGGACCTTGTTTACGGCATTCTGAATCTCCTCCTCATCGTATTCTTTAAAACACAACTTGGCATTATAATATAAATTTTGATAAACGGTCAGTTCTTCGATCAATAAATCATCCTGAGGCACAAAACCAATCACGCCTTCCAGGTTTTTCTTGTCTTCATGGAGATCATACCCGTTGATAAGTATTTTACCGCTTTGGGGTTTAAGGTTTCCATTCAGGACATTAAGCAGGGTGGATTTTCCGACGCCGCTACCTCCCATAATCCCGATCAACTCTCCACCTTGTTCGCTGAAAGTGAACCGGTGGATACCATTAGGGCTGCTTTTAAACCTGAACTCGACATCTTTTGCCGAGAAAACCACTTTTTGCTCCAACATGGAGTCAATGAATTTGGCTACTATATCGCTATAATAGATAGAGCCAATCTTTGGGCTGCGGATGGCGGAACCTTTGGGCAACATGTAGGTCCGGTTGAGCATGATGGAATGCCCATTCAGGTACAAATCGGTTTCGCCCACATAGCGGAAGGCGTAAATATTGATGGAGGGTAAGTAAAGAACTAAAATCCGTCCATCGAGTTGTTTGTATTGGATGTGTTTAAAACCTGGGAGAGGACCGGTTTCGTTAGCATCCAAAATCAAAACATTTTCTTTGAATGGGATTTTCTCAAGCGAACCTTCTAAAATAAACGCGTGGCTATTGAGGTATTCATCGCCGGGGATATTAAAAATATCGGAAACGGTTTTCACAAAGTCGAGCTCTTTCTCGGTAATTTCTTCGCCAAAACTGATGAACTCAAGCAACTGAAGAACCACCAATATCTTTTGTTCTTGCTGCAATTCCTCATTGATTTGCTGACAGATCCGCAATACTTTTACCGAGTTCGACGATGTCCGTTTGCGGACCTGGGTCCCATCTTTTTGAATCATATCCCCTTGATGAATCTGGATGTATTCGTCGAACACCTCCAGATACTCCTTCACCTGAGCCAAGCTCAGCAGTAGCTTCAGATACGATTCAACAATGGAGCGTGACTTATCGGAAACGCCATCTTTATTCACATGGGCAATGATGGCAAAGAGTTGCATCAGGGCTTTTAAAATAGATTCGCTCATAATTCAAATGGGTTTTATGAACGCTAAATTTAAGAAAAATTATGTTCGCCTCAATAGAACCGTTTTGATTAACCTGGTATTTATTTATTTTTTTACTTTTATACAGCAAATGTCAGTATGGAAAAAGAGGGTATTTATTTAGGATTAGGGAGCAACCTGGGCGATAAATGGCAATTATTGAAGCAATCAAAAGAATTGGTTTCAAAAGAGGTTGGATTTATTGTGGCCGAATCATCCGTGTATGAAACCGCCCCCTGGGGTTTTGAAAGCGAAAATTTATTTTTAAACCAGGTCCTTTGCATACAAACCCATTTAACGCCAAATGAGATGCTGGAAAAATTGCTCCAAATAGAGATAGAACTGGGGAGGAAACGTTTCAGTCAACAATATACTTCGCGGACCATTGATTTAGATGTGCTGTTTTACAACCAAACCATCCTGGAGGAACCTGAGTTGGTTATTCCCCACCCCAAACTTCATGAACGGAAATTTGTGCTTGTTCCTTTGTCAGAAATTGCTCCGGGATTTATTCATCCCCGGTTCCACAAAACAATTAGCGAGTTGTTAATTATATGCCCCGACACTCTGGAATGCCATAAGGTAGAGGCTCCGTAACCGACGGACTTATTCTTTGCAACCGTAGGCTAAATCGCCGGCATCGCCTAGCCCGGGAACAATGTACGATTTTACCGTAAGTTCGGCATCCACAGCTCCGGTCCAAAGGGTGAACCTTTTCCCAACCAGGTTTTTATGCATGTATTCAATGCCCTCTTTACTTGCAATTACCGACACAATATGTGTATGGCGGGGCGTCCCCTTTTGAAGCAGCGCGTTGTAGGCCAAAACCATCGATGAGCCTGTAGCCAGCATGGGATCGACTAAAATGACATCTTTTCCCTCAACCGATGGCCCTGAAATGTGTTCAAAATTTATTTGAAACGAACCGTCTTTGTCATATTTGCGGTAGGCCGAAATAAATGCATTTTCAGCTTTATCAAAAAAATTCAAAAATCCCTGATGGATAGGAAGCCCGGCACGTAAAATACTTGCAACCACGGGTTGTTGCTCAAGAGTGGGGACCTCGGCAATACCTAAGGATGTTTGAACCTCTTTCGTTTGGAATTCTAGCCTTTTGCTAATTTCATAAGCAAATATTTCACCAATCCGTTCCATGTTTCTCCTGAAGCGCATACTGTCAAGCTGCGTTACCTGATCCCTGACTTCGGACATGAACTGGTTGAATAGTGAGTTGTTTTCGCCAATGTTGACCACCATTTTTCCTGCCAATTATGAGTTTCTGCAAAAATGCAAAAAATAAATGGATCAAAACAAATAAAAAGTTCTATGCAACAGCCTTTTTCAAGAAATTTTCAGGAAAAGTTACTGTTTGCATCTGAAGTTAAAAATAGGACTTTTGAAATATGGAAAAAATAGATCAATCCAATTATGTAGATAGTTTTATCATCAAATGGTGACATATCTACAATTGTTTTTTATTTTTATGCGTTTAACTTTTTAATTTATCAACTTTTAATAGTATGAAATCAATTGTAATAACCTTATTAAGTATCAGCCTCGTACTCTTCTCATGTCAGTCGAAAAAAGAGGCTAAAAAGGAATTGACCCCGGGTAGCCACAAAGTTACAGTTACCGATGTTCTTAATGCCCAATCGTACACCTATTTGAATGTTACCGAAGAGGGAAACACCTTTTGGATTGCAGTTCCGACCATTGAAGCTCAGATGGGTGAAGAACTTTATTTTAGCCAGTTTATGGAAATGGTCCAATTTGAGAGTAAAGATTTGAACCGGGTTTTTGAATCGGTCCTTTTTGTTTCTGATATTTCAAAAGAGCCTATTGCCGGCGAACCTCATAAAGCGATGAGTATGGGTAAACCTTCGGCCGTTAAAAAAGAGATTTCCATTGAACCAGTTCAGGGTGGGATTACCATTCAGGAGCTTTTTGCCAACAAGGAAAAATACAAAGGCCAAACCATTACCATTAAAGGTCAGGTGGTTAAAGTGAATTACGGCATTATGGATAAGAACTGGTTTCACATCCAGGATGGTACCGAAAACAATGGCCAATTCGATTTAACCATTACCTCTGTAGCAGAGGATGTTGAAATTGGCGACCAACTGGTCTTCCAAGGTACCATAACCCTAGATAAGGATTTTGGTGCAGGTTATGCCTACGACGTGATTTTAGAAGATGCTATTTTGAAATAGCAACTGTGCTGCGATTAGAAAATGAAATTTAAAAAGGAGCCTGACTTTNNAAAGTCAGGCTCCTTTTTAAATTCATGATAAAATAATCTTAATTTGCATTGTAGTTTTCCACAAAAGAGACAATAGCCGCGGCACAACCCGGCCTGGCCTCAGCAAAAGAGATGGCTAGATAATACACTTGGGTTTTGGCACAGAAAAAATCAAAAAACTCATACGAGGTCCCATCTGCTTGATCAAAATTACTTCCATAAAACTTGTTAAAATCATACAGCTTAAGGATGACCTGATCCTCGCAGGTAGAGTCGGCCTTGATGTTAAACCGGTAATGGGTTCCTTTGTTTAAAAGAATGGTGAATTCCTCCGAGGGTGGTTTGCTGTTGTTTTTCCCCTCTTCAAGGCGGACCCTGAAATCTTTCAGATAGGTGGCTTTTCCAATCTCTTTTAGCACTACATCTTTGAGTGCCAAACCACATTGTGCAAAAATATTGCTGTGGCCAGGAAGCAATAAAACCAAAAGGGAAACAATAAAAAATAGCTTCGTGTTCAATAAGTTACTTTTTATCTTTTGTCTCATATTAAATAGGTAATAGCTAATCTTTTTCTGGCAATGAATTTATAAATATTCGCTAACAATCAAAAATTATTCTCCTCCAAACTCCATCAAATATGCTTTTATAAAATCGTTGAGCTCGCCATCGAGCACTGCCTGTACGTTCGATGTTTCGTGACTGGTCCTCACATCCTTCACCAATTTGTATGGATGCAACACATAACTCCGGATTTGCGATCCCCACTCAATTTTCTTCTTGCTGCCTTCAACGCGATCTTTTTCCTCTTGCTTTTTCCTCAACTCCAATTCATAAAGTTGCGATTTTAACAAACGTAACGCATTTTCTTTGTTTTGGCCCTGCGAACGCGATTCGGTATTTTCAATCACGATGCCAGAAGGGGCATGGTGCAACCGTACGCCGGTCTCTACTTTATTTACATTTTGTCCTCCGGCCCCACTGCTTCGGAACGTGTCCCAGGTAATATCTGCCGGGTTGATGTTAATCTCGATGGTATCGTCCACAACAGGTGAAACAAACACACTTGAAAAGGTAGTTTGCCTTTTTCCCTGAGCATTAAAGGGTGAGATGCGTACCAGCCGGTGAACCCCATTCTCACCTTTCAAATAGCCATAAGCATAATCACCGGTAATTTCAAGGGTCACAGTCTTTACTCCGGCTTCGTCGCCGGCCAGGTAATTCACCTCGCGGACTTTGTAGTTGTTTTTCTCGGCCCACCGGATGTACATCCGCATCAGCATTTCTGTCCAGTCAAGGCTCTCGGTGCCACCTGCACCCGAATTCAGTTTAACGATAGCTCCCATCACATCTTCCTCTTTGCGCAACATGTTGCGTGATTCAATGTTTTCAATAATGGCGATAGCTTTTTCGTATTGATCATCTACCTCTTTTTCAACCGATTCACCAGCTTCGTAAAAATCGAATAACACCTGAAGATCGTCCACGGCTGTTTTCGATTCCTGATACCCTTTTACCCAGAATTTGATCTGGTTTATCTTTTTCAGTTGTTCTTCGGCTGCTTTGGGGTCATCCCAAAAACCGGGAGCATGTGATTTTTGCTCCTCTTCTTCGATTTCAATATTTTTTTTATCAATGTCAAAGATGCCTCCTCAACGCTTCCAGTCGTTTTATAAGTTCTTTATATTGTTCTGTAGTTATCATTCTAAAGTTTTTTGCAAAAGTAACATTTTAATTTCCTAACTCCATTTTCAGCAATTTAAATACCAATTCAGGTTCAAACCCTTTGGAGATGACCGTACGGGCAATCTTTTGATTCCGTTCAAACTCAATTCCCCTAGGGGTTGCCTTCCGCTTTTTTACGATTTCGTCCTTAATAATTTGCAGGTATTTTTCTTCATCAATGTTGTCAAGCCCTTCTTCAATAATCTCTTTTTCGATGCGATGGTGAACCAGATGGTAGCGGATTTTAATCCTTCCCCAATGGTTGAAGAGCAGTTTATCGTTTACAAAAGCCCGCACAAACCGGGTATGGTCAATAAATTTTTCTTCGGACAGGACCTTTAAAATTTTGGCAATCGTAGCTTGGGGTACTTCCCAGATCCTTAGCTTTTGGTCAATATCGGATTGGCAATACTCCCTGCGGCTACACAAGTCCATACATTTTGCTAAGAGTTGTTTGTATTCCATGTGTTAGCTTTGGGTTGCTTTCATCATCCGGCGTTTTCCATGGAGGTCGCACCGGAGTTCGATTTCCAAGTAATTTAGTTCTTCAAGCAGTTGAATCATCTCGTTTCCTAATCCTTCGTTAATTTCAAAATAGAGGGCTCCCCCTTTTTTCAATAACTTTTTTGAGAGTTGGGCAATCCGTCGGTAAAAAATTAATGGATCGGCATCGGATACAAACAAGGCAGTAACGGGTTCATAATCCAAAACGTTTCGCTGCATCAACACTTTTTCTTTTTCGCGGATATAGGGGGGATTGCTCACTACCAGATCAAAATCGGCAGCCAGAAATCCAAAAGCGTCTGTAAGAATATCCGCCTGATGAAATGTCAGAACCGTTCCATTTCGCAGCGCGTTTTCCGAAGCAACAAGCAAAGCCTGTTCTGAAATATCCACAGCATGTACCTTGGAATCAGGAATCAATTTTGCCAATGAAATAGCGATGCATCCACTTCCGGTCCCAAAATCAATAGCTTTCACGGGTTTATTTTTACCATCTTCGACAATCCAATGAACCAATTCCTCGGTTTCGGGTCTGGGAATTAAAACCGACTGATTTACCTTGAACAAGAGGCCATAAAATTCGGTTTCTTCAAGGATATACTGAATGGGTTCGTAGTTCAGCAATCTTTCAACAATGCCCATGATTTGATTATAGACAGAAATAGATATTTTTGTGTCGGAATTGGAAATGATTTGGAGGCGTGACAGGTTTCCTACTTTCTCAAAAACAAGAAAAAGGATGGAATCAATTTCACGGATAGGATATACAGAACCTAGCAGGGCTCTGCATTCCAATTGAATATTTTTAATTGAGAAATCCATAACAGCCAAAATTAACAAAAACTAGAATGACCCAGCCGGACACAGAAGAATTTTATATGAAGCGCAGCATCGAACTGGCCCGGAAAGGGGCCGGACATGTGGCTCCCAATCCTTTGGTAGGTGCGGTAATTGTTCATGGCCAAACCATTATAGGCGAAGGTTATCACCGGGAATATGGAAAAGCACATGCCGAAGTTAATGCTATTAATGCGGTGGCAGATAAGAATTTGTTATGCGAATCTACATTATATGTCACTTTGGAACCATGTTCCCATGTTGGGAAAACACCTGCTTGCTCCGATTTGATTATCGCACATAAAATCCCCCGTGTGGTCATCGGTATGCAGGACCCCTTTGGTAAAGTCAATGGGGAAGGCATCCGGAGGCTCATGAGTGCAGGTTGTCAGGTGAAAGTGGGCGTGCTTGAGGAGGAATGTAGCGATTTAAACAAGGCGTTTATTACCTTTCACCAAAAAAAAAGGCCTTACATCATTTTAAAATGGGCCCAATCGAAAGATGGCTTTTTGGATAAGACCCGGCTTGCCAACGATCAGATACCTCCCGCCTGGATTACCAATGAAACCTGTAGAGCTTTGGTACACAAGTGGCGAAGTGAAATTCCTGCTATCATGGTGGGAAAAAACACCGCTTTGATGGATAACCCGAAGTTAAATCTCCGCGCCTGGACTGGGAAAGCCCCTTTGAGAATTGTCGCCGATAAAAACCTTGAACTGCCTGCGAATCTGCATTTGTTCGACCGGACCCAACCAACCTGGGTGCTGAACCAGATTAAAAGTGAACGGCATGAGAATCTAGAATACATTCAACTTGATTTTGGAAATCAATTTTTTGTTCATCTCATGAAACTACTGACTTACAGGGAAATAAACGCTCTTTTGGTCGAAGGTGGGCGCAAGTTGTTGCAATCCTTTATCGATGCCAACTTTTGGGATGAGGCCCGCGTTTTTTCAGGAAACCAACTTTTTGAGAATGGGATTTCAGCCCCGGCTTTTAATGGAACCATGCAATCACAGGAACACTTCGGGAACAGTACACTAACGCTTTGGGAACCCCTTTGTTGATTTGATTTTTATTGAACCAATTTGCTGATAGTTTGATTAATTCGTGATAATTGGCCTAACAAAAAAGCATTTTTTTTGAAACTATTGCAATAAAATCTTAATTTTGAAAAGCGTCAACAACCCTATGAATATGAAACTCATCCGTCCTTTAGCACTTGCATTCCTTGTATTAATTGCGGTTCAGACCTTAAAATCGCAGGTTTCCAAAGGTGAGGGAAATTTGAAAACCGAAATCAGGGAATTGGTCGGTTTTAATGAAATTATAGCTCAGGGAAGGTTTGATCTGACTCTTGTCCAAGGAGAAAAAGAGGGTATCCGGATTGAAACCAATGAAAACCTTTTGGACTTTTTTCAAACAAGGGTCGATGGAAAGACTCTTTACATCAGCATGACTGCTGACATTAGAAAATACACTGCTTTAAATGTAACGGTTTCTATAAAGGACTTAAAAAAGATCATCCTGTTGAATGAAATTTCACTTTCCTCGAACAGTGTGATCCATTTTGATGAGTTAAGTATTTTTTCCGGAGGAATGTCGAAACTAAACCTGGAAGTGTATGCTACCAAACTGGATGTTCAGATTGCCGATGGTACCTATGCTCACTTTAAAGGTTATGCTGAGAGTCTGATAGTTAAAGCTCATGATGAAACGGAATTCAACGCATTTGATATGGAATCGGAGAATTGCCAAATTCTGTCTTCCGGGTTAACAGAGGTGATGGTAAATGTTCAAAAGGATTTGAAACTGATGGTGAGTGGTTCCAGCAACGTGTATTATATCGGCCAGGCCGAAATCAGCGAACGTATTTTCTCAAGTACCGGCTTTATTGTCAAACGTAAAAAGACGGAATAATCTATTCTGCTTTTATCGCTTTCAGTAGTTCTGTTTTAAATTTCGTTTCTTCTCCCTTTAAAAAAAACACTTCAATGGGGATATAAAACAACGGGAGCTTTTCCAATACTTCTTTACTGGCTACAGCACGTAACCGGACTGCATCTTTCTCAGTGGTGATGATTAGTTTCTTTGTTGCGGCAATTTGCTCAAACTGGAGCTTTAAGGCTAAGGTATCATTACCGGTAAATGAATGGTGATCAGGAAACTCTATTTTTATTAGTTGTCCGGTACCCAAACTCTGGAGGTATTTATAAAAAGAGGCAGGCTGGGCAATTCCTGAAACGGCCAATACAGTGGATCCCTGTAAACCCGGTTCTGAATCACCCCTAGGGATATTGTTGAAAACCGGGATTAAGCCGCCATAAGTAAATGCTGTAAAATAAAGCTGTTGATGTGCTTTAAGGTTCAAATCATTTTTGAGCATCTCCATTTCAGTTTCAGGCAAGTTCCTGGGGCATTTGGTAACAATCACACAATGGGCACGGGCTTTTCCAAATGCTGGTTCGCGGAGGTTCCCTGCAGGCAGCATAAAATCATGAGTGATGGTCCGGTTAAAATCCATCAACAAAATATTATATGTAGGAAGCACATGGCGGTGCTGGAAGGCATCATCCAAAATAACAAGTTCCGGTTTGTTGGGGAATGCCAACAGTTGCTCTATTCCATGCTTTCGTTTTTCATCAACAGCCACCAAAATATCCGGGAATTTTTGTTTGATCTGGAGCGGTTCATCGCCCACTTGAGAAACATGGGTGTGCTCCTGGACTTCCAAAAAACCTGTGGTTTTACGTTTATATCCCCGGCTCAGCAAAGCCAATGAGAATTTTTCTTCCAGCCAATGAATTAAAAATTCGGAATGAGGTGTTTTCCCGGTTCCACCCACGGTGATATTCCCTACGGAAATAACAGGGATTGGAAATGTTGACTGTTTAAAAATTCCCCAATCGAAACATTTATTGCGGAGAATTACAATGAATCCATAAAGTAAAGAAAATGGGAGCAGCAACCACCTCATAGCAAGAAATTAAACCAATGTTAAGAAAGTAAAAGTAACGAAAACTACTCTAAAACAAAACGGGCTGAAACCATTCAGGTCTCAGCCCATTTAATAAATTGTTTTAATGTATCAATATTTTGCCCCTTGCATGTACAGATTGTACATCTCTTCAAAAGTTTTAGAAACTTTGCTTTCTAACTCTGTTTGATGATATTGGCGGGTTACTTCATTTAACCATTGTACCGTTGCAAAGCATATCTGCTTGTCCTGTTCGGCCTGATTAGGGAAACGGGCTTCCAGTTTTAAATAATAATCCAAATCGTTCCGGGCATCTTCTACCATTTTGGTTACTATTTGAGCTCCTTTTTCGTTCATTCCCGCTTCAAAAAATGCTTCAACAAAATGTGTGTCGAAATAATCCAATGGAATTTTTTCGGCTGGCAACACTTCCAAACCACGGTTCAATACCTGAATGGCTTTGTCTTTTTTACCCTCGGCCACTAAAGCCTTGGCCAAACGTCCAAAGTTGTTCCGTATTTTGACAATCCGAATGGTCCGGCGTATGTTTTCATCCAAATACACGTTTGGTTTGTCCATATTTCCCCAACGGAATTTGTTCATCATGTTGTCGTACAAAATATCGGTATCAATGCGGCCAGTTGCCTGATAATCATATTTTGTATAAACAGGCACCATCCGATAAGCAAAACCCTCCAGTTGGAAATAATCGCGCATGTTGGTTTCATTTCCCGAACCCACCGACACAAAATAGATGGGGCGTTCCCAGTTGGCCGAAGCCATTAAATCGAGCATCATCATGTCGTTTTTCAGAATGTAATTGGAATTGATGCTCCAACGCATTTCATTTACAATTTGATCAGCTACCTCGGGTTTAACCGCCCCTTCGCGCAATACTTTATTTTTATCAACGGTAATCTTAAATTTTTTGGTGGGGAAATAGTCCGTTTTTTCACCCATCGAAGTCTGAACTTGGGTACGGGCATCGTCGCTACCCACAAATTCAATTACCTGCTTTAATTCCACTGCATCGGTTACCCGTTCAAATACCGGGACTTGGTCGCGTTTGCCGAGCACGTATTGATCTTTGGTTAAACTGAATGGGACAGGTTTAGACTCATAATATTGCGATTTCATTTGATCGATGTACCAATCGGTAATCAAATAAGGCAAACAGATGACGCGCACATCGGTACGGACTCCTTCCACTTCCTGGATGTACCATAAGGGGAAGGTATCGTTATCGCCATTGGTAAAAATAACTCCGTTAGGCTGGCACGAGTTCAGATAATTGTAAGCAAAATCGCGTGCCACATAACGGTTTGAACGGTCATGATCGTCCCAGTTTTCTGCTGCCATTATCAAAGGAATAGCCAAACAGACAATCATAAGAAGAGAGGCTAATAACGCTTCAGGCGGGTCAATTCTTAAAAGAACTTTGAAAAGCCATCGGTAAAAGGATTTATAGAGTTCATAAAAGGCCAACGCCCCAAGTCCAATCCAAATGGCAAATGCATAAAACGAACCGGCAAACGCGTAGTCACGTTCGCGTGGCTGTTGTGGATATTGGTTTAGATAGACAACGATGGCGAGACCTGTCAACACAAAGAGGGCCATCACAATCCAGAAGTTCCTTTTATCTCTTGAAAGTTGGAATGCCAATCCAACAACCCCTAATAAAAATGGCAACAGGTAATATTTATTGGTTGCTTTGTTGTTGGCATAAGTGGTGGGCAAGTTGTCCTGAGGCCCCAGACGGGCTTCGTCATAAGCCTTAATCCCTGAAATCCAGTTGCCGCGCAATACATCGCCATGTCCCTGAATATCGTTTTGGCGGCCGGCATAATTCCACATAAAATAGCGCCAATACATGTGGCCAATTTGGTATCGGAATAAAAAGCGCATGTTTTCAACAAAGGTGGGTTTGTTAAAAGTTTCCATCTCGCCCCGGTTGTTTTGGGCTTTTACTTTGTACCCTTTAATTTTAGCCCAGCTTTTATAGTCCTGGATGTGTTCGGGTTTCGGGCTGTACATACGTGGGAAAAACATGGTCAGCTTTTCGTTGTAATTGTATTCAATCTTGCGGCTACCTTCCTCATACTTGTCTTTTCCCTTTCTCCAGGTTTTCCCTCCTTCTTTGTAAGGATCTTCTAAGTTCAAGGGGGTTTCATAATATTGACCAAAAAATAGGGGCCGATCGCCATACTGTTCGCGATTCAAATATCCTAAAAGCGAAAAAGCATCTTCCGGATTATTCTGATCAATAGGGGGTGTAGCGTGAGATCGGATTACAATTACTGCATAGGATGCGTATCCAATCATCATCACGCCAAACGAAAGGACGATGGTGTTCATCACAACCATCTGCTTTTTGTAGGTGTAAAGAACAGCCCAGGCCAGGAGAGCAAACAGAGCCAACACAAAGAACAAAACACCACTATTGAAAGGTAGCCCTAACCCGTTCACAAAAATTAAATCGAAAACAAAAGCAATTTTTACCACGCCTGGTACAATTCCCCACATGATAAAGCCTAAGATAACTCCCGAAAGTAGCAATGAATATATAACTCCTTTAGTTGTTACTTCGTATTTGCGGAAATAATAAACCAGGACCATAGCCGGAATTGCCAATAAATTCAACAGGTGGACCCCAATTGAAAGCCCAACAATGAACATGATTAAGATAATCCAACGGTTGGCGTATTTTTCATCGGCAATATTTTCCCATTTTAAGATGGCCCAAAATACAAAAGCGGTAATTAATGACGAGGTGGCATAAACTTCACCCTCAACAGCCGAAAACCAGAACGTGTCGGAAAAGGTATATGCCAACGCGCCTACCATACCGCTACCCAAAATGACTATTGTCTGGCTCAATGAAAGTTCATCGGTACCAATAATCTTCTTTGCAAGGTGGGTGATAGTCCAAAACAAAAACAGAATGGTAAAAGCACTGGCCAGAGCCGACATTATGTTGGCCATCATGGCTACCAATTCTACATTGCCCCCGGCAAATAGCGTAAAAAACCGCGTTAACAGCATGAAAACGGGTGCCCCGGGAGGGTGGCCTACTTCCAGTTTGTAGCCGGTTGCAATAAATTCACCACAATCCCAAAAGCTGGCTGTGGGTTCAATGGTACTTATATACACAAAGGCTGAGATGACAAAAGCTACCCAACCGAAAATGACATTAAGTTTTTGATACTTCATAGTCTCTTTGTTATTTTAATTGACTGTTATAACGTTATTTGTCGTTCTTAATTATTTGATAAATATTTTTAATTTTAATCAATCCTGTGCTGAATGCCCATATAATGCTTAAGGTTACCATCAGCACCATGGTTAACATCCAGTTGTAAGGCAAATCTTTTGAGATAACCCCGAAAAGGACTACACCAGCTGCAAATATCAACAATAAAATGATAAGTTTATAATTTATATGAAGCTTAAAGATGCGGAATGCCAATACAATTTGAATAAATGCCGTAATGCTTTGGGTAAGCAGGCTCGAAACGGCGGAACCTAATACCTGGTAGCGTGGGATTAAAATTAAATTGAGGATCACATTCAAAACCATTCCTGCCAAAGCCATTAAATTTAGTGCCCTCAAGCTGCCATTGGCGGTAAGCAACGTGCCAAAAATATAGGTCATTGAAATGGGGATGTACCCAAACATCAGAATTGAAAAAATTACCGCGGACGATTCTATATGGCTATGATACATTAATACCATCAATTCGTTGTTATAAAAGGCACAAGTAACCGATAAAATGATGGATGGGATGACAATGAGGATGAACGAGAGGAGAACCAACTGGCCTACGGGTTCTTTTTGTTTGATCATTTTGGAAAACATGGGAAGCAATAACCCGGCAAATAAAAGCGAAAACATCGAGGCGGCATCCAATATCCGGAAAGCTTGTGCATAAATGCCCGCCTGCTTGCTTCCATCGGGCAAAAGCCGCTCCAACATCACCGAATCGACCCGGTTGTAAAAGGCCATAAGCAGGATTAACAACGCATAAGGGTAGCTCTTTTTAAGAATGGCCATTGAGAAATGCCAATCGAATCGTATCCGGATTTTTCCGCTCCGCCACAGCACCAAGGCAAAGGCTATCAAAGCAGTAATGGCGTAAGCCGCTGTTTGAGCCATCGCAAACCATTTGATTTGGAATGGCTCCTCGGTGATGTGGCCCCACAACAAAAAGCTGCAAAAAATGATCATTAACGTGCGGTCCAATACCGAAATGATACTGTCTGTTTTGAATAAATGAAGCCCTGAAAGATTCGAGCGCAGGTACATGATAAACGATGCCAGGAACTGGTTGAAAACCAATATCAGCAAAAGTTTTATCTGATCCCATTGGTAATTCGAAAGCCAGGCAATGGTTAAGCTGACAATAAAATACACCGCTCCCAGTAGGGCCCGTAATATGATGATGTTTGAAAAATGCTTGTTCAGCAAGTGGTTGTGCTGTGCAATATTCCGGCTGTTGAAGTTGGTGATTCCCAAATCGAGCAGAATGTTCAAAATAAGCGAAAAGTTGAAAAGTGCAAAATAAAACCCATATTGTTCTGCCCCCACCACATTTTGAACAGTACGGTCGATACCGAAAATCCAGAATGGTTTTATCAGTAAATTCAGAAAAAGGACTAATCCCAGGTTGGTGATAAATTTCCGCTTCAAGCTATTCAAGTTTTGGAATCCAAATGTAACAATCTTTAAGCAGGATTTTTAATGTCGATTTCTTTTTTTGGCTCCGACAACTCAATTAACAGAAACCACGATTGCCAACGTAAAAAAGGGAAAATAAAAAACAACAATTTATCAAAACCATGAAGCATGTAAAGAAGGGGTTTAAAAACAAAAGTATTACGGAAAAGAATAGCTGGTAGGGAGAACATAAAAAAGAAGTGATATCGAACTTTAATAAAATAATTGTTTAGTAACAATATATCTTTTTTCAATAACGGGTGCTCATCTTCTGTTCTCAAATGTGGGGTGCGGTTTCGGTACCAGTTAATTAAAAAATTGTGTCCAAGTGGTTCCATAAAAAGGGCTTTCCCATCGGGTTTTAAAACTCGGGCTATTTCAGCGTACGCTTTGTGAATATCTAAATGATGCAAAATTCCTGAACCACAGATAAGATCGAATTCGTGATCGGCAAAATCCAGCTCTTCTGCATTCATTTGCCGAAAATCGATGGCCAAACCTATGTTTTGCGCTTTTGTACTTGCCTGTTGAATGGCAAAGTCGGAGATGTCAATACCTGTAACTTGGGCTTTTTCGGCTGCTAACTGATATGCAGTACTCCCTTCGCCGCAACCATATTCAAGAACTTTCTTTTTTGGGCAGAGTTTCCGCAATTTTGATACATACCTATCTTCAATTAAAAAAAAAATAGAATAAAACTTTTGCGTAACGATTCTCGACTTATCGTTAAATATTTGATTGTGAAATTCCTGTTCCCGTTTAATCCGTTCGTTATCCACTGTAATTTGTTTTTAGTTATGACCCAAAAATATCAATATTCTAGGATAGGTTGACCATATCAAAGTATTTTCTTTATTTTTGAAAACACAAAAACAAACCCGATGAGGATAGCAGTAAACGCACAGCTCTTGCTGAAAAACCGATTGGAGGGATTGGGGCAGTTTACCCATGAAACATTAAAAAGATTGGTAGTTAATCATCCTGAGCATGAGTTTTTATTTATTTTCGATCGTGATTGGAGCCCTGAATTTATTTATGCTCCAAATGTGACCCCTATTAAAACCCTTATTCCCTCGCGTCATCCTTTCCTTTGGTATATCCGGTTTCAATTTATTATCCCACACCTGATTAAAAAACATAAAGCCGATTTGTTTCTTTCAACCGATGGTTGGTCAACTACTTGTAAAGGAATAAAAACGGTAACTGTTATTCATGATATTGATTTTTGGCACCATCCCCAGAATTTCCCCTACTTAACACGTAAATATTATAACTATTTTTCCCCAAAATTTGCCCGTCACAGTACCCGGCTGGCAACCGTTTCAGAGTATTCAAAATCGGATTTGGTAAAAACCTGGGGCCTTGCGCCCGAGAATATTGATGTGATTTATAACGGGAGCCTTGAGATTTTCCAACCGCTCCATCCTTCAGCGATTGCCCAAACATTGACCGAAACCACCCAAGGAGTTCCTTATTTTATTTACATTGGTTCGTTAAATCCCAGAAAAAACATTAAGGGAATGCTTTTGGCCTTCGACCGATTTAAACAGCAAACCCAATTGCCACATAAGCTGATGATTGTGGGAGAAAAAATGTGGCGCGATGCAACCATCGATCGGGTGTTCGAAAGGTTACTATCAAAAAAAGACGTGTTATTTATGGGGCGTCAATCCACAGAGAACCTGCACCGTTTATTGGGAAGTTCCATAGCATTGGTGTTGGTATCGCATCTTGAGGGGTTTGGAATTCCTTTGATTGAAGCCATGAACTGTGACGTTCCTGTAATCTGCTCCAATACCACTGCCATGCCCGAGGTTGCAGGTAAGGCTGGCCATTTGGTCAATCCTGGTCAGATAGAGTCCATTGCCGAAGGATTCCGGCGGTTAGCCAGCGAACCCGATTATCGGAACCAACTCATTGACCATGCACGTATTCAAAAAACCAAATTTAGCTGGGACCAATCGGCCACGAAGCTTTGGGGCAGTATTGAAAAATGCATGAATTCTTAAACCATGTTACTTCCTTATTATCTGGAACATGTTGTTGAAGCCGGCTGCGATGAAGCTGGGAGAGGCTGTTTGGCCGGCCCTGTTTTTGCCGCAGCGGTGGTTCTTCCTGCCGGCTTTTACCATCCCCTGTTGAACGATTCCAAGCAAATGACCGAGAAAAACCGGTTGCAATTAAAGGAGTTGATTTTAGAAAAGGCAATTTCGTATGCTGTGGCTTCTTATACGGCAGCAGAAATTGATCAGGTAAATATCCTCAACGCCTCTATCTATTCCATGCACCGGGCACTGGAGCAGTTGATTCCTCGTCCGGATCATATTATTGTGGATGGTAACCGGTTTAAGGATTTCCGCAACATCCCCTACCAAACTGTCATTAAAGGCGATGGCAAATATGCCTCTATTGCAGCAGCATCGGTGTTGGCAAAGACTTTCCGTGACGGGTTTATGGAGAAAATCCATCAGGAATATCCGCAGTATGGCTGGAACAAAAATAAAGGTTACCCGACCAAAGATCACCGTACGGCCATTAAAAAGTTTGGCATTACGCCTTACCACCGTAAGAGTTTCCGGTTACTGGACGAACAATTGTCTATTGATTTTGGGGATTGAATTCCCAATGTATTTTAATGATTAAGGGAATATTGCGTATTAAAATGGAAAAAAGTGGCCGGAACCACTCTAAAAGTATCCTATTTTATCAATTTACGGAGTTTTTCAAATATTTTATCGGCTCCATCAATCAGTTCTTTCCTCAGATCGTTGAAATACTTGGGAGAGGTGGTTTCCGGGTGGTTGATTCTTTGAATCAGCGAATTCCGGAGTTGCACGGCCTCTTCCACTAATTTGATGGTGGCTTCGCTCTTTGCCGGGTGAAAGGCCATAAAGGTGTTGCAGTCGGAAATAATCTCAAAAATGAGGTAATTCACTTCGTTTTTTAGGTCGCGTATCTTTGCCATAATCTTGTTTTTTAAATTAGGTGTGTAATTTACTAAATGGGTTTGAAATCAAAAACAGTTCCCATTTATTTCTTTTATCATTAGCTATCTTACATGTATCGGGGCGTTCTTAATGCTTTTTCGTATCAAATCAATCCTCAACCTTTCCGGTTTGCTGGCTTTAGATCGTGGTTGATAGCTGTAACGCGGATATATCGGTTTACAGCTTTGATTTTGGGCAAGGAAAAACCTTTGAATAACTGTCAAACCCCGCCATAACTTATGCCTGCTGTTGTAAGTATCTGTATTTAGTTTATGTTCAGACATTCTTTAATTGCTGAAATAAATTCTTGTATTTCTGAAAACATCTCATCTACAGTTTCCTTCTCAAATTCAATGTAAGAATCATAATCCCCTTTTGTTCTCCTATTGAAAGCCTTGTTTATGATTTTACCATATTTTGAATCAATAAGTCCTTCATGAATGAAGCTTACCTATCAACTGAGTATGTTGATGTTTCAAATTTATTTGCCAATCCAAGTGCTAACAATGAATAGAACATCCCGTAATAAACCCTGTTAACAGCAGAACGTAATCTGTTATTTTCTATAAGTAACCGGACATCTAAAATAGTTTCATCAGCTTGCTTTAACCGATACTTAATTAAACTATCCCTGTCATTACTTTCTATCGTCATGCGTGAATCCCAGATTTTAAGGCATTTATAAAAATAGATTGCCTCCCGCGAATTGTTGCAAGTTCTTTATTTGATATTACATGAACATCCAATAAGATGTTGTATTTCAAATCTATATCATAACACAAATCTAAAATCTGATTTTCGTCTTTCCATGTGTATTCCTTATCTAAAACAATCAGCACATCAAAATCGGAAGATTCTTTTGAATCGCCCCGGGCCTGAGAACCAAACAAAGCAACATCTTTTACAGACTGTCCGTAGTTTGTTATTACCTTATTTCCGCAAGTCACGGGGTGACTAATTGAATAACAATTGTTTGCCTTCTTTGTGTCAAATTGAGTCACCCCGTGACTTTCAACGGTTTACCAGATGACCTGCGGATTTTAGGTATTAAATGACTTTTCAGGTCTGATAATATTATTGACTTGTCAACCATTTTCATAATTTTTATAAAAATACAAAAATGAACGGATTATAACCGTATGGTCAAAAACAGCTTGACTTAACGGTGGGTCAATTGGTGCCGCGACCTTTTGCATTGGTATTAATTTCTACTTTTTGCGTGGCTATTAGTTTGTTATTCCGTTCATGAACAGATGATAACACTCTCTGGGCTATTTCGGCAAAAGCCATCCCTGTTATCGTTTCGGAATTGGCAGCCACTGGAACGCCAGAATCCCCTCCTTCGCAGATACTCTGCACAATAGGGATTTGCCCCAAAAGTGTTAAGTTCAGTTTTTCGGCCAAGGCTTTACAGCCCTCTTTCCCAAAAATGTAATATTTGTTTTCGGGCAATTCGGCTGGGGTAAACCAGGCCATATTTTCAATCAATCCCAAAACGGGGACGTTTATTTTTTCTCCTTTAAACATGTTGATTCCTTTAATTGCATCGGCCAAAGCCACATCTTGCGGGGTGCTTACAATAATAGCTCCGGTAACGGCAACCGACTGTACCAACGTTAAATGAATATCGCTGGTGCCAGGAGGCAGGTCAATCAATAAATAATCGAGTTCGCCCCAGTCGCCTTGCAGCAACAGTTGATTAAGCGCACTGGTGGCCATGGGACCCCGCCAAACCAAAGCGTCTTCGGGGTTCACAAAAAATCCGATAGAAAGCAACTTCACCCCATATTTTTCCACCGGTATAATGATATCCGTCCCATTTTCGCGTTTAACCTCTGGCCGGGCACCTTCCATCTGAAACATCTTAGGTACCGATGGCCCGTAAATATCGGCATCAACTAAACCAACTTTGGCTCCGGTATTTGCCAGAGCAACCGCCAGGTTACTTGCAACGGTTGATTTCCCAACGCCTCCTTTGCCCGAGGCAATGGCAATAATGTTTTTTACTTTTTCCAAAGGTTTGGTGCTTTCTTCTTTTACTGTCATGGCTTTTATATTGCCACGCACATCGGCCCCAGAGCCTAAATGTTTTTCAATGGCATCCACACATTCCTTTTTCAATTGGGCAATGTTGGTGGTGTTTTCTTTGTTAAATACTAAGGCGAAGGAGATTTTCTTTCCTTCAATCTCCAGCTCGTGAACCATTCCAAGGGAGACGATATCTTTTTTCTGTTCCGGATGGATTACAAGGCGTAAGGCATCAAAAACCTGTTTTGCTGTATATGACATTTCTTTAATTTTTCTGCAAAAATAATGGTTAAAAAGAGAAATACTGGAAATGGTACAAAAAAAAGACCTGCTGGTATTTTTTAGCAGATCTTTTTTCTTAAATATTGTTGAACCTGTAAGTCACAGGGTGACTTCTAACACTCAACCTAATAAAGTTCAACATCATAGTCCATACGGGCTTGAATACCTTGCAGTTTTTGAACGTTTTTCAGTTTTTGGTAGAAATAATAATTCTCGCCCAATTCTTTTTCAAGGATGCTCATTTTAGCTTCTCCCGTCAACTGTTTAATTAGTTCTTCCACGGGATCGGGCTGTTCAGGAAGGTCGATGGTTTTATAATCGGTTAGGTTTGCCTTTTCTGCGGCAATAACTATGGCACGCTCCAAACCGCCAAACTCGTCAACCAATCCAATTTGTTTTGCATTGGCCCCGCTCCATACGCGTCCCTGGCCAATACTATCGACACCGGCTACAGCCATTTTTCGGCCATCGCCCACTTTCCCGATAAAAACGGAATAAAATTCTTCCACCTCGCCTTGAATAATTTCTTTTTCGGCCTCGGTCATAGGACGTGTAACATCGCCCAAATCGGCATATTGGTTGGTTTTGATACCATCGAAGGTGATGCCCAGTTTTTTATTCATCAGCTCCTGAGTATTTAAAAGCAACCCGAATACTCCAATGGAACCGGTCAAAGTAACCTCGTTGGCCACAATTACATCGGCAGGACAAGCAATATAATACCCGCCCGATGCAGCCAAATCGCCCATGGAAACAACCAATGGTTTAGCCTGTTTGGCCAACACCACTTCGCGCCAAATCACATCGGAAGCTAATCCGCTGCCTCCAGGAGAGTTTACGCGTAGCACGATGGCCTTAATGGTGCTGTCGCGGCGGGCTTTACGCAAAGCCTGGGCCAACGTTTCGGAGCCAATGGTTTGGTTGTCGCCTTTACCGGAATTGATTTCACCCGATGCATATATTACAGCAATTTTATCCGACTGATGTTTGCGGTGTTTTTTTACATTTCCTACATCGGTGTATTTTGATAATTTAACCATCTCCAGTTTTTCAGGTTTCCCGGCATCGGTAAGGGTTACCAGTTCATCAATTACTTCGTCGCGGTATTTGGAACCATCAATAATTTTGTGATCCACGGCGGCTTGGGTATTGCGGATGGTATAAGCATCGGCCAACTGATTGATTTCAGCTGCGGTAAGGCCTCGCGATTTGGCAATATTGGCCACCATATAATCCCAAATAGATTGTACAAAGGTCATGGATTGTTCTTTGTTGGCTTCGCTCATTTTGTCGAGCATAAAAGGCTCAATGGCACTTTTGAATTTCCCATGACGGAAAATAACGGGCTCCACCCCTAATTTTTCAAGAGCCCCTTTAAAAAAGGTGACTTTAGAGCGGAGGCCTTTGAGTTCCATTGTTCCCACTGGGTTCATGTAGATTTTATCGGAAGCCGATGCCAGGTAATAGGCACCTTGTGTCATGACTTCGGCATAGGTGTAAATAAATTTCCCGCTTTCTTTAAAATCGAGTAAGCCGTTTCTGATTTCGTCAATGGTGGCAATACCTGCTGGAATGTAACTCAATTCCATAAATATTCCTTTGATGTTTTCATCCTCTTTGGCTTTCTTCAAGTTTTTAAGAATATCATTTAAACCCAGGGCGGGATCTGCTTCAAAGGTAGCAAAGTTAAACCCTTCGAAAGGATTGTCTGAAGCCCGATCGACAATGCTCTGATCGAGTTTCATGTACAAAATGGTATTTGGTTCAATACTTGCCTCGGATTGGTCGGAAGCTGAAACAATGGCACCAACAATACCAAAGAAAATCAAGGTACTGATAACCGTGTAAATAAGTATCCCTACCACGGTTGCTAAGGTGTACTTTAAAAAGCTCTTCATAAATTTAAAAGTTTAGTTCAATAATTCTAATCAATGTCAGCGTTTTGACGCCAAGTGTTACAATTGGTTACAGGATAAGAAGTACTTTAAGTGTTGAAAATTCAACGTTTATATTATCTGCGGAACTGGTAGGCATTGGAAAACTCGCGTCCCACGTAAACGCCAATACATCCTCGCTGGGGTTTGTCGGTTTTTTCTACAAATACTTTAATAGAAATCATTTGGGTCTTACCCGGGGTAGCCGTCCAAAAAGTGGATTCCGCATCCCGGCTGTTATATACCAATTCTTCTGTCGTATTGGTTTCGCGGCTCCAGATGGTATCATTTACCATTACTTCACCAATAGGGATACGTTCACCTTCGGTATTGTAAAGGTAAAATCCATTGGGGTCCTTTTTATAAGCCGTCACCTTTTTTTGTTGGATATTTTGAACCACGCGGTTGAACTTTTTGCGGGGGACAATGATTTCATAATCAATTTTCCCCAGTTTTTGTTCGCCCACCACAAAAATCCGGTAATTCTGTTTTGAATAGAGTACAATATTCAAGGTAGTGGAATCGCCATTCCCTAATTCAATAAATAGCGATTGCCCCCGGTAATCATAGTCCTCGCGGATTTCTTTGTCGGCCAGTTTCTTTTTGGCACATTTCTGGGCTTGGCCTGAAAATGAAACGGCCACCAATAAAAGGATGATGCTGGTTGAGATTGTTATTTTATGAAATATATTGAATCGTAGCATAATGCGTAACACAATTAATGAATGATGGATTCGCGGATTTCAATAACCTTATTTGAAATTGCCACAAATTGTTCTTTAGTGATTACGGTATTTTCGTCGTTATAATATAATTGATCATATACCTCCTGGAGTTCTTCCAATTGAGTAACAACTTCAAGAATTTGATTGTTCTCAGAATATTTTCTCAGAAACTGCAAAAGATTATCGAGCAACACCTGTTGATCGGCAATGCGTTCAATCAATGGGCTGGTTTGTTGGTATTCCCCCACCGATTGGATACTCAGATGCAGACTTTCAATCCACCCGCCGGCCACGATGAACCCAAGAATATCTGCCAGACCCTGATCTTCAAGGAAAAGCGTGGCTTCATCGTACGAATCGGTAGTAATATCAATCAGGGAATCCACATTTGTCAGGTTTTGATCAATCCGCCCGGCAATCTGTTCACCATATCCTTCGTGCAACCCTAAGTCTGACGAAAGAGATTTGGCAGCATCAAAAAAAGTCAATGTTTGTTGGAAATCACCAAACACGGTACTGTAAGCCAGATCGGCTGAGTAAATGCCTAGGTTTAGCGATTTATCTTTGCGGCTTAAATAGGTGGATTGTTTGGAGGCATCGTGCATGGATTCTTTTACAAATCCGGCCCCATTTTGTTCCAAATAAAGAAATAGTTCCATTGGCGATGGAATCTTATAACTTGTTTCATCCATTTGATAAATCAGGTAATCACCATTGCTTTCGTCCTCAACCAGTGGGGCTGCTTTTTTTGTGTCGAAAGTGCATGAAATAACTATTGCAGAAACAAATAGGGTATTTAGAAGAAACAGGTAAAAATGGTTCCCAATTTTCATGCTCATTCACAAAATCAGTTTTAACTTGTAATATTCAGATGATGCAACATGCAGATAGCAAATTTATAATAATTTTCACCCCAATCAAATCTGTATGCGTATTACCAAACAAATCATCTACTTATCATTTTTAAGGCCGAATCTATTTTTTACCTTCTCCACCTGCTCAGCCGTTACTTGTTTCAGTTCAAAGGTGCGGCCATCGAACACTCCATATGAAAAATGGTACAACCAATCGCCCAGATTGATGAACCGGCTCTCGCCAAGCGGCAAATCAAGCATCAGGTGCCGGTGGCCAAAAACCATATAATCAAAATAGGATTTTGAAAGCACCTTTTTCGCATGAAGGTAAATCAATTCCTTTTCCTCACCGTTAAATCCCTCAGCTTGAATACCTTTAGCATCGCGGCTCGAATTAGACCACGAATGGGCAAGCCATAACGAAAAGTTGGGATGCAAACGGCTAAAAAGCCATTGTAAAGTTTTGCTGGTAAAAATGCGCTTCAATAACTTATAATTTAAATCCCCCGGGCCCAGCCCATCGCCATGAGCAATATAAAATTTCTTTCCTTTTAATTCTTGCGTAATAGGTTCCCGGTGAACAACGACTCCTGTTTCTTTAGGAAGGTAATCGAATACCCAGACATCGTGGTTGCCTGTAAAAAAATGGATGGGAATGCCGGCATCGGTCAATTCGGCTAATTTACCTAAGGTACGCACAAATCCACGGGGGACAACTTTCCGGTATTCGTACCAAAAATCGAAAATATCGCCGACCAGGTAAATGGCCTCGGCATGAGGTTTAATTTCGTCGAGCCACTGTACAAACAGATGTTCACGCCACCGGGCAGTTTCCAGCGATGGATGCCCCAAATGAACATCGGAGACAAAAAAGATTTTCTTTTCTTGCACAGCTTAAGGATTTACTTGTGGGACAACAGCTATGGGTTTCAATACCTCATTCAACAATAAATTCAATGCTTCACCATACAGGTCGCGGGCAATAATCCTACCATCAGGGTCGATTAAAAAATTCGACGGAATGGAAGTAACCCCATACATCCGGGCTACCTTACTTTCCATATAATTCAGTTCGCTTACCTGATACCTCCAATACAACTTGTCTTCGCGCAGGGTATTCCGCCAATCGGTGATGTTCCGTTCTATGGCCACCTGAAAAATATCGAACCCGCGCGGACGGAACATCCGGTAGGTATTTCTCAAATCGGCATTATGCAGGCGGCATGGCCGGCACCAGGTCCCCCAAAAGTCGATCAACACGTATTTGCCCTTCAGTGTAGAAAGTTTCAGCGTATCGCCCCAGGGATTGGGCAATTGAATGTCTGGCGCCATGGCCCCAATCATATTTTGGATGGTATCTTTGGCTTGTTGAGCCAATTGTAGTTTCCCCCGCTTTACATAGGCATGGAGCATGTTCGACATGGGAATGGTGTCGTATTTGGCCGATAATGCAGTATCTACCCGTTCAAAGTAGGATAAGTCGTTAGACAATGTGAATAAATTGCGGTTGTATCCCAGCTTTTGCGACAATGCAATGTAAGCCGCGATGGAACCGGGGTTGTTTTCGATAAAAGACTGCAAAAAAGCTTTTTCGTCGGCATACACCGAATCGCTAACCGTTGAAATAAGGCCTATTAAATCATCCAATTGGGGATGATTCTGGTTTTTCATATAAAACCGCTGCAAGGTATCTAAAATGTGCACAGCCCTAAAATGCCTTTTGATGATGAGGCTCACCTGCTCCGATTCCACAGAACCAGAGACGGAATAGGTTTCCACCAACGAATCGGCTAAGCCTTTAACCACCAATTGTTCATTGGGACAAACAACCAAACGGATGTATTCCTTATCGCTGAAAAAGAAGATATAATCTTTGGGATGCTGAGTTATTTGCGACATCTGAAATTTTCCGTTATCGTCGAGCAACAGCGAGTCGGGTTTCAAACCGGGTTGGGTCATGTCGATGTATTTGATGTACTTTCCGGCACCACCACCAAAGGCGGCATCAATTTGAAATTTGGGCTGTTCTGTTTGGCACGAGGCAAGAATCAATAATCCAAATACTATGTGTTTCATTCTCATAATTTTTTTGCTATAAATTCATTCAAATGAATTATCCGCAAATATACATTTAATGTCGTTTAGTTAAGAAAAGAAATAAAGATTCCTCCCCATCCCCAAAGGAGGAGAAATGAAATCCATGCCACATGGAGAACACATTTGTAATTGATTGCCTAAAACCCCATCCGTGAGAATTTATGAAACCGGGACATCAGAAATTAAAGAAGTAAGAATCTGTAACATTTTTATATTTTTGCAACGTAAAAAATGACGGTTTTGAAGATTTGGGAAGATATATCAGGGTTTGATGCCATCCGTCCGGTGGTAACCATTGGTTCGTTCGATGGGGTGCACCTCGGCCATCAACAAGTGATTAAACAACTGAACCAATTGGCTTCCGAAGTGAATGGCGAAAGTGTGATTTTTACTTTTTCGCCCCATCCGTCGCATGTGCTGGCCCCCCATAAAAAAGTGGTGCTGCTTACCACCATTGAAGAAAAAATAAGCTTATTCCAAAAAGCTGATATAAAGCACTTGGTACTGTATCCCTTTAGCAAAGAATTGGCACAGTTAAGTTACCGGGAATTTGTATCTCAGATTCTGGTAGATAAGCTGAACCTTCATACCCTTTTGGTGGGTTATGATCATTCTTTTGGGAAAAACCGGGAGGGAAATTTTGAACAGTTAAGCTCTTTAGCTCCGGAACTTGGATTCCGACTGGTGCGGCAAGATGAGGTTACCTCGGAAGGTGCAACCATCAGTTCCACACTTATCCGGAATTTGCTGGCCAACGGAAAACTGCTGGATGCTTCAAAATTGCTGGGGTATCCGTATCTGCTTTCAGGAACCGTGGTTCATGGCCAGCAATTGGGCAACAAATTAGGATTCCCGACAGCCAACTTGTTGGCCCCCGACAACAAACTAGTCCCAGGCAACGGGGTGTATGCCGTTTTGGTCGAATACAATGGAACAAGGTACCAGGGGATGATGAACATTGGACTGCGTCCCACCATAGACGATACCACCCATGTTCCTGTGATTGAAGCCCACCTCTTTGATTTTGGAGGTTCGCTTTACGGGAAATTCATCAAAATACACATCATCCGCAAACTCCGCGACGAATACAAATTTGAAACCGTGGATGCTTTGCGGGTACAATTAAAAAAGGACAAGGCCTTTGCATTAGAAACACTCGCCAAGGAATGTCCTTTAGATAAGTAAAAGCTGAAACCCTAAGCACATTCAAAATATATCTTTTCCCGATTTTTCGAATTACCTTCAAAAACGGAATTGACCGATTCTGTGGCCATTTGTTATTGGCAGACAAACCGATTGTTATAAACTTTTTAGCAAATGAAATTTGAAAAACTGTAACAAGCTTTTTGTCGCATCGTCTTTAAAATTGTAAATTAAAAATTAACAACTAAAAAATACACCGTATGAAAACCCTTAAATTTTTAGCAGCGTTTGTTTTTGCAGGTTTTTTAGCCACTACCTTAATGGGTCAGGAAAAATCTGAAGTCCGCCAGGTATCCGGGTTTACCGGAATTGATGTCAGCGAGGGCATTAGAGTAGAATTAACCCTGGGTTCTAAGGAATTTGTGGAGGTAACTGCCGATGCAGAATACATTGACCAAGTTGTGACCGAGCTGGAAGGTACTCATTTAATGATATACCTAAAAGGAAACAACTGGAACGGAAATAAAAGGAAAATTCTGGTAAAAGTAACCGCTACCAAAATAAATGATGCTGAAGCCAGCAGTGGTTCGTCGATAACTTCACAAAATCAGATTGCCTCAGACGAATTGAAACTTTCGTCGAGTAGCGGGGCCAGTTTAAAGATAGACCTCAAGGCAACAAAGGTTTCTTGTGATGTAAGCAGCGGCGCCAGTGCCAAACTTTCTGGAACAGTTGGCTATTTTAGTGGCGATGCCAGCAGTGGTGCCAGCATTGAAGGTTTTGACCTGAAAGCTGCCAAAGTTAAAGCCGATGCTTCAAGCGGAGCAAGCATTCAAATTAGTGCCGACGAAGAGCTGAATGCCGAAGCCAGTTCGGGTGCATCAGTCAAATACATGGGAAGTCCAAAGATGGTGGACATTGAAAAATCATCGGGCGGAAGTGTGAAAAAGGAATAACATTAAAAAACCTCTTAAAACCATAACAACAAAACCCTGGAGAAATTCTTCAGGGTTTTGTTGTTTTATATGGGAAAGCACTTAATGAAAAAGTTTTTAAACCAACCCGGCATCTTCAAAGATTGTATTAATCAACCGGTTTAGGGGATACATCGCCCGGTGAATAGCTACCAGCTTTGGCAATAACTCAACCCCTGTGATATCAGCCTTTGTTAATTCAGTAAGCACAATGTAATGCTTGTGTTTTAACAAATCAATGTGTTCAAAGTCTTTCGGAAACCCTTTGGGAGCGGTTTTCAGTTTATCTTCTTCCCATAAACCGTTGAAATATTTTTTAAATTCCGGCTGGTTAAAAATGTCCAGCAACTCTTCGGGAACCTGAAAAAACTCGTTCCGCATCGCCTTTAAAAAAGGGGGATCGGTCATATAGATTCCGCCACCTGCAATAGATTTTCCGGTGGGTTCTACATGGATGTAAAAGCTTGCAAGTTTGCTGCTTTTACCACCAGGGGCAACGTTGGCAGCCATGCTTATTTTGTAGGGGGTTTTATCGTTGCTGAACCTTACATCGCGGAAAATACGGTACACACAATCTTTGGCCGAAATACCAGCCAATTTGGGATCGGTAGCTACCAATTGAGGAATCAGTTCCTCAATAAAATCTTTAAAATCTTTGCTGGCTGCTTGGTACCAGGTTCTGTTTTTATCGAACCACAACTTGTTGTTGTTACTCGCAAGTTCCGTTAAAAACGGGATGACGTTTTTTGTTAACATGGGCATTCAAATTTTTATTTCCGTTCAAAGTAACTATTTATTTTTTATTGTACCTGGTTTTTCGTAATTGGAAAAATCGAAAACGGACTCTCAGCCATCTTAATTTTTATCATTAGTTTTGAATACAATTCAAAGGTTTGATGGAAGAGATACAAAAATATACAATTATTGTTGCCGGTGGAAGTGGCAAACGGATGGGGACCGAACTGCCGAAGCAATTTATTGAGATACATGGAAAACCCATTCTGATGCACACCCTGGAGCGGTTTTTTGAGTTCGATAACCTCATGAAACTAATTATTGTGCTGCCCGAAAGTCAGCATTTCTACTGGTCCGGATTGATCAAAAAACATCAGTGCACCATTCCACATCAGTTAACCGTGGGTGGTGTTGAACGTTTTCATTCGGTAAAAAACGGTTTGCAACTCGTTGATGGTTCCGGATTGGTAGCCATTCACGATGGTGTTCGTCCTCTGGTTAGCCTTGAAACCATACAGCATTGTTTTGAAGCGGCGGCTCTTTATGCCTCGGCCATTCCTGTGGTCCCGGTAACTGAATCGGTCCGGTGGGACGATAAAACCTCAAACCACGCGATAGATCGCGGCAAATTGTTTTTGGTACAAACGCCACAGGTTTTTAGCATCAAACTGTTGAAAGAAGCCTATCAGCAGCCTTTTGATGCCACTTATACTGACGATGCCGGTGTGGCGGAAAAATTGGGAACGGAAATCCATCTGGTGGAGGGCAATCCGGAAAACATCAAAATTACCCGCCCCATGGATTTGTTGGTTGCCGAGGCTTTGTTAATTTAATGGCTAACTGGCTCATTATCTTGTGTCTAGTATCTCTATCTCTCAATCTCATATCTTGATACTTACCACTTGATATCTTATTTCCGCAAGTCACGGGGTGACTAATTGAATAACAATTGTTTGCCTTCTTTGTGTCAAATTGAGTCACCCCGTGACTTTCAACGGTTTACCAGATGACCTGCGGATTTTAGGTGATACTAAAATATTCTTTCTGCTAACAAAACAATATTAATTGTTCATGGCAAATTATTCCTTTGTTCTTGCATCATCTGGG
This sequence comes from Marinilabiliales bacterium, assembly GCA_003512955.1. GTDB lineage: Bacteria > Bacteroidota > Bacteroidia > Bacteroidales > SZUA-534 > GWE2-40-63. The sequence goes on from DOTG01000026.1 coordinate 247,631, forward strand.
CATAATAATGATAGAACCAGGGAATGGTTTCGATGCCTTTAAAAAAGTTGAACAACGGAAAGTTCTCGTTGGGGGAATGAATGGCATCCGATTCCAACCCAAAACCCATCAACACAGATTTGATGCCTAGTATCCGCTCAAAATCGGAAATAATGGGGATGCTCCCTCCACTCCGTACCGGAACCGGGCGTTTGCCAAACGTTGCGGTATAGGCTTTTTCGGCAGCTAAATAGGGCGCGGTATCGGTAGGGCAAACATAACCCTGCCCACCATGTAAAATCTTCACTTCTACCTTTACACTTTTAGGCGCCATAGCCTCAAAATGTGATTTGAAAAGGTTGGCTATTTTATGGTGTTCCTGGTTGGGGACCAACCGACACGATATTTTTGCAAAAGCTTTGGAAGGGAGCACGGTTTTGGCACCTTCGCCGGTATAACCACCCCAGATTCCACATACATCAAACGTGGGCCTGATTCCCGTACGTTCTTGGGTAGTATAGCCTTTTTCGCCTGATAGTTCGTTTAAAGCAAGTGCTTTCTTGTAATTTTCTTCGTTGTAGGGTGCTTTAGCCATCAAAGCCCGTTCTTCTGCGGAGACTTCAATCACATCGTCGTAAAAACCGGGAATGGTAATGTGTCCGTTTTCATCGGTCATTTGGGCAATCATTTTTGCCAATACATTGATGGGATTTGCCACTGCTCCTCCGAATAACCCGGAATGCAAATCGCGGTTAGGCCCGGTAATTTCCACTTCCCAATAGGCCAGCCCCCGCAACCCGGAAGTGATGGAAGGAATATCCTGTGCCAGCATACCCGTATCGGAAACCAGAATGACATCGGCTTTCAACATTTCTTTATGTTCCTGACAAAAGGCAGGTAAATTTGGCGATCCGATTTCTTCTTCCCCTTCAATCATGAACTTCACGTTACAGGGCAATTGGTTGGTTTTTATCAAAAATTCGAAAGCTTTAATGTGCATGAATGACTGTCCTTTGTCGTCGTCGGCGCCACGGGCAAATATTTTTTCTTCCCTAATCTCAGGTTCAAAAGGGGCCGACGCCCATTTGTCAACCGGATCCACGGGCATCACATCCATGTGGGCATAAACCAAAATGGTAGGCCATTGCGGATTTACCAACTTTTCGGCATAAACCACCGGATTGCCTTTGGTTTCAAAAATTTCGGCTTTATCAACGCCTGCTTTTAGTAACGATGCCTTCACATAATCGGCAGCCCGGTATAGGTCTGGCTTGTGGTCGGCAATGGAGCTAATGGAAGGTATTCTGAGGTACTGAAACAATTCCTCCAGCATTTGGTTTTTATTCGATGCAATGTATTCATTAATCTGTTTCATAAGGAGCGTGTTAGATTTGAGAATTAAAGTTCTTTTGATTCATTGAAATTTTTTAAGGGATAAACCCTTCTGTAAAGTACCAATGAAACTAATAATTGTTTAACGGTTAAAGTTGCCGTTTGAATGCGGTAGAAAAATAAATATGCACGGTACATCCTACGGCCTGGTAATGTTTGTTCCAGTTCACCCAAAAAGTGGTTCCAATACCTAAATCGAAATAAAACTTCCAGCTTCCCTGGACACTGGCATAAACACCCGGATCAAAAAATTTCTGACTCCACGAACCAACGGAATCTGTGTAAAGGTAATCGTAACCCCAATTTAACGATGGTCCTGCAAAAAAGCCATAATTAGAGTGCAACCTTTCTATCCGCCAGCCATACATGGCATGAATGCTTTTTAATCCGTATTCATTTCTGGAAAATGGGAGGAAGATTCCGGTATCGCGGTCAAAAAACTGTTGGCGCGAGGTAAGAAAACCTACGGCTGCATAATGTTTTCTTTTGATGGGGACATGAACGTCGATAAAAAAATTGGGTTCGTGGGTTTTTTCACCCATGTTGTAACTATATCCGGCTCCGGTAGTCCACCATGGGCTGTTGGGAATGTATTGGCGCCCTTTGTACACAAACTCCCGGGTCATATCGGTTTCCTGTTGGCCCCAACTCCATAAAGAAATAAGAAGGAAAAGACTCCAAAGTAAAAAATGCTTCATCCGATAGTTTTTATAGATTCTTCTGGTTACAAATAACCAAAATATTCTTTGAAAACGGAAATGGCCGGGGTTATTATAAAGCAGATCACCCGGAAAAACAGGTGGTTACTTTGCCTTCAGCAACTCATTGGCAGCAATCTCAAGTTGGTGGAACCATTCCTCGCCAAATTTGCGGATGAGGGGGCCACGGACGAACTGGTAAACCGGAACACCCAGTTTTTCGCCATTTACACGGGCCGGCACACACAAGTGATTCGACTCATAGTTTACGGCATCAAAATCGGCATATTTTTTTACCCGGATGGGATACAGATGGCAGGAAACCGGTTTCTGAAAGGAAACCTTTCCCTCATTAAAAGCTTTCTCGATGGCGCATAAAACAATACCCTCCTGGTTCCGGTAAACATAGGCACATTCACGGTTATTCACCAATGGGGTTACTTTATCGCCATCGTCATCAACTACCCAGGTGCCTAATTTCTGTACAGTTTCAATTCCCTCAGGGGTCATGTAAGGTTTTACCTGCGGAAAAATCTGTTCCAAAATGGGAGTTTCTTCAGCATCCAATGGCGCGCCGCTGTCACCCTCCACGCAGCATGCTCCTTTGCAAGCATGCAGGTTGCAAACAAATTTTTTTTCTAAAATGTCGAGACTGATGAGGGTATTTTCGATCTGTAGCATGATCCGGTTTTTTTAAGGGTGCGAATTTAATGGTTTCATGTGGCTTGCACAAAAAGGCACGCATAAAAGTTATTCGTTGAAAAGGTTTTTCTGTTCGCTGGCACAAATTCCGGCGGTAGAGAAATAATGAGGTTCTTTTAATTTGTACCGATATTTTTCCTCAGGAAGTTGCTGGCAGAATGAAATCAATTTCGTCAGGTTTGGCGAGAATCGGCTCCCCACCCACATGTAGTTTACCCGCTGTTGGTCTATCATTCCACTTAAATGGACTTTAAAAACAATGGTATCCTCGGGATTTGTGTGCATTTGGTGCAAATCGTTTTTTTCAAGTGCGTTTATCATGGCAATAAGAGAATCCAATTGATGTTTGGAGGCATCAACAAAATAGCCATGGTGGTACTTGGTTCCATCGGTATTGAACCGGTTGGTGAGGATAACCAACTTGCCGGTGTGATCCACTTCAATGTATTCTGGCAATAACCCGGCGGGATTTATTTCATCGGTGATAACCAGATTGAATTGATCCATTTTACCCATCCGGGGCGATTCACATCCCATAAATAGATTCCATATAAAAAAGCCGGTGCCCAGCAAGAGAATAATTTTATTTTTCATTTTTCCGAGAGGTGATTTTGGGTCAAAAACAATTAACGGAACGAATGGTTCCGGGAAAAATGGCAGGCCGTTATTTCAAGTCGCGCGTAAAGACCCATTCTGCCTCCTTACTCAACCGGCCGTTATACGAATAACCACTTTCGTTGAATTCTTTGATTTGGTCAGGTAGGTGCAACCGGTTTTTTACAATAAACCGGCTCATCATGCCCCGGGCTTTTTTAGCAAAGAAACTCACCACCTTGTATTGTCCGTTTTGGGCATCCTTAAAAACCGGAGTTACCCATTGGGCTTTGATTTTTTTAGGCTGTACTACCTTAAAATATTCGTTCGAAGCCAGATTTATCAATACGTCATCGCCTTGTGTCTGGAGCTGCTTTTTGATGCTTTTGGTGACCAGTTCGCCCCAATAGGCATAAAGAGTTGCACCTTTAGGATTTTGAAGTTTGGTTCCCATTTCGAGGCGGTAAGGGGCGATGTAATCCAATGGCCGCAGCACTCCGTAGAGTCCTGACAAAATGCGGATGTGTTCCTGGGCAAAAGAAAAATCGGATTCCTCCCAATTGCTCACATTTAGTCCGGTATATACATCGCCGTGAAAAGCACAAATAGCCTGCCGCATGTGGGTTTCATCCGGAACCGGTGTCCAGTCCCTGAACCGGGAATGATTCAATTGGGCCAGGTTCTGGCTAATGTTCATCAAATCCATCAATTCCTTGGGAGAATACTTTCGCAATTGCTTTATCAGTGGTTTGGCTTTTTCGGCAAATTCAGGGTAGGTGTGTAGGGGTAGCACCCGGGCGTTTTCAAAATCGAGTGTTTTTGCAGGCGAAAGGAGTATCAGCATAATTTATAGACTTAAAATTTGTACAATGATGTATTTCAACAGATTAAAGATTTGAAAATATTTCAACTGGTTACCGGCGAAAATAGAAATATACAATGGTTTTGGAAATCAACTTGCAGGGAATCCTTCAGCGATCGGTTAAATCTCCATGGAGTCATACAGGCCTTTGATCTCCCGTTTCATTTGCCTGATTTCTTCAATTTTATCGTCCAGCGATTCGTTAAACCGGAACAACCGCTCTTTGATTTCGGAAAGCCGGCTATCGGCATAATAGGTGGAGATGGGTTGAATGGCGTGTTGCGAATTTTTGAGGACATCGAGTTTTTCCTGAATAAAACGCATCACCTCATACAGGTATCCTTCTACCCCGGCATTCAGGTGCATTTCAGGGTGCAAATCCTGATTGATGAAGTTCACATCGAAAACCACCTCCTTGTTATTGGCTTGCGAAACTACCTGATTGAAATACCGGATGTATTGCCGAAACGAACCTTGAATAGGCTCGGGCATGTTAAATACATGTAACAGCACCTTGGCAGCTTCCCGTTTTCTTTTCTCAAGGGTGAGGAAATACATCACGGCATAAAGACCCCGTTTTACAACCTTTGGAGCGGGGAATATCAGAGGGTTCTCCTCTAAATTGAACTCCCTCAAATTATACAGGTTGATCAATTCCACAGGCAACGATTTCAGTTCGCAGAAACTTGCATCAAGCCATTCCAATTGACACAGCAATCCCAATTCGCTGGGAAGTTTTCCTAAAGGGTTGTAGCTTAAATCAAGAGATTTCAGGTTCACAAAATTTCCCATTCCAACAGGTAACCTGGAAATCTGGTTGCGGGTGATATAAAGTTTTTCGAGGTTGATTAGGTTACACAGGGCAGGCGGCAATTCGCTTATCTGGTTATAACTTAAGTTTAGAATTTTTAAATGTACCAATTGACCTATTTCAGCAGGTATCTCAGTAATGCCTTTGTTCGACAAATCGAGTTCAGGAGTCTGAAGATCCTGTGCCCTTAAAATAAATTGTAATGTTTCTTTGGAATCCATGCTGTACTTAAAAACCTACTCTAAATACAGCAAAATGGGGTTATTGTTCAAAAAAAACTTCTGAAAAATCAAGGATTCCCGATTAGATTATTAAGGATCCGTGACATCGTTAATTATTGGTTGTGAAGTGTTTCCGTATGAAAATATAACTCATATAATTTGAATTGACATAACCAAAAAGGATGGTTGTTATCCAGGGAAATCGCTTTTAACCACTCCCACTGTAATTGCCTCTAATATCAAAATAAACCCCATTGCCAATACTGCCACTACCGCTATCGTAATAAAAGGTTGCGGCATGGTACCCGCTCAGAGCGGTGTATTTGAGCGGGTTGTTGAGCACGTAGCTGTAGCGGTTCTGTCCCTTAAGATTGGGGTTTTCAGCTTTATTCATTACCATTTTTAAATCCTATAGCTTTTCGGGGTTTTGGGGTTTCCTGTTTTTCCATCAGTTCATCGAGATAGGAAAATACCAGTTCAATGTTTTTGTCGTGGTTGGTAAGTTTCTTTTTTATTTGTTCTATATCCAATTTTAAGTTCAAGGTATCGGTAACCATTTCGCGCATTTTTACAAATACACGTATTATTTGGATATTAACCAAAATGGCACGTTGACTGTTCAAAACACTCGAAAGCATGGCAACTCCTTGTTCTGTAAAGGCAAACGGAAGATATTTTGAGTGCTGCCCTCTCTTTAAGGTCACAAATTGTGATCTTAAAATTTCATATTCTTCTTTGGTTAATTCAAACATAAAATCACTTGGGAACCGATCAATATTTCTTCGTACAGCTTGCTTTAAAACTCTTGTTTCAACGCAATAAACGGATGATAAATCCGTATCAAGCATTACTTTTTCGCCTCGTATTAAATATATTTTACTGGCAATCAGTTCATCGGGAAAAAGGGTTGATTTCAATTTTTCGTTTTCCATAGGTTGCAGCTTTACCTGATTAAATGTAAAAATTTAAATCAAATATTTTACCAATACTCAATTTTTGTTGGCTACAAAAATATTATAATCCTTCTTAATGTTTACATTGCTGTTTCTTAAGCAGCCTAAGGGACTGCGTAGCGGTTCATGTAATTCGAGGCTTTCAATGTTTACCAAATGTAGCAAAAGGTTTTAAACCATGCTTACCAAAAAAAAGTTTAAAGACTCCTTCCAGAAAAACGTGGCGACTTTAAAAGTAGAAAGTCCGGTCAATGTCGGCTCTTTCCTTATAATATAAAAAATAGAACAATATCTAATATCATTAATAATACTCCAAAAAGTCGATAAAACTTAATTTTTTTTAAAGAACTCTTTTCTGACTTGGCTAAATCGTAATTTCGCAATTCCTTCAGATAATTTACATTATATTTCTTTTTCAATTTTATTGCTATATATGAGGCACTAAAATGTAAAACAATACAACCTATTCCTATTACAAATAATAAAAACATAAAGTAATTATTTAAAAAGTGAGTTCATCTTTTGGATCATATAGAACACATCTTGAGTTGTGTAATTCGCTCCAACCACATTACTATTCAGATAATTAGCAATATCATCTAACGACATATTTCCAATATTTATGGGATCTGTCATGAATGTCCATGTAACCTCAGAAAAACCAGCAAGGCCAAACCCTCCAGAAATGCCAGTTGGTGCTGAAAACCCCCAATCTTTGCAAATACCTGTTGTATTTATTTCACCAGAAACATTACCAAGTAAAAGACCATAAGCTGTTCCTAAACCTGCTAATTGATTGACATCACTTGCAAACATTAATCCCCATGTTACCCCGTAAAAGATGCCACCACCAACACTTAAACCAAGAGTTGGTGTATAATAGACAGAAAGGTTCAAATCCCGATCCATCATGATGCCGACTTGGTGTGCGGTAGTAAAGCCTATAGGTGAATTTGCGAAAACAAAAACAGGGAAAACAAATCGAACATCACCCTGCACAAAAGCTACACCACCCGCCGGCAATTCATGCCAATAGGGGTCGCCGATAACGAGTTTTTTGGTGGAGGAGCTTACATATTCATATTCTGTACCATCGGGGTTGGTACTTCGGTACCAATCGGTCCATTCAAACCAGACATCGGAATAGTAAAACCCCCGCCCAAAGTTGTTGGTATAGTTATAGCCACTGCTGCCTCTTATAATATTGCCATTATCGTCGTAATTTACACCGCCGGCAGGTATCCCTTCGCCCGGGTCCTGCTTCTGCCAGTAATACCCCGTGGGGTCGGTGTATTTGAGCGGGTTGTTGAGCACGTAGCTGTAGCGGTTCATTCAATTTAATGCGTTCAATTTTAACCAAATGTAACAAAAGGTTTTAACTCATGCACACCAAAAAGAAGTTCAAATTTTTCTTTCAAAAGAACAGTGCTGCTTTATAAGCAAAAAGCCCGGTTCCCCGGGCTTTTTCAATCTATTGGATTTGCTTTTTAATTTCATTTAAAATAAGCCGTTCAAATTTTTCCTTTTGAAGCTTGTTTTCTGAACGGCTAAAGTCTTTGTTAATTCTTTTCCAATTTCCGAGGTTTAATCCATCGTTAATTGAAACAAAGGCAAATGTTGTTTTATCTTTTCCGGCAGGTCTTGTCCAAGTGAATACTATTTTGTTTTCATTTTTATAGTAAAAGTAAACCCCATACCAATGTGCGGGTTCTTCCGATTGACCATCAGGTAAATCCCAACTACCCTGATTGTTAATTGTAACTTTGGGAACTATATATTCGGGGTATTCTTCCTTAAATTTATTTATTGCCGTTTTTAATTGTTCTTCTGAATAATTCAACTCATATTCTTCTGCATAAGGATAACTGCCGGGAGCAAAATTACAGGCGGTAATTCTTGAAAGAATTATTACAATTAAAAAACTTTTTATAAATACCATAAGTGTTTTCATTAGTAAAACTTTAATGTTTGTGAATACTTGGAGCATTATTAACTCCTTGGTTACTTATATTATACCGCATTATTATATCTACAAACCCAGCCGATTTAGATAACTGAAATATTGTTTTAGGAAATGCAGCTAATCCTAGTCCTTCTCCTAAGGTAAACGCCTGAGAACGTGTGATTAAATCTGCGCCATTAAATGGATTCACTGCAACACCTAATTCTTCTACCAAAAATCTATAATCAGCACCTATGGCACGAGTATCGGTAAATAAACCCACTACTCCTTTAATTTTCAAATTATCGTATCTTCTATCATGTCCAATGGCTGGATACTCTGCCAAATTTGTAGGAACATAAGAATAATTATAATCTTTTTGATTCAATGACATGCAATTATTGCCTCCAGGATACGTCAAACCATATATATTTTTACCTACAGTTGACCAGTCGAGACAATTTGGACATGTACCCCCTCCTGCTTGGGCAACTATATCACAATTAGCTTATAGATTTTTCTATCCTATTTTTCAATTCAAGAACACTTTTAGGGATAGAAAAAAAATTATTCATTAACTCTGAATAATGAGGAATAAATAAAAAATTCCTATTATCAATTGTACTAATCCTATAAAATATTGGAAATACTTTTTTTACAACCGTAATTTCTTCTAATTTAACTATAATGGCATCATTGATAAAGGCGCATTCATTATCACATTGAACCTTGACAATAAAACATACATTTTTTAACATCCATATTATTCCAACTAAAAAAAGTAAACCAAAAATTATGGCAAATATTCTTGCTTCATGATTAACCTCAATGAAGCTAAAAACATAAATAAAACTTAGGAATAGTAATATTATTAGAATTGACACGAAGTGTTTTATTATAAACGTAAGTCGGCTCGAAACAGATAATTTTGATGGTTCTGAATTACCCGCCCTAAACAAAAACACTAAGGCTATTATTAGACATACTGGGCCACTATATAACCCTTTAAAGAAATCAGGATAATTCAAATATTTAAAAATAATCCCGGTTATTATTAAACCAAATCCCGAGAATAAAAATGCAATTGCTACTATATTAAACCTTTTCATAGTGTCTCATTTTTAATTTCCGCTTTGATATCCAAATTTAAACAAACCTTCTGCACCAATAATAAAACCTACTTTTGGATCAACCTTAACACCAATGAACCAATTTTGAAAGCCGTTTTGATCCCAATTAAACTCTAATCCACCGATAAATAAGAAACCTATTTCAATTGTTCTCAGGTAATCCTGAGGAGAAGATGTTATAAACTGTTGAGAGCCCTCCAACGACAGGAAACCAATGCCTACTCCAAATTCATTAATAATCTCATTTCCATTTTTAATTAATAATTCGCCATTTCTGCCTGTTTTATTATTAACAGAACCACCAATTAGTGTTACAGATAATGGCCTAATTATCGCTTCTACATCCCCGATATCTCCCATTGCTTGAATCCCAAAAGTAATTTTCCCACCAATTTCAACATATAATCCCCCTCCTGCTTGGGGAACTATTAATAATACAAAAGAACTTAAATAAACTCCCAACCAAAAGATTGAGAGTTTTCTCTATATCAAATTTTTAATTCTAATTTTTATTTTCATCAAATGGCAAAAATTTCTTTTCCTCAATCAGTTCATTGTTTTTATAAACTTCTTGTTTTATTAATTTGCCTTCTTCATCCCACCAACTCCAAGTGCCAGTTTTTACATTAGGTTGATTTTCATCAAAAAAATATTCTCGCTTCTTAACTCCATCTTCGTACCATTCGTGCCATTTGCCCACTAAATTAAATTCAGTATTATAAATTTCTCCCAATATTAAAGTATCTCCATTAGGATATAAATACAAATAATTTTGTTTTCCTAAATTATATATAGTTCTAAAGATAAGCTCTCCTGTCTCTAGATAAGAAAAGTTTAAGAACCCACTAATAGTTGTATCAATACATATTTTTTCTTCTTTCTTTCTACCATTATCATACCAGAATACTGAGACACCTGAATTCTTTTTTTTATCAATATTTGAAAAGTAGTGTATCCTTCCATTATTATAATACTCTATAGTAGGAACTGTTAATATACTATCATGATATGATTCCCACCAGATTGAACCATCTTTATACCATCTATAATCCCAACCTAGTAGTTTTCCATTTTTTGAACAAAATTCTCTATATTTATTACCATTCTTATAATAACCAATTACTTTAGTATCTACTTCAGTATTATTGTAAAAAACAAACATTAAGGTATCTGTTTGATTTTTTATTTGAAAAGTATCAAAACGAAATACCTTTTGATAAGGATAGTTTATAATCAAGCTATCAATAGAATTAATATTAATTATTTTTTGTTTTTCAACAATCTGACTGTAACAAGAATAGAGTAAAATGAAAAATATTGTTGTAGTTATTAATTTCTTCATAAAAAACTATTGATTATTCTCCTATTATTACATTTCCATATATGGTTCTTCTATCAAAAGAACCATATAATGTTTTAATACCATAAGGAGTATAAACTCCATATTCAAAATAAATTTTATTTGGATCTCTGATTTCAGGATTATTACCATAGATAATATTATAACCATCAGGCTCACCATAGGCTTTTGCATATATTTGTTCAATATTTCTCTCATAATTAAAGTCAAAATACATTTCCTGCGCATTGCCATTTGATGGTTTTCTGTTGGTTGAAAAGATGACCCATTCACCTTCTTTTCTATTAGCTACATTATACCGTGTTTTAGTGAAGTCATAAAGAGTTATTCCATATTTTATTGGACATTCATTTATACAATTTACACCACCAAGGTTATCAGTAGAATAATCCCCTCCATTTGTGGCATTTAAAAAAACCTTCTCTGAAGTAACATTAATAGTACCATCCATTCCAATATAGTTGAGGTTACTCCAGAAATAGTTTTTCCCCCGGGCATCTGTTTTAATCCCATCACCTCTGGTAAAATCGGCCATGGTACCGTCATAACCATCCATCATTGCATTCCAATATGCATCTACATCCTGGTTAATGGAACCATTACCCGAGGCATACCCGGCATTAGCAGATGCTCCACCTTCCGGATGCCCTCCTCCAGAAACTGCTGCACGGGCCTCGGAAATTGAACCTCCATTTTCCATAAAGTATTCGAACATAGCATCTTCAAATTGTCTCTTACTATCTATCTCCTCCATAGAGGGAGCCTTAAGCATAACACGATATTGAGCACGGTTCCCATCTGGGTCCACAAAATTAACCGGGTTATTACCAATCCCCGTATAGGGGCTTACAAACTGCATGGCTGCATCGGGTACGTGCCAGCGCCCAATGGCCGGGTCGAGGATACGTGCCCCAAAATCGTAACTGTTCAGGTTGAGTGCCAAAATCTGTTCCTTTTGGGTATAAAGGTACTTATTTGTGGGGCCTTCGGCAACAAACCCGGTACCGTTCATGGTCAACCCAAAGGGGTAATAGTGGTTCTCCTGCAGCAGTTTGGCCTTTCCATCGATCCCCTTGGAAAAAGTTACCCGTGTGTTCCCCTGGTAATCGGTCAAATGGTAATCGAACCGGTAGCTACCGCTTTGGGGGACCAACCGCCCAAACGGTGTATTTATTTGTTCTATTGTACCATTTGAATATATAATACCTCTATCGTATAGCGTGGTCAGGGTGTTACCATCGCTCACTACACTTAATGTTTTTTCACCTTCGGCGCTGTACTGGTTTGTTAAAGTTCCTTGTTGTGTAACTGCAATTTGAGTGGCTAAATTCAGATGGTTATAATTGATACTTGTAATTCCCCTGTTTTTGTCTTCAATGGCACAACCATTTGGGTTATAGCCATAGCTGTTCCCTAAAACATTACCCACAAAACCTCCAAGCCCCGAACCTGTGGCAGAATTATCGGTTACGGTTGTTAGTTTATTGCCGTTGTAGGTATAAGCCAGGTTATCCATTAAAACGGCTGTTTGGCTGTTGTTCCCATTTCGCTTTAACGAGGTAATATTGCCATTTTTGTCGTAGGAAATAATAGGCATACTATAAAGCCCATAGCCTGTGGTTTGTTGCCAATTGGTATTTTTATAATTAAATGTTGCCGATGTAAGCCTGTTTAAATCATCGTAAGTAAAGGTGTACCCCTTTTCAACAGCATCGTTTGCCGATGACCATTTCACCGATGAAACAAAACCATTGAATTTTGCCTCAAAACCAGGGGTTTCGGCAGGATTGTTGGCCCCGCCCGGTTTAATATCGAGATAATCGGTATAAAGCATTTCCATCCCAAAAAGGTCGCCATCATCACTTAACGAAATATCGCTGTTGTTAATTTTGGTAAGCCACCCCTGAAGGTTATAGGCATAGTCAACACTCTGGAGGAAGCTGGCCCCACTATTCTCAGAATGGAGGTTCCGTTCCGCAACCTGCCCCAATTCATTATAAACCAACTGCTCAACCATTACCTCGCTTGAATTATCAACAGTTAAATACGTATTTAACAAGCGGCCGGCATGGTCATAAGTATACCGGTATTTTAAAACTACATCCGTGGTATAATCATGGGATCGAATGGAATTTGTTAATTGCCCCACAAAATTAAACGTATTATGGAAGATGTCTGTCGGTCCATTATCTTGTATATGGACAACTTGTATGTTCCGGGCTTCGTCATCGTAATAATAGGTTTCTTTAATCCAATTGGTTGTTTCGAGTATCCGGGCCTGTTTACCTGTCAATAACCCATAAGTCATGGTTGTTGGCAAAATCCCGTCAGCCTGTGCGACAAAATTGGCCTTTCCTGAAAAAGAGTAGTTATTATAAAAATATTTAATTAACGATGTGTACCCTGAGAGTGGGATAAAACTGACCCCGCCTATTTGGCTGCTTGTATAATTGGTTGTGCTGTTGTCGTAATAACCTTCATCAATCAGGTTTTGAAAGTTGTCATAATTATAAACATAGAATCTGTTTGCCAACCTCATAACGCCGTCCTGTTTCGCGGTAAGCTGTAACTTGCTGTTATAATAGTAATATACCGGATCAATGCCAGGTTCTTTTTTCTCAACCACTAAATTATATCTGTTATATTTAAAATAGAAACAGTAATTAGATATTAAATCACCAGTATGGGCGTAATTTCCTGCAGCAATTTCTGCCTTAGGAGGAATCTGATAAACAAGGCGACCCTGATTGTCATAGGCAAAATATGTATTTAATACCTCGGTGCCATTGTATGCTCTTGTTAAAACCGTATTGCCATTACCAAGGAAATAAGTTTCAATAACATTTCCGTCAACATCTGTATTGGTATATTTAAATAAATCCCCGTCATTATAAGTTGATACTGTAAATCCGGTGGCTGATGGTGTTACCTTTAGTACACTTTGCCCTGTCCAACCTGAGTTAGGGGTAACCTCATATAAAATGGAATGGCTATTACCATTTTTATCTTCAAAAAAGTCACTCCCTTCAGGTATTTCTTCAGTTACCTCATTAAAGGGACTTCCATCATATATCTGTTCAGTAAAAGATCGGTCATTTACTTCCTGACCAAAATTCTCCAGATAATAGTCTAACTGTCGTGAATCAGCATATTCTACAAAATTGTTTTTCGGAGTAAAAGAGTAATCTACAAATGGTTTATATACTTTATTTTGCCTGCCAAACTGGTCAAAATTTGAAAAAGAAACCAAATTCCCGTTGTTTGGGCCAGCCCCCACGGCAACACTCTGTATTGCCCGCCCCCAGGCATCTTTAAAAACAAAAGATTCACTGTAATTTAAATAATTTCCCACTAAAAGCGCCTTATCTTTTGGGATAATAAATTGTTCAAAATTATACTGTATATTCGCCAAAGGAGATGTACCCGCCTGAGCTTTTTGAACCAGTTTAATATAAAAAATTTCCCCGGTTTGATTTGTGAATTGAATGGTGCCGGTTCTTTCATAACGATTTGGGTTAGAATTACATGTAAATCCAACGGCACCATTACCTGTCCCTCCGTAAGAACTACTTGTAATCCAACTATTATAACTATGGGCTGCCCACGTACCATTTGAAAAGACATTGAATGTGACGCCGTTTTGATAACATTCTACTTCAACTTCAGCAATACCCCCTAATAGATCAAATCCTGCACCTTCTTTCGAATAGGAAAAATGATTGTATTCGTTATTTAACCCGTTCATAATGTAGATTTCACCTTCGTTAAAAGAAGTGGGTGCTATAAGTGAAAGGCTGTTACTTCCTGTATTTGTATGCAAATTTTTTTCAATAATAAGGTATGTGTCATTATTGGTTGCATTTAGAGACCAAATATTACCATTAGTTAATTGAATGGTTGCCCCCGGACTGGTAAAGGTAACCTTCTGACTATTCAATGAAACAGAAAGGGTTTGAGCAGATACATGATATCCTAAAATCAATAATAGAAAGCAGAATATCTTATTTAAAGAAGAATAACTAAGCGACTTCATAGGTTAATGTTTTTAGTTTGTTCCTGGTATTTCAAATGAAGTTCCAACATATCTACCACTTACCTGGATTACCTCGATGGCAATTTTTTGTTCGGGATACAATGTGTGATATAAATACACGAGTGCTCTTTTTGTGGTAGCTGATGGATCATTGGGGCAGGTAATTCTAATTGCAGTTGAATTAAGTTTGGTTACCGTGAGAAAGTTATCGCCTGTTACCAAAATATCAAATGCCAGATTTGCATCCACAACCACTTCTTTGGTTCCACCCTCAAACCCAAATTCTAATTTTGAAATATCTGCATTTATAGGTGCTTCTTTGTAATTGTATCTCTTTTCCTGTATGATATAATCATCCTTATCTCTGATTGAGTTAAGTTTTCCATATATATCATATTCCATTTTCCGGGTATTTCCTCTACTATCAATTGTTGATGTGGTTTGGCCTGTAATAGGGTCATACGTTCGCATTGAAAACTTTGTGCCGACAGGAAAGACTTGTAAATCATCAATATAGTGAAAAAATATAGCTGACCCGGTATTAAGTTTAATTGTAATTGTTTTTGAACCTGAACCTGAAGCAATAAATTCTTTTTGAGCCATCGTCCAACTACCATCCGGCTTAGGTTCAATTTCAGTTACTGAGTTCGTTTCCCCTGAAATACTTACCGAAGCTTTTGCAGAACCTGCATTTCCTTGCTTAGTCCAATACCTTATCAGATAGCTTTTCCCTGCTTCCAGGTTGATGGTATAACAGTTATCGGTTGTACTTCCGTGTGCTTTGGTCGATTGAATACCCGTATGTGCTATTCCATTGACTATATAGCTGGAGCTTCCTTCTGTATTTTCAAAAGTTTTAAAACAAATATTTGTAAGATCAGCATTTTGTCCTTCAACAATGTCTTGCTGATACAAATCTTTCACCTTAAATACTTTTGTGCCCTCATATAAGGAGTATTGTATATTTGAGGCCATATTGTTATAAGTATAGTTATTATGGTCTAATACATAATCGGAATCTTTACTTATATTAGAAAGGGTCGGTGATGAATATGTAAAAGAGGTACTACTTTTAGGATTTGAGGGTGCCAACAAAAAGGTTTCTTTAACGGCAACAAACTCATTCCCAGATATATTGAATAGATTTGGAATGCTTATTAAACCGTCCACTACACAATTATCTGAAATCTCAAGTTTTTCAATAACATAATTTCTTATGTGATTTGATGACATGTAATTAACTGCTTCTAAATAAGGGGGGATTATATCACCAACACGGGTTAAAAGTGAGTATTGATCGGCATAAGTGTACTTATATTCCTTATTTTTCCCATCTGGAGTTATTATCTTTTCATAATTTAACCGACTTTTGTTATCAAATCCTATTGTAATTTCTTGTGTTGATGAATTAATCCCAACAGGGGTATCAAAATAATCAGTAATACTATAAGTTTCAGGTAAACTCGAAACTTCAAGAATAATAGGGTAATGATTATACAAATAAGTCAATTCATAATCTAAATACATTCTATTAATCCTCATTGCATGAATATATTTTGGGGTAGTGTTTTTATTAAAAAGCTGATTACTGACAACAATCTGTTTCTTCAATTTATTATTAGAATCATAAACCTCTCTTTTCTTCAGAGTTCCTCTAGCCCAGTTATAGTTTAAAGTAGGTCCGGTTGGTAATCCGTCTGTGTTAGTATATAGTTCATCGTAATAAGCTAAAATGCCATAATTGGGTGAAGATGTGAATAACCCAAATTCATCAGGTAATAAATCAATCGTACCAGGATTATTGAATTCATGTACAATTTTACCATTTAATCCAAAATAATTACCGTTAGCATCAATACTCTTTCCACCAATATATTCAGTAACTTTTGAATAGCTTACAATTGAGGGTTCTGTATTTAGGTTAAAGTTCTCTATTTCAATATGATTGTATTCTGTTTCAGGAACGTCATAATTTCTGGTATGTAACTTTGGAAGACTGAGTATTGAACCACTTGTTGTATTAACATCACTGCTTTGGTTATATGTAAATTCTTTGATATAAGATATATCTCTGATATACTCATTTTCCTCATCAGTGCTTTCTATTTTGGCAATTCTTAAACCAGGGCCATATTCTACTTTTCCATTAAGGTTAAAAGTATTCGTTTCCCAGGTATAATATTTAATTTTTCCATTTTGATCTTTAACAGAAGTTAATATCCCACGACTATTAAGGGCAGGGTTCGGTCTACGATCTCTGCCATAGACATAAGAAAATCCTTGTAATTCTGGTCTTCTAATAACGGAATAAGAAATATTTTGAGGAGGATAAATATAAATCTCTTTATGTCCATTTACAATTGTCTGATATAATATCGGTGAAGGATCGTTGTTGCCAAACTCACTGGTTGAACCATTATAGAATCCCCAGTAATCCGTTGCATTGGTTTTTAAATTTGGTAATAAAACATTTTCATTTTCACTGTAATTATAACCAAATATGACAGATGGTAGATTTACACCATTCACCATTTCATGAAAGGAGGTCAAAAATAATTTACTCCCATTAACTCCCGTACCCGAAACATCGTGTGTTTTCAAATACTCTGTTTGAAAGACAATTTCCTTAATTAAGTTTTTATCATTATTTATTTTCGAAAACACTTTGATATTATCAAGTGCATGTCCTATTTCACCTGCTTCAGTAAAGTCAAGTCGGTTTTCCTCCTTATAATTAAAATCAATCTGAAAATTGCTAGTTACTATACTTGAAATAACAGGGACTTCATTAACAAAAATCGAACCTGCAGAATTTGATATATATTCAAGAAACCGGACAAAATAAATATGTTCGCTAGGTGACTCATATGGTTCTTCCATATCACCAAAACTATTCAATAATATATTAGACTCTTCGTTATAATTAAACAGTACCTCGTTATGATATTGTGTCTCTACCTTTGTAAGGAACCAAGAATCTATGAATGAAATATCAGAAAGAAACCTATTCTTTAAGCCCAATTCTTTAATCCTGCAGTATCCCGTTTTATTGAAAGTATATTTAGATCCAAATTCATCAGTGATTATAAATGATGTAATTTCAGCAGGATAACCATTTTCATTTATGATCTCAAAATCAATTAACAAATCCTGAAAAGGTATTTGACTCGTTCTGAATCTCCCGTTGGGATATGTGACAGAAGGTTCAAAAATAAAAGTTCCAGATCTTCCTAAAAAACTAAAATGAAAGATATCTGGTTCATGATCATAATAATATCCTAATCCTTTTACTGCATAGTCATAAGAACCATCAATATAGTTGCCTAAATCACTTATGTTACTTGGTAGATTTTGCCAATGATCCATAGCAGTTGGAAGATAAGTGATTGTTCCGTTAGAATTTTTTATTTGTGGACCACTTAACCATCCACATATCTGACCTTTTTCAGTAGTTATTCCAAATTGGTCTGTTTTAGTATAATACTGATAAAATTCATCAGGAATATCTTTTAATTCTCTAAAAATCACCCCCCCGGTATTTAAATCCCACCCTATACCCAAATCTCCACCTTTATTGGATACCTGAATTCCGGAACTGGTATAATTTAATGAGATATTTATATTTAAATTATCAACACTAGTATTCCATAAGGAAAAATCGATAGCAGGCTGTCCCATAGCTAATCCAGAAGTTCCATCATCCTGCGAATAGGATAACAATGAAATTAATATAAATAGTAGGAAAATATTGAATCTAAGTGCTTTCATAAATTTCCGGTTTAAATGTGAGTGTAATGGTTTATTTCGCTTTCAGTTTTTCCACCTCGTCGGTCAGGGTCTCAATGGCTGCCTGTTGTTCTTT
Organism: Marinilabiliales bacterium; assembly: GCA_003512955.1. GTDB lineage: Bacteria > Bacteroidota > Bacteroidia > Bacteroidales > SZUA-534 > GWE2-40-63. Next base: position 266,170 of record DOTG01000026.1, read on the forward strand.
TATAGCTTCCAACAATACAGGAATGAGCCCAATGTAATCAATACCCAACATGCCGCTGGGGTCGGTTTTTACCAGTTCTGGGTAAACCGCCTGTAACTCCTGGGCCAATAGGCCAATGTGGATCTGCTCATATTCAGCCTTATCAAATAACCGGCTGGTGTCCGTAAGGGTATCTGTAATTTCTGTCCCATATTGTCCCATCTCGATGGGGTCTTTATATTTGTAACTTACCGCCTTCATCTGTTTTATTTTGGACACATTGTTTTTATCCAGTTGTTTTATCTCTTTTTTTGCATTCATATCAGAGGTAACCTGGACCGAGCCCACCCAAAAATCGCCGTTTACCTTTGTTGTGCCATAAAAATATCCGGCATACTTGCCCCCCGTAGCTATATCGCCTGAAATCGTACCAAAAACACCGGCCCCATTATTAGATCCCAATAACCGCCCATATACACCATAATTATAACCCGAAGTCGAATTTCCAGCCTGGGCATAGATGCCATATGACCGTCCATAATTTGATGCGGTACTGCTATAGGATGAAGTGGAAATACCCAAAGTATAACCTAACCCGCCAGCAATGGTACTTGCTAAACCGTAAGCATAATAGGTATTGTTTGACGGTTGTGCTTTTGTTAAAAGCAAGACACCCTGCCCCGTAGCCGTATTTAAGTTAGTAATAGCTGCAATATAATTTGCATTCCCGGAAGTATTTACTGATAGTTTAGAATCCACTGTTCCTGTAATACCTATACCAACATGGTTATTGGATCCCACTTCGATTTGGGCCTGTAACTGGCAAGTAACAATAAATGATACCATTAGGGTTGAGATAATCTTTTTCATCTGTTTTTTATTTAAGTTGTGTTTTGACAATTGTTATGAGTCCCGATATTTAAAGGTATTCTTTTCCATATCAACGTACAATGATACATAAAATAATCCGGATGGTATATACCCAAGGTTATTTTTTAATGCAATGTTAACATACTGCTTGCCAAGTGTTGCCGGCCCACCACCTTAAGCGAAGGAGCCTCCCTTGCCGGGGAGTGAACCATTCCCTTGCCGGGGAGTGGGCCGTTCCCTTGCATAAGGGCCGGGGCCTCCCTCGGTAAGTGAAACGTAACCCATAGCCTAAGTGAAGGACGTCCGTCAAAAAAAAGGCCGCCGGATGACTTGCAGCTAACAGGTGGTGCCGTGTTTTATCCCGGACAGTCTGTTTCTGGTTCCTGCCGCCGCGGACAACCTGCGGGTTAAAGGAATCAAAAACAACAGGAACATAAAAACACCTTGAAAAATGATCCAGAATAAGCCAATAACTCTATATTTGTTGCTGGTTTTTACTGTAAAATGAACCATTTCTATGGAACAGCAGATTCAGCAGTTATTTTCGAAATTCGACCAGCTACACATCCTCATCGTGGGCGATGTAATGATTGATGCCTACATGTGGGGCAAAGTGGACCGCATCTCGCCCGAAGCCCCCGTACCCGTTATTTCGGTGAGCCACCGCGAGAACCGGCTGGGAGGTGCCGCCAACGTGGCATTAAACATCCAGTCGTTGGGGGCCGCACCCGTAATGTGTGCCATGATTGGCGACGATGCCAAAGGAAAAGTATTTCAGAATTTATTGGTCAAACGCCAGATGACCGGTGTGGGCATCCTCACTTCCGCTCACCGTAAAACCACTGTAAAAACCCGTGTTATCAGCGGCAACCAGCATCTGCTCCGCATCGACGATGAATCGTCGAAACCTCTGGATACCGAACTGGAACAGCAATTTATTGACCACACCCTGAACCTGATGGACCAATTTCCCTTTGCTGCCATTATTTTTGAAGATTACGACAAAGGAAATATCACACCCCGGGTGATTGAACAGGTTGTTGCAAAAGCCAACCGGTTAAATATCCCCACGTTGGTGGACCCTAAAAAACGGAATTTTATGTTCTATCAAGGCGTAACCCTGTTCAAACCCAATTTCAAGGAGATTTGCGAAGGGCTTAAAACCGATATCCCCAAAGGGGATTTTGCCGCGTTGCATCAGGCTGCCGAAAAACTCCGGAGCCAGCTCCGTGCCGGATTAATTATGGTAACCCTTTCGGAGATGGGCGTTTACATCACCTCCGGCGAAAGCTACTTCCGGGTCCCTGCCGAAATCCGCGACATTGCCGATGTATCGGGTGCCGGCGATACGGTTATCAGCGTGGCTGCCTGCTGCCTGGCTTCGGGTTTTGAACCCCGCGACATTGCAGCCATCAGCAACCTGGCCGGGGGTTTGGTTTGCGAAAAGGTGGGCGTGGTTCCGGTGGATAAAACCCAGTTGCTGGCTGAGGCTGAAGTTTTTTTTAAGAACCGGGAAAAAAGATACTAACCAGGAAAATACACCTCTCCAAACTATTAAAACAATACATATCCCCCACAAAATAACTTTATAAATGAAAAGCGACATTCAAATAGCCCGCGAGGCAGACATACGCCCGATTAAAGAAATTGCCGAAAAATTGGGGCTCTCGGAATCCGATTTGGAATTTTATGGCCCTTATAAGGCCAAACTCCCGCTCCGCCTGATTGACGAAGAAAAAGTAAAAAAAGCAAAACTGGTATTGGTCACAGCCATCACTCCTACTCCCGCCGGCGAGGGAAAAACCACCACCTCTATCGGGTTGGCACAAGCCTTGAACCATATCGGGAAAAAAGCCACGGTAGTCATCCGTGAACCTTCCTTAGGGCCGGTGTTTGGTATCAAAGGAGGAGCCGCCGGGGGCGGATTTTCGCAGGTGATTCCCATGGAAGACATTAACCTGCATTTTACCGGCGACCTTTCTGCCATTGAAAAAGCCCACAACCTGTTGGCGGCACTTATCGACAACAACATAAACAACACCGAAAACCTGGGGATCGACCCTCGCACCATCCAATGGAAGCGGGTGATGGACATGAACGAACGCGCGCTCCGTAAAATCGTGATTGGCCTGGGTGGAACCACCGAAGGGGTTCCCCGCGAGACCGGGTTCAATATTACCGCGGCCTCTGAAGTGATGTCGGTTCTGTGTCTATCGAAAAATTTAAAAGACCTGAAGGAGCGGTTGGGTAATATTTTTGTGGGACTTACCTATGAAGGAAAACCTATCTTTGCCCGCGACCTGAAAGCACACGGGGCCATGGCCGTGTTGCTTAAAGATGCCATCAAACCCAACCTGGTCCAAACCATCGAGAATACCCCCGCCATTATCCATGGCGGGCCGTTTGCCAACATTGCCCAGGGAACCAACACGCTGATAGCCACAAAAATGGGATTGACACTCTCGGAGTTTGTGGTTACCGAAGCGGGCTTTGCCTCCGATTTGGGAGCTGAAAAATTCTTCGACATCAAATGCAGGGTAGGAAGTTTACAGCCCAATGCCGTGGTGATTGTTGCCACCATCCGGGCATTGAAATATCATGGCAAACAACCTCTTTCGCAAGTGGCCCATCCCAATGTACAGGCACTGAAAGCCGGGTTGCCAAATCTGGATAAACACATTGAAAACATGCGCCACTTTGGTTTTGAACCTGTGGTGGCTATCAATAAATTTGTAACCGACAGCCTGGATGAGATTGAAGCCATTAAAGCCCACTGCCTTTCCATCGGTATAAAAGTAGCCATGATTGATTCGTGGGCGCAGGGAGGAAAAGGGGCTATTGAACTGGCCGAAAAAGTGGTGGAATCCGTAAATAACTGCCCGCGCTGCTTCAACCCGCTTTATGATTATAAATGGACCGTGGAACAAAAAGTGGAAGCCATTGCAAAAAAAATGTATGGTGCAGGTAGCGTCCAATTTGGGGTAAAAGCCAAAAAAGATTTGAAACTGATTGACGATCTGCACCTGAATGAACTGGCCATTTGCATTGCCAAAACCCAGAAGTCGTTATCGGACGATCCAAAGCTGAAAGGCCGCCCCGAAGGGTTCGTGGTTAAAATCAGGGAGATTGAAATTGCTGCCGGAGCCGGCTTTCTGGTCCCCATCGCGGGCGATATCATGCGGATGCCCGGCCTACCCACGAAACCCTCCGCCGAATTAATTGATATTGATGATGACGGAAACATTTCGGGACTTTTTTAAGTCTACCGTACGGGTATAAAATCTCAATTACAATAGATTGATGGTTTTTTAGACACGAGACCGGAAACTAGAAAACGGAGACGGGAGACCGGAGGTGGGAATTCATGTGCCCATTTGGTCATTAGCATATTGGCACATTATCTTATGTCTCACATCTTGATACTGAATACTGACTATTTGATACTAAAATATTTATCGGACTATTACAATGTACAATAATGAATATTTACAAAAAACTAAGTAATTTTAAACCACAAACTTTTTAACACACGATGGAAACTATAGAAATTGAATTGAAAGAAAAATCCTACTATTTTTTAAGGGTACTAATCAGCCTTTTGGCTTATGGGGGTTTGGTTACATGGGTGTATTTAGACCCAGATGCACTGACCGTGGTGGTAAGTATCATTGTTTTTTTCGCGTTTCTAACCATGATGCGGAATGGTATTATGGTGGGCGTGATAAAAGCCCATGCCGTTAAACTCGGGAAAAACCAGATGCCCGAGATTTATCAGATTGTAGAAGATTACTCTGAAAGGATGCACCTGAACCAGGTCCCCCAGATTTATTTAATGGAGATGGGTGGCCTTTTAAATGCCTTTGCCACCCGCCTGTACCGCAGCAATTACATTGTATTATATTCCGAACTGGCCGAAGGGTTTTATGCCGGCAACGCCGATGCCATCAAGTTTGTGATAGCACACGAGTTGGGGCATATCAAACGGAAGCATCTGGTAAAGGAATTTTTTGTAGCCCCATCTGGCATTATTCCTTTCTTGACTTTAGCGTACCAACGGGCTTGTGAACGTACCTGCGACAATTTTGGGAAACATTTTAGTCCCAATGGAGCGGTGCAGGGAATTTTAACATTAGCCGCCGGACCTGAATTGCGCACCAAAATAAATCCGAAAACTTTTATAGAACAAGTGGATACCGATGCCGGCTTTTGGCGCTGGTTGGTAGAGAAACTTTCATCGCATCCGAACCTGAACAAACGCTTACAAAGGGTTTATGACGAACGGACCGTTAAAACAGGCTCAAAACCTGAACCCGAAACCGTAAAAAAAGAGATCGACCACAGCCAATACATGCCAAAATAGATTTAGCATAAAACATCCAAAATCAACAGGAATGGACAAATATAAAGTATTCATTGTCGATGACCAGGTGGAGAACCTGAAAACTATGGTGGATATTTTTGAACAATATCGGCCCGAATACGAAATATTTCAGACCAACAATCCTGAAAATGTCATCCATATTGCCCAAAGGATAAAACCCGATTTAATTGTTACCGATTGGGATATGCCCAATTTGAATGGCATTGAGGTGATTCAGAACCTGAAAAAGAAAAAAGAGACCATGGAAATTCCCGTGATTATGGCTACGGGAATTCACATTACCTCCAACGATCTGCAGGTTGCCCTTGAGGTTGGAGCCGTGGATTTTGTCCGCAAACCGATTGATCCCATTGAACTGGTAGCCCGCACCCATTCGGCACTTTTGATTTCGAAATACCACAAAGAGACTTTAGCATTAAAAGACCATGAACTGACCGAAAGTTCGTTGCACCTGATCAAGAGCAATAAATTCAATATCGACATCACTAAAAAACTGCACGAGTTAAAGGTGCTTATCCAACAAAAGCCGGAAGTATCGGAAAATCTTTTAAAAACCATCATCAGCGACCTGAATAGCCGCATCCAGGAAGATAGCTGGCACCGATTTAACCTCTCGTTTACCAATGTCCACAAAGATTTTACCAAAAACCTGGTAGATCAATTCCCCGACCTGACCGGAATGGAATTAAAACTTTGTGCCTTTATCCGTTTGGGGATGAACAACAAAGACATCGCCGCGCTGCTGAACCAAAATCCGGATAGTATTAAAGTATCGCGCAGCCGGTTACGAAAAAAACTGGGGCTGGACCAAAGCCAAAACCTGGAATCTTTCCTGAATAGCTTTTAATAAAACCGTCCGGGGTTTGGGGTTCCGGACCTAACCAAAGATTCAATTACTTTAAATTTGGAACCCCCCCAATTTACATTAAATCCGACTTGCTTACCTTTTGCTAACCTCTTAGCACTAACTCTTTGTACAATCCATCGTATTCAATAGAAAATTAAATAATTGAATATGAGCCTGCAATACCGAGCAAAATTTGAAACTTTTGTACCCACCTGGCGCAATACCACCACTAACCAGATATTGGTCAACCCGGAAACAGAAGCCTATACAAATGAGGTGTATGTAGAAGTTTCCAATATGCAGGATGAAAACTCAAAATATTACCTTACCATTAAATGTGAAATTCCAACCACATTTTTCAAGGGCCTTACCTATTATGGAAATTTTTTAGTGGTAGCTGTGGAAAATTATGTTTACATTATAAATCTGCTGAATAAACAGTCCAACGCATACAAAATCGGCGGTTATTTCAATAAATTCTGGAGGTTTTCCGATACCCTGTTGGTGATAACCAATTCAAGGATTGGATGTATTGATACCCAGGGCAAGTTAAAATGGCGTTCCGGGAAATTGGGGACTGAAAAAATTGAATTGGCTGCTTCGGCTTCCCAAACCATTAATGGCCGGGGTAAATGGAACGACACCATTGGGTGGAAACCGTTCTCATTGAATCCTGATTCAGGAACGGCTTTTTTAAGGTATGAGAACACAAAAAAATCCCGTGTGATTTTTAGCCGGATGACTCAAATGATTGGTATCTAATGATTCCTATTTAATAAGGACTGATCCAAAGTTAACCTTTTGCTAACCTTTTTCTTCAAACCTGATTAAAGTGTGGTCGTATATAGCTCCATCATAAAAATAAGTTTTAGGTTAATAGTTATAAGTTTTAGTTGACGAGGGGAAAATAAAATGGAGAGTGCATTGTTTCCATTAGGGTTTTTTACAGGTTTGTTCGCTTAAGCAATTCATTGCTTAAAGCAGGGGCTGGAACTTCTTCCCGGGCGTTCCGGCCCTATTTTTTTGCACTTGTTAACCTTTTGCTAACTTTTTCGTGAATAAACCTACCGTTTACTCATTAAATTTGAGATAGATAAATTAATTATCGGATTTCAGTCAAACTAAAGCAGCATTTCAATTAGAACCCGCTTAATTTCTAGTTCGATTTGCTTAAAAGAATTTCATTTGGGCTAATTTCAGTTGAGCCAGAGCTTCCCTCCCCGGGAACTCTGGCTTTTTCTTTGATGCCTTCTCCCAATGACCGCCCCTAAAAACGGATCATTTTCACCTTCACCCAACCCAAATCCCTAAAATCACATCTATGGCCGAGTCAACTGTATAAATATTGTTATTTTTGGCACATGAAGTCTGAATTTTTACATCGTATCTTCGTTTTGTTTTTTCTGGTAACCCTGGGAATAGGTATGCTACACAGCCAAAACAGTTACCTGCTCACAGGAAAGGTTTTAGATGCCGCCACCCGGGAACCATTAATGAATGCGGCCATTTTGGTAACCCCTCTTCAAATAGGGACCATTTCCGATGCGTCCGGAAAATTTGAGCTCCAACTGCCCAAAGGACAAATGGAATTGCAGGTTTCGTTCCTAGGTTATAAAGCAGTCAAAGAAAACATCAACCTTACTAAAAATTTATCCATCACTATTTTGTTGCAGCCCAATGTAGTAGAGATGGAAGGGGTAACCATTTCGTCGGAAAAGCCGGACCAGAATGTAACTTCCATTCAAAGCGGGACTGTTCAGCTCGATGCCAAGGAAATCGCGCAACTCCCAACTCTTATGGGCGAACCCGACCTGATAAATTCCTTTCGGACCTTACCCGGGGTTCAAGGAGTGGGCGAAGGAAACCCGGGGCTGTACGTCCGTGGAGGCGATGCCGGCCAGAACCTGATGTTGCTCGACCAGATGCCGCTTTACAACCCGTCGCACCTGTTGGGTTTTTTTCCGGTGTTTAGTACCGATATTATCCAAAATGCCAAACTGATAAAAGGGGCTATTCCTGCCAATTATGGTGGGAAAACATCATCGGTGATGGATATTTCCATGAAAGAAGGCGACTTCTATCGGTTTTCAGGAAACGGAAGTGTCGGGATATTATCGTCGGACCTCACCATCGAAACCCCCACACAAAAAGGCAAAGGTTCTCTGGTCATTTCAGGGCGGCGGACCTATCTTGAGGGAATCAAATCCCTGTCGGACCTGATTATTTCCGACTCCAAGAACTTTTTCAACCAAACCAACTATTATTTTTACGATGCCAGCCTGAAATGGGTGTACGTGCTCACACCAAAAACCCGGCTTACCATTGCCACTTTTGGTGGGCAAGACAAATATTCGCTCACCGACGGCGAATTCGAGGTTACAAACCAGATGGATTGGATCAATTGGGTGGGTTCAGTAGGAATTAAACATACATTTAACGAAAACCTGACAGCTAATTTCACCTCTGGCTTTTCTCAATACCAGTTTGGCATCGATGCCGGTTTTGAGGCTTACCAGTTTCACCTCTTCTCGGGAGTCAGGGATTATTACCATCGGCTCGACTTTACCCAAAAACTGAACCATGGAATGCTCCTGAAATATGGGGCCTCGTTCACCCGGCACCAGTTAACCCCCAGTAAAGTAACCGGCGAAGTAGAAGAGGTTTCCATCAACAACATCAACAGGTATTATTCCAACGAAGGTTCAATTTATTTTCAAGGTGATGCTAAAGCCTCCGAAAATCTGAGCCTTTCAGCAGGCATCCGGCCTACCTATTATCAACATGTTGGGCCTTACTCCCATTATACCCGCGATGCCTCGGGACTACTTACCGATTCGCTGACCTATGCTGAAAATGAATTGATCGAGGATTTTTTCAGTCTCGATCCAAACCTATCATGTGTCTATTTATTAAATCCACAAGCATCGGTAAAAGCCTCCGCTTCGCTGTCGCATCAATTTATACATCTGGCATCGGTGGGAACGGTGTCGCTGCCCACCGACATCTGGATGCCCAGTACCCAGTTTATCAAGCCTCAGAAAGTGGGTTTGGCCACGGTTGGGTATTTCCGCAATTTCCTCGATAATCAGTTTGAAACCTCTTTCGAACTTTATTACAAATACCTCGATAACCAAATCGACTTTTTAAACGGCCTCCTCGATAATTTCGACAATACCAAGATTGAGCAAAACATTGTTCATGGCGTGGGGCAGGCTTTTGGTGCTGAGCTTTTTATCAAGAAACAATATGGCCCGCTCACCGGATGGATGAGTTATACCCTCTCGCGCACGTTACGAAAATTCAACAACATTAACGACGGTTATTGGTATCCGGCCAAATACGACCGGGTGCACGATTTTTCCATCACTATGAATTATCAATTAAATGATCGGTGGAATCTTTCCGCTTTGTGGGTGTATGCCACCGGAAATGCCATGACTTTACCGGCCGGGAGGTACATTATCCAGGGAAATGTAGTGAACGATTACACCGATGTAAATTCGTTCCGGATGCCGGCCTACCACCGGCTCGATCTGTCAGCAACCCGCCAGTTGAAAAAGAAAGAACATTGGGAATCGGACCTGGTTCTCTCGGTGTACAATGTCTATAACCGGGCCAACCCCTATTTTATCTATTTTAGGGTAAAAGGTGATATCGACCACTATTATTTGAGCGTCAATCCCCGCCAAATTTCACTCTTCCCAATTTTACCTGCACTTACTCTAAACTTTAAATTCTACTAAAACGATGATAAAATACCTTAACCTTCTTGCCTTCAGCATCATCCTTCTGAGTTCCTGTGTGGAACCCAATTTTGAAGTTGAAGATTATCAAAGCCAGATTGTAATTGACGGCTGGATTGAACAAGGAAAGTACCCGCAGGTTTTACTCACCCTAAGTGCCCCATATTTTTCAGAAATTGATTCCGTAAGTTTGCGCAACTATTCGTTAACCCGGGCAAAGGTTTCGGTGTCGAACGGTGAAATAACCGAGGTGTTAACCCTCAAACCCAACGATGCCTACTTTCCACCTTACATGTACGTGGGGACCAGCTTAAAAGGCGAGGTAGGCAAAAGCTACACCTTAACAGTTGAATATGCCGGTGTAAAAGCCATTGCAACCACCACCATTCCTGAACCTGTAAGTATCGACAGCCTGTGGTTTGCTTTGGACCAGGGAAAAGATTCTTTAGGATATATTTGGGTTCAGTTCACCGATAAACCCTCCCGGAAAAACTACTACCGGACTTTGACCCAAATAAAAAATACCGACAGCAAGTACATCCCCAACTATTTCCCCAATTGGAATGATGACTATTTTGACGGACAAAAAGTGGAGATATCCCTTTTTAAAGGGAATAAAACCTCAACCAATAAAACCGACCAAGTCTATTACCAGGTTGGGGATACCATTTCGTTGAAGTTTACAGCCATTGATAAAGCCTCGTATGACTTTTGGAACACCTTCCAAAAAGAGATATTAAACACCGGGAACCCTTTTGCATCCACCAACGCGCGGGTACAAACAAATGTAACCAATGGTTTGGGAATCTGGTGTGGCTATGGTTCCAGCTATTATCAGGTGATAGCCCGGTAGATAGCTGATATTAGTCTTCCATGATAGCTTTAAGGGTTTCCATGCTACCGTCAGCAAAAGTACATCTTAAAAAATACATTCCTGTTTTTGGTATAGCATTCCTTTGAAAAGTGTACTCATTTTTTAGAACTACCTCACTCTTTATAAATTGACCATTTAGGGTAAATACTTCCACCTTTTGGATGATGGTTTGGTTTTTTGTCCGGATTAATGTTTCCTTGCTAAATGGATTTGGAAATAGATACAGATTTGAAACAAAGGGGAATTCATGAACATTCCCACCATAATCTAAAGAATACAACCGTAAATTATCAATCATCCAACCTTCATACAAGTTTTCGGAAGAATCGCTTATAAAATTGAAACGGACTATCATGGTATCCTCAAAAAAATCATCCCTTTTTTTTACAGCTATAGTGGCCCAATTGAATTCAATTCTTTGCCACTCCATAATACTTCCTGAAAATCCTTTTTCATTATTAAAAAGATTGTTTGTGTGAGTGTACATTCCTTCTGTTGGAGAATAATTTCCTGGAGTTTCTGTGAACCAACCACTTGTATCATCAATAATATTTTGCCAAGTATGCCCCATATCGTACGACACAGTAATATAAGCTCCATCCATCAAGGTATCGGTATCTAATTTATGATAAAACGACAAGTGTACATCATAATAAAACCATACAAAATCTTCTAAGGGCAATACCACATCGAACCAGCTATGATTGTTGGATGGATAGGGATTCAGGGTATCGGTCATGATAACTTTTGTACCAGCATAGGCTTCATTGAACATCGTTTTTGAAGGTTTACCAATTTGCCAACAATTTGTGGTAGGCGTACCTTGACGCAAATAGGTTGATTCCGATTCAAAAGTAATGAGTTCCACTTCATATTGATTACCGAATTGAGCCTGCGAAACCAGGTTCAAGGTAAGTAATAATGCAATGATTTTGTGTTTTTTCATTGGAAAAAGGTTAAAGGTAACAGATTATAAACTGAATGAAACAAATTTAAAAAAATTCGGGCATTTAACTGAAAAAGAATAAGACATTTGATAAACAGATGATTTTAAAAGAATCAACTTATAATTAAAAATCCCATCTTCCAATACTCAATACTTTGATTATCTTTGCAGCCAAATTTATTGATTGATTGATAGATGGAGAATATTCGGAATTTTTGTATTATAGCCCATATAGATCACGGGAAAAGCACCCTGGCCGACCGCCTGTTACAAGTTACCAACACCGTTAGTGAACGCGATGCGCAGGCCCAGGTTTTGGACGATATGGATTTGGAGCGCGAACGCGGTATCACCATTAAAAGCCATGCCATTCAGATGGACTACGAATGGAAGGGTCAAAAATATGTGCTCAATCTGATTGATACCCCGGGACACGTTGATTTTTCGTACGAGGTTTCCCGTTCCATTGCCGCCTGCGAAGGTGCCCTGTTGATTGTAGATGCATCGCAGGGAATTCAGGCACAAACCATCTCAAACCTCTACTTAGCCATTGATCACAATCTGGAAATTATTCCGGTACTCAATAAAATGGACTTGCCCATGGCCATGCCCGAAGAGGTTAAAGACCAGATTGTTGACCTCATAGGTTGCGACCGTTCCGATATTATTGAAGCCAGTGGAAAAACCGGGCTGGGGGTGTATGATATCCTTGAAGCCATCATCAATAGAGTTCCCGCACCTAAAGGCGATAAAGAAGCACCGCTCCAGGCCTTGATTTTTGATTCCGTTTTTAACTCGTTCCGTGGAATTATAGCCTATTTTAAAATAGTAAACGGTTCCATCCGTAAAGGTGACCTGGTAAAATTTGTAAATACAGGTAAAGAATACAATGCCGACGAAGTAGGCGTTCTCCGTCTAACGCAGGAACCACGCGAGATGCTGGGTACCGGCGATGTGGGATACATCATTTCAGGTATCAAAACCTCCAAAGAGGTAAAAGTGGGCGACACCATTACCCATGTTAAACGCCCGTGCGATAAAGGCATCTCAGGTTTTGAAGACGTAAAACCCATGGTTTTTGCCGGAGTATATCCTGTAGATGCCGATGATTATGAAGATTTGCGGGCTTCGTTGGAAAAACTTCAACTAAATGATGCTTCACTGACCTTTGAACCGGAATCATCATTAGCCCTCGGTTTTGGATTCCGTTGCGGATTCCTTGGCCTTCTGCACATGGAAATTGTTCAGGAACGTCTGGACCGGGAGTTCGATATGGACGTGATTACTACCGTACCCAACGTTTCGTTCACCTGCTTTACCAAAAAAGGTGAAAAGATTGAAGTCCACAACCCTTCTGGTTTACCAAAAGAAAATTACATTGATTATATTGAGGAGCCTTACATCAAAGCCCAGATTATCACCACGGCCGAGTTTATTGGACCCATCATGAAACTCTGCCTCGATAAACGGGGCGAACTGGAAAGTCAGGTTTATACCACAGGTAATCGGGTTGAAGTAACTTTTGAAATGCCTTTGTCGGAAATTGTCTTCGACTTTTACGACAAGCTCAAGAGCATCTCGAAGGGATATGCCTCGTTCGACTATTACCGTACCGGTTATAAAAGGGCCAAATTGATTAAGTTAGATATCCTTTTAAATGGTGAAAGTGTGGATGCGCTTTCAGCCTTAATCCACGTAGATCATGCCTATGATTTTGGACGGAAAATCTGCGAAAAGCTGAAAGAACTGATTCCAAGGCAACAGTTCGACATAGCCATTCAGGCTGCCATTGGTGCTAAAATCATTGCCCGCGAAACCATCAAAGCTGTCCGTAAAGATGTGACCGCCAAATGTTATGGTGGTGATATTACCCGGAAACGGAAACTCCTCGAAAAACAAAAGAAAGGGAAGAAACGGATGCGCCAGATTGGTAATGTGGAGGTTCCTCAAAAGGCCTTTTTGGCCGTTCTTAAACTCGATTAGGAAATCCTTTAATATAGCTAAAAATCCCTGTAGGTATGGCTTACATGGGTTTTTGTTTTGACATGTTTTGAGTTAAAATTGAGCCCTTAAAAAAGCCTGATTTTTTTTAAAAAACATTTGGATGAAAAGGTTTTTTCACTACTTTTGCATCGCTCTTAAGCAAACGGGGTGCCATAGCTCAGTTGGTAGAGCAATGGACTGAAAATCCATGTGTCCTTGGTTCGATTCCGAGTGGCACCACCCAAAAAAGCCTGATATTTTACATCAGGCTTTTTGTTTTTATCGCCGCATCAATTCTGCTTTCTTGATTGCCTCATACGCATTCACCACACCCCCGGTGACTGATAGTGACTGAAACGGGACTTTTTTGCGCTTTGAGTTTTTTAAGTCGGGCAGCAATACCTTTTTATCAACTACATAGGCTGATGAAAGTATCAGTTCTTTTAATTGGCCGGAGGTAAGTTCAGGATAATACGACCATATCAAAGCTGCCACACCTGATACCACAGGGCATGAAAAGCTGGTCCCGCTGGATAAATCATATTTGTTTTCGGGGAAAATGGAAATAACATCAACCCCGGGAGCAAATAAATCCACGGTAGATTGTCCGTAATTCGAAAAAACACCGGTAAGTTTTTTTCCTTCCTTCTGGGCATTGGCTCCCACGGTAATCCAATTTTTTGCCTGCCATTGGTTTGTGAACTTTTTTGTTGGGTAATGTTCTACCTCGTCGCAATTGTCGGCATCGTTTCCTGCGGCATGTACCAGTAAAACCCCTTTGGAATCGGCATAAGCAATGGCCTCGTCCACCATCTTTTTCAACGGCGAAAACCCTTTTCCAAAACTCATATTTATAATATTTGCTCCATTATCGGCCGCATAGCGAATGGCCAGAGCTACATCTTTATCGTATTCGTCACCATCGGGAACCACTCGCAAAACCATTATTTCCACGTTTTCGGCAATTCCGTTAATTCCCAGGTTATTGTTGCGGTTGGCGGCAATAATTCCAGCCACAAAACTACCATGATCAGCACGGGGCCCTTTTACATCGCTGTTTCCATAAGAAACTTCCAAAGAATCATAAGGATTGTCTCCAATAACCTTCCGGGAATTCAGTTCGGCATTCAGATGGTATGTTAGAAATTTATCAACATGTTCATTCATCTCATCGAGCATGTCGAAAGTAAAACCCTTTTTAAATAAAAAGAGCATATATTTTTTTGCCGATGTCTCTTGATCATTAATTGGTAGTACCTGTTTCACCTGATCTTTAGTAGGCCGATCCGTTTTTGTACTTCTTTTTAATAACTCAACGGTTTTGTCCACTCGTTCCTGAAATTTTTTAATGTTTTCCTGCTGCCCGGTATATTTCTTTACCTCAGCCTCAAAACGGGACTGGCATTTTTGATACAATTTGTAATCTTCCATTAAAGAACCGGTAAGCAGTTCCGGGTTGGTCACCGTATCAAAAACAGGGCTAAGCCAATTGATGATCCTTACAAACTCATAGTTTTCGTTTTCAACATTTTCGCCTTGGGCATTTCCCAAAAAATTCCATCCATGAATATCGTCCGTGTAACCATTATTATCGTCATCCAATTGATTGTCTGGAATTTCATCGGAATTGTTCCAGATTTTCCCTTCCAAATCCTGGTGGTAAATATCAACGCCACCATCAATGACCGCTACAACAACTTTCCTCCGGGGTAATTTTCCTGCCAATAACTCTTGGTAGGCCATATCCACACTGGCACCTAGCACTTTGTCTTTGGTCGGATCCATGTTGTACCAGTTCAGGTTGACCGTGTTTAAAGAATCTACCGTAGTAACACCTTTGTTTTTATCTTTGTCGGAAGCAATGGATGGGAGGCTCAGGAGCATACAAACTCCCATTAAAATGAAAATTCCTTGTTTCATGATTCAGCTACTTATTAATGAATAACGTTTTTTAAAATTCGTTTAATGCTTTTTAAACAACAAGTTGGCAATTATGGAAAGTAAAATGTACCAGATAATGATGAGTGGTATGGCAGCAAGCTGAAAAACCACAAGCAAAACAAAATTCCCGGACATAAAAACCCACTGTATTTTATTAGAGCTCCAGGTCAGGTTCTTAAACTTTAACGAGAACATGGGCAATTCGGAAACCAGTAAAAAACTCATCACTGCAGAAAGCATAATAATAAAGAATGGATTTTCGATGATATATGCGACTGAACTGTTGGGGTAGGATTTTGAAACAAAAGGCAAGGAAGCCCAAACCATTGCATTGGCTGGCGTGGCCAGTCCGATAAACGATTCTGTCTGACGGGTGTCGATGTTGAATTTTGCCAAACGGAGAGCCGAAAAAACGGTAAGGATAAAAGGGCTGAATATTATCAATAACTGAACAAAACTGGCTTCGTTTAGTGCAAGTTGAGGAATTACAGCATTTCGTACCATTACATGCGCAATGGATGCAGGAGCCAATCCAAAACTGATGACATCGGCTAGTGAATCAAGCTCTTTTCCCATGGCAGAGTAGGCATGCAACAACCGTGCACTCATGCCATCGAAAAAATCGAAAACCGTGGCCATAAAAATAAACAACCCGGCCCAAATTAACAGCCCCTCGAAGGCAAAAACCACTGAAAGGCATCCCGAAAGAACATTGAAAGATGTAATGGTATTTGGGACAAAAGAAAAGTATTTGTTTTGGTTCATAAGTTTCGTCAATTAAGAACGAAACAAAAGTAAAAATAAACCTGAATTGGTGATTCAAATCCTTCCTAAAAGTCTTCTTTATTTTCAATGAGCTTTGAAAACAGGTACCCCCCTCTTATGTAATACCTTATTTCCGCAAGTCATGGGGTGACTAATTGAACCACAATTGTTTTCTTCTTAGTGCCAAAATAAGTAGTCCCAAGACTTTCAACGTTTTCCAAGATGACATGCGGATATTATGTAATATCAATAAGCTAAAACACAATGATGCCGGGCCCATGTTTATATGTGTCAAGTAAAATTAACCGCGAAGAACCCACAGAATATACAAAAGGCGCAGAGCAGTGAATAGTTGCAGGGTTAAATTGTTTATTAATACATTAGCACATTATCATGTGCCTCACATCTTGATACTAAAACATTCTTTTAACTGAACGCCATTGGATATTATATTTCTTTATCAATCTGATAATGATTGCGGTCGGAAGAACTGCGTGAGATTAATTCCCCAAGAAAACCGCTTAAAAAAAGCTGTGTCCCAATCATCATACACACCAAGGCAATATAAAAATAGGGACTGTCGGTAACTAAAATGGCTTTTACCCCTTTGGAAAGGGCAACCAATTTATTGACACCCACCGCGATGGCCGAAATAAATCCAAACATAAAAACCAAAACTCCCAAAGTACCAAACAGGTGCATGGGTTTTTTCCCAAACCGGGTCATAAAAATAATCGACATCAAATCAAGGAACCCATTGATGAACCGCTCCAAACCAAATTTGGTCACTCCATATTTCCGGGCCTGGTGTTTCACTACTTTTTCACCAATCTTGGTAAACCCGGCCTGTTTGGCCAGTACCGGAATGTACCGGTGCATCTCGCCATAAACCTCGATAGATTTGATGACCTCGTTTTTATAGGCCTTCAACCCGCAATTAAAATCATGGAGTCTGATTCCCGTGCTTTTTCGTGCAGTCCAGTTATAAAAGCGGCTGGGAATGGTTTTGGTAATGGGGTCGTGTCTTCTTTTTTTCCACCCCGAAACCATATCGTATTTGTCGCGGACAATCATATAATAAAGGCCGGGGATTTCCTCCGGGCTGTCCTGTAAATCGGCATCCATGGTAATTACCACATCACCTTCGGCCATTTGGAACCCGCAAAATAATGCGGCCGATTTTCCATAATTCCGGCGAAATTTTATGCCCCGAATGGAACCATATTCCCCTGAAAGATGTTCGATTTCGTGCCAGGAACCATCGTTACTGCCATCGTCAACCAAAATAATTTCATAGGTAAAGTTATGGTCGTACATTACCTTGGCAATCCACGATACCAGTTCATTGAGCGATTCTTCCTCGTTAAAAAGAGGCACTACGATACTTATATTCATGCGTCAATTTTTATTTTTCTATTTCAATGTCACATAGCCTGTCCCGCTTTGCGGGAGAATCAGCCATGTATGAAAGTTTGTGTTGCTATTTCATCTGGCTATTCCATCATTTATATTTATTTGTCGTATCTGGCAGGAGTTTTTACAAAAACCGCCATCACTAAACCCAATAACACGCCGCTAAAAACCTGGTAAAAAAACACGATGGCGGCCATTGAGCCAGGGTTCAGTGAATTTTTATACAATTCTACCAATGCATCCACCTGTTCTTTGGGCAATTTATTTTTCTCCGAATAGGCCAAACGCATCTGTTCAATAAAATAGTTGATGCCTTCTGGTTCAAGGTAGGCATAATAAAAATAGGAGAAAAACGAGTAAATAAATGCAGCAAACACACTCAATAAAACCGCAAAACCTAAAGCATGACGATAAAGAAACACCTCAGGAAAATGCAGATCGCGGAACTTACGGCCAAAATACAGGAAAGCCATAGCCATGAGCAGGGCATTAAAAACACCGACACTGTCTCCGGGTACATGGGGGTAACCCGCCAAATGCATGACAAAAACAATGAATGAAAAAGCCAACCCCACGTAGAGGCCATAGGTCATGGTATGTTTGTAGAGAAGATTGTTTTGCATATCTGTTCGTTATGTGGCAAATATACTTTTTTATACCGATTTTTAAAACATCGCGCGGTGAACTCAAACAAATAACCCGGCGATTCATTTTTATCCTTCATTTGAGCCGGTTCCTCAAATTGAAAGGTTAAGGTACTTATACGGGTTAATACTAAATGTTTAGCTTACTGTTGTTTAACTCTAAATTAAATTTCGATGATGTTTTTTGCAAAAGATGGATTAATTATTACTTTTGTGCGCGGGTAAGTCTTATACGACCAGCTCCTGTTGAACTCCCCCAGGTCCGGAAGGAAGCAAGGGTAGATGGTTGAGCGGTGCGATGTAAGTAGCTTACCCGTTTTATTTTTAAACTCATGAAGTCCAAAACATACAGTATTCCATCAGTGGGTGACATTCTGGTATGTAAACATTTCAATACAAAACGGCTCACTATAAAACTTAAAGCAGGAGAAAACCCGAAAGTAGTCATTCCCGCCTTAATGCCATTTGATATGGGATTCCGTTTCGCTGTTGAGAAGCAGGAATGGATTAAAGACCATGCAGCAAAACTGGCACAAACAAAACCAGCCCCGGTTTTATTGAATGGTACGTTTTTTCAAACCCGGTTCCATCAGGTACAGTCGGCATTTCACCCACATAAAAATGTGGTCAGCCGCAAAAATGGAAACACGGTTACCCTGTTTTTCCCCGAAGGCGAATCCCTGGAGTCAGATAAAAACCAGAAACTGATCCGGTCCTTTATATTGGAATTGCTCCGGAAAGAGGCTAAAACGTATTTACCCGGACGAACCAGGCAATTGGCTGTACAATTTGGATTTCAATGTAAAAATATAACAGTTAAAAATTTAAAAACCCGTTGGGGAAGCTGTTCTGCAATCAACAACATCAATTTGAATTTACATTTGATGCGGTTGCCTGAACATTTGTCAGATTTTATCATTTTGCACGAATTATGCCATACCCGGCACAAAAACCACGGAGCCCAGTTCCATGAACTGCTTAACAAACTCTGTGGTGATGAAAAACGTTATAATAAGGAATTAAAAAAATATCATATACAATTTTAACACATGGATAAAATAGCAGAACGTTTTATACGCTACGCAAAGATTGACACGCAATCGAACGATAAATCAACCACTTGCCCAAGTACCAACAAGCAATTTAACCTGGCAAAAATTTTAAAAGACGAGTTGGAACACATGGGCATCAACAAAACGGAGCTCGACGAAAATGGCTACCTCTACGCCCAAATCCCAGCCAACGTTGTTTTTAAAGTGCCTGCCATCGGGTTTATTGCTCACTTGGATACGAGCCCTGACATGCCTTCGGAGAATGTGAAACCTATTTTAATCAAAGGTTATTCCGGCAAAGACATTCTCCTGAATCAGGAAAAAGGGATTGTACTTTCTCCCAACGAGTTTCCTGAATTAGCCAGATACAAGGGCAATGACTTAATTGTCACCGATGGTAATACCCTTTTGGGAGCAGACGATAAAGCCGGCGTAGCTGAAATTATGCAGATGGCTCAGTTTGTGACGGAGAATCCGGAATTCAAACACGGCCCCATTAAAATAGCATTTACCCCTGATGAAGAAATTGGGCGGGGAGCCGACCTTTTCAACACCAAAAAATTTGGTGCGGATTATGCCTACACCATTGATGGAGGCGGTATTGGCGAGTTAGAATACGAGAATTTTAATGCCGCACATGCCACCATTCAGATCATTGGCAAAAATGTGCATCCGGGTGATGCAAAAAACAAGATGGTGAACGCGGTTTTAATCCTAAACCGGATTATTGGAGCCATCCCGGTGGAGGAAACCCCACGATATACCGAAGGGTATCAAGGGTTTTACCACGTGCTGAATGCTTCAGGGACTGTGGAAGAAGCCTCAGCAGAACTACTCATCCGGGATCATGACATAGAAAAATTTCAGCAAAAGAAAGTCCGGTTACAAGAGGTTATTCAAAAACTGAATCAGGAATACCAAACACAGAATATTACTATCGAGATTAAAGATCAATACTTTAACATGAAGAAGATGATTGAACCTCATTTTCACATGATTGAAACTGCCAAAAAAGCCATGGAATTGGTAGGCATCGAACCTGTAATTAAACCCATCAGAGGGGGTACTGATGGTGCACGTCTATCATACATGGGCTTACCTACCCCGAATATTTTTAGCGGAGGCCATAATTTCCATAGCCGTTATGAGTTTGTGCCGGTTCAAAGCATGGAAAAAGCTACCGAAACACTGGTGAAAATTATTGACCTTTATGCCAAAGCCAGTGAACCGACAGAATAAATTGCACAAAAGAATATAAATCTCACAAGGGAGAGGCATCCGTCTTTCCCTTTTTTATGCCCCCCCTATCCTGACATCTGCCGAACAAATGCTTATTTACATATCAATCCCTTAAGATAATTCTTACTTTTGCATCACCAAATGGGAACAAAAACCTTGTGTTGGTTTGTTATTGGTTCATAAATAATTGTATCACAAACAAAATCTTTATACTATGAAATTTTTTCTCGACACCGCCAATCTCGATCAGATAAGAGAGGCACAATCTCTGGGTGTTATTGATGGCGTGACAACCAACCCTTCGTTGATGGCCAAAGAGGGCATCAAAGGGGAAGCCAGTATTTTAAAACACTACATAGACATTTGCAACATTGTAGATGGCGACGTGAGCGCCGAAGTAATTTCAACCGACTATGAAGGAATGATCCGTGAAGGCGAAAAACTTGCCGCTTTACACCCACAAATTGTAGTGAAAATTCCGGTTATTAAAGATGGAATTAAAGCCATTAAATATCTATCATCGAAAGGGATACGAACCAATTGCACCTTGGTGTTTACCGCCGGACAAGCCTTACTGGCCGCCAAAGCGGGAGCCACTTATGTATCGCCTTTTGTAGGCCGCCTGGACGACATTTCGCACGATGGAATGGAGCTGATTGGCCAAATCGTAGATATGTTCAATTATTATGAAATGGGAACCCAGGTTTTGGCGGCATCAATCCGTAGCACCTTGCACATTATCAAATGCATTGAAATGGGTGCCGATGTAGCCACCTGCCCTTTGGAACCCATCTTAGGGTTATTGAAGCATCCGTTGACTGACAGCGGGTTAAAAAAGTTCCTGGAGGATTACCATAAAGTAAACGGTTAAACAATGCTCATCAAGATTTATCCTGAGAATCCAAACCCGCGTGAAGTCCAAAAGGTAATTCAGATTTTGAACGATGGCGGAGTCATTATTTTCCCAACCGACACCGTTTACGGGATTGGCTGCGATATTACAAAACCCAAAGCCATCAACCGGGTGGCAAAGATCCGCGGGATAAATCTTGAAAAAGCACATTTTTCGTTCATCTTTTACGACTTGAGCCATATTGCCGACTACACGGTCCATATTCCCAATCCTGTGTTCAAGTTGATGAAGCGGAACCTTCCAGGGCCGTTTACCTTCATCCTTGAGGCAAACAAAAATATCCCCAAGATTTTTAAGGCCCGGAAATCAACCATTGGCATCCGGGTACCCGACAACCCCATCATCCGGACTATTGTCAACCAATTGGGCAACCCCATATTAACCAGTTCCATTCACGACGAAGACGACATTATTGAGTACACCACAGACCCCGAACTGATACACGAGAAATACGAACATCTGGTAGATGCAGTTATTGACGGTGGTTTTGGCGATAATGAACCCTCCACCGTGGTAGATTGCACCACCGAAGAATTTGAGATTCTGCGGCAAGGTAAGGGCGAACTGATTTTATAATTTTAAAGCGATTTAAAATACCTGCGGGTAAGCACCTTTTTAAGTTCCCGCTCAATTACCTGGTGCGAAATGGCTTCCACAACCGTAAATTCCGGAATCTCCTGTATAGTCCGTTCAATTGCCTTGTTACTGATATCAACCTGGTATAAAATGCTGAATAGCTTTCCTTCGTCACGGACGATTAGATAATCAATTTGCTGCGTTAACTGCTGGTGTATTTCGTGATAAGCCTGATGAACATCCCCGGAAAAGGTAATTTCGAGGCCAAACATGCCAAAATCTTTCATGATTTGCTGGATGGTCTCATGGATGATTTCTTCCTTATCGAGGAAGGATTCGATATTGCTTTTGTGAATCTCGGGTAGTTTCATAATTAAAAGAAGCATCTAGGTTTCAGAACAACTTATGACCAGGCTCTCATCGTGGAGGTTACCGAGGAATTACGAAAAAGTAAGATCCTTTATCTGACTTGAACCTTCAGTAATTCCTGACCTTCAATTTTGGCAATCAAATCATCACCAATTACAACAGGCCCGACACTAGCCGGGGTACCGGTAAAAATCAAATCCCCGATTTTAAGGGTAAAGAATTTCGAGACGTGGGCAATGATGGCTTCAAAGGAATGGATCATCTGGTTTGAATTCCCTTGTTGTACCACCACGCCATTCTTCTCTAGCGAAAAGCTTATTTGATGCACATCAGAAAAGGATTCTTTTGACAAAAATTTCCCTAATGGAGCCGCCCCATCAAAGCCTTTTGCTTTTTCCCAGGGCAATCCCTTTTTCTTCAGTTCATTTTGTAGGTCGCGCGCTGTAAAATCAATGCCGACACCAATCTCATCATAATACCGGTGGGCAAACTTCTCGTCAATATTTTTCCCAAGTTTCGAAATTTTTAACACCAGTTCCACTTCATAATGAATCTCTTTGGAAAAATCGGGATAAAAAAACGGTTGGTTCCTGCGTATCAATGCGGTTTCGGGCATCAAAAAAATAACCGGTTCTTCAGGAACTGTGTTGTTTAGCTCTTTGATGTGCTCCACATAATTACGCCCGATGGCAAGTATTTTCATAATAGTCTATCTATGTCGTTTAGTTAGCAGAATAAATATTTTAGTATCAAGATGTGAGATTGAGAGATACGAGACACAAGATAATATGTTAATAAGTTAATGACCACCTTGTAATTATGTGACCCTGTAACCATTTAACTATTACCTGTTCTGTTCTTTGCGGTTAATTTTACTTCCCGCTTAAACGTCCATCCATTACTTTTTCATACCGCGAAGTTTGATTTGGGTAAGCACCTTTTTGGTATAAAGCGGAAACTCACCATTGAGCATCCAGCTATAATACCCCGGATCTTTTTCAAAAACCTGTTCCACCGGAACACCTTTGTATTTGCCGAAATTGAATACCTCTACCCCTTTCTCGTTAAAAATAATCCGCCCGGCAAAATCAACGTTCTGGTTGTGCGACGAAAATCCAGATAGTGCATCCATATCATTCACAATGGGTTTGGATATTTTCCCATCGGTATCTTCAAAGTCGATGTTCTGGTAGCGATCCAATTGGGCTTTTAGCACCTCATAGGTTGCTTTGGTATCTGCTGCAGCACCATGTGCCCCTTCCAGCTCTTTCCCACAATAGAATTTATAGGCGGCACCTAACGTGCGTTTTTCCATTTTATGAAAGATGACCTGTACATCGATGAAATGACGTTTCTTGAAATCAAAATCGACTCCCGCCCGCAGGAATTCTTCGGCCAATAAAGGGATGTCGAATTTGTTGGAATTAAACCCACCAATATCGGATCCTTCAATAATTTTTGAAAAAGTTTTTGCATATTCCCTAAACGTGGGGCTATCTTTCACGTCCTCATCGGTAATTCCGTGGATGACCGTTGATTTATCGGGGATGGGCATTTCGGGGTTTATCCTCTGGGTTTTCTGCTCTTCGGTTCCATCGGTAAAAATCTTGAGGTAAGAAATCTCTACAATCCGATCCACCACGATATTAATCCCAGTGGTCTCAAGATCGAAAAAAACCAACGGACGCTTTAATGTTAACTCCATTTGTATAAAATTTGGATGGTTTAATTTTTTAGTTTAATAAATACCTCTTTCCGTTCAACCTTTCCTCCGGTTGGCACATCGGGAATCACTATTTTAAACTCATAAGGTTCAATTAATTGGCCTTGGATTTCGATGGAATAACTTCCAGGAGGCAATGCCAGGGTTGCCTGTTTGCTGTTTGCATCGTATTTGTAATTTCCAAACACCACTTTTCCTTTCAAATAAGAGGTAATCCGCAAGGTAGAATCGGCTTTGGTAAAGTCGTTTTTTGCTTCAGGGGTTCCAGTTTTCAGGGAGATGATCAAAATTTTTACCGATGGGTCTTCCTGATTAAAAACCACCCGGTACAAGTCGGTGTAGCCAAAGCCTTCCGGTCGGTGAGTTGAAACGTAGGCATATCGCTGGTTGGGAGTAAATGCCACTGTTTTATTATCGAAAACATCGTTCAAGGGGAACCCTAGGTTGACCGGTGATTTGAATTCGCGGGTAGTGGCATCAATGGAACTTTTAAAAACATCGAAACCTCCCATGGAATTAAGACCGTTGGAACAAAAATACAAAAGGCTGCCATCGGTTGAAAGTGTTGGAAAATCTTCGTCGAAAGCGGAATTTATGTTTGCCCCGCAATTACGCGGCACACCCCATTCGCCCGTAGGCAATTTCAAAGCATAATAGATATCCAAACCTCCCATACCGCCCGGGCGGTTGCTCGAAAAGTAAAGCGTATCTCCATTTTCGGTTTCAGTAGCAGCTATTTCGCCGCTTTTGCTGTTTACATTGGCATTCAGTAAGGTATTCCCTTTAAAGGCTTTTCCATTGCGCTCGCTGAATATCAAATCCTGAAAAGCCTCGTACCCCTGGAGCTGCACAAACAACTTATCGTTGGCATTTGAAAAGCCGGCCACAAATTCTTCATCCATGGTGGTCACTGTCGAAAGGATTCTTCCTTTATCAAAATCACCGTCATCAATATTTGACATATATACATTGTGAGTGTAAAGCATAAACTTACTGTCATATTTCTGGTTGGAGGTATAAAAAAGCATCTCCCCGTCAGGTGAAATCACTGGAGTTAATTCATCCATTTCGGTATTTATATTCTTTCCAAGGTTGATGAACGAAACATCTAAAGGTTTTTTATAGTAATTCTGAGCATTCTGGGTATATTGAATCCAAAGGTTTATTTTGTTCATCAACTCCTGGTTTTTTCCCGTCAATGCAGATGCGTTGTTAAAAGTGGTTAATGTTTCATCAAACCTATAATTGTACAAATAGGCTTTACCCAATTCAAACATGAAAGAGGCATCTGATTTATTGATTTCTTCAACCAGAAGTAAGTATTTCAATGCTTTCCAGGGTTCCTGGTTGGTATTCAGGTAACAAAGCCCTAAGCGGTCATTAAAGATAGCATTTGAAGTATCTTTAGCCTGCAACTCTTTGTAAAGTTTTAAAGCCACCGCAAAACTATTCGATTTGAAATGGTAATTGGCATCGCGTTCCGTATTTTGCCCCGTGGCCATCATGAAAGAAGTCAGGGTTAAAACAATCAAAATTCTCTTTTTCATCTCTAAATCGTTTTATGTAAAAGGTTAACGTTTAAGTTTCGGATGCTGTCTTTGTATTTATTGTTGTAGATAAATGGTACGGATTACCTCTGTATCCCCTGTTTTAATGACCAGATTCTCGGAATACCCCTTGGAGTATCCATCGAATTTTACGTCAAGCCGATAGTTCCCTGGAAAAAGAGAACCAAAAAATTGTCCGCTCTCACCTAATACTGGGGCTTGTGAAATAATATTTCCAAACTCATCATAAATAGTTGCATAAGCTTTCAAAAAATCTTCAGAGTAAAGTACCGATTGGGTTTCAGAGCCAACCATTACTGTCCCAAATAAAATTACAGGTTGCGCCTCATCACCAAAAGTTAGTTTGTAAACATCCATTTTCCCATACCCTTCTTTACGGTTGGCAGCCATGTAAGCGGTTTTACCATCGGCAGTAAACGAGATGGTAGTATTATCAAGTGGTGTATTGATGGGCATACCCAAATTCCTGGGCCTAGTCCACGATTCGGTAGAATCGATATAAATGGTTTCATAAATATCATATTCCCCAATACCCTGATGCCCTTTGCTGGCAAAATACATTTTTTTCCCGTCGGAACTCAACGAAGGAAAGTTATCGTCATATTCAGTATTGATGGTACTCCCGATATTCTGCGAGGCACTCCACATGCCATTGGCATCCTTTTTTGAATAATAAATATCCAAACCACCCCGGCCCCCCCTGCGATCACTGGCAAAATAGAAGGTCTTTCCATCGGGCGATAAACAGGCACCCATTTCAACACCTTCGGTATTCACATCGTTGGGTAATTCACCTTTAGCAGCAATTGTAAACTTCCCCCCTTTCCGGTTGACTAATTTAATGTCGTGGGTAGAATAATCACCGTCGGCATATTCCAGAATCTTATCACCCAGAGGGGTCATTCCTACCGATTCTTCATTATCGAAGGTGCTGACCTGTAATGCCTGGCTTTTTTGCCAAATCCCTTTTTTTTGTTCCGACGAAGAAACATTGGCAATATAATCTTCATATTCCGAAACATAAGTCCTGTTCGATGTATAGACCATTGAATTTCCATCAGCAGTAACAAAGGGCTGGTAATCGTCGAATTGTGAATTTATGGTGGTATCGAGCCGCTCAAAAGTCACATTAGAAGGGAAGTTAATCCGTTCCAAGGCATCGTAACACATTTCAATCAACCGGTCGGTTTGGTTGATGACATCTTCAGTTATTCCCATCATCTTATATTCATAAAAAGCCTCCACAG
Source organism: Marinilabiliales bacterium (assembly GCA_003512955.1). Classification (GTDB taxonomy): domain Bacteria; phylum Bacteroidota; class Bacteroidia; order Bacteroidales; family SZUA-534; genus GWE2-40-63. Next base: position 293,243 of record DOTG01000026.1, read on the forward strand.
CTTCGGTAAACCTGTAATTGTACATGTAGGCCCGCCCCAAAAAATAAAAGGACCGGATGGGATAATTATTGTGCCCCACCACGAACTCGAGGTAAGGAATAGCTTTAGATTTATCGATGGTAGTTTCCGTGTAACAGATACCTATTTTGTAATTCAAATCAATATTCTTGGGATCGTTTTTATAAAGCTTCAGAAGGTTCTCCAAAGCAAATTCATAATCACCATCCCTGAGGCTATTCTCGGCATATTTTTGAGTTAAAACAATATCCATATCTTCTTGGGAATAGGCTGTTATCAGGCTGTTACAAAAAACCAATACCAAGATCAAGGCTTTACGCACCATTCTTACATCATGTTTTTTTAGTTCTATCCTTAAAAAAGCTCCTAAAGATATAAATTCTAGTTTAATTAATTGTAATTGACAGCATTTGCAACTGTTTTGCAGTCAAAGATACATCTTCCAAAGTATCTTAAAAATAAAAACCAAAAAAGTTTGGAAATGAACGGATCGAATAAAAAAAACCGCCATCGGAAAATGGCGGTTTTACATATATCATGCTTAAAATTACCCATTAATCATCATTGGCATTAACAACATCAGTACATCTTCATGTTCCGATTCAGTTTCCAATGGTTCCAAAACTCCGGCACGGGTGGGATCGGACATGTTCATCACCACATCGGTCGATGCAAGGTTTGCCAAAATTTCAATGAGGAACAACGATTTGAATCCAATTTCCATATCATCGCCTTCGAACTGGCATTTTACACGCTCGTGGGCAGAAATGGAAAAATCGATATCCTGAGCCGAGACAGTCAACTGGTTAGCTGTTAACGAAAGCTTGATCAGGTTGCTGGCCTGGTTTGAAAACACCGAAACACGGCGCAAAGAATTGTAAAAATCCAATCGGTCAATCGTCAGTTTATTGGGGTTTTCTTTAGGGATGACCGCTTCGTAATTCGGGTAATTCCCTTCCACCAAGCGGCAAATTAATTTGTACCCGTTGAATTCAACCAAGGCATTTTTTGCGTCAAACTGAAGATTTACAGCACTATTGTCTTTAGGTAAAATGTTTTTCAACAGACCGGCTGGTTTTTGGGGCAAAATAAACGAAGCCTCTTCGCTGGCTTTTACATCGGTACGGCGGTAGCGGACCAATTTGTGTGCATCGGAAGCTACAAAAGTAAGGTGGTCGGTTGAAAGTTCGATGTTGATACCTGTCATTACCGGACGAAGTTCATCGTCAGAAGCAGCAAACAATGTTTTGCTTACCCCTTGCAACAGCACCTCGGCAGTTAAAGATACCGAATGCACGTTTTTCTTAATTTCAGGAAGTTGTGGAAAATCGGCACTATTTTGACCCATGATGCTGAACTTCCCGTTTTCAGAGATAATGTCCACCGTCAAGGTGTCTTTATCAATGTTAAACGTCAGGGGTTGTTCCGGGAACTCTTTCAAAATAGTGGTAATCCTTTTTGCATCAATGGCCACTTCGCCCGTTTCGTTTGAGCTTTCCAACGGAATGCGGGTAACCAGTGTAGTCTCCAAGTCGGAAGCGGTAACTATTAATTCGTTATCCTTTAACTGGAATAAGAAATTATCCAGAATGGGTAAAGTATTTTTTGAACTGATCACACGGCTAACTGCCTGTAAGTGATGCAACATCGATGAGCTTGAAATTATAAAATTCATATCAAAATATTTAGTCTATGAGGAACCAAAAATATTAAAAATTATTATCAATTAGTGGCAAATTAAAATCATTCTTTTAAGAAAGTTTCGCGGCCAACGAATAGCGGGTCGAAGACAAAATATTGAGCATACACAAATTCCTTGTCATTTAACAATAGAAAAAAATTATCCGGATCGTTTTTAATCTCTTGCCCAAAAAAGTCCAATCTTCCCCATCCCGGTTTATTGAACGCTTTCATTTGGATTGTATTCCCATTGTTCATTTTGGCGGTAATCACAAACACGGGCGGGCTGTTTTTAATAGAATCGAGGTATTCCATGGGTACATCCTCAATGTATTTGCTATAATTCTTTTTACGGAATTCCATCAGGTACTTTTTTGCTTTCAGGGTATCAAAGCTATGGATGGGTTCTTTTTCAGGGTAGGAGAACAATTCAAAATGATTGCTCCAGTGGGTTAGCTGAAATGATGATTTTTTATTTTTAAGATTCTCAACCGTAACTTCCTGAAGGTGTTCCAACGAGATGGCAAACACCGTTTGAGCTTTCCATTCATATTCCAAAGTAGAAAAACGGGTCGAGAGATACCCACGGAACCCGGGGATTTCAACAACAAAAGGGCTGGAAGAATTTTCAATTATCATATAAGTACCATAGGAATCCTGGGTGGGGCCGCCCACATAATACACCTTCACCCGTTTCCCTTTTTGGTAAATTTCAACCTTGGTCGATTTTACGGCCAGGCTTTTAATAATATTCTCTTGTGCCGCCTTAGCCACCGGCTCTTTAACCTGAATACGGTACATTGTTTTCAGCAAAATATTGACCAAATCTTGCCGGGCAACATATTCGGAATTTAACACCCAATGGTCGGTAGTCCGCTCCAGGAGAATGGATTGGTTTTCTTTATCAACCAAAAAAATCTTATCCACCAGTGCCGTGTCTTCAACGGCAAAATCGCGAAGTTCCTTTTTGATGGTGCTCTTGTTTTGTGTAGCTACTACTACCAATACCAAGATAACCAACAACACCAAAATCAAATACCTGAGATTCTTTTTGTTCATGAACATTTTATTGATTGTATTTTCTTTTTCGAATAAAGCTATAAATGACTCCCGATGCAATAACCAAGAGTATGGGCAACAAAACATTGATGAGTTGCCAGGTTAACCGATGCTCCAGAATCTTAGGCTTATCAAGCAACCGGAGTTTGTATTCTTTGGATCGGGCTTCCATCAGACCCTGCATGTCGCACAAATAATTAAGGCAATTAAGCATGAGTTCTTTATTGCCAAAGGTCTGGCGGGTATATCGATCGTAACCCAACGGCAAAGCTTCTGTTTTTCCGGCATTCCGTTGCACCTGATTCCGGATAATATCGCCATCGGAAATCACAATTATTTTGGCAGGTTTGCTTTGGGCCAAAAAACCAATGGAACTGTTTTGCGATACCTCGGGTGCTACCCGATTGGCATATACTGAATGGAATGTGCCTTCCAGCAATATACCTGTGGGCAAAAACGGCTTATTAAACCGTTCAGGAACCATCTTTTCGCTGATGATGGATAAATCGACCAAAGCCGGAGAAGCCACCACCCGGCTATATTTTGAGGATGAAAGGATGATGCGTTTCTTTATCTTATCCGACGACCCCACGGTATCAATGACACTCACAAATTGCGATTTAACCATGTCGAGATTTCGGGTAATGGGATGGTTATCGGCCGGCACCAACAATGGGAAATAAATCCATGGGGCCGGACTGAATTCCGCCTGTTGGCCAGCCAATGCTGTGTTGACGGGAATCATGGCACATTGCATGTCCTGAATCAGGTTGTAATTGATGCGTACACCATATTTAAACAACATGTCTTCCAAATTCAGCGATTGGTTTAAAGCCAAGGTAGAACGCGAATAGGCCAGGCTGTCAAGGTTCACCACTACCGGATCAATCAACCACAAGATACTTCCCCCGTTCATCAGGTACTGGTCGATGATAAATTTGTCTTTTTCTGAGAATTCTTTTTCAGGTTTGGCAATCACAATTGTTTGGTACCTGTTTTTACCAAGCGTATCACGCAGGCTGTATAAATAGCCATCAATGGTGACACGTTCCAAAATATAGTAGGAAGCTAAGGTATTGGCAATATCATCCACTTCGATGGGCTCCAACTCACCGTGACCTTCGATAAACCCGATTTTGGGCGGAACCAGGGTGGTCAATTTGTGGATGGCAAACGTAAGTTCGTATTCCAAGGCCTGGATGGATGCATTGAGATTCCCCTCGGGGGAGAAACCCACATAATTCTTTAAAATATTTACCGGAACCTCATTCCCACGATAAGATACAATGATACCCGGGAAGATTATTTTTTGGGTAGTCCCGCCATCCTGTTCTTTCACCTGAAGGTTGGTAGGTTCCAGTCCTTTCTCGTAAAGCTGCTTAAAAACCTCATTCCGCGTTTTTTTATCAGGACTGGCTGCCGGATCGATAAATTCGTACTGGATGTTATCCTCCCCATAGGCCCGGAATTCATCTAAAATCTCCCTCACTGAATTTTGAAGCCTCTGAAAACCTGCCGGCATCTCGCCATCGAGATAAACTTTAAAATAGAGAATGTCGTCAGTTTCCTGAAGCACCCGTTTGGTGTGCGATGACAAGGTGTATCGTTTATCGGCCGTTAAATCAATCCGAGTAAATAAATAATTTGACAAGATGGTCAGCAATACAATGATAGTTAGCGTTGTAACCAATTGAATGACGTGTTCTTTTTTAAGTTCTCTTCGTTGCATGCTATTTGTTTTTACCATTTGCGGCTTTGTAATTTAATTTTTGTCGCTGTGATGAACACGGCAATCACACTAAAAAAATAAATCAAATCACGGGTATCGGCCACACCCCGGCTTATTGATTTGTAGTGTCTGAAGATGCTCATCCCCTGCAAATAAAATTCCCCCTTCTTGTTTTGTAGCAACATACTTGCTGCATCAAATCCGTAAAAAAACAGAAAGACAAACACCATGCTTAAAATAAAGGCAACAATAGAATTCTCAGTCAATGAAGATCCAAAAATTCCAATGGAAACATAAACGGCAGCAAGCAAGATCAAACCAATGTAAGAACCCCAGGTACCTCCCACATCCATATTACCCAGAGGGTTGCCCAACAAATATACCGATAAAAAATACATTAGAGTGGGCAGGATGGCCAAAACGGTAATGGTTAATGCCGCCAGGTACTTACTCCACACCACCCCTAAATCTGAAATAGGGCGGGTAAAAAGCAAATCAAGGGTTCCCGCCTTTTTTTCATCGGCAAACAGCTTCATGGTAATGGCCGGAATTAAAAACATGAAAATCCAGGGTGCCAGTACGAAGAAGGTCTCCATGTCAGCGTATCCCTTATCTAACACATTATTGTCGCCGGGAATAACCCACATAAACAAACCGGTGGTAAGCAGAAAGACAATAACCACCAGGTAACCTGTTAACGAACTGAAAAACCCGACCACCTCTTTTTTAAATAATGCTGTCATATATTTTTTTTACAAACCACCACAAAATTATAGGATTTTTAAGACAATCAAATCTTTTTAATCATTCCCTTTTGTGAAGTGATTTTATCAAAATGGAACCTCCGTAACGAATTCAAGGTTATTGATTGTTCCCGGAAATCGGGCAAAGCTATCCGGTGACTGATTCTGCAAGAACAACTTTCAAACACCATATAATTCACAAGCCATCGGATGATTTGCTAGTTTAGGAAACATCTGAAAAGATAAAATATTGGAAATTATACCCGGATGCCTAACACGATGATGTCGTCCACCTGATCAATGTCGCCGCGCCAATCATCAATGTTTTTATTTAAAATTTCGCGCTGATCGGCCATGTTTTTATCCTGAATTTTGCCTAGCAATTCTTTGAATGGTTTCGATTTGAATTTTCCGCCGGTAGGGCCTCCAAATTGGTCGGCATACCCATCGGAGAAGATATAGAAAGTGTCCCCTTTTTGCAAATCCAATTCATTATTGGTAAAACTTTCTTTTTCTTTCACATAAATCCCTATGGGCATTTTATCGGCCTTTATTTCAATCAATTCACCGGCACGGAATAAATATAATGGGTTGTAGGCTCCTGCATATTGGAGTTTCATCTCCTCAAAATCAATCACACAAAGGGCAATGTCCATCCCGTCTTTGGCTTCGCCCTCTTTGCCGGTTTGGCCTAAAGTCCGCTTTACTTCTCTCCGCAAATCGTTTAAGATTAAATGAGCTTGCCATGTATTGTTTTTGTTCACAATCTCATTCAAAAACGAAACCCCCAACATACTCATAAAAGCTCCAGGAACGCCATGACCTGTACAGTCGGCAGCGGCAATAATTACTTTGTTCCCAACTTTGTTCATCCAATAATAGTCGCCACTAACAATGTCGCGGGGCCTGAAAAGGATGAAGTGTTCGGTTAGAATCTCTTGTGCCAGTTGGTTCGAAGGCAATATTGCCGTTTGAATCCGTTTGGCATATTTGATGCTGTCCGTAATTTCTTCTTTCTGCTTTTCAATTTCAGCCTTTTGAATTTCCAGCAAAACATTATCCCGTTTTTTCCTTTGATAACTCCGGAACACCTGGATGGAAAAAACGGAAACCACGAACAGGCCAATTAAAATAAACATGCGTACCAGTTTGTCCCTTTTTTGCTTTTGCTGATATTCCAATTCCTTTTGAGCAGCCAAAAATTCTTGTTCCTTTTGCTGTTTATCAAACTCGTATTGCATGCTCATTTGGGTGAGCAATTCCACATTCTGGTCGCTCTTTAAGCTGTCGTTCCAATTTTTATACAGCACATGGTTTTGGTAGGCTCTTTTGTAATCGCCCAACATGGCATAGGCTTTACTCAACTTATCGTGCGATACTTCCAAGCTCGAAAACGATTCAATTTCATCGGCCATTTCTTTGGCTTTGTTCAGATAATCAATCGCTTTCCGGTATTGCCCCATCAACAGATAAACCTCTCCGATTCCTTGATACGACAAAAGCATTTCATCTACATCATTCAGGTCCTGACTGTTGATGCCGATGCTTTTTTGATAAAACTCTAGAGCTATGGTTAGGTTTGAAACCAGTTGAGCCTCTTTCTCCTTTTCAAACCTCTTAACGTGGGTCTGGGCTATAAGGTTGTAAACCACCACGGTTCCCCGGATATCATTTATTTTGGTATAAATATCCAACGCGTTCTGATACACGATAAAGGCCGAATCGTAATTGTTTTTCTGAGTATAAATCCCTCCAAGGTTTCTGTAAGTATCGGCCAAGATGCGATTATCCTGCGATTGATTGGCAATGGCATTGGCACGCTTATAAAAACTCAGGGCGTGATCGTATTTCTCCTGCCCCTCATAAATGCCCCCAATGTTTGCCAGGGTAGAGGCAATCATCACCTGATCGTTCAGCAACTCGTTTATTTCCAGGCTTTTAAAATAATTCTCAAGAGCTTTTTCGTAATTCCCTTGATCATAAAAAACAGCCCCGATGTTGTTATAGCAATATGCACTTCCTTTTTTATCGCCTAATTTAGAACGTTGCCCCAGGCTCTCTTTATAATGTTTGATGGCTTCGCTAAAATTCGATTGGATGTGATATACCATGCCCACGATATTTTCAAAACTGGCCGAGTTATCTAAATTCTCTTCAATATCCTTATAAGGCAAGCTTTTTTGGTAATAAAACAAAGTAGAATCGAATTGATATTGTTGGTACATACATAATCCATATAGGTAATAGGACATTGCCAATCCCTTTCCAAATTTAATGGTTTCACCTATCGTAATAGCTTGCCGGGCATAGATTGCGGCCTTTTCGGCATCTGAATTTATGAATTCCTTTGCAAGGGTATTTAAAATGGTAATTCGGGAGGTATCTTCGGTAACGTTGTTTAATTGAGTTAACAAATCCAACACAAGTGTCCGATTCTCCTGAGCCCTTAACATTATTGAGTTAACAGTAATAAAAAAAGTGATGAAAAAAACAAATTTGTGCATTAAAAATCCGATTAGTTTTTTCAAAGATAGTTGTTTATTTTTTTAAAAAAAATCTATGATAACCCTTTCATTGATAACTGAATCCGTTTCCGGGTTGCATCAATCTCCACCACTTTCACTTTCACATGCTGGTGAAGAGCCACTACTTCCGAAGGGTTCGAGATGTATTTGTCGGCCATTTGCGATATATGCACCAGGCCGTCCTGATGGACCCCAATATCGACAAAGGCTCCAAAATTGGTGATGTTGGTTACAATCCCCGGAAGCACCATCCCCAACTGTAAATCGTTTATGTTATGTATCCCTTCGGCAAATTCAAATACTTTAATCTGCGTCCTGGGATCGCGCCCGGGCTTTTCCAATTCCTTAAAAATATCTTGCAAAGTAGGTAATCCAACCTCCTTGGTGATGTAATTTTCCAGTTTCATTTTTTGCCGCAATTCTTTTTCCTTTATCAAATCTGTTACGGCGCAACCCAGGTCTTTGGCCATTTTATCAACAATGGTATAGCTTTCGGGATGCACGGCACTATTATCTAATGGATTTTTAGCTCCCGGAATCCTTAAAAATCCGGCACATTGTTCAAAGGCCTTCTCCCCCATCCTTGGCACTTTCTTGATCTCGATCCGTGAACCAAAAGACCCATTTTCCTTCCTGTAATCCACAATATTCTGGGCCAATTTGGGACCCAAGCCGCTCACGTAAGCTAACAGGTGCATACTGGCCGTATTCACATTTACTCCCACCGTATTTACACAGCTTTCCACCACAAAGTCAAGGTTTTCCTTTAACCTCCCTTGATCTACATCGTGTTGGTATTGCCCCACTCCAATAGATTTTGGATCCAATTTTACCAATTCTGCCAGGGGATCCATCAACCGCCGACCAATGGAGACAGCCCCACGCACGGTAACATCGTATTGCGGAAATTCCTCCCTAGCCAAGGCCGATGCTGAATAGATAGATGCCCCACTTTCATTCACCATAAAAACCTGAATATCTTTTTCAAACCTTACGGTTTTAATAAACGATTCGGTTTCGCGGCTTGCGGTTCCATTACCAATGGCAACGGCATCAATTTTATAACTATTTACCAACGACTGTATTTTTTTTGATGCCAACACCTTTTCATTCTGCGGAGGGTGCGGATAAATGGCTTCGTTATGCAGTAAATCTCCCTGTTCGTTCAGGCAAACAATTTTACAGCCGGTACGGAACCCAGGGTCGATAGCCAGAATCCGCTTTTGTCCTAAGGGAGAAGCTAATAAAAGTTGACGCAGGTTGCGGGCAAAAACCTGAATGGCCTCTTCGTCGGCCTTTTCCTTAAAAAGTTTTTTGAATTCATTTTCCATCGATGGCTGGATCAACCGCTTGTAGGAATCCTTGATGGCTATCCGGATTTGTTCCGAGGAATGCGTGTAGCCTTTCACAAACTGATTTTCAAGCACCTCGTCGCAATCTACATCAGTATCTACCACTACTTTTAAAAAACCCTCGGCTTCGCCCCTACGAATGGCAAGCATCCGGTGTGATGGACATTTTTTTAAGAGTTCGGAAAATTCAAAATAATCCGAAAATTTGATACCCTCCTCCTCTTTTCCTTTTATGACTTTTGAGGTGATGAATGCCTCCCTGTTAAACATATTCCGGATTTTTTGCCTTGCCTGCTGATTTTCGCTAATCCATTCCGCGATAATATCCCGGGCACCCTGCAATGCCATTTCCACAGAATCAACTTGCCCGGTTAAAAATTTGGCCGCCCAGGTTTCCACATCGCCCGATTGTTGTTTCATAATCAATTGAGCCAAGGGTTCTAATCCCAGTTCTTTGGCAACTGTGGCCTTGGTTCTTCGTTTTGGTTTATACGGTAGGTAAATATCTTCCAATTCCACCGGATCGAATGTGTTTTCGATTTTCCGTTTCAATTCATCCGTAAGTTTCCCTTGTTCAGCAATAGTTTCCAGAACGGTGGTTTTGCGCTTTTCCAGTTCATCGAATTTTTTATACCATTGACCGATTTCATGCACTGCCACTTCATCAAGTCCCCCGGTCCGCTCTTTACGGTATCGGCTGATAAATGGAACTGTGGCTCCTTCAGTTATTAAACTCACTACAGCTTTAACCTGAACGGTTGAAATTTGTAGTATTCTGGCGATTTCGGAAATATATTTTTCCATACAATAAATAGTTTGACCACAAATAAAAGAACTTTTTTTAAAATTCAACGGATCCTGTTTTGAACAATGCCCCCTAAAAAATAAAACTGTTTTTTCTGAACCAATAGGTTAAAATGTAGGTTATATGTTCGAAAAAATAAATTTAAAATTAAACAATAAAGAAAAAAAGTTAAATTTGCCTTCCCAAACGTTCGTGGAAGAAAAGTTTCCATTTATAAAAGTATTGGAACTTTTAACTGCTTTGAAATTTTGGAGAATTGTTTAATTTATATTTTTACTTTTTATTAATTATTATTTACTAACCCAAAACTAGGAAAATTATGAGAAATTTTACCTTATTGCTTGCTTTTCTGGCGTTTACGGGGATGACCTTTGCACAAAGTGCAGATTGCGGGTTAACCGTAGGCGGCAAAGTAGAAAAATCTGTGGCAACACAACAACCGAAAGCTTTCGGTGATGTTATCTGGTCGGAAGATTTTAACGGCGACAAATGGGCTGGAACCGTTGTTGAAGATGGTGCCGGCTTTTTGTTAGATGTTGAAGCTACGCTTCCCGAAGGTTGGTCAATTGTAGACAACAATGAATTAAATTATTTTTGGCACTGGTCAAATGTAGGACCAAGAGGTAGGTATACATCGCCAGGAGTAACTTCAGCCAATGCTGCTACAGCTTCTTTTGTTCCAAGAGCTGATGTAGTGGATGCTTTAGCTTCTATTGCATCTGTTGACAATGGATTCATGCTTTTGGAAAGTGATTATTTTAACACCAACCCTGCAACTGGTCTTATCTCTTCAGATCCAATTGACATGGATGCAATTCTGGAATTTGGCCCCATTGATATGACCAATGCCCCGGGAGCTATTTTCAGCTTGAAAACTATGTACCGCACTTGTTGCTCATGGGATCGTCTGCTCGGTTTAGCTGTTGGTATTCCTGATGGAGCTGGTGGCATTACCTGGAGTGATGAAATTGCATTGAACATCCTTACTCCAAACAACACTTACACATATACTTCAGAAAGAGATGTACATGTAAATATCTCCCGTGTAACTGCCGGATCTTCAGCTATTGTGACCGCCGGCCAACCCGAGGTGTATTTCCGTTTGCACAAAACTGCTGCCAGCCACTATTTCTGGTTGGTTGACGACATTACCATTTATGAACCTCCAACAAACGATTTGATTGTTGAAGACACCTGGTTCGATTACATGTACAATGCATTAGATCCAGATTACGCCCAAAGTAGCGATGCTTCTTTCAATTTCTGGGGTGGTTATACCCAAATTCCACAAAGTGTGGTAGCAGGTTTTGTTCAATTCCGTGCTGCAGTAAACAACAATGGTACTGCCGATGCAGTTGATGCAAAAGTTAATGTACTTATTGAAAAAGATGGTGCTGAAGTATATAATGTATCTTCAACTCCAAAAACCGTAGCAAAATTTTTACGTGACACTTTAATTGCTGCTGCAAGTTACACTCCTGCTGATTTAGGATTCTACCAAGTATCAATGACTGTAAATATGAATGCTGATGACGAAGCCTATTCAAACAATGCTGAAGGTTATGACTTTTCTGTGGTAGAAGATCTTTACTCTAGGGTAACTCCTGGTGCAGAAGACGATTATGCATCAGCTGGTCCTCGCGACTGGGCAAACGGTGGTTTCGATGGCGATGTTTGTGCACAACCTTACGATTTCCCAACATCTGTGGCACAAGTTGCTTTGAAAGCTATAAAAGTTTATTTCCAGATTCCTTACAGTGATGCAGAAATTGCTGCTATCGAAGCTGGTGAATTTGCCATGTACGGACGTATATACAAAATTGACGAGGCTGGTGACATTGTAGATGCTGGTATTGCTTCTGATTTATACACCGTTCAAATCAGTGATTCTGGAACTTGGGTAACCTTAGATCTTCTTGATGAAGGCAATTTGGTCGTTCCTGGTGGTCAAACATATTATGCCGGTATTGAAACTTACACCGGTTCTGCAGATCAAAGCTTGCGTTTTGAAATTGGTGCCGATCCAGATGCTGCAAAACAACCTTCACAAGGTGGTTTGATTTACATGACTTCACAAGGTAACTGGTACTTAACCGGCGACAATTATGCTATTGACTTGGTATTAAATACCAACCCGGTTGATCCTAATATTACCCTTACTTTCAATGTAGATATGACCCAGCCAATCACTGGTGGTTACTTTACCGTAGGAACCGATGTAGTTTATGTTACTGGTAGTTACAATGGTTGGGATGTTCCCGGAACCGGCGAATCAATGATTTTAACCGATACCGATGGTGATAAAATTTACACGGGTAGCGTAGAAATAGCTAAAAATTTTGGTGAATTGAAATACAAATATTTCAAAAATGCCTCATGGGATTTTGGTGATAATGTAACCGGCGACAGAACTATTACCATTGCCGATGTTGATTATGTTGTGGATCCTGCCGATATCTGGATTTATGTTAATGGTATTGCTGATATGGATTTGAATGCCGTTACCATCGCTCCAAATCCATTCAATGGTACTTTGGTTATCAACAATGCTGAAAAAGCAGTTCAAATTGTGGTAAGCAATGTATTGGGTCAAAAGGTAATGACTGTTAGCGAAATCAGCAACCATCAAGTGGTTTCAACTGAAAGCTTGAGCAAAGGTGTTTATTTTGTAACTATTGTTGACCAAAACAACAACACAAGAACTGAAAGAGTGGTTAAACAATAATCATTTGTTTAGATATTAAAAGCCCGCCAAAAGCGGGCTTTTTTGTATGTCTTGCTTTGAGTAAAATTGACAAAAGAATTACCTTGCTTCAAGTATAAATTAAAAAACATCCTTATGAAATAGCCATAAGCACAAATTTGCATACCAACAGCGAATGATTATTTATGGCGTATTCCATCTGACCTTGATATAAAAATTTAAAAATAAACAGATGAAACCCTCATGCAAGATGTAGCACAAAAGGATATGAAAAAAAACATGAGGGTTCCACGGTAAATGAAAGTCTGATTTTATATTTGATTGATGTATTGTATTGAAAAATAAATGTATAACTTAATTTTATTCTAGTGAAACCTCATTTAACACGTTCAAATCACAAAGTCATAGCCGGGGTATGTGCCGGGTTAGCCGAGTGGTTAGGCTGGGATATTGCCTTAGTCCGGGTACTTTATGTTTTGGTAAGTATTTTAAGTGCCGCTTTCCCGGGCATTTTTATTTACATCATCCTTTGGGTTGCCATGCCACAGGATACCGGTTACAAGTACTAAAAAAGCCCGACCCATAAAGGTCAGGCTTCTAGCAGAATGAAATTTTTGAATTAATCCAGGTATTCCGAGATAGGTGCACAGGAACAAACCAGGTTGCGGTCGCCATATCCATCATCTATACGGGCTACCGAAGGCCAGAATTTATTGTGTGTCACCCAATCGAGCGGGTAAGCTGCCCGGTGACGGCTGTAGGGGTGTTCCCAGTTCCCGTCGGTAGCTTCTAATGCTGTATGCGGGGCATTTTTCAACAAATTGTCTGTGGCATGGGCACTTCCATTTTTTATTTCCATTATTTCTTCAAGGATAGAAGTCAAGGCTTCTACAAAACGGTCAAGCTCCTCTTTGCTCTCACTCTCAGTGGGTTCCACCATCAAGGTTTCATGTACAGGGAAAGATAATGTAGGAGCGTGGAATCCGTAATCCATCAAACGTTTGGCAATGTCGATAGTTTCTATACCATATTCCTGACGGAAATGACGGCAATCCACAATCATTTCATGACCTACACGGCCTTTAGCCCCGGAATACAATATGCCAAAATGCTCTTTCAATTGAGCCACCAAATAGTTGGCATTTAAAATGGCCATTTTGGTGGAATATGTCAATCCTTCGCCTCCCAACATCTTAATATACGAATAGGTAATGGGTAACACCATCGCACTGCCATAAGGAGCCGCAGAAACAGCATTGGCTCCATTTGTTCCACCTACATGAATAACCGGATGACTTGGTAAGAAAGGCGCCAAATGTTTAGCTACACCAATCGGCCCAACACCGGGGCCTCCACCTCCATGAGGAATGGCAAACGTTTTGTGCAGATTCAGGTGGCAAACATCGGCCCCAATAAATCCGGGGCTGGTTAAGCCTACCTGGGCATTCATATTGGCACCGTCCATATATACTTGCCCATCCTGTTGATGAATGATATCCACCATGGCACGGATTTCGGTTTCAAAAACCCCGTGGGTCGAAGGATAGGTGATCATGAAAGAATGAAGGTTCTTGCCATGTTCAAGGGCTTTTGCTTTCAAATCGTCCATATCCACATTCCCATTCTTATCGCAAGCTACCACAACTACGGTTCCACCTGCCATGGCTGCACTTGCCGGGTTTGTCCCATGAGCCGAAGCGGGAATCAGCACCACATTCCGATGACCTTCGCCCCGTGATTTGTGATATTCGCGGATAACCATTAAGCCTGCGTATTCACCGGCTGCTCCAGAATTTGGTTGTACCGAAATAGCCGCAAAGCCTGTAATGGTGGCCAAATCTTTTTCCAATTCACCAATCAATTGCTGATACCCTTCTGCCTGATCTTTGGGGGCAAATGGGTGGATATTGGCAAATTCAGGCCAACTTAAAGGCAACATGGTAGTCGCAGGATTCAGTTTCATGGTACACGATCCCAAAGAAATCATGGAATGTGTCAACGAAATATCTTTACGTTCCAACTTCTTGATGTAGCGCATCATCTCGGTTTCTGAACGGTATTTGTTAAATACCTTTTCCTCCAGGATGGGCGTGTTACGGAGGTAAATTTCGTCGAAATAAACCCGTTCGTCGTTATCGGTTACAGCTACATATTCCTTATTGCAGGAACGGGCAAATACTTTAAGTATGTTATTAATATCCTGGATGGAGGTTGTTTCATCGACACTCACACCAACGGTCTTTTCATCGATGTACCGGAAATTCATTTTCTCGTCGTGGCCTAGGGCAATCAGATTGTTTGCATTGGTGCAGGTCAGTTTCACACGAAGGGTATCGAAGAAATTCTCGTTTTCCTGAGTCATATAAATAGCTTTGAGCCCTTTGTTCAGGATTCCGGCCAGGTGGTGAATCCGGTGGGCGATGGCTTTAATTCCTTCAGGGCCATGATATACGGCATACATACCGGCCATATTGGCCAACAATGCCTGAGCGGTACAAATATTTGAAGTGGCCTTTTCACGCTTGATATGCTGTTCACGCGTTTGCAAGGCCATCCGCAAGGCTTTGTTACCATTCCTGTCGATGGTTACTCCGATGATACGCCCTGGCATGCTCCGTTTCAGACTATCGCGGGTAGCAAAATAGGCTGCATGAGGTCCGCCATAACCCATAGGGATGCCGAAACGCTGGGTGGTCCCACAAACAATATCAGCACCCCATTCGCCCGGAGGAACCAATAACGCAAGACTCATTAAATCGGCTACCACGGTAACTAAACTATTATTAGCATGAGCCGCATTGACAAAATTTTTATAGTTTTCGATAGAACCGTCGGAGTTGGGGAATTGCAGTACCGCACCAAAGGTTTTATCGTTAAATTGGAATTTTTTATAATCACCAGTGATTACCTTAATTCCCAAAGGTTCGGCACGGGTAATCAATACGGCCAAAGTTTGAGGGAAGATTTTTTCATCTACAAACAATTGATTGCCTTCATTTTTAAGAAGGGCGCGGTCTCTTTTGTTAAACATCATGATGATGGCTTCGGCAGTGGCTGTAGCTTCATCCAAAAGAGAAGAGTTTGCTATTTCCATTCCGGTAAGGCTCATTACCATTGTTTGGTAATTCAATAAAGCTTCCAACCTCCCTTGGGATATTTCTGCCTGATAAGGTGTATATGAAGTGTACCAGCTTGGGTTCTCGAAAATATTCCGAAGAACGACCGAGGGGGTAATGGTGTTGTAATAACCCATTCCTATATAGGATTTGTAGAGCTTGTTTTTAACGGCCATACTTTTCAGATGGTTCAGATACTCGTACTCCGACATGGGATTTCCCAACGGCAACACCTCTTTTAAACGAATGTCGGAAGGGATGGTTTGATCGATAAGCTCATCGAGTGATAATACCCCAATGGCTGATAGCATCTCATCAATATCGGCATTTCTAGGTCCTATATGCCGGTTCAGGAAGTTATGTATTGACATATTTTTTTGTTTTGATAGTTTTAATGTGCACAAAAATAACGGTGTAAAATTAATTCATTTCAAAATTTCTGTGGTTGACCCCGGCAATTTTATAAACATGTTAAAAAGCAACACACAGGTCGCTTTTCCCATTCATGTTACGCAGTTTTATAAATATGAACCACTTATTAATAAAACAGAACACAGACCCGCTTCAACGGAAGGCGGGTCTGTGTTCCATGTCTTTAAATTTGAAAGTATTTGAATTTATTCAACACTTTTCAGACAGCTTTTCTTATTTCTTGAAATGGGCAACCGCTTCATCGGCAGCCAACAAAATGGGTTGGTTTGAAATTTTCACTCCAACAGCTTTCTGCATCCAAAGTTGAGGGGTCAATCGCCCCAGGCTATAAATCCGTTCAACCTCTACGGCAAAATTTTTCCCTTTCAGATGTTGCTCAATCTGGAAATCGATCAAATGACCAAATGAATAGGCTGAAAGATACAGAGGATAAGCAATCATGTGCGAATAAATGGCCAGGACGGTTTCATCGGAAGAACCAAATACCGGGGCATAATATTTATTCCAAACCTCTTTAGAGATTGTAATCACAGCTTCGCGAAGCTCAGCCGCGGTAGCTTCAGGATGTTCATACAACCATTTCCAGACCTGCATGTCCACCATACTAACCCCCATAATTTCATAAATGCTCCAGAAAGTATCCAGGGTTTTCAGGTAATCTTTATCAGGATCGGGATCGTTCATACCCAATAGTTTTAAGTCACGGCTTTGAAAGATAAAAGCCAAAGCTTCAGTAAAAGCTGTATTTGGAACCCCATGCATGGTATAATAAGGAACATTGTGAAGGGTAATAGTTTGTTCCACATTGTGCCCAAATTCATGAACGGCAATGTTATAACCTTTGTAGTTCATCCCTGTTTCAGGAATTCGGGTCCTGAGGTACGATTTCATGTCGTGCATTTCGGCACCCAAGGCATGCCCGGAACCACGTGCCGGTTCCACAGTTATTTTGGATGCCAGGAATTGTGCCCGTTCTTTTTCCCATCCCAAGGTTTGCAGCATACGGGGCATGTCTGCCTCAAAGGCTTTTGGGTCGGGATAATTGGCTTGTGTTTTTTGATCCAAAACCTCAGCCGATATGGAACTGCGGGCCTTAAACCCATCGTACCAAATGTCATAAGGTCTCAATTCCCGTCCCAATCGCTGTTTGATAAGTCCGGCTACCTCTTTTACCTGAAGCGAAGATAAAAATTCATCAAATAAAATTTCAACCTCAGGTTGTGATATTTCCATCCCTCCTGAAAAGTTCCGTTCAATATAGGTTTTCATGGCCGGGTTATAAACATCCATGGCCTGCAAAGCTTTAAAATTATTGATGATCTGCTGGTAGCGGGCATCTTTTTCATCGGTGGCAGCTACCTCTTGCTGGTCTTTGCTTATTTTATTCGAATAGGGATTCCATTGATACATCCCTGAATTAATTACCTGTGTTGGAATGGTTTGATCGATGATGCGTTTCATGACCTGATAAACCATTTCCTGTTTTTCGGAACCTTTTCTAGCATCAGCGTAGTTCGATTTTATCTCGTCGCGCAAATTCCAATGCGTCAACAAAACCATATCGCTGGGGAAAAGAGGTTGGTTCTGGTCGTTGACCAAACTTCCCATAAAAATATTATACTCTGAGATGTATAGGTCGGCATCGGCATTGACCTTGGAATAATTTTGGGTCAGTTCGGCGGGAACCCTTGCGGCAAAAACATCACCCAACCTTGCATATCCCCATTCTTCGGCACTCCAGTTTTGTCCCAACGATTCTTTTTCGTTCAATGAATAGTAAGGAAAATTCAGCGCGATGACAAAGGCAATTTTGTTTTTATACAAATCATCCATCCAGTGAGCGGCGGCATTATAACTGGCAAAAAGTTTATCCACTTCGGCAAGGGGGCCGTTGTTAAGAGTGACATTTTTATTTAGCCCAATGCCCATAAGGGTAAAATGCCCATTGATGGTTTCCAAATATTGCTCCAGTTTCAGATAGATGTTCTTTTTTTCATCACTTGCGGAGAAATAATTTTTCATGCAAAATTGGCTGAATTCCTTTGCGGTTCCATCAGCAGCCCGCCAAAGCGAACCTGCATGGGTCACACCTTTCTGAATCAGTGTGGCGTCGGCTCCCGGGAATGATTCCTGCAACTGTTTTATGGTAGTGGCAATTACCTGAGCATCAACATTTGGCTCCTGATCATTTGACTGGGGTTGGGACGTTTGGCATCCCAAAAATGCTAGCATAAGCAAAAATGCAATGAGTTTATACATAATGGCAAACTTTTAATTTTTAAAAGGGCTAAGTTAAAGGTTTGCAATGGCATTTACCCGTTTTAAAGGGCTACTAAAAAACATAAACCGGTAAAAATTCTCCCGCCTTTTATATTAAATCTCAACAATAAACCCAAGTTCCAGTTCATTGGCCGGGATACCTCCCCGTACACCCCAATTCTCTATGGGTTGTTCGTTGAGTAAGATGAACACCTCTTTTCTTTCGAACAATTGATGGGTTTCCAATTGCTGAACCAAATTTTGAAAAAGAAGCTTTTTGGTTTTTGGAGTTCTGCCACTAAACAGACTTATTTCGATAATCACTTTATAAGGAGGTTTCATCTGAAAAAAGTCGGGTTCATACTCAATCAGCCGGAAATTTTGATCGTTTTCTGGTAGCTGCAATGTTTGAACAACTTGGCTCATAACAATTTCGCGAAGTTTTATTAGCTTTAAGCGATCATATCCTTTTTGCAATTCAACTTTTACTAAGGGCATACTATTGGAATTAAGGGTTTTTAAGAAGATGGTTTATTTCCATAAAAATCAAGTATAAATTATCCTTGTCTTTTATTGAATAGTTATTTGATGAAATGAAGCTCAAAATTTGTGAATAATGCTGTGGGAAAAGCTTTGCCAGTTTGCGTTTTCGTAATGAGAACTTCACATAAGAACCATTCAAGGAATAATAATAGGAGGTCTCTTCGTAAAATTTTCCCAACTTATTGTTGTTTGGCACAGTATTGTTGTAATAATCAATGGTTTTGCGTTTTTTTATGAATAGTGAAACCGTATCGTCCACCAACTGGAAATAATAACCCGAGGATAGATTGGAACTATCGGGTAAATTCAAGTTAACTACTCGTAATTCTTTGTCAGTTAAAGGTTCCAGAAAGCGGAATTCCTTTACAATAATTTTGTCAACCAAAACTATCCTCTTCAATTTTGAGTGGTAATAGAGCAAATCGTCTTTGTAAATGTCGAAGTTCAGCATGATGCTGTCGTACCTTTCGCCACTCACCAACTGCACGGAGCCTAATACCCAATCATTGGTAAAGTAGGGGTTTCCTACGTATTGTTGAAAATAGTAACGGAACGATTCTCCCGTAATAAAGTGATTCTTGAAACCGTCTTGGTTTGTTTGTGCCGTGAGCAATTGTTGGCCGAAACACATGAACCAAATTATCCAAATATATTTTTTCATATAAAACTATTCAACGGTAAAGACTTTACGGAAATATACGGGTTGCCCCTTGTTGGTTATCCCTTCCACCTCAACCTCAAAATCTCCCTTTTCATCGGAAGTGTAGAAATTCAGTTTGGACTGCTTAGTTGAACTAAGTTCCACATTTGGCTCCCAATAAAGAGTTTGCCGGAAATCGGGTTGTTGGAAGTTGGTGTTTTTTGAATAATCGGGGAAGATAAACTGAATGGGTTTTTGGTAAAACGGAAGTTCTACCTCCTGAATGTAGGAAGAACTGTTTTGTGACCAAAAATTCTGTTCTTTGGTCCAGATAAATACCAATCCTTTTTCGAAATACAAATCGCCAAAAAAACGAGGCTGTGATTTTATTTCAACCTTTTTAATACGTGAGGTCCCCCAGTTAAATAACAATTGTGGTTCCAACAAAGGAACGCCATCCACAAATACCAAGGGATTATACCTGATGACCTCATTCTTTCCATCAATGACAGAAATCCGCCAGCTCCCGTCCCATTTTTTATATCTCAGGAAAGGTAAAATCTCAATGGCGATTTGTTCAAAATCGGGCAGAGTTACATAATCATCAGGGGCAACCACATTGGTCATTATTCCACTCAAATAGTTTTGCTCGAACGAAAAGGAGTCCCTCACAGGGACATCCATTTCTGTAAAACAGGAAGTATTGTAAGCTTTAGCTATCACTGATTTTAGAATGTTCAACGTATCGGAACTGGCTTCATAGCACAATACCTCACCAGGTGTAAATAACTGGGAAGCCATGAATGGGTCGGTTATCTGAAACTTAATATCCTTCAGCGGTTCAAGCGAAGGGTAAAGGTAAGCAGAAAAATAGACCGTCTGCATCCCAAAACAGTTGTTCAGGTAAAAAACAAACTGTCCTGAATGATCCACAAGGTCGTATTTCAACCGCAACAAAGTATCCTGAAAGGATAAAAACACAACGGCATCAGTCACCGGAGTTTTGGTGGAGTTCGTCAGCAAAGTTCCCTGAATTTTAATCCCCGGAATTACTTTTCGAGTAGCAGTATTGGCGGAAGGCTGTAAAGTGGATTTGGCAACATTTCGCTGTTCCATTTCCAATTCCTTGGTAGAAACGGGTCTAACCGAAACTGAAGCATAAATGGTATTGACGCTTTCTGGTACTAAGGAAAGATTCATCTGCATCTTTTTCCGGATCCCCAAAGTATCGTGGCTAAGTTGCAATTCACAAACTTGAAGTCCTTGGTCTGGTAATAGCGAAGAACTCTCCCTTGGCAGGAGCATGGAATCGTAGATAGGTTCATTTTTCCCAAACCGGTTCGACACAAAAAGATACTTTATAGCCAATGTAGGATTAGCTTCCAATGGATCATCCGGTTGCTGATACACCCTCAGTTGATAGGCTCCGGTAGCTAAGGTGTCGGGAATACTAAAATACCCCGATGCCAACCCTTTCTGCATCTTTATTAATTCACCCTGCACAAACCTGCCTTCAGCGTTCAACATATCAACACAAACCGTTTGTTCGTTGGTTTGCCTTACAACACTGGCTGGTTGGTAAATTTTTACAAAAGCCCGATCGCCCGACACATAACAATTCCTATCCGTATGGATGTAACTATTTTGCGGTATCACCTGGCTTGGGAAGATCTCAATGAAAAGAAATAGTAGATATTCGAAGATGTATGGATAATTTTTTTTCATGTTTTTTTTAATAAATCCAGAAATCGAATGGGGTAAAAGCTGCAATGTTACCTTCCAACTCAGGAAAGTAAATGATAGGTTTGATAAGAACCTCCTTGTTTTGCTTTAAATAAATATAGTTACTTTTGGCAGTGATGGCTGAAACTCCAAAATAACCAAACACTTTTTGAGCGGAATCGCTGGCACAAACCAGGTTACCAATAATTTGCGATTCTACTGGATCGAACAATTGCCCGGTAGCATTTACCTGTTTGTAAATGGCATCCCAGAACTGAAATCCCGGTTCTGACAAGGAATATTGCTTTAAACGGAGTAAATACCCAAAACCATAAAATTTGATATCTTCATATTTGTAAATGGGTTGCCCCACAGAGTCTAACTCTATGCTATCTAAAACTATTTTTACCTCGCTTTGAACTTTAGAGATAAAATCAACAGGATTGTGGCTTATAGCTTTATTAACAAAGAGGTTCCCGTTGGCTAGCGCAACAAACCCTTTTGAGTACGAATTACCAGGCCGGGCAATGTAGCAAATAGTTGCAAATGGTTGCGTGGGATATATCTGGGTACTCAGGTAAACCACTTCATACTCGTAGCGGTAATAGGGAGTAAATCCTTCGGATGCCGTGGAATTAAAAAACCGTACTCCCTCTTGTGTTTGTTCCTGATAGCCCACCCCATCAATTTTCTCAAGCCAGGAATTAATATGATACTCCCCGGAAATGGATTCGATTTCGGCAGAAGGCATTAATGTTTCAAATGAGGAGACATAGCTGATTCCATCAGGATCGGTGGCTACCAACCGATAGGAATGGTAGAGTTGTCCTTTTACCTGGTCTCCGGTAACATAGCGCCCTTTGGCACCATTTTCGGTTAAAAGGATTTTGGAACCATTGCTATCTTCAATCACAACCTGAAAACCAGTACCTTTTTCATTATTGCCGTCATCGTTATATCCCACCGATTTGGTAATATTTACATAATGAACGCCCGGTTGATCGGTTAATAGGCCTTCAAAAGCAAGAATGCTTTCCTGCGTATCAAGATTTGGGATATAAACCTTTTCACAGGCCAACATCCCAAACAAAATGGAAAGCAGATAAAGCCATTTATATAGATGAAATTGTTTCATATCAGAAACTCAAGTTTATGGTTAACGAGGGAATTGGAACACCAATGATGGATAACTGGTAAAGTGCAAACCGTTGGTAATTGTTGCTTGAAGTAGGCTTATCTTGTTTGTAATATACCGAATAAATGTTTTTATGCCCATACAAATTGTAAACCGAGAAGGTAAAGCTTGGATGCACCTTTTTGGTCTTATTCAGGAAACCTTCATAGGTGACCGATAAATCGAGCCTATGATAGGCTGGTAACCGGTATTCATTCCTATCGGAAAATTCCACAACCTCCACCTGATGAATGGTGTATTTCTTTTCCGGGAGTGTAACCGGCCGTCCACTGGTAAGGATAAAATTTGAGCCAAAGGTCCAGCGCCGGGTTAATTGGTAATTTACTGAAACCGATAAATCGTGCATCCGGTCGGTATAGGTTGGATAATACCTCCCTTGGTTAATGACCTCTTCCTGAAAAGCACTTTCCGTTTTAATGAGCGATTTTGATAATGTATAACTCAACCATCCGGTAAGACCTCCCATACTTTTGCGCACCATAAATTCCAGTCCGTACGATTTTGATACTCCATCAATCAGGTCGCGTTCAATGGTCGGATTCATGTTTAGTACCGCCCCATTCTTATATTCCAGAACATGATCTGAGGTTTTGTAATACCCTTCAACCGAAGTTTCAATGATGTTTCCCATAAAATTTTTGAAATATCCCAAGGAAACCTGCTGATTCAAAATAGGTTTAATGTTCTGGTCGGCCGATTTCCAATAATCAGCCGGAGTTGATGCGGCCGTATTTGAAATCAGGTGCTGGTATTGACGGGTAATGTGATAACCAAGTTTCAACGAACTGGTTTCATCAATTCCAAATTTAAGCCCGAACCTGGGTTCCAGCCCTTGATAAGGTTTTATAAACTCATTTTCTGAAAACTCAATGGTATCAACAACCGTGTTGTCATTTATGGGTTTCCCATCCTCATACACGTAGGTTTTCGCCTCACCGATTTTGGAATACCACGAATAACGAAGCCCGCCAAACAAACTCCATCTATCGGAAATTTTAAAATTATCCTGCACAAATGCAGCCAATTCCAAGGCTTTTTCCTTTTCAAGGATAGCTGTTAGGGCTTCCGAATCCTCATTGTATTTTTCCTGTTCGCCTGGCTCAATAAAATAACCGATGCCCTCAAAACCAGTCACTATTTCATTTTTAGGCAAATGTAGGTTCCATTCTGTCCGGAGGTTCAACTGCTCAATACCTGATTTGATAAGGTAGGCAGGATAAGTAACCTCGAAATAACCGACTTCATTTTTATAGGAGGAATAGGATGCCGAGGTATGTACCGAAAACATCGGATTCACAATCCCGTTGTGGTTAATGCCCCCAATAAAAGAACTATATACATAATCGTTTTTGCTGGAATAGGTAAACAGGTCGCGGCTTCCATATCCAAAAACACTGAGTGTATTGTTTGAATTGAGTTTGACATCCACTTTACCAATCAAATCATAAAAACTGGCTTTGCTTTTTCGGATATCAAGATCAGGGACTTTTTTTAATATCCAATTGGAATAGGTGGTCCTGGCTCCAAGCAAAAATGAAACACGGTTTTTCCAGATGGGGCCTTCTACAAAAAAGGTGCTGTTCAAAATGCCAATACCTGCTTTCCCTTTTATCTTGGTAGTATCAGGGTTTTTAAGTTTAATTTCCATTACCGATGCTACCCGGGAGCCATAATTGGCGGGTTGGGTTCCTTTATGCAGGTTCACTGAATTTATTGCCCCGGGAATTAGGGTACTGAACATTCCGAAAAGATGCGAAGTCCCATAAATAGGAGCATCATTGATCAGAATCAGATTTTGATCGGTGTTGCCACCCCGGACATTAAAACCTGCAGCCATTTCGCCTGCTGTTTGAACCCCGGGCAGCAATGTCATGCTTTTAATGATATCTGCCTCGCCCATTAAAACCGGCAGTTTGTTAATGTTCCTAATATCAAGGTGAACAAGTCCCATCTGGGTACGTTCCACATTGTTCCTACCACCGTCGGCAGTAACTGTGACCGATTCAAGCTCAATGGGCAATTCCATCAGTTCCACATCCATTTTACCTGGGCTCATTACCTCCACATCAAGTTCCAGGGTTTCCAACCCCATAAATGAAAATTGCAGTTTTGTAACTCCACTTGGCAGATTCAGGTTGTAATAACCTTTTAGATCAGAAGTGGTTTGAAGATGATGCTTTTTATCCAAAATGACTGCTCCGGGTAAAGGTTCCCCGGTTTTTCCAAAATACACGTGCCCT
Organism: Marinilabiliales bacterium; assembly: GCA_003512955.1. Classification (GTDB taxonomy): domain Bacteria; phylum Bacteroidota; class Bacteroidia; order Bacteroidales; family SZUA-534; genus GWE2-40-63. Next base: position 318,005 of record DOTG01000026.1, read on the forward strand.
TCTACTTTATTCAAACTATATTTTCCCTTTTCCATGGGATTGCCTACTACCCGGTAAAACTCCACCTTTTGGTCGTTCATAAAATAGGTGTATCCCTCGGGAATCAAAATGATGTTTTGCTCCTGAATAACCAGAAAGGAAAGCTGGTGTGGGGCAAGTGCTGCTTCCAGGATATCCCTGATGCTTAAACCAACTTTCCCGGATGTAATAACTACCCGTTGAATCCATTCCTTTTTATAAAAAAAATGAACCGGATAATCATGTTCAGCTACCAATAAAAATTCCAATAAGGGTTTTCCTGTAAAATCCTGATTTAATTTAGAATGTAAAATTTCCTGTGCCGATAAATTAAAGATAGAGGTTAAACCGAAAAGCAGCGCTAGAAATAGTAAAAGTTTTGTATTCAATTAAAATTAATGTTTAATAAGTTTTAAAAATCCGAGTTATAAAGTTATTGTTTAAAATAATAATCACTACTGACCGATTAAAAAAAATTGCATAACCTCAATGTCTTTATATATCTCGCCCCGATGAGGCTTAATTGAATTTGAGGTTACTTATAATTCTACCAATATGTAATCCCTCCGGGATTGTTTCTGCCGGGGCATAATATTTGGTAGTTAATATTTTATAAATTGATTCGCAAGTCCCATCGGGACGTAATATTTTTTCCCGGTCAATAATGAATAATAATGATGAATTTTTGATAGATTTTTTTACAAGCTTCGGTTTTTAATGAGGCCTAAATTCAATGGTAAAATCACTTTCCGGCATAAAATTCCGCCTTTTCCAGTGATAATAAATATAATCTAAGTCAATCCAGGTGGTATCGGGAGGCAAAAAAAGTTTCTCAACCACAATCCCCTTTTTAACGCGCAAGGTATAATCTGCCTCATCAAACGGACGGTGCCAGAATTTTGTAGTGGTTAAAATGTAAGTAGCTCTGGTTCCATCGTGTTGGTGGGAATATTTAATATGCAATACTACCGAATCGTTCCCGGGAACCTGCAATTGAAAGCTGTGGCCTTTTTTAACGGGAAGCACGTCGAGTTTTTTCATGGTCAGGAGGTTTACGACCGAAATAGTTTCAATTTGCGAAGTCTCATATACATAAGGGTATAAAATCCGTGTGGTTCCCGGTTTTGTATTCGGGTTGCGAAGGAAATACATGCCACTGACATAGAAATGGGAACTGTCGATCTCAAAGTTTAACGATTCACGGTAAAAAGTCAAAGGTTGCGCCTCAATACGTGTAATTGCCATCAATCCTATAAAAATTCCAATAAATATCTTCATTATTTAAATGGATTAATCAACACGTGTTCAGTCTGGATCAAGGTGTTGTTCGTCCAGAATCCGAACAGGTACATTCCACCCGGAAAGTGTTCATTCCATTCAAGTTCCATGTTTTTAGCAAAGGATTTCATAAAACGGGCTACCTCTTTGCCCGACATATCCAACACCAGAATTTCCATATTCTGCCCTTCGAGTGGAAGTAACATCTCGATGTTTAACTTTTGATAAGCGGGATTCGGATAAATTTTTAATGGATGGTTTTCGGGTTCTTTGTGGATTCCTAAAAAATTAGGATCGGTAATGTGAATGTCCAGATTTTCATAAACAAGGTCGGGTTCAATAGTAATTTCAATAGGTTCGATGGTGAACCATTCAAAATAATCTTCACCTGAAACATCGTAAGCAATATAAGTCAGTTTATGATTCCCATTGGTGAGGTTGCTGCTGTAACTACCCGTTTCAGTAGTACGGAAATCAAAATTGAAAGCAAAACGATTCATTAAATTCACGGTTTCATTCTTTGCATTATAAACAGTGCCTTTTATGGTTCCCGTACAACCCTCCAGAGTGTTTGCCTGCCCTAAAGTTGGCGAAGCATCCATAACAAACCACCGGTTAAGTCCCTCAACCAAAGCAATAGAGCTTCCGGTATTGGGTTTGGGAATGGTACTGTTTGGAAAATCTCCAAAAATAAGGGAGTGTTCCTCAGGTGAATAATAATGGTAGTCATTATCATACGTCTTTATAAAAATTGAATCGCCTAAAAGATTTATATCAAAACTATCGGCACATTGCTGCTTGTTCAATATAAAGATTCCTTGCTCAAAATTTTCGGTAACAGGTAAAGTAAGTAAATACCGATGTTCACGGGTACTGATTACCACACTATCGTATGTAATCTCTCCATCAGAAAAATAGTAGTAACTGATTTCCAACTGCCAATCGCCGTTTTCGTCCCAAAGCAATTCGCTGATTTGGGCACCGGGAGGAACAAAAACATTGGCCCAACTTATGTTTAGATTGAAAATAATTGCAAGTACAAGCAATAGCTTTTTCATGGCAATTTATTTAAACAGATTTATAAGGACCCTTTCTGTCTGGATTAAGGTATTATTTAAACGGAACTCAAAAAAGTACATCCCGGCAGGGAATGGTTCATTGAGTTCCAGTTCAATGGTTTCGGCAGCCGTCTTTGTGTATCGGGCGACCTCTTTTCCTGAAATATCCAACACCAAAATTTCCAACTCCTGACTCTCCAATTTGGCAGTCATTTCAATAGTCAGCTTTTGAGAGATCGGGTTTGGGAATAATTTTAAGGGTTGTTCTATTTTTTCATCCTCAATACCAACAAATCCAGGATCGGTAATATGAATGTCCATATTTTCGTAAACCTGACCTTCCTCTATAGTTAGCGAAACCGGTTCGATGGAATACCAGCCATAGCCTTCCCACATGTAATATTTCCCGATTTCAGACAGTTGAACCATCCCCTGATGGATGCGTGTGGAATAATCCCCCTGCCCATCGGTACTGAATTGTTCATCAAAAGCCAAATCACTTCTTGATATTACCGGATTGCCTGTAGCATAATAAATTTTTCCGGAAATAGTCCCGCAGGCACCCTCAAAATCGTTATTTAACCCAAAAGTGGGGGAATTATCAATAGCATAACATGGATTTATGGTTGGTAACAGGGCAATGGATTGTCCCAGTTGAGGTGCTGGCGCCATTGCATTTTCATGAGAACCAAAGGCCAGATAGCTAGAATCGGGTTCGAAATATAATTCCTCGGGATAGACTTTTAAAAGCAATAAATCACCGCCCTGATTAATATCGAAACCTGACCCGGTACTATCGGCAGTTAAAAGCCTGAAACCGTATTCAGGTAAATCACCAGTTAAAACATATCTGCCCTGCGTTGAGGTTAAAACCAAACTGTCAACTTCACCGCTATAAAAATGAAGGAAATCAATTTCCAGATACCATTTCCCGTTTTCGTCCCATAAAAGTTCATTAATTTGAGGGCTACTGGAAGCCACAGGATTTGCCCAGATGAAGTAAACCGGGACAAAAGCCAAAAGTAAAACGATTAATTTTTTCATATGATAAGGTTTTTGTGTCAATTTTTATAGGGTAGTCACGAATTAAAAAGCTCAATAAAATTACAAAATATTTAACAAAATGAATTCTCTTACAACGTAAATTTATAAAACAGTTTACTGCTAAAATTGTATATTTAGAGATTCAACCCCATAAAAGAAATTGTAATGAAAACTGGTAAATTGATGGTTTTGATTCTTGGCTGGTGGCTGCTCTCGAACAGTTGTGTGAAAGAAGAAATATCATCCATTGAGGCCGGTAGTTTTACCTGGACTCCTGATTTGGCCATTCCTTTCGGCAGCCCTGAAATTCCTATGGAGGAATATGTCAGCCAATTGTCGGAGTTCAAACCTATTGCCGATACTGCCGGACAATTCATTGATTCACTCATGTATTACAACCAGCAATTTTTTAAAAACCCCTTTGTATTAACCAATACCGTTTCCATTGATTTTAATTTTAGCAGCCAAACCGAAACCCTAGATTATTTTACCTCAGCATCCTTCCGGGTGAATGCCATCAACCGTATTCCGGCATCGGTAGAAATTCAGGTGTATTTTAAAACCGATTTTTCAGTTCTGTTCCCTTTATTCGAGGGTGGCCCGTTAATTCTTGAAGCCGCGCCTGTAAACAGCGAAGGGATCGTAACCGGAGCTTACGAGACCTGGAAAAACGATGCTGAATTTGATGCTAATAAAATTCAAATGCTTTCGCAGGTAACATCGATCGAAATTTATACCAGACTAATCATCCCTAAGACCCAGGGAATCTTTATTCAATACATTTCCGATCAAGATGTATGGATTCAGTTGGGGGGACGTTTTAAACTGAATGTACCCCTATGAGAAAACTAAAACTAGCTGCTTTTACTGGGATATTGAGTTTGATGGCATTGACAGTCAAAGCCCAGCAAAACCATTCGCTGTACCTGATGCATGCCATTCCCGAAAGCAATTTGCTGAATCCGGCCATTCCTTTATCGTGTAAATGGTACATTGGGTTGCCCGTTTTATCGTCGGTACACCTGAATTATAAAAACAGCAGCTTTTCGTTCAACAATCTTTTTGAATCGTCGGGTGGCGGGGCGTACCAGCCCAACCTCGATTTTATTTCGAATAAACTGCATTGGCGGAATGCTATTGGAACGGAAATCCATTTGCAGCTTTTTGCTTTGGGATATAAATACAAGGGGTATTCGTTTATTTTTTCGGCAACTGAAAAAAACAACCTGATGGTTACTTTCCCTAAGCAAATTGTGGCTCTAGGGTTCGATGGCAATGGCCAATTTTTGGGCAAAACCGCCGGGCTGAAAGGAACAGGCATTTTCTTTAACCATTACCGCGAATATGCCATCGGCGTTTCAAAAGAAACTGGGAATGGAACCATTTTGGGAGCCAGGGCAAAACTGTTGTTTGGCAAACTGAATGTGTCCACCAAAAAAGCCAATCTTGGACTATTTACCGACAAAACCACCTATAACCTGGAAATTGATGGACAAATTTTGGTGAATTCATCCCTTCCTATTCTGGTGGATGCCACCAATAACCGGTTAAACAGCATGGCGTATAACGATGTAAGCCCGGTGGCATTGGCATTAAACCGTAAAAACCCGGGATTTGCCATCGATCTGGGCATCATTTACCCATGGACTGAGCAGATTACGCTATCGGCTTCAGCCCTCGATTTGGGATTTATCCGTTGGCGTTCGAACCTGAACAGTTTTAACGGAAGTGGAAATTATGTTTTTACAGGTCCATTGGGAAGCAGTACCTCAAGCAGTTACTGGAACAATCTGGGGAACTCTTTTCTCGATTCCATCCATTTTGAGGTTACTCCTAAAAAATATTTCACCTTTTTACCGCCCCGCTTTATGGCTGCTGCCGATTATCGGTATAATCCCCAACTTGCAGCCGGGCTGGTGGGAAACCTGTTGGTGTATAAAACCAAAGCCATGCCCTCGTTGAGCCTGGTTGCCCGTTACGAACCTTTCCGCTATTTGGGTTTCATGGCTTCCTATACCTGGCAGAATTATTCGTTCAATTCCGTTGGTGCCGGTTTTTATATCGGACGAAAACCTATTCAGTTTTATTTGGTTACCGATAACCTGATGGCTGCTTTTAAACCTTTCGATACCCGGAATATTAACCTCAGGTTTGGTTTCAATATTATTTTCGGGTGCAGTAAAAAAGCCGAAAAAGAAGCGGTAAAGAAAGGGGGGAACAGTGCCTGTTTTGGCTATAAGGACCAACACAAAAAATCGTACCTGAAAAAGTTCAAACCCTGGAAAGTAAAAAAGTATGAGGGTTCAACATATTGATTTCTATTCCTGATAATATTCCACCTCCATCTGCACGGTATAATTTTCCGATTGCTTTGGAATGATAGCACAGTTAAAAGCGGAATTTAATTTCTCACAGGTCCCGATTCCAATGGCTGAGATTTGGAATTTGTAAGAATCCGATTCCGGATTGTAAAAAGCCTGGCTCTCGTATCGGGCACTGCAACCTGGGACTTGGGTATATTTTCCTACAAAAAAGGCGGTATCGAATCCGATTTCGGGCAAGTGGGCAGTATCACAGCTTTGGAACCAATAAACGCGGATGGAGTCTTCAAAAACCCGGTAATCGCTGGCGTTGGTAATCACTATCTCTGCCTGGTCCAGCTTAATATACGAGAAGCAATTCTGGTTCATCTCAAAGGTCTTTATCTGTAACGCGTTGAGGTTTTCAGAATCTTCCTGGCTGCAACCAAAGAACAACAAACATGCTCCGAATAGGGCAAATAGCTTTTTCATAACCCGTTTTTTTGATACGTATCATGAACAAAAGTAGCTAAAAACGTTTTATCATGGCAAGGTTTCTTGGTAGAATAAAAATGTTTCCGAATTTTGTAAAAAAAAAGCCATGTCCATAAAAATCCTGATAACCCAATACATCCCGAAAGAGGGGCTAAAAGAACTTTTCGATCGTTACTACGTGATTATGCCCGGCAAAGCCGGCTTTTCGTCCGACGAACAAAAGGAGTTGATTGCCGATGCCGATGTGCTATTGTCTGTTTTCAGTTCGCCCGTAACCCGCGGACTTATTGAAGCCGGTAAAAAACTGAAAATGATTGCAAATTTTGGGGTAGGTTATAACAATATTGATTTAGTTGCCGCCAACGAAAAAGGCATAGTAATAACCAACACCCCCGATCCGGTAACATTGCCCACCGCGGAACACACCGTGGGATTAATCCTTACGTTGATGCGCCGTATATCGGAAATGGACCGCAAACTTAGGTCCGATAAGGTTGCCGATTGGAAAATCATGAGCAACCTGGGATTCACCCTAAACGGGAAAATTCTGGGAATCATGGGAATGGGTAAAATTGGCCAGGCTACAACCCGCATGGCACAAACATTTGGTATGACCGTGGTTTACCATAACCGGAATAAATTGCTCGAAGCCGTGGAAAAGGGATTAAATGTCCATTGGCTATCAAAGAATGAATTATTAAAAAACTCCGATGTAGTTTCGCTGCATGTGCCTTTAACCGATGAAACACGGTATTGGATAGACGGCTGTGAATTTCAATTAATGAAAGAAACAGCTTTTATCATCAACACCTCCCGGGGTCCGGTAATTCGTGAAGCAGCTCTGGTGGAAGCTTTAAAAACCAAAGAAATCGCAGGTGCGGCACTCGATGTTTTCGAGGATGAACCAACCATAACCAAGGATCTCCTTTTATTGGAAAATGTGGTTCTTACTCCACATATCGGAACAGGAACTATTGAAACCCGCATCGCCACAGCCGCCTGTGCTGCAAAAAATATTCTTGCTTTTTTAGACGGAAAAGAACCCCCAAACCGGGTGTCGTAATTTTTTTAATCCCGTTAAATATACTAATCAAAAAATCAAACCGTTTCTTATCATATCTTACACGAAAAAAAGAACAACATTGAAACGTCAACTTGTTACTTTAGGAATCCTTCTCCCTTTTTTGGGGTTTAGCCAAATTGGAGGAAATCATGTCTATGAGTTTTTAGCCGTCCCTGTATCAACACGTGCAGCAGCATTAGGTGGTTCGGCTATTGCTATTAACGACGGGGACATTTCGCTGGCCATTGAAAACCCATCGCTGTTTACCGATGCTACCAGCGGAAAGCTTTCGATCCAATACCTAAACTACATCAGCGACATCAACTTTGGAACCGTTACTTATGCCCACCATTTAAAAAACATTGGTACCATTGGTGTGGGGCTGCAATATATGAACGGTGGCGAATTTATCGAAACCGATCAAAACGGTTATATCTATGGAACTTTTGGTGCTTCGGAAATGGCTCTAAATCTATCCTATGCCAAATCGTTCGACAGTATCTTTTTTATGGGAGCAACCCTAAAGCCGGTATATTCGCAACTTGAAAACTATAATTCGTATGGGCTGGTTATGGATGTGGGCGCTTCCTATACCAGCCGCGACAAACTCTTCACCGCCGGTATTTTGTTGAAAAATATGGGCGCACAAATCACCCAATATATTGACGAAACAGGTTCGGTGCCTTTTGATTTGCAGGCCGGAATTTCTACCAAGCTGGCGCATGCGCCATTCCGTTTCTCGCTGATAGCCCATCATTTGCACCAGCCAAAACTTTCATATAATTACACGAACGTGGTTGAGCCAAGCAACGTGGAGCAAGAAGCAGAAGATACCGAGGCGTTGAATTTTTTTCAAGAGACCATGAATCATGTCATTATCGGAATTGAATTTGTACCCACCAAAAGCTTTTTTTTACGGGCTGGTTTTAACGGAATGCGGTTTCAGGAATTAAAATTAGACGATAAGCCTGCCATGGTAGGTTTTTCGTGGGGCTTTGGTTTTCGTGTAAAGAAACTCCATTTCAGTTATGCGAATGCGAGGTATCATCTGGCCGGAATTTCAAACCAGTTTGCCATTACCACCAATTTGAACGATTACTTCAATTAGTAATAGTTTGTTACAATAGTCCGTTAAACTTTTTTAATTAACATTTTATTCATTATGTAATACGTTGAAATACATAGAAATAAAGAAATATTTTCAGGTATTTCAATTTGCTTCCATATATTTAAAATTCAACGTGTTACAAAATATTTACCGAAGTATTGTTGTTAGATTTTTATAAAAAAATGATAATCTGTAATATGTAAAATGTGTTAACAAAAACATTAGGTGATAATTTTCCAATAAAACCTGTTTTGTCTTGTGTCTCATATCTTGTGTCTTTGCATCTAAAAACTGTCGATCCATTGAATTAAAAAACTCATCAAAAATACATCGCCCCTGACCCCGATTCCATATACCCTCCTTTAATTATTAGGCCTTTAGGTCACTTTTATTCTAGTGTATTTCAAACACCTTCCTTTAGTCATTCTTTCCTTTGAAATATTCTTGTAACTTTACCAGCATCGACTTATTAATAATTTTTACATCTGTTCATGAAACAGTTTTTATTCATAACCCTATTTATCTGCTTTACCATGGGATTTGCGGTAAGTCAGACCCTGGTTATCAACGAGTTTAGTTCGCTTAATTCCACCCTGCTCGATGAAGATTCAGATACACCCGATTGGATTGAACTATACAATGCCGGATCCAGCATCCTGGACTTAACAGGCTGGTCGTTAACCGACGATAGTGCCTTACTTACCAAATGGAAGTTGCCGGCATTAACATTGAATCCTGGCAAAACCTTGTTATTGTTTGCATCGGGGAAAGACAGGAAACAGTTGACCTATTACCATACGCTGGTGAATTGGGGAGATATTTTTTCATATACCATAGGTTCCAGCAGCATTCCGCAAACCTGGAAAAACCTTGATTATGATGATTCCCAATGGTCAAAAGGCTCATCTGGAATTGGATACGCTGATAATGATGATGCCACCATCATCCCGGAAGGAACCTTATCGGTTTATACCCGAATCAAATTTACCGTTCCTCAACTGGCCGATTTAAACAGCCTCTTGCTTCATGTGGATTATGACGATGGCTTTGTAGCTTATCTGAACGGAACCGAAATAGCCCGTACAAACCTGGGGACTGCAAACACCACGGTTCTTTACAACCAGTTGGCCGACAACTATGTGGAACCATTAATTGTCAACGGGCAGGCCCCGAAACTTTTCGATTTGAGTACGCGCGGTAATTTATTGGTTGAAGGGGAGAATGTCCTCTGCATCCAGATTCATAACAATTCAAGTACATCGTCCGATTTAACCTTAATCCCTTTTTTAACAGCAGGTTATAATAACCCAATTGCCGATGCCTCAGTGCCCGAGGTTCTAAGATTATCGAATAAATTGATGCATGCCAATTTCAAGATTGGCGCCGATGGCGAGGATATTCTGCTGGTATCGCCGCAAGGAACCATTACCGACCGAACCGACAGCATAGCTTTGCCCATGGATGTGTCGTACGGTAGAAAACCCGATGGAACCGGCGATTGGTTTTATTTTGGGGAACCGACTCCCGGAAACAGCAACACCACCAATGCCTACGATAGTATTTCAAACCAACAAATTGAATTTAGCCCAATGGGTGGTGTTTACAGTTCTTCAAAACAGATAATCCTCTCAGCTCATACCGGAGACACCATCTATTACACCACCGATGGAACGGAACCTTCGCGAAGTTCACAAATTTATAGCGGGCCTATAACCATTACGCAGACCAAAGCCATCCGGGCCAAGTCTTTTGGGACGAATGCCCTGAGTAATGAGCCGTCCATTCAAACCTATATTATCGCTAACCGCGATGTAAAACTTCCCATTGTCTCGTTGACTACCGAGCCAAAAAATTTGTTTGATTATAATTATGGCATTTATGCCGACGGCCCCAACTGGACATCAGACAATCCTCATTTTGGAGCCAATTATTGGATGGACTGGGAACGACCCATCCATTTAGAATATTTTAATGCCGAAGGCGAAAAGGTATTCAGTGCTCCCGCTGGGACCAAAATATTTGGAGCCTGGAGCCGGGCCAATGCCCAAAAATCAATGGCTTTATATGCCCGCGAAGCTTATGGCGTGAAAAGATTCAATTATCCTTTTTTCCGGGAACGGGAAAATGACTCGTACAACTCGTTGGTTTTGCGCAATTCCGGTAACGATTGGGGCAGTACCACTTTCCGCGATGCCATGCAAACCGGACTGCTTTCCGAATTAGATATTGACCGCCAGGCCTACCAACCTGTGGTAGTTTACATAAACGGCGAATATTGGGGAATTTTAAATTTGCGCGAAAAAGTAAACGAAAAATTTATAGCCGATCTGCATCCAGAGGTTGACCCCGATAAAGTTGATATTTTAGAAGCTGATGGCGTGGTTGTGGAAGGTTATGCAACCCATTATCAGAACATGCTCAATTACCTCGGCTCGAATGATATTACCAAAAGCACCACCTACGAATACATCAAAACCCAGATGGAGGTTATCAATTTTATGGATTATGAAATTGCTCAAATCTATATAAATAATACCGACTGGCCCGGGAACAACATCAAATATTGGAGGCCTCAAACTACCGATGGCCGCTGGCGTTGGATAATTTACGATACCGATTTTGGTTTTGGTATCTGGAATACACAGGATTATGCAAACAACACCCTTGAATTTGCTTTGGCTACCAATGGCCCCGGATGGCCTAACCCACCTTGGTCAACTTATCTTTTACGGACGTTGGTTAAAAACAGTACCTTTAAAGCTGAATTTATCAACCGTTTTGCCGATAGGATTAATTATGATTTTGTGCCTGGCCGGGTAAATCATTTTATTGATAGCCTGAAAGCCAATATTGCCGCCGAAATGCCATATCATATTGCCAAATGGAACCATATTGGAGGTTGGGACGGCAATGTCAGCAATATGAAAACCTTTGCCAACAACCGGCCAACACAGATGCGTAATTTTATCAATAGTAAGTTTTCACTTGGAGGAGTTGTCAATTTAAAAGTAGATGTTTCTGATGCTGAACATGGGTATGTCCAGGTAAGTTCGTTACGGTTAAAAACCTATCCCTGGTCAGGGAAATACTTCAAAAACAACCCGGTACGGGTGGTAGCAATGGCCAAACCGGGTTATGAATTCTCTCATTGGGAGGGCATCGACTCTACTCGGGCATCTGTAAACCTGTCTATACCCACCAGTGGTTTGACCATAAAAGCTGTTTTTAAAGCCTCAGTAAAAGAATACAACAATGTGGTTATTAACGAAATCAACTACAAATCGGCCACTACTCACGATTGTGGCGATTGGGTTGAGCTCTTTAATACCACCAACAGTCGGCTCGATTTGTCGGGGTGGGTTTTTAAAGATGGCGACAATGCCCACGGTTTTGTTTTCCCTCAAGGTACTTTTATTGATGCGGGTGGCTTTTTGGTCCTGTACGAAGATGATGTAAAATTCAAGCTGATATACCCTAACCTGACAAATGTAGTTGGGGCGTTTGAATTTGGCCTGTCGGGCACTGAAGATGCCTTGAGGTTATATGATATTCAGGGAAACCTGACCGACTCGGTGCTTTACATGTCCGACGATCCCTGGCCCTCCATTTCGGATGACAAAGGCGAGACCTTATCGCTGATCGATCCTTATAAAAACAATGAGCCTTATTATCGTTGGGAACCGTCTAGTGGGACTGGTACGCCGGGTATCCAAAACGACAACTATAACGATATTAACACTGAATCTTTAACAGCACCGGTTATCGCCAGTTGTTATCCAAATCCATTCAACCAGCAGGCCACCGTACGATGGAAATGCAACCAGCCCACCTCAATTAAAATTGATGTCCTCGATTTTAAAGGAGCACGGATTGAAACCCTCTTCGAAGGAGGTTGCCCTAATGGAACTTTTGAATCGGTTTGGATTTCAGGAGATTACGTTTCTTCAGGAATTTATTTTGTAAAGATTATGGATGGAATGAATCCTCCTCAAGTGTTAAAACTCATTAGAAATTAAGAATCAGAGCCCTCAGGGATAAAGGGGAAGCTGGAAAGGCATGTACTCCAGTTTCCTTTCAATACTCCTTTGAACCCTTTATACCTAACTCAAGCATAAAAGAAGCAACCCCTTTTACAAAAACGGGTTGTTCGCCTTTTCATTCCCAATGGTTGTACTTGGCCCATGACCGGAAAAAACCCTGGTTTCATCGGGCAGAACCAGCAGTTTCTTTGTAATTCCGGTAATCAGTTGTTCATAGTTTCCTCCGGGCAGATCTGTCCGGCCAATGCTGCCATTGAATAAAATATCGCCACAAAACAACAACCCATCAGGTTGGAAATAAAAGGCCAACCCTCCGGCCGAATGACCAGGAACGGTAATTATTTTTAAAGTTGTATTTCCAAACCGGAATTCCATGCCGTCGGCCAGTAACAGGCTGGGCTGAGGCGGTTGGCTTTGAATGTTCAACCCGTACCCGGCGCAGGTAGCTTTGTAATTATCAATCCATACGACCTCATCGGCATGGCAGGCCAAGGGAAGCTGGTATTTTTCGGCCAAATAGTGAGCCCCAAACAAATGGTCTAAATGATTGTGCGTTTGAATGATGTAAACTGGTTTTAAATGGTTTTGCTGAAAAAATTCGTCGAGTACCTGGTTTTCGTGCGGGTAAAAATTCCCGGGATCCACCACTACACACGCACCAGTTTCGTCGTAAAGCACATAGGTATTTTCCTGAAATGGGCTAAATGTAAAGGATTTATAATTCATGCTGCAATTGTAAAGTTTCGGCTCAAAAATAAATTAAATTCGTCAGTTAAATACAATAATAAAACAAGCCCCAAAGAATTTGGTTTATTCCCAAATTCAGTAAGGTATTGGATAACAATCAATATTTTAACAGGTTTTACTGTGGATTTAAGGCTATTATAAAATGATAAAAGCTATTTTTGCAAAAAATTTGAATTGTGATTTATCCTGAAAATTTTGAGCATAAGATAGACTTTGGTAAGATCCGCGAATTGCTCAAGGAACATTGTTTGAGCGATTTAGGAAAGTCGATGGTGGATGACATGCGCTTTATGCACCAATTTGAAACCATCAGGCTCCGGCTGACCGAAGCCCACGAATTCCTGAACCTTTTAGAACGGGGCGATGACTTCCCCACCGACCATTATTTCGATTTACGTCCCGCTATTGCTAAAATCAGGGTGAATGGCACCTATCTTGAAACAAAAGAACTGTTCGATCTGCGCCGTTCGTTGCAAACGGTAAAGGCCATCATCCGTTTTTTTGGCAAAGATGAAACTGCGCAACAGTTTCCCCATTTAACCGCCATTGCCGGAAAGGTAACTGTACATTCTTATGTAGTTGATGGCATTGATCGGATTTTAACCAGCCAGGGAAAAATAAAAGACAATGCATCTCCCGCGCTGGCGCAAATACGTAAGGATTTGTATGAAAAACAGTCATCGGTTTCAAAGCTCATCCACCGCATCATTGCCCAGGCTCAAAAAGATGGTTTTGTAGATGCTGATACCACCTTAGCTGTCCGCGATGGAAGAACCGTCATCCCGGTTCCGGCTTCGTTCAAACGGAAAATCCCGGGAATTATCCACGATGAATCGGCCACCGGGAAAACCAGCTTTGTGGAACCCACACCGGTGGTTGAAATCAACAACCAGATTACCGAACTGGAGATGGAGGAACAGCGCGAGATCATCAAAATCCTGAAAGAATTTACCGATTCCATCCGCCCCTATGCCGACGATCTGGAAGATTGTGTGATGTTGCTGGCAATTTTCGATTTTATCAGGGCAAAAGCCCGCTTTGCCCAACGGATTCAGGCCTTGATGCCAGAATTTGTGAATCACCCACATATTGAATGGCAACAAGCCATACATCCCTTATTGTACTTGACGTTCAGGGATGAAAACCGCAAAGTGGTACCCTTGGATTTAAAATTACAGGCTAACGAACGGATTCTTCTGATTTCTGGACCCAATGCCGGCGGAAAATCGGTTTGTTTGAAAACCGTTGGCCTGCTGCAATACATGCTTCAGTGCGGATTGCTCATCCCTGTACAACCCAAAAGTGTGGCCGGCATCTTTAAAAACCTGTTTATCGATATTGGTGATGAACAAAACATGGAAAACGACCTGAGCACCTACAGCTCGCACTTGTTGAACATGAAGCATTTCACCCGTCAATCGGATGCCCAAACCCTGATTTTGATTGACGAGTTTGGCACAGGGACCGAACCCATGCTGGGCGGGGCCATTGCCGAAGCCGTGCTGAACAAGCTCAACCAAAACCAGGCTTTTGGGGTAATTACTACGCATTATACCAACCTGAAACATTTTGCCTCGTCGCAGGAAGGCATCGTGAACGGGGCCATGCTTTACGATACCCAACGTTTGGAACCTCTGTTTGTGCTCGAAATGGGGAAACCGGGCAGCAGCTTTGCCTTCGAGATTGCTTATAAAATTGGCCTTTCGCAGGAAATTATTGATGATGCCAAATCGAAGGTGGGCGAAGAACACGTCCATTTTGATAAACACCTGAAGGAAATTCTGCGCGACAAACGCTACTGGGAGCAAAAACGGCAGAACATCCGGAAGATTGAACGCCGACTGGAAGATCTCATGGAAAAAGAACAGGCGGAGCTGGAACAGGCCAAAGCCATCCGAAAAGAAATTAAAGAAGCCTCGCAAACGGAAGCCAAAAAACTGCTGGCCGATACCAATAAAATTATTGAAAATACTGTCCGGAAGATTAAAGAGTCCCAAGCCGAGAAAGAAAAGACCAAAGAAATCAGGCAGGAGGTGGAATCGTTTAAGGAACAGCTTACCATCCAAACCGATGTAGCTGAAGAAAAGATTCTCCGCAAGATTGAAAAGCTCAAGGAGCGGGAACATCAAATGAAAAAGGCAGATGCCCAACCCGAAAAACAGGATAAAAAGGAAAAACCGGTACCCAAAAAAGAAAAAACATTTACCATTGGCATGCCTGTGAAAATATCGGGGCAAACCAGTATTGGTGAGGTAATGGAATTGACCGGAAAAAACGCGGTGGTAGCCTTTGGGAATTTATTGACTACCGTAGCCATCGAAAAGCTGGAACTGCTGGATGCTCAGGAAAAGAAACACCTGCGGTCGTCGAAAACCACCATTAAAAATTTTAAGCAGGCATACGATATGAACCAGCGTCAACTGACCTTCAAACCCGGGCTGGATATCCGTGGCAAACGTGCCGATGAAGCTTTACAACTGGTTACCGAATTTATGGACGAGGCCATTATGGTAGGCGCCCATGAGGTGAAAATTTTGCATGGAAAAGGGAATGGCATTTTACGGCAACTGATCCGCGAATATTTGGGTACCATTGCCCTTGTTTCAAAAGTACAGGATGAACACGTAGAGTTTGGCGGTGCCGGCATTACCGTGGTTTCGTTGGGATGAAAAAGCCCCGGCGAACCGGGACTTTTCCTATTTTACAAAAATAATTGTGCTATCACGCCTGGGGTTAAATTGTTTGAGAAAATCCAATGAACTTTAGCTTATTTTATTCACACAAAAACCATCTTTCCTTTTTTAACCAGCAATTTGAATTTGGTAATACTTCAATAGAAATAAACTTAGCGGGCAATTTCTTTTTTTCATGCTTTTTTGCCTCATAATATATTTTCCAATCTGATTCCGACATATAATGCAATGGCTTTGAATAAATTTCAATGATTGTATTCCTATCAATTACTTTATACCATACTTCATATGCATACCAATACGGAGATAGGAATTCTGGAACCTGATTCTGTAATAAAAACTGACACAAAATAAGATTTAGTTACCATTTAGCAAATGTATGCACTTTTTCTTTTTGTCCTGTTTGGCTCTGGCTTATCCAGGTTCGGTTTAATAAACATTTGGCAAGCTTTTTTTGGATTGGTCTATTAATTTTTACATTTGCGTAAATCATAATCCGATGTTTGCAAATTCAATATATTTAGTAAGGAAAAGCCTCAAGTGGGTATATATACCTTTGTTTTTTAGCCTCTATATTGTTTTTAACTGGATTCATTTGCGTTCGTTCGATCTTGAGAATTTTTCGCCCGAAATAGTCAGCCTTTCAACATTGCAAAAGTTCGATATTTCACTTCGTTTATCTGCTTTTTATTCATCGGTTTTTATTTTTATCGGGTGTTTTATTTTTATAGGATTTATTATTGGGTTGTTGCAGCGTTACCAAATAATATCAAGAATATCCATCAGGATACTCAATTATTTGTCGTTTACGGGACTAGTCTTTCTGGTTATTTTATTATTTCAAGGTAGCGGCAAATACTTTATTGAGTTGGTAATGATCAGCCAATCAATTGTTGCCGTACAGGATTTGATCATTAAATATTTTTATAAACGGTCAAACGTTTTCATCCCGAATGAGATTTACCTTTGGTCTTTGATACTAGCTATTTCTGCGCTATTTCCTATTCGTGAGCTATTCTCATATACTGCCCGGATATTTAGCCTGGCGCTTTATTATAAGTTTTATTTTGTTTTGAACCTGCTGATTTTAAATACCTATCTGGTAGTTTCTTCACGTACCAAATTGAGTAATAAAACGGTATTATCGTGGTTCTACCCAATGGCCTGGCTACCGGGGTTGTCAATTTTGAGTGTTGAAATCCCCCAGATTTTGAATCAACGGGGTGTAAATCTTCTGTCAGCTAAATACATTTACATAGCACTTTTTCTTGCACTCATTACATGGATCGGTCTTAATATAGTGTTCAAACGACCCTTGAAAACATCAAGAATCGTTTTGCAAAATAAATATGCCCCTTTATTTGTAACCGGTATTGTTGCATTTGTATATTATCAACCTTTTTTACCACAATCAGTCGATATTTTTGAGTTGGGTAATCCTGCAAATTCGGTTATGCGGCTATTTGACTTTACGGAAATTCCCATGGTCGATTTCCTGAGTTCGCATATGCTATCAGAACAATTATTCCCTTACTTATATGTGCTATTAAATGGTTATAATGGAAGCCTCGATTTTTTAACATATAATTTTCTGATTTACCCCATAGCCAGCCTGATAGTGTATTTTTTCTTTATTAAAATATTCCGTAGAATTTGGATGTCCATTTTCCTGGCGTTGTTATTTCCTTATTTGTTTGGTTTACTCCCGGTTTCGTATGCTGTTTTATTGATTAGTATCCTATTGTTTTATAGATTATACAATGAATATTCGTTAAAAAAGTTATTGGTTTTTGCGCTCTGGACAGCATTTTTGTTGAGTTGGAAACCTGAGGTTGGATTGGCTAATTTCTATGCAAGTAGCATTTTATTGTCAATATTCTTATTCAACAATTTTAAGCGAAAAGTAATTCTTGATTACGTAAAAGTATTGACTATTATTTTGATATTGGCTGGTTCAATATTAGGAGCTCTTTCATTCTTTACCGAATCATCAATACTGGTAAATTTTAAAAAGGCAATTATATATTTCACAGCAAACCAAGCCCACGGGTTTTCAATGTTAACATATCATTTTAACCGTCTTTTCCAGTTACATTATTTTGTTTTCCCTGCTTTGGTATTGACATTGACTTTGGCAATGATTCTTAAAACCTTTAAACAAACTGTAGATAATAAACACCGGAACCTTTATTGGGTTATACTGTTTTTAGTCATTGTTTATCTTGTAGCAGCTCAAAGGGGGTTAGTCCGGCACAATATGTTTGATACTTCGATGTGGATTTCGGGTCCTTTATTCCTGATTTTAGGATTGATGCTGATTTACCTCTTATCCTTCAGATTTCAGGTAAGGGTAGGGATGGTTTTTATTATTATAGCTACATTATTGGTGGGATTGTTTACTTTTCCCGAAAACGAAAAATTCGCCCCTGTTTTCGATCAATATTTGTCAAAGTTCCTGCGCTTCGATAAAATTTGGGGTCCGATGGAGCAAGGGGTTTCCAGAACAAAAGACCCCGATAGATTTGTACAGAAGAATTTTGGCGATCTAAACCGGTATCTTGATGAAAGCCTGAAAGATGAAGAAACATTCTACGACTTCTCAAATACCCCGATGGCCTACTTTTATGCCAAACGCCGGGTACCGGGTTATTTCAACCAAAACCCAATATGTATCAACACCCGCGAATTAGAAAAATTGCATCTTATTGAGATTGAAAAGCTGAAAATGCCAGTAGTGGTTTTCAATAATGTACCCCAAACCTATTGGGACCATGTTGACAGGGTTCCCAACGAATTACGGCATAACCTAATTGCAAACTATTTATTTCAACATTATTATCCGGCTTATATCATTAATAAACATACCATTTGGCTGAATAATGAACAATACCTGGTAATGAGGGAACGGACCGACTCATTGGTTCAAAGACTTCAACCCAAATCAACCCAAATTTCTTTGCGCAAAAAGGATGCTGGAATTACTAACCAATGGTTTGTGCGGGCAAAAATAGAAAAATTTTCTCCAACCTATAGTTTAATAGTTAACGGCTTTCCGGTTACCGCTTGGTATAATCCCTTTTACCAAGCGTTCGAAGCAATACTGCCTCCTTCGGTTAAGGAATCCACAATCATAGTTGCTGCAAACGACACATTGCACGAAATCTCATTGTTCCAATCTAAATATAGTCTTGATACGGTCTCGCGTAAAGCGCAAAAATTCGATTTAATGAAACTGCCCTATGTTGAAGGACAGTATGGTAAGCAATCCAACAGTATAGCAGAAGAAAAGCTGTCCGAACCATTGGTTTCCGGCAAGGGGAGATATGTTTGTGTACCTGCCAGTGGTGTAATGGTAAACCAATTTAATACTATTCAATTACAAATGCAGGCTGTTAAGCAGGGAGGAAAAATAACCTGTAGCTATTACAAAAATGGAGGCGAACAGGGAAGTTTTATTTTTGATGTGGTACCATCCGATAGAGCAACAAATTACATTATACCAGTTGCATCACAGTTTAATTGGTTTAATTTTGGGGCTGATTCGCTTGTCTTTGAATTAACGAATTTGCATGATTTCCCAATTGAAAGCATATCATTAATTGCTAAATAGATGAACTGCACCATTTGTACCCATCCGGGAACTAAACCAAAGTATAATTTACCGTATTCCATTTTATTTGAATGCGGCCACTGCAAAACACAATTTTTAAGTCCACAACCCACCGAACATCGGCTTACTGAGATATATTCACGCGATTATTATACCTCGTGGGGAGTCAACAACCAGGGTTTTGATCTGGTACGTAAAATGAAATACCAAACCGCGACCAGCTATCTCAAAAAGATAAAAAAAATTAAGCCAGAAGGTAAACTTCTTGACATAGGTTGTGCTTTTGGATTCTTTCTTGAAGCCGCACGTGATGAAGGTTTTGAGCCTTTTGGAATCGAATTTTCGAAATTCAGTTCAGATTATGCAAAAAAAAACATAAGCAACGATCACGTTCATTGTGGAACCATTGAGAACAGTCCTTTTCCTAACCAGTATTTCGACGTAATTACCATGTTCGATCTGATTGAGCATACACGCCAACCAATCGTTACGTTTCAAACATCGGTAGCAAGATTAAAACAGGATGGTTTAATCGTTATAACAACGCCCGATACGGGATCGTGGAGTAATAAATTACTCGGGAAAAAATGGTTGCATTACAAAGAAGAACACCTTTTCTATTTTAACCGGAAAAGTTTAAACGTGATAGCTGCAAAAGCAGGATTGCAAATTGTGCATACCGAATCATGCAAAAAAACATTTAACCTCAATTATGTTTTTACACAGTTTGCAATTTATAAATTGCCGGTAATTTCGCGTATGTTTAAAGGTTTGGCAAAAATTATTCCCGATAGTTGGCAGCATAAGACATTTGGATTCGCTATTGGTGAACTGTTGGTCATACTAAAGAAAGAATAGAATTAAAACCATGAATACCAATACCCAAATTATCATCGATAAATATATTGTTCAGGTTTTCGCTATTTTATTTAATCTGGCGGTAAAACCTTTAGGAATGTTTTTGCGCATTAATCATTCACTCGACCGTAATTTTACAACCATTGCCGTTTGCAAATACAAAGGAATGGGTAGTATTATTCAGGCAACCCCTTTATTAAAAACATTAAAAGCAAATTATCCCGGGTCTAAAATCATTTTTGTTACAACTCCTGGTAATGTTGAGATTTTAAAAAAAACAGGATTGGTAGATGTAATAGTCACCTTAAACGACTCATCGGTATTTAAATTAATCAAAGGGCTTCCTGGGTTTATCATCAAACTAATTAGGTACAAAATCGAAGTGTATATTGATTTAGAGGTTTATTCAAACTTCAGTACTCTAATCACCATTTTGAGCATGTCAAAAAACCGTTTAGGGTTTTATCTCCAATCAAAGCATTACCGACTAGGCAATTACACACACATGATGTACCATAACACCCGGAGCCCAATCATGGAGACCTATCTTCAGTTTGCCCGCTTGTTAGGTTGCAAAATTGCAGACACGGAATTAATCCCTTTGGTATCTGAAATAACCTCAATAAATTTTGATAATCTAAAACTGGAGCTTCTTAAAAAGAAGTATTTAGTGATAAATCCAAATGCTTCCGATTTGCGATTGGAACGTAGGTGGGGATTGGAAAATTATAAGGAACTCATTCAATTGCTCGTAAAACATTTTCCTGAAAATACAATTCTAGTAATTGGAGGGAAAAGCGAAAGCCAATATGTATCGGAAGTATTAAAAGGGTTAACCCACAAAAATATTTTTGATATTTCCGGGAAAACAAACCTTGATGAATTAATTGCTATTATTAAACACGCCCAATTATTAATTACAAACGATAGTGGCCCGATGCATATCGGATTTGCTTGTAAAACCCCAACCATTGCACTATTTGGTCCTTGTTCTCCTATGCAATATGGGAATCATAAAAACAGCATTGCCATTTACAAAAATGCTTATTGCAGTCCATGCGTTCACGATTTCGTAAATCCTCCCTGCAAAGGCAATAATCAGTGTATGAAATTAATAACGGTGGAAGATGTTTTAAACAGTGTACAAATCTTCTTCCAAGGAACACAATTCTTAGTTGAAAAACCTTCAGAAATTGCTTATCGTTCCAATGGGTTTATTCTGGGCACCTTAAACCGAAAAAAAAGAAAGTAACTCAAAAAAAATTACCGAAACCCAATACCCTCCTAAAACCTATCCCCAATCCCATCTTTGCCATGGTTGGCCAGCAAGGTGGCAAAACAGGCGGCTTCCTGTTGGTATCTCTCGGTCAAAGATGTCCCATCCCGGTGCCTTTGTAACTGTTCTTTCACCGCTTTTAAGGCTTCTAATTCGGTATTGCTGAAATGACAGGCCAGGTTTTTTTGAACCTCCGGAAATTGTTCCACACTCAGCAACTGTTGAATTAATCCCTGTTGCAATGCCAGTTCCAGTGGGATATCAGCTCCGGTGAATAAATAAAAGGCTGCATTTGCATGGCCCAACTGTAAGGGTAACTGAACCGTACCGCCCGCACCGGGAATAATTCCGTACTGAAGCTCGGGCAAGGCCAGGCGTGCCGTTTGGGTGCAGATACGGACATCGCAATGCAAAGCCAACTCTAATCCGCCACCCAAACAAACCCCGGAAATAAAAGCTATGGTAGGAATGGGCAGCTTCTGAAATAGCTGAAACGATTCATGGATAAACTGGCTCCGGCGTTCGGCCTCCTGCTGAGTCAATGTTTTCATCTCCTTCAGATCGCCGCCGGCGCTGAATGCCTTTTCATGCCCCACCACAAACAGTGCTTTGGTAGTAGTTGTATCCAAATGAGTAAGGGCATGCCGGATTTCCTCTACCATCCGGAAACAGATGGCATTTAACTTATCGGGACGGTTCAATGTTAGCCGGGCGATGCCATCGGTTATTGTGAAGGCAATAAATTGGTATTCCATAAACTTTAAATTGCGAATTAAAACTAACAAAATAAATTCAGGTGGCGATGCTTCATTGAGGAAATGATGTGTCGCCTGAAAAAAAACCGTTGACCCCATTCCACCCATTGAAAACAATCCTTAGATTCGTGGCTTCATTCTTAACAAAAATCAAAATGAAACAAAATGATACAACGCTCATCCAGATTACCCAAAACGGGATGGGGCATGGCGATGAAACACTCGGTTTAAAACTTATCGGAAATTATCTGAAACTCATTGTCCAGGAAAATAGCCTGCCAAAATTTATCGTGTTTTACAATTCAGGGGTTCAGTTTATTTGTGAAGGTTCGTCGGTGATTGACATTCTGCGTGAAATTGAAAACAAAGGCGTAAAGCTGATTGCCTGCAAAACCTGTCTCGACTATTACCAACTTTCGGAAAAGGTCGAGGTAGGCCACGCGGGAACCATGGTTGACATTATCGCGTTGCAGAATCTGGCCGGCAAGGTAATTAATCTGTAGCTGACAATTAAAATTTATCATGCTATTTATAAGTCTTAGGCAAGATGTTTCCGTATCTGCTCTTTAACCAATTCCAGCAATACTTCATCGTCAAAGTCACCCCGCTCCAAAGGACGGAGTGCGGTATAACGGAGCCTTATCCCGATGTTTAACGGGAATTGTCCCCATCGGTGTAATTTGTAATTGCCATCAATGGCAAAAGGAACTATCAACGCGTTGGGCGATTCTTTCAATAAAGCTTTAAATCCTGCCGGTTGAAAGGCTTTTAATTGTCCATTTTTGCTCCGGGTCCCTTCCGGGAAAAGACAAACCGACCAATTCCGTTCTTCCATTCTCCGCCCCAGTTTTTGGATTTCTTTAATGGAATGAGCGCCCTGTTTCCGGTCAATAAGTACCGATCCCCCTTTACGGAGATTGAATGATACACTCGGTAGGTTTTTACCCAGTTCCGCTTTTGAAATAAACTTGGGGTGGTGTTTCCGGAAGCCCCATCCCACGGGCGAAATATCGTACATGCTTTGGTGGTTGGCCACAATAATCAACGGCCTGTTTTTGGGCAATAGTTCAAACCCTTCGAAAGAAGGTCTGCATGCCAACGTGTATAAATTTTGAACGAGAAGAAAATTTAAAACATCCACCGTCCTTTTGTGTGTCCGGTATCCAAAGATATAATACGCCACCATTTGGATGGGATGAAAAATGGCCAGGAGCAGACCCATCATAATCAAATGAATTACCGATAAAATAATAGCTGCAAGTTTCCGCATCTCTTTTTTAGTTTAATTTTCATCCATTGCTTTCGAAACAACAAGCAGTACCATGAAATATTACCTCTGTTTATTAGTTCAGGGTTGCATACAAAAAAGGGGGCTAGCACTCCCCCTTTTTTCTGATATACTGCGATTTGAAAAGCTGGCAGCCTACCCGCACTTTGAATATCCGCAGTGGGTACAGGTGAGACAACCATCCCTGTAAACTATGGTATTTGCTTCTTTACATTCCGGGCAAACCGTGCCTTCTTTGGCCATGGTCCCATCCTGGATATATTTTTTCAATGCCCGGGCTACGCCATTTTTCCAGGTATTGATGGTTTCGGAATCGAGTACCAACGAATCGACCAGGTTGATGACCTGAGGAATTGGCATTCCGTAACGCAACACGCCTGAAATAAGTTTGGCATAATTCCAAAACTCGGGGTCAAATTTATGCGACAGTCCCTCAACGGTAGTTTTATAACCGTATTTGTTCAAATATTGGAAATCGTAGCGGGTATTCCCCTCTTCGTCTTTATTCTTGATGATTTTTCCTGTTTCAACCGTTTTAGGAATGGGCAACACATCGTCCTCAGCCAAACCGGTAAATATTTCGTAAGGTTTTCCTTCCAGGATACCCACAAAAGCAATCCACTTTTCGTTGTTGTTGCTAAAGCGCAGAATGTCGGCATCCAATACTTTTGGGCGTTTCAATTCCCCTAACGAGATTTTTTCGTGCGTCTCCTCCTTTTTCTCCTCTTTTTTGTTCGATACCAAAACACCGGAACGGGAACCATCACGGTAAACAGTTACCCCTTTGCAACCACTACGCCAGGCTTCGATGTATAATTCTCCGACCAATTCTTCGGGCACCTCATTCGGAAGGTTGATGGTGACACTGATGGAATGATCGACCCATTTTTGAATGGCTCCCTGCATTTTCACCTTCTGGTGCCAGTCCACATCGTTGGATGTGGCTTTGTAATAAGGCGATTTTTCAACCAGAGCCTGAATCTCGTCATCGCTCAGACGCTTAACATTTTCGGTTTCGTAACCATTCACCTTTAACCATGTTAAAAAGTGGTGGTGGAACACATAAAATTCTTCCCAGCTATCGCCCACCTCGTCCACAAAAGTGACGTTGACATTTTTATCGTTTGGGTTTACCTTGCGGCGGCGTTTGTAAACGGGCAAAAATACCGGTTCAATTCCCGAAGTGGTTTGAGTCATCAAACTGGTTGTACCTGTGGGGGCGATAGTCAACAAAGCAATGTTGCGGCGTCCATATTTCATAATGTCGCTGTACAATGCCTCATCCTCGGCCTTAATACGGAGCAACATGGGGTTGTTTTTCTCACGTTCGGCTTCAAAAATGGTGAAAGGGCCACGTTCCTTTGCCATCTGGTTCGATGAACGATAGGCTGCCAGAGCCAGCGTTTTCTGAACTTCCACGGCGAAATCGTTTGCCGACGGGGTTCCATAACGGTAACCCAATGCAGCCAGCATGTCGCCTTGCCCGGTAATACCAACACCGGTACGGCGTCCTTCCTGAGCTTTTTGTTTGATGTTTTCCCAGAGTTTTATCTCGGTGCGTTTTACTTCATGTTCTTCGGGGTCGGCAACAATTTTATTGATGATGGCATCAATTTTTTCCAATTCAAGGTCAATGATATCGTCCATAAACCGTTGGGCATGCGCCACGTGTTTTTTGAATTTATCGAAATTGAACGTAGCCGTTACGGTAAACGGATTCTCCACATAGCTGTATAGATTCACGGCCAACAAACGGCAGCTATCGTAAGGGCATAACGGGATCTCTCCACAGGGATTGGTAGAAACGGTGCGGTAACCCAGGTCGGCATAACAATCAGGGATGCTTTCGCGGATAACGGTGTCCCAAAATAGAATTCCGGGTTCGGCCGATTTCCACGCATTATGTACAATTTTCGACCATAATTTATGTGCATCAATTTCTTTGGTAACGCTCGGGTTTTTGGAATCCACCGGATATTGCTGGTGGTATTGGGTACCCTCAACCACCGATTTCATAAATTCATCGTCAATTTTAACCGAAACATTGGCCCCTGTTACCTTACCCGATTCCAATTTGGCATCGATAAACGATTCGGCATCAGGATGTTTGATAGATACCGATAACATGAGCGCTCCCCTGCGGCCATCCTGAGCCACCTCGCGGGTTGAATTGGAATAACGCTCCATGAATGGCACCAGACCTGTGCTTGTTAACGCGGAATTTTTAACCGGACTTCCTTTCGGACGAATATGTGACAAATCGTGGCCCACCCCGCCACGACGTTTCATTAACTGAACCTGCTCCTGATCAATCATCATAATGCCGCCGTAGGAATCGGCAGGGTTTGCCCGTCCAACCACAAAACAGTTAGAGAGTGATGCTACCTGGAAATCGTTTCCGATTCCCGTCATTGGGCCACCTTGCGGAATGATGTATTTGAAATCGCGAAGCAATTCAAAAATCTCATCTTCCGATAAAGGATTCACATATTTTTTCTCGATACGGTGAATCTCTTTTGCCAGCCGGCGGTGCAAATCGTCAGGGGTAAGTTCATACAAGTTGCCTTGAGAATCTTTCAAAGCATATTTGTTTACCCAAACGGTGGCAGCCAGCTCATCGCCTTTAAAATATTCCAATGATGCTTTTACAGCTTCCTCATAGGAATAGGTCTGCTTTTTTTGATCTGTTTGTAAGGTCATTTCATCAGTTAACATTTTTACACAATTTACCCGGTTAAAAAACTCTTTAAATACTTGTTTTTCGAACTTCTGAGGGTGACAGATTCGTTATGCGAAAATAGGTCATAAGCGAAAAAAAGTGAAATTCACTTATTAACATTTTGGTGTGAAAATCGTGCAAAAAGAGGATTATGAGAAAGTTATCCCGTTAATTTCTCAGTTTGGGGTAATAAAAGATTTGTTTGTCTGAAATAAATCGGGGTAAATTGCTATAAAATTTTGTTAATATCACTGAGGATTTTTTGAGTACCTCCCTGCATTGAATCTACATATAATCGAGAAGCTCTCCCGGCCTTTTCCCTGAGCAGATCATCCATCCAAAGACTATCTACGGTCTGGTTAAAACTTTGCTCATCGTGAATGGAAAACCCAGCCCCTTGGTGAATTAAATCCACAGCCTCTTTAAACCGTTGATAATTTGGGCCAAAAACAACAGGTATTCCGTAGGTTGCTGCTTCCAGGGTATTGTGTATCCCTTTTCCAAAACCGCCACCGATATAAGCCACCCCACCATATTTGTAGATAGACGATAGCATCCCGATGCTGTCGATGACCAATACCTGGCAGTGTTGAATGCTTTGTTCGTTTGCCTCTGAAAAAAATAAGGCTTTTTGTTGGAACAGGTTTTTGATCTTTTGAAGATGGCTTGAATGAATCTCGTGGGGAGCCACTATCCATTTAACCGTTGGCTGGTGTATGAGATACCGGGCAATAAGTTCTTCGTCGCTTTCCCAGGTACTGCCGGCAACTACCACTTTTTGACCGGCCGAAAACTGTTCAATCAATGGAAAACTTTTGGATTTTTGAGCCAGTTCTGTTACCCGGTCAAACCGGGTATCGCCCCCGACCACCACATGCGGTATCCCAATTTGTTGCAATAACGTTTTGGAGGCTTCATCCTGCACATAAATAATGGAAAAAAAGCGCAGCATGTTCCGGTACCATTTCCCATACCATTTGAAAAAAAGTTGGTCCGACCGGAAGATTGCGGAAAAAATATAGGTTGGTACCCCCTTTTTATTGAGTTGGTTGAGGTAATGAAACCAAAATTCGTACTTTACAAAAAATGCCACGGTCGGGTTCACTATTTGGATGAATCTACGGGCATTGCGGGGAGTATCGGCAGGTAAATAAAAAATATAATCGGCATCTGCATAATTTTTCCGGATTTCATAACCTGATGGTGAAAAAAAGGTAAGTAGAATCTTGTAAGCAGGGTATTTGGCTTTAAACGCTTCCATCACCGGACGGCCTTGCTCAAATTCACCCAACGAGGATACATGGAACCAGGCAATGGGTGCCTCTGTGTGAACTGTGTTCTGAATGTTCTGAAATATATTCCGGCGACCTTTGACCCATTGCTTTGCTTTTGGATTGGCAAATGCTACCAGCTTTATAAGCCCCACATAAACCCATATCCCAAGATTATAAATAACTATCATGACTTTTGCATTTAATTTCTAAATGGGGTGCTTCTAAAATAACAGGCCGTCCATCAATAATAAAAATAAGCGGTGGACTGTTTCCGGCGGAACAATGGAATGTAGTATCCCAATTTGATGGCATACATTAAATCGAGCCGTTGTTTGTCAATCTTCTGGTTGGTAGCAAAATCCCAGCTCCTGCGGTTAGCAGTGAATGCCTGGGTGAATTCAAAGCCGATGATAAAATGATAGGCACCATTTTCGCTGAAGTTTTGCCAGCCAATAAACTCACCGACCATCATGCCATTACACAACCTATCGTAACCTTTGGAATACTCGCCCAGCACCTGTGGTACATTGTTCCCGATACTTTCAATATAGATTTTATGCTGTAAAAATCCGGCATTGGCCCGAAAATAAAGCCCGCTATTCTGGTTCGAGCCCCAAACCGGGATAATCTTTCCTAAGGTTCCCATTACTTTATACCCTGCTTCGCGCATAACGATTTGGCCGGGTTCTCCATACATGGTGGTTATTTGTCCGTCGCTGTTGAGCAACCCTTCGAGGGTATTGTTTTTCACTTTATTTCCAAAAAAATAGGTTGCCTCGGCACCCAGCATCCAACCCGATTTGGTTTTAAATCCCAAACCACCCCCGGCATCGGAACCGTCGCCATAATCATTGGAAAGATCGCCTCCCGGAATCTGAAAGGCATAAGTTGCATATACATACATAAACGATTCCCGTGTATCTTTGGTTTGACCCATGGACTCAAACATGAAAAGGCTGGTAATAACGGCAAGTAAAAAGGGTGTAGCAAAATTCTTCATAACATAAAAAACCTATTTTTTTGAAACGGCTCAAAGGTAATAATATTATTGAAAGGCCAGATGCTTCTTGAAAACATATACCTTTCTGAATACCAACCATCAAACGATGGATTTCAGGCTTTCAAATGTCTTTCTCCACAGATTACGTTCAAAAAAAATCAAAAATTGTATGGGGTATCCTGTGGAAACACAATTGAAAGGTTGTTTTAAACAAAATAATAAGTCGCAAAAATAAAATTAACTTTTGCTTACCATAAATTGATCCTACTTTTATTGCCAGATTAAAATTCAACGGTATAAAAATTATGAAATAGCCATAAGCAAAAGATTATTTACAAACTGTGGAAGTTTCTTGTGGCGAACCTTTAGTTCACGAACACCTTTAAAAATAAACATGGAGTGAGTAATTCCATCTGACCTTGATATAAAAATTAAATTATATGAAACTAACAAATAAACACATCCTTTCTTTTATCATTTTAATTACCCTTGTTTTAAGATTCTATCACTTTTTTGATATTCCATTTACCCATGATGAGCTAAGTGCTTTTTTACGTACACAATACTCCAATTTGTCCGAGGTAATTGAATTTGGCGTTAAACAAACCGATACTCATCCGGCAGGCATACAGGTATTTATGTATTATTGGATCCGTTGGTTTGGAACAGATATTTGGATAATTAAACTTCCATTCACCCTAATGGGAGTTGCCTCGGTATTGCTTGTTTTTTTAATCGGCAAAAAGTGGTTTAACGATACCGCAGGAATTTTATCGGCGGCTATGTTGGCAAGTACACAATATATGGTGATGTACAGCCAGATTGCCCGGCCCTACATCAGCGGATTATTTTTTTCTCTTTTTATGGTTCTTTTTTGGACAAACCTTATTAAAAAACCCGATAAACGATTTGCTGTTAATGCCATAGGTTATGTTCTTTTTTCCGCCTTTTGCGCCTATAATCACCACTTCAGTTTACTGTTTGCAGCAATTGTAGGTATAACTGGTTTGTTTATTATTCCCAGCAATATGCGGGTGAAATATATTCTTTTAGGTATCTCAATTTTTATTCTATACATTCCTCATCTTCCTATTTTTTCCCATCAACTGAGTCAGGGGGGAATTGAAGGATGGCTCGGAAAACCCCGGCCTGAATTTGTACCAAATTATTTATTCTATATTTTTAATTATTCATTGCTAGCAGTAGCTTTAACCCTCAGTATTTTGTTATGGGGAATTTTTAAGCGCGATGCCAATAAATTTAATTTCCGGTTTACAATTATTGCAGCCCTTTGGTTTGTTATTCCTTTTGCAATCGGCTATTTTTATTCGGTTTATGTCAATAGTGTTATTCAGTTTTCAGTACTTATTTTTAGTCATGTTTTTTTATACTTTCTCCTATGGGGTCACATAAAACCCTTAAAACCAGCGATTAATCTTCTTTTATCGGTACTTATTCTCGTTATAAATTCATATTCATTGATTTACCAACGGAAACATTATGATGTATTTTATCATTCACCCTATGTTGAGGTATTGTTAAACCATCAAAAATTAGATACCCCAAAAGAACAAACGCTGAGTATTGTTGATTCTGATCCTGATAATTTGCCTTATTATATGAAGAAACTTCAAATTGATTCAACGTTTGTATGGTTACCATCCTTAACAAATGAAAAAGAACTCATTGAACTGCTTGAAGCTCAGAAGCCTTTTAAGAAATACGTTTATTTTGGTTGTCTGGCGAATAGTAACCCTGTAAATATTCCCATAATCCTCGATTATTACCCCACTCTTGTCTGGCAGAAAAATTTTGCCGGAGGAACCTGTTATCTTTTTTCAAAAGAACCCTCTCAAACAAAACCCTGGGTGGCTTTTTTCGATTTTGAACAGACCGGACCTTCCGGTTTTACCACTCCCGAAGCCCAACAATTGGCCGATTCCATAAGCTTTTCAGGGAAAACCTCCTATTTTATGGACAGCACCCATGAATGGTCGCTCAATTTTTCATGTCAATTAAATCCGATCATGAAAAACGAAAATAATTTCATTGATATCTCCCTGATGACCAAAATCCAGGATTCATTTACTGACGCCGTTTTGGTGGCAACCATTGAGACTGTGGACGGGAAACAGGTTTATTGGGGAGGAGCCTCTTTTCAGAAGTTTGTTCCCATCTCCCGAACGCCCAATACCTGGATACCGGTTCACCATAGCATCAAACTTTCCGATGTGCCTTTGGTTAACGATGAAATGGTTTTAAAAACTTATGTATGGAACCTTAAACATCAACAATTTTTTATCGATGACTATGGTATTTTGGTAAGGGATGGAAATCCTGTAATTTATAGCCTTTTGGAAAACTTCAACAAGTAAAAAACAAACCTGAATCAATTCATTTTAATGTAGATGTTACCGCCTAATCACGTTTTTAATTGAGGAAGAAGCTTTTATATACGGTATTTTGCCTCGTTCCCCTTTTAGGGGCAGGGCAGCAATTAAGCAACCTGCATGTAAAAACGTTTCAGTTCACCGACTCCCTGCTGCTCGATGTTTACCACCTGGTTCCCGGAAGCGAACAGGTACTAACCCAGGAAAAGCAGTTACTCCCCGGGGTTCATTACCAAATCAATTATTCCAAAGCCATTTTAGTTTTATTGCAGGACAGCTTAACCCGCCATCCCATCCAGGTATTCTACCGGACATTTCCATTCAAGAGCCTTGAAATAATCGGTAGTCCACCATTTTTCGATAACCAAAGAAAACCAACCCTTCCTCTGACTTTGCCTGAGGATGAAACAAGTACCATTCCTAATGCTCAGGGAAAAAAACAACCCATAAAAGTCACAGGAACCCTGTCGAGAGGGTTGCAAGTTGGAAATAGCCAGAACATGACTTTAAACTCCGAATTGAATTTACAGATGCGCGGGCAATTGACCGACCAAATCATGCTGGAGGCGGTATTGTCCGATAAAAACATCCCCATTCAACCTGAAGGGTATTCGCAACAAATCAACGAGTTCGATCAAATTTATATCCGGCTGTACGATTCAACCCGTTTTTTACAAATGGGTGATGTTTCCATCGCGGCCTCCAATAGCTATTTTATGCAGTTTAACCGAAAGGTGATGGGTGCCGATCTCCGGGCAAAGCAGGCATCGCCCATCGGAAAATTTACCACGAACCTACAAGCCAGTGCAGCCATTGCCAAAGGGAATTTCAACCGTATGAATTTTACCGGGATTGAAGGAAGCCAGGGACCTTATCCCCTGAATGGCGCCAACAACGAAACCTATATTGTGGTTTTGGCCGGTACCGAAAAGATTTATCTGGATGGTGAACTCCTGGAGCGTGGGGAACAGGCCGATTATGTGATAAACTACAATACTGGTGAACTGACATTTAACCCAAACCTGATGATTACCGGTAATTCCCGGATTATTGCCGAGTTTGAATACAGCGATAAGAATTACAACCGCTTTCTTTTGTATTCACAAATACGTACGGAATCGGCAAAAGCCTCTTTCGGGTTGCACTATTTCACGGAGGGAGACGCCAAAAACCAACAGGTAAACCAAACCCTTACCGATGACCAAAAGCAGGTGCTGATGCAGGCAGGCGACGAGGCCTCGCTGGCCTTGGTACCCAATTACGATAGCGTAGCTTATACCGTTTCGCAGATTCTATACAAACTAGTGGACACCTTGGTTCAGGGAATCCGTTACGACAGCATTCTGGTTTATTCCACACATGCCGATAGCGCCTTTTATTCGGCTGGTTTTGCCTTTGTGGGAGTCAACCGGGGAAGTTATGTGCAGGAGCTGACCGCCGCCAACGGAAAAGTTTTCAGGTGGGTAGCTCCTGTTAATGGAACCGCGCAAGGAAGCTACGAGCCAGTTCAGCTATTGGTGGCTCCACAGAAAAAACAGCTTCTGGTAGCCAAAGCCCGCTTTGTCCCCAACCAAAGGTGGGCTTTTGAAACCGAGTGGGCTTTTTCTAACAAAGACCTGAACACCTTTTCATCCATGAATGACAGTGACAACCAAGGGCTGGCCATTAAAAACCAGGTTACCTACAAACAGTCCATCAAACAAACTTCGCTCACCTGGCTGTTGAGCCATGAATTTACCCACAGGAATTTTAATCCCATCGAGCGGTTCCGGAAAACCGAATTCGAGCGGGACTGGAACCTCCTATCTGCGCCCACGGAACATATCCATCTGGTGCAATCGCAACTGACGCTTCCCAGTGTATGGGGCGAAAAACAGACGCTTGCCGTAGAGTTACTTAAAAGCGGATCCGAATATACCGGCTACAAAGGCAGTTTTACCTCAACATTACAAAAAGCTAAGTTCTCGGAACAAGTGGCGGTGAGTTTTCTGAACAGCTCAGGTTCCACCAACCACACTACCTTTTACCGGCACCGGATTCAGATTTTTCAAAAAATGGGGCCATTGAAACTTGGTGCCGGCCATGAATTTGAAGACAACCGGATGACCCTGACAAATTCCGATACCCTTTTGGAGAACAGCCAAAAATATAGCCAAACAGATGTGTCGTTCCAAACAGGCGACTCCACCCAAAACCAATGGGCAGTACGTTACCAAAACCGTATTGACTTTTTACCCGGTACCTACCAACTGCAAAAAGCCTCCAAATCGGACGATGTAAGCCTGACATCTCAAATCGGCAGCCATCCCCGGCACAAACTCAATGCTTCGTTCACCTGGCGGAATTTCAGGGTAACGGATGCCTCACTTGTTGCAGATGCCCAAAGCGGACAAAACCTGCTGTCAAGGCTCGATCACCAATGGCAGGCACAAAAAAAATGGCTCGTCATACAATCTTTTTATGAGATAGGTACCGGAATGGAGAACAAAAAGGAATATTCATACATTGAAGTCGGCCCCGGACAAGGAATTTACAGTTGGATAGACACTAATGGGAACAGCATCCCGGAACTGGATGAGTTTGAGGTGTCGCCCTTCCCTGAAGAGGCCAATTATTTAAAGATTTACATCCCCACCAGCGAGTATATAAAAGTGTATTCCATTAAATGGACCGAGAATGTGAAACTGGAGCCACAAAAGTTTTGGGCCGACCCCAACCGCATCCAAAAGTTCGTAGCCCGGTTCAACAACAACCTGAATTACCGCATCCAGCAAAAACATACCGATGAAGAGCTGCTTGCCCGGTTGAATCCTATCCAATCGTCGGTAGCCGATTCTTCATTGATAAGTGTGAGCGCCCAATTCCGGAACACGCTGTCGTTTAACCGCAACCACCGTTTGGTAAGTGCCGACCTCACCTTTGGCCAACAATTCCAGAAATCACTGCTGGTGCATGGATTCGACCAAACGGAGATTGCCCAGCAAGAACTTAACGTGCGATGGAATATGACCCCGGAATTTATCTGGACAAACAGTACCCAGCATCAGTTAAGAACCTACACCTCGGAATATTTTACTGCCAAAAATTACAGGATCGAAGGTTATGAAAACCGGGCAACGTTTCAATGGCAACCCTCGCCAAGGTTCCGCACCTCGGTTTCGTATATCCTGAAAAAGAAGGAAAACCGGGGTTCGGTAGAACAATTGCTTTGGAACGAATGCACCCCGGAAGTAAAAATCAGTTCGCCCAAACAGGGGACTTTAACAATTAACGCCTCGGTGATTGTGAACCGGTACAAGGGCGATGAAACCAGCTCAGTGGCTTACAACCTGCTCGAAGGTTATGCCCCGGGCGAGAATTACCGATGGACCGTCCAGCTTACCCGAAACCTCAATCAGTTTCTGCGGTTATCGTTCCATTATCAGGGGCGGAAACCCGCGGAGCTCCCTGCCATTCATACCGGACAGGTCAGTGTAAGTGCGTATTTTTAGTGCGGGTGGGAGCTAAACCCTAAAGAACCCACATTTTGAAGTTCACGAACACTTATAAAAATTGGGTGAGTAATTCTGCCAACTCGTTAGTGCGTGTTGAAAACTTTATCATAAAATTGATTGATTTGCAATTAGATTTTTATAATTTTGACAAAAATAGTCAACGGCAATTATGTCAACAGAAACAATCGGTGAGAAGCTAAGACAATTAAGGGAAGAAAATAACTTGCCATTGCGAAAAGTTGCAGCATTGATAGATATTGATGTAGCAATTTTAAGCAAGATGGAGCGAGGCGAAAGAAAACTAACAAAGGAAATAGTTCTGAAACTTGCTAATACTTACAAATACAATGTGGACGAGTTATTAGTCTTATTTCTAAGTGAAAGAATAATGTATGAGATTCAAGACGAAGCATTGGGTGAGAAAGCACTAAAAGTAGCTGAAAGAAGAGTAAAATATTTAAAGGAAAATAAAGGGAAATGACAATTAAGCAACTCATAGATAAATATACAGCCGACAGGAATTATTACTTGACAATCAAGTATAATGAAACACTGCTTCGCAGTGATTTCTTAGACCCTTTTTTCGAGTTGCTGGGTTGGGACATTAAAAACAACGCAGGAAAACCGACCAACGAGAGAGAGGTAATTTTGGAAGAAGCATTGAAAGCTAATGCTTCCGAACATTCCAAAAAACCTGATTACACATTCCGACTTTTTTCTGAAAGAAAATTCTTTTTGGAAGCAAAGAAACCTTGCGTTTCTATTGAATCAAACAATGATACAGCAAAGCAAGTAAGACGATACGGTTTTACGGCAAAATTAAAAATCTCAGTTCTTTCAAACTTTGAATACTTACTCATTTATGACACTTCTGTAAAAGTTGAGAAGGATGATAACCATCAAAAAGCACTTATAAAAAAATATCATTACACAGAATATGAAAGCAAGTTTGAAGAAATCAAAAAGCTTCTTGGAAAGGAATCTGTTTATTCAGGAACATTTGAGACAGAGTGGAAGGAAATAGAAAGCAAAATCAATCAATACTCGATTGACAATTTATTCCTAAACCAAATAAATGAATGGCGAAAAGCTCTTGGTTGTGAAATTTATAAAAATGAACCAAAGATAGACGAGCAACAATTAAACGATGTTGTACAAAGTTATATTAACCGAGTAATATTCCTTCGAGTGTGTGAAGACAGAAATTTAGAGGATTACCAAACTCTTCTAAAGTTTGCCAACGCAAACGACTTCAAAGCACTTATTAAGAAATTTGAAGATGCCGATAAACGCTATAATTCAGGTTTGTTTGACCAGTTGTTGAAAGACAAGATAGTTGAAAATGTTAGTTCAGTTTTTTGGACAATTATCAAGCAACTTTATTACCCTGAGAGCCCTTATTCTTTCAGCGTTTTTTCATCAGATGTTTTAGGGAGCATTTATGAAATTTTCCTTTCGGAAAAATTATCTGTTCAAAGCGGTTCGGTTGTTTTGGTTAAGAAACCTGAAAATATTGACCGTGACATCATAACAACACCGACATTTATCATTAGCGACATTTTACGAAATACCGTTTTGAAAAAATGTGAAGGGAAAACAGACAATGAAATTTTAAAGTTGAAATTCGCCGATATTTCTTGCGGTTCAGGTGCTTTTTTACTGGAATTGTTTCAGTTAATCAATGATATTTTGATTGACTATTATCTAAAAAAAAATAAAATAAAACTGATTCAGACCAATATAAACACTTATAAACTGCCGTTTGAAATCAAGCGTCAACTTTTATTGAATTGTATTTACGGAGTTGATAAAGATTACAATGCAGTTGAAGCAACCAAATTTGGATTGCTTTTGAAATTGTTAGAAGACGAAGACACTAATTCAACCAATAAAACTAAACCTGTTTTACCCAACCTTTCGGAAAATATCTTTTTTGGAAACAGTTTATTGAATCCAAAACAAGTAACCGAAAAGAAAGACCAAGTAATAATCAACCCGTTTGATTTCTCAAAACTTCGTTTTGATGTCATTGTAGGAAATCCGCCTTATATGAAGTCGGAGGATATGAAAAATATAACTCCGCTTGAATTACCTCTTTACAAAACCAATTACAATTCGGCTTACAAGCAGTTTGATAAATACTTCCTTTTCCTTGAACAAGGTATCAATTTGTTAGCTGATGATGGTATTTTGGGGTATATTGTTCCAAGTAAATTTACAAAAGTTGGTGCAGGTCTTAAACTTCGTGAAATACTCGCAGAAAAAGAGTATTTGCATTCAATTGTTTCATTTGGGGCAAATCAGGTATTCGCAGACAAAACTACCTACACTTGTTTGCTAATTTTAAACAAGAAACCCCAAAAGACTTTCAAATATGCAGAAGTTAAAAACCTGAAAAGTTGGAGAGTAAGAGAACCTGAAGCCGTAAAATATGCTTCAAAAAATACAAATGAATTAGATGGTGAATTATGGGTTTTAGTACCGACTGAATTGACAAATGCCTATAATAAAATCGTTACTCAAAGCATTAAACTTGGCGATTTAGTTGGAAATGATAATATTTTCAATGGTATTCAAACAAGTGCCAATGATGTTTATATTTTCACTCCATCAAAAGAAGATAAAAAGTATTTCTTCTTCTCGAAAAAAGGAATTGAATACAAGATTGAAAAGGAAATAACAAAACCCTATTTTCAAACGTCATCAGGCGAAGACAATTTATATACTTACAGAACATTCAAACCGAATGCAAGGGTAATTTATCCTTACGCAGCAACAAAAACAGGAGTTGACATAATTCCACTTTCTGCGATTCAAAAGAAATATCCTTTGGCTTATGAATATTTACAAAAACATAAAGCCATTTTAAATAATCCGAAACGTGATGTTAAGCCCGAGCCAAAAACTAAAGACGAATGGCACAGATACGGCAGGCATCAAAGTTTGGATAGTTGTGGACTTTCTTCAAAAATTATTGTTGGCGTTCTTTCTGTTGGAGACAAATACGCAATTGATGTTCACGGAACGTTGATTTCGTCAGGTGGAACAGCAGGATATTGCGTAGTGGCAATTCCAACAAGTTCCGAATATTCCATTTACTACATTCAAGCTATTCTCAACTCTAAGTATTTGGAGTGGTTCAGTGCTTTGTATGGCGAAGTTTTCAGAGGTGGTTATATTGCAAGGGGAACTAAGGTATTGAAGAACTTACCAATTCGCTTGATTGACTTTGACAATGCAAATGAAAAAGCACTTCACGACAAAATTGTTGAAACTCAAAAAGGGTTAATCAGCATCTATGACCAAATAGATGCAAACTCTGGAAACAAAAGGGCTTTAACGCCACTTAAAGGACAATTTGAGAGAGAAAAACTCAAATTAGATACGCTATTAGCCGAATTATACAATTTAGGCGATGATGATTCATTAATCCCATTAATCAAAGAATTGTATGAAGCTAATTAAGAACGCAACAGCCGAGAAATTGAGAGGTGGATTTTACACACCTGAGCCAATCGCTGCATTCATTCTAAAATGGGGCATTAATGGTAGTTCTGACTATGAAATTTTAGAGCCTAGTTGTGGGGATGGTGTATTCCTTGAACAATTGAAAGAGAATAACCATAAATTCAATTCAGTTACAGCAATTGAATTTGATGAAATTGAAGCAGAAAAAGCCGATAAAATCAAACTCAACAACAAAACTGTAATCAACACCGACTTTCATTTATATTGTAATGAAACTACTTCAAGATTTGATTTGGTGGTCGGAAATCCGCCTTACATTCGTTACCAATATTTTCAAGAAGAACAGCAAAACGAGGCTATCAAAGTTTTCAATCGTGCTAAACTCAAATATTCAAAATTGACCAACGCTTGGGTTTCCTTCGTAGTAGGTTCAAGTTTATTGCTCAAAAAAAAGGGTAAAATTGGTTTTGTAATTCCTGCCGAATTGTTGCAAGTGTCTTATGCTCAGCAACTCCGTGAGTTTCTGGCGCATTTCTACAATAAAATCAATATCATTTCTTTTGAAAAGTTAGTTTTTCCAGATATTCAGCAAGAAGTTGTTTTATTGCTATGCGAGAAAAACGGAAGTGATTCACATTTGATTGAACATCTTGAATTACGAGATGCTTTAGACCTTGAAAAACTTGATGTGAACATCCTAAAAAGTCCTTCCAAAAAGATAGATTTTAAGTCAAACAAATGGACTTACTACTTTTTAGACCAAGAGGAAATAGATTTTCTTGAAAATATTGCCACTAAACGAAAAGTTCCAACAATTGGCAAATATGCCAATGTTGAAGTAGGTATCACAACTGGAGCAAATGATTATTTTACCGTTCCTTTGCCTGTTGTAGAAGCTTACGACCTAAATGAATATGCAAAGCCAATGGTTGGCAGAAGCGTTCAGGTAAACAGTGTGATTTTTACAGAAAACGATTGGAAATTAAACAGGCAAACCAAAGCTAAAGCCCATTTATTGGTTTTTCCGCCCAAACAAATTCTAAACGGACACAAAGGGGCGAACTCGTACATTAAAATGGGCGAATCTCAAGGAATCAATAAAGGTTACAAAACTGGTATTCGTGATGATTGGTTTGTAATACCGTCAATTAAATTATCTGACGCTTTGTTTATCCGCAGAAACAATCACTACCCTCGATTAATCTTAAACGAAGCAAACGCATATACCACGGACACAATGCATCGTGTGTTTATGAAAAAAGACACTAATAAAAACGCTTTCATTGCCAGTTTTTATAATTCCTTGTCATTGGCTTTTTCTGAAATTGTCGGTCGTAGTTATGGCGGTGGAGTTTTAGAATTAATGCCAAGCGAAGCAGGAAAAATATTGCTTCCCTACCAAGTTGAAAATGTCGATTTGCTGGCAACTATTGACCAAATGATGAGAGAGAAAAAGCAAATTGATGAAATTCTTGAAATTACAAACAAACAAATCCTGAAAGATGGATATGGCTTTACAGATAAAGAAATTAATCTTGCTGATAGCATTTGGAAAAAGCTTTCGGCGAGGAGGTTAAATAGGAGTAAAAACATATAATAAATGGCAAATATTAGACTAAATATATTACCTCTTTATGAAAGTAATTTTTCATTTAAGGTATTCAGAAAAGTAAAGCATGAAGATGATGTTAAAGAAGAGGGGGTACATCAATATCAACTCCCCATTGAAACCAATCTTAAAGAACGAAACTTATTTTTAGTTTCTTTTGAAAACAAAGAAGGGTTTGAAGAATATTTAGTTTATTCAAATTATGCTATTGGGCTGACTAAAAGATATTTGCTAAAACAACTTTTAAATACATTGACAAAAAATGGTTGTTCATTTACATTTGAGGTAAAAAAAAGGTTAGCAGAAGAGCAAATTGAATTTGTAGTACACGAATTTCAACAAGGGAAACAAATAATTTTTTTATCACCTTACTATTTGGAGGAACAAAAGCGATTTGGGTATATTATTGATTTTAAATTCTCAAAAAACAAAGGGTTGCCTTTTAATAAGGAAGTGCAGATTCTTAGTCTAAGCCTTGATAAACAAGGACGTAGTAATAAAAATTATTATTCTGACAAATACAGTTTGATACAAAACTTTTTAGATAAAATTTACAAAGAATTTCAAGTAATTCAACAAAGTGATGGCAACCAGTTTCATATAGAAAGAGATTTGATTGAGACACCTGTCTTTCAACTAAACAAAAAGGAATATATTTTCAGTAATAAGAGTACAGCAAATTCTCAATTTCAAGGAATCAGGAATTATGGGCCACTTCAAAAAATCGGTAAAGAGGTTCTTTTTGCTTTTATTTTTGAAGATCGTTTTAAATCTTTTGCAAATGAATTGTATTTAAGCTTAACAGGAAAGTCAAATCCTGGAACTTTCCCTGGATTTGAGCAGATGTTTGGAGTTCAAATTAGCACCAGTAATGTAAGAAAGGTTAAAATTGAAGGCTTTTCTAATGAAGATATGCTAAGAGTAGTTGATTCTGTAAAAGCATTGCAAGAATCTGAACCAAATAAAAAAGTTATAGGTATTTATGTTGAAGATTATGCTATTGATACCGAAGACGAATTGGCTTCAAATCATTATTACTTTTTAAAATACCACTTCATTAAAAACAATCTTGCTTTACAGGTTGTCAATTACCGCAAATTAGGTGAACGTAACTCATTAAAATGGTCAACATCAAATGTTGCTTTGGCAATGTTTGCTAAAATGGGAGGTATTCCTTGGGTCGTTAAACCTAGTAATAATAATTGCCTCATTCTTGGGGTTGGTAGTTCCCATAAAAGAGATGAGGAAACAGGAATTGTTACAAAATATTTTGCATACACTGTATGTTTAGATTCTAGTGGATTATATAAAACACTTGAAGTTTTGGCTGATGAAACATCTGAAATAAATTATTTAAAAAATCTAAGAATTAACTTAGTTAATATGCTTACAGACGGAAGATTGGGAAACTATAAAACTTGCGTTCTGCATCTACCATTTAAAATTAAACAAAAAGAAATTGCAGCTATATCTGAAGCAATTCATCAAATAAGCAATATTGAATTTGTTGCAATTAAAGTAAATCTTGATAATAAATATTTTGGTTATAGTTTTCATAATACTCTTGTACCTTACGAAAGCAGTTTTGTGAAATTATCACGAAGCGAATATTTAGTTTGGTTTGAAGGATTACTATATGGTAAAGAGGTTGTTGATAAAAGATTTTCAAATCCTGTACATATTGAATTTTTAAATTTGGGGAATTCAAAGGGATTAGATGAAAGGAATTATTTGCAAGATGTGTTAAACTTGTCAGGAGCAAACTGGCGAGGATTTAATGCTAAATCAATTCCAATTTCAATATATTATTCTCAAATAATTGCAAAATATACT
This sequence comes from Marinilabiliales bacterium, assembly GCA_003512955.1. GTDB lineage: Bacteria > Bacteroidota > Bacteroidia > Bacteroidales > SZUA-534 > GWE2-40-63. The sequence continues at coordinate 359,423 of DOTG01000026.1, forward strand.
GAGGCATTTGAGAAAATAGACGGTTTTAAAGAAAACTCAATTTCAAATGATAAACCTTGGTTCTTATAAAAAGTAGTAAAATGGAAATAAAAGGCGAACATTTATTGTTTTTATTTGGAGCAGGGGCAAGCGTTGATGCAGGTATTCCCATTTCAAATCAAATGGTAAATAAAATAGAAGAATTAATTGGTAAACACGATGAATGGAAACCATATAAAGATTTGTATTTCTATTTAAAGAGCAGTATCAATTATTCCGACGGAATTTTGGGAAAGTTTAACGAACTTTTTAATGTTGAAAGGCTTCTTATCGTTATTGCGGAAATAGAGAAAAGAGAAAGTAACATTATGTATCCTTTCATTGGTACATGGAATATTCGTTTACTTGATTTAGCTGGTAACAATTTTGAAAACATAAAGAAATTTCATAAACTTATTAGGAAGCAATTAAATGAATGGGTAGGTCTTAGAAATTATGATGATGCAAATTATTTCCAGTCATTTTCTTCACTTTCTACGGATGTTGCAACTCTTATGAAAGTCTTTACACTTAATTATGATATGTGTTTTGAAAATATTGTTGGAAAAGATAAAACAATAGAACTAGGGTTTACGAAAGAAACAAATGAATGGCATCAATCAAATTTTGAAAATATTGAAGGGAAACATTATAATCTCTATAAACTTCACGGTTCAATTGATTGGTATTTGGCAGATGATAAACTACGGAAAAGTCAAAAAATAGAATCTGAACCTGAATTGATTTTTGGTATTCAGCATAAAATGACATCTGTTGATCCTTATTTTTATTATTCATCTGTTTTAAGGAATTCGTGTTTTAATGAAGCAAAAATTATTGTTGTTATTGGTTATTCATATGCAGATGATTATGTTAATGTAATATTATCTCAAGCTTTAAATTCTCGTGGTGGGCTAAGGGTAATAAATGTTGCCCCTTTATTTGGCAAAGATGAAACAAAGGAAAAAGATTTTATCATCCAAAGACTTAATTTAAAGAGCCAAAATCAACTTATTTATATTGATAAAACAGCAAAAGAATTTATGACAAACGTAATGAATAAAGAGTTTTTTGTAAATAATATTGGAGAACCTGAAGGTGTTCCGTTCTAATCACCCCACAGTCGTAAGCACATTTGCAAGCCCGCACGAGCCAACGCTACAACCAAAGCTTTGTCAAAGAGCTTGCAAAGCCAACCCGATTACCGCCTTTCAGGACGGTTTGGGGTTTGCCCACGCTCAAAAAAACAAAATAAATTGGTGCTCCGTCGCGGTTTTGTTTCTTGCAAAAAAAGTACCGGCAATGAATCGTGTTAAAAAGGGGTGGGTATTTGATTCATCGCCAACATTGTTTGTGTCCGTGGTGAATGTAAAAATTACCCAATATTAAGCCAAATGGGCATTTAAAGTCAGGAATTATCTAGCCCGAAAATTCTTTCAACAGCACCCCGGTAACTGTTACCCACAGGAAGATGAATACCCTATATTTTGTTTCCGAAAAAAGAATAGCTGGTATTCGCTTCCCCTTTTAAATGCCCTGAACTTTTCCAAAATCAGTTTTCCATAATGGTGCTAGATTTCTTGACTTAAACAGGTTTGTGCTCTCAGAGGTTTATCTTGACAATATTTTACTTAAATTGCATCATTGTTAAATATTAATCAACCATCTGTATGAAAACGAAAATTGCAAAAAGTTGTCTGTTCATTTCTTTATTGTTAACAGTAGCGGTTACTGAAGTAAAATCTCAAGATTCAAATCCTTCGGCAATGTACATTGATAAAGTTTCTATCGGGTTAGGTATCGGAATTGATAATGGGGGTTTTGGTGGGAGTCTTTTATTTTATCCCATTCACCAAGCGGGTGTATTTTTAGGGCTTGGTTATCCAATTGCAGGTTTTGGATACAATGCAGGGGTTAAGTTCCGTCTCAGCAGTACAACTTCCACACGGCGTTTTATTCCTTATTTAAGTGCCATGTATGGTTATAATGCTGCTATTGCGGTTTCAGGGGCTTCACAGTATAACAAGTTATTTTATGGGCCAAGTGTTGCGTTTGGTTTTGACTGGAAAAGAGATTATTATACTAAAGGATACTGGTCAGTTGGTTTATTTATTCCTTTCCGAAGTTCCGAAGTTGATGACTATATGGACGATTTAAAAATAAATCACGGTGTTGAATTTAAAAATTCTTTGCCTCCGGTTGGTTTATCGCTTGCATACCGGTTCATTGTTTCGTAGCTATAAGTTAGTTGCAATAGTTTACTGCCCATTTATGGTTCCCCTTTACATTTCAGCAAAATAAAAAGGCTGCCAAAAGTAAAAGGCAGCCTTGATAATAAATAAAATGCTTAATATTACGGATATACTACTTCTGTATAACTATAATTTGAACCTTTCGATACGGCTATTTGACCTAAAATATCCGATAAACCGTCGGTAAAAAGAACTATATAAAAATACCTGTCGCTAGGAATGGTAAAAGAAACCTTACCTGCAGAATCTGTTGTTTCATTGTATTCCGCCAGGTTGGTTATTTCCTCTAAGGTTAAATTGCTTGAATTACCTTTTTCAGTTGGCACAAGAAATACCTTTTGATCGGGATAAGGAAGGTATTCCCCCGAAAAATCATATTTTTTTAATGTCAGGGTAAAAGTGCCGACAAATTCGGCTACATTTATATATAACTGTTTCTCGACCCCACTAATCACCTGGAATAACTGATAAGGCATATATTTAATATTTTCTATTTTAGGTGTATCCACAGCAAGATAATAATTACCTTCGTTGAGCTCACCAAAATACACGTTCCCGCTTCCATCGGTCTTTTTTTGGTCAAGAGTTGATGTATAATTACCAATAATTGTCATTAACCGCACGTTGGTGTTTGAAAATGGGGCCCCATTTCCATCAGCAACATTAACGTTTAATGTTCCGCTGGTTTTCAGGGTAACTGTAATTTCATCGTCTTTTGTACATGAAAAAACAACAAATAATAGTACACAAAATGCAACACATAGTTTTAAATTCATACGGATTCTAATTAAATGATTAATAATAAAATGTTGAACTGGTTTATTAATTTATAACGTTGCAAATATAAAAAAATATTTAAAACTTATAATCTTTAGAAGTTAATACTAGTGTCATGTTAATCTAGCAATGTCGGGAGTTCAGAAATTTTATTTTCCGTTTGCTTATTACTTGGGGACACCACGCCATGGCGTGAACTTGTCCGCTCAATCGGAGCAAGTTCTCCCTTGGGGGGAGAAACCCGAAGGGAGAGGGGGAAAATTCAATATTTACCCGCTAATTTAAATATAACATGACACTAGTGTCAAGTCCGGCATGTGTTTGCATCAATTCACCCGGTGACTCCGGGCATGAATTTAAGGCATAATGCTATAATCGAAAAGTCACCGGGTGAATATTACCCGACTTTTTATATTAGACTTGACACTAGCATACTGAAAACGAAACTTGACTTTATCACGACAAGTCTTATAAAGTCCTCATTTCATGTAATATAATCTTCATTTACGGATTCAAGACAAAAAAAACGGTGATGGAGTTTACAATACGTTATCTTCAAATTGGGTGTCATTAACAGTTAGGGTCATTTTTTGACCTTTACTCCCTATTCTTACTGTCCATCCATATCGTTACCGGGCCATGGTTTACCAACGAAACGTTCATCATGGCTCCAAATTCGCCCGTTAACACCGGGCGCGATGATGTATTTCTTAACATCTCCACAAACTGATGATATAACGGAATGGCAACTTCTGGTCGTGCCGCTTTTATGTACGATGGACGGTTCCCTTTTTTGGTAGAGGCATGCAAAGTAAACTGCGATATTACCAAAAGTTCCCCTCTTACATCAACTACCGACAGGTTCATAACCCCTTGTCCATCGTCAAAAATCCGTAGCTGCGTAATTTTTTTTGTGAGCCATTCAATATCGTCCCGGGTATCGGAATCTTCAATGCCTAATAAAATCAGTAAACCGTTTGCAATGGATGAAACTTGTCTGTTTGCAATGGTTACCGAAGCCTCGGCCACACGTTGTATAACTACCCTCATGGTTTAATTTATTTTGAAAGAGCTTAAAAGTAGCAATTTCTATTAACTTTGTTGTCAATTAGAAAATACTATAAAAAATTCAATATGTATAAAAATTTACTGATATTATTTCATCTGGCAGTAATAAATACTGTAATATCCTTTGGCCAGATACCTACTGACTATTATAAAGGAACCGAAGGTTTAACCGGGACCGAGCTTGAAACATTTTTACGAAATGTGATTAACGAAGGATTTCAAGGAATTAGTTATGGCGATGCCCGATATATTTTAGACGAGACAGATGCAGACCCCAATATTGAGGGCAATGTTGTTTTGGTTTATTTGGGTATCTCGGTTTCTGGTGTTTGGGACTCCGGAATTACCTGGAACCGGGAACATGTATGGCCCCAATCTCTTTTAAATACCGATGTGTCAAATTCCACGATTGGTGTGGGTTCCGATCTGCATAATTTAAAACCTGCTGATCCAGCCGAGAACTCCTCAAGGAGCAATGATTATTTTGACGTTGAACAAACGGCCGATACTTATGTGCCCCGTGATGAAGTAAAAGGAGATATTGCCCGGATCTTGTTTTATATGACCGTAATGTACGATTACCTGGAGTTGGTTAATAGCGCTCCCCTGGTTTATGAAATGGCTAAACTGGATGTACTCCTCAGTTGGCATAAAGCCGACCCTGTAGATGATTTTGAGCGCAACCGGAACGAGGTGATTTATTCCTATCAAAAGAACAGAAATCCGTTTATCGATCATCCGGAGTTCGTGGCACAAGTATGGAACTTAACCGCCTTGAACGATAAAAACTATAAAACCATGTATGTGTATCCAAATCCGGCAAGAGACTATTTGCATATATCGGCAACAGAGGGGTTCCAGACTTTTAGAATATTGAATATGATCGGTCAAACCGTAAAAGAGGGAACATTTGGTGAACCAATCATCCCATTGGATGGTTTATCGAAAGGAAAATATATCGTGCAACTGATAAACAAAGAGACCGTTTCAAGTTTGCCTTTTATCATTAATTAACATGGAATTTTTTGCCTCTCCCATATTCAGTCTGTTTTTTATTGTGGCCATCGGGTTTATTCTGGGCAACATCCAGTTTAAGGGGTTTTCTTTTGATGTTTCGGCCATTCTTTTTTTGGCCTTGTTTATGGGTTACTTAGGAATACAACTGCCAATAGAATTTCAAACATTGGGTTTGGTATTATTTATTTATACTATTGGGATTCAGGCAGGTCCTGGATTTTTTGAATCATTTAAAAAGCAGGGAAGGATTTATGCCCTGTTAGCAGTGATTATTGTGGTGTCCGGTGCCATTGTTACTGTGGCTGCCGGCAAAATTTTCCATATCGATAAAAATTTATGTGCCGGCTTACTTACCGGAGCCTTAACAAGTACACCCGGTTTGGCGGTTGCCATTGATGCCACCCAATCGCCTTTGGCATCCATCGGGTATGGAATTGCCTATCCTTTTGGCGTGATCGGTGTTATTTTGTTCATTAAATTGATGCCAAAGTTAATGAACACCAACATCCGGGATATTGAAAAGGCAATGGAAGAAAACCGCAAAAAGGAAAATCCCGAAATTTTGGTGCGGAATTATATCGTTACCAATCCCAAAGCGGTTGGTAAAACCCTGACCGAACTGAAAGTGCGCCAATTGACGGGGGCTGTTATCTCAAGAGTAAAACAAGGTGAAATTACAATTACTCCAACCCCGCTAACCGTTTTAAAACTGGGTGATAAACTTCGGGTGGTTGGGCAGCAGGATTCATTCCCTCTTATTGAAACCCTTCTGGGAAATCAAATTGATGAAGAAATTGAATTGTCGAAAGAATATAGGGTACAATCGGTATTGGTCACCAGCAACGAGGTCATTAATAAAACCCTTCAACAGATCAACCTGTTCCAGGTGTATCATGCCACAGTTACCAGAATACGGAGGAGCGGCATTGATTTACCGCCAAATCCCCAAACCAGGTTGCAGCTAGGCGACAAATTGATGGTGGCATGCAGTAAAGAAAACATGAAAAACGTCACCTCTCTTTTTGGCGACAACGACAAACGTCTTTCCGATACCGATTTTTTTCCCATTGCCGTTGGAATTGTTTTAGGAATCCTGGCCGGAAAACTGAGCTTGAGTTTTGGTGCTAATTTTACATTCTCGCTGGGGTTAACAGGTGGTGTTTTAATGGTAGCCTTAGTGCTGGGGCGCGTTGGAAAAACAGGCAAAGTACTATGGAGCATGACGGGGGCGGCCACACAATTGCTTAAACAATTAGGGTTGTTGTTTTTTTTGGCATCGGTGGGAACGCAGGCCGGCTCGGTTTTGGTTGAGGCCATTGCTACCCAAGGAATTAAGCTCTTTTTTGTGGGGGCATTAATTACTGTTATCCCGATGGTTGCCACACTGTTGGTGGGTAAGTATTATTTAAAGCTAAATGTACTGGAATTGTTCGGAGCCATCTCAGGTGGGATGACAAGCACGCCGGGGTTGGCCGCTGTGGAACCCATGACCGACAGCGATGTGCCAAAGATTGCCTATGCCACCATCTATCCCATTGCCATGGTGTTGCTTATTTTGGTAGTCCAGTTTATTATTTGAACCCAAATTACGCATTAGAAATCAATGTTGTTTAGTTAGCAGAATGAATATTTTAGTATCAAGTAGTCAGCATCAAGATATGAGACACAAGATAATGTACTAATGTATTAATAACTCATGTTACGCGGCTTTAAAAACATGGATCGTATCCAGTTGCTTTAAGTTTTGATAAGCAGCCTGCATGGCATTAAGATACAATCTTTCCTTTAAAGCAAAGTGGTTGCGGTCATGCCGGAGTCTTAATGCTTCAAATTTCACATACGCCAATATTGACGCACAGAAATGACTTTTTTGAGTTGTTTCTGTCCTTGAAGTGACTTGGCAAATGGCTCATTGCCTTTGACGTTTTTGTGGTATCCTTCAACTTTCCATCGTTTTTGATAGATTGCTGCGAGCTTGGGATATGTTAAGTTGAGGCACTTGTGACCAAATAAAGAGTACCTTTACTTGCAGTTTTATAGGTATTGAAACCAACACAATGAAACCTTCTTATTTTTGGACTATGCCAAACAAGTCATGCGGCTTTACACTGAAATTGCCGTTGAACAGCACCGCCAAAAGTACAATAAAGCCTATCATACCTATCACGATGAGGATTTGTAAAAAGGATGTTTTTTGAATGTCGTGTTTGCTTTTAACATCACAAATCTCTCCCGGGCAATGTTGTGCTTTTTCTTTATAAATCAAGTTGTAGAAAATACAACCCAGGCAAATACCAAAGACTGATTCAAAAAACAGGAACACCAAACAGATAAGGCAAATAAGGCCAGTAATAATACTGTACGAGTTAACTACCACCATAAGTACAAACATGGTGACCGATAGGAAAACCCCAATCATCCAGGCCAATTTTTTTTGAGCCGCTCCTACATATTCTGGGTTTTGCCTGCTCACAATCAGCCTGCCGATGATAAGGGTAGGAGCAAACTTAGGCTTGATTAATACCCGGATAAGAAAATCCGCCATAAAAGCGGTAATCACGTATTTTATCATTAAAAAATTGCCTTTAAATAAAATAAACATGAGCGACAAAAAGGTGAAAAAGAACAGTATCCCTGCCGCGGCTCTTATTTCGCGTTCATTCAGCACGGGAATGTTATAACCTTCAACGGTTTCTCCAAATTTTGTTGTTTTCTTCATAATTATTGATTTTTATTAAAGTTAACGAATTAGTAGAATAACATCAGTAAGATACGCTTATAACGGGCTTTTGAACTTTTACCCCTTTTATTAGGAGCCATAATACCATCGAAATTTCGCCTAAACTTAAAGGAAGTAAAAGAAAACCGGTAATTAATTCCCTGAATTTTGGAAAAAGAATAGCCAATGAGCTATCAACCACATAAGTAAAGCATCCCACGATGAGCAATATGCCTAATATTTTCGGGATAAACCCTGACTTGACGACAAGAACCCCAAAAGGGAAAAGCCATAGCCCCCAGAAAAAGCTGGCTATTATTGTCCCTTTTTCGTGTAATTGAACAAAGACCGTGGCCAATGCATTGAGCTGTTCAGGGTTAAATGGGTTGAGGAAACCGGCACCGTCGGCAAATACAAGGGCTGCAACATTGTTGAGTTCGTTAAGCACGGCAATTGGCACAGCTACTATAACCAATGAAACCATGAGCTTTGCATATTTCTCATTCACCCCGTTAAACAATCGGTTCAATGCCAGAACAAGAAAAATAAAACTGATCTGGCAAACAAGATTGCTTACAATACCTATTCGGAAGAGCATTTCGTGGGTTACGATGTTTTGGGTTGTTGCAGCAACATTTCCATCTACTATAATTTTCGATGGTACAATCAATAATCCAATAGGTCCTGATACTGCCATTAGCAGATATAGTAAACCAGCTAACCTTGCCTTTTTTTTGTTTGAATCCATTTTAATTTCCTTAAAAGAATTATTTAGTATTTTTTTCTTCAATTTCAATATTAAAAGAGAAAACCTCCTCCAACGGCACGTTGAATACGCGGGTTATACGAAAAGCCAATTCCAGTGTTGGCGAGTATTTCCCGTTTTCTATGGCAACAATGGTCTGTCGGGTAACACCTGTTTGATCGGCCAACTCCTGTTGGGTCATTTCGTTGTTGTAAAAACGAAATTTCCGGATGTTATTGCTAATGTGACATTTGCTCATCTTAAAATCCCTTCCGATACAGATAGAACTTTGTAATTTCGGCAACAAAGGCGGCTATAAAACCAGAGGCAATGAGTATAATGAACATCACCCATAGTTGCATGCCCATAACTTGCGACACCATTGACAACAAAAAGCCCATGGTAAAAATCCAATGTGAAATCCGTATGGCTTTCAGATCAATCAACTTGTCGCGTTCATCGCTAAGCGTTGGGATATCCTCATTAGTTACTATTTTATTGATGATAGCAAATACAATATGAATGACGATTTGCGACGCAATTGTTACGGGAATTAAGATTAAGAAGGCTTTCGCCCAGAATCTGGTGTCATTTATTATAGCCAGATTCTCCGCTATGTAATTATTGTAAACATACAGGGCATAGCACCCCAAAATCAGTATCATGCTGATTGCAGTTACCAACAGTTGCTTTTCTTTATTATCCATTTTTGTCTGCTTATTTTTACCATATGTATATAATTAACGACACAAAGTTAAATATAATATTCACAATGTAAAATATATTATACATTTTTTTTAAAATTAAAATGCACCATCACAAAAAAGCAGTATAATAAACTAACGACTAATGCCACACAGGACAATTATTTTCTCTTGAGAAATTTTATGTTGAGCTTGAAATGCTTTCATCCTGAGGCCGGTTTGTTCAAATACAAAGCAAACCATGACTTTTATCATAACACATTTACCTATCTAAATATTTGCTTCTTAAAAAGAATGTTAGCAATTTTGCAAACCTAACTCTTTTGTAAGTAGTTGCAATTGAATAAATAGATTTGAACGTGGATAAAATAGAAACAGAAGTATTGGACATCAGTCAACTTGATGTTGAAAAGTTGGAAAGTGTTGCCAACATGCTTAAAGCCATTGCACACCCTATGCGGATTGCCATCCTGCGGCTACTCGAAAACGATGCAAAACTAACTGTCAGCGAAATTCACCAGAAACTGGGCATTGAACAGTCGAGCACCTCGCATCATCTGGGGATACTGAAAGATAAAGGGGTTCTTTGTTCCAAACGCGATGGGAAAAACACCATTTATTTTTTAAAACACGAGAATTTTGCCAAGGTGATCGAATGCGTCAGCCGTTGCCCCATTCATTAAGCTTTTTTGTCGCGCGCAACATTTCGCGTTTACCTGGAGGTCCCGGTAACCGTTCTACCTCAAATCCTGCTGCTTTTAAATTCCGGCGTACCTGTCCTTTGGCCGAATAAGTAACCAAAACCCCTTGCTTTTCCAGGCTTTTGTAGAGCTTCTCAAAAACTGTTACGGTCCATAAATCGGGCTGTTTGTCAGGGCCAAACGCATCAAAAAAAACAATTTGATAGGTTTCAATAAATGATGCCGTTAACAAATCTGCTCTTATTTTTTGAATGCTGAATGCTTCTGAAATCGGGACAAGTTGTTCCCATGGGCATTCATGAAGCTGTTGAAAATAAGGAATCCATTCTTCTCCTAAAACAGAACCATAATTCAATTGAGAAAATTCGTCCTTCCGGAGCGGATATTTCTCGATGGTGGTAAACAAAATCTCGATTTGGTGCTGATGGGCAAACTGCATCGCCAAAAGGGCATTCAAACCTGTACCAAAACCAATCTCAAGAATTTTGATACATTTTGGTGCATTCAGAGGTCCAAGTCCGGTTTGGATAAACACATGCCGGCTTTCCTGAATGGCACCATGGATGGAATGATAATGTTCGCCGAGCAAAGGTACAAAAAGGGTGTGCGAACCATCGCTGGTCAGGATTATCTGGCGTGTCGGCTGTTGGTTTTCCATAGGTTAAAACAGGCAACGGGTAAAATCTTCAATGGAGAAAGGGAGTTTTTGAGGAGGTCCAAAAAAAGGTAAGATACTTTGTTTGACAACTTCGTAAGCATGTTTTTGTTGAATCAAGACTTGGGTTAATTGTTCCAGACCCTGACCATTAAAAAGACAGGTTGCATTCCGGATGTTTCCTTTCTCAACCCAAAGATGTACCTCCAGGGTTCCTTGTGGTAACTTTATAGAGCGCATGAATTCATAGGGTGGGGAATAGGCAAAGACCCAGTCCCAGGTTTGGTATTTGGTTGCCACCAAATGTTCAATCTGTTCCTGATCTTTTCCGGAAAGGTGAAAAGGTTTCATCTCAGGATAGATTTTTGTGACCCTGTTAACAACCAATTGGATGAAGTCCTCAATAGTAAGAGGTTCATGCAGGTGCTCGCTGATGTTGGTAACCCGGCTCCGGTTCGAACGTACGGCTTTATCGCTGAAAGCACCCCCATCGGAGGCTATGGATGCATTCAATTGGTCCAATGCTGAAGAAAAGAGCATGGTTCCATGATGCAGCACCCTGTTTTTATACACATGCTCGGCATTTCCTGAAAACTTCTGGTCGCCAATGACCAAATCGCTTTTTCCGCGCAGATAAGCCGGAATCCCCAACCGGTTAAGGACATCGAGTACCGGTTGGGCATATTTTTTAAAATCGACCAGATGGCCCTGGCTCCCTTGTTCAATAAAACAGTAATTCAGGTTACCGGTATCGTGAAAAACGGTACCACCACCCGAAAGCCTCCTTACTACAGGAATCTGGTGTTCCTTTGCGTAAGCGGTATTGATTTCGGCCAGCGTGTTTTGGTGTTTGCCCACAATGATGGACGGCTGGTTGATATACAGGTAAAAGAAACCCTCATCGAAGTTCTTCAGAAAATACTCTTCGGTGGCGATATTAAAATAGGGATTTTGTGTGCTGGAAAGGTATAGAAACATGTGGTTCAGGTTATTGGTGGATGGCAGAGGGAAGTTTAATAGCTATTTAAAAACCAACAGAACGCGGAGATCGATTTTTGGAATTTCCGCGTTCTGTTTTCTTCGTTTCCTATTTTGCCTGCCATTTGCAACGGACAGGCGAATAAATAGCCTCCTCTTGTTTCAATATTTTCATGGCTTTTTCTACCAATTTTTTGTCAAGTCCGGTAGCTGCTTCAATTTCACCGGCACTCATGGGAACAGCCTTACTTTTCATCGCTTTTAATACTTGTTCTTTTGGTTCCATAATTTTGTGTGTTATAGTTTATTTTGATGGATGAATATTAACGAAATAGCAGCGGTTTTCCAAATTGTTTTTGCATGGCCTGCGAAATTTATGGCTACTTCACCTCCCTGCCATTGGCGGATTGGATGGTGTAATTATTAATTTTTTCTCCCGGAATTTTTTTACAATGAAAAAGGCGGTTAAAATCAGCAGATACAAAACCAATCCTTTGAGTAAGATTCCCGATGTGTTGTACCTGTAAATTAGGTAGGTCATTGAAATGTTGATGATTCCACCTATAATAATTGCAGGGTAAGCAAATTTTTCAAACAATGAACTTCCTATAGCAATAAACACGATTAGTATAGGGGCAACCATAAACAGAATCCTATCAACAATGAAAGGATATAAAGGCATAAGCAGCAGTGCTATGAGTGCAGTTAGCAAGAGGATTCCTAAGGTGTTGCCAGAATTTTTGAGCCGAAAAGATTTGAAAACCTGCCAAAGCCCCACTGCAAACAAAACCCAATACACATCAACAATTCTAAAAAGCTGTTGAAAATTCCCTTTGTTGTAGAACACAAGCCCCTGGCTGGTTTGCTGCTCAATGACTCTTTGAAAAACAGAGACCCCATAATATTTCTGGGTCAACATATTGGAGACTAAAAACGGGATAAGAAAGAACAGAGAGGCTAAAAACAGGTATTTGATTTTTGTTTTTAGCGGATAGAAATTAAAAAGCAGATACAAAATCATGAACAGGATGCCTACAATAGCACTCTCTTTGGTAAGCATGCCAATACCTGCGATACATGATATAACGGTGACCTTTTTTGCATCAATAATTGGTTGAGGAAAATACTTTAAGGTGAGGTAAATGGTGTAAAACCCGAAAAACCAACCTACGGTATCAACCAAATAAAACAAGGAATAAACTGCAAAAGGTTGGCACATAAAATAGGCAAGCACTGCTAATAACGCCTGCCGGGTATTTTGGGTAATCAAGTAAATCGTTTTATACACAATAAACCCCAAAGCATAATAACAGACCAGATTTTGGGCTAAAAAAATATGTTTCGGATGTATGCCCGAAAGGTATTCCACCAACCCGGGAAGTATCAGCACCAAGGGTTTTGATAACCGGGACTGAAAATTGTAGCCGCCCTCTAAATGAAACATCAACCGCGAGGCTCCTATAAAACTGGAAGTGTCAAACTCAATCTGGCGCAGGAAATCGAATAAAATCCAATATATGATAGCTAAAATACTCAGGGAGGCAATGATGGCTATTTTATGATTTTTGGAAATCAGGGTATCCGTTTCTCCCATTGGCATAGTTTCAAGATTAGTGGATGATGTATAATTTTCCAAAACCGTTTTTAAAATATTGGTCGGTTCCTGAGTCCCTGATTTTGAGTTCCTGTCCATTCAGGCGGGCGAAAACCCGGTAAAAATAGACCCCGTTGGCCAACCGGTCGCCAAAATCGTCGGTGCCATCCCAAACATATTGGCTAATGTTTTTACCAATGGTAATGGGACCCAATTCATCCAAATCAATGACTTTAACCAGACGGCCGGTAACGGTAAGTATTTCAATCCGGAACAGATCAGGCACCTCGCTGCCGGTTAGTTCAAACACAAAGCGGGTAGCCGTACTGAAAGGGTTCGGATAATTAAATACATGGGTAATCGTACTCTCGTTAATTACCTGAAACGAAATCTGATAGTCGTAACTCCCCGATTCATTGCCCGATGGGTCTTTGGCCTGTACGCGAATTTCGTAGGTTCCATCTTCCGGAAAATTGGCCTGGTAGATAATGCGGGCTTTGTTGCTGGGTAGTTGAGCAGGTTCAAAAGTCATCCCTTCTGTTTGAGAAAGTACCAATTTCTCCTCAATCCCTGTTTGCTGCGATTTCAGGTAGATGCTCATTAAAGAGGTATCTTCCAAGGCAATGTACTGGTTTTCATCTGAAAGCTGGATGACAATTTCAGGTTTGGCCGAAACCAGGTCGCCATCCATGATATGGACGCCATCGAAGGTAACGTCAAGCAACGGGTTCCGTTCATCTTTTTGAACAAAGAACTGTTTTTGAATCAGGTTGTTAAAATGGTACTGTTCCGGCTGGTCGAACGATTGGGTTTCGGTGGAACTCGGGTTGATTTCCATCCACAATTGGTTTAATCCCGGGAAATTCAGTGTTTTAAAGGTAAGCGTGTCGGTAAATAGCTCGTCCAAAGCCAGGGGTTTTACGCGGTGGTTTGCCAGCGGATGTTCTTTGTTGTTGGCATCCACCATCCAATAATTTACCAGAACGCTGTCGGCATCCACCAGGCCGATGTTTTCAATGGCCACTTCCAGTCGGGCCTTTTCGCCTTCCTGCAGGGTATCGGAATAAAATTCCCAACCCTTCTGAGGGTTGATGGCTAAATCGGTGACAGGTGTATAAAACACGTTCCAATAATTGAGTTGGGCAGGGGTTTCGAATTCTGCATCGCGGGTATAAAATTGCAGCGACAAATAGGGATATTGACTGGCGGGGATGGAGGAAAGGTCTTTATCTGTTTCGGTGATGGAGTCCATCAGCAAGGTCTGGTTTCCCTGGTTGTCGATGCCGAAAACCTGCACAAAAGCAATTTCGTTGGGACTAACTTCAGATGATGTATAATTCCAATTTAACCGTTGCCATTGGGTTGAGGGTCCTACCGGAACGCTGGTAATACTTCCATAATTAAAACTTGTTTTTATCTCGGTATTCAGGTCAATGTGGTCGGTGGCTTCCCCAAAAACTTCTTCGGCTTTTGCAGGGTCACCTTTTTGGCTGAAAAAGATGTACGGCTGGTTGTTTTGTAAAAAGCGGATTTCATCGGTAGCACCCCAACTATTAAATGCCTGGTAATGCCTTTCGCGCCACATTTGAAATTTTCCCTGGATAAATGAATATATTAAAAAGTAGTTTCCATCGGGGACCTCGTTTTCTATCAGGTTGATAATGTTATCCATGGAGGCATCAAGTTTTTCTTGTGCTGTATCTAAGTAAAAAACAAAATAATTTTCGGGGCTGGTTTTATTGAAACACCAGGGATCATTCGCGTGACCGTACGAACCCCGGTTCGAAAGCCAGGGGACGAGCGTAGTGGAATCAATAACCGCCAGTACAAGGGCCGTGATAGCACGACATGATGAACCCGCGCCTGTACCATCTACAGAATAGCCAATATAGCCGTAGGTGTTACTATTAGGGCTCCCCAGATTGTGGCACCTGACCGATTTCGGGGAAACAGAAAACTGAAAATTTTGTGCAAGGGTATCGGGTTCAATAAACTTATAATCATTGCTTAATAATTGCCCCATCTGTTTTTGTTGCCAGCCCGTTTGCCCCGGTTCAATGGTAAACGAACTGGTAGTCCAGTTCATGGTTTTTTGGGAATCTTTTTTTGCGGCTCTCCAAAAATAAGGGATCTGGGCCTGCAGGCTGGTGTTGGGTTTCCATTCAATAATCCCCCCGGAATGGGTTATTTCTTCGGTAATTAATAACGGGCTGTTGAATTTATAGGTGGTGTCTAATTGAAAGATGCTGGTTTGCGAACCGCTTAACAGGTTTCCCGTGCTGGCTTTGAACTTTGGAGCTGTTGTGGATTGAATACCGAATTTGTAAGGGACCACGGGAATAATATCGGTGCTGGAAATAAATGTGGAAACCGTGGTCATGTTATTGCTTTCATTCAGTTCTTCAATCTGGTTCAGTGCATCTATCCAGACTTTGAACTGGTTATTTCCCAGGCCATTTTTCAGTTCCACAGGAATTTTCAGGCTAAGGGTATCTTTGAACAACAGGCCATCCATCACCCATTGATAGTTAGCCGTGGTTCCATCCTGGAATGTCCGTTCAATATCTACGATAAATGATTTACCGGTTGTTTTGCCAATATTAACAGGGGCAATATGCATTTGAAAAGAATCTACTTCCGTTGTGATGTTGGCAGGTGTAAAAAAGATGTTTTCAGGCCCGATAGACACATCAGGTTTTGAAAAACTGTTTAGCACCAGCAGAGGGTCTCCGTGGAGGGCAAAAGAATGAATGGTGCTCCGGAAAATGTTCCCCGAAATATTGCTTTCCTGCATAGCTACTTTTGATCGGCGGATGATAGTCCCGACAGGTTCGCCATACGAGAGGCTGCACAGGTTTTTATAAAATTGGCCGGAGAACAGGTTCAGGTAGTTGATATACCCTTGATCGATCATGGCCAGAAAACCAATAGCTCCTCTGTTTTCCGATAGCACCCACTCTTCACTCGTGCTGTTTTTTTCGTAAAGAAAAATATCGCCGGAATAGCAGGAATTTGCCAACATGAGCGGGTATTTTCCCTGGTTATTGTAAGCATCGGGGGAATCTATGTTTTGATCGAACCCATACGTGGAACCGTGCCCATAAAAAGTCATCAGGCTTACCCCATGGTTGATGAGGCTGGAAATGCTGTCGGACTTAGTGATGGTGATAGGATCGGAGGATGTTTTTAAAAACGTTGAAACATAGGCTCCCCAAAGCGTATCGGTGGCTATGGCTTCATATTGGAGCAGGTAATCTTTAAACTGGTCTTGTTCTGCGGCATTTTGCCCCCCGCCAAAGTGGATGATGTGTTTCATCCATTCATCGGGGGCGTTTTGTTCAAACTCCTGAACTTTGCTCAGGTACAGGCTTACCTGGTTGCCTGAGCGGGCAGCCAACCGCCCGATTGGGATAACTGATTCCAGCCCGTTGCCCGAAATCCGGGTGCCAATGAGCTCGTCGCTGGGTGTATAACCCATGGGGGGTATTAAGTTGGCCGCGAAATTGGTGGAACTTTTACGGGAATCTTTGGCATTCACCCCTTTCCCGATGATGAAAAGGTCGGTGGGGTCGGTACTCCAGTTGCTGAACAGGTACCGCAAAAAATTGCGGATAGCCATGGGGTGTTTCCTGATGCCATATCCAAACTGGTCGTAAAGGTTTTCGGCATTAACCAGATACGCATTACGGTAATTGGCGTATTCCTGTGCCTGTTCCCATAACAATGGATGGGTTAATATCACGTGGTTTTTGTTTTTCAAGGCATGGTTATCCATTTGGCAGGCACTAATCTGGCTGATTTTTAACAAACCCTCATTGGAAACCAGAATCAACCGGGTTTCCTGACCCGATGCAGGAACCAGGGCTTTCAAAACACCATCTTCAAAAACTGCGGGAATTTTACTGCCCCGGGACAGGTCGTACAAATAAAAAGTGGTGGATGTACTCAACCCGGTAAACGCAAGTAGTGTTTTTTGTGCGGACGAAGCAGGAATGGTAAACCGGAAACTGTTATCGGTAATATTGGCAAAGGTACGGGGATAGGTAATAGAAATGAATGACACCGATGAATAATCGGTGTCGGCATTCACATCGTTGATGCTTTTAAAAGTTAGCGATGTTGGATTGCTTAAGGCAACATTTGCAACATGGTAAGTTCTTTTAATCGTTTTATACCCGGCAAAAATGGTATCTGTTTCAAATCCCGGACCGGTGATATTTAAATGGTGGTTTTTTGAAGAAGTGGTCAAAAGGGTAAAAGATATTTCAATGGATGTTCCGGCGGCGGTATATTCCGGGGTGGAAATATTTTTGGTTAATGAGCTTCCCAAACTGATGCTCAACACGTTATCTGTCCAGCCTTCACCTTCGGTATATTCACAGTCGGGCAACGATGCAGCATACGAACCCGTGTATTGTGTTAAGGATTGACATTTGCAATAGGAGGCAGGCGTGTACCCTGTAAAAGTTTGATCGGTTAAAACCGTCATCCGTTGGTTTGAATAGCTGTTGTTCCAGGTGATAAATACCGCTGCGGTATCGTTAATCATGCTATAATAAGGGTTGGCCTGATTTTTA
This sequence comes from Marinilabiliales bacterium, assembly GCA_003512955.1. Lineage (GTDB taxonomy): Bacteria > Bacteroidota > Bacteroidia > Bacteroidales > SZUA-534 > GWE2-40-63. The sequence continues at coordinate 377,228 of DOTG01000026.1, forward strand.
ACATCATCATACATTTCCAGGTCAAACCATCCATCGTTTTTTTCGGCAAAGAACTCAATGTACTCTACCAACCCGGAACTTTCTCCCTGGATATGGCAGGGAATTTCGTTCCCTTTAAAAAAAAGCTGGATGTTTTGAGGGTTGTAACTGCTAACAGGGACCCCGGCTTTTTGTAATTCTTGCAGTGTTACCCGGTAAATTCCTGTGGTAGGGATGCTGAACCGGTAGTATTTCTGACTGAGATTTATCCATTCGTTACCAAAATTTTGCGCACACGAAAGGTGAGGGAGAAAAAACAACCCCAGGGTCAAGGCTCCAATCAACCAACGATGTTTGGTATTAAGTTTATTCATGACTTCAATTGGGTTTTACGGGTTTAGGTTCGAGGCTGAACGTAAGGCTAAATACATGCGAGTAGCCGGCAGCAGAAATATTTCCCAAGTCGGTGAGGGCATAATCAACCGTAACCCGTTTGTAGGCAATGCCCAATCCCATGTTGGGCTGTAAGGTCAAATGGGAACCCCCTTCTACCTCCTTTTGAATGTTGCCAACCCCGGCCCGTAAAAAAATAAGCTGTTGGTAGTGGAACTCCAGGCCTGCATGAGGATCGATGCTAAATGGATCTCCTTTCAGCAACACGTTTCTTTTGCCGTCGGTGGTCAAATCGAGATTGACTTCGGCCAAAACGCCAAATTTTTCAGTAAGCCTGAAATCATGCGAAGCCCCCATGATGAGTTTGGGGAGGGTAACTTCGGTACTGCTTTCAGGAATCATGTTGCCGGTAAGTTCAAAAACCTCTGAAAGTTCATCGGTGTAGTAGGTCCATGAATTTACGGTGGTAGTAATGTCTCGGGCCATGACCCCAAATTGCCATTTTTCCCACTGGTAATGCGCGGCCAGATCGATGCCGAAGCCCCATGCCCGGGCAAAATCGCCACCCATGCGGCGGATGATTTTTGCATTTCCCCCAATGCTTAATCCTTGTAAAGGAAGTTTTCGCGCATAGGAAAACCAAACGGCATAATCGGCTACTGAAAATGATTTTATCCGGTCGAACCGGATGTTCCCATCACCATCGATCAGTTCCAGGGTATTGGGAATGTTATCCACCCCAAAGCGGATAAATGAAATTGCCAGACTCGATTTTTCATCGGGTTTTAAGGCTACGGTACCATAATCGTATTGCGATAACCCGGCAAAATATTCCGAGTGCATCAACCCTAAATTGACCGGATATTTCAACTGGGTTAACGCTGCCGGATTCCAATAGGTTGCAGTTACCCCGCGTACCGAGGCCACCGTACTGTGCGACATCCCAAAGGAACGCGCACCTACACCGATATTTAAAAACTCGTTCGAATATTTGGGTGCAGTTTGTGACCATCCGTACCTAGAGAAAAGGACAGAAAGAAAGAGGAAAAACGTTATGGTGGCGGTTGTCTTCAATAGTTATATTTTAGAAAGGTAAATGTAAAAAATAGTGGGCAATCAGTCTTCGTATTCATCAATATTTTTAAAGGTGCTATCAATTTTTAAGAAACAAGACATTAGATAAAGAGGCTTTAGACGTGAGATTTATGGGATAGAGACAGGTGATCGGAGAAAATTAATATTGGCTAAAAACAAAGCTAAAAAAGCGGAATCTTAATAACTTCATTTTCACTTCATCTTGCACCAGTAGTTTTGGGGTATTAATTTAATTCCTAACAATTATGAAAAAGCAAATTTTAATTTCGGCAGTGTTGATGGCTTTTGCAGTAAATGCTTTTAGCCAAACAACCAACAACGGGCAAATCAAGCTCCAAACGAGAACACGGGTGTGTGAGCTAACAGGAACACCCCAGGCATGCAATCAAATTAGGCAACAATCCTGTACTCAATTGAATCAACAAACCAAATCGCAAAAAAAGCAAATGATCCGCCAGAAAGTATGCGATGGAACCATGCGTAAGCAAATGACCCAAAAGGGAAAAGGTAATAATCGTTAGTAACAGGGGCATATATCTTTTCTTTTCCTAAACAAAATTTTATTCAACTAAATTTATCAAAATGAGAACAAATAAATTTAAATCAATTTTTATCATACCATTGGGACTATTTATTAGTCTTGGTATGGTGTTTAATTCCTGTGAATTATCGGATCAAGCCGATATTCAGGACAATGGCGAAACAGTTGATGTTTCTGTTGAAAACGAGCTTTATACGGCCGATGTTTTTGATGAAGTAATTGAAGTTGCCGACGAAGCTGTTGACTTATATGAAAGTAGTTCTTCCAGTTTAAAAAGTGCCAATGGTTTTGGATACAGCCGTTTGAGCGAATGCGTAACGGTTACCCGCGAGGTTGAACAAAGTACCATAGTTATGACAATCAACTTTGGCGATACCAACTGTTTGTGCAATGATGGCCGTGAACGGCGTGGAAAAATTATCATGACCCACGAAGGACGCTACTTTGATAGCCTAGTGTATATTACTTTTTCATTCGAAGATTTCTTTGTTGACGATAACCAGGTGGTGGGAAATAAGACGGTTACTCAAACAGTAAATGCCGATAGCCAACGTGTAAGTTCAATTGTAATAGACGGTTCTTTAATTTTGGCCAACAACGGTGGAACAATTACCTATAGTTCCGAAAAAAACCGCACCATTGTTGAAGGTTCCGATACACGCACAAAGCGTGACGATGTTATTGAAACAACGGGCGGGAGCACCCTGACAACCGATTCGGTGCAAGTGGTAATGACTATTTTGGAGCCATTGGTACGTAAAAACGAGATCGGTTGCTTTATGTACATCATTCAGGGAATCATGCAAATAGAAAAGACAGGTGAATCTGTACTCACCATTGATTATGGCGATGGGACCTGCGATAACTTGGCTGATGTGACTCAGGATGGTGTAACCACAACCATTGAACTGAAACGCAAATGTGCCGGAACCGGAAACTAAAGACAATAATCTTTTTCAACCAACCGTAGTATTTACCTGCGGTTGGTTAAAAAAAGATTAATGTAAAATTTAATTATCAAAAGTTGTAACTTTAATACAAATAATGGATAACAAGCGGAGGTCAACATGAAGAGGCTATTATTAATTGGATTCCTTACTCTGGGTTGGTTTGTTTTGTTTGGGCAGGATATTACTGAAAAGAAAACAAAAACCGATTCCAACGTAGAGCAAAAGAATCAAATTAAGGATTTAAAAGCTACCCCAGCCAAGGAACAGAATAACGAAAAGGATGGTAAACAAACGGTTACAATAAATGCAGAGGGGAAAAAACCAGAGGTAAAAGAAGTACCTGTAGATCAGCTCAACAAGACAGAGATTCAAAAGGTTCAAAAGCAGATTAAACAGGCCAGGATTGGTCAAAGACAACAAAAAAGGGCTGGTCAGGCTGCACAACAAAAAAAGCAAATTCAACGGCGGCAAGGCCATTGGTAATTATCTTAAGTTCCAGATAATTTCAAAGGATAAAAATCTGATAGTGTTTTTTTAGTGTTGTTCATTTAATTAACGATTTGATTCCCATGACAAGAAAGATAAGTGCAATAGTTGTATCAATGTTGATTGGCTTGAGTCCGGTTTTTTCACAATCGTCTATCAGGGGGCAAAATGATACCCTTACCGAAGAGGTTAGTTACTTCCTGTTTAATCTGATGTACAACACCAATAATTCGGTAGGCCAAATTGACCAAACCACAAATATTTCGACTACGCTGGGTGATGTGTCGTTTTATCATAAATCCGGAGCCTGGGTTTCGTTAATGCCGGCTGTTTATTCCAATGCTTCAGAATTTTCGTATGATGTTGATGCTTCTGCAGGTTACCAATACTTTTTCCAGAATGGATTCGATGTAAACATTTATTACCAATACCATTTCTATGATGGCGATTCCGCTTTTATGGGCATCGATTACCAACACTCTTTGAATGCCTCTGCCGGATATACCTTCCGCCGTTTTTACCTGTATTCCGATTTTTATTCCTTACATGGCACCGAGGTTAATTATTTTGCCAATACCGGGCTAGGCTATTATTATAATTGGTCGATCGGGAAAACCGGTAAATGGAGCCTTTCAATATTTCCAATGCTGTCAATGGGAATGGGTACCGATTTTTGGTTATACCAGCAATTAACATCAACCGAAAAAGCCACCCTAATTTCAGATATCGGACAGGAAGGATATAAAACAGAAACATTTGATTTCCAAAGCATGGATGTTATTATCCCCATCAGCTTGAGTTACAGTAATTTTTCTGTGGGGGTTTCCTACTTGTATTCGAATACCGCCAACAAATACAAGTTTGCCGGAATAGAAAACCAATCGGGATTCCTGTTTTCGATAGATTATACATTTAATCTGAAATAATCAGTTCTTTTGTTTTCGGATTACCGGGAACCAAAGAGTACGTCTCACCTGCCTGTCAGTTCTGCACAATTTATTTCCGGGGTAGAATAATGCAGGGTATTCAAATTCAATTTTACCAAAGTTTAACAAGATTGGGATGGAAAAAATTTACTTTCGATGGAAAGCGCCTATGTATTTATGGCTGTTTTTAACGGTTTGCATACCATTTACAAATCAGGCGCAGTCAGTAAAAAGGCAATGTATCTCAAATTATGGATCCATTATTGCCTCTGATAACGTTACCTTCAATCAGACCATTGGTCAACCCTATGGTACATCAGCCCTGTACAATGATGGGACTTCGGTATTGCAAGGATTTCAACAACCGGTTGTATTTACTTTAGTAGTTGTAGAATCCTCACTTTCGAAAAACATCAGCTTATCGGTTTTCCCGAATCCGGCCACTTATACCATTGCCATTAAAAGCAGCAAGGTCATCGAACAATCCCTCATAAAGGCAGTAGATGTGAATGGGAATCAAGTATTTTCTGAGGCGGTGCCGGACCTTCATCTGCACCATATTAACTGCGGATCGTGGAGCAATGGCATATACCTGCTCACCATTTACGATTCAATGCAGCATAGCCAAACATTAAAATTAATCATTTCAAAATAAACAGTTATGAAAAAAAGTTTACTCCTTTTATTGCTTGTATGCATGATTGCATCCACAGCATTAGTAAGTGCCCAATCATCGGTTACTGTGGAAGTTTCGCAGCTTTATACTTCTTTCAGGTTTAATGATTCGCAAAGTAACAACCTCAATACAGAATATAAAGGCATCTTTACCGGAGGTTATGGTGTTGGGTACCGTTATGTTACTAATTTTGGATTGATTGTGAAACCGGGTTTTGGAATCCATAAAAGCGGAGCAGATCTGATTTATGACGACATGAATTATTCGTGGCGGTTGCAATATGCCGATGCCAAGCTGGGTATCGGTTATATTTATGCACTAGATCGGATTAGCCCTTATTTTGTGGCATCAGGTTACTTTTCGTATTTGCTTAACGGAACCCAGGCGCTTAATAACGAGCATTTTAATATTATTGAATCGGAATTGTTAGATAATTTGGATTACGGAATAGTTTTTACCCCAGGTGTTGAAATAGAATTTACGAAAAACATTGCCAGCTTTCTCGAATTCAATTATCTAATGGGACTAAATAATCTCGAACCCGACGACAGTCAGACATCAACCAATTTTGCCTATAGTTTGACAGTTGGTCTTGCTTTTACATTCTAAAAACATGATGTTTAAATTTTAAAAATTGCTTGATATGAAAAAATTAACTCACATAAGTATAGTTTTATTGTTTGTTATAGGATTGGCACAAAGTGCATCCTCGCAAAACATAGGTGATTTAAGCGGTATTTATTACCAGGCCGTGGCTGTTGACGAATATGGTAAAGAAATCGTGGGTATGGATGTAGAGGGCAAACCCTTGTATGAAAAAGAAATCGGGGTGCGGTTTACTATCACCAAAGGGGCGAATGGCTCTATTCAATGGGAAGAAATCCATACAACCGTCACCGATAAATATGGGTTGTTTTCGTTAATCATTGGGCAAGGCACCCAAACAGGTAATGGGGGCTATACAAAAATGTTGGACATTCCATGGATTGACGCCGACCAGTTCTTGAAAGTGGAAATATCTACCAAAAATGATGGGGATTTCAGGTTGGTAAGCAATCAACAATTCATGTCGGTTCCTTATTCTTTTTATACCGACGATATTGCCGATGATGCCATTACTACGGCTAAAATTCTGAATGAAGCTATTTTAGCTGAAGATATTAATACCAGTGCCGTGGAAACATCCGAGATTTTGGATGAAACCATCCTTGCCGAGGATATTGCCACAGGTGCTGTAACCACATCGGAAATACTAAATGAGACAATCCTAGCCGAGGACATTGCTACAGGCGCTGTAACAACCGATGAAATGTTAGATGAAACCATCCTTGCCGGGGATATTGCTGCCAGCGCGGTTACCACCTCAGAATTAATGGATAAGACCATTTTAGCTGAGGATATCGGGGCTGGTTCTGTAACTACATCTGAAATCCTGGATGAGACTATCGTAGCTGAAGATATTGCTGTTGGTGCAGTTGCTACTGGTGAAATTCTAAATGGGACACTTCTGAATGAAGATATTGCAAACAGTACAATTGATTTGACCTCAAAAGTTACAGGCGTACTTCCTGTTGTAAATGGTGGCATGGGAAATGCCGCTTTAACGGTAGATAATATTTTAGTGGGGAACGGTGCCAACCCAATAGCAGCCAAAATATTAGCAAGCGCCGATTCAAGCTTGTTGATTACTCAAACGGCTGATTCTATTATTTTAAAAACGCAATTTTCGGCAACAGAAGTAACCAGCGATCCGGCAGGAACATTTGTAATCAATAATTTGCCAGCAGGTTCCACATACACTTCAAATGCAATAAACTCGTTTGCCGTTGATTTTGGAGATATAATTCTTGGCTCCATTGATGCAGATTTGCAGGGTTGTATGCTCACGGCTTATGTTTCAAATCCAAATGTTATCCGGATTTCAATTTATAACGGTACCGGCGGGGCTGTGAATCTGGGGACAGTTAATGTAAGAGTTTATGTTGTAAAATAATAAATCATTGAGTTTGTGGCTGCCATACGAGGCTGTCTAAAAAGTATTTCTATTAAATTTAAAGTGAGTTTTGCCTTGATCTTCTAAAAGTCGCAATTATTGATTGAAAGTTTAACCCTCGCAAAAATTCAATTACTAACCCTACGAGGGTTTTGAACCCTCGTAGGGTTATCACAATTAAAAAACACAGATAAAATATTCATTGTTTGATATTTTAACACAAAACTCACGTTAAATTTGGAACTTACATATTGGTTGTTATAACAACATAGTTTTGTTATAAACTACTTTGAGACGAAGAATTTCTTGACCAATCAATCTCCAGTTGAATGGCTTCTTGTTCTTCAGTCAGGAAGTTTGAAACGGTAACTCCCAGAAGCCGCACCCGGTGGCTGGTTTCATTTAATTGGCTCAGCAATTCCAGGGTGTGTTTCCATAACATTTCAAAGGAAATTACCGGAATCAGGCTGGTTTTGCTACGGGTAATCTGGGTAAAATCGTCGAATTTTACTTTTAAGGTGATGGTCCGCCCCAATTTCCCTGTTTTACGGAGCCTTTCGTACACCTTTTCGGCAATGGGTAACAGCTCCTGTTCCATTTCGATATGGGTTGCCAGGTCGGTGTCGAAGGTATTTTCACCACCTACCGATTTCAATTCGCGGTTCGGATTCACCGGCCGGTGGTCGATCCCACGCGCAATCTGGTAATAATAATGGCCGGCTTTGCCAAAGGTTTGTACCAGCCGGTGTTCAGATAGTTTTTTCAAATCGGCACCAAAAAAAATTCCCATCTGGTGCAACTTTTCGGCGGTTACTTTTCCAATGCCGTAAAAACGTTCCACCTTCAAATGGTCGATAAATTCCTGGGCCTCCTTGGGGGTAATGACAAAAAGGCCGTCGGGTTTTTTTACATCGGAAGCCGTTTTTGCCAGAAACTTGTTGTACGAAACTCCGGCCGATGCGGTCAACCTGGTTTCGGTAACTATCCGTTTTTTAATTTCTTTGGCGATTAAGGTGGCCGAAGGGTTATGCTTTTTGTTTTCAGTCACATTCAGGTATGCTTCGTCCAACGACAGGGGTTCCACCAAATCGGTATATTCAAAAAAAATGGCACGGATTTGCCGCGAAACCTCTTTATACTTATCCATCCGCGGGGGAACAAAGATCAACCCGGGACACTGCCGCAAAGCCGTGACAGAGGCCATGGCCGAATGCACCCCAAACCGGCGGGCTTCGTAACTGGCCGTGGCCACCACGCCTCGCCTTCCTTTGCTGCCAATGGCAATGGGGCGACCCCTCAGTTCAGGATGATCGCGTTGTTCAATGGCTGCGTAAAAGGCATCCATATCCACGTGGATTATTTTCTCAGGGTGCTCCATGCCACAAAGGTAAAAATTTGATGGATTGAAGCGTTGGAAAATTATTGCCGAAAATTCAAATAGCTAAATTGCGGATATTCAATCCAGAATAAGAGATTTTATAGGATCAAATGAAAAACTCAATCAGAGTCAAATTCTCTCGGTACATCTATCAACAGTTTTTACTATTTCCATTCAATGTCGTTTAGCTCCTTTTAAAGTTCTTTGAAAAAATTATATATAACTTGCGGTTACCCTGAAGTAAGCCGATATTAACGTGGTGCATTAAAAGCCAGTCGTTTAGCATGGTTGCAGAATGTCTAGTGAAAATTAATGGTGATGGGTTTTGTCCTTAAACCTTATCCCGAATGTGAGTATGCACAGCAACAAACATTCTGCCGAAAGGCAAAACCAAGAAAGCCCGTTCCAATGACAACATGATTTCCATGCCCGTTGTTAACCCTCATGCAGCAGAGATTGATATTGGGAGCAAAAGTCATTTTGTTTGTGTATCACAGGAGAATGTAGAAGAGTATTCTGTGTTTACTGCCGATTTGCACGAAATTACCAAACACTGTTGTTCCATGAGGTGGAAACAGTAACCTTGGAATCTACCGGGTTTTATTGGCGGCCGTTATTCATCCTTTTGTTGGATTACGGTTTTGAAGTGTTTCTGGTCAATGCCCGCCACGTAAAAAATGCCAAAGGGCACAAGGCCGACGTCGTGGACAGTAAATGGCTACAATTGATACACAGCGAGAAATAAACAAGGTTGCTAATTCATTAGCTGTATTTTATTCAAATATTGTAAACCAGAAGAAAAAAATTGTTGGAGCTACCAGTTATCCTAATTGTTGTCCTTATTCCTGCTCTTGCTGCTGTTTTATTTATAATGAAATTCATGGTTCCAATGTTTGTTGAGATATTCAAAAGAACAAATAATGAGTTATCCTCTTTAACAAAGATGATAATAACAATATCAAACAACCTTATATATTATCTGGTACTGTTTTTCTTCATTATTTTGGGTTTTCTTGTTATTGATACTATAGTTAAGAAAAGCAAGGATTATCGGTTACACAAAGGTTATTTGATGCTAAAAATTCCTTTGGTAGGTCCGCTTTTAAACTTTTTTATTCGGCAAGATTTTTTCAGTCCATGTCGCTTATGACAAGTTCCAACGTGAATCTATTAAAAGCGATTGATCTTACTAGCAACATGATTGAATTTCAGGTTTACAAAGATGCTTTGCAAATGGTCTATCGCGAAATATTAAAAGGAAAACTTCTAAGCAAAAATCTAAAAAAACATTGCTTTTTAATAAAAGAACCACACATTTAATTAAAGTTGGTGAAGAAGTAAATCAACTTGACATAATTTTCAAAAGATTAAATCAACAATCAACAGAAGATTTAAATCATCTATTGGCTATAATTACAAACCTAATTATAGCCACTATTAATTACTATTATAGGCTTTATTGTAGCAATTATCTTAATAACAATGTACTTACCAATTTTTCAAATTGATATTTCAATTTCTTAAAAACTGCCGTTTTGACAAAAGATGAATATAAACGTGCTCACAAAGATATAGCCTATTGCCTGCCGCAGGAGCAACACATGGCAACAGGCATAGTCTCATCCGTTGAAATGAAAAAAAGCCTCCGCAAAAAATCTGCGAAGGCTTTTTTTGTGCTCCCCCTCTTGGACTTGAACCAAGGACCCCCTGATTAACAGTCAGGTGCTCTAACCAACTGAGCTAAGGAGGAAGAACGTTGTCTAACTTTGAGTTACTGGTTTGTTTCCCAAAATTGCGTGGCAAAAATAGTGGCTTACCTTGAATATGCAAAATTTTTTGCCCTATTTTTTTTATTTACCTAATAAATTCTGCTTCTAAATTGACTTTCAATATTTTGTACAAAAATTTTTTTATTCGTTAATTTTAAAGTTATTTCGCACCGTTTTTTGACTCTCATTTTAGCAAACTAAAATACTGCACCATGGATAAGATACTTGGAATGGGCAATGCGCTGGTGGATGTGATGACACGGGTACCCAACGATCAGATTCTAAACCAACTGAATCTGCCAAAGGGAAGTATGCAACTGGTCGATCCGGATTTTTCGGCTTCGGTCATTGAAAAAACTTCCCACCTAAACCCGGTCATGACATCGGGAGGCTCGGCGGCTAATACCATTCATGGCCTGGCAAAATTGGGCATTCAAACCGGATTTATTGGCAAAGTGGGGAGAGATGCCCTGGGCGAGTTCTTTAAACACGACTTGATGCAGGCCGGGATTGAACCTTATCTGTTGCAGTCGGAAACACCTTCGGGAAAAGCCATCGCGTTAGTCACTCCCGATTCGGAACGGACATTTGCCACCTGTCTGGGGGCGGCTGTGGAATTGAGTGCCTCCGATTTGGATGCCTCCATTTTTAAAGGGTTCCAGATTTTCCATATCGAAGGCTATTTGGTGCAAAACCATCAGCTTATTGAAACAGCCATTAAGTTGGCCAAACAACAGGGGCTGAAAGTATCGCTCGATTTGGCCAGCTATAATGTAGTGGCCGAGAATCTGGAATTTCTCAAATCAATAGTCTCGCGGTATGTCGATATTCTTTTTGCGAATGAGGAGGAAGCCCGTTCATTTACAGGTCTGGAACCCGATGAAGCATTGGATTTCATTGCCTCGCAATGTGAATATGCGGTGGTAAAAATCGGTAAAAATGGATCGTTAATCAAACATAAAAATGAGAAAACACACGTAGGGATCATTGGCATCGATGCCTTTGATACTACCGGTGCAGGCGATTTATATGCCGCCGGGTTTTTATATGGTATGGTACACAACCTGTCGCTGAATGATTGCGGGAATATGGGAGCCCTGCTTTCGGGAAAGGTAATTGAAACCTTGGGAGCTAAAATTTCGGATCAAGGTTGGGATTTTATCAAACAACAAATGGTGTAAGACCTCATCAATAAATATATTCGTGGAAAGGGCTTCTGAAAAAGAGGCCTTTTTTATTTTATTGGGTTATTTTGAATTAATTTAGCTTGATTAAAACGCTTGCACTTAACAATATCATAACAGATGAAATCGGTTGTTTATAGTATCGGATTTATTTTAATCAACTTGGCATTTTCCGCCTCAGCACAAGACACGCTGTACCATTTTTGGTTTAATGCGCAAAGCAAATCGCAAATTGACAAACTATCAACCGCCATCTCTATCGACAATGTCGATGGAACAAGGGTTGATGCGTATGCCAACCGGAAAGAATTTGAAGTGTTCAAATCATTCAACCTTCCTTATTCATTTATCACCGAAAGCAAAAGCACCAAGGCTTTGACCATGGCCACCACAATTGCCGATATGGCTAATTGGGATCGCTACCCCACCTATGAGGTTTACGAACAGATGATGCAAAACTTTGCACAAAACTATCCTGAAATTTGCCAGTTGGTCGAAATAGGAACTTTGGCAAGCGGCCGGAAGTTATGGGCCGTAAAAATATCGGACCAGGTAGAGAACTCTTGGGACCCGGAACCTCAATTGTGGTATTCGGGAACCATTCATGGGGACGAATTGGGGGGTTATGTGTTGCTGCTCCGCCTGATTGATTACCTGTTGGCACATTATCAAGATACAGATTACCCCGAGGTTACTCAGTTAATTAATGCATCAGTGGTTTGGATAAACCCTTTGGCAAACCCCGATGGTACCTACAAAGGGGGAAATTATACCGTTACCGGGGCGAGCCGGTACAATGCCAATTATGTCGATTTGAACCGGAACTTTCCCGATCCTGCAGCCGGTCCGCATCCCGATGGAAATGTCTGGCAAGAAGAGACCCAATTTATGATGTCCTTCGCGGAGAATCACCCGTTTTCATTGGCTGCAAATTTCCACAGCGGGGCCGAAGTAGTTAACTACCCGTGGGATACATGGAGCCGGATAACTGCCGACGATGCTTGGTGGCGCTATGTGGGAGGCAATTATCGCGATAGTGCCCAAGTCAATGGCCCTGACGGGTATTTTACCGATGTGAGCGATGGGTTAACCAATGGTTTTGCTTGGTACCGCATTACCGGAGGGCGGCAAGACTATATGAACTATTTCCGGCATTGCCGGGAAGTAACCTTAGAAATTGCCGGCACAAAATTTTATCCTACTGAAAGTTTGAATACCTTGTGGGCTGCCAATCAATCTGCACTGGTTTATTATTTACGCGAAGGGTTGTTTGGAATTCAGGGAATGGTTACCGATGCAAAAGGGATTCCGTTGGCAGCAACTATCGAAGTGCTCAACCACGACTTTGATCAATCGCAGGTGTTTACCAACCCTTTAAATGGACATTTTGCAAGGTACCTAAAGGCAGGTACCTATTCCATTAAAATCACATCGGAAGGTTATGCCGACTACCTGTTAACGGATCTACAGGTGGCAGATGGACAACCACTGCGCTTAAACATTATCATGCAAAAACCTCAAACATTGCTATGCTTCGAAGCGGATTCCCTGCAAATGACCTTGGAAGAAGATGCAACGGATACTTTGCTTTTTTTGCTTTCAAATTGTGGTAACAAACCTTTTGTATATACTCTTATTCTGGATAATGAAAACACGAATTTTTGGGTAAAAATACAAAATCAACAAGACTCAATATTAGCAGCTGCTACCGATACGTTAAAATTTATCTTCGATGCCCATTCGCTTAATATTGGAACTTATTTTTCAAACCTAACCATTTTATATGAAGATACCATCAACTTACCGATGGTACTAAAAGTGGTTCCAAAACAGAGCCTTGCTTTTTCAAATAAATTATTTACCTACCGTTTGGCTCAGAGGGAATCTTTAGTTGATGAATTTAGCTTGACAAATACCGGGGATTCCGTTCAAACAATCGAATTGGAATCAACGGCCAACTGGTTAACATTTGATACCAACATTGTAGCAATACCTGCAAATGAACAGGCACAGATTCATTTCGCAGTAAACTCCCAAGAGCTACAGGTGGGATATTACACGTCGGAGATTTTTGTTTCGGGAAATGCTCACGTGCGTTTCCCCATTCAATTGCTGGTTGATACTGTTCCCCTGCTCCGTTTACATAAACAGGAATCCCATTTAACGGTTCTTAAAAACACAAACACCCCCGATACATTAGTAATAACCAATCGTGGCGGGGGAATCAAAACGGTTTCGGTTCAAAGTTCTTCAAATTGGATAACAACAGCTAAAGATAGTTTATACCTTACCCAAAATTCCTCCGATACAGTTATTTTTCAAATTCAAGCTGAGGATTTATCTTTGGGAACCCACCAATCAAAGGTGACTCTGTCCGATGCTACAGATACCCTATTCTATTCCATTCACCTGTTTGTGGATACATTCCCAAATTGCCAAGTAGAACCTGATAGTTTGCAGATGCAATGCCCTGTAGGTGAGATAGCCTTTGATTCGCTGCAAATCAGCAATACGGGTGGGGGCGAGTTGCCTTTTCAGTTGAAAATTATGGCTGACTTAGCAGAGGATTTTCAACTGCAACCATCGGAAGGAACGTTGACCGCCAGAGAAACGGCTTGGGTGAGGGTGGCTTTTGATGGCCGTATGGCAACCCCCGGAATTTATCATCCAATGTTGACATTGAATGAAAACCCCATTCCTCTGACCCTTGAAGTGGTTGAACCTGTCGGATTGGGTTTTTCACAAATGGGTTTCTCTGAAACATTGATGGTAGGTGAAATACTTACCGATACGTTGGTTTTGCATAATACAGGGGGAGCCACCCTTTCGTGCCAGATTTCACTTGCATCCCAATCAATTCCGGAGTGGATTCAACTTAGTACGGCATCATTACAGATAGCATCTGATAAACAAGCATCCCTGGTTTTAACCTTTGATGCCACAAAGTTTCCTCCGGGCTTGTATCAAAACCATTTGGCCATCCAGCATAAAAAGGTGAGCCGGTTCCCCATCACCATGAGGGTATTGCCCTCGGCCAAAAAGTGATTGTCATTTCTACCTTACATACATTAAAACTCAGGTTGGTTGTTCGCAAAAAAAATTATCTTTGGGAAAAGCTTATGTTATGCCACTATTTAAAGGAATCATCAATTGGATTTCCATTAAACGGATGAACGAGATCAACCTGTTCCGTCAATACCCGGGGCACGTGCAGCACGATGTGTTGATGGAACTGCTGGAATATGCCCGTGATACCGATTGGGGAAAGAAGTATCGGTTTGAATCAATTACCAACTACCAGGATTTTAGCAATGCCGTTCCGTTGCAGGATTACGAAGATATTAAACCCTTCGTGGACCGATTAAGGAACGGCGAAAAGAACTTGCTCTGGCCGGGCGAAATCCGGTGGTTTGCCAAATCGAGCGGTACTACCAGCGACAAAAGTAAGTTTATTCCTGTAAGTCAGGAGGCCCTTGATGATTGCCACTTCCGCGGGGGAAAAGATGTGATGTATTTCAACGAATCGCTTTATCCCGAATCGCAAGTGTTGACAGGAAAAGGACTTATTGTCGGCGGAAGCCATAAAATCAACAACTTTAGCAATGAATCCTATTTTGGCGATTTGTCGGCCATCCTGATCGAGAACATGCCTTTTTATGCGGAGTTTCTGCGTACCCCAAAATCGTCCATCGCATTAATGGATAATTGGGAGGAAAAGCTGGAACAAATGGCACAAGCCACCATCAATGAAAATGTCACCAATATTTCGGGAGTTCCTTCGTGGACATTGGTTTTGCTGAAGCGGGTGCTTGAAATTACGGGAGCCTCAAGTATCTCGGAGGTGTGGCCAAATCTGGAGCTTTTTATTCATGGGGGGGTCAGCTTTAACCCTTACCGGACGCAATACCAGAAGATTTTCCAAAAACCCGACATGCACTATACCGAAACCTACAATGCCTCCGAAGGGTTTTTTGGCATCCAGGACGATCCCAACGATCCCTCGATGTTGCTGATGCTTGACTATGGGATTTTTTACGAGTTTATCCCCATGTCGGAATTTGGCAATGCCAACCCAACCACGCTCAGAATCAACGAGGTGGAGCCCTTTGTAAATTATGCCATCGTAATTTCCACCAATGGAGGATTGTGGAGGTATATTATTGGCGATACCATCCAGTTTACCCAGACTTTTCCGCATAAATTTCTGATCACAGGCCGGACCCGTCATTTTATCAACGCGTTTGGCGAGGAACTGATTGTGGATAATGCCGAAAATGCCCTGAAGATTGCCTGCGCCAAAACCGGAGCCGAAATCAATGAGTACACGGCAGCTCCTGTGTATATGGAAATCGGCAAACAGGGTGCGCACGAATGGCTGATCGAGTTTGAAAAAGAACCAAACGATCTGGACTATTTTATTTATATACTTGACGAAGCCCTGAAATCCGTCAATTCAGATTACGAAGCCAAACGTTTTAAAAACTATAATCTGGACATGCCCATCATCCATAACATACCCAAGGGGACGTTTCACCAATGGCTTCAGCAAAAAGGGAAATTGGGTGGGCAGCACAAAATTCCCAGACTTTCGAACAACCGAGAATTTATTGATGATATTTTAAAGTTATGCCCATCAACAAAATAAACATCTTCGTATGGTTTCTTCTCCTGGGGAAGGGGGCCATTACCGAAGCCCAGCCCGATGTAGTAATTTCTCAACCTGCCCAAAGTGTTCAGGCCGACGCCTTGGGAAATTATTACCTGATTCGTGATGCCCAGCTTCTTAAATACAATGCCGATGGTAAATTGTTGTTCCGTTATTCCAACGCCATGTCCGGAGACATCGAACGGGTGGATGTTTCGAATCCATTACGGATATTGCTGTTTTTTAAGGAGACCAACCAGCTCGTTTTTTTAAACCAACAACTGGCCACGGTTTCTGAAGTTACCAATATTCATCTTGTTAGCGGTCATGAGGCAACGTTGGCTTGTTATTCCAATGCCGGAATGTATTGGCTGTACCTGCCTGCGTTACAACAAATAGTCCGGTATAACAACGTGAACCAACCCGAGATGCAGACCCAAAACCTGGGTGTATTACTTAACAGTGAAAACCCCATCGGTTTGATAGAAGCCAACCAGCATTTGTACCTGTTTACACCCCAAAGAGTATTAATTTTCGATATTTTTGGCAATTATCTTGCAACCATCCGCACTCAAAATGCCACCAACGGGTTCTTTTACCCGCCTTCCTATTGGGGTTATTTTAATGGATCCCTACATTTGGTCGGTTTGGAGTCAAATGAGGATTCAACCGTAGAAATTCCTTCAGCCGTAAAACCGTTGAGTGCCTCGCTATGGGATCAAAAAATGCTATTGATTTTTGATAACCGGGTCGAAATTGTATCCATACCTTAATTGACCTTCCATGCCTCCATATAAAAACTATGAACTTATCATCTGGGATTGGAACGGAACCCTGTTAGACGATCGGGATATATGCATCACCTCCATGAACCATCTTCTTTCCGAAAGAAATCTACCCACTCTGGATTTGCAACGATACCGCGAAGTTTTCACTTTCCCGGTCAAAGATTATTATCAGCGCCTCGGGTTTGATTTTGACAGAGAACCCTTTGAAATTCCCGCTTTGGAATTTATGGATCAATACCACCTTAGGCTTCACCAAGCAACGCTTTTCCCCGATGCCGTTCCGGTGTTGACATCTATTCAACAAGCTGGGTACGGTCAGATGATTTTATCTGCCATGGAGCAGGAGAGCTTGATAACAACGGTGATAAATTTGGGTATTGAACCCTTTTTTGAAGAGGTGGCGGGCATTTCGGACCAATACGCCCACGGAAAAATAGGGCGGGCCATAGAATTATTGAAACAAAAGGATATTTTGCCCCACCGTTCGTTGCTCATTGGCGATACGCTGCATGATGCCGAAGTGGCAGGAAAGTTGGGTTGTCAATGCCTGTTGGTTTCCCGGGGACATCAGTCGGCACATCGGCTACTTGCTAGTGGATGGCCTGTGGTGGAATCCCTTTCCCAGGTTTTGCAGTGTTTATAAAATCCTTTCCCTCCACAATAAAAAACCCGGAAATTGAATTATTCCCGGGTTTCAGTAATATGGTATTTTACTATTCTTTTGCCGCCACTTTAGCCCAGGTATCTTTTAAAGTTACCGTCCGGTTAAAGATGATTTTTTCAGGTGTTGAATCATAATCGACACAGAAATATCCCTGGCGTTGAAACTGAACCCGGTCCTGAATTTTTAACGTTTTTACCGATGGCTCAGCCATGCAGTTGCTCAAAATTTTTAACGAATCGGGATTCAGGTAATTTTTAAAATCATCTTCCTGTCCTCCCGGATCTTCATGATTAAATAACCGATCGTACAAACGTACTTCCACAGGTAGGGCATTTTTGGCATCGACCCAATGCAAGGTACCTTTTATTTTTCGTTGGCTGGCCTCGGTGCCACTGCCACTGCGCGATTCAGGTTCATAAATGCAGGTAATTTCAATGATGTTTCCTGAAGCATTTTTTTTTACCCCGGTGCATTTTATAATGTAAGCCCCCTTCAAACGGACCTCGCCACCCGGAGTCAGGCGGAAATATTTTTTAGGAGCCTCCTCCATAAAATCGTCACGTTCAATGAAAATCTCCCGGCTAAAAGGCATCATGCGGTTACCACTAGCTGGGTCCTCGGGGTTGTTTTCCACTTCAACCCATTCTGTTTTTTCTGCCGGATAATTCTCAATGACTAACTTCACAGGATCAATCACCACCATCAAGCGGGCGGCTTTTTTATTTAAATCTTCGCGGACACAAAATTCCATCAGCGAAACGTCAATCACGTTGTCACGCTTGGCTACCCCGATACGGTCGGCAAAGTCGCGGACAGCTTCCGGGGTGTAGCCCCTGCGGCGAATTCCGCCAATGGTAGGCATCCGGGGATCGTCCCAGCCGCTCACATAGTTTTTTTGAACCAGCTCCAGCAATTTACGCTTGCTCATCACGGTATAACTCAGGTTTAACCGGGCAAACTCAATTTGTTGGGGGCGGTAACCGGGTTCCACCAACTGATCTAAATACCAATTATATAAAGGGCGATGTACTTCAAATTCCAGGGTACAGATAGAATGGGTAATCCCTTCCAAATAATCGGATTGGCCGTGGGTAAAGTCGTACATGGGATAAATGCACCATTTGTCGCCCGTGCGGTGGTGTTCTTTATGGATGATGCGGTACATAATCGGGTCGCGCATGTGCATGTTATCGGAGGCCATGTCGCCTTTGGCCCGGAGGATTTTCTCACCGTCATTAAACTCCCCGGCCTTCATCCGGCGGAACAGGTCAAGGTTTTCCTGTGATGTACGGTTCCGGAACGGGCTTTCTTTACCGGGTACAGTAGGAGTCCCTTTTTGGGCGGCAATCTCTTCCGAGGTTTGTTCATCCACATAGGCTTTGCCATCCACGATCATTTTTTCGGCCCATACATACAATTGGTCGAAATAGTCAGAGGCATACAAGGGTTCCCCGTTCCATTCAAAACCCAGCCAGCGGACATCTTCCATGATGGAATCGACATATTCCACATCTTCTTTTACAGGGTTAGTATCGTCGAAACGGAGGTTGCATTTGCCATTGTATTTTTTTGCCAACCCAAAATTCAAACAAATGGATTTGGCATGCCCAATATGAAGGTAACCGTTGGGTTCCGGAGGAAAACGGGTGTGTACCCGACCTCCGTTTTTATGGTTTTGAATATCTTTTTCAATCAGTGCCTCAATAAAATTCAACGAAGCGGTTTTTTCTTCCAAAGGAGACTTATCCATCATGGTAACTTAAGTTATGTTTAAAAATCAGGCTACAAAAATAACCTGATTTACCATACCATAATGACCCTGAAGAATAAAAAATATTAAATATCCATGAATCACTGGACAAAAGATTGAAAAAAGAAACAATTCCATCTTTCATTCCTTGTTAATTGTATGTTTTAAAATCGTTACTTTGCCACAAAAAACAACTATGGGAATTATTGAGATTGAGGGCATGGAATTTTATGCCTATCACGGCTGTTTTTCGGAGGAACAGATTGTGGGCAACCGTTTTTTGGTCGATCTGCAATTGGTGACCGATTGTACCAAACCCGCCCAAACCGATCACATTCACGATGCTGCAAATTATCAGGCAGCCTACCAAATAGTCAAAAAGCAGATGGAACAAAAGTCCCATTTATTGGAACATGTTGCTTCACGAATCCTGAATGAATTGCTCAAAGATTTGCCAAATGTGCAGAAAGCCAAGGTAAAGGTTTCAAAAATAAACCCTCCTTTAGGGGGCAGGGTTGACAAAGTAAGCCTCATAATGGAAAAGCAATTATCAGATATTCAATAAAATAATTAAATTTGTTTGAATACATTTGATTGTAAAGAAAATTATTTTATAAATTTGCACCGCGCTTTTTTGGTCTCGTGGCCGAGTGGCTAGGCATCGGTCTGCAAAACCGGGTACAGCGGTTCGAATCCGCTCGAGACCTCAAGAACAAAGGGTTCTTTATTTTGGGTAGAAACCCAGTAATTATTTATTGTTAACTAAAAATTAAGAATTATGTCAGACATTGCATCAAGAGTTAAAGCAATTATCGTTGACAAACTAGGTGTTGATGAAAACGAAGTTACTCCAGAAGCTAGCTTTACAAATGACTTGGGAGCAGACTCTCTTGACACAGTTGAACTAATCATGGAATTCGAAAAAGAATTCAACATTGCTATCCCCGATGATCAGGCAGAAAAAATTTCTACTGTAGGTGAAGCAATTGCACATATCGAAGAAAACGTTAAGTAATTAACATTTTTTTATTGTAGTTTTAAATTTAGGCACATATGGAACTTAAAAGAGTTGTAGTTACAGGAATTGGGACGATAAATCCACTTGGTAAAAACCTTGCTGAAACATGGGAGGGATTGAAAAATGGTGTCAGCGGTTCTGACTTAATTACTCGGTTTGATGCGTCTAAATTTAAAACTCAATTCGCTTGTGAAGTGAAGAATTACGATCCGGTTGCTTATTTTGATCGTAAAGAAGCCCGCAAGCTCGATATGTATGCACAATTTGCCCTTATCGCCGCCGATGAGGCCATTGCCGATGCAGCCTTTCCTGAAAACGTGAACAAAGACCGGATTGGTGTCATTCACGCATCAGGTATTGGTGGTTTGATTACCTTCTCGGAAGAGGTCGCCGCTTATTCATTAGGCGACGGAACCCCCCGTTACAACCCTTTCTTTATTCCTAAAATGATTTCCGATATTGCTGCCGGGCAAATATCGATCAAATATGGTTTTCATGGCCCAAACTTTGGGACAGTGGCCGCATGTGCTTCATCTACCAATGCCATTATTGATGCATTCAATTACATCAGGTTGGGCAAAGCTGATGCCATTATAACCGGCGGTTCTGAAGCAACCATTGCTCCTGCTGGTATTGGTGGTTTCAATTCCATGCAGGCCCTTTCAACTAACAATGCTGAATACAAAACAGCATCACGTCCATTCTGTAATACCCGCGATGGCTTTGTGATGGGTGAAGGTGGAGCCGTTCTTGTTTTAGAAGAGCTGGAACATGCCAAAGCCCGTGGCGCAAAAATTTATGCTGAATTGGCTGGTGGCGGTCTTTCAGGAGATGCTTACCATTTAACAGCCACACACCCCGAAGGTTTAGGAGCAGCTCTTTGCATGAGTTTAGCTTTGGAAGATGCTCACATGAAACCCGAAGACATTGACTACGTGAATGTTCATGGTACTTCTACACCTGTTGGAGATATACCTGAGACTTTAGCCATTAAAAAAGTATTTGGCGAACAAGCGTATAAAATTAACATCAGCTCCACCAAATCAATGACCGGGCACTTATTGGGTGCTGCCGGCGCCATCGAATCCATTGCTTCCATCATGGCGATAAGACATGGATTAGTACCTCCTACCATTAATCACAAAGAAGCTGACCCAGGCATCGACCCAAAACTGAACCTGACCTTACATAAAGCTCAAACAAGGACAATTAGTGCCGCATTAAGCAACACATTTGGTTTTGGTGGGCACAATGCTTCAGTTATTTTTAAAAAATTTGAGTAATTCGGCTTGTTAAAAGGATTCATTTCATTTCACCTCAAAAGATTATTTAGTACCGACAAAGCATTTTACGATGAACTTCGCCGGATAACTGGTCTTTATCCAAAAAATGAAGAACTATACAAGCTCGCTTTCATACACAAGTCAGCATCACTGCGCCTTCACGATGGGATGGTTATCAATAATGAACGCCTGGAGTTTTTAGGCGATGCCATTCTAGATGCTGTAGTTGCTGAATACCTTTACATTAAATTCCCTGATAAAAAAGAGGGTTTTTTAACCCAAACCCGTTCAAAAATTGTGAATGGCGATTATCTGGCTCAGTTGGCCATTCAATTGGGGCTGGACAAGTTCATCATTTCACATGCCCATAATTATTACAGCAACAAACATATCCTGGGCGATGCTTTTGAGGCTTTAATTGGTGCCATCTACCTTGATCATGGCTATAAGGCGGTTAAAAAATTTGTATTCAAACAACTGCTCCGGAAACATATCGATCTGGGGATGTTGTTACGAACCGAAACCAATTATAAAAGCCGCCTGATTGAGTGGGCTCAGAAAGATAAAAAGGAAGTCAGTTTCCAAACCGATATGGAATCCAACATAGGGTTAACCCCTGAGTTTGTGAGTTTTGTTTGTGTAGATGATAAGGTTATTGCCAAAGGTAAAGGGCTTTCGAAAAAAGAGGCCGAGCAGAATGCCGCCCGTGAATCATTAAAAAACATTCCCAATTAAGCCATTTTCCCCCCCTTTTTTTTAATTTTATTGCCCTAAGTAAATAGCTATGAGCAATACCATTAAAATGAACCTACCCGAGAGCTTTGATTTCACGCTCATAGCGATTATTACATCTGAACCCATTTACCGGTTAGGCTGGCTATTGAATCAATCGCTAAAAATAGATTTAAAAGAAGACCGCCCCCTGCAAATTTATCATGCTAAGCGAAAGATAGTGCAGGAATTTGATCATTTCAGACAATTAGGGACACACGATCAGCCTGAAGTAAATTTGATTCAAAACAGAAGCCTGAACGGCCATTTTACAGAGGAACAAAAGCAGGTTGATTTTTGGTTGAAGTTTGAGCCACGAAAAGAGGGTGCATCAACATTGGTTGAAAAAATCAAAAGCATACAAAATATAAGCCTGGCATTCGAAGCGAACCCAGGCTCATTGAAATCAAAAGATCGGTTTATATTTTCTTTAGGCGAAGAAGTTTAAGGTCTTACCCAAGTTTGGGTGCGGAATACAAAACCAATATATCCGCGGACTTGGAGTTTACCGCCTTCAGCCCATAATTTGCAGTCGTATGATTTCCCGTTTTCAGGATCCATGATACCATCGTCACCTTCCCAGGCATCCCCATCTTTTGAAAGTCCGGTAATAATATCCATACCTACCAATTTTTTGCCTTTACGGTAGTCGGTACAAGCTTTACAGATTTTGTTTGGGTCTTCGCCTGGCTTTAATTCTACAATTTTACCGTATAACTTTCCATTTTTTATACTGATCTCGACAATGGATTTCATCTTACCGGTTTCGTCGTCAATGGTTTTCCAACGCCCCTCAACTCCGTTTTGGGCAAAGGTAAACGTGGCCATCATCAATCCAGCAACTACAAATAAGAATTGTTTCTTCATAAATGGTTTTTTTAAGTTCGAATTACTGACTGCATTTTCACTCTCAGATTCAACAAGTTGAATACTTGCTACAAAATAAGAAAAATATTTTAGGAAAAAAGGAGGTTCCTGATTTTTCACCAAAGGTTATTTTACACGGAGGATTGGGAACAGGACTAATACAAGTCCGCCAGCTGTTATGAATGCTGTTCCTAAGCCAATATGATCAGCTATAACGCCAATAGTAAAGGCAAAAACGGCAGCAAAAAGAGAATCGAATTGGGATTGTGCCGATAAACCCGTGGCAAGAATCTGAGGGTTGATGGTATCGGCTACTGCTGAAATCCCGGCCGGTTTACGCAAGTTTTCGATGATGAACAGCAGCAGGAAGATGGAAACTGCCAATACAGGTATTTGATGGTTTACCATAAAACCAATGGCAATGGTACTTATGGCTCCTATGGCGAGCGAAATATTGATAGTCCGGCCCAGTGTGCCAATTTTTTTAACAATCCGCCCCGAGTTCCGGGTGGTTATAGCAGTCAGCGAATAGATGGCAAAATAAATAAGGCCAATGGCAATGGCAGTTTTTTGCTCCTCCGACACTTGCGGGAAGAAGGAATAGGAAAGCAGCGCCAGAACCGCCATCGGTTGTAAATAATCTTTTGATGCCTTAAAAAGGCCTTCGTAAACAGCCAGATTGCCAAACAACCTGAATAACCTTGTTTGTTTAAACGATAACCTGATCATTTGCCACACCTCAGTGAGTTTTTCTTTTACAGGTTTGGAATTGTTTTTAATATCGCCGTCGAGGTAACTTGGATAGGTGGAAACCAGCACCAAATCGGCCAGATAGGGCACCGTTGAAATAAGGAAAACCATTTGGTAGTTGCCCGAGATAAGGACGATAAGTGCCGCCAATAAAGAGGAAAGAGCGGAGCCCATTTGCGACCAACTTCGGGTGTGTCCGTAATAGGCCACTTTCTGGTCCTCCCATTGGTTTCGTTTCAGATAATCAAAAATCATGGCTTTATGGGTCCCCGTGCGGAAGGCTTCGCCAAAGCTGAAACAGATCATGGCAAAGGCAAGCAGCCAAAAACCATCGGCCAAATAAAAAACAATAAAAGAGAGAATGTATGAGGTAAAGGAACTGATCATGGTACGTTTTCGGCCAAGAGCATCGGCCATGAACCCGGTCGGGGTTTCAAGCAGGTTGATGCCGATTTCGCGAATAGCATACAAACTCCCGATTTGAGTGTAGGTAAGCCCTTTTTCAAGAAAAAAAAGAATGAGAAAGGGTTCAAAAAACTTGAGGTTTTTGAAGAACCCGTATAAACAGAATTTATAGTATTGAATATCTTTTCTGAACAAAGTAAATTGATATTTGCTGTTTTTCAATGAAGGTAACAAATGATTGTGAATCGGGTTGTGAAGGGAAAGATTTTGCATAAAAAAGGCCATCCACAGGGGACGGCCTATATCATTTTCTCAATCAAATTTTATCCAATATTTTCCTGATATTCTTTTGATGAAAGAAGATCGTTCAATTCATCGGCGTTGTTCATTTTAATACGAATCATCCAACCGTCGCCATAAGGGTCTTTGTTTACCAATTCGGGAGCCGATTCCAGTTTTGGGTTTACCTCTACTACTTCACCACCCACAGGCATAAAAAGATCAGAAACTGTTTTTACCGCTTCAATCGTCCCAAAAGTATCTCCCTTGGCCAGGTTATCGCCCACGGTTTCGATTTCAACAAAAACCACATCGCCTAACTGTTGTTGAGCGAATTCAGTGATTCCAATAAAAGCTTCATCACCCTCTACCCGGATCCATTCATGATCTTCGGTGTATTTTAAATTTGCGGGAACATTCATATGTGTATGTTTTTAGACGTTTGATTTTCAATGGCACAAAAATACTCTTTTTTTAACAAAAACCGATTGGCTCCCATAGATTAAAATAAGATTTGGGGTTGTTTTATAACAGAGCCATTTGAATTCAAAAAAAGCTGATTCAACATGGCTGTTGGTGAATAGAATTCAACCGGGAACCTCATTTGTTATGAATTCCGAACGAGGGTTTTGAATAGACTTAAAGTTCTCAAATAAATCAAAAATAGCAGTATATAAAAAGAGAAGACACGTGCCTTCTCTTTTTTACCCTACTAAATTATTTCTCATTATTCGCCCACCAATTTCCAGTTTTTCCATGTCCCTATGATATCGGAACTGATGTTGGTTTGAGGGCTTTGTTCTTTGCTATTGACAATAACCGAACGGATACTGACCGTGGAATTCAGGTATTCGGAAAGTTCCTGATAGGTAATATTGCCTTGCGACTCTTTCATTTTTTGGAGCAGATAGTAGGTAAACATACCGTGGCCTTTATCTTTGTATGGCAACGATGACTGTTCGCCTGTACTGGCCGAAAATACCACAATATTACCACTCACCTGGTTTTCTTTAGGCTTTACTTTCACGGCACGGGCGGCTAACAGTCCCATTTCACGTCCGCCTCCACTGAAGCAGGCATCCAGAAAAACAGTAACTCTTTTTGACGGATGCTCACTTAATTTTTTATAGAAATCGGTTAATTTAATGGCGAACTCTAAGTCGGTGCCGCTGACATCCACAGGTACCAGGTAAGGTTCTTTGGTTTTTTCATCGGGGAACCCATGGCCGGCATAATACACAAAGAACTCTCCTTGTCCTTTGGTGTTTTTAATCAAAGAATTAAACCTTTTTAGTTCGCGGTTCATATCCAATGTCTTTGCATTTTTTATAAACATGATGTTGGAGGCCGGGACTCCCAGTACATTTTGGGCATATTCTTTAAATACTTCCGCGTCGTGTACAGCAAAGTCCACATTCATTTCTGCTTCAAGCCCTGTTTGGTATGAATTGTAATCCTCGTTTCCAAAAATGAGTGCAAAGCGCATCTCATTAACAATGCCGGTAACCGGAATGGCGGTATCTACATCGGACACAAGTTTTTCTTCTTTAACTTCGTCTTGCACCGGGGTTGCAGCTGCCAGTTGCTGCCGCAAATCTTGTTTCTGGCATACAATGGCAAATTCCTTTTGGGTTACAAAACCTGAGACATCGGTAATTACTGCAACCACTTTGTTCTCATACCCCACTTTCAATGGAACTTCTACCTCATAAATAGAATCCTGGATTTGATTGGCCGGGATGTTGTTTACCATAACTGATTTGATGCCAAAAAAATCGGACGATTGAATCTTCACATCTACAAAAGGAATTTCTGTAATGGGTTTCATCCCGTCGTTGACCCCTTCGGGCAACAGATAGGTAAGTGTCGGGGGGGTTTTGTCTTTCAACTCGCCAGGCATCACAGCCACAATGGTTTTATATTCTTTAGGCCGTTTAAAAGAAAAGGCTACCTGATCGGCACTGGAAGCAGCCACACTAGCAGCAGGAGCATACACGAAGGGGAATTTCAACCCGATGGAATCGCCCAAAAATTCTTCACTTACATTGAAAGTGATTTTTTTGTCGGAATTGAAAGTAATCACCTTATCGGTTGATACCAAAGAAATGAAGTCTTTTTGATCGCTCCAAATCTTTGAAGATTCAAAACAGACCACTGAATTTTGATCTTTAATGGGTTTCATGTCATCCGAAACCCAGGTCACCTGAAAATCGACATCAAATTTGTTGTCATAGATTTTCCCGGTATTCACCCGGATGATGCAATTTTTGCCCAAATCGGTGGAGTAAATCAGCGATATTTGCTGACCTACTGCACCCATAGTTAGCAAAAGGCTCCATAAAAGTAATACACGCGTTTTCATTGTACTTTTCATTGAGGTTATTTTAAATATCATCTATTTTAATTTCGGCCTTTGATTGTTTTTTAGGTTTGTTCATCAGTCCTGAAAAGTTGTAAGAAAGACCAATTTCCGCTCCTCCAAAATGGAGGAAAGTTGCACCAGGATTTTCAATAAAGTTGCTAAAGTCGAAAGGCTGATGTGTTTCACCCAACCCAATGTCGGTAATTCCATAACGTCCGTTCACTCCCATTTTCATAAACAAACCCTCTGAAAGAGGGATGGAAAGCCCCATGGCAACATAGGCGGATAAATTTGAAGTTGAGGTCAGTTTTAGTTCTTCCTCCTCGTTGTTAAACTGGAATGTTCCAAAACCAAATTCATCAAGGTCGTCATCGAGAATAACCTTCCATTGCTCATAATATCCGCTTTTGGTTTGAGTTCCCTGCAAAGAATAGGTCCCGGAAACAAATGAGTAAATAATGCCCATATCAATGTATAATGCGGTACGCCCTTTTCCGGTCCTGAATTTTAAAAGTAAAGGGATATCAACCGATTTTATGACATCGGTTTCAACCAGATCGTTTACATCAAGTATCGGATGGTATTCTTCGCCTTCAATATCAGGAATTGTATATTCCATGCTATCTTTAAAATTGCTGATAGAAAATGTAGAGGAATAAGTGCTAAAGCCGATACCTGTTCCGAGGCCAAAGCCACGGGTAAACATGTAGCACAATTCAAGGCCAAAATTCATATTGGTTTGCATCTGCATGGTGTATAGTTCCGAGGCACTCTTTACTCCCTCGTTCATAATAAAGGATGCACCATACCCGCCGGAAATTCCTGCATAAAGGCCTTTTATAGATTTGTCGCCTGCGTATTTTTGGTAACTGACGGGATCCAAAACATTGCCCATTTTATAAACCGGACCCTTGTCCGTCAGCTCTTCGCTAATAAAGAAATATACTAAACTGTTAAAGCGGTGGAAATTTTTCAATAAATATAGTCCGGTGACTTTTTTATTTACCTGGACGATGTAACCGCTTTTCCCCTTTTGCTGAAATTTATCCACCACCTTCATCTGGTCTAAGTCCAAAGTAACATCAATACCGTAAGGGAAATTTTTGATGACATATTGCATGTATTCCATAGCTGAACCAAAACTGAATGGCTCGCCTTTTTTTGCCGCCATATCGTTATATACTTCGGTGGTAACCACGGGATCAAAAAGTGCCAAAAAGTTTTGAGTATATTCGGAATTAATGGTACTTCCGTCGGTAGAGAATTGGCTGTATTGCTGGTACCTAGCTAAAACCTCTTTAATCCCTCTGGTTTTAACATCATCAACCAATTGGGCATAGGAAGTTATTTGAAACAAAGCGCTGATGGCTACTAATAGAATATATATCTTTTTCATAACAACATTCCTTTTTATTAGTTAATAATTAATTGTTCGCTTTCCATCCAAACACCATCGACCAGAATCTCAATCATATACACTCCTTTTTCAATGCCATCTAATGAAATATCATCTTGCAGATGATCGCCGGGTTTCTCCCACTCCATTTGCTTTATTGTTTTTCCATACACACTCACTAGGCGAAGGGTCATGTGGCCAATTGCTTCGGATTCAAAACTAAGCGTGGTGGTACCCGAAGCCGGATTTGGATAAAAATTCAAGCTTTTTAGGTTGCTAATTTGCTCTGTTTCAGATATGGCTGAACATCCTGATTTGTCAGAAATCTGTACTTGATAATCCCCCTTTTCGGTCCGTGCCACGTAAAATTGCTTTCTTCCCTTGGGGTTGTCAATAGCCTGCTCATCCTTATACCATTGATAGGAATAATCGGGGTTGGTGCAAATAAGAATGTTTGCATGTCCGGGGCTTTTCACGTGAATGTTTGGGGTCTCTATGGCACTGTTTGAAATAGTCACATTTAAACTACCCGAACCATCGGTTCCATTGGCAGTTGCATTTACACTCACCAAGCCGGTTCCTTCCGCAGATGCCCAATCCACTGTTATAACGTTGGTCCCTAATCCTGAAGCTATGGTTCCATTGGTTACAGACCACTGGATATTGGTATAACTATCGGATGGAATGGAATAGGTAACTCCTTGGGCTCCTTTACAAACGGTAGTTTTGCCGGTAATAGTGTAGGTAACTGTATTTTCGGAAATTACCACTGTTTTAGTTGATTCATAAGAACAGTCCCCATAGGTTTTTACTATTTTAATCCATCCGGTACCTGCAATATTCCCCCAGTTGACCACACACTGGTTTGATTGAGCGCCACTGCTAATGGCACCACCATTGATTGTCCATTTGAATGTAGCACCGGCATGCGCAGGAACACTATAGATAACATTTTGCTGTCCGGTGTTGACTTGATCCAATCCTGTAATAGCAATAGAACTTTCGCAGGTCGTAAATGTCTGTATGTCGGAATATATTGAACCAAAAAGATTATAAGCTTTAAGACGGTAATAATAAAGCGTATTTGTTGACAGACCATTTAAAAACCCTTGAATGTTTTGATTTTCACTTCCCGAAATTGTAGAAGGATCCGCGGCAATAGATTGATTCAGGCTTTGGGTAATTCCGTATTCAAAAGTCAAATCGGTTGGTGTTCCATTTGCATTAACAACAGCATTTAAAGTTGCTGAATTTTCAGTAACGTTACTGTGGTTACATGATAAAATGGAAGCCGGGTATCCACTCCCCGCGCTTAAAACAACCCGCCCATAATAACGGCTTGTTTTCCAATTTAAATCACTTCCGGTATTATTACTCCAATTTAACATAGATTGTCTAACATTTTCCGTATCTGCATCACTCACCGAAATTTCAAAGGCAATCATTTTATTGTTGATAATAGAATCGACAATGTATTTCTCAAGATTATCGCCTAAATAATGGCCCTGAGCTATACCCCGCCAGGGGATAGCCAGTTCAAAGGTATATCCGGTCCCATAGTTGAGGCTATAACAGGTTGGGGCAAACCCGGTATAAAATCTGGTGTCGCCTGAAAAGTAGTTCCCTAAATTAAAGCGTATCTGATGCTGTTCATTAGGTATCCTTAGTCCTTCATAGCGCCTATCTTGAATATCCAAAAAAAGTTCCACACAATCATTAAAATAAGGTATATCGGGATTGGCACTCGCAATGGGATAGTCATCGGTAATGTCCACAAAAAGATATAAATTGTCTTTATCCCATAATGCCCTAAAATTTGCACTATTGTCGCTTGCCGAGGTAGGATGGACTCCGTCGGTGGAGGCTATTTGATCGATAGGGGCAACCTCAACTCCAGCGTCATTCCAATCCGGTTCTCCCAATTGGCCATCAAAATTAAGCGGGTTAACTAAATACTTTGCTGAATAAGTTTTGTTGGGGGGATAATTGGTTACATCTTCATGATACGATTCAATAACCCCAATATACAATACCCCGTTTGAGATAGCGCTCCAATCTGCAGTATTTAACTGTGCTGCAAATTGCAGGTTTGTGATTGGCCAACCAGTTTGCGTGATTCCTGACATTTCAGTAAAATAATCAGGCGCCGGGTCCATGTTTGCTGAAAAAGTATATTTCCCGCTCGCATCAAATACATTTATGATGGATCTGACAGATGATGCAGGATACCCGCTTCCATTTTCTTCATACATTACTTTTGCCCTAAACCGGTTGTGTTCCTTTGGAATTAAGGTTGGCATAACTAATGGCAACCTGGAATCCCAGCCATTAAGGGTAACTTTCAAAAAAGTTCCCTCCGTGATGGTTACTAATTCCATTCCTGAAGGTAGGTCGGGAGCATAAATTTCTGCAGGGTTTAAAATAACAGAACTGTACCTGATACCATAGATATCATTGGTGGAGGTATCGGTTTCGTGGATATATATTATACGATTGGGTGCTCCAGGCCATTCCCCAAAACTCCAGGTGGTGTTTTTAAAATATTTGTATTGTATTTCCCCATAGTTTTTAGGTAGATACAAGTCAACAGAATACACCTGATCTTTATCTGGGTCTTTCAATATGACAGACTCCCCGGTACCGGGCTCATCCCAGCCATTAAAATTACCGGTCACATAAACCACATCGGTGGCTTCGATAAACAACCCGTTTAGAATCTGTGCCGACATATCCACGTTAAATGTCAGTTTTACCGGGGTTGGATCGACATTTCCTAATGTAATATCGTCAAACAAGTATGTTGAATTAGCAGTTCCATCACCCAAATTCCCGGCGTCAAAGAAGAACGACAAAAAGTTAAACACCCCTGAAGCAGCCCCATCAAAGTTAAAATACAGGGTTTCCCATTCGTTGGCTTTTTGAGTATAAACCTGTTTCTCAAACGAAAGTGTATTATCTGAATTTTCGGCCTTTAAGATAATTGGAACGCCCGTTCGGGTGGAGAATACCTTCATTGAAAGAATATGGTTGGTTGTAAAATCTAAATAACTATCGAGGCCAATTTTACTTCCATCCCAAATACTGCCATTGGTATTTTTAATTAATTGAGCCACATGGCCACTGGTATTAATTCCATTGGCTTGAGGGTTTTCAATGACGGTGGTGGAAGCCGTTCCCCAGTTGGTAAAATTATATGGCCCTGCTTCAAAGTCAATTGGTAGCGAAACCGTTTCATTTAAGGGTTCAAGTAAAATTGTACCCGCACCGTCCATATTGAAATAGTTTTCATTTATTGCCCCTGTATTGGCCCATACGGCTCTTTGACGGGATATTTCTTCTGAATCTCTATCAATTAAGGTAACATCGAATCCAAGAGTATCAGTAATATCAACTGCTACACCGTTTTGATCAAGCAGTTTTGAGAAAGGGATAAAATATTCAGCAGCGTATGTTGGGTTAGTCACCTTGTATGCAACCGTAATACCAGAATAACTAAATGAGGTTCCATCTATGAAACTTTCATCAAACGCTGGTGCAAATTGATAATGCCCCATATATTCAGACGAACTAACTCCATCATAAGGGCCTAACCCATCTGTTAGCATTTCGTTCACATCAAAGTACAACTCTGGCTTATCGTAATCCCAATGCGAAGTAGGCACAGCACCCATATATGCCGGAAAGAATATATCATCGTTAACTTGTAATAATATATAAATTCCTTCATCGGCCCACAATCCTTTCCAGGTTGTAGTCCCCGATTCCCCAAGTGTTGGAGCCTCCGTTCTGTAAGAGTTGTCGATGTTGTATGAATTGGCAGTACCCCATATAGCATCTTCTACACCATCGATGATTGGAACTGTAGCTGTTTTTTTAATAACGGCGGAGGGCCTGAAAGGGGTTGTGAAACTAAGTTCATTTCCATACACCGTTCCTGTACTGTTCGAAGCATAACTCCTGACATGGTAAGTGCTTGCAGCAAACAACCCGGTAATTTCTGTGGAGTAGGCACCAATGCCTGTCCCCATATTAACCGAGTTGTCGGCAAGGGATGGTTTAGGTGAAAGACCCCAGCAAAATCCTTTGGCTGTTACCGAAGATGTTCCTTCGGCAAAAACTTCCCCATTTACAATGGCAGAATTTTCGGTAACTGGATTTGCCGACAAGGTAGAAACAGTGGGAGATAAAATATTAAGTGACAGGGATTGGGTTTGGCTGATCCAGTCAATAATAAAGGTCATTTCGTAATAGCGGTGTGAAATAACTTTTAAGTTTATATAAGACTGTGTAAAATTTCCGGGATCGCCTAAAACAGTTATTTCTTCGTATCCATAGCTCTCGTTCCAAAGATGATCTTCGCGGACTTTAAATTCCCCATCGGCCAAAAGTTCCTGCACAGCAATTTGGTACGATGATTCATTCCCCGTGGTACCAACATAGGTAAAGTCAATATCATAATCCCAAAAAGCTTGAGTTACCCCATCGGCTAAATAGAATGCCGAACCAATCAGACTGAATAGCATGGTCGAGGGGTCTGAAGTGGTAAAACTAACTTCGTCTCCGTAAGCTGTTCCAAAACTATTGGTTGCATAAGCCCGGACATAATAGGTACTGTTGGGGATCAATTTGGTTAAAAAACTACTGTATGTTCCCAGAGTATCACCATCGTTGGTGGCACCTTCATTGATTTCAAGGGTTGGGCCTGAGGTTCTGCTCCAAACTACGCCACGGGCTGTAAGTATGCCGCCACCTATACTCACTGCTTCGCAATCCACATTTGCAGAATTTGCCGAAACATTTCCAAAACCCAAAGTGCTGACAATTGGCAGGCTCGTATCAGAAACAACGGTGAACGAATAATCTTCGGTTTCGCCATATTGAAGTTGATTACATGGGTCTGAAGGTAGTCCAGTTCCTTGGTACTCACCTCGAATCCTCATTTTATGTGAACCAGTGGGGGCGGCGCTTGGAACGGTAAAACTATCGGTAAATGTGAGTGCAGCACCTGAATTTGCATTAGCAATTACCTGTTCAGTAAGGTCAAAAACATTGTCATCGTTAAAATCAATCCAAACAGAAACAGACAATGCATAACCATATGAGGTGAATGAAAAAGTAGTGCTTCCATTTGGTAAATTGGATGCACCCAAAGTGCCGCTATAATCAATGTAAGAGGTAGCAGAACAATCGGTAGTATTATTAAAATTAGTGTTGCCTCCACTTGTTGATATATTGGTAAAATACATATAAGTACAGGCATACACCGAGGTTGTTGGAATACAAATATCTGTCACTAAATTTTGTTCTGTAGATAGGGTAGTAGTTGGTTCCGGGCTACTGTATTTCCTAACCCGTATATTATCTTCGGCCCTTATTTTAAGTCCTGATGCACTAGCCCAGACATGATCCCTTGTAAATACTTTCAATGGAGTAGTTAGGGGCATGGTTGCAGCAATATCATTTTCCCATAATAATGGCCCTCCGGGTTCAGTGGCAGGGACATTCACGGAATACCTAAACATACCATCAGGTTTACGGATAACTGTAAGATAGTATTCCGGATCATAAGTAGTACTCCAATATTGGTTGCCATAAGAGATACCTGTAGTGACACCGTCAACATTTGTGTTCTCTGAAATCAAACCATAGTCCTGAAAATCAATAACCGCTGAGTTTGTCCATGAGGCAGATTCCTGACTCAAACCTACTGTCCGATACACATATCCACCTTTCAAAAACTGCATTTCGAGGACCACGGGTTCAGTAAAACTCTGGAAAGATTGAACGAATGCTTCCGATTCGGGGTTTGTAGCGGGTGAATTGTGTTCTAAGCGTTGGTTTTGTTCATTTACAACACCTGAATTGGTGTATATTACATTCCATTTAGCTGCATCTAAGGAATTGTCATTAAAATCATCACCAAATAAAAAGGTGGCACTGATATCGCTTTTTGCTGTAGCTGTTGGGTTTCCATAAATCATATACAACGAAGTGGTGGTTGAGCTAAGTATTTCGGGCACTTTAACCCAAATATACGTGCTGTCGTTATTCATTCCCCGTTCGTTCTGAATACCAGGCTCTATCCAATAGGGAAGATCGTTGGTAAGGTCAGTTGAGAAACGGATATCCGATCCGTCGCTGTTTAATTTTCCTTCTGTAATTAACGTGGTTGTGTTTACAATAACCAAAACTGAATAATCGGTCAATGTGGATGCGTTGGTTGTGTTGTCAACAGTAATGGTTTTATAATAAGACCACCCGCTAAAAGTTCCTTTTACATCAGGAATGGTTTTTTGGTCATCCGATATTTCTTGTCGGGGCGTTGCATCCATCTCCGGGCTTACCAGAAATTCGGAATGGTTTTGAGGCTGACCTGCGGGTTCCTGTTTTTTAACTTCCGTTGGTGCAAGAAAAGACTTTTTTATAACCTTCTGCTGAGCTTGTGTAGGCAAGGTTAAGGTTACTAGAAATGCCGTAACTATCAGTAACAAGCCCAAAAGTATGGAGTATTTTGTTCTCATTGTATAAAAATTAACGTTCAATAAAATCAAAGGGTTCTGAGCTCAAATTTATTAAATATAAGTATGAAATTTTCATCTTTGCCCAAAAGAATTTGATTTTTATAGTAAAATAATAAAAAGAATTAAATAGTCTTAAAACATAACGCTACAGTGACCACAGTGCCAAGAAAATTCCATTTGATATTTTTAGTGGTTTGACCTTGCAGGTTGGTAATCTCTCATCCAAATTGTACTTTAGCAAAAAAATTAACGGATTACTTTAACACGTGAAAAAAACCAACCCCATGGAAGCACTTTACGTTTCATACGATGGAATGACCGATCCCCTTGGCCAATCGCAAGTAATCCCTTACCTGGCGGGGTTAGCCGCGAAAGGCTTTTCCATTTCATTGATTAGTTGTGAAAAAAGTATCCCCTATAAAAAAGAGGCTTCAAACATTAAACAGTTATTAAAAGCAAACCATATCAATTGGTATCCGGTTTTTTATACAAAAAAACCACCCATCCTCTCTACCGTGTTCGATATTTGGAAGATGAAACAAAAAGCGCATTCTTTGCACCGGACAAAAAATTTTGACATAGTACATTGCCGTAGTTATATCGCTGCCTTTGTAGGCCTTTCGCTACAAAAGAAGGGTTGCCGTTGGATTTTTGATATGCGTGGTTTTTGGGCCGATGAACGGGTCGATGGCCATATCTGGAACCTGAAAAATCCAATTTTTAAACAGATATATGGGTTTTTCAAATCGAAAGAACGGGAATTTTTAAAAAGTGCCGACCACATCGTTAGCTTAACCCAGGCAGGCAAACTGGAGATGCTCACCTGGAATATCCCTGAATTAACGCCTGATAAAATATCGGTAATTCCCTGTTGTGCCGACCTGAATCATTTTAACAATGCAAATATTACCGCCGAAGCACAAACCCGCTGGCGCGAAAAACTCTCCATCGATCCAAACGCTTATGTACTTAGTTATCTAGGTTCTGTGGGCACGTGGTATTTGCCTGACGAAATGCTCGATTTCTTTAAAATTCTTAAACAAAAAGAACCGTCTGCTCTTTTTTTGTTTATCACCAAAGATGATCCTCAGAGACTGAAAGAACTGGCATTGTCAAAAAATATATCCGTTGATGATATCCGGATTCAACCGGCCACCCGCAACCAGGTTCCCGGGTTACTAAGCATCAGCCAGGCTTCGCTTTTTTTTATTAAACCTGTGTGGTCGAAAAAAGCCTCATCGCCTACCAAACTGGCCGAAATCATGGGCCTGGGAATTCCAGTGGTTACCAACTCCGGGGTGGGTGATGTGGATTGGGTAATGCATAAAAACCCCAATGGTGTTTTGGTAGAATCGTTTACCGAGCAATCCTATGTAATAGCGGTTTCCCAACTTTTATCATTTCCACAAACAAAACCAAAAGAAATAAGGCAATTAGCCTGTGATTATTTTTCATTAGAGCACGGAATTTCTATTTTTGAATCGGTTTATCATTCGTCATTGTGAAAAAGAAACTCCTTTATATTGCCCCACATCGTTCTGGAAGGTCGCCAGGTCAGCGGTTCCGGTTCGAACAGTTTATGAGTTATTTGCATGAAAGGGGGTTTGAAATTACCTATAGCCCCCTGCTTTCGGCCTGGGACGATAACCGTTTTTACCGAAAGGGGAATTATATGCTAAAGCTGGCTATTGGAATAAAGGGATTAATCATCAGAACCTTTGACTGGGTGAGGGCCAACCGCTTTGATATTATCCTGGTTTATCGCGAAGCCCACTTTATGGGGAACACTTTTTTTGAACGAAAATTTGCCAAAAGCCGGGCAAAATTGGTGTTCGATTTCGATGATGCCATCTGGCTCAACGATACCAGCGAGGCAAATGCGAATCTGAGCTGGCTTAAACGTCCGGCCAAAACCGGCGAAATTGCCGCCCTAGCCGATTTGGTAATTGTTGGAAACCAATTTCTGGCAAAATATGCCACTAACTTTTCATCACAGGTACTGGTGATTCCAACCACCATCGACACCCAATACCACAAGCCCGCCCCAAAAGATGAAAATGCTCCGGTTTGTATTGGCTGGACTGGCAGTACCACCACCATCAAACATTTTCAGGAGGCGCTTCCTTTTTTAATCCAGCTTAAAGAAAAATACAACTCGCATGTCACATTTAAAGTGATTACCGACGTGATGGCTGAATGGCCGGAACTGGGAATAAAAACCACACCGTGGAACGCGCAAACGGAGATTGATGATCTGAACCAAATTGATATTGGTATCATGCCCTTGCCCAACGATGAATGGAGCCAGGGAAAATGCGGGTTTAAGGGCATTCAGTACATGGCGCTGGCCAAACCCGCTGTCATGTCGCCTGTAGGTGTAAACAACGATATTGTTAAAAATGGGGTAAACGGTTTTTTAGCCCAAACCCACGGAGAATGGTTGGAGAAACTTACCCAACTGATTGAATCCCCACAATTAAGAAATCTATTGGGAAGTGCCGGGCGAAAAACCATTGAAGAAAACTATTCGCTACACACCCAAAAAGTGATACTGGCCGATGCCCTGGAAAATCTTTTAGACTCCCGATAGCAGATACAAACCATTGTATTGACAATTCTTTTTTAGGTTCTGAACACTTGCAATAAATCTCATAAAATGGAAACATTTAAATGGAAAAATTCCCAAATTTCATATCTGGATCAAGGTTCTGGATTCCCAATTCTGCTGCTTCATGGGTATTTGGAAACCAAAGAGGTTTGGGGCGGTTTCGGATGTTCGCTGGCAGCCAATTACCGGGTGATTGCCCCCGATATTCCCGGGCACGGGCAAAGCAGCACCATAGATTCCACACATTCCATGGAATTGATGGCAACCGTGATGGCTGTACTTTTGGATCATCTTTCCGTAACATCCTGCGTGGTGGTTGGCCACAGCATGGGCGGCTATGTTGCTTTAGCTTTGGCAGAAAAATTTCCTGCCAGAATTTCAGGATTGGTTTTGTTCCATAGCCCGGTATATGCCGATACTGAAGAGAAAAAAGCTAGCCGGATGCTGGAACTTGAGAAAATAAATCAAGGGCAAATGGGAGAGCTTGCCATAGCCCATATCCCAAAAACCTTTGCCAACAAAAATGTTGAAAGCTTCCAAACCGAAATTCAAACGTTCATAACCACGGCCAAAACACATTCTCCTGAGGGTGTAAGTGCACTTATCCGGGGCATGATGGATCGGCCTGACAGACAAAAGCTGGTTACCGGATTTACGAAACCCTTACTGTTTCTGATGGGACCTTCTGACAATTTTATCTCAAAAGAAGCAGCGGAAAGAATGGCCGCGTTGAATCGCGGAGCTCAACTGGAATGGCTTGAAAACTCAGGCCACATGGGATTTATTGAGGAACCAGATGAATCGTTTCGTTCATTGAAGCTTTTTATTGATTCTCAAATAATAAAACATAATTAAGCACAAAAGTGTTATATTCAAGAATCTTAAAACAACTTTAACCGAATAACTATGAACCAAATGATACTTTTTGCTTTGATTGTGGTTCTGCTAGGAATCCCAACTACTTACTTGTTTTTGAAGATTTTCTTCAAGAATTCATTCTTTGTAACAGCCATTATGTTTTTAGCTGTAGCTTACAGCCTGATTATCATCATCTCGTTCTACTCTGGAGGACATGGGATTTACCATGTCTTTTGGGGGTTTCCAACAGCCATGGCTCTCATTTTACTAGCTTTTTATTACATCAAAGTTAAAATTCAAAAACCATTGATTGATTTGGTTGCAAACATTACAAAACTCGGCGAAGGGGAATTGAAACAGCAAATTGATCACGAACTAACCGTACAAAATAACGAACTGGGTACGATGGCTCAAGCCACAAAAAATACCTTGGAAAATCTAAACAATGTAATCCAGCAGTTTCACGAAGCTGTCAATGCCTTCAACCAAACCGGCAAAGAGTTGAGCCACGGTTCACAATCGATGGCACAAGGAGCCAATGAACAAGCTGCCTCCCTGGAAGAATTGTCTTCCACGCTGGAACAAATATCGTCGAATGTAAAGAATAATGCCGAAAATGCCAAACAAACCGAGGCTATCTCAAATAAAGCGGCTATCGGAATTTCAGAGGTAGCCCAAGGCTCTTCGGAATCCCTTTCGGCCAACCGGACTATTGCTGAAAAAATACAGGTAATAAATGATATTGCCCTACAAACCAACATTCTGGCCTTGAATGCAGCCGTGGAAGCGGCCCGTGCCGGTGAGCACGGAAAAGGTTTTGCAGTGGTGGCTGCCGAAGTACGGAAACTTGCAGAGCACAGCAAAGCTGCTGCTGATGAAATTGTTGATCTGGCAGCAAGGAGTTTTGCTTTGGCAGACAACTCGGAAAAGAAAATGATTGAGACATTGCCCAACATTGAAAACACATCACGGTTGGTACAGGAGATTGTAGCGGCCAGTGCCGAACAATCCAATGGAATTGATCAGGTGAACCAGGCCATCCAGCAATTGAATAATGTAACCCAACGAAATGCTGCCACCAGCGAAGAGTTTGCCGCAAGTGCCGAGGAATTATCTTCACAGGCTGAAATCCTCCACAAAAGCCTTTCGTTTTTTAAACTGGAAGAGAAAACAAATTATAGTTCTAACAAAATCATTTCAAAAAAAACGGTGAGTATTCAAGCAAAACCAACTCCCAAACCCAGTCAACAAAGCGCTGCCATGAAATCATATGCTGAAACGAATGTAACGAAGCCAAAACAAGGACCAACGGCACCAAAAAGTAAAGTTGTCCCAAAAACAAAACCTGCACCTGCGCCATTATCGAAAACCAAACCTATTCAAAGTATTGGTAAAGGGGTAAACATTATCATGTCGCACGAAACGGACGAAGGATTTGAAAGTTTTTAAAATAGTTAAAGAAAATGGAAGCCTTGAAACTATTGCGTTCAAGGCTTTTTTGTTTGAAAGCTTAAAATCCGTTAGAAGATTTTTATGTTCAGTGAGGCGTTGAAATACCAATTTTACTAAATTTGACAGACCCTTAAATTTATTTTGTAAAATTTACTGAATAAAAAACCAATACATGTTAGTAAAAACTTTTGGAAGCGCGGTATTCGGGATCAATGCCACCACTATTACCGTTGAGGTAAATCTTTCGATAGGTGTAGGTTTCTTTTTAGTAGGCCTTCCCGATAGCGCGGTAAAGGAGAGCCAGCAACGCATCAATGCGGCATTAAAAAACAACCACTTGGAGATTCCCAATAAAAAGATGGTTGTAAATATGGCTCCTGCCGATATCCGAAAAGAAGGTTCTGCCTATGATTTAACCCTTGCGGTAGGTATGCTGGCTGTTTCAGGATTGATTCTTTCCGAAGATATTTCAAAGTATATCATCATGGGGGAATTGTCGCTCGACGGAAGCCTGAAACCCATCAAAGGAGTGCTGCCCATTGCCATAAAAGCCCGCGAGGAGGGTTTCAAAGGGTTTATCCTTCCCATTCAAAATGCCCGTGAAGCCGCTGTGGTAAATAACCTGGAGGTAATTGGCGCCGAAAACATTGCCCAAGTAGTCGATTATTTGAATGGAAAATTGGTTATTGAACCTACCGTGGTTAATACCCGTGAAGAGTTTTACACGGGCATCAAGAATTTTGAATCGGATTTTTCCGATGTCCGTGGGCAGGAGAACGTGAAACGGGCCATGGAAATAGCCGCCGCCGGTGGT
Organism: Marinilabiliales bacterium; assembly: GCA_003512955.1. GTDB lineage: Bacteria > Bacteroidota > Bacteroidia > Bacteroidales > SZUA-534 > GWE2-40-63. The sequence continues at coordinate 417,829 of DOTG01000026.1, forward strand.
CACAACATTATTATGATTGGCCCTCCGGGAGCCGGAAAAACCATGCTGGCCAAACGGGTTGCCTCCATTTTGCCACCATTCACTTTGCAGGAAGCTTTAGAAACTACCAAAATACATTCCGTTGCGGGAAAGATAGATCAGCAAACTTCGTTAATGACCATGCGCCCGTTTCGAAGCCCGCACCACACAATATCCGATGTAGCCCTTGTCGGGGGCGGAACTTACCCTCAGCCAGGCGAAATTTCGCTGGCGCATAACGGAGTACTGTTTTTAGATGAATTGCCCGAATTCCAACGTACTGTTTTGGAAGTAATGCGCCAACCGTTGGAAGACCGTGTAATTACCATTTCGCGGGCTAAATTCAGTGTGGAATACCCGGCCAGTTTTATGCTGGTGGCCAGCATGAATCCCTGTCCCTGCGGATATTACAATCATCCTGAAAAAGATTGTGTGTGTTCGCCAGGAATCCGGCAGAAATATTTGAATAAAATCTCCGGACCCTTATTGGATCGTATCGACATCCATATTGAAGTGGTTCCGGTACCTTTTGAAAAACTTTCGGGCAAAGAGGCTTTGGAGAGTAGCCAGGCCATACGTGAACGGGTGGCTCAGGCTCGTCAGGTACAATTGGAGCGGTTTAAAGATATGAAAGGGGTCCATAGCAATGCCCAAATGAATACCAAACTCATCCGCAAGTTTTGCCAGCTAGATGCTACCGGTTCACAGTTAATAAAAACCGCCATGGAAAAGGTCGGCCTTTCGGCCCGGGCTTACGACCGTATTTTAAAAGTATCGCGTACCATTGCCGATTTGGAAAAAAGCGAAACCATTGAACCGCATCATTTGGCTGAAGCCATCCAGTACCGGAGTCTGGACAGGGATAACTGGGGAAATTGAGTCAAATTATTGTAAACGAACCGTTTGAATTGTAACTGCACGTGGAACTTTATTGTTTGTATCCTTCGAAATAATACATAATTGAAAGTCTAAGATACATTTCTAAAAGCATTCAGCTTGCGTTTCTTCTAATTTTGCAGCCAACGGCTTTTTGATTCTAGAGCCTCAAAAAATTGCATAAACAAAATTTTATTAACTATGAAGAAACTGCTACCCTTTCTATGTTTAGTTCTTATAAGCCCTATTTGGTTGCAAGCCCAGGTGCTGGCCGATTTTGAAACCCCTGAAACTACTCCCCCGTTTACGGCCGAAGGTGCTTCGGGTGTGGTGGATAACCCCGATAAGAGTGGGCTCAACCCAAGCGACAAAGTTGGGTATTACCATAAAATATCGGGCAATTGGCATTATGTATCATTAAATTTTACCCAGGAGGTAAATATTGGCTACAACAATACCCTAACCTTTAAACTCCGTTGTTCGAAACAGGGAAGGATTTTTGCTAAATTCTGGAACGGGAATGAAGTTGTCATTGAAGACTGGGCCCCGGAATGGGCTTTCCAACCCACAGCCAATACCTGGGTCGAATGCCAAATGGATTTAACTCCAGCCATGCAAAAGAAATTCACCGTACTCCAGTTAGCCGCATGTGTTGATAATCTGGAGGAGGCTGATGTGTATTTCGATGATGTAGAACTCAGCAATCCTGATTTAGGCGATGGTTCACCCAAAATATTGTTCACTGTATCGAAAAATAACGTACTAGTTGGTGAAACCATTAGTTTTGATGCCACGGAATCATACGATTACGATGGAACCATTACCAACTATCATTGGGATTTTGGCGATGGTGCCACTACCGATGGTGTCATGGTTACACATGCCTATTCATCGGATAGTATTTACCATCCTATGCTTACTATTACCGATAACGACAACAAAACAAATTCCGCTTCAACCACTATTTTTGTGTTCGATGCTTCTCAGAAATTAAGTAAAATCAGCTTGGTTTCCGCATCCCCCTCAACAAACTCAAAAATCGAAGGAATTTTTCAAATCAACAGTAATTATTCTAATGTGTACGATCCGGATGAAGTGATGGCCGATGCCGAAATTACCAAACCCGATGGCAGCAAAATAACTATTCCCTGCTTTTATTTTGTAAAAGCAAGACTCGAAAATGCCACCTGGGTTACCGATTCAGGTTATCAAGCCTGGATGTTCCGTTTTATTACCGATCAATCAGGGATTCATCAGGTGGTTGTTAAAGTAACCGATGCCGATGGCGTTTCTACTTCCGATGTAACTGAAATTATGGTTCAGGAAAGTCCATCCAAAGGAATAATTCAAAACGATGCCAACAACCATCAGTATTACCGGCATACTACCGGTGAAGTATTTTCTCCCATGGGCATCAATATTGGCTGGAACAGTATGCCCAATTATATAAAAACCATCCGGAATTTATCGGAATCAAAAGCAAATATTTACCGTTACTGGCATACACCGTTTGCCCAGCAGGCGCTGGAATGGAAAAAAACCAGCTTTTACGGTGGGTTGGGCTTTTACAGCCAAATGGCCGCAGCCATGACCGATTCATTGTTGAACCTTGGTGAAGAGCTGGATGTATATATGCAGTTAGCTATTTTTCAACATGGCATGTTCTCCGAAAATGTAAACGAAATGTGGGCCGATAATCCTTACAATGTAGTAAACGGGGGATACGTAGCCCGTGCCGAAGAGTATTTTTACAATACCGATTGTAAAAAGCAAACCAAAAAATTGCTGCGTTACATTGTTGCCCGTTGGGCCTATTCAAGAAACATCTTTGCCTGGGAGTTCTTTAACGAAGTACAGTTTACCGGAATTCACAACAGCCAAACTTCGCTATGGTATCCCGGCGTGTTAACTTGGCACAGTGAAATGAGCCGGTATGTAGCGGCCATCGATCCGTTTAACCATATTCAGACGACCAGTGCCGAGCACAACCAGTTGTACGATATGGATACCATCCAAAACCTGGATGTGGTTCAATACCATTTATACGCAGATAATTTACTTACCGACCAGGTGAACCTTGATTTCCAATTCCGCGAAAACCTCACCCGTGCAGCTATTATAAATGGCGAATATGGTACAAACAACGAAGCCGATGTGCCCATGGATATGCAGCGAAATGCCATCTGGAATGGAATTATGACTCAGGTCCCGCGCTACATGTGGATTTGGGAACATTATCTGGAAACAGCATGGACATATCTGTTTACCATGCCTATGGATTATTTAAGCGAAGAGGATTTTGGTGCCAAAACAAACATCGAAAACTATTCATATACAGTGAACCACGATTCTAAAAATATTGAAACGCTGGGCATTACCGATGGGACAAACTTTTATGGATACTTTTATGACCCAACCTACAGTAACTCAGTTGAAGGAGCGGTTTGCGAATTAAAAGACATCCCGTTTGCCAATTACCAAATCAGCTATTATTTGCCTATGAGCGGTGAAGTTATTAGAACAGAAACCGTTCCATTAATCAGGCTTACCCATAAACTGGAACTTCCGGCATTTTCGAAGGGTATGGCTTTTAAAATTAAGTATGTTTCCGATTATGAATTGCCTATTGCCATTGCAGGGAACGATACCATAGTAGCTCCGGGCATGACGGTTTCTTTTTCAGGATATTTAAGTGTGAGCCAAATTTCAAGCACCTTAACCTTCGATTGGGCTTTGGTTGAAAAGCCGGCAACAAGCCAAACCGCCATTGAAAACCCAACCCATCAGGATATTTCTGTTACTCCCGATGTAGCGGGCATTTACAAAGTAAGTTTAACCGTAAATGATGGACAAAACAACAGTGTTCCCGATGTGGTAACCCTTACGGTTTCGAATCCGCCGGTAGCCGTATTACCCTCAGATACCACGGTAACAAAAGAATCAAAATATTATTACTGCGACGGCTCGGCCAGTTACGATGTGGATGGCGATGCCCTGACTTATGCCTGGGAACTGGTTTCGTATCCCGAAGGTAGCAAAGCTCAGTTATATCAAATGAATGAACCTGTTTCGTTATTACGGTTGGATGTGGTGGGTGAGTTTGTGTTAAAACTCACCGTAAGCGATGGTGTTTCGTTGAGCGAACCAAAAACCATAAAAATTCAGGTTGTTTTGACAGATATTCAGGAACAAGACTTCTTAAGCGGAGTAACCTTATTTCCCAATCCCAACAACGGTAGTTTTGTGGTAAATCTCCCCACAGGAGCCACCTTATCACTCATTGAAATTTACGATATATCGGGCCGCGAAGTACAAACAGAGGTTTTAAATAAACAGGAATCCTTTAGTTATACATTAAATTCACAAGAGTCCCCAAAAGGAATGTATCTGGTAAAAATGATTATTAACGGAAAAACACTATACCGAAGGTTGGTGATTCAATAAGGAATTAAAAAAACTATAAATCCGGGAAGTTCCTGTTAGGGTACTTTCCGGATTTTTTTATTTAATGGCTTTCTTAAATCCGCAGATAATTGTTAAATAGCTAATAGTCAGTGTTTAACTAACAAACTGTAGTTTCACAAATTATTGATTATTAAATAGCCAATCCCTGATGTGCAGAATCAGTGGTTTAAAAAAACTGCTGATCCGATGTTGAATTTTTTCAGATTTCGGCATTCCGATAATTCGTTGTACCTTGCGCCAAAATTCACGGGCAACACCCCAGGTTGATTCATCAACGTTGCATCGGTTTTTTAGGTTTGTTGCTAGCTCACATCAGTCGATTAACCCATAGATTTACAGTGTATTTGATTTCATTTAAAGGGGTGTTATTTTTAAACTCTTATGGGGTATAGTGGATTTGCAATAAATTAATAAAACCATTGAATGAAGTATTTTAACGAATTAAACTTAATGCCTTCCTTATTGAAATCGCTTGAAGAAGAAGGCTATCAAACACCCACACCCATTCAGGAAGAGGCCATCCCCATTGTACTTGATGGGATTGATCTTTTAGGATGTGCCCAAACCGGAACCGGAAAAACAGCCGCCTTTGCGCTTCCGATTCTTCAGTTACTTAGCACTAACATGCAGCGGGGCAGAAACCGGAAAATCCGCAGCTTAATCATTACACCTACCCGCGAACTGGCTATACAGATTGATGAAAGCTTTAAAGCTTACGGGCGGCATACCGGATTGGTCAGTACGGTTATTTTTGGCGGGGTGAACCAGTCGAAGCAAACACAGGCCCTTCAACAGGGAATTGATATTTTGGTCGCCACTCCCGGCCGTTTGCTCGACCTGATGAACCAAGGATTTGTCCACCTCAACGATATTGAAATTTTTGTGCTCGACGAGGCCGACCGCATGCTCGATATGGGATTTATCCACGATGTTAAGAAAATACTGTTGGCACTTCCCAAAAAACGTCAATCGCTTTTTTTCTCAGCTACCATGCCGCCCGAAATTACCAAACTGGCAGCCACTATTTTACATCAACCACAAAAAGTTGAGGTTACTCCGGTTTCCTCCACGGCTGAAACCGTAAAGCAGTTCATCTATTTAGTTGATAAAGGAAATAAAATGCCCCTTTTAATTGAACTGCTGAAAGATAAAACCATAAAAACCGCTTTGGTATTTACCCGGACCAAACATGGTGCCGACAAGGTGGTGCGGATTCTGAACAAAAACCACATTAAAGCCGAAGCCATCCATGGCGATAAGGCTCAAAATGCGCGTCAACGGGCTTTGACCAACTTTAAGGCCCAAACCACCCGCATTTTGGTGGCTACCGATATTGCGGCCCGAGGCATTGATATTGACGACTTGGCACACGTGATTAATTATGAACTGCCCAATGTAGCCGAAACCTATGTTCACCGGATTGGCCGGACAGGCCGCGCAGGAGCCAATGGAACAGCACTTTCGTTTTGCGATGCCATTGAAAAAGAATATTTGCGTGACATTGAAAAACTGATTTCGAAAAAAATTGAGGTAGTTGCCGACCATGCTTTTCCATTGATGGACCACAATCCAGTAAAACCTCCCAAACAGGAACAACGCCCCGCTCGAAATGCAGGAACTCCACACCATTCAGGAGCCCCTAATAAAAAAGAATTTATCCCGAAATGGAAAGCGAAAATGATAAAACACTAGTGTTGTGTTATATTTAAACTGGCGGATAAATATTGCATCTTCCCCCTCTCCCTTCGGGTCTCTTCCCCAAGGGAGAACTTGCTCCGATTGAGCGGTCTGGTCCACGCCATGGCGTGGTGCCCCCAAGTAATAGGCGATGGGGGAATATAATTTCTGAACTTCCGACATTACTATATTAACATAACACTAGAATGAAAGAAAAATGGTTTCGCTTGAAAAAGTTAAACCATTTTTTATTGAAGAATTTATTTGAACGTATATTTTGCTTTGATTTCTGAAAAAATGGCTATCGGTTGATTGAAAATTAAACCCTGCAAAGGCGTAGTTACTAATTTTACGAAGGTTTTGAGCCCTCGTAGAGTTATAAAAACAGATAAAATATTGATTACTTGATATTACACAGTAAAGTTTGAAGCTGTTGTTAGTCAGGGCTCAACTAATTTTTGTCTTGTTCATTAGTGTGCTGTTTTTCAATAAGTCAAACCCTGTGTCTTGTGGATAGGTTACAACATAAATCTTACACTATTTCACGGACTTCTCCAACTCCCGTAAACTTTCCATCCGTTTCTTTTTGAGGAAGCTGTAAATGTCGCCCAAGTGTTCTTTGACCTGTTTATTGCCAAACTCATAAACCTTGCTCACCAACCCATCGAGGAAATCACGGTCGTGCGATACCAGGATGAGCGTACCGTCGTAATCTTTCAGTGCACTTTTCAAAATGTCTTTGGTTTTCATGTCCAAATGGTTGGTAGGCTCATCCAAGATAAGCAGGTTTACCGGCTCCAGCAACAGTTTGATCATGGCCAAACGGGTCCGTTCTCCGCCCGAAAGCACTTTTACTTTTTTGCTGGAATGGTCGCCCCCAAACATAAAAGCACCCAACATATCTTTAATTTTTGTCCGGATATCGCCCACTGCTACATAGTCGATGGTCTGGAACACGGTAAGTTCCTCGTCGAGCAACGAGGCCTGGTTTTGTGCAAAATACCCAATCATTACATTGTGCCCCAGCGTAAGTTTGCCTTCGTGCTCAATTTCTTTCATGATGGCTTTTACCAACGTTGATTTCCCTTCGCCGTTTTTACCCACAAAAGCCACCCGCTCTCCACGCTCAATGGTGAGCGACGCATTTTTAAATACCAAGTGGTTGCCATAACTTTTGGTTACCCCGTCCACGATGACCGGATAATTCCCTGACCGTGGCGAAGGAGGGAATTTTAACCGCAAGGCAGAACGGTCTTCTTCATCCACCTCAACCAGTTCCAGTTTTTCGAGCATCTTTACCCTCGATTGTACTTGTAAGGTCTTGGAATAGGTCCCTTTAAAGCGTTCAATAAAATCGGTAGTTTCTGCTATCATTTTCTGTTGTTCGTCAAATTGCTTCTGCTGCTGCTCCCGCCGCTCCTGACGAAGGGTCAGATAGCTGGAATAATTGACTTTATAATCGTAAATACGCCCCATAGTTACTTCAATGGTCCGCGTGGTGATGTTATCAATAAAAGCCCGGTCATGGCTGATTACCATCACCGCTTTGGCACTGTTGATTAAAAAATCTTCAAGCCACTGAATCGATTCAATATCCATGTGGTTGGTGGGCTCATCAAGCAGAATCAAATCGGGTTTCCGCAATAATATTTTTGCCAGTTCAATCCGCATACGCCAACCTCCACTGAATTCGCTGGTAGGACGGCTAAAATCGGAGCGCACAAAACCAAGACCCAACAAAATTTTCTCCACCTCGGCGTCAAAATTGGTATCTTCGATGGTATAGAATTTTTCGCTCAAGGCCGACACCTTTTCAATCAACTGATAATATTCCTCCGATTCGTAATCAGTACGTGTGGCCAATTGGTTGTTGATAGATTCCATCTCGCGTTCCATTTCAAACAAATGGGCAAAGGCCTGCGAAGCTTCCTCAAAAACAGTCCGGTTATCTTCCGTCATCAGGTGCTGCGGGAGGTAAGCAATAATGGTATCTTTAGGTGCCGACACTTTTCCCCTGGAAGGAGTGCGCTCTCCTGCCATAATTTTTAACAGGGTCGATTTTCCGGCTCCATTTTTCCCCATCAGGGCGATGCGGTCCTTTTCGTTGATGACAAATGAAACATCTTTAAAAAGCGTAGTGCCGCCAAACTCCACCGTCAATCCATCCACTGAAATCATAACTCTATTTTTTTAAGCGGGCAAAGATAATTAAAAAGGTCAAAATCAATCTTTATGAACAGAAGTTGTTTTGATGAACGCGTGCTAATTTTAAGCCTCGAATCGAACCGCCGTCCCATGATTTTTTCTTAATTTTATTTACTGATTCCTGTAGCTATGAAACAGACCCTTATTTTTGGAGTGTTGCTTTACAGTTCCCTCTTTGTGAGGAGCCAGGATAGCATGAGCCTGTCGCTTCCAAACCTTACCTTTTCCATCAATATTTACAAACAATTGGCATTGGCAGCCGAAAAGGAGAACCTCATTTTCTCTCCTTACAGTTTGCAACAGGCCCTGGGGATGACGTTAATTGGAGCCCGTGAACAAACGGCCTCACAAATGAACTTTGTTTTGGGAACCTCCACTACGGAATATCTTTATCAAAATCAATCGCTCCTTAGGAATCAATTGCAGACCCAAACAGATTCTGTGGCCTGGTATAGTGCAAATAGTTTGTGGGTCCAGGAAGATTTTCCCATCCTCAAAAGTTTTACCGACACCGTTCTGGAATATTACCAAGCCCCGGTACAAAAGGTCCGGTTTGTGATGCCCAAAGAACGGAAGCTTGCTGCTGAAACCATCAACCATTGGGTAGCTCAGCATACGCAACAGCAACTAACCCATTTGATTAAGCCGGAGCAATTGTTTGAAAATACACGGTTAATACTTGTGAATGCCTCCTATTTTTACGCCGGTTGGGCCAGTGCTTTTAAAGATTCCCAAACACGTACCGACACATTTTATACCGTCAAGGAAAAGACCCCTACTCCATTTATGAATCAAACACTATCGGTTCCTTATTATTCCGATGACTTGATACAGGCTGTTTTTATCCCGTACAGGGGAAGGAAACATTCATTTGTAGTTTTGTTGCCCAGGGAATCATCGGGGCTCTCACGTATTGAGGAAACCTTGGATGCCGATTACATTTCCACCCTCCTTGCCGATAGGCAGCCACAGCAAGTTGTTATCGAAATTCCAAAAATTAAGTTCGAAACTGCCTCTGAATTATCCAAACTGCTTCAAAACTTAGGGATGACGGAGGCTTTTGCCACAACAGCCAATTTTAGTGGCATCACCGGAACCACTGAATTAAAAATTGACAAGGTTTTACACGGAGCTAAAATTGAAGTTAACGAAAAGGGAACCGAAATGGCTGGAGCCACTGCTGTGGTTATGACCCGGAAATCGGCTCCACGGAACATCCCGTTTAATGCCGACCATCCTTTTCTCTTTTTGGTTTTGGACGAAACCACGGGTACCATCCTATTTATGGGGCGGTTGGTTCATTGTGCAACACCCCAATAATGGTCTTCTTTCGGGTATCGAAAAGATACCTCTTTTGATAATTTGCTTTGGGCAAACTTCCTTCCATTCCGATAAAATCCACCGGAACCATATAACCCAGCAATTTTTGGGAATCCTGTCTGTAAGCTTCCATACGGGTTAAATAAACTTTCAATTGTGTCTTTTCGGGCTGCGTGCTATAAATGGCATATAGGTTTTGCAGATGATCGGCACGTGCCTGAGTGCCAACTGCCATCTGAAGCATCACCCGTTTCATGGCCCCTTCGGGCATCGTACGGCATTCTGTGGTAATTTCGTGAATACGTGCTTCCACTTCTTTGCGCTGATTATCCAAGTCCTCCAGTTTCTGCTGTTTAAAGCTTTCATACTCCGCTTCCAATAACAGCAAACTGTCTGCGGCATAAAAAGGGTGCATCGCGCCCACTGAAATAAACCCGGTAACTGAACATGAATAGTGCTGATACTCAAAATTAACCACAGTCCGTTCGGTGGTATAACGGCACGAAGTAGTTAATACAAACAGTGCCAAACTTTGAAACAAAATGCGGGAATATTTCTCCATACGTTTCAGCGCGTGATCTAAAGTTTCCAATTACAAACCTATTGTGCCAAGGTGAACTGCACCTTAAAGCCAAATTCGGTAACAGCCGTTTTAAAAGAACCCACTTTTGGTATGGTTACCAACCGGTCGTAATAGGCTTGTAGGTTCAATTTTTCAGTTAACTGGTAATCGGCGGTAATTTTGGTGGTGACCACCTTTTGTCCCTGAGTTACCTGACTGGTTCCCTGGCTCAAATCATGAATAATGTTCATGTTGTCGCGGATTGAAATATCGCCCCGCAGGTTCAAATCGCTTTCCACAGGTTTGGAGCCTCCCCCGGGGGTCCGGAGTTTAATTTTCACCTTATCGAAACGGTACCCGCTACCAATGGTATATTCCCAGGTATAAACCTCAGCCATTTGGTTATTGGTTAAACTCATGGTAAGGTTCCGGGTCTTTTTATATTCGAATTTAGTAAGCACATTGTTTTTCCAGGTTGCATCAATTCCAACCAAGGGGACGAATTGTTCTGTGGCGGCAAAACCCGATATATCTAATTCCGGTACAAAGAAGGAGGTATCGGTGCCTGCGCCTTTCATCATCCAGTAGTCCCAGTCGGCTACCGAACTATAACTTCCCACGGTAAATGAGGCATTGTATCCGTGCGAAAGAGAAATATTTTTAAAATATCTGGCCAGGAACGGAATCTGAATCAGCCCATCGTATTTTACCCTCCAGGTAGGCCGCAGATACAACAGACTTTTAAAGTTCAAGGGCACTCTTCCGGCATCCAACCCACCGTATGCCGCCATAAAAGCCGGAATAGCCACTTCGGGGTTCATGGTTGTGTAACCCTCCGGGAACAATGTGTCAGCACCCGGATTATAAATATCATCCATATCTTTTGCATCGCGTTCCCTGGCTAATTTCCAGGCAACCGTATAAAGGTTTTCCCGATACTTTTCAAATGCCGCAGACGTGGGATTCTCCAAATCAGGTTTTTTGGCAAACGCTGTCGAAAGCATCCAGATATTTACATTGTAGGAGCCTTTCTGGGTATGGTTCAGTGGTACAGCAATTCCATTTTCCAAGTCATAATATTCCGACATCACGGAAGTTTCGCTTTGCTGGCCGGCAAAGTCTATCCGCAAATCTTTGTAAGGCTGGTAGGTAGCCTTAAAGCTGTACGAAATATTGTTGGTCATGGTGTAAGGGTCGAGAAAATTTGTGCTATCAACCAATCCCTTATTTTCCTTCATCCGGGAACCAAAAGTTGGATCCTGCCAACCAAAAATAAAGGGCAATCCCGGATTGTTGTACAAATCGGTAAACTGATGGTCATATTTGTAGCCACTCATAGCCGTTCCCTGAGTTTGTGTCATTGTAACCGAGAACTGCTTAAAACCTGTGGTTACCAACGTAAAATGTTCAAAAGCCTGCAACAGCCAACTGTCCTTAAGTTCCTTTTTCCCTTTTACTTCAATGCTTACCTCTTCGGCATCACTTTCGAGAATCACTTCCACCCGGTTGGCGTTAATCACATCAAAATCGGCTTTCACCTCTTTGCCGTTGGCTAATTTTGCCACCACATTTATTTCTTCCTCAGTACCCAAACCGTGGTTGATTTTTTTTGCCACCCCTGCTTTAAAATTCAACCCTTGCTGAGAAAAAACAACATCTTCAAATTTTGGCTTTTTACGCTGCTGCAAAGGTTGTTTGTATTTCTTGTTAATTTTTTCAATGAATCCTAACTGGTTGTAAAGGTTATCCATGTTAAGCTGTCCGTTCAGGTTGATTTGTTGGGTGTTCTGAATAGAATTTCCCATCTCGAGGGAGTCGTTTTTTAACTTCGAAGCCAATTCCCAATCATAGGTGCTGGCATACCGGGCATTAGCCGAGACAAAGCTCAGCAACGGAATTTTGTTAATAGGGATTGTATAAGTAACATCCAATTTTTGATTATATGTATTGGGTGTGCCAAAGTTATTGATTGATTCCCAAACCTGCTGTTTATAAATGTCATAGGTGTCGCGGTGTGAACGGTTTACCTCTCCCTCCGGTTCTTCAATGTAGGCGTTGGTGTTGGTTGAGAATGAAATCTTTAACCCTTTGGAGAAATTGTATTTCAGGTCGAATTGCCGTTGCCAGTAAAAACTTTTATCATAAGTTGGGTCGAATACCTGTTCGGGGTTGTTGAGGTTCCTCAAAAGGGTTTCGCTGTACTTCCGGTTGATGGAATTGCTAAACGAAAGCTGCTGTGGGGCCAAATAAAAGTTGAAATCGCCAATCAATTTGAAGGCTTTCTTCTGTAACAACTTTACCTTTTTAAAAGGTTCATAGTTTTTGGGCTGGTTGTTAAAAATATAATTCAGCGCACCGGCATAGGTTTTTGAAGAGCTGTGGTCGATACTCACATCGTGATGGAGCAATTCGCTATAAGCATACGATGCACTAAGGTTTGAAGGGGAATAAAAATGCGGCTTTGCTTTCCCCGATTGCCCCAGTCCCACATTGGTAAAGTTGATACTCCGCCGTTCGGTAAAATCCTGAACCTGCTTCACCAAATCCTCTTTTTCCTGGTCAGTGAGCGAAGGATCGTTCAGTGCTTCTTCCATGGTCACATCCTGATCGAGCGGGTTGTATTTTGGTTTGATGGCCGTACGGGAATAGCCAATAAACATAGGAATCCGGACGTTGACTTCTTTGGGGAAGAGTTTCCCCAGTTCCAGATTTGTGGCTACATCAATCTGGTTGGTGGTTTCCTTGGACCGTTCCTGACCCGATTGTTCAATACTGCCAAAGCCTGGTTGGGTGGTACTACCCGCCACCGAAACGGTTCCAAAATCGGCTAGCCGGGCACTCATCCGGCCAGTGGCTGCCCATCCCCCCTTTTCGTCAAAATCGGTCAACCGGAGTTCGTTTACCCAAATTTCGGTTGACTTTTTCAGCCCATCGTCGTCTTTCGGGTTGTATTTCTTCTTTGGATTCCTGATACCAATCATGATGGTAGCTACATTGGCAATGTTTGGATTACCTTTTATTACAATCCGGTTTTCCGGGTTGTTCGCGTGGTAATAGGTATAGGCATCTAAATAGGTAAGTTCAGAATTTGCCTTGTGCATGGCCTCATTGCGGGCCATTTTTGCATCAATGAGTTCATCAAAATCTATCTCCAGGTTATTTTCTTCGGGCCAGACTTTATAGCGGTCGGTTTCGCTATTGCCGTTGTAAGAACCTTTGGGAGTCACCTTTAAAGGCACCTCATATTCGTAATAATTGTTGGTAAAATCGGAACCCAACCTTACAAAACATGAAACATCGTAATCGTTGATGGGATCATCCTCAAACATCGATTCGGCATGAATGTACATCTGCAGTTTGCCATAATCGCGCATGTCCATATTCAGGGTTTTATACACAGCTTTAGCATACCCATCTTCCATATCCTCCACTTTTAAAGTCATTGATTGCTCATTGAGTTTGTTTAGCTGTTGGTTCGATGGATCCTGTTGCCTGTCCACATCCGGCGGAAGCACATAATTCACGGGTGTACGGCTGCCATTTTCTTCAATATTTACTGACGATATGCTGAACGGAATGTCATTGGGGTCATGGCTTTCATCGCCACCAGTGGTTTCACCCCCTTCTTTGATGGCATAATCGTATTTGCGCCATTCGCTCCGCACCAGCTCCAGGTTGGCAAAACGCAACACAATGTCATTATCCCACCCCCGCATAAACATACGCATAAACCGGACGGATTTAAAGTCCTGGATGGTTCCCACGGTAGTATCGGGTAAACTGATAGGAATTTTAAACTGGTACCATTTCACCTGTTTTTTGTCCCCATTTTCCATGTTGACGGTGGCTTCCTGAATATCGGTAATGTTAATGAGCCCTGTTTGCATGTTTTCCTTCCGGAGATCTACCTCGTACTGAAAATACGACTCACTTTCGCTCAAGGTATAATCGCCATTAATGTCTTCCACATCGGGTTGTGTTTGCCCCACCGTGGTATATGATTCGCTGGAATTCTCACTGGCGGGTGAGTTACCTTCGGAGTTGCTGTAATCTTTGTAACGGTCAAGGATTCCCAATTCCCGGGCATCAAAATCGCTTCCCCGGAAATAATGGTAATCATCGGCTGACGGGTCAGAAATAATTTCTGCCTTTACCTCTTCGTTGGTAACTCTGCTTTCAACATAATTCAAATAGTCAACAAACTTTTCCTGTTCCCCTGTTTTTCCGGTCCCCTCATCAAGGGAGCTGCTTAACCCGTCGAAACCCACATCCTGATAAGGACGCAAATCGGGGTCGTTCACAAAGTCATTAATAAGTGCTTGCACCGCAGGAACCCGTCCCCATTGGGTTTCAGCAATAACAGAAGCATTCACCGGGAATTCTGTAGGTAACCCGTTTTCAAAGTTTTTCCGCCCATCTTTTAAAATATCCTCAGAGATATTCCCCAGGTTGAAATAGAGTTTTCCGCCATTGTTAAGTGAATCATCTTCCACAAAGGGATCCATCATCCAAAACATGATGTATTCAATATTCTGTGCCTCAAAATCTTTGGTGGTAAGCTCACGCATAATCCCACCCCAGCGCGATTGCGGATTTTCAAGTTTCCCTTCGGGAGTAAGACCTGCAGCAAACGATTCGGTACCGGTATCAAAGTTGTATGAACCCCTTTCCTCGGGATAAAAGGCCAGGTCGAGGGTTGAAATTTCAGTGGGGATACCATTTACCACATCTTTGTTAGGGTAAATCTCCTGCTCCACCGGACGATATACTTTCAGATTTGATTGTAGATCTTTGCTTACCGGAGAACCTGTTCTGAAGAACAGCGGGTCGATTTGGTACCAGGCCAGTTTTGCACGGTTATAGCCTGAGGTTAGGCCCGAAAAATCAGTTGCCTCTGGAAAAAGGTTTTGCCCCTGAGGAACACTAGCCAATACCCAACCATTGCGGTTCCGTAAATCAATACTCGATTCGCTACCTTCAAAATCATCAATAAAAGCATTCCCGGTTTTACCAATAGCCTTGTTGTGCCCGGGAATTAATTGGGCAAATTCTCCTTCAAAGGTAATGGAAGACATTTCTTTGGTCTCGATAAAAGGAAGAAAATCAACCGCTTTGGTCAGAAACGGTGCATCGGTACGGTACGAACCATTCAATCCCCAGATGGTATTGCTGATGGGTTCTTCTCCCATATTTACCTTTTGAGTCAGGGGGCGCTCGGTCAGGTTCATGATGGTGGCTCCCAGGTTAAAATCGTTGTTAAAACGATAGTCGAGGTGAGTACCCATCAATGTTTTGCTTTGGATGCTGAAAAGGGCATTGCTCTCCAACGATATTTTTATAGGGGTTCCGGATGCTAAATAACTTTCGTTAAGAATTTTCACCCTCCCTAAGTTGTAATCCACAGAATAATCGACATTCTCAGTCAGTTTAATCCCCCCTGCGGTAACAACCACCGAACCTTCGGGAATATTGAATGAGTTTAAGATTATCTCGGAACCTCCGGAGGATTTATAGGTACCTTTTAAATAGAACTTGTTTTTTGATGTCACCTGTAATGCCTTGTATTGCGTGGAATCGTAAAGTACCTGATAATTTAATTTGTCGGCCAGTTCTTTGTTTGGAATCAGGTTTTTCAGGTAGCCGCCAAAAGGCTCTACCATGGGGAAAATGATTTTCCCACTGGCAGCCAAAATAGTGGTTCCTTCCATGAAGTCGAACACCCCATCCCCGTTAGAAACATAATTCCCTTCGGAATTAAAATTATCGAGATTCATGAGCCTCAGGAATTTTGTTTTTTGAAGCGTGTCGTTTAAAACCTTCTTCTTATCAGGAATATTAAGCACGCGTGTACCTGTATTGTCGTCGTAATATTCAATTTCCAGTTTAAAATCCTCTTTACTAACCTGATATGCCCCAATGGAATAAATGTTTTTCATCATCAGTTTCCAGTTTGGCAACAAAGGGTTGAAGTTGGTTCCTTTCAGCAATTTTAAATAAAGCACCTGAGGATGGGCAATTCCGTCCTGGGCAAATTCACCCACTTTGTAGGTCTGCCCATTCGCAGTGTATTCATAAGCCACCGCCAAAACCTCATCACTGTTGAGTGCCGAATTCAGCGATATAAAACCCAGGTTGGCATCAAAGGTATATTCATTGGAGGTTAATTTGCGGGCATATTCCACTTTTTCAAAATCTTTGCCTCCATCAAGACCTAATCCCGTTAAAACCCTTGATACTTCGTTAATGTTCCGATAGGTACTGTCGCCTGTATTTAATTGTTGGTACAGACTGTTCCCGTTGTTGTCGGGGTAGCCGGTTGAACCCAGGGTTAAGGTAGTATCAACCAAAACGGTTTCGGTGTTTCCATAAAAGCTGACAGTTTTACGCTCTTCACCCAAATCGACAAAGGCGACAATATTTCTGGGTCCGGATGTCTCCTTTTTGGTATTGGTTACCCATACCTCAATTTTATTGATTTTTACCGGAGAAGCGACCAAAGGGAAATTTTCAAGAAATTTATCGTAATTGGCCCTGAAGTAGTGACCCAAAAAGAAATTCCTATTTTTATCGTATTCAGCTACGGATATATCGTAGTTACTTTTTTGGGCACCGCCTTCAACGGTAATGGTTTTGGTTTCGCCCTCTTGCTGCGAAAAAACACTCGTTACATATAAGTTACCAAATTTCAATTCGGTTAAAATCCCAAACAGGCTTTGGCTACCAGAAATTAAAGAAGTGGTTAATGGCAATGAAACATCCCCCGCCTCTACTTTTTGTAGAATATCGTCTTCTTTACCCTGATAACGCAGGTTCATGGTATTATCAAAGTCGAACTGCGATTCGGTATCGTACGATACCTTCATTTCCAGGTTCTCCCCAATTTTTCCGACCACGCTCATTTGTATCTCCTCTTTAAAATCGAAGGTAGTATTGCGCTGTAACTCTACCGGCTGAATTGGGTTTTTGCTGTTCGAGATTTTCACTCCAAATTTTAACGAGGCCGATCCGTTCGGTTTAATATCAATGGTATTGCTCCCAAAGATGGTTTCAAACGCCTCACTTCCGATATTGATTTTTGGGATCAGCGAGGATTGGTTTTCGAAAGTTTCACTTTTATAGCGGCTCCGCCAATAACTTTTCAGGTTTTTCTGGATGTCGTAGTTTTGGTATTCCTCAAAACTCATGGAATAGGGTGGCACGTAATCTACACCGCCTACTTTTTTATGAATGATGTATTGCCCGGTGGTTTCATCGTATTCCACTTCAGTGACTATGTTATCGGGAGTTTTAAAATCAATATTAGTCGCTGGCCGTTTCTCCCCATAAGGCTGAACGGGTTCCGGCTGGATTTTGAAGGGTGCTTTGGTGGTATCGGTTGCAGTTTGCGAAAACCCGGCCAAAAAATTACCCGTGACAAGGAGCAGAAACGATATGCGTAGAAACTGTTTTTTCAATGCCGAAATCTCTTTTTAAATCGCTTTTAATGCATGTTTTACCAATTCCTCCACACTGGCCGAAGGCTTTTCTTTGATTAGTTTATCGAGTACCTTATCCACGGTATTTTTGGCAAAGCCCAGCATTACTAATGCAGATAACGCTTCATCGCGGTTTGTATTGTTTTGCATGAATAAAAATTCGCTGCTCCCATCGCCCTTGCCGACTTTATCTTTCAAATCTACAATTAACCTTTGGGCGGTTTTTGCTCCAATGCCTTTAATCTGGTTAAGCAAACCTACATTCCCCGATAATATGGCATCCCTCACTTCATCGGGGCTAAGCGACGAGAGTATCATGCGGGCGGTGTTGGCCCCAATTCCAGAAACGGTAATCAATTGCCTGAAAATGGCACGTTCGCTTTTGCTAAAAAAGCCATACATCAGGTGGGCATCTTCGCGTATCACTGGATGGATAAAAACCACAGCTTGCTCCTTCCCCGAAAGGGCGGAATAGGTATTTAACGAGATGTGTATAAAATAGCCTATTCCCTGGTTGTCGATCACCACCGAGGCTGGGGTTAATTCAGTTATCTTGCCTTGAATATATTCATACATAAAAACAGCGATTTGCTAAGCCATGCGGCAAAACTACAAAAAATGAGCATTCTACCATCAGATTTTTATATTTTCTCGTCCACCAAGTGAAGTTGATCCGATGCTACAATGGTGAGTATTTTTCAGATTCAGGTTTAATCATTGCAAGGGTATTCCATTTGCATAAAAATTTTGAGAAACCGAAACAGGTACGTATATTTGTACTTATTTACGAACTTGAAAGATAAAAAAATGATTGCTGCAAATTTTTCAGAATTCAGGACTGGTCTAAAAAATTACCTAGACAGTGTAGAAGATGATAATGAAACTTTGATTATTAAAAGAAAAAGTGGAAAAGGGGCTGTAATGATTTCACTTGACGAATATAATTCGATCATGGAGACATTGCATCTTTTAAGTTCAAAGAAAAACGCTATGAGACTTTACAACTCAATTGAACAAATGAAGTCAGGAAGAACCGTTCACCCTAAATTTGAAGATTAAAATGATTCTCATATTTACTGAGAATGCATGGGAAGATTATCTTTATTGGCAAAATACTGATAAAAAAGTTGTTAAAAAGATAAACGGATTACTAAAGGAAATTCAACGGACACCATTTGAAGGCTCTGGGCGACCGGAACAATTAAAATATGATTTGGCCGGATTTTGGTCAAGACGAATTGAAAATGAACATCGATTAGTTTATCAAGTAGAAGAAAATGAATTAAAAATATATTCATGTCGATTTCATTACGATAAATAAAAAGAGGTTGTTGAATAAGTCAATTAGTATTAAAGTCTCTTAGCATTTGTCTGTTATTCTTTACCTTCCATTCTTTTTAAACAGCGAAAAACATCGGTTTATCCACGCCATCAATGTGTGCTATTCGAACGTTGATAACAAAGATGCTTTGCAACGCAGATTATCACGGATTTTTATCTGGCTCAAACACTATCTGTTGAAAAAAACTCTGAAAAAGATAAATGTGAACGACAAAGCCCTCACGTAAGTGATAACCACGGGTAACACGCCAAATTATAAAATTACCCCCGAAGTGGGTCAAATAATTGAACCCAATTAAATTGAACCCTTCCCGGGTTCCTGTTTCATCCTTGTTCTTCCACCCCGCATTGCCATACGGGGTTATTCACCTTAAATCCTTTCAGGATTTTAAATGCAATCATTTTAATTGAATTGTTTTGAAAAGCTTGTAGCAAATACATTACATGATATTGTAAATCACATTAAATGTGTTTATTGTTAATTTCTCAGCAGACCTTACATAGGATCGACATCTACCATGTATTGGACTCCTTTAAACGATGGATGGTTCTTTAACCCGTCGATGGTTTCAGTAATACGGTGTTTGGCTTTGGTCAACTGATTGCCCCGATCCAGTTTTATCAAGGCTGTGCGGATAAACAAATTCTGAATCCGGTTGATGGGTGGAATAGTGGGGCCAAGAATTTCCAGGTTCCCGATTTGCTGTATCTGTTTGACCAATTCCAGCGATGCCTGGTTTACCAAAACATTATCGCGGTGCTTGAGGGTAAGCTTGATTAAACGGCTGAACGGGGGATAGAAAAACCGTTGCCTTTCGTCCAGCTGCTGCTGGTACATCGATTTATAATTGTTTTGCATTACCTGCTGAATGATGGCATGTCCGGTGTCGTTGGTTTGAATGACTACTTTTCCCTGTTTGTTTTTCCGTCCGGCACGGCCACTCACCTGCGCCATCAATTGGTACGAGCGTTCATACGCCCGGAAATCGGGAAAACGCAACATGTTATCGGCATTCAAAATCCCCACCACACTCACGTGGTCAAAATCGAGTCCTTTCGAAACCATCTGGGTACCGATTAAAATATCAATGTGTTGGTTCTGAAAATCGTTAATGATGGTTTCGTGTCCATATTTTCCGCGGGTGGTATCCAAATCAAGCCGGGCCACCCGGGCATCGGGGTAAATAAGCGAAATTTCATCCTCCACCTTTTCAGTGCCGAACCCTTTGGTCTCCAAATGTGGCCGGTTGCAATGGCCGCACCGGTAAACCCCATCGGTGCTGTATCCGCAATAGTGGCACATAAGTTTGCTGATGTTTTTATGATACGTCAAACTCACGTTACAGAACTTGCAAGTGGGAATCCATCCGCAACTGGCACATTCCATGTAAGGGCTGAAACCCCTACGGTTCTGAAATAAAATCACCTGCTCCTTTTTTTCAAGGGCTTCCTCAACATTGGCCAGCAATGTGGCTGTAAAATGGGAATGCATCTCTTTTTTCTTGTAAGCTTTCCGGACATCGGCCAAAATTATTTTGGGTAACTGGATTTCCTGATGCCGTTGCATCAGTTCCACCAAACCATACCTGCCCGATTGGGCATTAAAATAACTTTCGATGGAGGGTGTAGCCGTGCCCAACAAAACTTTTGCCTGATGCAGACCCGCCAAAACCACCGATAAGTCCCGGGCATTGTACCTTGGAGCCGGATCGAACTGTTTGTAAGTGTTTTCATGTTCTTCGTCCACAATAATTAATCCCAGGTTACTGAATGGCAAAAACACCGACGAACGCACACCCAAAATGATTTGATACGGTTTTTTGTGGTTTTCCTGTATCCGTTGATAAATCTCCACCCTTTCGGCGTCGGAAAATTTGGAATGATACACCCCCACGCTATTACCAAAAACATTGCGGAGCCTTTGAACAATCTGCGATGTCAGGGCAATTTCAGGTAAAAGGTAAAGCACCTGTTTATTTTGTTTTAACACTTTGTCAATAAGGTGGATGTAAATTTCGGTTTTCCCGCTTGATGTCACCCCATGAAGCAACACCACCTCTTTACTTAAAAATTGTTCCCCGATCTGCCCCAAAGCCTTTTGCTGGTGCTGGTTTAATGTGTTGGAACCAGAGGTGGGTATATGGCGTTCGGTCAATCGGGAAACTTCTACCTCCGTTTCTTTCAGAATATTTTTGTCGAGCAATGTTTTCAGCGTAGCCGCACCGGTGCCAGACTCATCGAGTAATTGTGATTTTAGAAAAGTTTTACCACTTAACTGATCGGTTTTCAGTTGACTCAAAAAGTAGTTGAACAATTCCTGCTGCTTTGGGGCTTTGGCCAACAATTCGCGGATTTTCTCAATTTTCTCAAGGGTATCAATCCGCGGGGCCAAACCAATAAACTTAGATTGTTTGGGCCGGTAATACTGCTTTAAATCTTCCTGAATCTGAATCCATCCTTTGTCCAGCATTTTTTTTAACAGGGGGAGGATGTTTGAAATGCCCAGTGCATTACTGATTTCGGTAATGGAGCTAAGTTCCTGCTTCTGTAAAAACCTCCAAATCTGCAATACCCGTTCATCTTCGGTAGCGGGTGCGGTTTCAGAAAATGTGGGATAAACATTTGTTTCGCTTTCGAGCCTCAGCCCGGAAGGGATGGCTGCTTTATAGATTTCGCCCACCGGGCACATGTAATAATCGGAAGCCCACTCCCAAAGGCGCATCTGCCATTTATTCACTACAGGAAATTCGTCCAGCACCTGAAGTAGGGGTTTAGTTTCATAACCTTCCGGCTTTTTTGCATGAACCAAAAAAACGATACCTGTATAAAGCTTTTTTTTGCCAAACGGAACCACCACCCGCATTCCAGGAACAGGTAATGGCAGGCCTGCAGGTAATTCATAAGTAAAAAAACCTTTCACCGGTACCGGAAGAATGACATCTACAAAAAGCGGTTCGCGATTCATAAATAAAAACTAATGCCCGGTAAAAATAGCAAATCCCCGGGTGAAATATTAATGTTCAAAAAAATGAGGCATTAAGTTGCAGCACAACTTCACTAAATTGCAGAAGTAAAACTTGAATTAATATATTCATATTCAACTCAGTGTCACAGCTACTTGCAGATTCAGAATGGTACAATAAAAAGTTAAGGAACATTTTCACTTGTTTTACTAACCCGGGAAAAAACCTTTAAAAAATAACAATCTTATTTTTTATGGCATATATTACCAACCCAATACTGTTTTTAACCCCTGCTTTTTGAAGGAGCTTGGACCGGTGATTGTCGATGGTTTTATGGCTTAAACATAGCTTATCGGCAATTTCGTTGGTAGCATAACCATTGCAGATTAACTTTAACACCTCCTCTTCGCGTGATGAAAAAGTTACTGCACTGCCTTTGGAAGCAACGCGTTCTTTGGGTTTGTTAATTTCAATAATAATATTGCGCAACAAATCGGATGAAAAGTAAGAATCTCCATTGCTTACGGCCATAATTCCCCTTTCTAAATCAGTTTTCCCGGAAGATTTGGAGATAAAACCTTTAACACCAGCGGTCACTAACCGGGTGTAATGCGAATAATCGTCGTACATGCTTAAAACCAGAATGTTGAGTTTCGGGTTTTTTGCAAGAGCCTTTTCGCTGGCTTCAATACCATTCATAAGGGGCATGTCAATGTCCATCAGAATCAAATCGGGCGACAACGTATCCATAAGTTCCAGAAACTCCTGCCCGTTTGAAGCCTCGGCAACCACCTGTGCTAAATTTTCCTGCTCAAGTAGCGATTTTAACCCACTGCGGAACATTTCATGGTCATCAACAATTACTGCTTTTATCTTAGTTTTATTCATAATTTTATTTCGTTGTGTAATGGTAATTCGATGGTAACCACCAACGATTTCCCTTCCATTGTATCAAAATTAATAAATCCGTTTAATGTATCCACACGGTGCATCATATTCTGCAACCCCATCCCTTTTTTTTCTTCCATTGCTTTTTTCAGGTCAAACCCTTTTCCGTTATCGGCATAGGTGAGCCGGATACTGTTTTTGCCGGAATTATGGGAAAGATTGATAGTTATTGACTGAGCCTTGGCATATTTAATGGTGTTGTTCAGCAACTCGGCAACAATGCGGTACAAGGTTACCTCGGTTTGCGCATCATACCTTTTTTCATCATCGTATGTAAATTGTATCGCCAGTTTCTGAGGTATGTTGAATCTTTGGATTAAATGTTTGAGAGCCGGGACTAACCCCATACTTATTAGGATACGTGGACTCAGGTTATTGGATATTTCCCTGACGGTTTGAATCGCTTCGTCTATATTCTGAAGCCCCGTATCAGTAATGCCTTTTTGTTTAACTGTATCGGTAGTTTCCGAGAGCCATTGGAAGTATAGTTTTACAGTGGATAATAAAGGGCCAAGGCCGTCGTGTAGTTCCTGCGAAAATTTATTGCGTTCCGATTCTTCGGTGGCAATGATCGCGTTTAATATTTTCCGGTCAGTTTCCTTTTTTTCAGTAATATCGGAATTGCTGCCCCTAAATCCCATAAAACTGTCGTCGGAGTCGAAAACGGGCTGACAAACATGTTCTATCCACCGTTCGGTGCCGTCTTTATGCAAAATTTTATATTGCAAGGTTTCGGCAGTTCTATTTTTAACGTTGCGGTGAGCATGCTTATGGAACATTTCCCGGTAATCGGAATGAACAATTTCATATTTTAATTTCGGATTTTCAATAAATTCTTTGGCCGTATAACCGGTCACGCGCAGGCAGGAAGGGGAGCAATAAATAAACTTATCTTCAGTATCGGACCAAAATTCCCAATTATACGTATTATCGGCAATAACACGGTATTTTTTTTCGGAAACCTGCAATACCTTTTCATACAGTTTCCGTTCAGTGATGTCTTCTTTTACGGCAAGGAAATGGGTTATGGTACCTTTTGAATCAAATATTGGAGAAATGGAAGCAGATTCCCAAAACAGCCCACCGTTTTTCCTTTTATTATGAAACTCGCCAAACCACTCTTTACCACTTAAAATAGTATTCCAGAGTTCGGCATAGTTAATTGAAGAAGATTCTCTGGAATTTAAAAACCTTGGGTTTTTCCCGATCACCTCCGCGGATGAATAACCGGTAACTTTTGTAAATTTCTTATTAACATATTCAATATTGCCCTTAACATTTGTGATAATAACAGAGACCGGGCTCTGCTCGACAGCCCGGGAGAGTTTTCTTAGTTCATTTTCTGCATATTTTCTTTCTGAAATATCTTTTATTACCCCATCATACGAAAGCAGACTCCCATTTATATCTTTAAACAGGATGGTTGTATCAGAAATCCATTTTACGATTCCATTTTTACATTGGATGCGGTGTTCAAGAGGTTTAACATCGGTACCTGATAAAATTAGTTTAATTTGCTCCTTTACTTTGTCGCGGTCCTCGGGGATTATCATCCGGAACCAAAGAAAAGGATCGTTGGCAAATTCCTCTACAGAATAGCCTGTAATTGCTTCGCAGGCAGGACTTTGAATAGTTTCTACAGCCTTGCCGTTTTCTACACGGACTGAATACAAGTAATCGGTGATGCCTTCGGTAATGCGCCGGTACCGCATTTCACTTTCTCGTAATGCCTGCTCGGCCATTTTCTTTTCGTGTTCAAGGAGTTTGCTTCCTGCCCTGTTTACCGATTCCCTCAGTTCCCGTTCAACAGCCGGAAGCAGGCGCAGCAAATTGTTCTTCATAATGTAATCATTTGCCCCTGCTTTCATTGCTTCCACTGCAACATCTTCCCCAATGGTACCTGAGATAATAATAAACGGAATATCGATACCTGATTCTTTTACCATCTTTAATGCTTCAATTCCATTGAAATGTGGCATTGCATAATCTGAGAGTACGATATCCCAAGTCTTTTGGTTAAGTGCCGATTTCATTTTCTCCTCAGTTTCCACAATATCATAATCAACAGTGTAGCCTCCTTTTTTTATTTGGAGCAATTCCAATAAGGCGTCATCTTCTGAGTCTTCGACAATTAAAATCCGTAATGTTTTTTCCATTGTTCAAGTTTTTATTTCTTAGGTGGAGCTTCATTAACTAAAAGCCAGTACAATCCCATGTGGCTTACGGCTTCGGCGAATTGATTGAAGTCAACAGGTTTTCGGACGTAGCTGTTAACACCCAAACTATATCCGTTTATAATATCTTGTTCCTCTTTTGAGGAGGTGAGTATCACAACAGGCAAAAGTTTTGTAAGTTCATTGGCGCGTATCTGCCGCAATACCTCCAGCCCATCTATCTTTGGAAGCTTGATGTCCAATAATATTACCGTAGGCATGCTAGACAGGTTACGGCTACTGTATTTTCCTGTCCCAAAAAGAAAATCCAAAGCCTCGGCGCCATCGTAAACCACCATAACTTCATTCCTGATATTATTCTTTTTTAACGCATGAAGTGTTAAGTCGATATCATCGAGATTATCTTCCACTAATAAAATTGTTTTGTTTTCCATAACAGTATAATTAAGGTATCGTGAAATAAAACGTAGCCCCTTTTTCAACTTCACCTTTAGCCCATACCTTGCCTCCATGGCGATGGACAATCCGTTGTACGGTAGCTAATCCTATCCCTGTTCCTTCAAATTCTTTTGCGGTATGAAGCCGTTGAAAAGCGCCAAATAATTTTTGTGCATAGTTCATATCAAAGCCGGCCCCATCATCGCTAACAAAATAGGCAGGGTTGCCATCTACTATCTGCATTCCGAACATTATTGAGGCTTTACTGTGTTTTGAAGTAAATTTCCAGGCATTCCCCATAAGGTTTTCCAAGACAATTCTCAGGAGCCGTCCATCTCCATTTACCTGTATCCCGTTTTGAATGCTGAAATTAACCTTTCTTCCGGGCGCTGATTCATTCAATTCGTTTGTAATTTCATTGGCAATATTGCTGAGGTCCACCTGATGTATTTTCATCTCGCTACGGCTAATCCTTGACAATTCCAACATATCATCAATAAGTTGCCCCATGCGTTGGGCAGCGGCACGTATGCGCATCAAATAGTTTTTACCCGCTTCATCCATATTCCCCTTATATTCATCGAACAGGACCTGGCAAAAACCATCGATACCGCGCAAAGGGGCACGTAAATCGTGCGATACAGAATAGGCAAAGGCTTCGAGTTCTTTGTTTGCCGATTCCAATTGGGCGGTCCGTTCAAAAATCCTTCTTTCCAATTCCCGGTTGAGTGTCCGGATTTTTTCTTCCATTGCTTTTCTATCATTGATATTTGCAATTTGGGATAATACACATGGAGCACCATTAATTGTTACAATTGTGGCCGAGATTAACCCGTATCCATACTTACCCGGTTTTCCCCGGAATTCGAATTCAAAATTGTCAATTTTCCCTTTGTCGGCCATTATCTGCCGGAATTTGTCCCATAACCCGTGATCGGCCCATAAGTCGAGTATGTTCGACGATTTTCCTATAAGCTCATCTCTTTTATAACCAACATTTTGAAGAAAACTGTTATTGACATCCAAAAATACCTGATCCTTTATGGAAGTAATAGATAAGGCCATTGGGCTTAGTTGGAAAACAGTGAAAAATTTAGCTTCGCTTTCGCGTAATGCATCCTCTGCTTTTTTCCGGTCGGTAATATCACGCGAAATACCTATGATACGGTGTATCCGTCCGATTTCGTTGCGGGCGGGGATAAGCGTTGAGTGGAAATAACGCCTTCCGGTGGGCAAATCCAGTTCTGCTTCCTCTTCAATGGGAATGCCTGCTTCTACGCAACGGTGGTACTTAGCGTTAACAATATCGGCCACATTTTTTGGAACGGTTTCTTCAATAACCTTACCAATTAATTGCGTGCGGGCTATGCCCGTTGATTTCTCAAATGCAGGGTTCACCTCAAGGTTCCGGAAATGCCCGTCATCGGTAACTTCAAGCAAGAACAGGCTGTCAAGCACGTTGTCGAATATTTCGCGGTATTTCAATTCACTTTCGCGTAAAGCTTCCTCAGCCTGTTTGCGTTCAGTAATGTCCTGCACGGTTCCTATCGAGCGGGTTGGTTTATCGCCATCGTAATAGGTCTCGCACTGCTCATGGACATATTTTACACGTCCATCAGAATAAACAATACGGTGGTCGATTGCATAAGTTGTTCTGGTTTTAAGGGAGCGGGTATAAGCAATGTTAACGGCTTCCCGGTCATCGGGATGGATGGCGTCCAAAAAAGCTTCATAGGTAGCGCTGAATTTATTGGGGTCAATTTCAAACATCCGGTATATTTCATCGGACCATATAAGTACGTTGTTTACCAGGTCTAATTCCCAACTCCCGATATGGGCAAGGCGTTGTGCCTCATTCAGGCGCTGGGCTGTATTTCTTAGTTTCTCTTCGGCCAATTTTTGCTCGGTCCGGTCAATTAGTGTAACCAGGCTTTTATCCTGATGCGAGTTAGAAATACGCAACTCGATGTTACGTGGTGTGCCGTCTTTACCGGTAATAATCGCTTCAGTCGGTTTATGGTTATCTAATGGTTCCGTTCCGTCATTTAATTTTGCCCAAAGTTGCATCTGGCTTTCCCGGTAGGCTTTGTCGGGGTAGGCAACTGTCCACCAATGAGCCACATCAGGGATATCCTCAATGGTATATCCAAACAATTCGGTAAATTTTTTATTGAACAGAATTACGCGCCCATCAATTCCTGACCAAACAGCCATACTCACAGGGGAATATTCCACCAACCTGCGGAATGATTCTTCGCTGATACGGAGTGCTTCTTCAACTTGGTTGCGCCTGTTTGCTAAATGAATCCGGTCGAACGAAACGGCCATTTGACTGGCCAAGGCTTTAAGGAATTCTTCCTGCGGTTGTGTAGGAATCAACACCCCTTCATCGCCAAACGTGCCCATCCCAATGCTGCCCAAATGCCTGTCAAATAAAACAATGGGGACATTTACAATCGTGCGGTTTTTCAACCGGGCTACAATTTCCTTGTTCACGCGTTCATCGGTTTGCGCATCCTCAATAATAATTATGTCAACAGCATTAGCAATTGCTTCGAGCATCTGATCTCCCTGGATGGTCAACCTGCCAGTTCCTGTATCGGACATAATAATGCCGGATACAGAGCCATGGGCGGCCAGGCTGATTGCATATTTTTTATCTTCGGTGATCTGGTAAGCCCAAAGGTTTTTATAGCCGATTATCTTTTGTACCTCTTCAAAAGCTGCTAAAAGTATTTCATCGTAATCCTGAGCAATTTCAAATTTTCTTGACAAACGGAGCAGCGATCGGGAATGTTTCTCCCTTTCCTGCAGGGCAAGCTCAGATTGTTTTCGGTCGGTTATGTCGCGGCCAATGGCAATGGCCCCGATAATTGCTCCATCATTATTCTGTTCGGCAACAAAACGGATATGATGGGTCCGTAGTTCCCCGTTGGGGTTTGGGACATCAAACTCCATTTCATCGGGTCTCCCGGTTTGAATAACCTTTCGCAGCTTTGTTTCATAGTCTATGATTCCCGGGTATTGACTACCTTCTGTGGGTGTTTTTCCAATATTCGCAGCTACTTCCGGACTTATGGTCAAATACATATTCCGGTTGATATAAACCGCCCGGCAACCGGTATCGTACCGGATGATATTGTCGGGGGAACCTTCTGCCAGGGAGCGGAATTTTTGTTCGCTTTCTATAAGTTTCGCTTCAGCTTGTTTGCGGTCGGTAATATCGCGGGCAACAAATTGAATGGCACCGTCACCATGATATTGAATGTTCATTCCCCGCAAATCAATATCTATCACGATCCCATCAAGCCGAAGCAGCTTCTGTTCATATATTGGAGATTTGAGCTCACCGCCTGTTAAACCTGACACTATTCTTTTTTTGGCAACTTCTTTGAGGTTCTGTGGCACAAAATCCAGCACCGATCTACCAATAATATCTTCTGGTTTTGAAGCCCCAACCAATTTAACGCCTGCATCGTTAATAAAAACCACTTTCCCGTGCTGGTGTATAACAATCATATCCTGCGATAAATCTACAATCTGGTGATAATGCCGGTTACTCTCTTCCAGGGCCTTTTCACTTTTTTTAAGTTCTGTGATGTCTGTCACGGTAGATCTGCTCATCTGGAAGTTCCCTTCCTGGTCGTAAATAGCTGTCGCGCTAAGCAGGATGGTAAATATGGAACCGTTTTTTCGTATTAAATCAAACTCCAGGTTTTGTATCAATCCGGTTGTTTTGAATTTAGGAAAATTGTGTTCAAAGTTTTTTAAGCTTTTTTCGGTAAATAGTTCCGTAAATTTTATTTTCCCAACAACTTCCTCTCTGCGGTAGCCCAGCCATTCAAGTTCTGTATCGTTCATCTGCACCACTAGACCATCTTTATTGAGCGAGTGATAGCCACAGGGTGCATGGTTGTATAGATCATGGATATCTTCAGATGCTTTGAGCAGGTTTTTTTCAGCAAGTTTGCGTTCGGTAATGTCAATAAAAGTAACGATTACCTGAGACAACTGGTCCGAGGTGTCAAAAACCGGGTCGGCATTAACGAGGACCCAAACATCATTTGTATTATTTGGGCGGTGTACTCCAACAATGTAATTCCTGAGTTCCTTTTTTGTGGCGAAAACTTTATTCGCCGGATAATCTTCAAGTCCCATGATGGAATTATCTTCATGAAAGAAATGCCAGGCAGGATCGATAACCGTTTTTCCCAACAGTTGGTCTTCAGATATGCCTAACAATTGTTGTGCTTTGGTATTGCATGTTATTATTTGGGTGTCGGCACTATGTACGATAACAGCGGCCTGTATTTTCTGGATTAATGTGCGGTATTTTTGTTCACTCTCTTGCAGTGCCTTTTCAGCCAGCTTGCGCTCGGTAATATCCAGAATATATCCAAGGAAGTTGGCTATGTTCCCATCACGGTCAGTAATGACTGATGTAAAGTCATCAATCCACCGGTAAGTCCCATTGCGGTGGATAATGCGGTATACCTGCTCAAAAGAAGTCACCCCCTGCTTGCTGTACGTGTTTACTTCGGTTGCTACCCGTTCAAGATCATCGGGATGAATAATTGTGGCATAGGGGACTTTTCCGCTGGTGAAATCTTGCGGGGTGTAACCGAATTGGTCAAGTACATTTGGCGACACATACTCTACGGGCCAACCCTCTCTGGCTCTCCATTTGAATATTACCGTTGGGCCGCATACAAAGAGCCCGCGCTCGGCGCGAAGCAGGTCTTCGGCAAGTTTCCGTTCTGCTATTTCCCAAGCCAGATCGGCCAAAAGCGATACTGCCTCAATATCTTTCTGGTCATAATCGGTCGGTTTGTTTCCAACTCCCAGTATTGCTTTAATTGTATCACCCCGCAGGACAGGTACCACAAGTTCGCGGATAACTTCGGCATGGCCTTCGGGCATTCCTTTGCGGTTTGGCAGGGAGGCATAATCGTTATGGATAACCGGCTTTCGTTGGGTCACACAGTCTATCCAAACCCCGGCCTGCGATATGGGATAGTGCATGCCTTTGCCCTCGGCCTTGCAAAATTCTGCTTTTGTCTTTGTTGACCAGTTCTGCAGTGTAAGCGATACCTGATCGTCTTCAATAAAGTGATAAAAGCCGATCAGGCTCCCGGTAAGTTTTTCGGCTTCGTTCAACGTTTCTTCGAGTAATTCGTCCATAGACCGGGTGGCAGCAATTTGCATCAGTTTTAACCGCGAGGCATTTATAGCTTCGTTGCGCTTGCGTTCGGTAATGTCCAGTAGTACGGCCACATTTCCTTTAATCTGCCCCTCGGGGTTTGAAAGCGGGGAGGCATAAATGGAATAAGCTATGGGGGTCCCATCGCGCTTCTGCCGCATGACATCTACACCGTTAAGGGTCAACCCGTTCCGTATCTGTTCACGGAAATGTTCAAATTCTTCGCGGTTTTCAGTAGGTACTGTCGGAAGGTATTTCCCAATCACTTCGGATGCTTTCCAGCCTAATAATTTTTCAGATGCCGGGTTCCACAACGCGTTTACTTTACCCTCCAGATCAAGATCGAAAATAGCAATTGGGGCAGCCTCAATAATGGCACGGAGGAGCTCGTTTGTCCGTTGCAACTCACTTTCTGCCGTTTTCCTCCGGGTTTCTAATTCAATATATTCAAAGGCAAACGAAATATCGGTGGCCATTTCATCGAGGAGATTCACATCCTCCTGGCTAAAAAAATCAATATTGCCTGAGTAAATATTAAACGCTCCCTCCACTTTGCCGAAAACAATTAGCGGGAAAGAGGCAGAGGATTTAAACCCATACCTGGCCGCATTGTCTCTCCAGGGAATCATGCTGTTATCGCTAAGGATGTTGTTAGATATTTGATGTTTCCCGGTTTTGATTGCCCTGCCGGAAGGGCCGTTACTCCGCACTTTGTCGTTCAAATCAATGTCGATTTCGTTCAGGTAATCTGTGGAAACTCCATTTGAAGCAATCACATCCACTTTGTTTGTTTTACTATTCACCATGCCAAACCACACCATCGGGAATTTACCATAGTTTACCGCTATCCGGCAGGCTTCGTCCATTAACTGTTCTTTGTTATGAATGCGGACAATGGCTTGGTTGATGTTGCTCAAAACGGCATAAATACGGTTCAGCTTGAGGATTTGGGCCTCGTACCGCTTTGTTTGTGTTATATCACGGATAAAGGATGTTGCCCCAACCACTTTGTTTTTTTGGACGATCGGGTTCCAGTTAAATTCATAATAAATATCGTGATCGGGCTGATGTTGAATTTCAGAAAACACCTCTCCTTTCAATGCCTTATCTATACTTTGCTTTGCAAGTTCCCTTAATTCGGGTATCTGCATACATTCAAGCAGGTTCATACCAACTTTTATGTCGGTATTCCATACTTTTTTCATCTCGTTCCGATGCTTTTTATTAAAAGCAGTATAGCAATAATTTTTGTCTAACGAGAATATGATGATATCGTCGGTACTATTCACTAAAGCAGTAAGCAGTGTGTATTGAGTTTCCAATTGCATCTCGGCCCGTTCACGCTCTGCCAGTTCTTCTTCCAGTTGGCTGTTCACATGGTGCAATTCTTTTGTCCGTTCAATCACGCGGCTTTCAAGTTCGTTATTTATTGATTTAAGTTCTTCTTCGGCCTGCCTGCGTCTGCTATTTTCTTCCAAAAGTTGGTCGTTAGTGGCTTTAAGCTTTGTATAACCCAATATTTCGTTTTTTATAATATGCGCCACATAACTAAAAAAAGTTGGCAAGTTGAAATGCAGATCCGAAGTGCTGGTATATAAATTTTCGATTTTCAGGACAGCAATAAGATCAGAACCTGCCAACAGAGGAAAAACCCATGTGCTTGCTTTTGTAAATTCGTCGGCTAGCAATTTGGTGTTTGCAAAATCGCTTTGAACCTCCACATGTTCTTTTGTATCAAATACCTTTTTTACTAATTCATCGGCAATTTCTTCAATCTTAGTTATTTTGCCCAAAACATCGGCATAATATATTTCATGTTCAATTTTATAATAAACAATAAGGTTCGACCCTCCAATATTTTCAAGTATAACCTGCAACAACTTTTGAATAACGTTTTCTAATCCCGATACGGAATTCATTTCGCTCATTAAGTGCATAAAAACCTGTAAATACGACTTTTCGATGGCAAGCTTTTTAACCCTTTCGTTAAGGTTTTCAATTACTTCTCTCGATATGAGTATTTTATCTTCCATTGTATTGTCCGTTATTAAGATTTAAAGCTGATATTAAAACCGACTTAAGATGATCCATATCTACATTCATCCAATGCAAGGGCAGCCCAACGCTTTGTGCTGCGTGTTCTGCTTCTTTGGTAAAGTCGCCTGAACAAGGTGTTCTTATACCCAGCAGGTATTTCCGGTCTTCTTGAAATATCTGCCGGGTTACTTCCATATTCGTTCCAAAGGTTTTTGGAATTATATAATCCCAACGGAGGGCCCAATCTTCAAGAAGAAAATAGGCTCCGTTCGACAATTCTTTTGTAAACAATCCGGGGCCCAGTAATATCTCCACACAGTTTTGTCCTTTGGTCCGGGCGGTTTTTGTATCGTATAGAATATTTTCCATTAAAGGATGGCAAGTGCCATAAAATACGGTGCAGTTTTGATTTGAATGTTTGTTCAGTGCCAAGGTCAGGTTTTTATGTAGCTTGTCAAAATCAAAATGGAGCGATGAATCTAAAAAGGTTGTATGGAGTTGCCAGTTGTTTTCAATAATCAACCGGTTGATTTCCTTTCTCAGTATTCCGCAACCAATCAGATAGGGTATGTCATTATGTTTATGCATAACTTCCGTATTCGTAAACTGCCTCAAGCATATACCGGATATTTTTTTCGGGAATATAAAGCGGCATCACTAAGGTCCCAAAAAAGAATTTTCCACCTTTCATGCCTGCATCAAGCATCCGTTTTACCTCTGCTTTTATTTCGTCATAAGTCCAATCAATAAGTTTTATATCGTTAATGACCCCTGCACAGAGTGCCCTGCCAGCTATTAGTTGTTTCCCTTGGGCAATATCATCGAACGGACTGAGGTAAAATGTTGCGAATCCAAGTTTTTCAATCACTTGGTTCAATACCTGATTCATTCTTGCTCCCCCACAATAATAAACAAGCCCAAACCTATCCACCCCTTGAAGATCTTTCTCCATCCAAGGCATGGAAAGTTCATTGAACAATTTGGCGGAAACAAAATAGGGCGAACCAAATGGGTTGGAATAAATAATGATATCGGCACCCGCTTTTCGATAGGCCACCAATTGTTTTTTAAAAAAATCGGAAGTCATAGCCAACAGTTTGTCGCGCAAATCAAATGGACCTGAAAGCAGCATGTCCATCCACTTTTCCATACCCATGAGCATTGCCGGCATAGCCATTGAAGCAGTGATGTAAGCGCAAATGGGATATTTATCCCCCGACTCCTTTTTTAATATCTGCAGGCATTTCAACGTTTCTTGAAATTCCGGATGGTTGGATATGTCGTCTGGGATTACCATGTTATGGATGTCTTCCGGTTTGCGGAAGACCATGTGCCCGATAGTTGGAGGCCCATCGTTGGCATAAATAATATTTTTACAACCCAGCAATTCGGCTTCTTTCCCCACGTAAAAAAGGCTCCAAAGGTTATCGTACCCATATTTTTCGCGCATTTTCAATTGCCCCTCGGCCACGTATTCCCCTTTTGAATAATATTCTTTTAGCGACAACCCCAGCTCCTTTGCCCCCTGATCCAAAAGGTTGCAAAATACAGGGATACGGTCCGATTTTTCACCATTGGCCGCTGCCATAAGCCTGTCGAAACCGGTTATCATTGCTTTATTTCCTCCAATAATTTTTTTAGAACAAGGCCGGCGTCAATCCCATTCTCGGCCCAGGCATCAGCCTGCACCAATTTATATAAATCGTGATTGTATCTATATGGCGCCCCTCCAACAATAATTTTGATTTTATCTGCAAGATTACGCTCCTTAAGAATCTGGCGGACTTTCAGGCACCCATTTTCACCACGGGCAGTGTGCAGCATCATCGATGAAATACCTATTATTTGCGCATTGTGTTCAATGGCTTCATCCACGAACTTTTCCGGGGAAACATTTAACCCTAAATCTACAGACTCAATCATTTGGGCTTTCAAACACCCGATAACAATTTTTTTTCCCAGCCCGTGGAAATCGCCTTGCGAAGTGCCAATAACTATTTTCCCGACGATTTCAGGTGGCGATGTAAACTTTGAAAGCATTTCATCGGTAACCAGTGCTGCGATTTGAGCGGTCATAAAATGTTGGGCCAGGCTTGCTCCAAAATCCTGACCGAATGAAGTTGACATGTATTCAATGGAAGGAACAACCACCTTAAAAACAATGTCTTCAGGAGAAAGGCCACGATCCAATGCATCGTGAACAATTCTCATAGCCAATATCTTATCTGTGTCAAAAATAGCTTGGTTGTATGCTTTCCTTACTTCATTAATCATGTGGCATGATTAAAATGTCCCTTCCACGAATTTAATGTAATTATTTGATTTTAAGAAAAAAAGCATGGTGTTTCATAGACACGTTTTAATTTATTTTCCAATTTTCAATCACAGCTATCTGGATAAGTTTGCATAACCACATACCGTTTGATAGCGTTGCTGTTATCAAGTATCTTCCAATTCATTGGTGTTCCATCTGGTTGATCAGTTCAATGGCCTCGGCCAGGTGGCTGTCGTTGGATAATTTTAAGTGATGGGTGCGCAACAATTCCCTGATGGCTTTATGTTTTTCCTTAGGGAAGAACGAAAGCAATTGCAGTTTGCGGGGTTTGAATTTTACCGGTTTTCCTTCTTGCTTTATGTAATATTGGTGGTTGAGCACAAATTTATCTTCGCCTTTTAAAAGTGTGACTTTACGGTAACAATACACCGAGGTTTTACCTTCGGCAATAACTTGCAGAAACATATCAACATTTTGAAAACCTGTGGTATCGGTGTAATGCACAAACCGCATTTTTTTTGAAACACCCGGTTGATCTAAGGTAAACGAACTGACCCTGCCTCTGATAACTGTTCCAGTTTTATAATCGGATACCCGCAGCCACAGAAGTTCGTCTTTCCAACTATTGTAGCGGAGAGTAACTTTCGATGATTTTTTTCCGTTGGTATAATACACGGTTCCGGTGGTCCAGTTATTCCAGAACTGTTCCTTTTTTGATGGAAGCTCATTCGCGTATTGGGTTGCCACCACGGGTATTTCGCTGACCAAATCATCTGCTCCGCCGCAAATGGGTTGGCTGATACCCTGGCCCAGGGCCTGAAATATCACAAAAAGAAACCCAGAAAATATTATCCAAAAACTGCGCATACTTAAAAGTTTATGGGTTTGTCTATCCAGATAAATCCGCCGGTTTGGGCAAAACCCCGCACCGAAATCACATAGTTATGGCCAATGTCTATCTGGTTCAATTTAATGGAAAATGGTTGATCGGGCGTTAATATCACCGAGGGGTTCCAATAAATATCGGGCAACACGGTGGGTTGGCTATTGCTGGTTGCATGGGCAACAATCCGGTTGGAATAAAACTGATTTTGATAGGCTGTGCCATTTATGCTGTACTGCTGCGTGTTGAATTCTTTCGCATGAGTAAAAATGGAAACCACACCATTAAAAGTCAATTCACCGTACATGAGCACTGAATTAAATATTTCTACCCGTTCCACATCTTTTGACGACAGCCGGGCAATGGTACTAAGTTCCGTAACCGGGTTCCCGTTCAGACAGACGAGGACATTCTCAAAAATTACCTGGTTGTCATTAACAATCCCCATTTTGTAAATATCATTCTCCTTTTTAAACCTAACGGCAGGTAAAATATTATCGGCTAATTCTTTAAAATCTTTAAGCGTTTCATAGTCGGAAGGATAAACCACATATTTGGGTTGAAAAAACAGATTTTCAGTAAAGTCAATTACAACATTTGAATCGGCCACCAAACTATCGGGGGCAAAAATCCGGTGGACCAGTTCCCGTTTTTGAAGCTGATTTATGTACTCAAATTGATAGCCTCCAACAAAATGGGATGTGGTATCGCTAAAATTCCGGATGCTGTTTTTCTGATCCAGATGCCATTGTACGTTTCCATTCCCAGTATAAGCTGAGGACAATTGCAGCAAAACATCTTTGTTGTTCCAAGTAGAATCGAGGGCAAAGCAGAAATTCCCATCCCCATCGGTGATGGCATAATTGAAAAACACCACTTCGCTTTTACAGGAAACATAGACTACTTGGTTGATTAAAGGCAGCCCCAAGGTATCGGTAACTTTTCCTGCAAGAGCGGTAAAACCCTGCTCCGGTAAAAAATTAAAATACTCCGGATTATCTGTGGTGCTTCGCCCGTAAGACCAAGTCCTATTTAAAAGAGAATCAAATGGAGAAACCTCGGTGATAGCAACCGATAATTGAGCTGTTTTTATTTCTGCAGGTAGCGACAATAAAACAGTTGTCCCTTTTTTTACATCCATGGACAGTGTATCGGAAACCACCGAAATGGAAAATTCCATACCGGCAATCTCATTTTTAGCGAAATCTTCATAAGAATTCCTCGATGAAGTGGTATAAATGGTCATCTGGTGCATGGGTTCTTCATGAATTTCCTGAATTATTAAGGGCGAAGAAAAGGAACCGTTTCCGGAATTTTTCCGCAATTCGTTGGTAAATACATGCAATTGATACATCCCCTGTGGCAGGTTGTCGGGAATATGGTACTCCCCCGAAAGCTGGTTGGTATAGGTTTGGCTTTTCCAGGTCACAATCGGTTTGTTTTGGGCATTGGTAATTTCAAAATAAAATGTTTTACTTCCTTTTGGTACATTTGGTGCAGATTCCTGTGTTAAATACGCGGTATATTTAAGTATCGAACCTCCAATAAGGACTTGCCTGTTCAGGTGAACTAAAAATTTTTGATTCTGCCCATCGGTGGCTTTCACCGCCCAAACAGTTAAGATTGCTAAACCTAAAAAGCAACTAATTTTTTTATAAAAAACTGAAAACATGATAACTCCCCCTCGGTTTAGTGAACAATAACTGTTTCTTCAGGAAAAATGGTATCCAAAAAGGTAGTATCCACATGGATCTGATTCGGATATTTTCCTCCATGGAACACGGTGTCGGAATAAAACCTGCCTTGATACGAACGGTAGCCAAAAGCCTCATGTACATATACAGCATAGTATCTGCGGTTTACTGCCACCACATCGAACAAACCCAGTGAAGGGCTGTTGGGGTCGGTTTCGTTGTAAATATTGCCAAACAATTGTTCCGGTATTGGGTCAAAGATGCGATCCTCCGGATCGAGCTGTTCCTGAACGTTTTGGTAATATTCATACGTTTCCCGGGATGTTGAAATTAAGTCAACCGGAAAAATCCATTGCACAAAAGTATTCGGGGTATAGTCCGTAAAGTCGCGGCATTCGCGGTCGGCGGGTAAAAATATAGGGTTCACTGTTAAATCCCCGGGATTATACGTCCACGAGGGGTCTAGCATCCCGATAGTTGGAAATTCCGTATTCGAAACGCCCTCCAGGTAATCGTACAGCGTGTCGTAATTAATTTGGTATTTTAACTTGAAGAAGGTTTTATCCACTTCAAAAGTTGATGTTTTGTGTACCTGGAATTGGGAATGTATATAATAATCGGCATGGGCCCTGTAATAAACCTCCTGCGCGGGTTGTTTTAGTTTGAGATAAATAAAAACACCATTTTCGTTTACCTGGTTGTAATTCCCATTTACATCTTTCACAATGGAGGATCGGATGTTAACATCGTGGTAAATGCTCCCGATAGGCAAGGTATCAGCCATCGTCACAGGTCCCGATTTCAGGGTAGTCCCGTCGGACAAAACTATGTCCAGATGATACGCGGTGCCAACACCAATATTCAGAAGGCTTTTATCAATGGCATAATACCCCGGATTTACTTCGATCAATGGAAAAGTTTCCTGCTGGCTACTGGCAATAGAAACCTGGGCCCCGGTCAACCGTTGTTTCCGCTTATCGTTGTAAGGCATGGCGTAATACAATTCGAAACTTTGCAACCCGTTCAAATTGGTTAAAACCCCGTTGACAACCGGGATTTTTTTATCGGCATCTAGCTCCCCGTTTTCATAAGGCGCCTGACAGCTATAAATAAATAGCCCTACAATAGCCATAAGGGTCAAAACAAGAGTGTTTTTATTTGCAGTATTCATAGTATCCATCATAATCACTAAAATCAGAACACAAAATTATAGGTCACCGTGGGGAATGGTATCCCAATCAGGTACATTTTATACATGCTGAAAACCTGGTAATCGTTTTCAGGAGTAGGTGTATCGCGCCGATAGATGATGGAATACGCGTTATCGCGGCCATATACATTCAACACAGAAAAATTCCAGCTCCCTTTCCATTTTTTCCTCTTTTTCAAACTCTCGTCAATACTCAGTGAAACATCGAGACGGTGGTAATCGGGCAAACGGTATTTGTTCCGGTCCGAGAAAAACACCAACTGGTTTTGCTCCAGATAATAAATGTATTCAGGCTGTGTAAATGGCCTCCCCGATGCGTAGGTAAAAGTAACACCAAACCTCACCCGGCGGTTAAACTGGTAATTCAGGTTCAGGTTTACATTGTTGGGCACATCATACTGCGAAGGATACTCCTTGTTGTTGTTTATTTTATCATTAAAATTGCTGCCATGAGTTTGCTTAAAAGCCCGCGCGTAAGTATAGGAAAGGGTTCCATTGAATTTTCCCTGCACTTTTTTAATCATCATTTCAATACCGTAATTCTGTCCCGATGCTGAGAGCAATTCGGTTTCCACGTTATCGTTCAATTCCAGCTGTGCCCCATTTCGGTAGTCGGTCAGGTTTTGCATTTTTTTATAATAAAGTTCCACCGATGTTTCCACCAGATTGTTGAGCAGGTTTTTGTAATATCCAATGGCCAACTGGTCTGCAATAATGGGTTTAATGTAGGGGTCAGACAGTTTCCAGACATCTTCAGGAGTTGAGATGGAAGTGTAGGACAATAGCGACAGGTATTGTTTGTTCCGGTTGTAGCTCATCTTCAGGGAACTGCTTTCGTTCAATAAATATTTGATGGAAGCTCTGGGTTCAAAACCCTGGTATTTCTGAACCAAATCGCCTGCTCCAAATTGAATGCTACCAAGGGTGTCGTTTCCGGTATTTCCATCTAAATACGTATTTATTGTTTGAGGCCCCACATTTTGAAACAGGGTGTATCGCAACCCTGCCTGAAAGGAAAGCTTGGCCCCAAGCCGGATGACATCGTTTATGAAAAAAGAGTATTCGTTTCCCAATTCGTTTTGAATTTTCAATGGCTCAATTTGTGAAGTCCCAACAGGTTGGCGTTCGCCGGGATTTATCCGGTATTGAATAACCTGGATCCCTCCGGTGATGGTTTGATCGCTAAAACCAGTATATTCGGCCATGAATTTTCCTGAAAGGTAGGTTAGATCCGATTGAATTTCACTGGCTTTGAGGGCTTCGCCCGTTTTGGTATTGGCCAGGTTATAGGAGCTATACGCGGCGGTAAGAGAGGTATTAAAACTTGGGTTAAAGATGTGCTGCCAATTCAACGATGCCAACCGGTTGCCATATTTGTAGGAAAAATCGCCGGCGTATTTAAAATAATCGTAACTGCGGTAAGCATAAATGGACAACGGGTTGTTTTTCCAATGAAACGAAAGCATGGCATTCACATCGTAAAACGAGGCCGCGCTGTTTTGCAAATTGTAATCCGGCATTTTGGTCAGTAGGTAATCAGAATAGCTGGTACGTCCACCCACTTTTAAGGAAAATTTTTTATCGAGCAAAGGGGTTTCAAAACTTAACCTGCTGCTGTAAATTCCAATGCCACCCGTCCCTTTAAACTTAGTAACATTGTGTCCGTTGAAGCTAATATCCATTACCGATGAAACCCGTTCGCCATATTCGGCCGGAATGTGTCCTTTATATAAAGCAACCGAGGTGACAGCATCAGGGTTTACAGCCGACAAAAGACCCATGACATGGGAAGTGTTAAAAATGGGGCAATTCTCCAAAAGATACAAGTTCTGATCCTCCCCGCCTCCCCGCACATTAATACCGGCCCCAAATTCGCCTACCGATTTTACCCCCGGCATGGTTGTAAAACTTTTAATAATATCGCGTTCCCCAATCATTGAGGGCAACTGTTTAATGCTTTTGGCATCAAGTTCAATAATACTCATCTGGTCGCGGGTAACATTCCGGTCTACCTTTTCTGATAAAATGGTTACTTCGTTCAGAGCGTGCGATTCCTCAAAAAGTTCCACATCAAGAGTGCCAGGACCCAATACTTTTACTTGGAGCACTTGATTTTCATAACCCACGCTTGAAATTTTCAGTTCGTAGCTCCCGGCCGGAACCTCCAGCATGAAAGTTCCGGAATAGCCTGAAACCCCGTAATAATTAGTATTCATTACTTGAATGGTAGCCCCGACCAAAGGTTCCCCATTGGCTCCATCGGTAACTTTTCCGGTAACCCGGTTTTTGGAATATTTGCCAATATCGCTGGCTTTGCCAATAAGGATGTAATCTTTAATGCCTTCGTCCCCGTTCCTGCCAAAAAGGTTATTCATTTTTTTTAGGTGTCGGGCCACCTGTTCGCGTGGAACAATATAAAAATTACCTTCGATGGTTATGCTCATCAAACCTGTTTTGTCGAGCACGTTGTCCACCACACCCTCTATTTTCTTCTGGGTAAACGATCCGGTAAAGGCATAATTTTTTAACCATTCGGCCTGATAGTAGAAATGGCGGCCGGTTTTCGCTTCCAAAAGCTGAAACACCTCAACCAACGAAGCATCCGAAAAACTCGCCGAGATTAATTCCGATGGTTTTTCCTGAGCATGAATGGGTTGGAAAATGAAGGTAAGCAAACACATCAAACTCAACCACAGAAAAACCTTTTTTATATGCAGAGAAACTATCATGCGGGTTTTTTGAATAAACGATGTTAAAAATTAGTAGTAGCAAAATTACACTAAGCTCTTTTCAATCAATATAAGAAATGTATCTATTGTCAAAAATTCCTTTCAGTTAGGTATCTTTTTTAACTAAGTGAAAAATGAACTCATAAAAAACAGGTTCTAAAAAAATCAAATATACCATTTATATTGTACAAATAACAATAAGTATTTTTTAACTGATTGATAATTGGTTACCATTTTTTAGGATACAT
Source organism: Marinilabiliales bacterium (assembly GCA_003512955.1). Classification (GTDB taxonomy): domain Bacteria; phylum Bacteroidota; class Bacteroidia; order Bacteroidales; family SZUA-534; genus GWE2-40-63. Next base: position 459,567 of record DOTG01000026.1, read on the forward strand.
AGTTTAAAATCTGAGGATACATAATTGAAATAAAAGAGACATATCTAAAAGCATCTGGTACATGGTTGAAAAAGAAAAAAACGGAGGTGCACTACTTTTGAATCAGCAAGTAAAGTAAGTTTTCATGATTCGAAGTTTAGGTTTAGTAATGGTTTTGGCAACAGCTAATTTATTGCTTTCGTGTGCTCACAAAAACAACACCAGCTTGGAAAGCACCGTAAGTGATAAATTAGCTTTGCCAGAAGCTAAGGAATTGATGAACCGGATTACATCCCAGGTAAAAAAAGGGGTCATGCTTGGCCACCAAGATGCGCTGGCTTATGGAATTGGATGGAAGGAAGATGTATTCCGTACCGATATTAATGATGCCTCGGGCGATTATCCGGCCGTTTTTGGCTGGGATTTAGGCCATATTGCCGATACTGTTAATATAGATAGTGTCTCTTTTTCAAAGATGACGCAATGGGCGACGGAAGTTTACCGCCGGGGAGGCATTAATACCTATAGCTGGCACGAACGGAACATTGCCACAGGCGGTAATTCCTGGGATATTACCCCGGCCATTGACCAATTGCTACCCGGAGGCCAAAAACATGAAGCATTTTGCCAGATCCTCGATTTATTGGCCGATTTTTTTAACAGCCTGAAAACACCCGAAGGAAAACCCATGCCGGTGGTATTCCGCCCGTTCCACGAAATGAACGGCGGATGGTTTTGGTGGGGCATCAAATCATGCTCGGCGGAACAATACCAGGCACTTTACCAATTCACGGTGAATTACCTACGCAACGAAAAAAACCTGCACCAGTTACTATATGTGTATTCGCCCGATGTTTTTAGCTCCCGCGAAGATTATTTAACCTGGTATCCGGGAGATGCTTATGTGGACATTTTAGGTGTGGATGATTACAAAAACCTTCATTCTCCGGCTGGTTTTGAGCAGGCCAGGCAACAAATCGGGATATTACAAGAATTGTCAAAGGAAAAGTCAAAACCTTTTATTATTTCCGAAACCGGGTACGAAACCCTTTCAGATTCCTTGTGGTTTACCAAAACCCTGTTGCCTGCCATTACAAGCGATTCAACTCCCACGGGTATTGCCTGGGTATTGCTGTGGAGGAATGGCCGGCCCGATCATTTTTATGCTCCCTACCCCGGCCATGCTTGTGTGAACGATTTCATACAATTTAAAAACCATCCACAGACCTTGTTTTTATCCGATTTGGATTAATCATACAGAAACAGGAATGAAGAAGACCCTCACATATAGCCTTGTCCTTTTTTCTGTGGCTGCATTGTCCATCTTAATCATGGTGGGGAATCAACAGCCACAAAAACCAAACATGATCATCATTGTTACCGATAATCAGGGCTATGGCGATGTAGGGTTCAATGGCAACCAGATGATTCAAACCCCGGTGCTCGATTCTTTGGCCAAACACAATATAATTATTGATCGCTTTTATAGTTTTCCTCAGAATAGTTACAGCTACGAGAGCCTGATTACGGGAAAATATGCATCCACAATTTCTGAAAAACCGGACGGAACTCCCATCCCGATACTAACCCTAACTGAAATTCTTGAAAACAATCAATACCAGATTGGCGTTTTCGAAAGCGGAAATCCCAAAATTCCGGCAAACCATCAATCGTCCAATAGTTGTAATGAATTCCATGCGGCAGCCAAAGGTGCATCATCCCAGGAAATAACCGATTCCTTGATGCATTTTATCCGTCAGTCGTCCTCACCATTTTTTGCTTTGTTAGCTTTCCATACGTCACCAGCCCTTGACTCTGTGCCGGATGAAATTGCAGGTAAGTATCGCCTTATGAGTCTTGATGAACAGACATCCAGAACCTACGCGTTTTTTGAAACCACTGATTATCATATTGGAAAAATCTTTGAAAGCCTGGAAAATAAAGGCATATTGGAAAATACCATCGTGGTGTATTTAAGCTCAAATGGCCCTGATGCTTTGCGTTTCAACAACGGGTTGAAAGGCCGGAAAGGTCAGTTAGATGAAGGGAGTGTCCGGGTACCCATGATCCTTTCCTATCCCAATGGAAAATTCAAGGCTCAACGCATCGAATCGTTTGCCGGCAGTATGCTAGACATTACTCCCACGCTGCTATCGTTAGCTACCATTACTTTTGATTCTACGGCTTTCGATGGAATAAACCTGACCCGGTTTTTGAATAACCCGCAAACCAAATTCCCGGATCGGGCTTTGTTTTTCCATCTTTTAAGTACCACAAAAGATGATTCCTGCGTGGCCATCAGGCAAAACAATTTCTTGTTGACCTATCATCAAGGGGATACAGCCCTATACAATTTATACACCGATCCCTATCAACGAGCAAATATTAAAACTACAAATAAAATTGTTTTTAAGACACTGTTAAAAACATATGAGCAGTGGAAATAGCTTTAAAGAGCAATAAAAAGAGATAGTGATATTTATGAAAACAACAACATAATTAACTACATATTAAATGAAAACAGCAATAAAAAATTAAGTTGTGTAAATAACACATGTTCAATGCAATCAACAAAAAAAATAATCTTATTACCTATTTATGAACATTTTATTGAATATTAATATGCAATTAAATAAATATATTTTGTAATTTTGATTATCTTAGTGTTTGTTAAACACTTTGCAAACTAAAATAAAATGAAAACAGATTTTAATAAACGTCTTCAACAATTAAAGGAAGAGCACCAATTGCTGGTTACCCTGAAAAACCAACCTTTAACCGAAAGTTATAACGGAATCTATTACCGCTATAAAAATCCGGTTTTGACCAACCAGCATGCACCTCTCTTTTGGAGGTACGACCTCAACCCTCAAACCAATCCCCATTTAATGGAGCGGATTGGTATTAATGCAGCTTTCAACGCGGGAGCCATAAAATTCAATGGTGCCTATTTAGTAATAGCCCGGGTGGAAGGAAACGACCGCAAATCGTTTTTTGCCGTGGCCGAAAGCCCAAACGGGATTGATAATTTCAAGTTCTGGGATTACCCTGTCCGTTTGCCCGAAACCGAAATTCCCGACACCAATGTTTATGACATGCGCGTGGTGAAACATGAAGATGGTTGGATTTATGGCCTTTTCTGCACCGAGCGGAAAGACCCCAACGCGCCTGAAGGCGATACTTCGTCGGCAGTAGCCCAATGTGGCATTGCCCGGACCCGCGATCTCAAAAAATGGGAACGTTTGCCTGACTTAATTACTTACTCGGGACAACAACGGAATGTGGTGCTGCACCCCGAATTTGTAAACGGCAAATACGCCCTTTATACCCGTCCACAAGACGGTTTTATTGATACCGGATCGGGCGGTGGAATTGGATTTGGATTGACCGATAGCATGGAACACGCCGAAGTTAAAGAGGAAGTCATCCTGGATAAAAAAACCTACCACACCATTTATGAAGTGAAAAACGGTCAGGGACCGGCACCTATAAAAACCGACAAAGGTTGGCTGCATTTAGCCCACGGGGTTCGGAACACCGCCGCAGGGCTGCGCTACGTACTTTACCTGTTTATGACCGATTTAAAAGACCTGACCAAAGTAATTTACAAACCCGCCGGGCATTTCATTGCCCCCGTGGGAATAGAACGGGTAGGCGATGTTTCAAACGTGGTATTCTCCAATGGCTGGATTGCCGATAAAGATGGCACCGTTTATATTTATTACGCCTCGTCGGACACACGTTTGCATGTAGCCACCTCAACCATTGAACAATTGGTGGATTATTGCATGAACACCCCCGCCGACGGGTTGCGCAGTGCAACTTCCGTGGACAGCTTATATAAAATGATTGACAAAAACCTAAAACAACGCTAAATACAATATTATGAAAAAATCTACACGGACCTGGGTTTTGCAGCTCCTTAGTTTCCTCATACTACCGTTGGGGCTATTCGCGCAAAATGCTTCCATCACCGGAAAGGTGATTGACAAAAACGGGGAGCCCTTAATTGGGGTAAACCTAATGATAAAGGGAACCACCATCGGGACCGTTTCCGACCTTGATGGAAATTATACCATAAGTGGTGTCCCCAATCAATCGGTTGAGGTGGTTGCCAGTTTTATTGGCTACACCAACTTAACCAAACAATTAGACCTAACCAATGCCAAAACAGCCACGCTAAACTTTACACTCCTTGAAGATATTGCCGAACTTTCGGAAGTTGTAGTAATTGGGTATGGTACCCAAAAGAAATCGGATCTGACCAGCTCTGTAGCAGTTGTAAATGCTGAAGACATTGAGCAATCACGTGCAACAAATATCCAAGAGGCACTTCAGGGACGTACTGCCGGAGTAAAGGTATTGAATAATTCAGGTGCTGCTGGTTCAGGCGTTAAAGTCGAAATCCGTGGTATCACGTCCATCAACGGAACGGATCCGGTGTGGGTGGTTGATGGTATTATTTCCGACCCTCGCTCTGTAAACGCCAATGATATCTTATCTATGTCAATATTGAAAGACGCCTCGTCCACTGCTATTTATGGATCACAAGGCGCGGGTGGGGTTGTTCTGATCACTACCAAAAAAGGAGAAGCCGGCAAAACAAAAGTTTCTTTCAATGCCTGGGGTGGGGTTAGTAATATCGTCAAAACTTTAGATATGGCCTCAGGTCCTGAATTCGCAAAAACCTACCATGAATGGGAAGTATTAGCAAAAAAAAGAAAGTATTTCTTTTCAAATCCAGATACTTTACCGACCTATGATTATCAAGATAAGATTTTTAGGCAAGCCACCACTCAAAGTTACGATTTAGGAGTAACCGGAGGTAGCGAAAAATCAACCTTTTATATGGGGGTTGGATACCAAAACCAACATGGTATTTTAAAAAACAACGATTATAAGAAATTGACCGCCCGGATCAACTCAGAACATAAAGCCAACAAATGGCTGACTATTGGTGAAAATTTTTCTTTTAACCAACAACAAACATCAGGGTTTGAGGAGTGGGAATTGTTTAATGAATATGCCACCCCAATTTTACAGGCCATTCAATACCATTCCTTTGTAGAACCTTATGGTGATAAATTGACAGAATCGGAATACGATGAAGGCTGGTCCTTTACTCCCCTTGGAAACACGGCAAACCCTTTATCTACTATTGCACTGAAACACCGGGAAAATACCAGCAATGCAATTTCCGGAACACTCTTCGCTAAAATTGCCCCCTTTGAAGGCCTTACATTCGAAACCCGGGTGAATGGGAATTTAGGTTTTAGCAACAGTTACAATTTTACCCCTATCTACTATATCACCAGTTCCTTAAAAAACAGTAACAGCAAGATTGCCCGGGATTCATACCGGAACAAAGGCTGGAACATCCAGAATCTGCTTACCTACAATAAAACGCTTTTCGATGTACACAACATCAGCCTGTTGGCAGGTTTTGAATCGAAATACGGTAAAAGCGAATGGGAAAGCGGCGAACGGTGGGACCTTATCAACCAATCTCCCGAAATGTGGTACTTTAATGCCAGTACCAATGATACTTTACTAGCACAATTACCAAGTGGTGGCGCTTCTGAAGGGAGTGAGTATAGTTACCTGGGCCGTATAAGTTATGACTACAAAGGACTGATTCTTACTCAATTTAACATGAGAAAAGATTATAGTTCCAAATTTGGCCCGCAAAACCGTTACGGGTATTTCCCTTCCTTTTCGGCCGGTTTTAAATTTAGTGAACTTGATATCGTCCGGAACACTTTGCCATTCATGAATTTTGGAAAAATCCGCGCAGGTTGGGGTAAAATCGGGAATAGTGTAATTCCTGAAAACGTATATTACCCAACGGTTGCTTTTGAAAATGTTTATATGTACAGTTTTACCAATCTTTCCTCTTCAGCCACAGGTGCAGGTCCCAATAAGATGCCAAATTATGAAGTAGGATGGGAAGGGGTTGTTACAACCAACCTTGCTCTGGATTTACAATTTTTCGACAGTAAATTATCAATTACTACGGAGCTTTTCAATAAACACAACGATGAAATGCTGATGGAAACACCTGTTGCTTATTGGGCAGGTTACATTGTCCGGGATATTTGGCATGAAGGTGGGACAGGTAACCCGATCCTGAATGTTGGTCGCCTGACCACAAAAGGAGTAGAAGCAGCCATCGGGTGGAAAGAGCAAAGAGGCGATTTCCGTTATGAGGCCAATGGGAATTTCACCTATCTAAAGACCCAGACGGGGGCAATTTCCCCTGACACTTTGTTGGCAGGTGGTATCAAAGGTATTAACGGATATTTAACCAAAACCATCGAAGGCCAACCAGTTGGTGATTATTATGGTTATATTGCCGATGGTATATTCCGTCTTTCCGACATGCCCAATGCCGATGGAATTGTAACCAATCAACCCTATACCTTAGTGGATGGTGACACCATTTATGCACAACCCAAAGCACAACCAGGTGATATCCGCTTCCGCGATGTGAATGGCGATGGAAAATTAGATAATTCTGACATTGTACCCATCGGAAACCCCAACCCAAAATTCCTATTTGGATTAAACCTGAATCTGGAGTACGGAAATCCAAATATGGGATATGTAGATATGTCTCTATTCATGCAGGGAACCATTGGCAACAAGATATTTAATGCTGTCAAATTTTACCAGTGCAATACCGACGGAGCCTTTAACTGGAGCAGCGACTATGCAAACGACCACTACACGGTGGAGCTGGTTGACCGTAACGGTGAAATAGCTTCTGTTGCCAACGACAACGCCAAATACCCACGTATTGATCCCAAAGGTGACAATGAAAATTTCACAACCCTATCAAGTTTTTATATTGAGGACGGTTCCTATCTGAGACTAAAAAACATTGAGATTGGATATACTGCACCGGAAAAAATCACAAAAATAGTTGATATTGAGAAATTTAGGGTGTTTTTTGGAGCTAAAAATCTACTCACATTTACCAAATATAGTGGCATGGATCCTGAAATAGGCAGCACCGGTGTACTTGTCCGTGGACTTGATCAAGCAGCCTACCCACAATCCCGGATGTACACCATTGGAATAAATGTTACTTTCTAACCTTAAAATCAAGAGTATTATGAAACGAAATATTTCAAAATTTTCTTTAATCATCCTGCTAACTGGCTTTTTTGTTGCCTGTTCCGATGATTTTTTAGATTTCAAACCCATTGCTTTGGATACTACAGAGAGCTTTTACACCAACTTTGAGGCTCTTGATTTTACGGCCACAGCAGCTTATGGCATGTTAGCTACCCGTGACTTGTATGATGTTTTTTATACCATCGGGTTCCAGAGTATCTCCGATGATACCGAAGTCGGTGGCGAAAATGTAAACGACTGGGGAGAATTCCAACGGTTCGATCGGTTGACCCATACGCCAAACGAATCGAAAGTGGAGCCCATGTGGGCTTACCCATATAAAGGTATCCGTTTTGCCAATACCTATTTATTTTATATGGAAAAGGTCCGCGAACAGGAATTGTTAACTTCAAAAACACCGGAAGAATATGCCCAAACTTCAGCTTTGATTGATTTACGGGCTGCAGAAATGCTCTTTTTACGTGCATTCTTTCATTTTACTTTAGTCCAGATTTATGGAGGAGTTCCTATTGCTGATCAATTAGTGAGCCCAAGTATGCTTAAACAACCCCGGAACAGTATTGCTGAGGTGCTTCACTTTATAGAGTCCGATTTACAAGCTGCTATTCCATTATTGAAGCAAAAAAGTGAACTGGGAGCAGAGGTGGGGCGAGCATCCAAAGGAGCTGCTCAGGCCTTGCTGGCCAAGGCTTATTTGTATGAATCGTCGTATGCCGAAAACTATCCCGGCGATTACCGTTTCCAAGGTTGCCAAAACCGCTATGCCGATGCATTAATCCAAGCCGAAGCCGTAATAGGTTCCACTACCGAATATAATCTGGTTGGAATTAATGGCGAACGCTTCGCATCATGGCGCGTAAACACGGGAAATACCATTGGCGGATTCCGTTGGGTATTTACCGTTGATGGTGAGAACAGCGGTGAAAGCGTGTGGGAAATTGAAAACGTGAAAGATGGTAAAGGTTGGACCTATAGCCGAGGCAATGAATTAACCATTTATACTACGGTCCGGTTTACCAATAAAGCCGATGGTACCCAACAGGGTGGTTTTGGCTGGAGTTTTAATTTACCCACCCAATATTTGATTGATGCCTTTGGAAATCAGGACAGCCGCGAAACGGGCCTGAATTCTTCACCCGTTGATCCAGAATTGGATCCCCGTTTTTCAACCACTGTTGGACGTGAAGGTGATACCGTGTTGTACCCTTCGGGAGGAAGCGGAACATGGGTAACAATGAACTTTTCAAACCTGCCCACAGGAACTATTGGCCGCAAATACGAATGCTCTCCTTCAGAATATTGGGCTACTATGGCCAACCATCACGACGGCCCTTTCAACATCCGCTTGATCCGCTATGCCGATGTGGTTTTGATGGCCGCCGAAGCTGCTTTTAAAACCGGCGACGAACCCAAAGCCCTGCAATATGTAAACGATGTACGTACCCGTGCCCGGATGTCCGGTGAAACCGGGTATCCCGAAAATTTAACCGCTCTTTCGTTCATGGATATTGTGCACGAGCGGCGCCTTGAGTTTGCCTGTGAACAAAGCCGTTTCTTTGATTTGGTTCGCTGGAACCTGGCCTATGATTTTATAAACAACACCACGTTAGCTTCCATGGGCGAGGGTTTTACGTTAGCTTTTGAAAAAGGGAAGCATGAATTCTTCCCCATCCCAACTACTGAAATTCAATTAACCGAAGGGGCCTTGCAACAATATGAAGGCTGGAAATAGCAACACCCAAGGGTATCCCAGGTTTGGGGTACCCAAATTATACATTCAATTATTTATTTTTTAACTAAATTTTATTAATTATGAGAAAACTAATCTTTACGCTTTTGATGGCACTGGTCCTGGGCAACCTGGGTTGGGCTCAAACAGTGATTTTCGATCCGGCAACATACACGGGTTCGTTGCCAAACAAAATGTCCATCGTGGACATTGACGGAGCTAAATACCTACAGGTAATTGTAGATGGATGGAATTCAACCTTGAACATTCCCGAAGTGACTACCATTTTAGGCACACAGCTTACAGGATACGTTCGCTACCGCCAAGGTACCCCTACGGTTGAAGCTGGTTTAACCCTGGATAAAATTGTTACTGCTGTACAGGTAATGGATACTGTACATAAAGTACCTGCTTCATGGAACCCAAGCCAGATGATCCCTGCTGCTACTACTTTAGGTGGAAATCCATCACAACCTGAATTTACTTTCTACAAAAAGGATTTAACCCCCGAAATGACGTTGGCCCACCAAATCCAGTTCTTCGGACAAGAAATGGTAAACTGGGGCCCAACCGTGGGTGACACTATCTGGGTAGGAAAAGTGGCAACTGTGGATGCCAGTGTATTGTTCGATCCCGCAACCGTTGATGTTAGCACTTTACCCGAAGGAATGGAAATTGTTGAAGAAGGTGGGGTAAAACTTCTTAAAGCCAAAGTAAACGGATGGAATACCAATTTAACTATCCCATCTTTTGAAACTGGCAAAAACAACAAGATGACCGTAAGTATGAAATATGATGCAGGAACATCTGGCGTAGCTGCTGCAAACTGTCAGGCCTTTGTTCAACCTACAGGTGGAGGTACTGGCTTATTTGCTGCTACCATCAACCCAGCTCCAACTACTTTAACGGAAGTAACCGTTGATGCCAAACCAAATGTGACAGTTACCGGGTTGCAAATTGCTGCTCAACAAAACTCTGGCAGTTGGGATGCAGTAACCGATGCATATGTGTATGTAAGCAAAATTACAGTTAGCTATTACGAATTACAACCTGCTGTTGCACCAAATACTGCAGATGTTAACTTTACCGAATTAGAGCTTGAAATTGATGGTTTGTACGACGATGCTTTCGATGCTTCAACTATTAACCTGCTGAACCGTGTAGCTAATGGTACCGTGAGCGGTGTAGCCGCTGCTGCCAATGCTACTGTATCGGCAGACAATGCTGATAATTATGGCGAATGGATGGCTGTTTGGGATATAAAAAACCTATACCTGTTCTTCGATGTAGTGGATAACGACCCTGTGGCTTTAGGTGGAAGCACTACCCCTTGGATGAACGATGGTATTGAATTATTTGCCGACATCCAAAACCGTCGTTACATGGGTCAGGCCCGTATCTCTGGCGAACAGCACCAATTCCGTTTCAACGTGGGTACCGATGGACCAGCTCATGGTAACGATGCCACCGGCGCCAATGCTTTTGGTATGGATGGATTCTTTGGAATTAACGATACAACAAACATTAAATTTGCAGTAATCGAAGGAACTTCAAATTATTCCATTGAAATTGCCATTCCTTGGGCAACCTTGTTCCGCACCAGCTCAAATACCAACATTGATGCCGTTGATTTGGCCGATGGTGGGGTTTATAACGGAAAGAAAATTGCTTTGGAACTTTCAATTTTGGATGCTACGGCTCAAGATCAACGCAAATCAATCCTGAACTGGTCAAACAATACCGGTGAAGATAAAGCATACCTTACCAACGAATTCTGGGGCGAAATTACCTTGAAAGGCGGGCCTGATGGTATCATCACCAAAAAGGCTATTCCATCATTGGTGGTATATCCAAACCCGGCTTCTACCGAATTGAATATTGAAATGGCCAACGTGTCAAACGTTCAAATTTACAATGTGTTAGGAGCCAAAGTAGCTAACGTTAAATTATCAGGTATCCAAAAAGTAGATGTTTCTGCATTAAATGCCGGCGTGTATGTAGTAAAAGCTACCGACAGCAAAGGCAAAGTGGCAGTTACCAAATTCAATAAAAAATAGTAGGTTTTAGTTTAAAGGTGCAGGGGACAGCAATGTTTCCTGCACCTTTTTAAATTTCAACGGCTTTTCAGGCCGTTTTTAATTCATTCCTAACGCATGCTTAAGTTTTACACATATCTTTTATCCCTCAGTTTCCTGATTTTCTTTTCAGGATGCCAACAAGCTGCTCAAAAAGATTTTATCTCAGTAAATGAAGGCCAATTCATTAGAAATGGAAAGTCCTATCATTACATTGGCACCAACTATTGGTACGGTGCCAGCCTGGCTGCCGATACCCTTGGCGGCGACCGGATGCGGCTGACCAAAGAACTCGATTTTTTAAAAGCCCTCGGGATTGATAACCTGCGGATTATGGTAGGTGCCGAAGGCCCCGACAACCAACCTTACCGGGTAACACCCGCGTTGGTAAAAAAACCCGGAACCCTCAGCCCGAAATTACTTGAAGGGCTCGATTATGTATTGAACGAAATGCGCAAGCGCGATATGGTCGCTGTTTTATACCTGACCAACAACTGGGAATGGTCGGGCGGAATGGCCCAATACCTGAACTGGAACGGCTACGGCCCGTTTGTAAACCCAAATGTTCCGCCCAATACCTGGAACGATTTTTACCAATACCAAAAACAATTTTATAGCTGCCAACCCTGTATGGAGCAGCTCAACCAATTTATTACGGAAATTATTGGCCGTACCAATTCGGTAAACGGCATTAAATATACCAACGACCCAACCATTATGGCCTGGGAACTGGCCAACGAACCCCGCCCCATGGCCGAAGACAACTTTGAACCCTTCATCCGGTGGATACAATCTACATCGGAACTGATTAAAAAACTCGACCCCAACCACCTGGTAACTGCCGGCAACGAAGGCGAGAAAGGCTGTTCCGAATCGCTGGCTTTGTTCGACACCATCCATAGTTTTAAAAGTATTGATTATTTAACCATTCATATCTGGATAAAAAACTGGGGCTGGTACAATGCACAACAGGCCGATTCCACCTATCCTTTAGCTATGGAAAAGGTCCAAAAATACTTTGACGATCATTTGGCCATTGCCCGTAAATTAAACAAACCCATGGTTTTGGAAGAGTTCGGCATCGGCCGCGACGGCGAAATACTTTCCACCGGAAGTACCATAAAATACCGCGACCGGTATTACGGGTATTGCTTTAGCCAGGTTGCCAAAAGCGTAGCAGAAGGCGATCATTTGGCAGGTGCCAACTTTTGGACCTTTGGCGGTTTTACCCAGCCTATCAGTGGTCAGACTTTTTGGAAAGCAGGCGATCCCTACTCCGGCGATCCTCCACAAGAACCACAGGGGTTAAACTCAGTATATCCGGGCGATACATCAACCATGGAAATCATAAAAAAATACAACATTCAGTTCAACCGAATAGAACCTTGACACATGCAAAACGGATTCATACAATTAAAAAACGAACTGGAACAGGAGCTCCATCAGAACATCCTCAACTATTGGATGCTTCAGGCATTGGACACAACAAATGGCGGATTTATAGGAGCCATTGATGCCCAAAACCAACCCAACCCCAAAGCTCCCAAAGGTTCGGTACTCAATGCCCGGATTTTATGGACTTTTTCGGCGGCTTACCGTTTGACCCAAAAACCGGAATATCTGGAGATGGCACATCGTTCCTGCGCCTACAACACGGAGCATTTTCTGGATAAAACCTATGGTGGGGTTTATTGGGAGCTCGATTTTCAAGGCAATCCATTAAACCCCCGTAAACAAATTTACGCGCTCTCATTTATGATTTACGGGTTGACCGAGTATTTCCGGATAACTAATGATAAAACGGCCCTTTCGGCGGCCATTGATTTGTTCGATAGCATTGAGAAATATAGCTTCGATAAAGAACGGAACGGTTACATTGAAGCCCTTTCGGAAAATTGGCAAAAACTCGACGATTTGCGCCTGAGTGAAAAAGATGCCAACGAAAGCAAAACCATGAACACGCATCTGCACATCTTGGAGGCTTACACCAACTTATTCCGGATATACAAAAGCCAAAAATTGTACAAAGCCCTCAAAAATTTAATTGAACTGTTCCTTGAAAAATTCATCAGCCCTTCCTATCATTTGAACCTGTTTTTTGATGATGACTGGAACCTGAAAGGCGACCACATCTCCTTTGGTCACGATATTGAATGCTCCTGGCTGCTATTTGAAGCTGCCGAAGTGTTAGGGGATACTTCTTTAATCGAAAAAGTTAAACCTGTTACAATTCAAATGGCAAATGCGGTATTTGAAGGGATTGATACCGATGGCGGGCTGTTCAACGAACTGGAACCCGCGCACCAGAAATTAGATACCGACAAACACTGGTGGCCACAGGCAGAAGCCCTGGTCGGTTATTACAATGCTTACCGGCTTTCGGGTGATGATTCTTTTTCAAAGCAAACTTTCAAAAGTTGGGAATTTATTAAAAACCATCTGATCGATCGCCGTCATGGGGAATGGTTCTGGAGGGTCAATAAAAATGGCATACCCAACTTTAATGACGAAAAAGCAGGTTTCTGGAAATGCCCTTATCATAATAGCCGGGCATGCCTTGAGATTATGAAACGATTATATCACGAAAATAAATAAAATCTAAATCCTGAACGATATGAGATTCAAATTGATTGTCACCAGTATTTTTCTTCTTTCAATCGTAGTTTTGCAAGCCCAGAAATACGAAAATCTTGCCTTAACACCACCCATGGGGTGGAACAGTTGGAACCATTTTGCCTGCGAAATAAATGAGGACATTATCCGCGAAATGGCCGATGCTATGGTAGCCACAGGGATGATGGATGCCGGTTATGAATACATCAATATTGATGATTGCTGGCATGGTGAACGCGATAGCCTGGGGTTTATCCAACCCGATCCCAAACGGTTTCCCAATGGCATGAAAGCCTTAGCCGATTATGTGCACAGCAAAGGGTTAAAACTGGGAATTTATTCCGATGCCGGATGGAAAACCTGCGGAAGCCGTCCCGGAAGCCGTGGATATGAATTCCAGGATGCACAACAATACGCCCGTTGGGGAATAGACTATTTGAAATACGACTGGTGCAATACCGAAAAACTGAACGCCAACGGAGCTTACCTTACCATGCGCGATGCTCTTTATGCTGCCGGACGACCAATAGTTTTCAGCATTTGCGAATGGGGCGATAACCAACCCTGGGAATGGGCCGAACCTATTGGCCATTTGTGGCGCACCACCGGCGATATTTATAATTGCTTTGACTGCGTTTACGACCATGGTACCTGGAATTCGTGGGGGGTGTTACAGATTATCGATTTAAGAAATAATAAAGAATTACGTAAACATGCCGGCCCCGGGCATTGGAACGACCCAGATATGATGGAGGTGGGAAATGGCATGACTTTAAATGAAGATCGCGCCCACTTTAGCATGTGGTGCATGTTGGCTGCCCCGTTAATCGCGGGGAACGATTTGCGGAACATGGCCAAAGAAACCGTTTCCATTTTAACAAACCCGGGTGCTATTGCCATAAACCAGGATTTATTGGGCATTCAGGGTTACAAACATGGAATGATAAATCAATTGGATATTTGGGTAAAACCCTTGCAAAATGGGGAATTTGCGGTTTGCTTTTTGAACCGGGGAATCAATGAAGTGGATCTGATTTTCAATTGGGCCGAAAACCCTATAAATGATGAACTTTCAGGAAAGAAAGCCGACTTTGTTGCTGAAAAATTCAACCTTTGGAATGTGTGGGAGAACAAATCCATGGGAGATACTCAAAAACCTTTAAAGGCGAAACTGGCTGGACACGATGTCCTTATGCTGCGGTTAACAAAATAGGAAACTGCATTTATTTTTAACCTTTATGAATCAATTGGCTTAAAAGAAAGAAAAAAAATGAAAAAAATACTGATTTCAATAGCGCTTCTTTACGTAGGAATCTTCCTTCTATCAGCGCAATCTGTTTACCAACATGGGCGGCTCAACGTTCAGGAAACCCAACTGGTTGATTCTGCCGGAAAACCGATCATCTTGCGGGGAATGAGCTTCGGTTGGCACAACTGGTGGCCCCGGTTTTACAATACCGATGCGGTTGCCTGGCTGGCCGATGACTGGAAAGTTACTGCCGTAAGGGCGGCAATGGGCATTGAACCAACAGGCGGTTATTTAACCGATTCTGTATTGGCAGTCACAAAAATAAAAGCTGTGATAGAGGGTGCCATCGAACAAGGAATTTATGTCATCATCGATTGGCACAGCCATAACATTAATTTAACCGAAGCCAAAGCTTTTTTTAAATATATGGCCGAAACTTATGGCCATACCCCAAATGTTATTTATGAAATATTCAACGAACCCGATGAGGAATCGTGGGCAGAAGTAAAAGCTTATTCCATCGAAATCATTGAAACCATCCGTGCCATCGACCCTGACAATATTATTTTAGTAAGCTCACCCAACTGGGATCAGGATTTGAACGTTGTAGCCGATGATCCGATTATCGGATATTCAAACCTGATGTACACCATGCACTTTTATGCAGGCACCCACGGGCAATGGCTGCGCGACCGCTGCGATTACGCGCTGGGTAAAGGAATCCCAATCATGGTATCGGAATCGGCCGGAACCGAAGCCAGCGGCGATGGCACCATTAATTATACCGAATGGAATGCGTTTATTCAGTGGATGGAACAAAAGCAAATCAGTTGGTTCTGCTGGTCTATTTCCGATAAAGATGAATCGAGTGCTGTGTTGAATACCACAGCCAGTTCAACCGGTAATTGGAGCGAAGCTGATTTGAAGCAATCAGGAAAAGATTGCCGGAATTTATTCCGGAAGTACCATTATAACTACGAACCTTCGCGTATTTATCAGGCAATGGCAAAAGGCCGCCGGGGCGAGGATTTGAAAATTGGCGTCATTGGCGGTTCCATCACGGCAGGTTATGCAGCCTCCACCGAAAACAAACGTTGGGCAAACCTGATGGCCGACTGGTGGGAAACCAAATTCCCCGAAAGTTCGGTAACCCTTATCAATGCCGGATGGGGCGGAACTGGTTCCGATATCGGGGTTCACCGGGCTTACGACGATTTGTTGGTTCAAAACCCCGATTTTGTAGTGATTGAATTTTCGGTGAACGACTCCGAGGGAGAACTGGCTACAAAAATGATGGAAGGCTTGGTTCAACAGCTTATTTTAGCCGAAAGTCAGCCGGGAATCATGATACTGATGCTTAAACAAGACAACGGTACAACCGCTCAGGCAAGCCACAAACCTGTTGGCAACTATTACCAGGTACCTATGGTGAGTTTTGCCGATTTGATTGATGCTCAGGTTGCCGAAGATGGAATTTCGCTCAGCAGTATTTTTGTCGATGGGCTGCATCCGAACGATGTGGGGATGAACTACATAGCCAATTTTATAAAAGAACGTTTAGATAGCATTTACGCCACCTTGCCAGCCGATGCCGAACTTCCAGAGGTTAACACCGAATTACCTGTACCACTGATAGCTACTACCTATTCAAATACCTTCCAGTTTTTTTACAATAACATCATTCCATACGCCAACCAGGGCTGGGAAATTGCCAGCACCGGCTGGAGTACCGAAGTTGCCGGCAACCAAATAGATTTTAAAGTGATGGGAAATGCCATTTCACTGGTTTACACCCAAAACGATGATACCTTTCGTGGCAAAGCCGACGTTTGGGTTGACGGAGGAACCAAAACCATTATCGATGCCCACATGACCGATGATTGGGGAACCAAATATTCTTATATCCTGGTTCAGGAAGGTTTGGAAGATGGAGAACACATCCTGCACATAAAAACCATTGAAGAAACCAATACGAGTGGACATTACGTGCACATAGCCCGGGTGCTGGTAGCCGGCAATACCGGCTCGGCAGCTCCCATAGCTTTAACCAGCAGCTACCAAAAAGGCGTGGTTAATAAAGCCTTAGAATTTGATGGCACAGAAAGTTTCGACCCCGACGGAGAAACCCTTTCCGGTTATTCCTGGACCATTTCATCGCGCCCGGCAAACAGCACCGCAGCCATACAAAACGCTACAAATTCCATCGCCAGTTTTACACCCGATGTTGCCGGTGAATATGTGGTGGATTTGATTGTGGCATCGGGGTTCAACACCAGTGTGCCGGCCAAAAAACAGTTGGCAATAAAGGCCACCAATGCCATTCCGGTGCCAGTTGCCGGCAACGACACCTTGAGTGCCCTGAATAAATACTTTAAATTCGATGGCTCCAAAAGCTCCGATGCCGACGGTGATGCCCTCACCTATAAATGGGTACTGGAATCGGCGCCCGAAGGCAGCAACACTTACATCATGAAAGACGATTATGTAAAACCGCAATGTAAATTCGACATGGAAGGGGAATACATCATCAGTTTGACCGTTTCAGACAGTATTGATGTAAGTGAAAAAGATTACATAAAAGTGACTGCTAAAGAGGGTTATACGGGTCTTGTTGAACCTGATGAAAAAAACCGGAATCAACTTTACCTTTTTCCGAATCCCACATCGGGGTCTGTTACCTTGGAATTTTACACCGAACTGAATCAACCTTCGAACATCCAAATTTTTTCAGTAATCGGTTCTAAAATCGGAGAGGTAAAATCTTTACCAAAAAATGTAGGTTGGAGTAGCCTTTCCATCAATTTAAAAGACTTTACCCAAAATGCAGGCATTTATTTTATAAAAATAATTCAGCCGGGCAGACAAATAATTAGCCGTTTAACTTTACAATAAAAAAATGAAAAATTATAGTTTACTACTTGCTTTAGGAATCGTTCTGAATGCTTCATGCAACGATCCGGAAGAATTAAGTTCCCAAAAAGAAATTGTCTCCTTCACCGTTGAAGGGCAAACATCGCCGGCCACCATCCTTTCCGAGGCTGGAACCATCCATGTGTGGGTGGATACCAACACAAACCTGAGTGAAGTTGCCCCGGTAATTACCGTTTCAGAAAAAGCAACCATAACCCCGGCATCAGGTCAAACAATGGATTTCAGCCAGGGAGAGGTGACTTACACGGTTACTGCTCAGGACAACAGCACAAAAGTTTGGAAAGCTACCGTGGAAACCGAAAAAAGCAATGAGGCCAACATTTTGAGCTTTTACATCAAACGCCAGAAATCGGAAGCCCTAATTGGCGATAGCACCATTTCACTGGAAATGAAAATCGGTACCGATTTAACCTCGCTGGCTCCCGAAATTACCATTTCACCTAAAGCTACCATCTCACCCGCATCGGGTCAAGCTGTGGATTTTTCGGCAGGCCCTGTGGTTTACAGTGTTACTGCCGAAGACGGACATACCAAACACTGGACCGTAACGGTAACGGCAGAAAAAATTTACGAAGCCAATATTTTATCTTTTACCATCCCGGATCAGGTTGGTGAAACCGTTTTTGAAAACAGCTATATTTATCTTGAAGTCCCCGTAGGATACAACCTCACCAGCGTTGTTCCGACCATTACCATTACCGAAGGTACCACCATTGAACCTCAATCGGGAGTAGCTGTAAATTTTGCAACAACTGGGTACATAGACTACAAAGTTACCACCGAAGTGGGTTCGAGCAAATCGTGGCGGGTATATGTTGCCGAGGAGGTGATTGATGCCGACCATCCCAACATTCAGTACATCGGACGGGTTGATTTTTCGAACCCGAAAAAACCAAAACTTTATGCTCCGGGCAGTACCATCAAAACTAAATTTAAAGGAACTTTTTGCCAAATAATTTTAAACGATCAGGAATTATACGGTTCATACCACAACTACCTGCAAATAATTGTAGATGGAACGCAATCAACCCGCATCCAAACAACCACCAAGAATAACACCATCAATATTGTCAGTGGTTTGTCGGATGGGGAACACACCCTTCAGATAACCAAAGATACCGAAGCCGGCATTGGTTACATTGAATTCCTTGGCTTCCGTTGCGATGAGCTGCTGGCTCCCGATCCGCTTCCCGAACGGCGCATTGAGTTTATTGGAAATTCAATCACCTGCGGGTACGGGAACGACGATTCACAAAAAGCCTGTGGTAGTGGTGAATGGTACGACCAACACAATGCCTATTTGGCGTATGGTCCCGAAGTGGCCCGCCGTCTGAATTCTCAATGGATGCTCACCTCTGTTTCAGGAATTGGAATGATTCATAGCTGCTGCGACATTACCTACGAAATGCCCGACGTGTATCATTCCGTAAGTTTGACCACCACAGGAACAAGTTGGGATTTTACCAAATACCCAGCCGATATTGTTACAGTTTGTTTGGGCCAAAACGATGGTATTCAAGACTCAACGGCTTTTTGTTCGGCTTATGTCAGCTTTATTGGAATCATCCGTTCAAAATACCCCGATGCGAATATCGTTTGTTTAACCAGCCCCATGGCCGACAATAATTTATACAATTCTCAGGTAAATTATTTAACCGGAATTATCAATCACATGAATAACGCCGGAGACAACAACGTTTGGAAATTGCACTTGACTCATAACCTGACCGGCGGGTGCGACTATCACCCGAATGCCTCACAACACCAAATAGTTGCCGATGAATTGGAAACCTTCTTTAAAACCCAATTCGGATGGTAGTATTGTAAGACGATTGTTAAACTTTTTGAATAAAATGAATAAAAATAGTAAATAATAGATAATTTTACTGACATAACTAAAAATCATTAAATTATGCCAATTCCTTCTTTTTTTAAATGGGGCATGCTTGTAACAACTTTTTACCTGGTTAGCTGCACACAAACCACCTTTGTTGAGATGCCCGATCTTTTTACCGATCACATGGTATTGCAACAAAACGACACGGTCAATATCTGGGGGGCCAGCGACCCAAATGTTGAACTGACCATTCAAGGTTCGTGGGGTCCGTCGGTAGTTTGCAAAGCCGACGCCAATGGAAAATGGTTGGCCCAATTGCCCACGGCTCCGGCCGGTGGCCCGTATGAATTGACCATCGCATCAGGAAAAATTGTAAAAACGTTTAACGATGTGCTACTGGGCGAAGTTTGGATCTGCTCCGGGCAGTCGAACATGGAGATGCCCGTATTGGGCAACTGGGCTAAATTGAATAATGCCCGGCAAGAGGCCGCAACGGCCAACTATCCGAACATCCGTTTGTTTACCGTTCAAAAAAATATAGCCTTCAGCCCCATTGATACCATTGCCACCACGGGTTGGATTCCTTGCGATACAAATACGGTAAAAGATTTCTCTGCTACGGCTTACTTTTTCGGTCGGCACCTACATCAGGAATTAAAAGTTCCCATTGGCCTAATCCACACCTCATGGGGCGGTACCGTGGCCGAAGCCTGGACCAGCAAAAATTCGTTGCTCAAACTCGATGATTTTGCCGAACAAGCCCGACAAATTAGCCAACTAGCCGCTTCGCGCGACAGTTTAGAAAAGAAGTTTGAAGCCGACACCAAACAAATGTACCTGGAACAGGCGCAGGCCGATCCCGGTATTCAAGGCGCCGACACTATTTTTGATAACGTGGCTGTGGACGATAAAGATTGGATGGCTATTGACTTTCCAAAGCTTTGGGAAGAAACTCAATTAGGTAATTTCGATGGCTCGGCTTGGTTCCGTAAAACCATTAAACTGCCTGCTGATATGGCCAACAGTGAACTTACCCTTTGCTATGCTGCCGTTGACGATTACGATGAGGCTTGGTTTAATGGCGTTAAAGTAGGCGAAAACAAAGTGTGGGGGCAAAACCGCTCTTACAAAATTCCGGCAGGAGTTGTTAAAGAAGGCGAAAACGTGATCGCCATCCGCATATACGATTACGTGGGAGGCGGTGGTTTTATGGGCGAAGCCAAAGACTATTATCTGCTTTCAGCAACAGGAAAAACCATGCCCTTGGCCAAAGGTTGGGTAGCCAAAAAAGGATTCGATTTTAAAGACATAAAAACCCATCCTGTTTCATTGTCCGATCCAAACCAGCCCACCGTGTTGTTCAATGCCATGATTTATCCATTGCTACCATACACAATTAGTGGAGCCATATGGTATCAGGGCGAAAGCAACGCTGGAAGAGCTTATCAATACCGTCAACTGTTCAAAACCATGATTACCGATTGGCGCGAACAATGGAACCAGGGCGATTTTCCGTTCCTCTTTGTACAATTGGCCAATTTCCAGCCACGAAATACCGAACCTATGGAAGACTCGTGGGCTGAATTACGCGAAGCACAGACCATGGCTCTGGAATTGCCCAATACCGGAATGGCTGTTACCATTGACATTGGCGATGCCCTGGATATTCACCCCGGAAACAAGCAAGATGTAGGGAAACGTTTGGCATTAAATGCTTTAGCAAAAACATACCAAATGAATGTCCCCTTTATGGGTCCTTTGTATAAAAACTACGAAGTAAAAGGTCCCACCATGGTTTTGTCGTTTGATTATGTGCATGAGGGTTTATCCATTGCCAACGGGAAAGAATTGAGAGGATTTACCATTGCCGGAGCCGATTCGGTTTTCCATTGGGCAAAAGCGGAAATTGTCGATAATAAAGTAACCGTTTCCTGCAAAAAAGTCAACGAACCCAAAGCGGTACGTTATGCCTGGTCAATCAACCCGGAATGTAACCTCACAAATTCAGCAGGATTACCTGCTTCTCCATTCCGAACAGATAACTGGAAAGGTATTACAGAATAACATTTTCAACAATGAACACCGATTTGCATCTAAACCAAAGAACAAATCGGTGTTTTTTATTTGTAAACACGGGCCTGCGTAAGATGCCGATAACCAAAAGGGTGAAAACTCACTTAACCAAATATCTGATACTTTAAATAAAATACCGATGAAACCTGCACGGACGAATTCCATTTTTCTCCTTTTTATGTTGACAGTAAGTTGCCAGCCCATCCAAAAAGAGAAAACCGCCATCTTTTCAGAAAAAGCCGAAAAACTGGTCAACAAATTAACCCTGGAAGAAAAGGCGGCTCAGTTAAAAACCTATTCGTTTGCTTTTATAAAACCTTATGTGAGCGAAACCGGCGAGGTAAATGCCGATAGTCTGAAAAAGTATTTCCCCTACGGCGTAGGTGGATTAAGCATCGAGGGCAATTTAGATCCTGAGGTTTATATGAACGTGGCACAATCCGTTAACGAATACAATCAAACCACACGCATGGCAATACCCGCCCTGTTTATTGGTGAAGGGTTGCATGGTTATATGGCAATTGGGGCCACCGTCTTTCCACAGTCCATTGCTTTAGGTTGCAGTTGGGACCCCGCTCTGTTGGAAAAATGTTATTCGGCGGTCGCACTAGAGGCTTCTGCCCGTGGGGTAAAACAGATTTTATCGCCCGTACTCGATTTGGGGCGCGAACCACGATTTGGCCGCAACGAAGAAATGTTCAGCGAAGATGCCTATCTGGCTGGCGAATATGCCAAAGCTGCTGTTTGGGGATTTCAGGGACGCGAAGGCATGCCCGACAGCAACCACGTAGCCGCCACCTTAAAACATTTTGTGGGTCATGGGATTCCCGAAGGCGGTAGAAATGTAGCTCCGGTAAATCTCTCGAAATACGATCTGATGAACGAACATTTGATGCCTTTTGCCAAAGGTGTTGAAGCCGGTGTTTTAAGCATCATGCCCTCGTATAACGAAATGAATGGCGTACCCAACCATGCCAGCCGGTGGCTTTTACACGATATTTTACATGATGAATTGGGATTCTCGGGGTTGATAACTTCCGACCAAAACGCGCTGGACGAAATGCACCGGACACAATTATTTGCGCCCTCGTTTGCCGATGCTGCAAAACTGGCTATCGAAAATGGGGTGGATGTCGATCTCCGATACACCTATGGAGCTTACGATGAACTGGTTTCGCTGGTAAAAAACGGAAAATTGGACGAAAAACAGATCGACCAATCGGTGAAAAAACTTCTCACCCTGAAATACCAGTTGGAACTGTTTGACAGCAAACCTTTAGACACAAACCGGATGCTTCAGCTAACCAACTGCAATGCTCATAAAAAACTAGCTTTGGAAGCCTCCGAAAAATCATTGGTATTGTTAAAAAACCAAAATAACCTTCTCCCGCTCAATGAACAAAAGATAAAAACATTGGCCGTTGTTGGGCCGTTGGCCAAAGGCGTCCATTACGGAGGATACACTGCCGAACCCAGGTACGATGGTGTTGATGTGCTAGAAGGGATACAAAACATTGCCGAAGGAAAATTTAACGTGCTTTATGCCGAAGGCTGTAAAATTGCCAAAGAGGAAAGTTCATTCTGGGGAAACGAAATTCATGCGCCCAATGATCTGGAAGCAGATCAGGAATTGATTGCCGATGCAGTGAAAACAGCCCAACAGAGCGATGCAATAGTGTTGGCTCTTGGCGAAACGGTTTCTTTTTGCCGCGAAGCTTGGGGCGAAAACCATTTGGGCGACCGTGAAAGCTTGGAACTGTTGGGTAGGCAAAATCAACTGGTAGAGGAACTTTTAAAAACCGACAAACCAATCGTGGTTTTGATGTTTGGAGGCCGCCCTCTGAGTTTTAATTTGGTGGCCGAAAAAGTCCCCTCCATTGTTCAGGTATTTTATCCCGGACAAGAAGGCGGAACAGCTATTGCCGGCATCTTGTTTGGTAAAGTGAATCCTTCAGGAAAACTTGCCATAACCATTCCCAAATCGGTAGGCCAACTGCCTTGCTATTACAGCCGGAAACCTTCGCGCATGCGCAGTTATATTTATTTCGAGGGAAGTGAACCCTTGTTTGCCTTCGGTCATGGGCTTTCCTACACAACTTATAGTTACGGTGAGCTGGCCCTCAGCAAAAACCAAATGACCGCCAACGATACCATCACCGTGTCGATCCCGGTAACGAATTCAGGCAACCGGCCCGGCGAAGAGGTGGTACAGCTTTATATCCACGACAAATTTAGCTCAGGTATCCGGCCTATAAAAGAGTTGAAAGATTTCACCCGTGTAGCTTTGGCTCCTGGCGAAACCAAAACCGTTTTGTTTCAAATCACCAAAGAAAAACTGGAATATTACAATCCCGATCTGCAAAAAGTGGTTGAACCTGGTGAGTTCGAGGTTTTTGTAGGTACAAGTTCGGTTTCATTACAAAGCAAACTGTTCACTGTTAACTAATTGAATTTTTATTTAGAAAATACTAAAAGGAAATAAAATGAACAAAAAAATCGGATTTTATTTTGTGTTATTGGCATTTTTTACCGTATTGACAAGTTGCACGGCACCAAACAAATCAAACCAAGCGGACAATCACAAACCAGTGAACCCAAATGCCACAAAAGAAGCAAAGGAATTACTCAGTTTTATATATAACATTCAGGGAAAGCAGGTACTTACCGGACAGCACAACTATTTGGGCAAAATGTCAGTATTTACCGATTCCATCTACCTTTTAACCGGTAAGTATCCGGCTATCTGGGGCTGCGATTATGGTTTTTCCGATTCCACCCACGACATTGATAACATTAAATACCGCCCGCTATTGGTTCCTGAAATTGTAAAACAGCATGAGCGGGGAAGCATTATAACGCTAACTTATCATCAGGCTAGTCCTTTGGTGGGGGAACCTTGCCAGTTTGTTGGGGGGGTACAAATCAAACTGACCGATGAAGAATGGAAAGAACTATTGACCGACGGAACACAAATCAATACTATCTGGAAAACTTACATGGACCAGTTGGCGGCTGAGTTGAAAGTGCTTCAGGGAAAAAACATCCCGGTGCTTTTCCGTCCGTACCACGAGATGAACGGCAAATGGTTCTGGTGGGGCGGCCACGGCGGCGAAGACGGGTTTCCGGCTTTATGGAAAATGCTGTATCATTATTACACCAATCATCATCAGTTGAACAACCTGATTTGGGTCTGGAGCCCCGACAAACCCTGGCATGGACTGAAAGAATATTACCCGGGCGATGATTTTGTCGATATTGTTTCGATGGACATTTATCCCGAAAAAGACACCAATGTAGTTTTTAGGCAAGAATGGTACAATGAAATAAAAACACTCGCCGGCAGTCGTCCGTTTGCCATTGGAGAATGCAGCAAAATGCCCGGCCTAAAAGAAATGGAAACACAACCGGGTTATGGCTGGTTCATGCTTTGGAGCGATTTAGGCTACAAATCGAATTCAATTGAAGAACTGATTAAGGTTTTTAACTCCGACAAATGCTTAACCGCCGATGAACTTTTAAATCTTAAAAAATAAGGTAAAAAAGTTGAATTTCTTAAAACAATAGATCAGTAGATTTTTAGACACAAGACAAAACATACCTTATTGGAAATCATCACTTAATGTTTTTTACATATAACAGATTATCATTTACTTAGAACCTGCTAAAAAACTCCGAAAGAGTTGAAGTTGAACGGCAAAGCCCTCACGTAAGTAATAATCACGGGAGTAACCCGTGCCATCTACCACAAATACAATATTGACCCCGAAGTGGGTCAGATAATTGAAACCGATTAAATTGAACCCCTTCCGGGTTCATCCCTGATACCACACCCCGCATTGCCATACGGGGCTATTCACCTTAAATCCTTTCAGGGTTTCACCTGCAGGCATTTTTATTGGATTGTTTTGAAAAGCTTGCACCAAAAACATTACAATATGTTATAATTCGCATTAAATGTGTTTGTTATTGGGTTCTTAGCAAGCCTATTTATAAAATTTAACGAATTATTATGATAAAGGACTATACCCGGTTTTTACTGCCTTTTGCCCAATGGATTCATTACTTCCTGTAATAAAACGTTCTTTTAATCCTATTTTTCTTTGGTTTTTTTATTCATTTCATATCTTTGCGCCCTTGAAAAAGTTTTATACCCAAATAAAAACACTTTACCCAATTTTGATGTTTAAGCATCAACTTAAAAGAAGTAACAATCTGAACAATAATATTATTGATAATAAACAACAAAATTTTCTTGGTGTGTCATGTCTTGAAGAATCACAATATCAATCAAATACAAAAACCATAGTTTTTGGAATATCTTTTGTACACCGGGCTACCGAAAAATTTTAGTCCCCCCCCAGTAAAAAAGATGATGGGGTGTGAAGAAGTAACGCAAAACAACAAGAATGAGTAAAAGAAAGAATTGGTTAGGGATTACTGTGTGGATGATTTTGATAGTGGTTGGTTTGAGTTCATGCAATAAGCCCAAAGTAGAACCGGAACCTGTTTATGATCTTGCCGAAATCCGTTCCAAAGGAAAATTGGTAGCTGTTACCGATTATAATTCATCAAGCTATTTTATCTACAATGGAACCCCAATGGGGTATCAATACGATATGCTTCAAAAGCTCTCCCGCTACCTTGGGGTGGAACTAGAGATTGTGGTAGAAAACGATTTGAACAAGGCTATCGAAAAACTTCAGAATAACGAATGTGACATTTTGGCAATGGGATTAACCATTACCCAGCAACGACAGAAGGAGCTTGCCTTTACCATTCCCATGGGGCAAACCCACCAGGTGTTGGTACAGCGGAAACCAAAAAATTGGCAGGTGATGGCCAACTACACCCTCGATAATTTTTTGCTCAAAAATCAGTTGGACCTGGCCGGAAAAACCATCCATGTGATTAACAATTCAGTTTATGTGCAGCGGTTAATGCACCTCTCGGATGAAATTGGCGACACCATTCACATTGTAGAAGAACAGGACGCCGATGTAGAACAGCTTATCCAAAAGGTATCAAAAGGAGAAATTGAATTTACCGTAGCCGATGAAAATGTGGCCTTGCTGAATCAAACCTATTATCCAAATATTGACATCTCCACACCCATTTCCTTCCCGCAGAACCAGGCCTGGGCTGTGAATAAAAATGCCACCGAGTTGTTAAAAACAGTAAATGGTTGGTTGCGGATGGTGTTACCTTCCGATTACCATGCCGTTATTTATAACAAGTATTACAACGACCCAAAGGCAGCCAAACGAAGCCAAAGCCCCTATTTTTCATTGAATGGGGGAAAGATATCGGTGTACGATAAATACATTCAAAAATATAGCTCACAAATTGGTTGGGACTGGCGCTTATTAGCCAGCATGATTTATCAGGAATCGCGCTTTAACCCAAAGGTGGAATCATGGGCAGGAGCCTATGGCCTGATGCAGCTGATGCCCAACACCGCGGAACGTTTTGGGGCCTCAACCAAATCATCGCCTGAAACCAATATCAAAGCGGGGGTACGCTTTATCCAATGGCTCGATAACCAACTAGCCGATTCGGTTCCGGATGCCAACGAACGTGTGAAGTTTGTATTGGCCGCTTACAACATCGGTTTAGGCCATGTGATGGACGCCCGGCGGTTGGCACAGGCAAATGGACGGAATCCCAATGTTTGGGAGGGTCAGGTAGGTTACTTCCTTAAAAACAAACACAACCCCAAATACTTTAGCCGCGAATTGGTCAAATTTGGAACCTGCCGTGGGGAATTAGCCTGCGATTACGTGGACGATGTGCTACGCCGGTATCAGGTGTACCAAAGCATCATTGAATAATGATGCTTCTTATTTTACAACCCCCCATTTTTTTGAAAAGCTGCCCCTATCAAAAAAAGAATGCCATGATACAATGAACCCACATCCAGTATTTCCAATGCTGAATTTGGGTTAAAACGCAAACCTTTACTAATTTTAACATGGTTTTTGATTTTAACAGTTGTTTGTTATTAACATATGAGATCCTGTTATAAAATGTAAAAAAAATGGGAACTTTTGAGTGCAAAACATAAAGCAAAACTCATCCTAACATAGCATCGTTGGTTTTTTTATTGGGAATTATTTAATCCAAAAATAAGTTGACATAAATGCGGCATGTTATGGAAACACCTGAAAAAAAGAAGGGTGTCCATCGTTACCAGATTTGCATTCCATGTTTCGCAAAACCGGAAATAATCCATATTATTGTAATATTAAAAAGCCCAACTATTACTATATGCGATTATTTTTGTTCTCCATTTTTATCAACATCCTCATTTTGCTTGCATTGGAAAAACCAACCTTTGCTCAATCCTATGTGGCCGATACCCTCACCATAAACTTTTCGAGCGGCATATTGAAAAAATTTCCATCTGTATTAAAAACTCTTGATTTTAGAGATGAAAATCCCCGATTTGTTTCCATGTTCGAGAAAAAGAAATTCCTGTTTTTCCCGGTCGATCAGATTGTATTAACACCAAAACCTCTTACTTGTTACTTTGAAAACAATTTGCAGTTGAACGCGTACCCGGCCTATCAATTGGACATACATGATTTTTATTTACATTACAACGAATCGTGGTTCAACCGGTCAGTAAAATTGAATGCTTACATGGGATTGTCCAAAATTGATGCCCGGAACGATACCACTTATCTGGGGATCTTTTATTACGAAGAATCAAAAAAATTCAAAAAGAAAGACTCCATCGCGTACTGTTATAACAACTTGTGGAACCGCTTTGCCAGTGGTTTTTATTCCGATTTATCGGTCATTGTCAGTGACTCGGTTCCGAACCATCAAACAACCAGATATCATTTCAGAAAAGGTCAAAAAGCGGCTAAAAAGAATCTCTATATATCTACCGATGTATATTATGGATACACCTTTGGGGGCATCGATGCCGATATTTGGTTTTCAGAACCTGAAATGACCCAGAAATTTAAACGGAACCCACAGATGTTCCGTTACCTGAATTACGGAAACCGGCAATCGGTAGGGTTTTCGGCCAAAGTGTCATTATTGAACTACCGGATAAACGACTCCTGGCTTTTTCAAAACAAACATGGGTTCATTTTTGGCTTTAACAAATGGAACGATGTGGATGAAGCCAAACGCACCTTCGAAGAACTTTTCCTGTTTCAATATGCTCTCTCCCAACGGATTGTTTACAATCCGCTTAATAAAAGCGGGTTTATTTTTGGGGTGGGGCTCATGGAAGAAGCGAGTTACATCATATATAACGATCCCATTTTTAGTGTTGGGGTTTTATTCAATTGTGCCTATAAATTTTAACCCATGAAACAATACCTACTTACATCCGCATTTATCATGGTTGTTTTGCTGGGCTCGGCACAAAAAAACACTCTGTCGGGGATTGTTTATGACGTGCAAACCGGCGAAACCCTGATTGGGGCCACCATCCAAGTTACCTCGCTTGAAGGTAAAGGTACAGCAACCGACTTAAACGGGTTCTTCTCCTTTCCTGGAATCGAACCCATGTCCATTGAAATTATGGCCTCTTTTATAGGCTACGAAAGCAAAACAATACAAGTCAATTTTAACTGGCAACACAAATCATTCCTCGAAATACGGTTAAAACCGGTGTCGGTAGCGCTCGGACAGGTAACCATAGTAGAACTTTCGGCCAATCAGGTTGGCGACCGCGAGGTTGAAACAAGTCAGCACCGGTTGACCCCGAAATCAATAAAAAGCATACCAACCGCGCACAACGACGTATTTAAAGCCATGCGCTTTTTACCCGGGGTAGAAGCTACTGAACCACTGTCGCCGCTGGTGTCGGTCCGAGGCAGCGATCCCGGTGAGAACCTCATTATGCTCGATGGAGTGACCATTTACAATCCTTACCATTTTATCTCATCATCGGGGATTTTTAACATGCAAACCGTAAAAAACATTGATATATTGGTAGGTGGTTTTGGTGCCGAATATGGTGGGCGGAATGCATCGGTCATCCACATTTCAACCAAAGATGGGAACGAAGAGGGCATTCATGGCGAGGTAAAACCCACCACAGTAGAGTCACGTATGTTTCTGGAATTTCCGGTGAACAACAAAACCACCATGATGGTCGGTGGCAGGTTAAACTATGATATTGCCGGGAATTTTATTCTGAACAGCAACAATTATTTTTACGATGTGAACCTATCGCTTACCCACCGGTTCAATGCCCGAAATCGCATGGATATTAAATACTTTGGCAGCAAAGACCATACTTCCATGAATTTTAACAATCTTTATAAACTTATGGGATACAGCCTGGAGCGGATGGGTGATACATTGATTTACAAATCACTCCTCGATTTGGATTTCACCTGGGAAAACCAATGGCACAACAACATTGGAACTTTTATTTGGAAATCGGTTATCTCCCCAAAACTCTATTTCAGGGTTCAAGCCTATGCATCGCTACACGATGCCGACAACTTCAGCGCGTTTAAAATGAAAGTAGAAGATGTTGCCTTTAATACCAGCACCCGGTTTAAGAGCAAAATCTATGATTATACAGCCAAAGCATCGTTAAATTATATCCCTTTTTTCGGTAACGAACTAAAGCTGGGAGCCGAATATAGCAGCTATTTGTTTGCCAATGGTTCGCAAATAAACAGTGTCGATGGTGTCAGTGCAGAGGTAACCCCAGGTTTGCTCTCTTTTTTTATAGAAGATAAAATTAAGATACGACAGGTGATAATACGCCCCGGAATCCGTATCAGCCAATTTAACCAAAGAAAGTTGGATTATGAACCCCGCGTTAACCTGATGCTCGGATTTGGCACAGGTTGGAAACTGAAAGCCGCCTACGGGACCTATTATCAATACATTATCAGTATGAATACTCAAGAATTGGAATTTAACCAGTTTTTAGATTATTACTATCCGCTTTCGCAAGTCCGCCCAAGCTTGTCGTACCATTACATTGCCGGGTTGGAGAAAAAAACCGGTAAAAATCTGGAGGTTTCGCTCGATGTATATTACAAGGATATTGCCCGTACTTACACGTTCGATTTGTTGCAAAGCCAGTTTGAGGCTTTTGCCCTGTCAAAAAAGGTTTTTGCAGGATCAGGGAAGACTTATGGCACTGAATTATTGGTCAAAGGGCAGGTACAAAAATTCTCCGGGTGGGCCAGCTACACTTTGGCACGTTCTACCCGCTCGTTTCCAAACATTATGGATGGGAAAGAATACCTGTATGATTACGACCATCTGCACACGTTTAAAGGGGTGATTAATTTTCAGGCAACCGAACGTATTTCGTATAGTGCCGATTTTATGTTTCAAAGCGGTGTTCCGCGTTCCATCGAGAATTCCCTGCAAATGTTTTACATGTATGAACCGATAACCGGGCAGATGATTTACAGCCCGCAATTTACCATCGACCAAAAAAACAGCTCGCGCATGCCTTGGACTATGCAAATAAACTTAGGCCTTGAGAAGAAAATTGTCCGTGGGTTTGGGAAAGACCTTGCCGGCTTCTTCCATGCCGATGAATCGTATTTAAGTGTCAATGTGCGGAATGTGCTTTTTTTACGGCGCAATGTGATGTATTATCTTCCCATGATGGGATTCGATAAATACATTCCTTTAGGAGCCGATTATTTGCCTTCGGTAAACATTGGATATACAATAAAATTTTAACCAAAAAAAGATGAGGACTTTTAGAAACTTAATAACCGGGCTGTTTTTAACCGGGTTAACCTCCGGTTGCCAAAAAGCTTTTGAAGCTTATTTGGGGCTGCCCATGCAACCTGAAAACATTAATGCCGTTTTTGAACCGGGACTTAACATATTTGGGATAATAAAAGCCGGACCATCGCTCGATACCATCAACCATTTTTTTGAGGTACACGGGATATTACACGTTTTCGATACCTCGCAAACCATGCAAGTAGATGATGCAACCATTGAACTCAAAAGAATCAGAACAGGTTCACCCAACATGGATTACACGCTGAATTCCGTTTCAGAAGGGCAATATAGCAATACTTTTATCTCAACATTGGGTGGCGATCGCTGGGAATATCAATGTTTGTACGACACCTTTTTAATTACGGCCAGTACCATAGTCCCACAAACACCTAAAATTCAGGAAGGTTCGATGACATTTTCACATCAAAAGATACGTTTTAATATCACGCCCGACTCTACAGCATTTATGTACGATGTTTATTACTATAGCATTAATACCTACGATTTTCAGCGTTTGATACCCATTCCCGGTACCCCAACAACAGTTGAAATCAATGCTATAGTCAACCAGGGAACTCATAGTAGTGTGTTGTATGTCATTGCTTACGATGCCAACTATGAAAAATACGTATCAAGCTCGAACACGTTTTTCAAACCCAATGCTTACCGCCCCCGTTTTTCGACGGTAACCGGCGGATATGGATGTTTTTGTTCGGCAAATATTTTGCACCTACAGCTATAACCCGATGTTTTTATCATCGGCATTTATTGAAGCCCTCATAATCTTCTTACCACAGGCAGATCGGGGAAATCCCGACCGCAGGCAGGGGGTTTATTCATTAACCCACATTGGTTTATGTATTGACATTTATTACATTTGCCATACTTAAATCTGAAACTTTATCAAAATTATGTTCACCTTCAAACGGACCGATAATAATGATCCCCATTTTCTGACCCTCATCAACCAGTTGGATTCCGATTTAAACGTGACCAATGGTAGTGAGCAGGCAAAATTTGCGCAATTCAATAAAGTGGATAAGGTAAATTGGGTAATTGTTGCTTACCACAACAGCCAGCCTATTGGTTGCGGTGGATTTAAACTCACGGACCAAAAAGCCGAAATCAAGCGCATGTTTGTTCAAAAATCATTCAGAGGGCAAAAAATTGGGGAACAGATTTTAAAAGAATTGGAACATTGGGCGATGGAACATTCCATCCACGGGGCCATGCTCGAAACAGGGATTAACCAAAAGGAGGCTCAAAACCTATACAAAAAACTGGGTTACCGGATCATCCCCAATTACGGCCCTTACGTAAATTTCAGCGACAGCATCTGCATGGAAAAAACATTCTAGTGTTAAGTCAAGCATGCGTTTGCATCAATTCACCCGGTGACTGTGGTGTGAATATTAGGCATAATGCTAAAATTGAAAAGTCAACGGGTGAATATTACCCGACTTTTTATTTTTGACCTGACAATAGGGGGGGGGTCCAAGGAATTTCAGTTCGCGGATGCTATTCAAATCAGTGTCTATAATAAACGGATTCTTCAATTTTTCCCCAAACTCTAACTTGCCCACTTGGATCGTTGGAAATAAACCAATTTGCACCGATATTTTGTATGGCTATTGCCTTTTACCCTCCGAAAAGTCTTAAGTACAGGAATCAAATGAATTTGATAAATTAAAAAATCCTAATTACTTGGAATCCAATTAATATACTTGCACATTAAAAAAAATAGCTTATATTTGTATCCACCCTAAAAAACAATGTTTTTAACATTTCGTAACCCTTTTAACCTCAAAATTGATTTCAAAAGTCCCTATGCGGGAATGTTCAGGATGTTGCCTATAGTTAATTTCCGTAGTTCTGAAATTTATACGTTATTTTTAGATGAGTGAATTTTCAAAACCTATATAAGTATAACCCGGAAGCAAAATGCAGTTCTCTAACTAAAGTAAATATAGGTCGGTTACCCCACAAGGGTAATTGTACATTTTGCTTTCAAAAAAAAATGTGTTATGAAGAAAATTACAAAAGTAGTTGTTTTCGCATTTCTGACCCTTTATTTGGGTACTGGAGTTGAAGCACAGAAATTGGACAAATTTACAGCCGATCTGGGCAAAAAAGTTGTAATGGGTAAGGATGTACGTGTTCCTTACACTGAAGTGATTAGCTATTATAGCTATGTAAAGCCTGGGTGTAAACCCGATGAAGTAAGAGAGGGCAAAAACTTCTTTTATTTATATATCTGGATTCCCGTGGCAGCACCTGAAATTGGGGTTAGAATGGCATCACCTGTGCCTGAAAAAATGAGTCCTGAAAAGACAGATTTTGTTACTGCTGATTTTACCGATAACAAAGCAGACAAAACAAATTACTTTGACACCTGGATTTCATTTGAAAGAGCCAATGGTATTGTTTCCGTTGATGATATTCTTCCAAAAGCCGGTTCGGTAAGTTGGATGAATCTTGGACAGAACGATGACTCTGGTGAGATGCCCGCACAACCATCAGGAAGCAAATACAACTCGCTGATGCGCATAACCAGCGACATAAACGATCCTCTGAAATCACTCGTGATCGGACTCTACCGGATAGGTTTTACTACCTATAAAGTTGGTGATGTGCAGGGAAGTTTTCTGGCACAAGTCGCTGCCCCCATATCCATCCCGGGAGTGGTAATTGCAAAGGACTTGGAATCATTGGTAAAGATGATTCAGGAAGGGAAAAAATAATTGTATTGAAAAAAAGAGAGGGCCGAAAGATTTCGACCCTCTCTTTTTGACTTTCTATGGTCTCAATGTTAAACTACCTTTTTCGCTCTAGATTTAAAAAAGAATAAGCTAATCCTGCCTGCTCATCGTTCAATACCTCCTCGCGCGAAGTTTCGTCCCACTCGCTGGGTAACACTTCCGGGAAAAAAGTATCGGCCGGAAAGGTTTTATGCATCTTGGTAAGATACAGTTTATGGGCTATCCCAAAAAACTGTTTGTAAATCATGGCACCACCAATAATAAAACTCTCCTCATTTTCGGGCATCTGGGCAATGGCTTCCTCAATGGAATAAACCGTTTCGGCTCCTTCAAAAACTTCACCTTGGATATTTGTAATGACAATATTCTTGCGGTTTGGTAAAGGCCTGTTGGGCAGCGAGAACCAGGTATTCCTCCCCATCACTACCGGATGGCCTTTGGTAATCTGCTTAAAGCGTTTTAAATCGGCCGAAATGTGGGTAAGCAACCGGTTTTGGTAACCAATTCCATTGTCAGCTGCTACAGCCACAATGATTGAAATTGTTTTTGGCATATTTAGTTCTTTAATCTTTTAGCATGGCTAATTCTATTTTTATACCGATACCTCTCCTTTAATATGCGGATGCGATTCGTAATTTTCCAAACGGAAATCATCGAAGGTGAAACCGAAAATATCTTTCACACCGGGGTTCATCCACATGGTAGGCAACTTTTTCGGTTCGCGCGACAGTTGCAGGGTTACCTGCTCCAAATGGTTAAGGTAAATATGTACATCGCCAAAAGTATGAATAAACTCCCCGGGCCGGTATCCGGTAACCTGTGCGACCATCAGCGTAAGCAACGCGTACGAAGCAATATTGAAGGGAACACCCAGAAAAACATCGGCACTCCGCTGGTACAATTGGCACGACAGTTTCCCATCGTTTACATAGAATTGGAAAAAGGCGTGGCAGGGAGGTAGGGCCATATTTTCGATATCGCCGGCATTCCACGCACTCACAATCAACCGCCGGGAATTTGGGTTGGTTTTAATATCGTGAATAAGTTGCGAAATTTGATCCAAATGAGTGCCATCGGATTTGGGCCACGAGCGCCATTGATAGCCATATACATGTCCCAGGTTTCCGTTTTCGTCGGCCCAATCGTTCCAAATACGCACCCCATTATCCTGAAGGTATTTTATGTTAGTGTCGCCTTGCAAAAACCACAGCAACTCGTGAATGATCGATTTCAGGTGCAGTTTTTTTGTGGTCAGGCACGGGAACCCTTCCAGCAGATCGAAGCGCATTTGGTATCCGAAAGTGCTGATGGTTCCGGTGCCGGTACGATCTTCCTTCTTTGTCCCGTGAGTAAGTACGTGGTTTAACAGATCAAGATATTGCTTCATATTTCTGAAAAGTTTCTGCAAAAATAGGGGTTTCCCTGTTGCACCCGATCCAATGTTTATTCTTAACCCTCAATTGTTGAAAAGTTTTCATGAAAACCTTCCTTTTTTATCCTTTCATTATTTTATTATCTTTACCCGTCAAATTTTTTGGCTTTAGAACATCGATAAAATATTAATACCGACTAGAATGCAAGATGATTATACCAGGGGTTGCCCCGTGAAAAATATTGACCCGGAATTTACGTCAAACCTGAAAATTGCCTACGCGGGCAAGCTTAATATTTTTGATTGGCTGAAAGACATTCCGAAAGGAATAAAAAAAGAGGAACTTTACGAGGTCCGGTTTAAAAACACCCGGAAGGGGTATTTCCATAATTCTAGCGGGCTGCGGCTCAATACCGGCGACATTGTTGCTGTGGAAGCGTCACCAGGCCACGATATCGGGATAATTTCCCTGAAAGGGCCGCTGGTGTTACATCAACTTAAGAAACTGCACATTCCATTGACCGAAGAATTTAAAGTCATCTACCGGAAAGCCAAACCCAATGATATCGAAAAATGGAAGGAAGCTATTGAATTAGAAGTGGAGACAATGGTGGCTTCGCGCAAAATAAGCAGCGACCTTAAACTGGAGATGAAAATTGGGGATGTGGAATACCAGGGCGACAAAACTAAAGCTATTTTCTATTACATTGCCGACGAACGTGTCGATTTTAGGCAACTCATCAAAGTTTTGGCCGAAAGGTTCAAAATCAGGGTAGAGATGCGGCAAATAGGAGCAAGACAAGAGGCCGGGCGCATTGGCGGAATTGGTTCTTGCGGCAGGGAATTGTGTTGTGCCACATGGATCAGCAATTTTATTTCTGTAACTACAAATGCAGCCCGGTACCAGGAACTTTCGTTGAATCCACAAAAGTTAGCCGGCCAGTGCGGAAAACTCAAATGCTGCCTGAATTACGAGAGCGATTCATACATGGATGAGCGGAAGGACTTCCCTTCAACAGATATTCCTTTGCAAACCAACTCCGGGAAAGCCATCCACCTGAAAACCGATGTATTCCGCCATGTGATGTGGTATGTTATGGATGGTGAAAGCAACACCGGAATCATTCCGTTGGCTGTAGAGCGGGTTAAGGAAATTATCGAGTTGAATAAAAAAGGGCAAAAGGCCGATTTGGTCCCTTTAAAAATGAATGCCCCTGTAGTTACCGAAAACCTTGATTTTACAAACGTGGTCGGTCAAGAAAGCCTTACCCGCTTCGATACCCAAAAAGACCGGAAGAAGAAAAACCAGAAACGCAAAAAAATCCGTCCCCGTAATGAAAGCAACCCGCAATAGCTTATTGATATTCGTTGCCATTCTTGGGTTTGTATCCTGCGACTCCAACAGGGTGTATGATACCAATATCAGTTTGCACAACGAAACCTGGCATAAAGACACGTTTCTGTTGTTTGAAGTGGATATTACCGATACGGTCCAGATCTACAACATGTATGTAAATAGCCGCATCTCGGGGCAATATGCCTATGAAAACATGTACCTTTTCGTAACTACCAAACTTCCAAATAACCTCATTGTCCGCGATACATTGGAATGTATTTTGGCCGAACCTGATGGCCGCTGGCTTGGAAAAGGTTTTGGGGACATTTGGTCGAATAAAATATCTTACAAAAAGCATTTTAGGTTCCCATTCAAAGGGAATTATATTTTCCAGTTGGAACAAGCCATGCGCGAAGATGAATTAAAACATGTGTTGGATGCTGGAATAAGGATTGAGAAAGCCCAATAATTAAAAGTACCGTGGGAAAAGGAAAGTTAAAAAAGTTTCAGGAAAACGCCACGTTTGATCACGTGATTGAGCCCGATGTGAAAGGCCATCTGGCATTTGATCATCCGTTGAAAGGAAACTGGAACCGGAATTTTTTCAAAAACAACCACCCCATTGTGGTTGAACTTGGTTGCGGCAAAGGTGAATATACTGTGGCTTTGGCCCGTTTATATCCCGATAAAAACTTTATTGGCGTTGATATCAAAGGCGCACGGATTTGGAAAGGGGCAAAAACCAGCCTTGAAGAAAAACTTATGAATGTCGCCTTTTTAAGGACCCGCATTGAATTGATCAATGCCTTTTTTGCCCAAAACGAAGTAAGCGAAATTTGGATAACCTTCCCCGATCCTCAGAAAAAAGCAAAACGTGCCAAGAAACGACTCACCTCTTCGGGATTCTTAAACCGCTACCAACAGTTTCTGACCGATGGAGGTTTGGTCCATTTAAAAACTGACAGTACGTTTTTGTATGAATACACGTTGCATCTGGTTCAGTTCAATGAATTGGAAATAATTAAACATTCCCCCGATCTTTATAAAGAGGCATGGACTGATGAAATTCTATCCATCCAAACACATTACGAAAAGCTCCATATTGATGATGGCAACAACATCAATTACCTTGTTTTTAAACTACCGCACGAAGACGGTTTGAGAGAACCTACTTTCCCTATCGATGACTGATCTTGATTTTTTCGACCGGGTTTATGAAGTAGTCCGGTTAATTCCTCCGGGAAGGGTTACCAGCTATGGTGCTATTGCTAAATTCATCGGATCGCCGCAAGCTTCAAGGTTTGTGGGTTATGCCATGAATGGTTCGCATACCCAGTCGGAATTTGTCCCTGCCCACCGGGTGGTTAACCGTAACGGGATGTTAACCGGAAAACACCATTTTGGAGGCCCCGAAATTATGAAGCAGTTGCTTGAAAGTGAAGGTGCCATCATTGAAAACGACCAAATCCTGAATTTTAAAGAATTATTCTGGGACCCAACCCGGGAACTGATGCAAGGTTATCTTTAAAAGTATTTGCCGTTTTCTAAAAAACTCTTTTTTCATCGGATGATCCGTGCATCTCCTTTTCTGCACCTAACCCCGAGGGGGTATCCCAGCTCAATTATTAAAGGAAATCAAGGTTCGTGGTGACAGTAACAGCTAACTTTTTGTTCTTGGCGGGTTCTACCCATTGCAACACCGTGTTCAAAATTCCTTGCGGCCCATATCCGCAAAGGGCATGCAGTTCCTCAGGTGAGCCTTGTTCTACAAAAATGTCGGGAATTCCCAACCGCTTGATGGCAGTTTGGTAATTATTATCAGCCATAAATTCGAGGATGGCACTGCCAAAACCGCCCATCAAAGCTCCGTCTTCCACGGTAAGCACTTTGTCGTAAACAGCAAATATCTCATGCAAAATGGCTTCATCCATGGGTTTAACAAACCGCATATCATAATGGGCATACTCAATGTTGGCTTCGGCCAGTTCATTGGCAAGTTGAGCCACAAAAAGTCCCGTATTTCCAATCGTTAAAATGGCGAGGCCTTTCCCGGAATGCAGTTTGCGGGCTTTTCCCACAGTTATGGTTTCAAAGGGCTGTTTCCAGTCGGTAATAATTCCACGTCCGCGAGGGTAGCGGATAGAAAATGGCCCCATGTTGTTTTGCTGTGCCGTAAACATCATGTTCCGGAGCTCGATTTCATCCATGGGAGCGGCTACAATCATGTTTGGGATGTTGCGCATGTAAGCAATATCATACGCCCCGTGGTGCGTGGGGCCATCGGCGCCAACCAGTCCCCCTCTGTCGAGACAGAAAACTACATTTAGCTTTTGAAGGGCTACATCGTGAATCACTTGGTCGTACGCCCGCTGCATAAAGGTAGAATAGATGTTGCAAAAAGGGACCAATCCCTGCGCAGCTAGTCCTGCCGAAAAAGTCACCGCGTGTTGTTCGGCAATTCCCACATCAAAAGTCCTTTCGGGCATGGCTGCCATCATGATGTTTAAGCTGCATCCTGTGGGCATGGCAGGAGTTATTCCTACAATTTTTTCGTTCTGTTGCGCTAATTCCAAAAGGGTGTGGCCAAATACATCCTGAAACCTTGGAGGAATAGGTTCATCGGATTCGCTGGTAATTAATTTACCTGTATTTTTATCGAAAGGACCCGGTGCATGCCAAGTGGTTTGATCGAGTTCCGCTTGTTTAAATCCTTTCCCTTTTACTGTTTTGATGTGCAAAAGCTTTGGTCCCGGGATTTTCCGTAAATCATCGAGCACCTTGGTAAGGTAAACCACATCGTGGCCATCCACTGGACCAAAATACCTGAAATTCATCGATTCAAAAAAGTTCCCCTGTTTCATCAGGATGGCTTTGATACCATGATCAATTTTTTGGATTAATGCTTGGGTGTTCGGCCCAAAACGGTTCAATTTCCCAAGTACATTCCAAACATCATCTTTTAACTTGTTATAAGCCTGCGACGTAGCAATGTCCACCAAATATTCTTTAAAAGCTCCCACATTAGGGTCAATAGCCATGTTGTTGTCGTTCAGGATTACCAGCAAGTTCGATTTTTGAACACCGGCGTTATTCAAACCTTCAAAAGCCAAACCTCCGGTGATGGCTCCGTCGCCGATAACGGCCACCACTTGCCGGTCTTTTTCTTTTTTTAGTTTTGAAGCCACCGCCAATCCAAGGGCGGCAGAAATTGAGGTGGATGAGTGCCCCACCCCAAAGGCATCATACAGGCTTTCGAAGCGGTTGGGGAATCCACTGATTCCGTTCAATCTCCGGTTGGTGCGGAACTTATCACGCCTTCCGGTTAAAATTTTGTGCCCATAGGCTTGATGCCCTACATCCCAAACCACTTGATCGTAAGGGGTGTTAAACACATAATGCAAAGCTACCGAAAGTTCTACCACACCAAGGCTGGCACCAAAATGGCCGGGATGCTCACAAACCACATCAATGATAAACTGACGGAGTTCATCGCACAAAGCAACAAGTTCCTGATTTGAGAGTTTTTTTAAATCGTCAGGAGAATTAATGGAAGAAAGAATTTTACCCGCACCGGAACCCATACCTCTTATTAAAATTTTAAGTCTGCAAATATAACAATTATTTAACCTTTAAAAGGTTCAACCTCTTTTGAATATCTATATATTTTGATTAACCAAGCGGTAGAATAAACGAGCCTTATTCTTTTTTGTTACCT
Organism: Marinilabiliales bacterium; assembly: GCA_003512955.1. GTDB lineage: Bacteria > Bacteroidota > Bacteroidia > Bacteroidales > SZUA-534 > GWE2-40-63. Next base: position 500,104 of record DOTG01000026.1, read on the forward strand.
TTTATTTTGAATTTATTTTTAATCCAGCGTGGAAAGACAAATGCCCCGATGATTAAATAGGGATAATAGGTAAATAACCGCCATAGTAAAGCCATTAAAATGGCAACCTCGGCAAAGGGAAGAAAATCGCCCAGGTATTCTGCAAAAACATATTCTGAAAGGCCGCTTCCCCCTGGTGTTGGGCTAACCAGCATCATGATCCACATGACCAACTGCCGCCCAAAAAGCAGAAAATGGTCATCGATAATAAAGAAGGCTAAAAAGAGAGCATTCACCACCCAGTACCGGGCTGTCCATGAAAGTGCGGTGGCACCAAAAGTCTTTAACCAAAATTTCACGGGTTGTTTTTTTAACTCTTTGGAGCTTTCAATAATTTCGTCACCTGCTTTGTTTGCCCCGGAGCGCCACCTACGGATAAAAGGCAAACGGAATACCTGCAACAACAACCATTTGAACCCCCTAGGGTTTTTGAACAAAGCGTACGAAATTAAAAGTACCCACAAAAATTTTAAACTATAACCTACCAAAGCGGCAATTAAAAAGGGATTGGTAAGTGAAATGCCGCCCCCGATGGCAAATAATTGTTGCGTTTTAAGAAAAACAAGAACTAAAGGGAACATGATGACAAAATACAATTCATCGAGGAGCGAGGTGGCCATTACTATAGCAGTGCTTTTTCCTACGCCAATGCCCTCTTTGTTCACGTATAAAATGGCTACGCTGGTTCCACCAATGGCACTCGGGGTGATGGCTGAGGTAAATTCCCAAAGCATGATGATTCGGAAAGATTGAAGCCAGGTCAGGCGATTATCGGACAGTACCCGAATCCGTATCATGTACCCAAAATCTCGGGTGGCCATCAATAATGCAGCAACCAGCAACCATATTACAGAATTAAACGTGAAAACAACGGTATCAAACGCCTGCGGATTAAAATTTTTAAAAATAAAATAGGCCACTACCCCCAACCCCAATAACGTGGGCAAAATAATTTTCGAGATTTTTATCTGGCGGAAGGGATCATCAGGAATTTGAACCATATCAAGTAGTTTGGTGCAATTTATTAATTCATGGTAGTAATACCAATAATTAAGCAAAAAGTTTTCCCCCTTTCATCAAACGATAGTATTCTATTTTTTATGATGAAAGCCAAATTAACTGGAATTCCAATTCTGATAAGTTTTTAGTATTTTGCAAAGCAAGTTTGAATACACTGTAACAAGAGATGCTTTTTATCTGTTTCATTACCGGTTTTGTCATCAGCCATTTTTACAAACTTAAAATGAAGGAATGTAACCCACTGATAAACGTTGCCAATAACCTAAAAATCAAAACATTTTCATGGAACTGTCCATCTTAAAAGACATAGTCATTATTTTTAGCCTATCACTATTTGTGAACCTTGTCTTTACCCGGTTTAAGGTTCCCTCAGTGGTTGGATATTTATTGACCGGAATATTAGCCGGCCCACATTTGCTGGGGCTCATCCGCTCAGAACATGAATTGGAACTGATGGCCGAAATCGGGGTGGTTTTGTTGATGTTTACCATCGGGCTGGAATTTTCCATCAAGCACCTGATTAAAATCCGGAATGTGGTTTTTTTGGGTGGTTTTATTCAGGTGGCCGTCACAGCGTCCGCTTTTACCATTATTTCTTTGTTTTATCATCTCGATTTTAAAACAGCTATTTTCATCGGTTTTATTGTTGCGTTGAGTAGTTCGGCGTTGGTTTTAAAAATTTTACAAGAACGATCCGAGCTTACCTCCAACTATGGCCGGACCGTCCTCGGCGTATTGATTTTTCAAGACTTGCTGTTAGTCCCCTTGTTGCTGCTTACTGATTTTTTAGGAAACGGCCCCAACCATATTTGGTTAGAGATGGGCGGATTAATCCTGAAAGTTTTGTTTATTGGAGGAATCATTTTTGTTGGAACCCGATGGTTGGTTCCGTGGCTGCTGCATAAAATTGCGCTGGCCAAAAGTCAGGAATTATTTACCATGAGTATTTTCCTCATCTGCCTGTCAATCGCTTTATTGACTTCGGAAATGGGGATGTCGCTAGCTTTTGGTGCCTTTTTGGCCGGATTGATGATTTCTGATTCCGAGTACAGCCACCAAGCTTTTGGAAACCTCATCCCATTTAAAGATACTTTTACCAGCTTCTTCTTTGTTTCTATTGGTATGTTGCTCAATATGGATTTTGTCATCCATCATTTTTCATTGGTACTATTGAGTGTGGGGTTGATACTTATAGTTAAAACTGCTGTGGCTGGAGCTACCGGTTTTATTTTAGGCCACACCTTTAAAGGGACTATTTTGGTGGGGTTGGCGTTGAGTCAGGTGGGTGAGTTCTCGTTTTTGTTGGCAAAAATCGGGTTCAAATTCCAGCTAATCTCAAATTTTTATTACCAGTTGTTTATCGCTGTGGCCGTGCTTACCATGTCGGCCACCCCTTTCCTGATAAAGGCAGCAAATCCTTTGACCAATCTTTTGCTTAAACTGCCACTTCCTAGGGTAATGGTTCATGGGTTATTCCCTTTACGCGAAGTTTTTATCCCCACCATGAAAAACCATTTGGTGATTATTGGCAAAGACATCCGGGCACAAAAGCTGTCGGTAATGTCAAAATACATCCACCTTCCTTATATCTCCATTTCCTTCGATCCCGCCTTGGTGCGTAAGCGTCAAAATTTAGGAGAGCCGGTTTTGTATGGCGACGCGACCAATGAACCTATTTTGCAAAAAGCCCATGTGGATAAAGCTGATATCGTGATTATTTCAGTTGGCGATAAAATTGCGGCCACCGCCATTGTGGATAAAGTACGGAAACTGAACAAACATGCCTACATTATTATGCGGGCAAAATATATTGAAGATATTGAATACCTCTATAAGTTTGGAGCCGATCAGGTCATCCCCGAAAAGTTTGAAATCGCCATTGAGTTGTTCAGCCATGTCTTGCGGAAACGGCTGTTGCCCGAAAAAGAAATCAACCAGGTATTGGCCAAAATCCGGACGGATTATTACGGGATTTTCCGTGAAAAAGACCTGAAGAATCAGCCCACCATCATAGATCAGCTTCCAAATATTGATATTTTAGCTGTAAAAATACCTATCCATTCCGTAGCTAAAAACAAAACCTTGGCAGAACTGCAATTACGCAAACAAATGGGGGTTACCCTATTGGCCCTAAAACGTGGTGAGGCCATCATTGGTCCTCCGGGACCCGAAACCCAATTGCAGGAAGGAGACATTGCTTATTTGCTGGGGAATCCTGAACAAGTGGCCTTTGCCCTTGAATGGTTGACGAACGAAAATTCCAGGTTACCGATAGTTTCTTAAAAATTCAATAAAAGTGGATGGATTCGCGAACCTTAACTTATAAAGGTTGTTCCATAACTCTAACATTGATTCAAAGGGAATAAGAGAATAATGATTTTATAGTCATCGAATAACTGGCGGAATTTAAGAAAAACAAAACGTGAAAAACAATTTCTCAAACTACTGAAAAATGGAAAAAAACGACAGAAGTTATACAAACGGCGAAATAACCGTCCATTGGAAACCAAAAGAATGTGTTCATGCCGGAACCTGTTTCAGGGAACTCCGCAAGGTGTTCGACCCTTCGCGGAGGCCTTGGATAGACTTGAGCCAGGCTTCAACCGAACAAATTATTGATATTGTTGAGCGCTGCCCCACCGATGCGCTAACCTATGAGCGGAATACTGCCGGTGCCGATGCTGAAAGTACCCCTTCGTCGAAGCCTCCCCAAGCGGAGAAAGTGCATTTTAGTATCATGCGCAATGGCCCTATCTTGGCCGAAGGACATTTTACCGTAATAAAACCCAATGGTACCGAGCAGGAAATAAAGAGCATCACCTCATTTTGCCGATGCGGCATGAGCCACAACCAGCCTTTTTGTGATGGCTCCCATAACAAAAAGGGGTTCTTTCCCGATAATTATTAAAAACAATTTGTATGAACAATTCACCAGATAAAACCAAAGTAACAGCCATTAAAGACGGACCCCTGATGGTTGAGGGTAATTTCACCGTTAAAGGAGTGGAAGGGCAGGTACTTTCCACCATGGACAAGGTTTTTTTGTGCCGTTGTGGAAAATCGGCGAATAAACCCTTTTGCGATGGTTCGCACCGAAATAAGTAATAACCATTTTTGCAATATAGGTTTTCTTGCTGCGCCTTTTTATGAACCCGCGGAATAGTTCTTTTTTCTGCTGCTATACATTTATTGAATAATGGCATGTCAGAAATTTGTTTAAAAAAACTACCTTAGCTATTTATTGGCCGATGCCGAAAAGCCTTAAAAGAGTAGGAAAACTTAAACACAAAGCTTATGACCTTCTTAAAAATTATTTTTTGGATTTTATTCCTCTATGGAATTATTGGGTTCATTTTAGCCATGGTGACTAAACATAGAACCAGTGGCTTCAAAATTATTTTACCCTTACACCTTCCGGCGTTAATAGGCGGTTTTTTAATGGTGCTGCTTTTATCGTTAATTGTTTTAATTGATGCCCAACAAGTAGGGGTACTTGTCACACCTTCTGGGGTAGAAGATGAAGAACTTCACACGGGGTGGCACTTGGTTGCCCCATGGAACGATGTTCATAAAATGGATAAGACCGTTTGGGTTTACACCTGTGCAAATGCCACTAATGAAGGCTCCCAGCCAAATTCCGATGCTATTTGGGCACCTACCAAAGATGGTATCAAAGTGGGTTTTGATGTTTCTGTATCGTGGCGCATAACGCCGGATGAAGCCAGTTGGATTTACCAAAATGTGACCGAAAATGACGGTGGAAATTCAGGAAGGTATCTGTGGCTCGAAGACAATGTGATACGCACCAAATTAAAATCGGCTTTAGCACTCACCGTTTCAAATTATTCGCCCATCGAGGTTTACAGTATCAAACGGGAAGAGATTCAGCAACGGGTAGAAGAACGCATGAAAAAAGAAATTCTTGGATACAAGCTAATTCTAGAACAGATTGATTTGCGCGAAGTGTATTATAATGCTGAATATGAAGTAGCTATTAACAACAAAAAACTGGCCGAACAGGAAGCCATGCGGTTGGTAGAGGTGACCAAACAAAAAGAAGAACAACTGAAACAGGCCGAAATTGAGAAAAACATTGCCATTCAAAAAGCCGAAGGTGAAGCGAAAGCTCTTCAGATAAAAGGAAATTCGTTGAGTATGAATCCGAAGATTATCCAGCTGGAATGGATAAACAAATGGGACGGTAAACTCCCCACGTACATGATGGGGAACGGGCAAGGCGTTATTTTAAGCCTTCCGGATACTAAATAATGGGAAAGAATAGGAAGAATGGACAGATATTAAGTTTTTTATCCTTATTTCCGCAAGTCACGGGGTGACTCAATTTGACACAAGAAGGCAAACAATTGTTGTTCAATTAGTCATCTCGTGACTTTTTCAAAGGTTTCCCAGATGATTTGCGGATTTTAGATTATTCCAAATACAGGGTATCTTCTTTCATTAAATTTGCAGTTAAGCAAGAATGAACAGGGATTAGATAAATAATTGAACCCACAGGTTTGTGTGCCAAAAATTCTTTGGTAACGTGAACTACCCCATGTTCTTGCGATATCTTTTTCAAATAACAGCCATCCATTAGTTGCAATCCTTTAACCAATTCCTCAACCACCAATCCAAAACAAATCCCATAAGCATGGTGATCCATCGACTCTTTGGAAAAATGCACGGCGCCTCCGTAGATGACCAATTCATTACGTTCTGGATGAACTGCAACTACCGGACAAGCCACAAAGGCGGCAATCTGCTCTAATTGGCACGAACCAATCAGTAATTGCATGGCATCGTAATACACAAAGTTGCCCGGACGGATTTCATCTATCCCCTCAAAGCGTTCCATCAAACTGCACGACGGGGTGTCGCCTATGGATAGCTTCATTTCAGGATACTTACCTAGGAACGTATTCTTCAACAAGTTCATCTGCTTGATGTTATTCAAATGAATTTTGGCAATTTCCTGTTTGTTTTTAGCCTGATAGGTGTTTCCGGCATGGGAGAGAAACCCGGCAAAATTTAAAAAACAGCTTTGTTCGATGGCCTCAACCACTGTCGAAATTTTTTCAATGTGGACAACATCCATTCCGGTGCGATGGTATCCATTATCAATTTTTACATAGGCCCCCACCATGTATTGCAAGTAACTGTTCAGGAGTTCAACCGTTTCTGTCGATTCCACCAACACGTGTAGTTTCAGTTGTTTTGCTAATTTGTTGATTGCTTCAATTTCCAAAATATTCACAGGAAATGCCACAGTAATGTTTCTCCAACCTTGCTGCGCAAAATATTGAGCCATCCGGAACGAAGAAACTGTTATTTGGGTGATGCCAAGGTCACGGAATAAGAACCCGATTTTTTCGGATTGGTGCGTTTTAAAATGAGGCCGGAACGCCAATTGGTGCTGTTGGGCTTTTGCCTGCATCCGCACAATGTTCTTTCGGCACTTTTGGGTATCGACCAAAAAGGTAGGAACCACAATTTCTAACTCGGCAAATACCATGCTTTAAAGATTACCAAAAGGAATGACAAAGCCTAACCAGGGCAAAGCTACAAGATTCTCCATCTCTTCATAAACGGGTATAACCAACCCATAATCAACAGAAACTTTAGGCCAAACTGTCCGCCCACCCACTGAAATCAAAGTGACTGTTTCACTATCGCTGCTAATCAGGTAATTTTCCATCAACATGTAGGATTTGCGCGATACGCGGATCATCCCGCTAAGGGTATATACCGGTATCTTGCCCCATTCACCTTCGGCAAAACCATACCCCATGCCAAAGTTCAAATTGGTGTTGCGGTTACCAAAAGTGGCTACTCCATATACTAAACCCAAAGGATCGGCCTCCTCACCAATAGCACTTGCAATTAAGGCACCGCCACCCACATTAATAACATCCTTTACTACCGGAACCGAGAATTTTGGTGTTATCCAGACAGGGGTTGCCGGGCTTGCTAAAAGGAACAATGGCATCATACCTAAACCCACCGAAAAATAATTGGAAAATCCATAACTGACCTGGTTAAAAAACACCCAGTTATTTTGAAAATAACCTTCGCCTTTTTTTAGGCCATAACCATTGGGTTGCCAAAAATAACGGCTCGATTGGGGATTATCAGGCCAAAGTTCCCCTCCTTTGAACTGTTTTTGATCAACTGGCTCCATTTTATTTATGACGGCAGTATGCAATTCCAATTCGCCATAAATGGGTGAGGTAACAACAATAATCGTTGCATCTTTTTTTTCTATAGTTCCCACAAACTCATTTCCATCAACGGTAATAATCCGCCAAATAGAGGTTGAATCGGTAACTACTTGAGAAATAGCTGTGTTTGAGAATCCAACCCAAAGGCTAATTGTAAAAATCAGGATAAACTTTTTCATAAGATTACCATTTAGTTTACTACAACTAAAGGTAAACCAAAAAATTGGAAACAACTTTAAAAAAGGGAGGATTCGTTCTATTTCGCTTAGTTAAAAAAGACAATCAACTTGCCCTACATGTGAGCAAAAACATGAGGATGGCCAGAAAAATAGGTGCTAACTTTTTGCCGAATGCTTCTGCAAATGATGGCTGGCGTATTTTTGGAACGGTTCAAAAAAATGAGCCATGAACAACCGATTACCATGAGATATGATTATTTTTGAGGTAAATATAAAGGTCCCCACATGAAGGCAAATTTTTCAACCCCCTGTCCATTTCTAATCTTGGTACTCGTACTTGGATTTCTTCCATTTATGAGTCTTGGTCAACTTAAGACCCTATGGCTGATGAATGGCAAAAAGATTCAGGTTCAAAGTTTCTACATTGATTCTTCCACACAAGAAAACCCAACCTTTGTTTTCATCAAACAGAATGGCCGGGTAAAGGATATTTATGCAGATGAAGTGTTCTCCATCATTGATCAGGATTTAACCGAAACCATTTTTTACCAACCCAGGCCTGAACTTGGAGATGTATTATCGCAAACCGAGATGAAACAATTTGTTACAGGGCTTTCCGATGCCCGGAAACTCCATATTTCCCCTTTGTACACATTAGGGGGATATACGGCTGGTTTGGCGGGAGCATTGGTTCCTCAATCCACTGTCCATATTGGCGAAAACAGCACGACATTACCTGCTGGGGCTTTAATTCCTATCGCTTATTCAGGATTCATCGGAATGTTATCGCCATCGGCCGCCCAGCTTCAAAAGCAGATTGACCAACCCGGCCCCTCTGAATTTTATTTGATGGGGTTAGAAGAGGGTGTTAGGAAAAAGGTTGTCCGCCAAGGTATCTTGGGAGCCGGGATGGGTATTGTTACCGGTTTTGCCATTCTTTTTTTAGCCAATTAACATGGCGTTTTACCTCACTGTGCAGCCTATTTTTGTGTAAATGCACAACTGCAAGATGGGGAGCCGCTTCGTACCGGGATTCATCAATAAAACAAACCGTTTAAATCTTGGCGTTAAAGGAAACTTAAAGGCGTTTGCAGAACATGGCTTGAATTGTTCATAATCAATATAAAACCTAAATCCCTGTGAGCTTTTTAATCTCATTGAGTTTGTTCAACGCCTCCATCGGTGTTAGGTTATTTATATCAAGGTGCTTGATTTCGTCGCGGATTTGTTTCAGCACCGGATCGTCTAACTGAAAAAAGCTTAACTGAAGCCCTTCGCGGTGTTTGGCAATCTCTTTTACCTCCTGATCAATATCTTTTTTGCGCCGGGTTTCTTCCAGTTCCACCAAAATTTTTTCGGCACGGTTCACGACACTTTTGGGCATTCCGGCCATCTTGGCTACGTGAATCCCAAAACTGTGTTCGCTTCCACCCGGTTTCAGCTTCCGCAGAAAAATCACTTTTTTATCGAGTTCCTTAACCGAAACATTAAAGTTCTTCACCCGTTTAAACGACTTCTCCATCTCGTTCAGTTCATGGTAATGAGTAGCAAAAAGGGTTTTGGCCTTGGCCTGTGGATGCTCATGGATGTATTCCACAATAGCCCAGGCAATACTGATTCCATCGTAGGTGCTGGTTCCCCGGCCAAGTTCATCCAAAAGGATGAGGCTCCGGTCGCTGATGTTATTCAGGATGCTGGCCGCCTCGTTCATCTCAACCATAAAGGTGGATTCACCCACTGAAATATTATCGGAAGCGCCCACACGGGTAAATATTTTATCGACATAACCCAAATTGACCGCCTGAGCCGGAACAAAAGAACCCATCTGGGCCATTAAAACTATCAGGGCTGTTTGCCTGAGCAGGGCTGATTTCCCGGCCATGTTAGGCCCGGTAATGATCATAATCTGCTGGTCGTGCTGGTTCAGCAGCACATCGTTGGCAATGTATTCTTCGCCTGCGGGCATTTGTGTTTCAATTACTGGATGCCGCCCCTGAATAATGTCGATAATGTTGCTCTCGTTAATTAACGGCTTGCAATAGCGGTTCTGAATAGCCACGGTAGCGTACGACAATAAGCAATCGAGCTTTGAAAGCAAGCTGGCATTGAGTTGTATAGCAGGAACATATTCGGTTAGCCGGAAAACCAAATCGTTAAACAGGCGGGATTCCAGTTCCAGTATTTTTTCTTCGGCACCCAGAATTTTAGTTTCATACTCTTTCAGTTCCTCGGTAATATACCTTTCAGCACTCACTAAGGTTTGCTTCCGTATCCAGTCGCCCGGGACTTTATCTTTGTGCGTGTTCCGAACTTCAATGTAATAGCCAAATACATTGTTGAAACTGATTTTGAGCGATGGAATCCCGGTCCGGAGGCTTTCGCGGTTTTGCAAATCAATCAGGTAATCCTTGCCCGAAAAGGCCAGATTCCTGAGTTCATCGAGTTCGGAATTTACGCCATTGGCAATCACGTTTCCTTTGTTCACCTGCGTGGGCGGATCGGGATGCATCTCCTGTTCCATTTTTTCTTTGATCGATTTGCACGGGTTCAACTGTTCAGCTAACCGCTGCAACCCTGGAACCGACGACTGCAAACAGAACGATTGGATGGGTTCAATGGCCTCCAGCGCGTTTTTCAGGGTGATTACCTCGCGCGGGTTAATACGCCCCAAAGCCACTTTCGAAATCAACCGCTCCAAATCACCAATCTGTTTCAGGTAAACGGAAAGATCATTCTTCAGAGTAGCATCGGTAATCAAACTTTCAACCATACTTAACCGATCGTTAATGGCATTGATGTTTTTTAAAGGCAGTGCCATCCATCGCTTGAGCATCCGTGAACCCATGGGCGAAAGGGTGTGGTCGAGCACATCGATCAGCGTTTTGCCCTCTTCGTTCATCGAATGGAACAGTTCCAGGTTGCGGATGGTAAACCGATCGAGCCACACATATTCCTCTTCGGCAATCCGGCTGATGCGGGTAATGTTACCAATCTGGAGGTGTTGGGTAATATCTAAGTAATGCAGAATAGAACCTGAAGCCACAATACCGTACTTTAAATTGGCAATGCCAAAACCTTTCAGCGACTGGGTTTCGAAATGTTTCAGCAACCGGTCGTGGGCGGCCTCCTCGGTAAAAACCCATTCATCGAGCGGATAGTTGTAAAAGCCTGCACCAAAATGCTCTAAATAAACCTCCTTTTTGTTCCGTTCATACAGAACCTCTTTGGGTTTGAGGCTTTGGAGCAGTTTATTGATGTATTCAAAACTTCCTTCGGAGGTATAAAATTCTCCGGTCGAAATGTCTAAAAAAGCCACTCCCGCCAAGCTACGTTCGATATAAACGCTGGCTAAAAAATTGTTTTCCTTATGGTTGAGGATGTTATCGCTCACTGAAACGCCCGGAGTTACCAATTCGGTTACGCCCCGTTTGACAATATTTTTGGTGAGTTTGGGGTCTTCGAGTTGCTCACAGATAGCCACCCGTTGCCCGGCCCGAACCAGTTTGGGCAAATAGGTATCGAGGGCATGATAAGGGAACCCGGCCAGTTCCACAAACGAAGCGGAACCGTTGGCCCGACGGGTTAAGGTGATGCCTAAAATTTCGGATGCTTTGATGGCGTCTTCGGAAAAAGTTTCATAAAAATCGCCCACCCGGAAAAGCAAAATAGCATCGGGATGCTTGGCCTTGATGCTGTAATACTGCTTCATCAAGGGGGTTTTTACAATATCATTTTCGCCGATAGCCAATGTTTGTTTTTTTAAAGATCACAAAACTAATGAATCTCTCCTATTTTTGGTTTGGCCCAAAAGATAAGATGTTAACAAATTGCCAAGAAGCTACCTTTTTCATAAATTCGCATCTTAGTGCCAAACCTTAAAACCACGTTTATGAAAAATCACCCCGTTTTCGCTGTTTTGTTCACAACCCTTATGTTGAACAGTTGCGCCCAGCCTAAAAACCACACAATTCAGGTTCAGGTAATCCATAACGATGAAACATATATAGACACAACCATTACAGGCAATTCCAAAGAGGCTACCCTGAAAATCGAGGAATTGCTGTCGCGTTATTCAACAGAGGCTATTCAGTTGGATGCCGATCATTTGCACGAAATATATGTGTTCAATATTGATGATAAATACTGGAAACCCCGGGAGGATGAAATAGCATCGTTCGACGAAAACTGGTACAGCCAGGAACAGATTGAAATCAATATCGACAGCCTGTTCAACAAATTGAGCCAGACTATGGAAGAGCAGTGGCGCGAGTTTAACATGGATCAGACGGTTGATGAAATTAAAAAAGGGACCCGCGAACTGAAAGAAAAAACCGAACCGGAACTTCAGGAACTGAAAGAGGAATTAAAAGAGATGATTGAAAAAATTAAAACCACCCGGGTGATTATCATCCAAAAAGGGGACACTATTAAGGTGAAATAGGGGAATGGGAAAAATTCAATGAATTTTTCCCATTCCCCTAAAAATTTGGATATCCTGTTTTATTTCCTTGGGACCAACAGGTTGCTTTTTAGCTGCTGTTTTGGGGAACTTTTTAAAACCAAATCCATTGGAACCTGTTGATTCTTGAAATCAGATTCAACATAGAAACCACTAATTAAACTTACCGCTTTGGCAAACAAAGGATCGTCCAAGTCACCAAAAGGGACATCTACAAAGGGGTTTTCTTCCAAATAATAATCGGGAACCAAACCCTCTTTGAAATCGGTTTTTCCATTGGCATTGGCGTATTTCATCACAATGGGTAATATTCCCCAGTTGTGGCGCGCGGGTTCTTCGGTATCGGGAATGGCCCACATACCGGTATATTTGCCATAGGTATTCTCGCCCACCTGAATCACATCCATGTAGGGTTCAAGCCCCACAATCACCAGTTCGCTGGCCGAAGCTGTGGAATAATGTGTGGTTAAAAAATAGACCGTGTTCAAATCCAGGTTGTCCTCAGCAATGGTTTGGAACCGGTAGATAGATTGGTTATTTTGATCCGCGTCGTCTTGAAGCAGATCATTGTATGTTAGTTTAACTAAAACCTGCTGATTCCAGGTATCGGTATAAGGAGCTAGGGCCGAAGCCAACCAAATGGATGCATTCATCTCACCTCCACGGTTATAACGCAAATCCACTACTAAATTTTTAATTCCTTGCGATTTCAACGAACGGAAAACAGGCTCACCATATTTGGTAAAATTTTCTTCGTTGGTAAATTCTGTAATAACCATATAACCAATTTTTTGGTCATTCACGGTAATTACAGTATCCAACAAAAATGGATTAACCTCCATTACAACAGCCGCCATTGTTACCGTATTACCTGTTTCGTAAATTCCGCTTCCGCTATATTCACCTAAAGTTGCAGTATAGGAATCGCTGAATGTTAAATCGGCATAATTGGTAGTATTTAACTGTGTGCCATTAATTTTAAGAATGATGTCGCCCCGCTTCAAACCAGCTTTTTCGGCGGGCGAATTGTCATAAACATACTGAACCACCGCAAACACATCATTGGTTCCGGTAAACTGACCAAATGCCGGAGCGAACCCAAGGGTTTTGGGAGTTCCTTCAAATTCGGCCATCAACCCTGTATAATCATCGGTAATAAACGACCACTCATCTTCTTCGGTATAAAGCATGCTGTTAAAATATTCTTCGGGGGCAGTTTCTGTTCCGCGCCGGATGGAAGTTGGTATCTCATCGTACCAAAAATAGACTTCGGTCATCACATCAAAAATCCATTCATTAACCATGATATTGTCGGAGTTGGTATCGTCCTTACCGCATGAAGAAAACAAAAAGAGAAAAGCACCAATAAAGATGAGACATTTAGTTAGTAAGCTGGTTTTCATAAAAATAATAAAGTTAAGGGGTTTATAAGTGTTTGTTTCATTAACAACTCAAAGCTATAATCTTTTTTCAAAATAAAAAAAAGGGGTGCACTTTAACATCATAAAAGAGGCACGGATGCAATTTATTCAAATACTTTGAAACCCACCGCGGCCAAATAACCAATGAGGGTACTTAGTCCGGTAATGCGGTTTCCGCCTATGTGAACGGCTTCAGGAATCATGGTTTGGGCAATCATGGTGAGCATGGCCCCGGCGGCAAGACCTTCCACTCCAATTTCAATGTAATTAGGGATTTTTGCTCCATAAAAATAACCAAAGGCAGCCCCAACAGCGGTCATTACCATAAGCGATGTCCACAGGACTAAAATCTTCAAGGGTTTCCATCCCATTTTTTTCATGCCAATGGTACTCGACATGGCTTCGGGAAAGTTCGATAAAAACAGGCCGGCAATTAAGGTGTATGGGATTACATCGGCAAAAGCTACGGCTCCTTGCCCGATTTTGGCCGAAAGAATGATTAAAAACCCGGCGCCAATGACAAAACTTTCAGGGATGCCATCCAGGAAAATCCCCAGCCAAATGGAAAGTGGTGCCGAACTATGCTTTTTGGCGGCATCATTAATCTCAGTCTGCGAAGGCATATAACTTACCGGGTGCAAATGCTCCGAGGCGGCCTGCGCCCATTCGTCGGGATGAATATGATGGTTTTCGGTGTGATGGTTATGTTCAGCCATAAGCTCCAATGAGGATTCTGATTCCATAACTTTTTGTAATTCCGGGCAGTCATCGTGCAAGTTCATGAAATCGGATTTGCTAAATTCAAAAACTTTCAGGGGTGTTTTTGCAACCGCCGAAAAAGTTGCTGGCTCATGGTACAAAAGAGAAGTCTCCCCAATCATGTGCCCGGCCTTGATGGTTTCTAAAAAAGTTCCATTGTCTATTAAATCTACCTCTCCTTCTTCGATAATAATTACCCGATTGACATATTCCCCTTTTTTGAAAATTTCTTTTCCCTGTTTCACATGGGCATGCCGCAAATGTTTTACCAACACAGGCAAATGCGACTTAGGAATGGAACGGAACAACTTGATTTTTGAAAGCCTTTTAATAGCCATCCGGTACCGGTGATTCCGCTTGTGGTTCAGGTATGAAATGGTGGTAGATACTTTACGCAAATAACCTCCCTGGCTGTTAAGGGCTTCATTCAAGAAGAAAAACAAAAACCCCCCGGCAATACAACCAACTAAAAGAAAAATAAATTCCAGCGATTGTTTGTGCCCATCGGTTTCATGAAACCCCCCACTGCTTTGCCCCACAAATTCCATTACGGTAGGTGCAATCAGTTCTACACTCAGCGCTGCTAAAAGGGCACCGGCACCAAAGGCGGTGAATGCCGCTGTAATAATAGGTTTTGGCTGCCAAAGCAACCCTAAAGCAGAACCCAGAACTAAAGATAAGGCGCTAAAACCACCCAATAAAAAAGCCCAAAAAGCAAATTTTGAGGAGCCTGTTAGTTCTATAGAAACCGCATTGTTATTGGCCAAGGCAGGAACTGCCAGCATTACCAAAAGCATAACGCCCGCATAAAATGGAACATTCTTTGATTGCATGGAACTGTGTTGTTAAGTTAATTTGACAGCTATAATAATATTCGTCAAGTTAATAATTTCTGATTCCGATAGTTCCCATCTGATAAATATTTTTTTGAAATCGTGTTTTGATAAAGGAAAACGTTCATAACCCCTTTTATCACTTTGTTTTTTTACTTTAAGCCTTTTCTTTACACATCAACCTCCATTTGATAGCCATCGCGTTTGACCACCAACGCGTTTTCGTATGAATGATGAGTTCCTACAACTTTGGGAATGTAAAGCGAGCTTACTATCCGATGGGCCGTTTCTGCAATTTCCAAAGGTTTTTCCTGCCCAATCTCTACCGAGAATTGGTACAACGCTTTTGGGTCGATGTTCCTTAGCATTCCCCCATTAAGAATTCCCGGTATGTACCACACCAAATAATTCCCGGTTTTCAATAGCTCGCCCGACATGCTTGCCAACACCCCATGTAAGCTGCGTTTGGCGGAGATAAACGGGTGGATTTCGGGCACGCTTACATCTTCGGCGGCAGCTCCTACAAAAAGAGCCGAGCCTTTCAGCACAGGCAGAACTTTTTTAAACAATTGCAGAGGTGCGTAATGATTCACATTCAATACCTTTCCTTCCTTCCGGCTCATCAGTACTCCGGCAGCGTTGATAAAGAAATTTATGGTTTGCCCCGAATTGGCAATAAATTGGCTTAACAATTCAACTTCTTCGGGTACATTAAAATCGGCTTGGGAGCTTTTTACATTTACGCCCTGTTCTTTTGCAAAGGCTTCAATGGAATGGATTTGTTCTACATTCCGGTTATAATGCAACCAAACGTTGGCTCCCCTGCGGATTAAATCAAAGGCAATTTCTTTACCCAAGGTGCCGCTGGCCCCTAAAAGCAAGGCGGTAGTTCCTTTCAAATCAGCACTAAACAGGTAGTTGCTGGAAAGTTTTAAGTGTTTTGCATCGGGTACTTTATAGGTAAAAGCCCCGTAATTACCACCAACTCCAGCCATCGGGCTAAGGATTTTCATTCCGGGCACAAGCCTTTTTTGCTCATTAAGCATGGAATAAGCAATAGGAACAGTAGCCCCGGAAATATTCCCAAATCCCTGTTGGGCTTCCAAAAACACCTTTTCGGTGGGCAGTCCAAGGGCTTCGGCCGAAGGAAGCAGAATGGCATTCCCGGTTTGATGCGGAACACATAAGTCAACTTCTTCAATGTCCCACCCGGTTTTTTGGAGGGCTTCGCGCGATGCCAGGGGAATATTTTCCACCGCCCGATCTTTTATCAGTGAATCGTCCATATACAGGTTCCAGTGCTTATCGACACCTACAAAATCGACCATCCGCATATCCTGATAATTGTTGATGGACAAAACCCCTTGCGGAGAATCGGTTTCAACTCTGGAAAGCACCACAGCGGCGGCACCATCGGCAAAAGTAACAAACGGGACAAACTTTACCCTTTGGGTAAGGAACGACGACATGGTTTCGGTGTGAGCCACCACCACGTGTTTTGCCTGGAGGTGTGCCTTAAAATATTCGATAGCCCGTTCCAAATTGATGTTAAACCCGGCACAGCCCGAAGTCAGGGTAAAAGCAGGAGTAAAATTTTTGAATCCCACAAAATGCGATTTGATTGCGGCTGCAATTCCCGGAGCCTTTTGATGCGGCGATACGGTACTGATAAACCAAGCATCAATTTCATTGGGGCTAATCCCACCATCTTTCAAAGCATTTTCAACAGCTTTTACCCCCAATTCCAACGAGGATTCAGCATAATACAGTTTTTTCACCGTTGGCGGGAAAGGTGTAACATGTCGGCGGATGTTAAAACCCATCTTCTCGCGCACAAAATAATCGAACGGACCTATATCGGGATTTGTTTCTTTGTATTCCAGATAGTTTTTGCTTTTGGCCATACGGGTTTCATCAAATCCGCGCAAGAAGCTTTTGCGCAAGGCATCGGCAATAAACTCGTTGGTAATGGGGTATTTACCTGCCGAATGACCCATTCCTGTGAATATAAAACTTTCCATAATAACTATTTAATGCTTTTATCTTCAATTTCTTTTCCCACCTAAAATCCGCAAATCATCTGGTAAACCGTTGAAAATCACGGGGTGACTTAATTTGTCACAAAGAAGGCAAACAATTGTTATTCAATTAGTCACCCCGTGGCTTGCGGAAATAAGGTCCCAATACCAGCTTTTCTATCACTTTCGGGAAATGTTCGTACTCCAGTTGGTGTACTTTTCTAGCCACATCTTCAGGTGAGTCGGTTGGCAGCACTTCCACTTTTGCCTGAAAAATGATGTTCCCGGTATCGTAGTGTTCATTTACATAATGAATGGTGATACCGCTTACCGTTTCACGATGAGCCACCACCGCCTGATGCACCTTATTGCCATACAGGCCCCGACCTCCGTATTTGGGCAGCAATGCCGGATGGATGTTGATAATCCGTTGAGGAAATGCATCAATCAGCTCCGAGGGGATTAACCAAAGGAACCCGGCCAAAACCACCCAATCAATTTCATGTTCTACCAGCGTATTTACAATTTCACTGGTTTGATAAAATTGTTCGCGGTTAAAAACCATGCTGGGGATACCCAACCGCTTGACCCGTTCCAAAACAAATGCATCTTTTTTATTCGACAACACCAAACTTACCTGTACCAAAGAATGCTGATGAAAATAGTTGGCAATGTTCTCCACATTAGTACCCGAACCCGAAGCAAAAAGTGCAATTTTATACATGGTTTGAATAAATGAAAGTTTTAAAACAGTTCCCCGCTGGCAGTCCCATCTTCGTAGGCTTTATCCACAGGTAAATCGGGTTTTTGTGAAGCCTCCACAGCCAACTGGTCGCAGCGCTCATTTTCGGGAATCCCCGCGTGGCCTTTCACCCAAATAAATTTTATACGATGCTGGCTGGCAACTTTTAAATAACGCTTCCAGAGATCGGGATTTTTTTTCTTTTTAAAACCTGTCTTCACCCAACCTTGCAACCAATCTTTCTCTACGGCATCAATCACATATTTTGAATCGGAATACACGGTTACCTCACAATCGGGATTTTTAAGTGCTTCCAAACCAACAATAACCGCCAAAAGCTCCATGCGGTTGTTGGTCGTTAGCCGGAATCCTTCGGAAAGTTCCTTGCGGAAGGGTCCCGAAAGCAAGACCGCCCCATAACCACCCGGCCCTGGGTTTCCGCTTGCTGCGCCATCGGTATAAAGGGTAATTTTTGTTGCCATAGTGCAAAAGTAGGTTTTAATTTTAATTATCGGAATGAGCAACTTATTTTTGTGGAAGCAATCACGGCTAGAGGACAAACAAACTGGTGGGAATTATTGATTATCTTTGCAAAAAGAAATTTTAATGGAAAAATATAAGATTGAATTCGAAAATAGTTTGAAAGAATTTGTTGTTGACCTAAGAAAATATGTTTCAACCGATTCAGGAGATTGGTCAATAAAGGGGTTTATTGATATTTACAAAAACATCTATACCATATCATCTGATACAAAAATAGTATCCAAAATTCTTGAAATACACATTTTTCCCGAAATCATAAGATTTGCTGAGAAAATTGGCTATAATATCATACTTGCAGAACATCAAAATTGGTATCCAGACTTAACTTTTGTTCATAAGAAAAGTGACAAAGTAAAATTTGCTTTAGATTTAAAGACAACTTTTCGAAGAAGTAACACGACAGCGGGATTTACACTTGGTAGTCATGGTGGTTATTTTAAAGAACGCAACAAAGATAAAAACATTCAATTTCCTTACAATCAATATGTGGGGCATTACTGTCTTGGGATTATATATACTAGGGTTGATCTTGAAAATGAATTGTCCGAAACAGAAATATTTCAAGTAAATGAACTTCAAGAACAATATGGAGACTTACAAGATCCTATAGGAGAAAGAATGGTTACAAAAATTGAGAACCTAAAATCAATTACTTCTGTAATAAAGGATTTTGATTTTTTTGCTGCACCAAAATGGAAAATTGCAAGCGACAGACAAGGTTCAGGTAATACGGCAAATATTGGTTCGGTTTCCGATATTGAAGATTTAAAAAATGGAAATGGTGTTTTTAGTCAACTTGGGGAAAACTGGTTTGACGAATATTGGATGAATTATGGCAGTGCGACAATGATGAAAGATGGAAAATCTGTTAAAATCACAAACATTTGGGATTTTCTGGAATTTAAAAACCGAACAGATTTATTCGATAAGGTTGTCGTAAAAGGAGCTAAACGAAGAAAATAATGGAAAAAATTTTTGTCCCACCCATAAAGTCACAAGGGATTAAAACAAAATTGGTTGGTTGGATTAACTCAAACATAAATGGCATTGAATATAAACGTTGGGTAGAGCCATTTATGGGTACTGGTGCGGTTGCTTTTAATGTAAGACCAAAAACAGCTTTGCTTTGTGATAGTAATCCGCATTTAATAAATTTCTATAAATCTTTACAAACGAAAGAGATTTCTTCAGGCATTGTCAAATCTTTTCTAACTGAGGAAGGAAATAATCTCCTCAAATCGAATGGGGAACATTATTACATAGTTAGAGATAGGTTTAATAAAAATGGGAACCCTCTCGATTTTTTATTTTTAAGCCGTGCCTGTTTTAACGGAATGATGCGGTTTAATAAAAACGGGGGATTTAATGTTCCTTTTTGCCGAAAACCCAATAGATTTGCTCAGGCCTTGGTTACAAAGATTTCTAATCAGGTTGAATATATCTCTGAAATAATTAGTTACAGTGATTACACATTTTTGAATCAGGATTTCAAAGAAACTTTAAAACAAATTAACCCATCGGATTTGGTATATGCTGACCCTCCCTATTTGGGAAGGCATGTTGATTATTTTGATTCTTGGTCGGAAGAGGACGAAATAGCCCTAAATAATGGTCTTAAAAATTCAAATGCAAAATACATTCTTTCAACATGGCTAAGTAATAAATATCGCACCAACAATTATATTTTTTCAGTTTGGAAAGATTGTAGAATTTCAACTAAAGAGCACTTTTACCATGTTGGAGCAAAAGAGGATAATAGAAATGCTGTTTATGAAGCCATACTTTCAAATTTTGAAATGAGTGATAGTATTGCCAATTCAACAATGAAAAAAAGAATAGAAAATAACGAATCGCAATTAACAACGAAAGTAAAAACCTATTCAACCCCAGTCCAAATGAGCTTGGTTTTAGAAGAAGAAAAATCAGCTAAATTGCTCAAATAATTGACTAACCATGAAAATCGGAACTATTGAACTGGGCGAACACCCCATATTTTTTGCCCCCATGGAGGACATCAGCGATCCTTCGTTCCGCCGCCTTTGCAAAGAATTTGGTGCCGATATGATGTACACCGAGTTTGTATCCTCCGATGGGTTAATCCGCGATGCTGAAAAAAGCTTGCGAAAACTTGAAATTGACGAAAAAGAACGTCCGGTGGGCATCCAGATTTATGGGAAAGACCCACAGGCTATGGTAGAAGCCGCCCAACGATGCGAAGAGGCCAACCCCGATGTGATTGATTTAAACTTTGGTTGCCCGGTAAAACGGGTGGCAGGCAAGGGCGCCGGAGCCGGATTGTTGCAAAATATCCCGTTGTTGCTCGAAATTACTGAAAAAGTAGTCAATGCCGTCCACATCCCGGTAACGGTAAAAACCCGTTTGGGATGGGACGAAACCCACAAACCCATTGTAGAACTGGCCGAACAATTACAGGATTGCGGCATTGCAGCATTGACTGTACACGGGCGCACCCGCAAACAGATGTACCAGGGCATTTCCGATTGGTCCCTGATTGGTGAAATTAAAAAGAACCCTAGGATGCAGATTCCGATTATCGGGAATGGCGATGTGACCTCTCCCGAAATTGCCAAGGAAAAGTTCGAAAACTTTGGCGTTGATGCCATCATGATTGGCCGTGGAGCTATTGGCCGTCCCTGGATTTTCCGCGATGTAAAACAATTCCTTAAGACCGGGGAATTGCTTCCCCCGCTTTCTGTACCCGAAAAAATAGCATTGGCCAAACGGCACCTTTCCTATTCCTTAGACTGGAAAGGCGGAATTACCGGTGTTTTTGAGATGCGCCAGCATTTCTCGAACTATTTTAAAAGCCTGCCCGATTTTAAAACCACCCGTGCCCGGTTGGTCACAGAAAATAACCCTGAAAATATACTGGTTATTTTGGATGAGATTGCGGAGCGGTGGAAGGATTACTAATTTTTTACATTGCCCCAACCAATAAAAAAACAAGGAAGTAACATGGATGCTATTCCCCGGAATTTTAATCTTTAAAATATTGATTGCTTGATATTCCAACGTAAAACTCACGTTGATACTAAATAAAAAAGGTAGAAATTTGTATTTCTACCTTTTTTATATCTTACTAAGCCTGTTCTACAGGGCTTTCATATTTATTCAGTGCATAAACCACCAACCGGTAAGTTACATAAATGAGAACCGGCCAGCTCAGAAAACTTAATATAGATGTGATATACATAATTTTATCTTATTAATAATTAATTGACTAATAGGCATGTTGGTCATTATCCTCATCAAGTTCTTTTTGTGTAAGAGGCTTGTTGTTGATAGCTCTCCATGCATAAACGATATAGGCCAACACAAATGGAATCAACAATGAAACAACACTCATGGCTTTTAACGTAAACTTGCTGCTGGAGCTGTTAAAAATAGTCAGCGAGCTTTGCAAATCGAAGTTCGATGGATAATAAGCCGTATTGTTATAACCGGCTACCAGCAAAAGGCCTAAAACAGCAAATACAGTCCCAACACCAGCGGACCAGATTCCTTTATTGGTAACCTTACAGAAAAGGGTCGAACCGATACCGAACAAAACGCCTACTACGCCTAAAAGAAAAACTATCAACACGATTGGCATCTGTAAGAAATTGTGCAGGTATTTGAATTTTTCCATATAAACCTCACCTGTTTGCGGATTCACAGCGTATCCTTCTTTTACCAACAAAACAATCACAAAAAATAAAAAGAAAACAAGGAAAGGAATGGTATTAATTATAAGCGACTTTTTGGCTTTAGGAATAATTTCCTCATCCTCAATAGCATTGATAAAATACAGGTTGGCCAGCACCCTTGATAAAAAGAAAACAGCCAAACCTAATGCCACATTATGAAATGTGAGAACTGCTTCCAACCCATGCCATGGGGTTTGCCATTGCGAAATTACCGGGTTCGACAAATCGGTTAAATTCATCTTATTAACAGAAAACTCAGCACCATTGTAAAATGTACCAACCGCCGTACCAATTAAAACCGTACCTAACAACCCATTTAAAAACAAAAACAGTTCAAAGGTTTTTTTCCCGAATACGTTGTTGGGTTTTGTACGGAATTCATAAGAAACCGCTTGAAGCACAAAACAAAAAAGGATGGCCATCCAAACCCAATAGGCTCCGCCAAAACTGGTTGAGTAAAAAAGTGGGAAAGATGCAAAAAAGGCTCCGCCAAATGTAACCAATGTGGTAAAGGTAAATTCCCATTTACGGCCCAGGGCATTGACTAAAACCTTCCGTTTGTCTTCGGTTTTACCCAAACTGTAAATAAGGGTTTGCCCGCCTTGCACAAAAAGCAAAAAAACCAATATCGCACCTAATAAGGAGACCAATAGCCACCAGTAGTGCTGAAAAAATATATAACTCGAATCTTCCATGTCAAAAATTTTTAATGTTTTTATTCAATTTCAAACTACCTGTTTAGTCTTCTTTCGGACCGTTTTGGATTTGCTTGCGCATGATGCCAATTTCAGCCACCAACAAGCTGGTAAATACAACAAGGAACAAAAAGAAAGTAATTATAACAGCACTCGAATCTACCTTCGAAACAGCGGCTACCGTAGGCATAATGTCCTGAATGACCCAAGGTTGACGGCCCATTTCGGCAACTAGCCATCCACATTGTGAAGCCACATAAGCCAAAGGAATGGTAAGCAATGCCAAACGTAAAAACCACTTGTGCTGTAAGATGGTATCTTTATAAACAAAGATTAAAGCCAGGATAAAAACCAAAATAAACCAGAAGGCCAGGGTCACCATGATGCGGAAACTATAAAAGGTAATAGGTACAGGGGGGATAATCTGTTCAGGATCGTTTAAGAATCCATAGCCAAAATATTGAAAATTCTCGTTCATGGTAACAAGGCTTGTCTGAGTAGCACTATCATTTCCTGCTTTTTTGGCTTCTTTATAATCAGCCAATGCCTTGATGGCCAATTTTCCTTTTTCAATTTTTTGAACAGCCGAAAGAGCCACTTTTTTTTGTCCATCTGTATCGGTATATTCAAAGCCACCTTCCATCAAATCTTTAATTCCAGGTACAAATGCTTGAGCATCGCGGTAACCAAGGAATGAAAGCAGTTTTGGAACTTCAATTTTCACCAGATGTGATTCTTGCGCATCATTGTATTTTTTATCACTGTTCAATACCCCAAAGATAACAATTCCGGCCCCTTGTTTTCCTTCGTACAAACCTTCCATGGCAGCCAGTTTCATGGGTTGTTTATGGGTTACCTGATAGGCCGAACCATCACCTGACCAAACCAAATACACGCTTGAGGTTAACCCAAACACCGAAGCAATGATGATACTACGCTTGCTAAATAACACATGACGTTGCCGGATTAAAAACCACGCGCTGATTCCTACTACAAAGATGGAAGCCAATACATACGCCGAAGTTATGGTATGTAAAAATTTGTTGATGGCCACAGGCGACAGAGCAACATCCCAGAAACTGATCATCTCGTTACGGGCAGTGTCAGGATTAAAGTGCATCCCGGCAGGGAACTGCATCCAACCGTTGGCCACCAGAATCCACAAGGCGGAAAGATTGGCACCAAAAGCTGTTAACCAGGTGGAGGCCAGGTGGAATTTTTTACTCACCTTATTCCATCCAAAAAACATGATGGCAATAAAGGTACTTTCCATAAAAAAGGCCATAATTCCTTCAATGGCCAAAGGAGCCCCAAAAATATCGCCCACAAACCAGGAATAGTTGCTCCAGTTGGTCCCAAACTCAAACTCGAGAATAATTCCTGTGGCCACCCCTATGGCAAAATTAATCCCAAAAAGGGTCATCCAAAACTTGGTGATACGTTTCCATTCCGGATCACCGGTCCTAAAATAAATTGTTTCCATAATGGCCACAATAAAACCCAAACCAAGGGTAAGTGGCACAAACAACCAGTGGTACATGGCTGTCAACGCGAATTGTCCGCGCGCCCAGTCCACCATTGATAAATCGATACTTTCCATTAGATTATTATTTATTTGGTGAAATTAATTGCTCCAACACATATTCTGACCGTTCCTGATCGGACGAAAAGTTCTTTTTCAGGAAATTTGGAAAAAAGAAAAGCTTTAAAACCACAAACATGACAAATAACTTGATGAGAATAATAGCCCATAGCTTTTTGCCCACAGTCATACTTTTAAAACCTTCGAGGTAGAATTGAAAGATTTTTTTAAAGATCGGTATCTTCATCTTACGTGTAATTCTGTTGCTTTAATTAAAAAATAGTCTATTTTGGTTTATTGTTGTTTGCGAACCAAGGTTTTTTTGGTCACATGTTGCCAAACAAATAAATTGTTTAGTTGTTCACGGAACCAGAAAAAAAATTAATTTTTTTTGAAACCATTAATAAATTGCCTTTTAATTACCGGAAATAAAGCTATGAAACCACCTAAAGATGAGACAAAAACCATGTTTTTTAAATAGAAATTCCTTCCGGGAAAAATAATTTTCCTTCTAAAACTGTTTTTAAAGCTATGGGCAATTGTTTAAATACATCGGATTTGAACACGCAGCCTTTAAAACCGGTTTCAAGTAATTGGGCAAGAAACATTTTCTCGGTATGCATGGTAATTGCAATAATTTTAAGGTGAAAATTCTGCCAAAGGGCCCGTTTTGTGGCCTCGAACCCATCCATCTCCTGCATGGCAATATCCATGAGGATAATATCGGCTTCATTTTTATTCTGCAGTTTTAAAAACTCAACACCGTCGGAGGCTTCGGTAATGACCAGGCAATTTAATTCTTTTTCGATATAATTTTTCAGATTCGCCCTGAACTGGACATTGTCATCGACCAGGATTATATGGGTTTTAGTCTCGTCCATACTCTTTAATTTTTGTTAAAGTTATAATTGTTTTATTCCTTACTGCAAGAGGGTAAATTATCTATTTTATAGGAGGAAACACTAAAATAGGGAGGGGTAATTCTCATTGTAAAAAGTGAGATAATACCTAATTTCAATAGATCGGTAGATTCCTAGGCATGAGACACGAGAAAATGTGCTAATGAGTAAATTTGATGATGAACCAAATAACTCATTTACAATATTCCAACATCCCTTTTTTTAACCATTCAACCCTATAACCCTGCCACCTTGATACCTTGTAACCCTGCACCCGTTTTTCAAAATAGCCGCACCGCGATTTGTAGATGCAAGGTATTTTGCAAAGGTCCAATACTATTTTATTTCATTTATAGGAATTTGTTTCAACTCCTCAACAATTAAATAAACCGCCGGACAAGTTTCCAGGTTTTTTAATGCCAGGTTCAGTAAGGTGAGCATCTTCGGGGCATCGGTATGCGGATAATCGCGGCAAGCTTTGGGGCGGTTTTCATAAACCATGCAGTAGTTATCGCTGGCTAAAAACGGGCAGGGCATACCTTTAAAAACATAATCCCGGTCCTCGTCAATCCTCAAATATTTTTCGATGAATGAAACCGGTTTCATCGATACAGCTTTGGCCAGCCGCTCAATGTCTTTTTGGGTAAGCCTTGGCCCCAGGTTCCTGCAACAATTGGCACATTTCAGACAATCAATTTCGTTAAAAACCCGGTTGTGCAGCAATTGAAACAATTCATCCAATTTGCGGGGGCGTTTTGCTTTAACCTTATTCAAGTGTTTTTTTGAACTACCGGACGTTTTAGCTGCCTGTTGCTTTAAAAATGCGGGATCATATAGTTTATTTTCAGCCATATCTGAAATCTTATCTGTTGAAACCCCAAAAATAATTAATCGCTCCAAATTCAGGAAAATGAGTGCATTTTTTATAGTTTTGCACCACATATATAGAAAACAAAAAAATAATGGAAACGGTAGTTAGCGGCATTAGGCCTACAGGAAACCTTCATTTAGGGAATTATTTTGGTGCAGTAAAAAATTTCATCCGGATGCAACAAGAGCAGCGCTGCTATTTTTTTATTGCCGATTACCATTCGTTAACCACCCATCCCACTCCGGCTGACCTGCACGGAAGCGTTAAACAGGTTTTGGCAGAATACCTTGCTGCCGGATTGGATCCTGAAAAAAGCACCTTGTACATTCAAAGCGATTTGCCAGAAGTAGCCGAGTTATATTTGCTCCTTAACATGAACGCGTATATTGGCGAGCTGGAACGTACCACCTCCTTCAAAGATAAAATCAGGGCACAACCTGACAATGTAAATGCCGGGTTGTTGACCTATCCGGTGTTAATGGCGGCCGACATCATCATTCATAAAGCGGCCAAAGTACCGGTGGGTAAAGACCAGGAACAGAATCTGGAGATGGCCCGCCATTTTGCCCGGCGATTTAACCACATGTATAAGCATGAATTCTTTCCGGAACCTGCCCCGTTTAATTTTGGCCAGGAACTGATTAAAATCCCCGGTCTTGATGGTTCAGGCAAAATGGGCAAATCGGAAGGTAACGGTATTTTTTTATACGAAGATGCCGGAAGCATCCGCAAAAAAGTAATGCGCGCGGTTACCGACAGCGGCCCCACTGCTATGGACCAAGTGGTTTCGGAACCCATTCAAAACCTGTTTACCATCATGGAACAAGTTTCGGCTCCCGATACGCTGCAGCATTTTAAAGATAAATATGCCTCCTGCGAAATACGCTACGGTGACCTAAAAAAACAACTGTCCGAGGATATTGTAAACTTTACGGCCCCTATCAGGGAACGGATTATCGAAATAAAGTCGGACGAGGCGTACCTTTCAAAAGTTGCCCGCATGGGTGCCGAGAAAGCCCGGGAAAGCGCCCGCGTTACTTTAAGGGAGGTGAGGGAGATTATCGGGTTCAGGCCATTTTAAAAACAAAAAATACAAGCCGGATATTTTCCGGTTTTTTATTTCTATAACGTTCCGATTCCGGGAAATTAATCCAAATAGTAAGGCATTTACAAAAAAAATCTGCATATTTATTGGCTTTGTTTATTACATTTGGGGAGTTATCTTCAAAAACACAAAATATTGACCGGATTCTGGTAACGAGAATCATTCCTTCCATAAAAGGATTTTGAATCTGAAACAGAATTTAGGTTTCTACTTTGTAAAATAAAAATGGTAATCGTATGAAAATCAGGCTTTGGCTCAGCATCAGGATACTTTTGTTAGTGGTTATTTCCACGGGAACAATATTTTACATCGCGTTACAAATCATCGGGCAAAGTTACCGCAAAAGTGCCTTTAGGGAGACCATGCTGGTAAACGACAACTATGCAACCAAATATGCGTCCATCATCAAATCATCGCTGGAAAAAGATTTTGACATCATCCGCACTTATGGGGAAATTGCTCAGAATATCAAAATAGAGGACTACCCTACCCGAAGGGGTTATTTAAATGAAATATTGATAGATATTGCCAAGAAAAAACCTACATACACTGCTGTTTGGGACACCTGGGAACTGAGATTTATAAATAAGAAGTATGAACTCCCTTACGGCCGGGTATCCCACTCCTTTTACCGCGATGCTTTGGGCGAAATTGAACTCAAAACCGATACCCTCGACTTAGATGGAGATAACGCCGAAAGCCTGTATTACATGTATAAACTTGTTCCCGAAGAGGCAATTACCGATCCGTATAAATATTCCTATACCGGATTAAAGAAGGACGAAATACTTGAAACCAGTTTAATTGCCCCAATGCTTGTAAATAATGAGTTTGCAGGATTGACCGGCATCGACCTTTCTCTGGAACATTTTCAACATATTATTGATTCGTTAAACAAAGAACAAGGTTACCGGATACTGTTTTTCTCCTTCAATGGCGACATTATTGCCCACCCGAAAAAAGAGCTTATTGGAACAAACATTGTTATTGCCGACACCTTTTTAACCAGTCGGTATAGTATTCTGGACCGGATTCAATCGGGCAAAAACTCTAATTTTATTATTAAAGATGCTGACGGAAATGACAGTTCTTATTTCTCGATGGCTTCAATTACCATCGGGAAAACCCAAACCCCTTGGGCCATTTTAA
Source organism: Marinilabiliales bacterium (assembly GCA_003512955.1). Lineage (GTDB taxonomy): Bacteria > Bacteroidota > Bacteroidia > Bacteroidales > SZUA-534 > GWE2-40-63. The sequence goes on from DOTG01000026.1 coordinate 528,343, forward strand.
TTGAGGCTCCCTTGCAGGAAATTGACGCTCAGGTAACACACTCATTAAGCATCTTGAATAAGGTTTCGTATATTGGTTTAATGATACTTATCATCATCACGTTTGCTTTCTCTATTTTTCTTGTACTTCCGCTCCAAAAAACCCGGAAGATATTGAACAAACTTTCAAAAGGGGAGGTTTTGGGAATCGCTAAACTCAGAGACAAATCAAATGATGAAATTGGAGAAATGGCCGAATCGGTAAATACAGTAATCGACGGGATGAATAAAGTTACCGAATTTGCCGATCACATTGGAAAAGGAAATTATGATTTTGAGTTTAAACAACTTGGCAAAAAAGATTTTCTTGGCAATGCCATTATCGAGATGCGGAATAGTTTGAAAAAAGCCAAGGATGAGGAAAGTAACCGAAGAGAAGAGGAGAAACAACTGGAATGGGCTTCACAGGGAATCAACATTTTTAACAAGGTCCTCCGGGTTGACAACCAAAACCTAGAAGTGCTAACCTACGAAATTGTAAAAACACTCACCCTTTATTTGGAAGCCCACATGGGCGGAATTTATTTGAAAGATGTCACCAACGACTCCGAATTGGAATTAATATCGTACCTGGGGTTTAGCAAAGAAAAATACAACAAGAAATACATCAGGTTTGGCGATGATCTGGTTGGACGGTGCGCCTTGGAAAAGGAAACCATTTTCATGAACGACATCCCCAATGACTTTACACTGGTCACCAGTGGGTTGGGACGTTCCATACCTGCATCAGTGCTTGTTGTCCCGCTTATCAGTAACCAGGAACTGATTGGGGTATTAGAAATTGAGTCGCTAAAGGAAATCAAGAAATACCAAATAAATTTTGTGGAGCGGATTGCCGAAAACATTGCCTCGACCGTAGCAACTGTAAAAACCAATGTCCGTACAGCCCAGCTATTAAGCAAAGCAAAAAAACAGGCCGAAGAACTGGAGCAACAGGAAGAAGAAATCAGGCAAACGATGGAAGAAATGCAAGCCACACAAGAGGAAGCCCGTAAACGGGAAGAAGAACTCAATGCTCTGATAAAAGGGTACGGACTGTTGATGCCCATTTTAGAATTTGACCTGAAAGGCCGTATTATTGAAGCGAACGACAACTATTTGAAAATCTATAAGGCCCGGAAATCGCAGTTGATCGGGAAACAGCATAAGGCAGATTTATTCATGAATGATACGGAACTCCAGAAACATCAGGCTTTTTGGGAAAATCTGGCTAATGGCAAAGAGCAGGAGCAGATTGAGTATATCAAATCGGGCAAAGAAGATTATTGGTTGCTCGAGAAATTCCTCCCCGTGCAGGACCGCTTTGGAATCATCCAAAAAGTAATCTGCATTGGGATTGATATTACCGACCAAAAGAAAACCGAAAGCAAGATTAAGCAAATTCAGGAAGGAGTGTTGAATGCCCAGACAGGTGAAAAAATTGAAATCAAGAAAAAATCGTCTCCGGTTATTGATCTCAATCAAGAGCTTACCATTGTTGATTTGACCTACCTGAAGATGGTTTACAAAAAAGACTCGCAGAAGATTTACAACATCTTGAAGCTTTATTATGAGACCTTACCCTCACAGTTGGAAGAAATATTTCAGTTGGCCAAAGCCCGCGATTATGTCAAGCTAAAATCGAAAATCAACAGCCTAAAAACAAAGATGAGTTATCTGGGATTGAAACAGATTTACGATAACCTCCGGAATATTGAAAAACTCTTGGCGGAACAGAAAAATCTGAACGAAATTACTGGTATGCTCAAATCTATTTCAAAATATTGGTCGCTTGCTTACAGTGAACTTAAAAAAGTTTTGCGGGTCCCCAATTAATGTAAATTGAAAACACGTGGGTTTTGAAGTTAAAATTCTACCTGACCCACTCCGTCGGAACTCATGCGTTAATTTAAAATTTGTAGAAAGATGAAAAAAATAAACCTTCGGATAAATGGAAAAATGTTGGTTTACATTTTAGGAACCACCATCATTGTTTCAATTTTTTCATTAGGATTTATCGCTACCGGATTAAAAGGCTCCTCCGAAGAAAATTCCAGAAAAATTCTTGACGGGTTATCCGTGGCATTGGTTCAAAGCACGGCAAAGGTTTTAAGCCAACCCTCGCAATCGGCCAATGTATTGGCTGTCGCACTGGCCAAATATGAATTTATTCCGGCGCAGGACCGAACCGGGGTATTCAACGCCATGCTTTCCGATGTACTTTTAAGAAATCCAAATTACTATTCTGTTTGGACCATTTGTGAACCCAACACCATTGAACCTATCGAAGGAAGCCAAACCAACGGATTTCAACCTGGTAGCATGAATGGGTTCCGGTTTATAGCCATCAGGGAAAATGGGCAAATAAAAATGGTGGAGCAACAAAACCAAGAACCTTATAATGAAATTTACCGACAAGTAAAAAACAACCTCCAGGAGATGGTTTTTGAACCCAAAACTATTTCCGCAAGGCACCATCCCAACGATTCTATTGTTATCATGGAAATTGCCTTGCCCGTAGTTTCAAATTACCAGTTTATCGGGGTTGTGGGCATTCAATTATCCTTGAATGAATTCCGGAGTGCTTTTGCAAAACAAACCACAGTCAATTCGAGTAAACTTTTTGTATTAACGCAACAAGGCAAACTAATTTCTCACACCGACAGCACTGTCTGGGGAATGTCTTTTGTCTCATATGCCCCAAAAATTGAAAAGGCACACCATGTTTCGGAAAACGCACTAAAAAGAGAAATGCCCACTTTTATTGCAAAAGATCCGATTTCAGGATTAAAAAGCCTATATAAAATTCAACCCATTCAGGTTGGTTCGGGCCAAACCTATTGGGCAGTAGGATTAAGTGTACCCTTATCCGATTTATATTACAGCGGAAACCGTACCTTCCTGTTTTCACTATTTATCGGGATTATTGCGGTTGTGCTTATTTCCGTAATCATTATGGGCATTGCCTCATCCATTTCAAATCCTCTGTCGAAAGCCACAAAACAGCTACAGTTAATTGCCAAAGGGGAGATTAAAAGTATTGAACACATCAATAGCTCTATTAAGGATGAAATAAGCGATATGGCCTTAGCCATGGAAGAATTAAGTGTTGGGTTACAGTCGGCCACCCAATTTGCCCAGGAAATCGGGAAAGGGAAATTGGATGCAGAGTACCAGTTATTGAGCGAAAACGATTTGCTTGGAAATTCCCTGTTGTCGATGCAGGCCAGCCTCAAAAATGCTAAGTTAGAAGAGGAGAAAAAACGGGTTGAAGATGAAAAACGGAATTGGGTTACCCATGGGCTGGCCTCATTTGGAGAGATAATCAGGCAGCACAACGACAATATGGAAGCCTTTACCATGAATGTAACCCAAAACCTGATTGATTATGTGGACGCGGCTCAAGGGGCCATGTACATAAATCAACAATTGGAAAACGACTTTACCCAACAGGAAGAATTTGAGATGAAGGCTGCCATTGCTTACGGAAAACCTGTGATGATGCAAAAATCGGTTATCTCGGGCCAAGAGTTAGTGGGCCGCGCCATTGAAGAAAACAGAACCATTTTGTTGGAACAACTCCCTGAACGATACGTCCTTTTATCCCCTGGCATGCAAGATAAAGCGCGGCCTCAAAACCTGCTCATTGTTCCAATCACCATCAACGACAACTGTTTGGGGGTTTTTGAGCTCCTCTCCTATAAAAAATTCGAACCTCATCATTTAGAATTCATCGAAAAACTCAGTGAAAATATAGCATCCGTTATTTCAAGTGTTAAAACCAACCTCCGGACAGCAAAACTGCTTCAACAATCACAATATCAGGCCGATGAAATGGCCCAACATGAAGAAGAGATGCGGCAAAATCTGGAAGAGATGCAAGCTACCCAAGAGGAATCTGCCAAAAGGGAAGAAAACCTGAATACCTATATCAAAGCCATAAAAAGCCGCATGATGCTTGCCGAGTTGGATATGGATAGCCGGATTATTGACATCAGCCCTTCGATGAGCACTACCTATACTGCCCACATTGAAAACCTGAGAGGTAAATTTTACGATGCCCTGGTAACCCACGACAACGACTCGAAAAACGAATTCACCGAATTCTGGTCGCAGATGATTCATCAGGGTTCCGGCCGCCGTAGACAGGTTATTACCAATCGAGGGAAAGAATTGATTTTATTTGAATCGTACAAAGTCATTCCCCGCGATAAAATGGCACCCATTGTTTTGGTTTTTGTTGCTGATCATTCCAAAGAGAAAGAACTGGAAGATTTACTAGAAGCTGAAATTAAATCGGCTGAAAAAAGCGGCCATTTATAAGTTCTTCAGTTTATTGTTTTTAGTGCTTTTATAAATTGTTACTATTCCCTAACATCCGCAGATGTACTGTTGACTATGAAGAAAATGAAATAGTTAATTGCACTGCGGCTTACGGGATTAAGGTTGTTAAAAGGCCGCTAATTGTTGACCTGTTGCTTGTAGTATTTTATCACAATTAAACATCGTATTTTGCGGTTTTATCAAATTATTTGAATCACTGGCAACCAAACCAGGGTGTTTACCGTCAATGTAGCATGTTTCAAAAAAAACGTATGATATAATGTCGTATTTTTGTATGTAATGTGATTAATAACCCGAGTGTAAAATCTAAATTTAAAATTATGAAAATGAAGAACCAATTTCTTTTTATGGCCGTAGCTTCCATTTTGGCAGTTGCTACATCATGTACCGATCCTAAAGATGATGGGCCAGATTTCAGTAACCTTACTGTAGAAGAAAACAAAACCAACATTGAAACCACCGGCCTCGATATGCTGGATGAAATGAAGGTGATGGAAGATGAACCTGCCATGCAGGCCAATATCTCAATGGTAAATTACATGAGCCTATCCGATCCTTTCGCAGGAAACCCAAATACCCAGAAAAAAGTGGATTTAACTAAGACCATTGCATTTTCCCCTGTATTTGCCCTTGCTACCTACCGGAACAATGACATGAAAAGTGTTCTCAAATCGTTACAGGTTAATCCGGCAGAAGACCCCGAAACCATCCAGGAAGCCTATGATCTTTTGGTAGGCGTGTACACCTGGAACAGCGAACTTGAGATGTGGGATTATACACAAACAGGTGATGTGATTGTGTTCTTATTTCCATCTACTGAAGGTGGAACGGTAAACAATGCTTCATATACGGTTTCATATACCGGCTATACCGGGCCAAACCCAATAGAAGGTTATGATGGCGACCTTCCACAAGATGTTTCTGCAGTCCTTAAAGTTGATGATACCGAAGTATTGTCGTTTGTAGTAAACATTGATTACAATACCGAGGGGTATCCAACGAAAATTGAATCAACATTGACCATGGGACAGTGGGTTTGGTATGCTATGGCATCGAACACCGACAATAAAGCATTTGCTACCGAATTTTCATTCAAACACAGCACAAACGTTTTATTGCGCTTTACCCTTGATGCCGCAGGGAACTGGACACAGGAAAACATTGATGCCAACACCACTTATTATGTAGAAGTATATAACCCCGAAACTTATGAATGGTACTGGCAGGAAGTAAGTAAAGAGGAATATTACGATCGTACCGAAGTTGATGTCCATAAAGTAGTAAATAGCGGTAATGCCTCGTTCCAATTGATGAACCTAAAGATGGTAGGTTCTATTGATGTGCTGAACCTGGTGACCAAAATGGAAGAAATCGAAGATACATACGATTGGGGAACTCAGGAAGAAGAAGCTGTTGCTGCCGGAGTAGAAGTGGTTAACCAATATGTTAGCTTAAGCTTAAGATATGCCGACAGCGATGATATTATTGCTTTGGTGGAAGCCTACCCTGTATCTGAAGAATATACTTATGAATCGTGGGAATACAATCCAAATACTGGAAATTATGATGTTGTTACCATTACCGAAACCGACTACTGGATTGATTTCCGTTTAGTATTTGCCGATGGTTCGAAATCGGATTTGGAAACTTATTTTGATGAAGGTTTTGAGGACCTTATTGATGAACTGGAACAATATCTAGATGAGTTGGAAACAACTTACGGAAAATAATTCTGTGGAAAAGATATGAATGAAACCGGGACCAAAAATCCCGGTTTTTTTTAAAACCGATGTTGGATCACCTGATTCCCAATCCGGCAGTTTAGACATTGCCGGTAATTGCAATACTTGTTCTTCAACTGTATCAAGGCTTGCGAATCAAAAGCCTGGCTACTTTTAATCCCCAGTTGCTCCCAATGCCGGAGTATTTTATTTTGCTCCGGTGGAAGTTGGTTCAGCCAGTTCAATGCTTTATCAGAATACCTCGGCTGGTTATGGACCTTTGCATAAAAAAACAGGAACGGCACCAATGTATTGATAACAATGTTTTGAAAAGCCTGTGTACCCAGCTGCTTTTCCATCGGCTTCGAGGCATGCCCGAACACAAAGTGGGTATCCCAAAAAGGGGAAGCTTTTACTTCAAACAATGGTTCAATGCCGCTGAGGTTTTCGGTTTCAATCACTTTCGACATCAAAGCATAGGATTGATGTACCAACGAGGCAAATTGGGAAATACGGAGGGTTGGAAAATTTACAGGCCTTAGTTTTGAAAACTTCCAAATACTTCCATTCAAAGGGGTTAATCCAAATTTATGGGCCAAATGTTGATAATCCGATATTAGTTGACCGACATACTCACCGTTAGAATCCACGGGTAGTAAACCGGATTGGCCAAAAAACATTGCCTCTAAAAGGTTTAGTTGGTCCTTGTGCTTGGCCAAACAGGATTGAGGCAGACTCCGGGCCAGCATTTCAAAAGGCTGTGCATTGGTTTTAAACCCAAAATTTGCTGCCAGCGATTGATAAAAAGTCTCTTCCCAGTGGTGGTTATTCCGTTGGTACCTTTCGGCCATCGCCTCCGATTTTTCCTTCAACCGCTCCACCACCAAGGACTCTTTCCAACCCAACCAGGTAAAATCATCAATCCGGTTTACATACAATTCACAGGGTACCCAGCCTTTGTTCTGCATCAAATACAAAAACTGTTCATAAAGACCTGCGGGAGATTGAAGTACCATTACCGGAACAGGTTCTCCGTCCGGATAAAAAATGTCGGCATCGTGAATTGCCACCACATGTAAAATAACTGTTTGGTAGGCCTTATCAGTTTGATGATTGTGCCGATACCAATCAGATGCCTTCACGTGTATCTCTACATCACCAGCCCAAACAGTTCCGCCTATTTTAATTTTTGCATTGAAAAAATCGGGACCCGAATCTGGGTTATGATTACCCGGATTTATTACTTCCACCACAGAACCATCAGGGAGTGCAAGCGATAGCCCTGTGTATAATTTGAATTTCCACAGGTAATGTAAAAAGGATTCCTGCATGAGATTAAGTTTGTTATAATTATTGTACTTGAGTGATTAAATTTAGTAAAATTCAGCCATAAACAACACCCGCGTGAAACGATTCCTCCCCGCTTTTTATAGTTAACACAACATTAAGTATATTAGATGAAAAAGTTTATGCCTACAAATATTCATTGCTTTACCTCGATTCTGGACACAAAATAGTAAGGAGCATCTATTTTAAAAGCTTGAAATCAAACAGCAATAGTTAAGAAATCAATTGATTGTGTTATCTTTATTTTGAAAATTAAAACCCCATTAATATAAAACCTCACCAATGAGAAAAATAAATAACACATTAATATTTTCCCTCCTTTGTTTGGTTGGTATTGCCCAATCGCAGGACTGGCGTCCGGTTCGCACCGATGGCACTTATATGTTCAGTGTTGGCCAGGAATACCGGGCCTTACGGATTGATTCCACCTATCAGAATGGTGATACGCTGGAACTTTACGGGTTCCATGAGCTGAATTACAATGAAGAATCCATGTGTTATAATCCTTATGGTGCTCCCTGGTTCGGGAAGGAGATTATCAATTATCCCGACAGCACCATTATTAAAAACCGATACAATGAATCGTTGGTTTTCCCGATGAACCCTGAGGGAGAATGGATATTTTTTAAGAATGCCACCGATACGGTTAAAGCCATACTTGCTGAAGAAAGGGAAGAATCTATACTTGGTGTCACCGACTCCATCCGTGTATTTCAGTTACATTTTAGCAACATGACCTACTTACCCGATGAAATCTGGATAAGCAAACATTATGGCTTGGTAAAAGGGTGCAATTTTGAAAGATTCTTACTCATTGAGGATGAACAAGTTGATCTAACAACCTTTACATTAGCAGGTGCAAGCCAGGTAAGTAACACCGTTTCGAATTTAACTGCTTTTGATATTTATAACTTTGATATTGGCGATGAACTACATATTGAAGAGTTTTATGAATATTGGGATTATACTATTTATGAGACATGGGTTAGAAAAACTATTAAAACAATTACTTCAAAAACATATCAACCTGATAGTTCATCAGTTACCTATAACTATCACATCTGCAGTAATTATGGCGAATATAATGCTACCAAAACAATAGAATTTTCAAATTTTTGGCTTGATTCTCTTCCTTACAATATGAATATAACAGATGACTTATTTCAAACAGGAATTACTTTCCAATTCGAAAGTAAATTTGGATTTACCGCTAAAGGGGTTGGCGTTGGTTTTGAGAAATATTCTGATAGTTGCTATCACTTTGTATATGTGGATAAGAAAAAAAAACAACTCCTAGACAATTATTTTCCAATCCCGTATTATGGTGGTAACTATATAATGGGTTTAGGTGGTCCCTATATTTTTTTTCAGGGATACTTTTCAACCAGTTCAACCGAATTGGTTTACTATAAAAAGGGATCAACGGAATGGGGAATTCCCTACAATTGTGACGATCTAATCTCAGCTACGGATATTGCGCAAACCAATTTGTATGATGTATATCCGAATCCGGCTTGCGAATATATAACCGTTAATTATCAGGGAATTTCTCCGGTTGCTGTATTTAGCCTGTATGATATTTCGGGGAAAACAATCTTCAAAGAACCCATTAAACCCGGTGAAAACACTTTTCCCATTGAATACCTTTCCAATGGATATTATTTGGGAATTGTAACTGTAAACCATCGCGAGATTTACCGAGTAAAAATAGCTAAAGAATAAAACTACCAACCTATTATCTCCGCAGTTTGGAGGCATTGCGGTTTATTTAAAACAGCCCGTACAGTTCGGCATCAATTTTATTGATGATGCTGCTCAAATCTTCGGCTTTTTCGTTAAAGTTTAGGTTGTCCACATCAATTACCAGTAATTTGCCCAAGGCATATTTGGCAATCCAGGCTTCATAACGCTCGTTCAATCGTTTCAAGTAATCGAGGCGGATGGAGTTTTCATAATCGCGGCCGCGTTTTTGAATCTGGTTCACCAGCGTGGGAACCGATGCCCGTAAATAAATCAACAAATCGGGGGGTTGAATGAGCGAACTCATCAGTTTAAACAGTTCAAAATAGTTGTCAAAATCGCGGGAGCTCATCAGCCCCATGGCATGCAGGTTGGGAGCAAAAATATGGGCATCCTCATAAATAGTCCGATCCTGCACCACCGTTTTCCCCGATTTATGGATATCTAAAATCTGGCTAAAACGGCTGTTCAAAAAATAGATCTGCAAATTGAACGACCAACGCTGCATGTCGTTATAAAAATCGTTCAGGTAAGGGTTTTCATCCACATCCTCAAAGTGAGCCTCCCAACGGTAATGTTTTGATAACAAACGGGTAAGTGTGGTTTTTCCCGATCCAATATTTCCGGCAATCGCAATGTGCATAATCCAAAATTTAAGATGTACTAAAGTAAGTTTTTTTTGCTTTGAATACTTAGGAAATAGCGGGAAAATAAAATTCCACTTTTGATAGCGGTTATTGCTATAAAAGTAGGTTTTATTTTGTTAAAAAAATACCGGACAGGAGCCCGGCGTTCCCTCATTATCCGGCTAACTTAATCCGGCATGAAAACGCCCGGTACCCATTTCTCTATGTTTTTTCTTATTCCTTTGGATGCTGATCTCAATGCATCATTCCTAAATGAATGATTTCCAATGAAATTTCCGCAAACAATTGCAAGGGTTTGAATCCAATCCATGTGCAAAATTAAGTCTCTCAAAATGGCAGCCCATCCCTAAAAAAACAGGGATAAAAATATGTCAGCATCCATTTCTTGCTAACTTTGCAGGCTGATAAAAAGCAAATGGAAATCTCAACAAAAAAAATAACCATCGCTATTGATGGACATTCATCGTGCGGGAAAAGCACCGTGGCCAAAGATGTTGCCAAAGAACTGGGCTACACATACATCGACAGTGGTGCCATGTACCGGACGGTGACTCTTTTCTGCATACAGAACCATTTGATTCAGGGCGATACGGTGGATGAACACAAGCTCCGCGCATTGATGGATTCCATTCATATCCATTTTACCTTCAATGCCAACACGGAACACTACATTACTTGGCTAAACCATCAGGTGGTTGAAGAAAAAATACGGACCATCGAAGTTTCGGATCAGGTGAGCCTGGTAAGCAAAATTGGGTTCGTGAGGGAAAAGATGGTAAAACTTCAGCAGGAATTGGGCAAAGACGGAGGTATTGTCATGGATGGCCGCGACATTGGAACCGTGGTTTTTCCTGATGCCGAATTAAAAATATTCATGACCGCATCCTCCGAAGTGCGGGCACAACGGCGATATGCCGAATTGCTGTCTGGAGGCCACAAAGTGACCCTATTGGAAGTAAAAGAAAATATTGAGAAGCGCGATTTTATTGACGCCAACCGCGAAATTGCGCCCTTGCGCCAGGCAGATGATGCTGTAGTACTTGATAACAGCTACCTAACGAAAGAAGAACAACTCCAAAAAATAATTGACCTTGTCAACGAACGGACCAAATAGTGATTTAATTTATAAAGGGACAACGGTTACCATTGAAATCGATCCGCATGCCGGGTTTTGTTTTGGAGTGGATCGGGCTGTGCATTTGGCCGAATCGTTGCTTCAGAAAGATTCCCAAGCCTATTGCGTAGGCGATATTGTCCATAACCAAAAGGAGATGGATCGGCTCAGTCAACTGGGTTTAACCTTTGTCAATCACCAGGAGTTGGAAAATCAAACTTCGAAAAAGGTTCTTTTCCGTGCACACGGCGAACCGCCCCAAAGCTACCAACTGGCAAACCAAAAGCAACACCAACTCACCGATGCCACATGTCCGGTAGTGGTTAAACTTCAGCAACGGGTAAAAAAAGCCTGGGAAACCATGATAAACTTGAATGGACAAGTTATCATCTTTGGAAAAAGAAATCATGCCGAGGTGCTGGGATTGGTTGGACAAACCCAAAATCAGGCTGTTGTTATTGAGAACATGAATGACCTGGATGCTATTGATTTTTCAAGACCCATTGAGGTTTTTTCACAGACCACCAGTTCATTAACTGATTATAAGTTATTTTGCGAACGGATAACATCAAAAGCACAGTCAACCCTAAAGATAAACGACACTATTTGTCGGCAGGTTTCGAGCCGTGAACCTTGGCTTAAGGCATTTGTTATAACTGTTGAGGTGATGATTTTTGTGGGAGGGACTAAAAGCAGCAATGCCAAATTCCTTCACGGAGTATGTAAAAGCCACAATCCCGATAGTTTTCTGGTTTCCGGTGTTGACGACATCCAAATGGAATGGTTTGCCGGAAAAACCAGGGTAGGCATCAGTGGAGCCACATCCACACCTTTATGGCAATTACAGGAAGTAGCCCAATGGCTGCATCAAAATTTAAATGAACAGATTAAAAACTAAAAAGATAATTCGTATGGCAAAGATTAAAAGAATTGGCGTTTTAACTTCAGGAGGCGATGCTCCGGGAATGAATGCGGCTATTAGAGCTGTCACCCGGATGGCTATTTACCATGGATTGGAAGTGTATGGTATCCGAAGCGGGTATCATGGCATGATTCACGATCAGATTAAAAAACTGGAATCGTCGCATGTAAGTAATATTATTCAACGTGGGGGGACTATTTTAAAAACGGCCCGAAGTGCCGAATTTAGAACTGTTGAGGGACGGGCCCGAGCCTATGCAAACTTGAAAAAGCATGGCATTGATGCATTGGTTGTCATCGGTGGTGATGGCTCGTTAACCGGAGCCCGCCTGCTTTCTGAAGAACATGACATTCCTTGCGTGGGTGTTCCCGGGACCATCGACAACGACTTGTATGGTACCGATTACACCATTGGGTACGACACTGCTATCAACACGGTGGTGGAAGCCGTGGATAAAATCCGCGATACCGCCAGTGCCCATAACCGGCTTTTCTTTGTAGAAGTGATGGGCCGCGATGCCGGATTTATTGCCTTACGAAGTGGAATTGCCTGCGGTGCTGAAGCCATTTTGGTTCCAGAGCGCGATACCCCTTACGATAAGCTGAAAAAATATCTTGAAACCGGTTTTGTGAACAAAAAAACCAGTGGAATTGTGATTGTGGCCGAAGGCGAACACCAAGGGGGTGCTTACGAAATTGCCAAACGGGTACAAGAGGATTTTGAACAATATGATGTGAAAGTAACTGTGTTGGGACACATCCAACGGGGCGGTTCCCCGTCAGCTTACGACCGGGTTACTGCCAGCCACATGGGCGCCGCCGCTGTAGATGCCCTGCTCGATGATCAAAAAAGTGTGATGATTGGAATTGTGAACAAACAAATTGTTCACGTACCTTTCAACAAGACTATCAAGGCACGCAAACCCTTGAACGAAGAATTGTTGAAAATATCAGAAATTCTTTCCATATAGAATTGAAGTTTTGTTTGGCAATCAACAAGGTTAACCCCTAAAGGAGTTGAGGCGGAAAGTTTTAAGAAAAGATTGGTTGGGCTGTATCAGACTGGATACGGCCCTGTTTTTTTCAGAAATGGGTTTTTAAACCATATCCCCTTCGTAATTTTAGCAAAAAAAATTTTGGATAAACACCAAAATGAGCAGTTTATTTAATGTTAGAGTCATTGCATTTTCTTGGTTCTCATTAAATGGCTTCGTGGTAAAATATTCCTTCAAGAAGCAATATGATTTAAAAAATGGCCTCTTTTTTTCCTAACAATTTATTCCTACATTGTAAAACTACATTTATTACCCAATTGAAACAAAGGCTTGCAGCCATTGTGGGTTATATAAATTCAAAGGAATGAACAAATTATATTTCTTTGCAATTATATTAGTTCTAACGTTTCTCACGAGTGGAGCCATTGCACAAACAAGTTCCATCCATGGGACTGTTTATCATGCAGAAACCCGTCAACCCATTCGTGGAGTTAAAGTAAGTGTAAAAAACCTTGGTTTGTCCACGGTTACTGATGAGAATGGCAATTTTAATTTTGTGGTTCCGGTAAAAGGCCTCCTCGATTTTGAGGATTTTGAAAACATGAATTTAACCGAAATCAGAATTATTGGAAAAGATACCTACTATTTGTATTTACAGGAGAAAATTGATGTGGCGGTCCTTTCCATCGAAGAACTTTTGGATATGCAAGTGTTTACGGCCAGCAAAAAGGCAGAAAAGATCAAAGATATTCCGGCAAGCATCATCATTCTGTCAAAAACAGATATTGAGAAGGCTGGATTTACTTCGCTTGAGGAAATTTTTCAGCATCTCCCAGGCATGTATTATGTTGACAACGCCTCGTTTTTGGGACCAACAGTAGGAGTCCGGGGTTATTTAACTTCGAGCCCCACTAACTTGATGATTCTTATCAATGGCATTCCGCAGCACGACGATTTGTTTAACACCTTTAGCTTTCATATCAGCCCCATACCTGTGGAATCCATTGACCGGATTGAATTTGTGAGGGGAGCCATGTCGGTAATTTATGGAACCAATGCTTTTTTTGGCGCTATAAATATTATTACCAATGAAGCACCAACCGACAAAGACTTTGGTGTAAGTCAGGTGTCCGTGGGGTACGGAACCTTAAACTCCATGCAGGCCGCAATCACCAGCAAAGGAAAATCGGGAGCCATGTCTTATGCTTTGGCAGCGCAGATTAAAAGCTCCGATGGCATTGATGAGCCTTTTCAAAAAATGGTCACCGATTTTGGCTCTAAATATTCCGGTTGGGGCATTCTTGATTCCATGGCCACTTCAAAAGATTACTTTGCAATGAATCAGAAATATTTGAATTTCTCAGCAAAGTACCGCAACCTGTATTTTGATATAAATGTTGCAGGAAGCCGTTTTGGGCAGACTTTTGGGGTTCTTTTTTACCAACCGACGGAGTGCAAGTTGTTTTATGGCAAAAGTACCATTGGGCTCCGAAAGCCCTTCCAAAACCACCTTACACTTGATGCCAAACTGATGTTAACCCGGTTTGATCTTTTAATGGGTGATAACTATTATTCTACCGATACTAGTGGATTTGGAAACGAACCGGACATTTATTCTTATGGGCAATATTGGTCGGAACGCATTGATGGAGAATTAAACGTGTTCTATGAACCAAATAACACGTGGAATTTTAAAGGGGGGTTGGTGGCAGGTACTATTTATGATGCAGGCGATAAAACCGATGCCCCTTTCAACGGGGCGGTAAATTTGCTAAACCGGGCTGGAGGGTTAAAAAAGGGAGACAAAGTTAACCTGTTGTCGGGATATGGGCAGCTTGAATACCAACCTTTGCCAACAGTGCGGGCAATAGTGGGTGCCCGTGTTGAGCAGATGGGCCCGTTCGAATTAGTTTTGCATCGGGCTAGTTACTACCCGGGCCATGAAAAATTTACCAATTATCATCCCAAGTCTGATTTTTATGTGGTTCCGAGAATTGCCTGCATTTACAATCCCTCGAAAGACCATGTGTTCAAGGCTTTGTATAGTCAAGCCATTAAAATGCCCGATATCTGGCAAATGCGGAACAACATTATTTCGCGGGAAGTTTTAAAACCTGAAAAAATTGGGACCTTTGAATTGAACTACTTAGCAAAATGGTCCAAGACTTTTAACTCGAACATTAGCCTGTTCAGGAATTCACTAAACGATATTATTGTGCGTTCTATCGTAATTGATAATTCGGTTACCCCTGCGGTTTATACTTCATCATTCTCAAATCAGGGAAGAATAAATACAACGGGAGTCGAGTGGTCAATCCAAACCCAACCTGTTTCAAAACTTTCAATTGATTTAAGTGCTACGTGGCAGCAATCGAAAAATACTCACGGAACAGACGGAACCATCCCCGTAGAATTTTCACCGGAATGGTTATGCTACCTTAGGGCGCAATACCAAATGAACTCACATGTTGCTGTTTCATTAACGGCCAATTATGTCGATGATATGTACGCCCAATACGATCCGAACCCCATAAACCCTTCCATGGGCGACTTTACACCCATTGGTTGGTATGGCAAAAAGGTAGATGGCTATGTTTTATTAGGTTCATCGCTTTCCATCGACAACCTACCTGCAGGATCCTATCATAGCTATTACTTCCGGTTCCGGTTGTCGAACCTACTCGATTCTGAAATTCATTACCCTTCAACCTCGGTAAGCAAATGGGCCGACAAAGGGGTTTTAGGAACAGGGCGCGGTGGACATATTACTGTTGGATTAAAATTCAAATGAAACGCCCATGCAGCTAACTACATTTCTAAGCAAATTGATAAATACAACAGCCGCAACAGTTCTTGACGGCATGACACTTGTATGAAAAGCCAGTTGATTTTAATAGGATATTATTTGGTTCAAAACCTAAAATATTTAAAAAGAAAGAGGTTGTTCAAAAAACAGCTATTTTTACACTTAACTGAAGGAATATTCCTTCCTTTGAAATAAAGGAAATGAAAAAAATGAAATCTATTTTAACGGAATTAGTTCAAGGGTTGATGCTAATCCTGATGCTTGCCTTCTTAGGCTGCTCTCCCGGTTGTGCCAAAGAAGATAAAGGGTTGGATGGTGATAAAAACCCCACAGTTACGACCTCAGTGTCCTGTTGGCTCACCACCCCGGATCAAAAGAACCTGATGAAAAAACAAACCGGGGTTTTAATGTTTTCTGACGAAATCAACGGGTATCCAACTATCGAAGTTGATTCAACGGTCACATATCAGGAAATGGATGGTTTCGGGTTTACCTTAACCGGGGGAAGCGCAATGCTTATCAATACACTGGACAATGAAACGAGGAAAAACCTGTTGACGGAATTATTTGCCCATGACAGTACATTCATTGGTGTCAGTTATTTGCGCATCAGCATCGGGGCTTCCGATTTGAGTGAAACTGATTTCACTTACGATGAAATGCCAGATGGACAAACCGATCCCGATTTAGAGCATTTTACCACCGATATGGAACAGGAGCATTTAATTCCACTTTTAAAAATGATATTGGAAATCAATCCTGACATTAAAATCTTAGGTTCCCCCTGGACAGCCCCCACGTGGATGAAAACCAACAACGCTTACATTGGCGGCAGTTTAAAACCAGAATATTATACAACCTATGCCAACTATTTTGTAAAATACATTCAGGCCATGGCCCGCGAGGGAATCTCCATTGATGCAATTACCATCCAGAACGAACCGTTGCATCCAGGGAATAACCCCAGCATGTACATGGAAGCAACCGATCAAGCGGTGTTTGTAAAAAATCACCTGGGGCCGGTTTTTGAAGCGGCAGGGATTAAAACCAAAATCATTATCTACGATCACAATGCCGACAAACCTGAATACCCCATTAGTATATTGAATGACCCGGAAGCAAAAAAACAGGTCGCCGGTTCCGCTTTTCACCTGTATGGTGGTTCTATTAGTGCGTTAAGCCAGGTACATAATGCACATCCCGATAAAAACCTCTATTTTACTGAACAATGGGTAGGAGGGCCCAGCAATTTTAGTGGCGATCTGAGCTGGCATGTGGAAAATCTGATAATTGGAGGTCCCCGAAATTGGTGCCGCACCGTTCTGGAATGGAATCTGGCATCGGATCCTGATTATCGGCCTCATACCGAGGGTGGCTGCACTAACTGCTTAGGGGCTTTAACTATTGCCAACCGTGTTTCGCGCAATGTGGCCTACTACATTATTGCCCATGCCTCAAAGTTTGTACGTCCCGGTTCTGTAAGAATAGCATCAAATATTCCTGAAAACTTAAATAATGTAGCCTTTTTAACTCCCGCAGGAAAGAAAGTGCTGATTGTTTTAAATAATTCGGGTATTGAAAAGAAATTTAACATCAGGTTCAAAAGTAATCAGGCAACAACCTCTCTGCCTTCAGGAGCCGTTGCTACGTACATCTGGTAGTTTTTAACTGCCGAATCATCGGATGATTTCTTTTTTTGCAAAAAACCATTGTGGCATTAATCTAACGTGAGTTTGTGTTGAAATATCAATCAATATTTTATTTGTTTGCTTTTTAATTGTGATTATCAAGTTAAAACTCACGTTAGGTTATATTTCCGTACAGCCCTTTAAATGATCTATCGAATTCCTTTTTGTTTGTGTTTAATTCACATTGATGATATTCAATAGCACGAAAATTCCTAACTTGCTTTTAATAAATCACATGGTTTCATGAAGGCGATAAAAAGTGTTCTAATTTACAGCTTTATTCTCGGGCTCCTTATAATAGGGTGCTCACCGGAAAAAAAAGGTAATTATCTTTCAAAACTTGAGGTTGAAATTCCCGATGTTTTAAAAGGGAATGCCAATATAGTGGCGTTTATCAATGAAAATGCCGAAGTATTAAACCAATGGTCGGTAACTTTAGAGGATTTGGTGGTAGATTGTTCTCCCTATTTAGGGAAAGAGGAGGAGGAATTGACCGATGCCGACCGGGCAAAGTTGGGAAAAAACATGATGGAGTTTGTAGCCAACCTGGGGCAGTTTGCTGTTTATTCAGCCGAATTACAACAGATGATGACTACTGTTGAGGCAGAGTTGCCGGATGATCAACTGGCCGCTTTTGCAACCATAAAGAATCAATTAGAAACCCGAATGCAGGAAATTCAAAACAAATACATCGACTTTGGGAAAGAACAAGATGAGGAATAAGAAAAAGGATTCAAAGAAATGAAAAAGAGGCACCTGTTGATACCTCTTTTTTATGTGTGTTAGTACAACTTCTCTATTTCAATAGTTGTTAAAATTTTATAAGCAAATGATAATCTGCTAAATGTAAAATACATCAACAAAAAAATTAAGTGATGATTTCCGGCAAGATCTGTTTTGTCTCGTGTCTAAAAATCTACCGACCTATCCTATTGCATTCCCACCGTTTTTTCAACTTCGTCAACAGTTGCAGGTATGCGGTTCCCAAGCAAACGGCACCCGGTTTCGGTTATCAGCAAATCGTCTTCAATGCGGATACCTCCAAAATCGCGGTATTGATTGGCTTTTTCGAAATTGATAAACTCATGATTGATTTTTTCGTGCAGCCATTTGTCAATCAAAGCCGGGATGAAATAAATCCCAGGTTCGTTGGTAATCACAAATCCCGGTTCCAATTTCCGCCCTAAACGCAAGTATGCGGTTCCAAACTGATCGATAGGTCGGGTAATTTCGTCATACCCCACATAAATCTGGCCAAGGTCCTCCATGTCGTGCACATCTAGTCCCATCATGTGGCCAAGGCCATGAGGAAAAAACAGGGCGTGGGCTCCGGCTTTTACGGCCGCATCTACATCACCCTTCATCAACCCCACATCTTTCAAACCTTGTGCAATCACTTTGGCTACCTGCAAATGTACCTGTTGGTAAGTAATTCCGGGTTTCGATATTTGAGTGGCGGTATTATTGGCATTCAGTACAATCTGGTAAATTTCTTTCTGTTTTTGGGTAAAAGTCCCATCTACCGGAATGGTACGGGTAAAATCGGAGGCATAACCCATTGCTGTTTCTGCTCCCGAATCGTTAATAACTAACCGTCCTTTTTGCAAAATACCCGTATGGTAATGGTTATGTAAGGTTTGCCCGTCCTGCGACAATATCACCGGAAAGGAAATACGTCCACCATATTTGTAAGGAATACTTTCGACAACCCCTGCTATCATTTGCTCGGTTTGCCCGCTTAGTGCCATTTTCATGGCTGTAACGTGCATTTCGTAACCCATAGCACAGGCTTTTTCAATTTCTTCAATTTCAAAAGCATCTTTGATGGACCGGAGTTTAACAATAGCTTTTATCAATTCCAATGAACGGTATTGGTTTAACTGGCCGGGGTGTATCCCCAACAAGTCGCCTAACAAAATTTTATTGTCTCCCCGGTATTGCGGAAGGAAGTGGATAGGCCGTCCCAGTTTGATGGCGGCTTTTAAATAGTCGTTCAGCTTTTCGGATGGAAATGATTTTTCAACTCCTACCCGTGTGGCTTTATCTTTCAGCAAGGGTTGAATGCCCATCCAAATGATATCTTCAATTTCCACATCATTCCCAAAGAGAATTTCTTCACCACTTTCAAAATCAATAACGGCGGCCAATCCCGGATGGTTGATGCCAAAAAAATACAAAAACGAACTGTCTTGCCTAAAATGGTATGTATTGTCAGGATAATTCATGGGTGTTTCCAGATTTCCTAAAAATAACCCGATACCTTTAGTTACCAGCTTTTTCAAATCGCTACGACGGCGGATATATACCTCTTTCTGAAACATAACAATAGTTTTAAAGATTACAATGGCAGAAAATTACCATTCCTTTTTTTGATTCGCAACAGTAAATGTTATTTGTTTAGCATATGAGGCGGATGTTTGAAAATGGAAAGAGAGGAATCCCTGTTATTCCTCTCTTTTAAGATTGATGGTTCCATTCTGTTATTTAATGGGGTACATCACATAGGTGACCCACTTCATAGGATCGGGTTCGGTCATGGGGTCCGTTTTGTACTTTTCAATAGGCCCTCCCACAACTTCAAGTTGATAGCTTTTCAAGTATTTGTCCATATACATATGAACTTTCTCCAACCCTTCGTAAGGACCTGTATATTTGATAACTGCATATTTTTGCTGCGGCATTTCTTTTTTATCTACGCCTTTAATTTCTTTGTCGGTGGGCTCAATAATTAATCCACACTCAACTTTTATGGTGTCTCCCCAGGTATGATAAATGGCAATGGGGGCATCAGTAACTTTGAGTCCATTCTTTTCGATACTTTTCATGAGTGTTCCATACATGTATTCCATAGCCTTGGCCATTGACGGATAAGTAACTTCTTGGGTTAGGCTGATGTACGCATAAGAATCTTTAATCTTTGTTTTCACATAAAACCAATCCGTTTTTTGAAGTCCGGTACAAACAGAATCAAGGTTCCGCAAACCGTCTTCGTATGATTTTCCCAACATGGGTTTCATCAGCAGGCCCATCCAACGGCCAATGGGGCCAGGTCCCATATCAGAATCAAAGGTCCAAGTCAGATGAATTCCATCGGGGGTTTCCTGAAAATAATAATCGGCATTAGCAATTCCCTGGTGCCCAAAGTCTAAGTCCGTTTTAATGGTATCAAAAGGATGCGAATAGGCAATGATTAATTTACCATTTCCCATTTTTTCACTCACCCATGAATAGGCAGCTCCTTGTCCAACTCCTTCATTTTCGTAAGTTATGGCCATGTTTGCATCCATCCGGTGCCAAGGCGACCAAACTTCCCAATTATGCAGATTATCCACCTGATCGTAAACCATTTCCATTGGTGCATGAATCGTTGCATCGCGTTGCATATGCACGTGTTTGGGTAAAAACATGCCAATAATTAAAACTACAATAATTAGAGCAAGGAGTACTAAAAGAATTCTTTTTAAGGCTTTCATACAAATAAGAATTAGATGAATACTATGATTTTTGAATATAACAGCTTAATTATCCGTTTGTTGAAATTTTTTTAACACCCGCTTGGAAAACGACTATGAGAATGTAGAATAATCGACAATTGTACCGAAAATTGATAAACCCAAATTACGCATTTTTAATGCATAATCGATTAAAAAATTGTAATTCAAAACATTAAAATTTTGAAAACAATTCCTATATCGGGGGAACCCCAACTAAATCATTTAGCTCGGCAAATTATGCCTCCTAAAGATTAATTTGGGGCAAAAAAACATGACAGATCAACGATAACCTTTTATATTTGTGCAAAATCCAATGATTGTATATGCTTTTTGCTGATATTATAGGACAAGACAAGGTTAAATCACATCTTTTAAATACTGTTAAGGAAAAACGGATAAGCCATGCACAGCTCTTTTTGGGCGAGGAGGGATATGGGACCCTGCCGTTGGTTTTGGCTTATGCACAATACTTAATGTGTTTGAACCCTAAAGAGGATGATGCTTGTGGAGAATGTTCTTCATGCCGGAAAGTGGCTAAATACCAGCATCCCGATTTGCATTTTGCTTTTCCCGTGGTCCCCGTTGGAGGGAATGAAATTCCTATAAGTGACCATTACATTAAAGAGTGGCGGAATTTTATAACCACAAACCCTTACGGCACTTACAACGAATGGCTCGATGCCATGGGTGCAGGAAACAGCCAGGGGATAATCCGGGTGGAAGAGGGAAGGGAAATCATCCGGAAACTGAGCATGAAATCCTTTGAATCGGAGTACAAGGTGATGATTATCTGGTTTGCCGAGAAAATGAATGCCGAAGCCGCCAACCGGTTGCTCAAATTGATTGAGGAGCCGCCAACCCTTACCCATTTTTTTCTGGTATCCCAAAGTTCGGAATACATTATTAGCACCATCTTATCACGTACCCAATTGGTAAAGGTGACCCGGATTTCAGAGGATGGATTGTTCTTGGGCTTAAAAAAGAAACACGTGTTGGATGACGACCGTGCCCGCCAGATTGCCCGTTTAAGTGAAGGAAATTACACCCTGGCCAAAGAATTTATTGCCTCATCGGTGGATACCCAACAAAATTTTGAAAATTTTACCCAAATGATGCGCCTTAGTTACATGGGCAAAATGATCGATATCATCAAATGGGTGGATGAAGTCTCAAAACTGGGCCGTGAAAAGCAAAAAGTTTTCTTTGCCTATAGTTTGCGGATGATCCGCGAGAATCTGGTTATCAATCAAAAACAACAGGCACTGGCCCGGATGTCGGTAGAGGAAGAAAACTTTGCTTCCCGCTTTGCTAACTTCATTCATCCGGGAAATGTTCTTTTCCTTAACCAAGAGTTAGATAAAGCATTTCGGCATATTTCCCGGAATGCCAACGCGAAAGTGGTGTTTCTTGATCTTTGTCTAAAGCTCAACCGGATATTAAAGTTGAATATTTAAGAAATTTCCTCTTCAAACAGATCAAATTATTAGATACTGATAATCATAAATTTAAATCAAAAGGAACGGATGTTTTTGGAATAAATTTTTTCATCCGCCTTTTTTAACCCTTCGACATGTAAATTAAAAAATTCATCTATTTTTGTCCCACAATTTCAAATAAAACGCAACACAAAAGAGTGATTTGCGTAACCTACCATAAATTAATACATAAGATTATGAAAACGCTAATTTTAATAACCGTGTTAAGTTTCATCCTCCTTAACTTGTCAGCAGCAAATTATACTACTGCAGGAACCGGTGGTCAATGGAACTTAAATGCAACATGGGGAGTAGCTAGTTTTCCTGATGATGCAACTGATAATGCGACACTTAACAACAATGATAGCGTGTGGTTACCTGCTGGGGTAACAATTAGAGTTAGTTTAATAACATTCAACAATAACAGCAAATTATTTATTCCGGAAACATCAGAGCTCATTGTTGACAGTATTGCTGTTTTAAACAATGCTGATTTCTATGTAGATGGCACTCTTACATTATACGGGGGTATCAACATGAGAAATAACAGCACCTTAGATATTTCATTAACTGGAGTTCTTGATATTGGGGGGGATTTTGTTGGAAGCAATGGAGTCAGCATCACAAACGATGGGGATTTGAATATTGCCGGAGATTTATACCTTGGAACTGGGGCCACAATGACTGGAGCAGGTACCGTTTCTGCAGGTACTTATTCGGGTACAGGAACTGTTTTTGGTACCTCTATTGGCACCTTGTTAGATGGCGAAACATATTACGATAATGGAGGAGCCACTCCACTACCTGTCGAGATTATTTCATTTAGTGTAGTCTCCCGTAAAAGTGCCATTAGTGTAAAATGGCAAACCGCTTCCGAAGAAAACAATGACTACTTTACCATTGAACGTTCGGCCGATGGCATAACCTTTGAAATTATTGCAACTGTAAAAGGAGCCGGAAATTCTAAAGAAGAACTATCATATAGTTATAACGATAATAATCCATTAACCGGGACCTCATATTACCGCTTGAAACAAACCGACTACAATGGTGATTTCGAATACTTTAGTGTGGTTTCTGCCTCATTCATCCGTGAAGATTTCATTAACATAAGCCCAATGCCTGCTACCACCGAATTGACTGTTAATTTACTTGGCGAAATTGGTCAAGTTGACTTACAACTGGTGAATATCAATGGGGCTATTGTAAAGTCGCTCAAAGGGTTGGAAAATTATACCACACTTGATATTTCGGAATTGCCTAAAGGAATGTATTTCCTAACCATTTCAAGTGAAAATTCACGCATCGTTAAACAGATTATCCTACAATAATATGGTATTAAAAAATGGGCTCCCAGAACTGAGAGCCCATTTTTTATTGGTTAAAAATCAAAAGGGTTTAAATCGACAGCATTAATTCTTTAATCAATAGGGTCATTTGTGGTTCCACTGAAACTGCCACGTTCTGAACTTCATCATGGGTAGTTCCCGAATTAGGATCAGCAGGCTTATCGGTGTTTGTGATTACCGACATTCCAAAACATTTAATCCCCATGTGGTGAGCCACAATTACCTCCGGCACGGTACTCATTCCCGTTGCATCGGCTCCCCAAATACGGAACATTTTATATTCTGCGGGAGTTTCCAACGTGGGACCACTGCTTCCAATATATATCCCTTCTTGAAGGGAAATGTAATGTTTTTTAGCAATTTCTTTGGCTTTGGCAATCAGGTCGCGGCTATAGACGGCACTCATATCGGGGAAACGGGAGCCTAGTTGCTCTTCATTTCTCCCAATGAGCGGATTCACCGGAAAATGGTTGATGTGGTCTTTTATCAACATAATGTCGCCCACATTAAATTCCGGGTTCATTCCACCTGCTGCATTTGAAACAAAAAGGAATTTAATTCCCAGGAATTTCATCACCCTGATGGGAAACGTCACTTTGTCCATGGTGTATCCCTCATAATAATGGAAACGTCCCTGCATGGCTACCACCTTTTTGCAACCCAACGTGCCAAGAATCAGTTTGCCTTTATGTCCTTCCACGGTTGACACAGGAAACCCGGGGATGTTTTTGTATTCTATAATTTTGTCGGCTTCAATTTTCTCACCTAATCCGCCCAATCCGCTTCCTAAAACAATCCCTACCTCTGGTTTGTAGTTCAGCCCTTCTAAAATGAATTCCGCTGTTTTTTTGTATGTTTCTATCATAGTATTGAAATAATAATAAATAATTACTTAAATCTGTTTTTTTTGAAAAAAGCTTACTAAGGTATAAAATTTTAATAATTCGGCGGAATAAAAAACACAAATTGTTCAAGTGAACAGGATTTATTAATTTCTTAACTTTAGGGTTACACGTAAACCTATTTTTATACGAACACCGGATTATTAAACGATGAGAGTTGAAAAACAAATTATTGGGTTATTTATCTCATCAATCGTAAAATTTGTTTTCATTAAAAAATCGAAATAAGTAGCTTTGGCCATCAATTTTGTATGATGACTAGATTTATTATAACTTTTCTTTTTTCGCAACTGGTAATATCACTTAGTGCGCAGTTTTCAGTAGGTGTAAGGTATGGATATGCAAATTGCGGCATTCATTTGGAAGCACAAGCTTTTGATTTGGAGTATTACCAGACCGATTTTTACTTACCCCAAGCCGGCTTGGTGGTGGCATTTAATAATAAGAGGAATGCAGGGCTGCAAATGGAGTTTATTTATGCCCAAAAAGGGTGGAAAGAGATAGACGACACTTTCCCGGAATTATATTTTAGCCGGACTATCAATTATTTAGAGATTCCCGTTTTCAGCCATTTTGAAATCGGACATGGCCCGATCCGTCCGGTAATACTCGTGGGCCCCTATGTTGCCTTCAAACTTAGCGAATCGGCCGATTCCAACAACTTTAACCATCCCAATGATTACGACCAGTATCACCAAGAGGTACGCAATATAAGCCTCGGGCTTAAAGCCGGGATAGGCTTGCGGTACAACATCAACAAGCGGATGGCCATTTTTGCCGAAGGAAGGTATGATATCCAGATTGCCGGCAGCGGTGATATTTTTGCAGATCGCCCCAACGGGATACAGGCTTCGCGCCTAAAAGAAATCTCAGGGACTTTCGGCATTTTGTGGCACATTATTCCCCAAACGCCCCCAGAGGAAAAAAAAGGATATGTGCCAAAAGAAAACCTTTATGATTTGGAAGAATAATGACGAACAGAGACTCCTCCAATTCCGTTTTTAAAAAGTCCTTTTCTGACGGATGATTTCCGGGATATTTGCTTTGCACGGAATGGTAAGCGGTATCCTTTCTATGGTAACGATACTTGAATCTAGTCCCCATGCATTCACATCGCTGATACCAAACCGTTTAAAGAAATAATAAAGTTTGATGATCATCTTCTCAAAATAAGGTAAATCCATCTGTTTCGAAGCCCTTCTATCAATTTGAACTATCCTAAAATCGGCAGCAATGTCATATTTCCGCAACGAGGGATAGGTGCTTTTCAAATCAATGATCCCTTCATTATTCAGATGAGTTAAAACCTGTTTAAAATAGTCGTTGATCCGGGGCTGCATTTTAAAACCCAAATAGAAATCGATGCGGATCACTTTCTTTGGAATCAGGGGCGTTACTTTGTATTCTAAGGTATAAGGATTATCAACAATATCGACATGTATAAACCAATACACATCGGCCCGTTTGGGCTGGCGGTTAATAATGCTCTGGATGGCTTTGGCTTCAATATCTTTTCGGTTGTCGGCATGGGTGGTATATACCAAATGGCTTGAGAATTTCGGGATTGTTTTATCGACACTCAAATCGTTCATCACCGGTAAATATTTGTCAATTTTGTCGAAGGTAATAAAGCGGTTCCGTATTCTTCGCCCCTGAAACAATACAAACATGATGATTGATAATATAGATGCCACCAAGATGGTAAACCAACCGCCATGAGCAAATTTGTTCATGTTCGAAATCAAAAAGGCCCCCTCAATAATGAGGTAGCTTAACCCGAATATAGTGACAAACCAAAGGGGTTGATTTCTCAATCGCAGGTAGTATATCATTAATAAAGTAGTCATTAACATGGTAATGGTTATAGAAAGCCCATAAGCCGCTTCCATGTTTGACGAGCTTTGAAATAAAAGGATAACAATAATACATGAAACGTACAACAGCCAGTTGATGGCCGGAATATACATTTGCCCTTTGGCATGCGATGGGTATTTGATACGGATTTTTGGCCAAAAATTCAATGAAATAGCTTCACTTATCAAAGTATAGGAACCACTAATCATGGCTTGGCTGGCAATTACTGCTGCAACTGTAGCCAAGATGATCCCAAAAGGTAAGAACCAGATTGGCATAATGGCATAAAACGGGTTGGTGTCGGTTCCGATACTATCCAGATTTGAAATCACCCACGCCCCTTGGCCCAAATAATTAAGAATGAGCATGGTTTTTACAAACCCCCAACTTACACGGATATTTTTTATGCCGCAATGTCCCAAATCGGCATATAAAGCCTCGGCCCCGGTGGTACACAGGAAAACTGCACCAAGCAGCAAAAAACCTTTGGGGTAATGAGCCAACAAATTATAAGCATAATAAGGGTTGATGGATTTAAAAACCATCGGGTAATTCAATAAATTAATAAAACCTAAGGTTCCCAGAGTAACGAACCAGATAAACATGATCGGGCCAAATGATTTTCCAATAAACGACGTGCCAAATTGTTGAATGAAAAAAAGGCCGGTAATAATAAAAATAGCAATGGTCAGTACCGGAAGTTCATGATTGATCAATTCCAAACCTTCTACAGCCGAAAGTACTGTAATAGAAGGTGTAATGATTCCATCGGCCAATAAAGTACTCCCACCTACAATAGCAAAAATAAATAACCACCGTTTTTTACGCCGCAATAAGGCAAAAAGCGAAAAAATACCCCCTTCACCACGGTTATCTGCCTTTAAGGTGATAAGCACATATTTAACAGTTGTTTGAAGGGTCAAGGTCCAGATAATGCAGGAAAGGGCTCCTAAAATTAAATCTTCGGAGGCCATGCCGCCTGCCGATAATATCGCTTTTAGTACATACAATGGAGATGTTCCTATGTCGCCATAGATTATTCCCAATGAAACCACCACCCCTACCAAACTCAGATTCTTGAACTTATTGGAAATATGACTTGCCATATTTTTTTGAATAAAACGCGGCAAAGTTAATGGGTTTCCTGTCAGATTATTCTCCAATGCCAAAATAAATTTGTCCTCATTTCAAGTGATTTAGATCATTTTTTTTGATGAAGGCAAAATTCTGAATTGAACACCATCAACAATTTGTAACTTTAACGCTTCAATGAATTTAACAATGATACAGCATTTAACCATTCAGGAAGCCCAGGAACAAGTCGATATTTGGATTCGGACCGTTGGGAAGCGCTATTTCAGTGAACTTACCAACATGGCCATTTTAACCGAAGAAGTAGGCGAACTTGCCCGGATTATGGCACGTACCTACGGCGACCAATCGTTTAAAAAATCAGAGCTTGAGGTGAACCTAGCCGACGAAATGGCCGATGTGTTATGGGTGTTGATTTGCCTGGCCAACCAAACGGGAGTTGACCTAAACGAAGCTTTTGCAAAAAATATGGAAAAGAAAATCCTTCGCGATAAAGATCGGCATCAAAACAACCCGAAACTTTAGAAAAATACTATTTTTGCACTTTAATACATGTAAAAAGAATAGAATAATAACATATTGCAGTTCTTTTTCCCGGCATTTTAGTTCATGTTCAGTAAAATATTAAAAACAACAATAATGAAAACTTTGCTCCAAGAGTACCCCATCCCCTTTTCGTCCGAAGAGGTTTCAAAAAAAGTAAGAGAGGCCAAGCAATTGGCTGCAAAAGCATTTACGGCCGAAAACCTAAAACTGGCATTTAGCTTAATTGATTTAACCACTCTAAACTCGACGGATACTTTGGCTAAGGGAAGAAAGTTTGCTGAAAATGTGAATACCTTTTCTATCAAGTATCCTGGAATTCCCAGTGTGGCCGCTATCTGTGTCTATCCCCCTTTAGTTAAAGCTGTGGCAGAATCGTTACACGTAAAAGGTGTTGGAATTGCTTCGGTGGCTGCCGGATTCCCCTCATCGCAAACTTACCTGAACGTTAAAATGATGGAATGCCAACAAGCCGTTGCCGATGGTGCCACCGATATTGACATTGTTATTTCTTTAGGAACATGGTTGGCTGGAGATTATCAAACGGTGTACCACGAGGTAAAAACCATCAAAGAGGTCATCGGAAAAGCCCATTTGAAGGTGATTTTGGAAACCGGGGCCTTAGCAACAGTAGAACATATCTGGAATGCCAGTATTGTTTCCATAGCAGCCGGAGCCGATTTTATTAAAACCTCTACCGGGAAAATAGAACCCGCGGCTACGCCTGAAGCCGTTTACATCATGAGTGAAGCCATTGCCGCGTTTCAGAAGGAGACAGGAAAAAAAACCGCCATCAAGCCAGCAGGGGGAATGGTTACTTCACAGGACGCCCTTTTGTACATTTCGATTGTTAAGATGGTACTGGGCAACGATTGGATGAACCCACAACTATTCCGGTTGGGAGCCAGCCGATTGGCCAACAACCTAGTGAAAGACATCATTAAACTGGAAACCGGAAATGAGGTAGAAGTGAATCATTTTTAATTGGTTCATTTAATAATTGCACCTTGGCAATTCGTAATTCTTTATAAATTTGCCCTCCTGTAAATGAATTATATAACTGCAACATGAATTTTATTGAAGATTTGAAATGGCGTGGAATGCTCCACGACATGATGCCCGGAACCGAAGAACAGCTTACAAAAGAGATGACCCTGGCTTACGTGGGTTTTGACCCAACCGCCGATTCGCTGCATATTGGCAGCATGGCTCCCATCATTTTATTGATGCGTTACCAACGTGCCGGACACAAACCCATAGCACTTGTAGGCGGTGCTACCGGAATGATTGGCGACCCTTCGGGCAAATCGCAGGAACGTAATCTGTTGAATGAAGAAACCCTGCATAAAAATCTGGAGGGAATCAAAAAACAGCTTTCCAAATTTATCGATTTCGATTCCGATGCGCCCAACAAAGCACTGATGGTAAACAATTACGACTGGATGAAAGAACAGACTTTTTTGTCATTCATCCGCGATATTGGCAAACACATTACCGTAAATTACATGATGTCGAAAGATTCTGTAAAGAAACGGTTGAGTGCCGAGTCAAAAACCGGGATGTCGTTCACCGAGTTTACCTACCAGTTGGTCCAGGGATACGATTTTTATTGGTTGTATGAGAATTTGGGATGCAAACTCCAGATGGGCGGCAGCGACCAATGGGGAAACATTACCACCGGAACGGAATTGATCCGCCGTAAATCGGGTGGCGAAGCTTTTGCCTTAACCATCCCTTTGATTACCAAAGCCGATGGCGGTAAATTCGGAAAAACCGAGTCGGGAAATGTGTGGCTCGATCCGGATAAAACATCACCTTACAGCTTTTATCAGTTCTGGTTGAACACCAGCGACGAAGACGCTGAAAAGTATATCAAGATATTTACCTTTTTAGATAAAGCAGAAATAGAGTTATTGATTATCAAGCACCGTGAGAATCCCGGAATGCGGGAATTGCAAAAGGTGCTTGCCCGCGAAATTACGGTGATGGTGCATTCTGAGGCCGATTACAAAGCAGCAGTGGAAGCTTCCGAAATTTTATTTGGCAAAGCCACCAGCGAGGCACTGACCAAACTGGACGAACGTACTTTTTTGGCAGTTTTTGAAGGTGTCCCTACGTTTGATATTCAAAAATTGGAACTTGAAAAAGGCATTAATATTCTCGATTTGTTGACCGACAAAGCCCCTGTATTCCCATCGAAAGGTGAATTGCGTAGGATGTTGAGCGGCGGCGGAATGGCCATTAACAAAGAAAAAGTGGATAGTGCCGAACTGACTATAAACCAAAGCCAGCTCATAAATAGCAAGTACATCTTGATTCAAAAAGGGAAAAAGAATTATTATTTGTTGATTGCTAAATAAAAAATCCTCTTTTTTGGGCACCCTTTTTATTTCCTATAGTATGGAACTCAACAACATCAATGAAATAGCCGAGGCTCTCCAAAAATTATTGGCTGGACAAAAACCGGGTCAGTCGGCTCATGAAAAGATGATTCCCAAAGGACGGTTATTGGTTCCCAATTCGCCCATTCCTGCCCGCCAAAGTGCGGTGATGCTGTTACTTTATCCCAAAAACGGACAAATTTATTTTCCGCTTATCCGCCGACCTGTTTACGACGGAATGCACAGCGGACAAATGGCATTCCCCGGTGGAAAACACGAATCGGGCGATGCTAACCTGATACAAACTGCCATCCGCGAATGCTGCGAGGAGGTTGGGGTTTGCCTTAACAAACTGGAGATTCTTGGAACACTTACGGAAATTTACATTCAGGTGACCCACTACCAGGTGTTGCCAGTAGTTGGAATCCTACAAGAAGCACCAACTTTCAAGTTGGACACCAACGAAGTGGATGCTGTTTTTGAAATCCCATTGATTGAAATACTCAATCCCCAATTGAAAAAAACAGAAAATTGGAACCTGCGTGGCACCCAAGTGGATGTTCCTTTTTACCTGCTCGGCAATCAAAAAGTATGGGGCGCCACGGCCATGATTCTTGGCGAGTTTGAAGAGGTGTTGAAAACAGAAGAAAGCAAAAAAATGGAATAAACCCTACCATTGTAAATTTTGACTTATAATGAATAAATTACTGCTAATACCTCGCTCTAAAGCAGTTAAACCACCAAAATTTGCACTCACGCAATTAACACCAACAATCAATATTTTATCTGTTTGTTTTTATTGTGACACCCCCCTGAGGGTTCAAAACCTCCGTAATATTAATAATTGGGACCTTGCTGGGTTTAATTTTTAATCAACCTATTGCAACTCGGAAAGTTTGGGACAACCAAATCTAACGTTTACGTCTAAAACCAACATAAAAATCAACCATTTGCTGTTCAGCGGATTTCGATTGCGAATGCTTGCATTTTAAATTTAAGTTATCTATATTCGTGCTTTATTAACAAATTGTTGATAACTAAGCTATGCCATACAGAAGACTTCCAAACACCGACAGCGCACGCTTACGTGCCATGCAAAAGGCTCTTCAAAAATCGGAAGGGGTGCCACCGTTCAAATTGCCATACAGTGTTTCTACCTATCAGGAGCTAAAAAATTTCTTCCCTGAATTCAGGCAGGCTGTTACCTTCCAAAAAGAGGCTATCGACCGACAGACCACCAAAGGTAAACAGCATCAGGAAAGTTTAAAAAAAACCCGTTTGTATATTTCCCATTTCATCCAGGTGCTAAATTTTGCCATCATCCGCGGTGAGATGAAACCTGAAACGCGCAGCCTGTTTGGGCTCGATGAGGAAGAAAGCAAACTTCCCCAGTTAAATACCGAGAAAGACATTGTTGAATGGGGTGAAAAAATAATTGCCGGCGAGCAAAAAAGACTGGCCTCGGGACAAGCCCCCATAACCAACCCCACCATTGCCCGGGTAAAAGTTCATTATGAAGATTTTATCCGTATCAACCAAGGGCAAAAACTTTTGCAGGAAAGCAATACCAAAACCACCATGAAGATGTCCCAACTCCGCGAGAAAGCCGACGACCTCATCACAAAACTGTGGAACGAAGTGGAAGCCTCGTTTTCGGAACTTCCGGCTGAAGAAAAGCGGGAGATGGCAGAAACCTATGGATTAGTTTATGTTTTCAGGAAAAACGAAAAATTGCTTTTTACCAACCTTAAATTGAATCTGGCTTAAGCGAAGGGCGTTGTTTTAAAAATGAATTCTTAGCTTCGCAATTGATTATTCGTTGGTTTTCAGGTACTTTTCAAGAACCACCAATAATTTATTAATATTGATCGGTTTTTTAATAAACGCATCAAAAGGTGCCTTGTCCATTTTCTCCTGATCAATCTGGCTTTCGTAAAAAGTTTGTGCAATGATAGGCAGGTTTGGCCGTTTGTCTTTTATTTTTTCCGCAGCTTCATACCCATCCATTCCAGGCATATAAATATCCATTAAAACTAAATCAATATTGCCGTTTTCGAGGGCCATTGTTAAGGCATCGTTGCCATTTTCGGCGCGGATAATCGAAGCCTGGGTCGGTTTAATAATTTTCTCGATAAAAAGAAAATTGGCAGGCTCATCTTCTGCTACTAAAATTGTTTTGGAATTCCATTCAAAGGTCATAATTGGATGTATTTGGCTTTGTAAATGTCGTAAAAAAACTTATTATTTTACAACAACTTACAAAAAAAGTATGGGTGCGCATCCTCAATGTAATACCTTTGATTTTTTTCAATTCAAAGAGCAAGAAATTTTGTGGAGACAAAGCATTTTTTGTCTCCATAAAACGTATCTATTGTATATAAATATTAAACAATCAATATTTATCTGTTCATTTTTTTGATTGTGATAACGCTACGAGGATTTTGAATCCCCGTAGCGTTAGTAGCTGGGTTTAACTTTCAATCAGCCAATTGCTCCTGTTAGAAAAATCAAGACAAAACCCACGTTAGCATAAGCTTTTCTTGACTTATCAAGAGCAATCCACAAAACTATTCTCATTTTACTTGATACGGAATAAGCATCAAGCCTTAGGAAGCAGGCTAATTAAGGGGATCATCACCTCCTCCATTGAAACACCTCCATGTTGAAACGTGTTCCGGTAATAGCTGACGTAGTGGTTATAGTTATTTGGATAGGCCAAGAAATCATCGTTTTGGGCAAAAATATAGCCTGTACTCACATTCAACCTGGGAAGATACACAGATTGGGGTTGGAGCACCTCAAACACTTCTTTAGGATTATAATTGAGCGATTTTCCCTGTTTATAACGCAAATTGGTGCTGGTATTCCGGTCGCCGGTCACTTTTACGGGGTTGTTTACCTTGATGGTCCCGTGGTCGGTGGTAATCATTACCTTTACCTCTTTTTTAGCCAGCAGTTTCATCAAGTCAAAGAGCGAACTATGTTCAAACCACGATTGGGTGAGGCTGCGGTATGCAGGTTCGTCGTTGGCCAGTTCTTTTATCATGTCCATTTCGGTCCGCGCGTGCGAGAGCATGTCCACAAAATTGACCACAATCACCGATAAGTCATGGTTCAAAATCTGCGAAAGGCTACCTACCAATTTCCGGCCTTTTTCGGCATTATTTATTTTATCGTAAAAGAAACTCGATTTAATTCCCAACCGGGCCATCTGCTTTAACATCAATGGCTCTTCGAATTGGTTCTTGCTGCCTTCGTCGTCCTCGTTCAGCCAATATTCCGGGTGAAGTTTCTCTATTTCCGATGGCATCAATCCGGCAAACATGGCATTGCGCGCAAATTGTGTGGCTGTGGGTAAAATGCTGTAAAATAATTCCTCTTCGGTCACGGTAAAAAAATCTGCAATCATGGGTTCAATCACCTTCCATTGATCGTACCTGAGATTGTCAATCAAAAAAACCACCGTCTTTTTTCCGGCTTTCAGGTCAGGAAAAATGCGCTCACGAAAAACATTCGGCGACATTAGCGGCCTCTGGTCTGTTTTTCCCTGAAACCAATCCACATAATTTTTTCGGATAAACTTGCAGAACCCCTTGTTGGCATCTTGCTTTTGCATCTGTAATACCTGATCCATTTGGCCGCTTTGTGTTTTTTCAAGCTCCAGTTCCCAAAACACCAGTTTTTTATAAACCGTTTTCCAGTCGTTGGCGGACATGGAATCGTTGATTTGGGTTCCGAGCCTACCAAATTCCACCTGATAGGTAGCCGTGGTTTTTTCGCTAACCAGCCGCTTCTGATCGGTAATTTTTTTAATCGCCATCAGAATCTGTTTCGGGTTCACCGGCTTTATCAGGTAATCGTCAATCTTTGAACCAATGGCCTGATCCATGATGTATTCTTCTTCGCTTTTGGTGATCATGATTACAGGAACGGAAGCCCGGATGTCTTTTATTTTCGACAGGGTTTCCAGTCCGCTCAGGCCGGGCATGTTTTCGTCGAGAAAAATCAGGTCATAGGCTTTAGTTTTTACCATTTCCACGGCATCGGTGCCGTTGTTGGCCGTTTCAACCTGATAATCTTTCGATTCCAGAAATATAATATGGGGTTTTAACAAATCAATTTCGTCATCTACCCAAAGAATGGACACCTCTTTCATAACTATCTTTTTAAAATTTTAAACAACTATTTGATTGTACAACAAATCAAACCTAAAATTAATTTCCCCGAATCCTTTTCAGCTTGCGAACAGCCTCCTGAGAAAACGGGGCAAGCTAACCAATGACCGTTTTTGCAAAAGTATTAAAAAACAACTTAACCTGCTGTTAACTAACAAGCCATCGGATGACTCGCGGATATCCGGTATGTTACAAATTGAGTAAAAATGCGCCGATAGTTATTTTTTTAAATAGTTAATTTCAAAGAACCGTTGGTATTTAAGCAGGTTTTTATCCTGCACAAAGGTGGCATAGTTTTCGGCCGAAATAATAAAACTCCGGTAGCTGTCGTCGGTTAAATCGCCAAGCACTTCGCCGGCAATGATTACCGATTCAAAATAGTTGTTGGCCATGCTTTGGTTTTTGAATTTTTTCACCACCACGCAGGTATAGTCTGCCGAAAGCAATTCATTACCTACATCGAATTCCAAAAAGCTATAATAGTCGAGATTGAAGTTGGTTACCTTAAATTGCACCGAGTTGGGGCTAGCTTTTTTATTGGAAACCACCAACAGGTAATAATGAATTTGCTGTGGGTTGTATTTAAAAATGGCCAAATCTATTGAATCAATTTTGCTGGTGGATAGCTCGGCGCCAAATTCATCTTTGGCTTTCTCGGCCAATTCTATCTCACGCGGTTTTCTATCCATGGCGGTCAATACTTCATCAGCATACGCCACCTCCTCGCTTTTCGGGAATTTCTCTTTAAAAAGGTTCAGGCTCTGTTTCAATGCTGCGGTATCTCCCCGGTTTCCTTCGCACAAAGCACTTAACAGGGCAAATTTTGAAAGCAGGGTACTTTCATGAAACACCGAATCGACATACTGATAATTGTTCTGTACCTCTGCGCAATTGTTATTCAGAAAATACTTGTAGGTGGCCTGATACATAAATTTTACCTGATTATCGATTTTCTCCAGTTCTTTGAAATAATCAGGATTACCTAGCACCTTGGCATAGTCGCTATCGGGGAATTCGTTCAGGATTTTGGCCTTGTATTCCTCCGCTTTTGGGTAGTTTTTTACAAGAAAAAACAACTTGTACAAACTATAATAAGAGGAAAGCCTGTATCCGGTTTGTGGATATAGTTCTATTAATTTTAAATACCCGCCAATACTTTGGTTAAAATCGTTGAACCGCTCTTTGTAAATTCCAGCAAGATTAAAGTAAGCCTCTTCTACCCTTTGTTTTGAAAGCTGCATGCTCGAATCCGTCAATGGCAGCCCAACCAAATAATACTCACGCGATTTGTTGCTAAACACCTGTTTGTTCGAATCGGCGGAGGCCGATGATTCCTCCGACAGATCATC
This sequence comes from Marinilabiliales bacterium, assembly GCA_003512955.1. Classification (GTDB taxonomy): domain Bacteria; phylum Bacteroidota; class Bacteroidia; order Bacteroidales; family SZUA-534; genus GWE2-40-63. The sequence continues at coordinate 564,297 of DOTG01000026.1, forward strand.
AAAACTGGTTACGCTTTTGTTTTTCCGTCTCCAGTTGTCTTCCAATTTGCGGTCGCCCCATTTCTTTTTGAATTCCTGCAACCCCATAACCATCATATTCTGATTGTAAAAGTACCAACTGCCTCCCTCTTGCGAACGCATTTCGTTGCCTTGCTGCTGCAAATAAACCATCTCCTTTTGCTCCTGAGCCGCAAGTTCTTTCTCCTTTCGTTCCTCCTCAACCACTTTCGAAATCAATTGATCGATAAATGAGTTCCGCTGGCTCTCCGGTAACAGAGCGATACGCTGAAGGCTATCTTCCGACTCAATGACCACAAGGTTTTTCACCAATTCATTTAAGTTTTGGCTCTTGTTCTTCAACAGTAAATAATCGGGAAACTCGGGTGAAAGGATGGAAATGGCGCTGTCGTAAAATGCCTGTGAATTCCGGTAATCGGGTTTACCAAAATAGATGTCGGCAGCTGCCAAATACGACATGCCTTTTTGATTGTTATTTTGGGTGCTCACGTGAGCCGAAAGCAGGAAATAGTCAATGGCATCCTGATCGCGCGATTCGTTAAACGCGATATTCCCGAGGGCGTAATAAATCTGGTCGCGGTAATCAATGTTTTTATCATCCTTCAACATTTTGTTGAGCTCCTTTTGCAGGGGCCTGCTGTCAGCCGCGGCACCATTAAAAATACTGGCCTGATTGATCCTGGAATTAAAGGTCATCTCATAGTTCTGATTCAGATCGACCACCCGGCCAAACGTTTCATAAGCCTTTTCTTTTTCTTCATTTTTTTGATACAATTGCGCCAAGATGTATAAATACCGAGCCCGTTCGTTTTTCTTATTGGTATTGGCCACGGCCTCTACCATAAATGGGATGGCTTTTTCGTAATCCTTTTGGCGGATCAACAAATCGGCCTCCGTAAGAGCCAACGGCCCAATCAATGATTTTGGGACCAGCACTTTTTCAGTTTCAAGTTTTGCCAAAAAATCGAGTGCCTTCTCGAACTTGGCCATTTCAATATAAGTACGGGCCAACCAAATATAGGCCTCGTATTTAATCGCCGGGTCGTTATATTCCCGAACGATGTAGCTAAAAGTTTCAATCCCGGCATAAAAGTCGTGTTTGTAGAATTGCGATTTCCCAATCAGCAGATAGGCATCATCAATCCATTTCACAAACTGCTTTTGCTCAAAAAACTCTTTGTCCTTTTTGTCTTGATTTTTCCCCTCTTTGCGTTTGGGTTTCTCGGTGATGGAGTGTTTTCTCACGCACTTTGAGCCCTTTTCAATGGCCCGGTTCATATCTCCAAAAGCATCACGAACCGCCTCGTCACTGCTGTGCTTAAATACAGGAAGCAGGAGTGAATAATTGTCTTTATAGGAATCGTTTATTTTTTTTGTGCCCGCTTTAAATGCATCGTTTCCGTTATAATACACATTGTAATAGGAGGTAACATTGTGGTAGGTACGATTGACCATGGTGTTCTTTTTGGTAGAACAAGAGGTTAAAAACACCATTGCCGAAAGAAAGGCAAACCGCCCGATGTATTTGAGGTTAAAGTATTGCAATAGATTCAATTTTACTTTGATAAAACTAGCTTTCGGCAAAAATATTTTATTTTTTTCAATCTTTTTTATGATACGATGAAATATACAGCCGGGCTACTGCCCCCAATTATTGACATCGAAAATTCCAAACATTTCTTTTAACTTTGTTTAGCAAACTCCGGGTTATTTAAAATCGCTTATCAAAATTTTATACATATCGCAGGCAATCCCTTCCCAGCTATAGGTATTGTAAAATTCCTGCGGGGTATCTCCGGTAAGTGAAAGAGAGTCAACCATACGTTGCGTAAAATCATCCCAATGTTCGTCTTCCACTAGCTGAAGCTTGTTTCCACAGAGCAACGGATTGATGCCTGCTGCTCCCGTGTATGTTGAAACCACAGGCTTGTTGCAACCAATGGCTTCAATAACTTTCGTTTTCACCCCGCCACCTTTTAATACCGGGTTTAAGATAACATCCGAGCTTCGGGTGTATTCGTCAATATCTTCTACAAAACCAATGTATTTGAGGTTTTCCGATTCCAGTTTTTTGAGTGTTTCAACATAGTCGTCGGATAAACCGCCCCCGCAAACAATGATTTTATAACCAGTCTGAAGTTTTTTCATCATCCGTGGACAGATTTCGTCCACAATAAATTCCAACGCTTCAATGTTCGGAAGGTACTTCAGCACCCCAAAAAACATAAATATTTTATCGTTGGGGTTGATGCCATGCCGGCTCAGCACCTTTTCCCGTTCCTGAGAATCCGGATGGACCAATTTTGTCATCGGGATACCGTAAGGTTTTATGAAACAACGGTGTGGCGACAAGCCAAAATGCCGGATGGCCAAATCGCGGTCCTGTTCGGTGACAAAAAACACGCCCTTAGCGCGCCTCATCGTCCGGCGTTCCCAAAGAAACAACAACGGCCACCACCATCGCCCGATGGATTTAAACCTTAAAAATTCAATGTTATGGGCATGAAGAAAAAAAGGAATTCCCGCTATTCTTGAAATCCGGCTAACCAATAAGCCCATATAAGGCTGCTCCAATAAAACGACTTTGGGTTTTAGTTCCCGCACCTGCTTCAAAAGAATCCGGTAATTGATGATCGAAAGGTATTTAAAGGAATGATGCGGAATGAGGGGCCTCAACTCAAAAGAATGCCCCACAGGAGTAGATTGGGTGTCGGTAATTGATACCAGGCGGCATATCCTTCCCATCGCATCCAGATTCCCGTAAGTCCCTTTTTGTCCTCCCGATACTGGCGGGTACAAAGGTGCGGGCACAATTGAAAGTACATCAACGCCTTGGCTTTTTTCGTGTGTCATTTCCATTGAATGAATAAAAACTAAAACCGGAATTCCAAAGATAATGAAATTCCGGTTCTAACGATACCTTGGGCTTTAAACGGTTATTTTGCCGACTTGAGGAGGTTGTTATAAGTTTCAGAATTGTTTAACACCTCCAGGGCTTTATCAATCACCGGATCGTGAACCATGTTGGCTTTGGCTCTTCCTGTTTGAAAGTAATACCTGCTGACAATTTCTTCGCGGAGCAAATCACAGATTTCTTCCTTGAATAGTTTCAAATCTTTGTTTTTGTCATGTGCCAGCTTACTTCGCAAAATGTTCAATTCATCGGCAACTTCTGAATGATATTTTTCCCGTTTAAGCGTCTCTTCCAAATCTTTTATCTGCTTTTCGCTGTCCAGGGTGTAATCAAAATCTTTGTCGGCTAAAAAGGCCTCAAATCCGCTGTAGATTTTATCATCCACAACAAAACGTTCAACCGCCGGAATGGAATCGTGCTCCAATTGATAATCGGTGGCAAAATCGAAAATCAGGTTTTTGGTGTATAAACTGATGGCTATTTTGCTCAACATCTGCGGTTCAACCTTAATATCGGGCATCACCCCTCCCCCATCGTAAACGGAACGGCCCCCCTTGGTTTTGTATTCGGTTATTAACGAATCAGGCACCCGGCCTACGCTTCCGTCCTCGTTTCTGTGCGTGTAATCCAATGCCTGGATACACCTCCCGCTTGGGATGTAATATTTTGCGGTAGTCAATTTTAGTTTTGAATTGTAGCTCAAATCACGGGTGGTTTGAACCAGTCCTTTCCCAAAAGTCCGTGTGCCAATAATAACACCACGATCCAGATCCTGCATTACCCCTGAAACAATTTCCGAAGCTGAAGCCGAGCCGCTATTCACCAAAACCGCGATGGGAATCTTGGTATCAAGAGGATCGTTCGTGGCCAGATAAGTCTGGTTCCATTGTTTTACTTTTCCCATGGTACTTACCACTTGTTGTCCTTTGGGGACAAATAAATTTGAAACGGCTACAGCCTCCATCAATAACCCTCCGGGATTTCCGCGTAAATCAAACACCAAACCCTTCATCTGATGGTTCTTTTGCAAGTCCTGGTAGGCATCTTTTACCTCTTTGCTACAGTTCTCGGTAAAACTCGACAACCGGATGTAGCCAATGGAATCGTTTAACATGCCATGATACGGGACACTGTTGATTTTTATTTTTTCACGCACAACTGTTTTTTGCAAGATTTTGGAGCTGCCTGGCCGTTCGATTCCCAATTTAATTTCGGTTTTGGGTTCTCCTTTGAGCAGTTCGCTCACATCCTCAGAACCCCGGCCTTTTACGGATTTTCCATCAATCTCTACAATTTTGTCTCCTGCTTTTATTCCCGCCTTAAAAGCCGGGAATCCTTCGTATGGCTCGGTAATAATTACAAAATCCCCGCTCCGGCGGATCAGCGCACCAATCCCGCCATATTGGCCAGTAGTCATGAATTTGAAATCTTCCATCTGCGATTCCGGAATGTAAACCGTGTAGGGATCCAGTGAGTTTAGCATTTCATCAATACTGGTCTTGACCAAATCGGAAGGATCGGTTTCATCTACATAATACAGGTTCAACTCTTTGAACAGCGAATAATAGATGTCTAAGCTTTTTGCTATTTGGAAATTTTCTTCATCAAAGGTGACAAAACCCACCGTAACAACAGTCACGGCAATTGCCAACCATATTTTTGTTTTTCTGCTAATCTTTTTCATTGGAATCTGTTTTTGCATGAATTATTGCTTTTATATCGGTGCTTAAAAATAGAAAAAAGTTACAATCGGTCGCAAAAAAGATTATAACTCTTCTAATTTATGGGTTAAACGGGCAAAAAGCTGCTTTAGTATTGCTTCCGATTGTTTAAAATCCAAAAGTTCATCACCCATATACACAATCATAAAATTCAATTGAAAGGGTTTGTCGTTAAGGGGCTGGTAGATCATCTGTTTATTTAACCGGAAACATTCCCGCATCCGGCGTTTGACTAAATTCCGGTCCACTGCCGACTTAAAACTCCTTTTTGAAACGGTAAAGCCAGCTTTTACAAGGAAGGGTCCGGTACTCTCAACAACCGTCCAAACCAACTTGAAAGGATAACTCCGGATGGAGCGGTTTTGTAAAAACAACGATTGAATTTGGGAGCGGCTTTTGAGCCGTTCATGCCTGCGAAATGTTTTCCGTTCCGATAAAGGCTCCCGATTTTGCATGTTGTGTTAAAAAAGGGTTGGCCGAAAACCGGCCAACCCTTTTGCTATAATTATTTTTTACAGTTCTTGTTGGCGTTCTTAATAAACTGATCCAAAGCCATGGTCATGGATGGTGCTTCGGGCAGTGGCGCTTGAATATCGAGCCGGAGGTTTGCCTCTTTCACCGCCTGGGCAGTTGTGGGACCAAAGGCAGCTATTTTAATTTCCCCCTGATTGAACCCCGGAAAATTTTCAAACAGCGATTTGATCCCCGACGGACTAAAAAAGACAAGAATGTCATAATTCACATCATTCAAATCGGACATATCGTTTGCCACTGTCTGATAAAGAATGGCAATAGTATAATTGAGATTCAGCTTATCCATCCCTGTTGGAATCTCTGACTTATGCCGATCCGATAAAGGGATTAAAAAATTTTCTTCCCGGTGCTTTTCTAGCACCTCCAACAGTTCATCAAAATTGCTTTTGCCAAAAAAGATTTTTCGTTTCCGGTACACTATATATTTTTGGAGATAAAAAGCGGTGGCTTCTGAAATACAAAAATACTTCATCGTATCAGGAACGGTAATCCTCATCTCCTCACATATCCTAAAGAAATGATCTACAGCCGTACGTGCAGTAAAAACAACGGCAGTATGATCAAGAATATTTACTTTATCTTTTCGGAATACTTTAGCATCAATGGGTTTCACCTGAATAAACGGACGGAAATCTATCTTCAGGTTATGCTTCTCAGCTAAGTCAAAATAGGGCGATTTCTCCGTTTCTGGCTCAGGTTGAGATACAAGAATGCGCTTAATTTTCAATTTGCTAATTTTTTTTGTTACACATCTTACCTCCTGATGTTCCTCTATGCCTAGGTTTTTACCCAGTGATAAAGTACCCATACAGGCAAAATTTCAAGTGCACAAAGGTACAAAATCAAATAGAAAATTGAAAACCTATTTTTAAATCCAATTTGGAGGCCCCGAAAAATTCTGAAAATATAAAACCCCAGAATGATAAAAAAACCACTATAAAAAAGCCAGGGGGTCGCTCTGTTGCTGATAAATGGCACGATGGTGATGATGGGCAAAAGAAATAATCCTATCATACGGTTATAAATAAAAACGGTAGAATTATAATAAATAAAAGCCCCTTTTGCCAAGAAAATAAAGTCGAGAACGGCTAATAATACCCCCTTTAAACTATAAATCAACAGGATGCCTGCCAGTACAAGAAAAAAAACTCCTATTCCTGAAACAATGGGAATTTCAATTTGGTTGTAATCGGCAACCTGCGTAATAAAAAGTGAAAGATTGATAAAAAACAGAACATTTAGAAAATAAAATACCCGGGTTCTGAGAATATTTGCCTCCTCTTTAATCCTGCGGGCAGTAAAAAAATTGTAAGAAGCCTGCATCGCCATTTGAACAAACTTTCCGTAACCTACACGAATCCACCCAAAAAGCAACAATGAAACCAGGATTACTCCCAGCATCCAGTCGGTGGTTTCAAAACCATTTCCCTCGGGGACTCTTTTGGAAGCTTCAATTTTTTTGCTCAAAACATCATCTTTTTCAGCGACCACACTTTGGGAGACATCGGTTAGTACCAATTTCTTACCCGACAACTTTTCCTGCATATTTGGATCGAAGGGTTCAAATTTGAACCGATCAAAAAGGGTTTCCCGGGTAGGAAAATCAAAATTTTTGGTGAAAATATTATATTCCGGGTGAAGCAAACTGTCTTTTCGGGGAACATAGGGAATGGTTTTAATCACCGGAACCACTTTCTTGACCTCTAATCTTGATGAATCAATAACAACCGAACGAAGATCCTCCAATGCTATAGTTTGTCTTCCTAAGTCGAATGTTTGATTCGTTCCCCCAGTTTGATTAAGCGTGTTCAATTTGACAGATGTAGTATCTTGCCCTTGAAATTGATAATTCCGATTCATTGTTGTTTTTTACCTCAAGTTACAAATTCATTTGCATGCAAGTATCTCTATTTCTTTATATAAGCTCATTTGCATTTCATACAAAACTTCAATAGTCCAAACAGGGTATCCCTCAAATTTGAACCAAACAAATATATTCTTAATTTCAAAGAGTCACCAGCAAATCGGTGGATTCCTGCAATTGCAGCTAAAATAATAAGTTTCCCCGATTAAACCTTACATCGGTGATTTTAGTTGATCCCCCTCCATTGTTTTGAATAAATTGTATCTTTGGTTTTTAACTAAAATATCCACGTTATGCAAACTCTGAAAAACAGTGTGCTTATACTCACGGCTTTAGGACTGATGGTGGCCTGTGTACCTACCCGCCAATTTCAAGAGCTCAAAGATAAAAACCAAACAACCGTTCAAGAGCGCGATTCGCTCAAGAGCGTCAATGAAACATTGACCGTTCAAAACACCGAAATGGAGGCGGAACTGGAACAGCTAAAAAAGAAAATGGACCTGATAGCTGTTGAAAAAAGTGGACTGACCGATTCGGCAAATTTTTACCGCAAACAGTTCAAAGTTTTTAAAACCATGTACGATGATTTGTCCAGTTCAAATGAGCGGGTCGAAAAAGGAAGGGATGCCGAAACACGCAAATTGTTGGCCGAACTTCAGGTGACAAAAGAAGACCTTCAGGTAAAAGAGGATGCCCTCCGGAAATTGGAAACCACTTTAAATGCGAAAAGCGCCGAACTCGGGGAACGCGATTTGATTTTGATTGCCTTGGATTCTTCCCTGAATCAAAAACGTAAAGAGGTGGAGGATCAAGGAAAACGGCTGATGGAACTGGAACAAATCTTACGAAGTAAAGATTCATCTGTAATTGCCCTTAAAACAAAAATTACCGATGCCCTTTTGGGATTTGAGAACAAGGGTTTGACCATTCAACAGCGGAATGGAAAGGTGTATGTGACAATGGACGAAAAACTCCTTTTCAAATCGGGGAAATGGGACGTTGACCCTAAAGGGCAGGCCGCCCTCAAACAAATTGCTAAAGTTTTGGAACAAAACAAAGACATCAATATTCTGATTGAAGGCCATACCGACGATGTCCCCATGAATGGTTCGGGCGACATTAAAGATAACTGGGACTTGAGTGTTAAAAGGGCAACCGCCATTGTAAAAATAATTTTACAAAACTCCAAAATGGAACCAAACCGGATAACCGCCGCCGGGAAAGGGCCTTTTATGCCTCTGGATGCTTCAAAAACTCCCGAAGCCAGAGCTAAAAACCGGAGAACTGAAATTATTTTGACTCCAAAATTGGATGAACTGTTCCAAATTTTGGAAAGCAACTAAGAACATCGACCCATAGCCCCGGATGACTTTTATTATTTGTGGCAAAACAAATGAATGTAGCTTCCTTTTACGATGCCTGGAATTTCATAAAAACGTTAACCATTCATAAAATCTGGAATGGCTTTCTGTTGCGGATGAGTTATGCTGTTTCTAAGATTTCCGGTAAAAATATCCATTGGGGAAAGCCCGAGTTTTTGAGCATCGAGCCCGTGAATCTCTGCAACCTAAAATGCCCCGAATGCCCCACGGGTACTAACCAGCTTACCCGTTCCAAAGACTTTATCTCAAAAGAATCCTTTTGGGGGATTATTGAACAATCCGAAAGGCACCTATCGTTTTTACAGTTGTATTTTCAGGGTGAACCCTTTATGCATCCGCAGATATATGATTTTATAAAAATAGCGGTGCAAAATAAAATTTACACCGCCACCTCTACCAATGGGCATTTTCTTACTACAGAAAATTGCCAACGGATCATCGATTCCGGGTTACACCGGATCATTATTTCCGTAGATGGCACCACTCAGGATACTTATTCAAAGTATCGGGTGGGAGGCAGCTTGAAAACTGTTATTCAGGGAATTACAAATCTGACAGTTTGCAAAAAAAAGCAGAAAAGTCACCATCCGTTTATCATCATTCAATTTGTGGTTTTTAAAACAAACGAACATCAGATTGAAGAGGTTAGAAAGCTTGCCAAAAAACTAAACGCGGATCGGTTAATCCTGAAAAGCGCACAGATTGAAGATTACAGGAACGGGAATGAAATCATGACATCCATCCAAAAATACAACCGCTATCGAAGGGATAAAGCTGGCCAATACCAGCTTAAACGCCCACCAGATTTTAAATGCCTCCGGATATGGAATGGCGCGGTAATCGCGTCGAATCAGGAGGTTCTGCCTTGTTGTTTCGACAAAGATGCCAATTATGCCTACGGAACGGTTCAATTAAAAAGCCTCAACGGGTTATTTAATGGAACAAAAGCAACTGACTTAAGAAAACAGGTATGGGGAGAACCAACCACAAGGCCGGAGATTTGTGCCAATTGTACTGAGGGCCTTCGAAAGTCTTGGTATAAGTGATTGGCTTAAAGATATGGAACAAAAGAAAAGCTGCCTTAAAAAAGCAGCTTTTCTAATTCTAATGTTCCTAACTAACCTTAATTTATTATGAGACGTTGACTAAAAATGCCTGATCCAGTTAATATCCTAATGATATATAACCCTTTTTGAGATGGGAGAAGTTGAACGATCCATTTGTTTGTTGCATCTGGTTTCGATTCATACATCACTTGACCTTGCGCATTTATAATCTCTACCTTTAAAGTAGAGATTGAGAGCGAACCGAGGTCAATCATAAATTTTCCATTATTCGGATTAGGATAGATTTTAATCTCGGAATCCGTTGTGGGTTTGATTGAGGAGACCACAACATTTATACACTCTGAAGTATCCGTACAACTGTTTTCGGTAATTTTAACAGCATAATTTCCACTTACCGTAGGAGTAAAAGAGGCTGAGGTTTCCCCTGAAATTGCCGTGTTGCCATTATCACAATCAAGCCATTGATAGGTTGCACCTGTAATACCTGCTGTTAAAGTAATATTTTCGAGTGTAACTGTAACATCAACAATATCTACGGTCAGATTGGTTGTAATAATACTGTCGCATCCATATATTGTTTTTAAGTTGCTCACATGAACCATCGTCTCAGTTCCAGTGGTGCCATCAGGGAAGAGATAAGTTTCGCCTCCACAAATGCTGGCATCTTCTGACAGGTTATAGCTCTCGCACACATTCTCAACTTCAGATTTGTAATTCAAATACCTGTCGAGCACCTCTGACTCGCTCAACGCTGCTTTAAATACCTGAACATTATCAATTGAGCCGGTAAGATACGATAAGGTACCTGTGGTTCCATTAAGCCCTAACAGCGGAACAATTCCCGGATTAACCGTTCCTGTAAGGTTATGGCTATCTTTTAATTCCCCGTTCAGATAAATTTTGACCGTTGATCCGTTATAAACCCCAACAACGTTAATCCATTGACCGGTAACCAAATCTGAAGATGGGATACCTGGCCTTTCAGCACCAGCAGAGGTTGCCACTTTAAATCGTAATTCATTGTTCCCTTTGTCTTCGTACAAAACATATTGATCGCCCTGAGCATCGAACAATGGACCATAAGCCATTGGCATTTCAACAGGTAGGTATGTTAATTTGGTCCAAACAGAAAGAGTAACCATTGTGTCATTAATATCGAATGACGGTGAGGATTCAAACTGAACATATTGTTTTTGATTGCCATCAAACTTCAAAGAGTTCCCCAATAAACCTTCTGCAAGAACAGGAAGATTTTTTGTAACCCCATTGTTTGCATTTTCAGTTTCATCAATTACCAATGTATCGGTTCCAGAAACTGGGAGTTCATTTAGTTGATACCAGGCAACAAGATTATCCAGATTGTTTTCATGTGTGATTTTAATTTTGGTGTCGGGCAAAATTTTATTCGGAGCAGCAGCCAAATCCTGAATGTTGTTAATAGTCATAATGTACGACTGTTCAAGCAGTTTGGTAGTAGTAAGAAATACCGATTTTTGATCGACAGCTATTTTAGCATCCAAAACCGAAGCGGATTGGTCGATGGAGTAATTTGTAATTGTTTCGGCCGAAGTTAGATCAACTTTCTCACTAAATTCAATAATTATGTTTGCCGTATCACCCTTTGATGTTGAATAAACAACAACCGGTTTTGTAATATCGCTGCCGGTTGTAGCCTCAACTTCGTTACTGAAATCCGGGCTTAACAAGCCACGGGTATTTTTTGCTTTAACACGATAATAATACTTTTGATTTTCAGTATTGGTATTATCAACATAACTTATTGTATCCCCAACGGTTGCGTAAAGTGTAGTTGGTGCAGGTGCTACGTCACGGTAAATTTCATACATTATATTGCTTTCGTAGTTTTCTGCTTTGGACCAAGTTAATTCTACATCTGTTTCATCAACCATCACTGATTGGATAGTTACCGTTGAAGGGTTAAGTACAATTGGAGCTGCCTTTGCATTATATTTTTCAAGTATTTCATCTTCAGTTAATGCCCTGCTATAAACTTCAACCTGATCCATATTTCCTTCAAAGTATGAGGTTCCCGATAATCCCAAAGTTGCAACCTGTCCGGTTTTAACGGTGCCTGTAAGCGGATGCGAATCTTTTTTAACCCCGTTCAGATAAATCATGGCATTGGTACCATCATACACGCCAACAATATGTATCCATTCGCCTTTTTTAAGATCGTTGTTTGGTATCCCTGGCCTTTCGGCACCAGCCGAAGTCGAAACTTTAAACCGCAGTTCGCTGTTTCCTCTATCTTCATATAAAACATATTGATCGCCTTCGGAGTCAAATAACGGACCATAAGCCACAGGTAAATCAATTGGCAAATAGGCTAGTTTTGTCCAAAGCGAGATGGTTACTGCCGATGTATTGAAATCGAACGAGGTAGAGGTTTCAAACTGTACAAAATCGTTTACACCATCGAATTCAAGGGCATTTCCCAAATAACCTTCATCCTGGCTGGCACCATTCTTAACATGGCCATTATTCGCATTACCTGATGCATCGAGAATAAGCGTGTCGTTTGCCTGAATGTAAATTGAATCGAGGTTATAAATGGCTACGGCATCGGTTAACATACTTTGATGCAGAAAAACACTGCTTTTTGTAACCATTGTATTTGGTGTGTTAGCTTTGTCTTTCACATTTTTAATCGTAATATAATACGATTGCTCGGCCATGGGCGAGGTGGTTAGAATAATCGTTCGCTGATCGTGAGCAAGTTTCGCGTTTGCTATAGTAACTCCATGGTTTATTGCATAATTGGTTTTTGTTTCAGATGTTATTTTATCAACTCGTTCGCTGAATTCCACCAATAGGGTTGTACTATCACCTTTCGAAGTTAAATATTTAACATAGGGAGCAGTGATATCGGTTTGAGTGGTTACCGAAAGTTCATTTGAATAATTGATACTGCTTAACCCGGCGGCATTTTTGGCTTTTATTCTGTAAAAATATTGTGTGGATTCGGTATAAGTCTGATCAACATATTCAGTTTCGGTACCAACTGATGTAAGGAGCATAGTAGTGGTTGGAGATACCGATCTGAAAATATCGTAACCTACGATACTGCTTTGCAAATCCTCGGCTTCCTCCCAGTTAAGGGTCACTTCGGTTTCATGGGCTTCTGCTGATGTAAGAACCACATCGGAGGGTTCGGTGTCATCCATTATTGAAATCATTGTTGCGGGATAATCTGTTGTAATCCCATCAACACCCTGAGCTATTAACGGAACCATTTGGCTTGCACTGTTAATTGTCCAGGCATTGTATTTAATACCTTTTGAGTGGGCATAATCAATGATGGTTTGTAAATAATTGCCCCCACTTCCTACCCATTCGCCATTGATGGCCGCAACCTGATCGATGTTTGAATTTGAAATGGTGGCAAAAAACATCACGGGAATTGAAGCATCCAATGTTTTAACCTGGGTTATCTGTGAAAGGCTAAAACTGGCAACAATCACTCGGTTTTGTAACCCCATATTTTGGACTACCTCAACCACCCTTGATGCCAAAACCGATTCGCTTGATTTAAGTTCAATAACAATTCCGATAGTACCATCACCGGTATTTGCTAAAGCAAGCGATTCATACAACGTAGGGACTTTTTCGCCCGTAAATTCTGCACTAAACCACGATCCTGCATCAAGTTGACGAAGCTGGGCAAAGGTCATCGCAGCCAGTGAACCTGTACCATCCGTTGTTCTGTCCACAGTGGCATCGTGCATAATCATTAATGAATCGTCGTTTGATATCTGAACATCCAATTCATAATAATCTGCCTTTATTTCAATGGCTTTATTAAAAGCCGCCAACGTGTTTTCAGGTGCCATTGACGATCCCCCCCGATGGGCGATAACCTTTGGTTTCTGCCCGTAGGCAACACACGTTGTAAAAACTAAAAGATACAATAGCTTTTTCATTTAATTAAGTTTTAAAATATTAATTATTAATTGTATAGAGGTTATGTGTTTAATGTTTTCGGTGTATTTATAAATTCTATTTGTTTATAATGATTTATGTACATAGCATTTTAACTTAACCTGAATCTTCAAATCAGGTTTGTTATAGTTAATAGTTCACCCAATGAATAAAATTACAGCAATATGAATTGAAAGGAAATCGCATGTTCGTGGTATTTTTCACTAGCGAATAGATGCGAACCGGAGGTTATTTGTGAATTTATGTGATGAGAATTATTCCTTAGGACGGAATAGGTTTTCCTTATAAGCTTTTGAGATAACGGCAGCTTTTGTAGTAACCTGAAGTTTTTTATAAATATTTTTAATGTGGGTATTAACTGTATGGAAACTTAAAAAAAGCTTGTCGGCAATTTGTTGCTTTGTCAGTCCCGATACTAAATGTTGCAAGATCTCTTTTTCACGTTCCGTAAGCTCGTAATCTACCTTTTTTGAATTCAATTTGGCAAAAAGCTGGAGGACTTTTTGGGCAATATGCATGTTTAAAGGAGCCCCGCCGGCAAGAACTTCTTTAATGGAATCAACAATTTTATCCTGGGTAGAATCCTTTAACAAATAACCCGAGGCCCCTTCACAGAGAGCGTTAAAAACAGAATCGTTATCATCATAAATTGTCAGAATAACAATATGAATATCATATGAATACGATTTAAATTTCTGGATGGCTTTTATACCGCTCATGCCGGGTAAACCGATGTCAAGCAAAATAACATCGGGAAATGGTTCTGTTTCCATTGCTTTCAACGCTCTTTCGCACGTAGAAAATGTATTCGAACTAATCATTCCCGGGGTGCTATTAATAACAGATGCAAGGCTTTTCCGGTAACTGGAATTGTCCTCAACCAACCAAATGTTGACCGGGAAATTATCTTTATCGTTTGTTTTAATCATATTTGGTAAGCAGGTAATAAAACTATTTGTCAGCCAGTTGATATAATTTACTTGTAAAATACAACGCTATTCAAAGGTCAATTTATCTTTGATTGAAAACTGCAAAATTAAGCAAGTCCCCCTATCCTTCTCACTGGAAAGGTCTAATTGAGCATGAATTTTTTTTGCTCTATAATAGATGTTTTCAAGGCCATCATGCTTAGGGGTTTCCGTTAAATCAAATCCTTTCCCGTTATCGCAAATCTTAAGGCACATTCTATTTTGCTGTTTATACAGTTCAATAGAACAACTTGTGGCTTTTGAATGCCTCGCAATATTTGTTAAAGCCTCTTTATAAATTAAGAAAATATTTCTTCGGGTTTCGAGTTTTATGATGCCGAATTGAAAGTCATCAGAAACCTCAAAAGACCAGTTTATTCCTACCAATAATGAAGCTGCTTTCTCTTTCATTTTAAAGATGGTATTCTCGCCCCCGTCGTTTTTGGGGTTGATAAACCAGATGATATCCCTGATGGAATCAATCGTTTCATTTGTTGTTTTATAAATATCGCTGGCCAATTCGTACGATTTATTATCAATCCCTTTTGTGCGCATCAATTGCTGACTGTCAACGCTAATACTGCTTAAGTTACTTCCCATTTCATCATGTAAATCACTGGCAATATTTAACCGTATCCGTTCAATATCCAATAAATGCCAAAACCGGATTCTTGTAACCAGAATCCCTATGCCAAATATGGTCAATAATCCTAATATTTTTATAAACAACGTGTTCCACCAGGCTGGGAGAATTGTTATGGATAACGATACCGGCTTGCTCCAAACATTATCGGAATTTGAGGCCTTTATTTGAAAGTTGAAGGAGCCATGCCGGAGATCGGTATAAAAGGAAGATGTACGCGTTCCGCAATATACCCAATCGGGATCAATCCCTTCTAATTTATAAGCATAACTATGTTTCTGATTTGGAGCCATATCAAGCGCTGTAAACCCGATTGAAAAAAAGTTTTGCGAATGGTTAAGCTCTATTATTTTTGAAGCAGGAAAAGATTTGTACAAGGCAGTTTTTCGGTAAAAAATATTAAATGATGTAATAGCCACCTGGGGAGCAACTGTATCAATCTTTATTGAATCGGGATGAAAAGACACAAAACCGTCGATTCCGCCAAAGTACATCAGCCCATCGTTATTTTGATAACAAGCCCGCCAGTTAAACTGATTATTTACAAGCCCATCATAATGGTCATAAACGCGTATTAATCCTTCTGAGGGATTAAATTTTACCAGCCCTTTCATCGTGCTTATCCACAAGTTTGCCTTTGAATCTTCTTGTATGCCAAAAACAACATCGTTTGGCAATCCATTCTCGGTGGTATAGCTTTTAAAACCACCTGTTTTAGAATCAAATTTGTTTAATCCGCCACTATGAGTTCCAAACCAGACGTCTTGATTAATGTCTTCATAAATACACGTAATCTTGTTGCTACTGATGCTATTGGGGTCATTTTTATTTTGGAGATAATGGGTTAATGTTCTTTCTGAATAATTGTAATAATAAACACCGTCAAGCCAGGTTCCTATCCAAATATTTTGATGACTGTCTTCAAGTAGTGCATTTACTGAAATTGTTGGTGGGAGGCTTTTTTGTCCCTCCTTAAGTGCTGGAAGAAAACGGGAAAATTTTCCGGTCCCCCGATTTAACACATCAAGCCCGCTATTGGTTCCTACCAAAAAAACACCTTTGCTTGTTTCCATCACCTGATTAACCCAATTTAAGCTTATACTTTCTGAATTAACAGGGCTTGAACTATAATGAATAAATTTTTCCGAAACAGGATCAAATTGGTTTAACCCCCCGTACATAGTACAAATCCATAGATATCCATCTTTAGATTCATAAATGTAGGTTACATCATTATCGCTCAACGTGTTTTTTTTGGTCGGCTCAAAAGTAAAGTGCTTAATTAAATCGGTTTGCAAATCAATTCTATCAAATCCATCACCTCCGTAACCAACCCACAGCATCCTCTCTTTTGTTTGGAGAATACTGCTGACTACTTTGCCTCCCAAACTATTGGTACGTACCGGCAGATGCCTGAATTGTCTGAATTGTTGCCTTACGGGTAGTTTATTAAGGCCGTTTTCGGTACCAATCCATATATTGCTTTTTTTATCTTCGTAAATCCACCTTATTCTATCAATGGATATTGATTGGTTATTGTAATCTTCATTTGTAAATCTATAGTTTTCAACCACACCGCTTTCGTCACTTGCGATAAGAAATAAGCCATAATAATCGTAAGAACCGATCCATAACCGTCCTTTTTTATCCCTGATGGTTTGCCGGATTGCAATTGGTCCCAGACTTGTCAACGTATCATTGAAACCGGGATTATGAATAATCGCATGGGTTTTGGGGTTTATTTGGTCAATCCCCGAAAAAGTGCTTAAAATCATGCCGTTGCCGGATTCATTGCTGATATTCCACACCCCATTGTTTGAAATGGTGTTTTTGTTTTTCGGATCATGTAGCAATTGCTGAAACCCGCCCTTTTCAGGATTAAAATGTATCAGTCCGGCATCCCAGGTTCCAAACCATATCTGGCATGAATTATCCTCTGATATACTTGTAATATTATTCGAAGGGATATGATTTATGGTATTGTTTTTCGAATAATTGGCTATTACACCATTACTGGGGTTTAAAACAAAAAGCCCACCCTCAGTTGTGCCAAACCAAATATTATGAAGGTGATCTTCAAAAAGACACTGAATGAAATTATCGTTATACCCTTTTTGGCGAATTTGAATAAAACACTCATTAATTGGGTCATATTTACATAACCCACCACCCCAGGTGCCAACATATAAAATGCCACTATGGCTTTCGAGTAAAGACATTACATAATTCTCGGGTAAAGAGGTGGAATCCGTAGAACTATTTTTAAATACTTTAAACTCATGTCCATCAAACCGGTTTAACCCATCTTTTGTAGCAATCCATAAGAAGCCATCAATGGTTTGCAGAATGCCATTAATAGAATTATTCGATAAGCCGTCTTCAATATTTATCCGCTCAAAAAGGAAATTATCCTGCGTAAATGCTGCTTGATGAAACGCTAAAATTGTACCTGTGAAAACGATAATTTGTAAAAGTATATTCCTTAATATATCAAATATCAATAAAATGATAGGGAAATTTGACTTTTCTGTTTGACCCTGAATCATAACTTAATTGGATTTTATTGGCTTTACTGAAAAGAATCCATTATGCTTTTCAAATTTAGGCCGCTCGTGCTCCAAGCATAATCAACCAAGATGCTTATCTGCGCTTATTTCCAAATTTAACTTAGTTTGCCCAATTAATCACAGCATCAACAGGATTTCATTCAATAATTTTTTAGCCTTTCAAATGCTGAATTTTGAATTAAATAAAAAAACCGCCAAAAGGCGGTTTCAGTTAAACTTTCATAATATCTTCTTCTTTTTTCTTAATCTTCTCATCCACTTTTAAGTTGAAAGAATCCGTCAATTTCTGCACTTGATCTTCGGCATCCTTTTCTAAATCTTCGGCCAGCCCATCTTTTTTCATTTGCTTGAACTGTTCAATGGCTTCGCGGCGGGTATTTCTAATACTCACACGGGTATTCTCCCCCTCATGCTTCACCTGTTTCACCAATTCTTTCCTCCGTTCCTCAGTTAAGGCAGGGACATTGATAATCACCACCTCCCCATTATTCGATGGGTTAAATCCCAGGTTGGCATACAAAATAGCTTTTTCAATGGCATCAATCATCTTTTTCTCCCAGGGCTGGATTTTAATCGTCCGGGCATCGGTAGAATTAATATTTGCCACCTGCGAAATGGGGACATGTGAACCGTAATAATCAACAGTTAAATTATCTAGCATGCGCGGATCGGCCTTTCCGGCACGAATGTGTATTAAAGCTTCTTCTAAATGGTCTATTGCTTTGGCCATGGAATCTCTGGTTAAATCGATGACCATTTTCAAATCTTCTGTCATTGTTTTTCGGTATTAGTTATCAAAGTAAAGATATTTAATTACTTACTAAAGTTCCAATTTTTTCACCAAAAATTACTTTTGTTAAATTTCCCCTGGTGTTCATGTCAAAAACAATGATGGGCATGTTGTTCTCTTTACACATGGTAAACGAGGTCAAGTCCATCACTTTCAGGTTCTTTTCATAAGCCTCATCAAAGGTAAGGGTTTGGTATTTTTTTGCATGGGGGTCTTTCTCAGGGTCGGCGGTATATACACCATCTACACGGGTTCCCTTTAACAGTACATCGGCTTTCATTTCAATAGCGCGAAGAGCCGAAGCCGTGTCGGTGGTAAAATATGGGTTTCCCGTTCCTGCCGAAAAGATAACCACAGTCCCGTTTTCCAATAATTCCCTGGTTTTTTGTTTGCTGTAAAATTCTGCCACAGGTTCCATGCGGATTGCTGTTAAAACCGTTGCTCTACAATGAATCCCTTCTAAAGCCGATTGCAAAGCTAAGCTGTTAATCACCGTAGCCAACATTCCCATGTAATCACCATTAATGCGGTCAAAACCTGCAGCCGTTCCAGATAAACCCCGAAAGATATTCCCTCCGCCGATAACAACACCAACCTGGGTCCCTTTTTCAACAATCTCTTTTATCTGTTGGGCGTATTCATTCAAACGGTCGGGATCAATTCCATGAGATTTGTCGCCCATTAAAGCTTCCCCGCTTAGTTTTAAAAGCACTCGTTTATAGGTAATCATAGTTTTCTGTGTTTAAATTGAAACCGAATATAGTAAAATAATTGCTTCATCCTTCAAGGATAATTATTGAGATTGCCTCTTTTTAAACGCTATGGCCAAAAAAAAGAGCCCATGCAGGGCTCTTTTATATCTTCCGTTAAATATTACGATTTTAAAGCATAACGTTTCATAGCAGTTACTGTCAGACCTGCACTGGCATTGGTTAAAAGTTGAGCTATGGTAAATTTGTTATCTTTCACCGATGATTGATTCAACAATGTGCTTTCTTTGTAGAATTTGCTCAAACGCCCTTCTGCAATTTTATCAAGCATATTTTCAGCTTTTCCTTCTAACCGGGCTTTTTCTTTAGCAATTTTCAATTCTTCTTCTACAACTTCGGCGGGTACATCTTTTTCGCTGATTGAAACCGGCGCCATGGCAGCTACCTGCATAGCCACGTCTTTTGCCAGTTGCGGAGCGAATCCTGCTTTATTGAATCCCACCAGGGTGGCTAATTTGTTACCCATGTGGATGTATGGAATGACAAATTCGGATTGAATTTTATCATAATAGGCCAATTCCATTTTCTCGCCTGTGATGCCACTTTGGTTAACCACTACTTCTTCAACGGTTTTACCATCTAATTGAAGAGCTAATAACGCTTCCATATTCTCAGGTAATTTAGCCAAAGCCAAATCAGCAATTTTGTGAGCTAATCCAACAAAATCTTCATTTTTTGCCACAAAGTCGGTTTCGCAATTTAGGGCGATAACAATCCCACTTTTGCTGTCGGCAGTGGTTTTAGCAATTACTGCGCCTTCGGTAGCTTCGCGATCGGCACGTTTGTTAGCAATTGCCTGGCCACGTTCGCGGATGATTTGGATAGCACGGTTAAAATCGCCATCTGCTTCGGTAAGTGCTTTTTTACAATCCATCATACCGGCACCGGTAACTTTTCTTAATTTGGCTACATCAGCTGCTTGTATAGACATTTTGAATTCGTTTTAATGATTAATCTTCTATTTCAGTATCATCGGCCTCTACTTCTGGAGCATCTTCCAACTCAACATCAACATCTTCTTCCTCTTCTCCTTCTCCAACTGCTTTTTTAGCTGCCGATTTTTTGGCTGTTGTCCTGGTTTCTTTTTTAGGAGCTTTTTTGTCTTTATCTGGAGCCTCTTTGTCTTTTTCTACTTTGCGTTCTGAAAGACCTTCTTCAATTGCTTTGGCTAAGGCATCTACCACAAGGTAAATGGCTTTTGCGGCATCATCGTTGCAAGGAATTACATAATCAACCTGGTTAGGATCAGAGTTGGTATCAACCATTGCAAACACTGGTATTTGTAACCGTTTAGCTTCAGCAACAGCAATTTTTTCTTTTTGGATATCAACGATAAAAAGTGCAGCAGGCAAACGGGTTAAATCGGCAATACTGCCTAAGTTCTTTTCCAGTTTGGCCCGTTGACGTTGAATCTGTAATTTTTCACGTTTCGACAAATGATCGAAGGTCCCGTCTGTCTCCATTTTATCAATGGAACCCATCTTTTTAACTGCTTTACGGATGGTGGGGAAATTGGTTAACATACCTCCTGACCAACGTTCAGTTACATAAGGCATGTTAATTTTATTCACACGTTCGGCAACAATATCTTTTGCTTGCTTTTTGGTGGCAACGAAAAGTATTTTACGGCCCGACTTTGCAATTTGCTTCATTGCTGCAGCGGCTTCGTCAACTTTTACCACGGTTTTTTGAAGATCGATAATGTGTATCCCATTGCGTTCCATAAAGATATATGGAGCCATGTGAGGATTCCATTTTCTTTTGAGGTGGCCAAAATGCGCACCTGAATCTAATAATTCTTGAAAACTTACTCTTGACATTTTAATTTTTTTAACTCGTTTACATTCTTAAAAAAAGCAATTGTTAAGTAGTTCTTAAGCTTTTGGATACGAACAAACTGTGGTTGTTCATGAGTCCAA
This sequence comes from Marinilabiliales bacterium, assembly GCA_003512955.1. Lineage (GTDB taxonomy): Bacteria > Bacteroidota > Bacteroidia > Bacteroidales > SZUA-534 > GWE2-40-63. The sequence continues at coordinate 585,414 of DOTG01000026.1, forward strand.
TGTTGCATTTATAAAGAAATCTCAACAATTTAGATACTAAACGAAATTCTGCAGTGCTATTAACGCTTACTGAACTGGAATTTCTTACGTGCTTTTTTCTGTCCTGGTTTCTTTCTCTCAACTTCGCGTGGGTCGCGGGTAACAAACCCAGCAGCTTTTAGTTTTCCCCGGCTTTCAGGATTGATGTCCATCAGAGCCCTGGTAATTCCTAAACGCAATGCTTCGGCCTGGCCGGTAATCCCTCCGCCATCCAAGTTCACTTTCACGTCGTACTTGTTAGCAACTTCCAGAAGGTTCAGTGGCTGCAAAACGATGTATTGGAGGGTCCCTGTTGGGAAATACTCCTTATAATCTTTGCCATTCACGGTAACCTTTCCAGTTCCTTCGCTCAAGTAAACGCGTGCAATTGCGGACTTTCTACGTCCTACTGCGTTAATCACTTCCATTTCTTCTATTTAATTGAATTTAAACTGATTTTTTCAGGTTTTTGCGCCTCGTGCGGATGCATTTCACCTGCATATACATATAAATTCCTGTAAAGTTGGCGACCTAAACGATTTTTAGGCAACATCCCTTTTACAGCTTTTTCTACCATGGCTATTGGGTTTTTGGCCATTAGCTCATCAGCAGTTACAATACGTTGTCCTCCAGGGTGACCTGTATGACGCACGTATTCTTTATCACTCCACTTGTTTCCGGTTAGCTGAACTCTTTCAGCATTGATAACAATTACGTTATCCCCGCAATCAACGTGAGGAGTGAAGTCGGTTTTATGCTTCCCCCTTATCAGGAAAGCTACACCGGTGGCAAGACGGCCCAACACTTGTTCGTTGGCGTCAACTACAACCCATTTTTTATCAACGGTTGCGCTGTTTGCCGATTTGGTCTTAAAACTTAACGTGTCCACTCTACTCCTAACTTTTTAATTAATACATAAATACAACGAGATATTATTCCCCAAATGTGGACTGCAAAAATACAATTAAAAATTTAATCAACAATTTTTTCAACAATTTTTGTTTTGTCCCCTGTATGCGTTGCTATCATTGAAAATTCACAGCCAAATTAAAATTATGAAATCGGTGTTTTATGGATTATTTTAACAATAAACCTCCATTTTATAGACAGTATTTATTTTTTCTTATCCACCTTTTTTTAAAACTTAAAGTATCACTTTCAAACATTTTTTTTACATTTACCTAATTTAAAAATTTTGAACCATGAAGCATGTTTGTAAATTCGGGCTTTTGCTGGCCATTTTAATCACTATTTCAAGTTGTAACAACCAAAGTTCCCAGAAAAAAGAAGCCGATAAACTGGATGATGTCCTTGTTGAAGAAACAGCCGCGCTGATGAACAAGTACCCTATGCCCACCTCTTATGAAATAATCCAATTTCTTAATGAAACCGGAGCCGGATATATATATGATATAACCAATCCTCCGGCAAATGTTGAAAACTATCTTTCGTACAAGCAGAAAGCAATCAATCTGGGTATTTACGCTGCCGATTTAATTTATACCACTACTTACCAAAAAAAGGACGCCACGGCAAATTATCTGGACAACTTTGTACAATTGGTCGGAGACTTGGAAATTTCAAACCTTAACCGCGAGTTTTTTCAACGGGTTCAGGCCAACCTTGATAATAAAGACTCCTTGTTGCTTATTATCAAATCCGCTCAATACGACACACACAAATTTTTGGAGCAAACCAATAAAAACGAATTGGCTTTATATGCTCTATCAGGAAGTTGGATTGAAAGCATCTATTTATTAGGAGCTACCGTCAATTTTGCTGAAAACAAAGAACCTCTTTATGCTGAGATTTTAGCAAACAAACAATCACTGATCGATTTAATTAAGTTGATGGAACCTTACAAAGACAAAGAAGACTTTAAGGAGTTATATAAATCGTTGAAAGAAATTGCTGATTTATTCCAAACCTTAGAAGTAAAAGATACTGCAAAAATTGAAGCCCTTAAAGATAAAGTGATTGCATTAAGAAACAGCCTTATTTAAAACTCCAAAAACAATACTCTTCTAGTGGCCGGAAAGAATCCCGGCCATTTTTTTTAATTTGATTCCTGTCCGGGATACGTTTCTTCATTCACCCTGTATTTTTATTCCATTCACCGATTATCCGATTCAACTATAAATAATAATATGTAATTTTGTCATGATTTTTTTATCCTTGAGATAAATATCGCTTACAGGCTAATTTATTTAACAAATAACCTGACAAAAAACCAGTTTGAACAATGGATGTACAACAAGTAAAACAACGATTTGGAATTATAGGCAACACCTATGGCTTGTTACGGGCCATTGATATTGCCATTCAGGTAGCTCCCACCGACTTGACCGTACTCATTAGCGGAGAAAGCGGCACAGGAAAAGAAACCTTCCCAAAAATTATTCATCAGCACAGTAGCCGCAAACATGGACAATATATTGCTGTAAACTGCGGGGCCATTCCTGAAGGAACCATTGATTCCGAGCTTTTTGGCCATGAAAAAGGGGCTTTTACAGGTGCCACCGACACACGTAAAGGATATTTTGAGGTGGCCGACAATGGCACCATCTTTTTGGATGAGATTGCGGAACTCCCGCTTTCAACCCAGGTACGCCTGCTGCGCGTGCTTGAATCGGGTGAGTTTATCAGGGTAGGGTCCTCAAAGGTGATGAAAACCAATGTCCGGGTGGTAGCGGCTTCCAATGTCAACATGGTTAAAGCTGTTGACGAAGGTAAATTCCGCGAGGATTTGTACTACCGGTTAAATACGGTTCCCATTCATGTCCCTCCCCTACGAGAACGAAAAGAGGACGTCTATTTATTGTTTCGGAAATTTGCTACCGATTTTGCCGACAAATTCCGTATGCCCGCATTGACATTGTCCGCCGAGGCAAAAGAAATTTTAGAAAATTATCGTTGGCCCGGGAACGTCCGACAATTAAAAAACATTACCGAACAAATTTCTATTTTAGAAGAGAGCCGCGAAGTATCGGCCAATACCTTGAAGAAGTATTTGCCTCAAGCAGAAAGCTCCAAACTTCCGGCTCTTTACAAAAAAATTGACGAACAGACCTTCAATTCAGAAAGGGAAATACTTTACAAAGTTTTGTTCGATATGAAAAACGACATGACGGACCTGAAGCGGCTGGTACACGACTTAATGAATCATGGCATTGAAAAAACCCACTTGAATGAAGACCATGCCCGGATTATTAAAAATCTTTATGAAGATACCAACCTGACCTATACAAAACCCAGTGAACCTCAAACGGCTGTTATCATCAATAGAGAAGATGATTCGGGCATACAAATAGAAGACACCGAAGAGTTTATTGAAGAATCGTTATCACTCACCGACAAAGAAAAAGAGATGATTATTAAGGCATTGGAAAAACACAATGGGAAAAGAAAGCAAGCCGCCGACGATTTAGGGATTTCGGAACGGACTTTGTATCGGAAAATTAAAGAATATGACATCGACTTATAAAAACCTTTCCGATGATGAATCACAAAACTTTTTCAATCTTTCTGCTTGCATTTTTTTTAACCACAGGATGCAAGGTAAATTACTCGTTTACCGGAGCCAGCATCCCAGAGGGAACTGAAACCGTTTCTGTTTACGATTTCCCAAATATGGCCCCACTGGTTAATCCGGCGTTGAGCAATCAGCTTACTGAAGCTTTGAAAGATAAATTCATGACCCAAACCAGTCTGCAGTTGGTTCCCCAGTATGGGCATCTTTCGTTTGAAGGCTCCATTGTTGATTACCGTACACAACCCATGGCTATTCAGGCAAACAGTGATGTGGCTGCACAAAACCGCTTAACTATTTCGGTAAAGGTGAAATTTACCAACGAAAAAAATCCAAAAGCCAATTTCGACACCAGTTTTTCGCGATATGCCGATTATGATTCCGACAAAGATTTGACATCGGTGGAAGATGCCTTGGTGGAACAAATTTTAGATGAACTTATCGACGACATCTTTAATAAAGCCGTAGTAAACTGGTAAGCTCCATGAATAAAGAGGAATTTTATCGCTTTTTATACCATCCGGAATTATTGGATGACCGTTCGTTACCTGTATTGCAACAGATTTTGGAAGAATACCCCTATTTTCAATCGGCCCGGCTGCTTCACATAAAAAACTTAAGCAACCAGGGAAACATTCAGTACGAAAAAGAATTGAAAAAAACGGCGGTTTGGATAACCGACCGCAACAAATTATTTTTTTTACTCGATAAGCGGGTGCTTTTACCCGTTTCAGACACGGAAATAAAAATTTCCCGCTCAAACATTCATGAAAATCAAAATGAAACCCTGGATTTTGAGGCATTGTTAAAAATAACCGAATTCCCGGAGGCTGAACCTGAATCATATCAAACTTCTGAAAAGGAAAATGATGAACTCGATTTGCTAATCATGACCGGAAGTGCTCAATCCTCCACATTTTTTGAAGTGGATGACAAAATCAACCTCGAAGAATTTAAAAACACCTTTAAAAAGAAAAAACCGGAAACACAGCAGGGAGAAAATCCTGAATATCCCGAGGACCGCAGAAAGAAACTGATTGATACCTTTATTTTTGAGCAACCTAAAATTGTTCCGCGTGAGGAAAAAGAACCAATAATACCTTCTTTTGGCGCAAACAAAACCGACGAATCTCCCGAAATGATTACCGACACGTTGGCAAAAATCTATGTAAAACAAGGGTTTTACGAAAAAGCTGTTTCAGCTTATGAAAAATTAAGTTTGAAATATCCGGAAAAAAATAGTTACTTTGCCACCCAAATCGGAAAAATAAAACAAATTATTAATAATCAATAAGCAAAGACAATGTTCGTAGTAATTTCAGTATTAATCTTTATTGTTTGTATCCTTTTAATTTTGATCGTTTTGGTTCAAAATTCCAAAGGAGGAGGATTGGCTGCTAATTTTTCAGCATCGAACCAAGTAATGGGCGTACGCAAAACCACCGACTTTCTGGAAAAAGCCACTTGGGTTTTGGCCGGGTCGCTACTATTCTTGAGTATTTTAGCCGCGGCATTCATCCCTCGCGAAACAGGCGAGAGCAACCAGTCATTGATGCAAGAGCAAATTGATGCTGCCCAGGATCCTTCGCAGATGCAAAAGAATTTTCCTTTAAATGCACCTCCTGCTGAAGAGCCTGCAAAAAAGTAAAAAGAGATTTTTCAACAATGAGAAATGTCAGCTTGTCATTAGGCTGACATTTTTTTTTGACCCGGACAAAGCAATTTGTTCCTGACTATCTGTGTTTTAATAAAATTGATACCTATCTTTACCAAAGATTACAGCATTCTTCTGAAATATTGTCGCCTTAAAAAACACATTCTCCTCTTTGGCACAGAATGTGACCAGTGCCGCCTATGATTTTAAAAATAATGTTGAACTTAAAATAGAACAAAATGACAAAATTGAATGGTAAAGTAATTGCAGGAAAAGTGCTGGTGCGCCCTTCCGAAGCAGATGAAAAAACCGCTGGTGGTTTATACATCCCCGATTCAGCAAAAGATTCCCCGTTACAGGGTGAGGTAGTGTTGGTGGGCTCGGCTCTTAAAGACCAAAATATTGAAGTTAAAACCGGGGATAAGGTAATGTATGGAAAGTATGCCGGAACGGAACTGAATATTGAAAACACAAAATATCTTCTGATTTCACACAACGATATACTTTATGTTTTTTAATCAATCATTGTAATTATCTAATTTATAATAAAATGGCAAAAGAAATAAAATTTAACGTAGAAGCTCGCGACCTGATTAAAAAAGGGGTCGATGCTTTGGCTGATGCAGTAAAGGTAACCTTAGGACCAAAAGGTAGAAACGTAGTTATTGATAAAAAATTTGGAGCTCCACAGATTACCAAAGACGGGGTAACTGTGGCAAAAGAAATTGAACTTTCTGATCCTTATGCCAATATTGGCGCTCAAATGGTGAAAGAGGTTGCCTCAAAAACCGCCGATGATGCCGGTGATGGAACTACCACTGCCACGGTTTTGGCACAATCGCTTATCAATGTTGGGTTGAAATATGTAACCGCAGGGGCCAACCCAATGGACATCAAAAGAGGTATCGACAAAGCTGTAGCTGTTGTGGTTGAAGACCTTAAAAAACAATCGCATGTGATTGGTGAAGACAACGAAAAAATTGAACAGGTAGCCAAAATTTCAGCTAACAACGATGCCGAAATCGGTAAACTGATTGCCACCGCCATGGAAAAAGTGAAAAAAGAGGGTGTAATCACTGTGGAAGAGGCCAAAGGAACCGAAACCACCGTTGAAGTGGTGGAAGGTATGCAATTCGACCGCGGGTATATCTCTCCTTACTTCATTACGGATACCGAAAAAATGCAGACCGAGCTCGAAAATCCGTTCGTGTTGTTATACGACAAAAAGATTTCGACCATGAAAGACCTGTTGCCCATTTTGGAACCAGTAGCACAAAGCGGCCGCCCATTATTGATGATTGCAGAAGATGTGGATGGAGAAGCCCTGGCTACATTGGTTGTAAACCGTATCCGTGGTTCGTTAAAAGTGGCTGCTGTTAAAGCTCCCGGTTTTGGCGACCGCAGGAAAGAAATGCTGGAAGACATTGCCGTGTTGACCGGTGGTATGGTGGTTACCGAAGAAAAAGGTATGAAGCTTGAAAACACTACCATGGATATGTTGGGACGTTGCGAAAAAATTACCATCGACAAAGAAAATACCACCATTGTAAACGGTGTGGGTGAAAAGGCAAAAATCCAGGCCCGTGTCAATCAAATTAAAGCTCAGATTGAAGCTACCACTTCGGATTATGACCGCGAAAAACTTCAGGAACGTTTGGCCAAATTAGCCGGCGGTGTAGCTGTTCTTTACGTAGGTGCTCCATCGGAAGTTGAAATGAAAGAGAAAAAAGACCGTGTGGATGATGCCTTAAGCGCTACCCGTGCTGCCGTTGAAGAGGGGATTGTTCCCGGTGGTGGTGTGGCTTACATCCGTGCCATTAAAGCATTGGAAGGTTTAGAGGGCGAAAACATCGACCAAAATTATGGTATTGCCATTGTAAAACGCGCCATTGAAGAACCTTTACGTCAGATTGTAGCCAATGCCGGTGGCGAGGGCTCGGTGATTGTTCAAAAAGTTCGCGAAGGTAAAGATGACTTTGGCTACAATGCCCGCGTGGATGAATACCAGAACTTGTACAAAACAGGCGTTATCGACCCAACCAAAGTAAGCCGCGTGGCTCTTGAAAATGCAGCCTCCATTGCCGGCATGTTCCTAACTACCGAATGCGTATTGGTGGAAGAAAAAGATGACAAAGCCCCAGCCATGCCCCCAATGGGCGGTGGCGGAATGGGAATGATGTAATATTCAAAACCCTATATTTTCAATGCATTATAAAATGCCTCCTTTTTGGGGGCATTTTTATTTTGAATAGGATGCAGGAAATTGGCTGTTAATAAAAGAAAATGTTTGCTATTTTTGATACATGCGAACACTGGAGTCAAATAGTAGGCATTTTTTCTATTATTACGAACTGTCAACCCGAAACAGCCAGAACGGGGCTATGGACCAGCTCGGCTATGTATATGACGAGCTCAACGGACACAAACGCAACAACCGCCTGTTACAGGTAACCGATGCCGTGGACGGCGCTACCCTGCCCGACGATATTGACAGCCAGCCCGAAAACAACTACACCTACGACGAGCTGGGCAACCTTACCGCCAACCAGCAGGACCATATTGCCAGCATAACCTGGACCCCGGGCGGTAAAATTGAAAAAATTACCCGCACCACCGGGGCTCACAGCCTGCCCGACCTTGAGTTTGCCTACGATGCCGCCGGCAACCGCACCATGAAACTGGTAAAACCCCGCAGCAACGGTATCCTGGTGGACGAAAGCCAATGGAGCTACACCTTTTATGTGCGCGATGCCCAGGGCAACCAACTGGCCACCTACCAGCAGGGCGGTACCAACCCCATGGAACTGGGCGAATTCAGCCTCTTTGGCTCCGACCGCCTGGGTACCCTGACCGTGGACCAAACCCTGAACAGTATTGATTTTACCCAACCCGTGGCTTACAGCCTGGGCCACCGGCAGTACGAACTTAAAAACCACCTGGGCAACGTGCTGGCCACCGTGAGCGGCTTTAAAAACACAACCACCAACACCGCCAGCCTGCTCACCGCCACCGACTATTACCCCTTTGGCTCACCCATGCCCGGCAGGGTGTTCGATAATGGCTACCGCTTCGGGTTCAACGGCAAGGAAACCGACAGCGAATGGAGTGGGCAGCATGGGGCCACCTACGACTATGGCTTTAGGATTTTCGACAGCCGCATAGCGAAGTTTTTGAGTGTTGACCCACTTACCAAATCTTACCCTTGGTACACACCTTACCAATTTGCAGGAAATACACCAATACAAGCATTGGACCTTGATGGTTTAGAAATACTCGATTATCGCTCAATGTTTCACCTTTCAGATGCAACAGCATTAAAAGTTACAGATGTTTACTATATTTCTCCAAATGGGGATAGATATAAAGGAGGGGCAAGTCAAGCAAAAAGAGCTATTATGGGTAATTACAAATTTGGTGATGCTCAAGATTATTATAAGAATAAATTAATTGTGTATCGTTTCAATCAAACTGCTGCAAAGGGGTTGAATTTGCAGAGTGAAAAGGATATCATTTCATATAGCACTGATATGGGAGGAAATCAAGGGACAATTAAATCCACTTTTGATTATGTTGAATATGGCAATGAAAAAGTAAGTGATTTTTTGGAAAAACCATTTCCAACAGCATCGAGTCCAAAAAGTATTAACAACCCAAGCGCTGTTGGACGGACAGCAGCCAAGGCTGTAGAAGGTTTAGGTGTATTACTTTTTAAGATGTCTCCTCTGTATAAAACCTCATTGGCACAAGAAGATATTGATAATATGATTGGTGCTGTAAATACTACTTTAGATTTTCTTGGTGGTGATGAAACAGGAAAATATGCTGTTAATAAAATCTCAGAGATGAATGGTGAAGATATTTTACATTCAACAATTGATTTGGCAAATTACCTAATAGATGGTTCATTACCAGTCTTGACCGATGAAAATTCTAAATATAGAAATGAAGTATCAAGAGTAGGGGAAATCTTAATAAATGGTATTGTACAGAGAGGAGTTAAAACTTTTAATCAGAAGAAACCATTAAAAAGTAACTAATTATGAAGATAGGTTATCTAATTATTGCATTATTAATTACAGCAATTAATGCAAATGCACAAGAATCAAATGTAAATTATGAAGAAATCGAGAGTAAGGTTGAATTGTTTATAAGAAACCTTGAACAGAATAATACAAAAAACATTTTAAAATTATTGGAGTATAGTTCAATTAAAGAAAAAGAACATAAGGCAGAACTTAAAGATATTATACAAAAACTTGAATTGCACGAAGGTGGTAAACTGACTTATCGTATTGAAGTATCAAGCACTCTAAGCAATGGAATTGAAAATGTAAGTGTAAACTGCGATTTAAAATATGATAATAAGGAAGTGGGAAACCTCTATTTTAAATACATCTTAAAATCAGGGGAAACTATTTTTCTTGAAAATTTTTACTTTACAAGTAAAAAAAATAGCGATAATCTAATTGATGAAATAATGAATGGATGATAGTTATATTTTTATAAGCTAAAGAATTTAATAAAAGACTGGCATTAGCCCCGATCCCGCACGAATGAATGATTGAAAAAACGGCGCTCGTGCGCGAGCATCGCGTTTTCCGTAATAAGAAATATAAAAGATGCCCGCCAGCCCCCCGCTACCGCACGAGTCCTCTCGTGTGGTAAGTAAACTAAGCTAAGCTGTTGTTAGCTTTGTTAATTTTTTATAGTAAGCGCTATCAACATATAAAGCCTGTCAAAGATGCCTGTCTTTTACTTTAAAACAGGCAAAAAACCAAAGAGGAATCCTAAAAAACCATAACAATCCGTGTAAACCAGTGTACTATTTCCTTTGCGGTAAATAAATCCGCGCTGCGGAGCATCCGCGTTCTATTCTATTTGGGAGACTGGAAACCGGAAACCAGAAAAATTGCGGAGGAAATGTAACGCCGGCATCCTTGCCGGTAATACGTTTTAAAAAAACCACAAGCCCGTCCAGAGTCCGGGGTTACATTGCGCCCTTGCGGTGAAAAGATATGTGAGGCAAGATGTTCCACGATGTTATTCATTAAATCGATGATTTACAGGAGGATATTGACAAGTTCTTTCCGTTTTGAATTGAATAAGAAAAAAATAAAAGAAACTAAAAGTGAATATTAATCGTTAAATTTGTAGGAGATAAATACAATGGAAGTCATGAATGTAGAGACTAGAAAAATAAGTTTAATCAGTTGGATTACACACCTTAATGATGAAAATATTTTGTCGAAATTAGAGAGTCTTCAAAATACCGAAGCTGATTGGTGGGACTTGATAAGTGACGAAGAAAAATCAGAGATAGAGCAAGGTCTTGCAGAAATAGAAAGAGGCGAAACTAAATCTCATGATGAAGTAATGGCAAAATATAAAAGATGGCTTTAGAAATCATCTGGTCAATCAGAGCAGAAAAAGGCTTTGATAAAATCGTCAATTATTTAGAAGAAAACTGGACAGAAAGGGAAGTCAGAAACTTTATGCAGGAATCGCAGGAGTTTTTTGAATTACTGAAGAAAAATCCGAAGATGCTTCAGCCATCTAAGAAAGCCAACCTTTACCGAGGTCCAATGAACCGTCTTACTATGGTTACTTATAGGATACTCCCAAGAAAAAAGCAGATAGTTTTAGTTAACATCATGGGTGCCAGACAGAAACCGTTGAAATAAAAGTTGCCTTTTTCCTTATGCCCTTTTACGCAATGCCAATGCGCCGCTAATTGCTGCAAAGTGCAATCGGCAAAAATTATGGTCACACCAATTGTTACATAAAATTTATTTTATCAACTGGCTTTGCGGCTAAGCAATCGTGTTTCCATACCTTAAACTGAATAGGGGCTGTTTTACATCTTAAAAAACCATAACCATCTGTGTACCATTAACTTTTCGGTAAAATAAGCGTTGCGGAGCATCTGCGCCATCCGCGTTCTATTCCTTTTGGGAGACTGGAAACCGGAAACCAGAAAAATTGCGGTGGAAATGTAACGCCGGCATCCTTGCCGGTAATTCTTTGTAAAAACAACAAGCCCGTCCGGAGGCCGGGGTTACATCCTTCGCACCATTGTGCCTTAGCGTTGAAAAAACCTGCGGGTATCAGCGTGCCATTTGCAGGAAAAAGGTTGGAAAGAATCTTAAAAAATCACAACCTTTCAGTATAAATCAGTGCACCATTTTCGGATTCTTCCTTTGTTAAGGGAAACAAAAAAGCCCCTGAAGTTTTATTTTCAGAGGCTTTATAGTAGCGGGGACACGACTCGAACGTGCGGCCTTTGGGTTATGAGCCCAACGAGCTACCAACTGCTCCACCCCGCAATATATCTTAGAACGAATGTTATCTCTTTAAGCGGGTGCAAAGATAATGCAATATATCAGAACCACAAAAAAAGTTTTAACTATTTTCGATTATAAAAGCGGCATGAATGAATATCCTGAAAGAACACCACTAACGCGTTGAGTAATTCAATGGCTTATCAGGTGATGGATCGTTTATAACTGCCAAACTTTTTTATCTTTGCACGATTAATATTTTTCGAGATGGACAAATCCAAGAACTTTAAAAAACTGGTTGAAAAGCTAAAAGACCGCTACCGGTTGGTTATCCTTAATGAGGATACATTGGATGATGTTTGGTACACGGTCCTTTCGCGGATGAATCTAATCGTCTGGTTGGGTTTCATTGGACTGGTCCTGGTGGCTTTGGGAATCATATTGGTTTCCTTCACCCCTCTCAGGGAATACATTCCCGGGTACCCCGATGGAAACATCCGGTGGCTCTATTTGCAAAACACCATTCAGGTTGATTCCTTGGAACAACAGATCAAAATCCGGGATCAATACATTACAAACATAAAACAGATTCTTCGGGGAAACGAAACCATCAGCTATACCAAACATAGCGATTCCATTACCCCCGTTCAGACAGAAAATGCCGACAAAGCCACTTTTGACCCCGTGTTAGAGGATCAGATTGAACAGGAAGAAAAATACAATGTGAACATAAGTACACCCCAGGTTTTTGAGCCTAAAGTTGAAATCAACAAATTGCATTTTTACTGTCCGCTACGTGGTGCTGTTACTAACCGGTTCGATGCTTCCGGGAATCATTATGGGGTTGATATTGTCTCGAATCTGAATGAACCCATTTTAAGTATCCTCGACGGAACGGTTGTTTTTTCGGGCTGGACTTTGGAGGCCGGGTATATTATTGGCATCCAGCACAGGAACAATTTGATTTCTATCTATAAACACAACAGCCAGTTATTAAAAGAGATGGGAAATCGGGTGCGTGCCGGCGAAGCCATTGCCATTATTGGGAATACCGGCGAATACACTACCGGGCCGCATTTGCATTTTGAACTTTGGCACAATGGGAAACCATTAAACCCAAACGATTATATTGTCTTTTAATTAGCAGCACCGATGCCCAAACACCTTGCCCTTTTAGGCTCCACGGGTTCCATTGGAACTCAGACATTAGAAGTAGTGAAAGCCCACCCCGACGAATTGGTGGTGGAGGTAATCACGGCCAACCGGAATGCCGATCTACTCATCCAGCAAGCCAGGGAATTTTTACCAAATGCCGTGGTCATTGCCGACGAAAATCTCTACCAAAAAGTGAAAGAGGCCTTGTTGGATTCCGACATCAAGGTTTTTGCCGGCCAAGCCGCGCTGAATCAGGTGGTGCAGATGGGAACTGTTGATACTGTTGTAACAGCTATGGTGGGCTATTCCGGGCTTTTACCCACCGTTAAAGCCATTGAAGCCGGAAAAAATATTGCACTAGCCAATAAAGAAACCCTGGTGGTGGCCGGGGATTTAATCGCCCGGTTGATTCAAAAACACCAGGTGTTTATCACACCCATTGATTCGGAACATTCCGCCATCTTTCAATGCCTTGCCGGGGAACCTGAGAAAATTGAAAAGATTATTTTAACCGCATCGGGCGGTCCATTCCGGACAAAAACCTTGGATGAATTAAAAAAAGTGACTCCTGCGCAAGCATTAAAACACCCGAATTGGGATATGGGAGCCAAAATCACCATCGACTCGGCCACCATGATGAACAAAGGGCTGGAAGTGGTTGAGGCCAAATGGCTGTTTGGCGTTCAGAACCAACAAATTGAGGTGGTGGTTCATCCGCAAAGCATCATTCACAGCATGGTCCAGTTTACCGATGGGAGCATCAAAGCCCAAATGGGGTTGCCCGACATGAAACTACCCATTCAATACGCGTTGAGTTTTCCTGACCGCTGGCACAGCAGTTTTCCCAGGATGGATTTCCGGTTGTACCCCAACCTGACCTTTGAACAACCTGATTTTGATAAATTCCACTGCCTGGCTTTAGCCTACGAGGCTCTTGAAAAAGGAGGGAATCTGCCTGCCATTATTAATGCCGCCAACGAAATTGCAGTGGCTGCTTTTTTGAAAGAGAAAATCGGGTTTTTGCAGATTCCACTGCTGATTGAAAAAGCTATGAATGGCATCGGTTTTATTAAAAACCCAACCTTAGACGATTACATAGCCACAGACACCGAAACAAGAAAGCTCACACAATCGTTCCTTTAGTAAATAATTGAAAAAAACATAAAATGGAAATTACAATTCGAATTGCACAACTTTTATTAAGCCTTTCCATTCTCGTGATTATCCACGAAATGGGACACTTCTTTTTTGCCAAATTATTCAAAACCCGAGTTGAAAAGTTCTACCTTTTTTTCGACCCCTGGTTTTCGTTGTTTAAGATAAAAAAAGGAGAGACCGAATATGGTATTGGTTGGTTGCCTTTAGGTGGATATGTGAAAATTGCGGGCATGATTGACGAAAGCATGGACCGTGAACAGATGAAACAACCCCCAAAACCCGACGAGTTCCGCTCAAAAACTTCCGGACAGCGCTTGCTGATAATGATCGGCGGGGTTTTGTTCAACCTGGTTTTGGCTGTTCTAATCTATGCCTCGGTCTTAAAAGTTTGGGGCGAAGAATATCTTCCGGTTGAAAACATGAAATATGGAATTGTATGCGACAGCGCCGCTTTGGAAATTGGGTTACAAAATGGAGATAAACTGGTAAGCATCGACAACCATAAACTGGAAAAATACACCAGTGTTACAGCTTACATCCTACTAAACGAAGCTCAAACCATTCAGGTGGAACGTCAAGGGGAAATTGTTGAAGTTACCATCCCCAAAGAGTTGGTTCCCCGGTTGATAAAAGGTGAGACATTCATTAATCCCCGGTTCCCATTTTACATTGCCGATTTTGCCAAAGAATCAGCAGGAAGGGAAGCTGGCCTTGAGGTTGGCGACCGTTTGATCGGGTTGGATACTGTTCAGACTCCCTATTTTGACCAGTTCAAGGCAAACATCAAAAATTATAAGAATAAAAACGTACTCATCACTTTTGTGCGGGGAAACGATACGCTATCAAGGCAGGTGGCCATTCCTGAAAGCGGTTTAATTGGCGCCGCTCCCGAGTTTGGAAAAGTATTTGAACTTCGAAAAATTGAATATGGCTTTTTTGAGGCTATTCCTGCCGGTATCAAAAAATCGATAAAAGTGGGACAAGATTATCTGAAGCAGTTCAAATTGCTGTTTAATCCCGAGACTAAAGCTTATGAATCGGTAGGTGGGTTTATCTCCATTGGCAAGATTTTTCCTTCGGTTTGGGATTGGGAATCGTTCTGGAATCTGACCGGGTTTTTAAGCATCATGTTGGCCATTTTAAATATATTGCCAATCCCAGCTTTAGATGGCGGCCATGTTATGTTTGTGTTGTACGAAATTATTACCCGCCGCAAACCCAGCGAAAAATTTCTGGAATATGCTCAAATGGTCGGGTTTTTTATTCTTTTGGCCTTGCTAATTTTAGCCAACGGAAACGATATTATAAAACTATTCAAATAACAGGGGGTCAATCACCTGAAAGGCCTGTCTTATCAAAAAGGACAGGCCTTTTTTATAGATAAAAACTAATTTTGTAAAGCATTAGGTTTTTTGTAAAATTACGGCACATAAAAAACAATATCGTTATGCTCCTTCATAAATTCTATTTCATCGCTTTTTTTGTCGGGTTTGTTGCATTGCCATCAATAAAATCGCAAAACATCGAAGACAATTACCAATATATTTCCAGCCTCGATGCCCAGATGAAGCGGAAATTAATTGCCAACGAACTGATATTCGATGCTCAGGACAAATACCTGATGGTGAATTATGGAAACAAACCCACGTTTATTGTAGTGTTTGAAGTGGGCAGCTGGCAACCCATCATGACCTTCCGGCTCAGTGATTGGGTGGAATTTACCGGAGCTTATGTGGATGCCGAAACAAATCAGTTGTACGTAAAAGAGTCGCGCTATTCCAGCGACTATTACCGCCTCGATATAAAAACAGGGACCACCGAAGTGATTGCCTGCGGACTCACCCCAAAAGGTTGCATGGTAATTGAACCCAAACAAAGCCAGCGATGGGGATACTCTTCTGATAATGGGATTCTGGCCATCATCGACAAAAAAAACCCGCGCGAGGTAAAAATTTATTCCAGTAAATGAAAGTTGTTTGGCTGGAACCTGCTTTTATATGACTGGCTGTAAACACTCCCTCCATACTGATTGTTTATCATCCATAAACCTTAAATTGTTATTATGCTTATCAATCTGCTAAATACAAAACCGTCGGTGGTTGCCGATGGTGCTGTCTTTTTTTTAAACCCGGAGCCTTCCGTTTTTCCTGAAAAGACAACTCCCGAAATTGCTGAATACCTAGAGCATCAATGTCTGCTCGACAAAAACCTGATTGAGGTTCATCAAGGAAAAAATACGCAATGGTTTTTCAGGTTGAAACAAGAAAAAGGGTTGGAACCTTACCGGAAAATGGGTTGCGAATTGAGCAAACTGACCCAAAAAGAAAAAACGGCACTCATCACCATTGATGGGTCGCCACTGAAACCGGAGCAGCTTTTGGCTTTTACCGAAGGGTTTGCCCTGTCGGGATACCGGTTTCTGAAATATTTCCGGGGAGATGAAAAAAACAAAAAAATTTTTAGTGTCACTCAAATTGATTTGTACCACCCGGAATTAAAAGAGTCCGATGCGGAAAACCTCAACTACCTGATAAAAGCAGTTTATTGGGTCCGCGACCTGGTAAACGAACCGGTAAGTGTAATGAATGCCGTCCGCTTTTCAAAGGAGGTAGCACTGCGCGGACATGAAGCCAGTTTTAACGTAGAGGTTTTCGACAAAAAACAGATTGAGGCCCTGAAAATGGGAGGTCTGTTAGGAGTAAACCGTGGAAGCATCGACCCTCCCACGTTTACCATTTGCGAATGGAAACCTGATAACGCCACAAACCACAAACCATTTGTCTTGGTGGGCAAAGGTGTGATGTTCGATACCGGAGGGTTAAGCTTAAAACCCACGACAAACAGCATGGATTCAATGAAAAGCGACATGGCCGGAGCCGCGGCAGTGGCCGGAGCCATTTATTCCATTGCCATGCAGCAACTGCCTGTGTGGGTCGTGGGTTTAATGCCCGCCACCGATAACCGCCCCGACGGTAACGCGATCACTCCCGGAGATATTTTAACCATGCACAACGGCATGCATGTTGAAATTATGAATACCGATGCCGAGGGACGGCTGATTCTGGCTGATGCCTTAAGTTTTGCCGACAAATACGAACCTGAATTGATTATTGATTTGGCAACGTTAACCGGAAGTGCCCAAAATGCCATTGGGCAGGAAGCTTCGGTTTTTATGGGCAATGCCTCCGAGGATTGGTTCAAAAAGCTGGAACAGGCAGGAACCTTGGTACATGAGCGGCTGGTTCGGTTCCCATTTTGGGATGAATACAAAGAATCGTTGAAATCACCGGTGGCCGATTTGAAAAATATTGGAAAAAAAGAGGCTGGTGCCATTACCGCCGGAAAGTTTCTGGAACACTTTACCAAGGCTCCCTACATCCATTTGGATATTGCAGGTACCGCTTTCCTTTCTGCCGACGACACCTACCGGTTACAAGGCGGAACAGGCGTTGGAGTACGGCTCTTGACAGAATTTTTCAAAATAATTTCGATTCCCCAACATTAAAGCTAAATTTGTGGGTTACACTAAACAAACTTAACATGAGCGATTTTAAAGTACGGGTGGGTATCACCCAAGGCGATATTAATGGAATTAGCTACGAGGTAATTATAAAAACATTTCAGGATAACCGTATTTTCGATTTTTGCACTCCAGTGGTTTATGGGTCGCCAAAAGTGGCCGCTTATCACCGTAAAGCACTAAACGTTAACAATTTTAATTTTAATTCGGTTCAGTCGGTGGACGAAATCAGTCCTAAAAAAGCAAACCTCATCAATGTTTTAAACGACAACATCAGGGTAGAACTTGGAAAAGCCTCACAAATGGCCGGCGAAGCTGCGCTTTTATCGTTGGAACAAGCTGTTAAAGATTTGCAGGCAAAAAAAATCGATGTACTTGTTACGGCTCCGTTAAACCGGGAAACAACCCAGTCGGATACTTTAAATTTCAAAGGGCACACCCAATTTCTGATGGATCAGTTCAAAACTCATGAAACACTGATTTTGATGACCAGCGAGATGATGAAAGTGGGTGTTGTTACAGGCCATGTTCCTTTGCGCGATGTGGCGGCTTTGGTCACCGAGGAAAACATCCTGAAAAAACTGCGTATTTTGAACAAGTCGTTGATGGTTGACTTTGCCATCCGCAAACCCCGCATTGCCGTTTTGGGTTTGAACCCACATGCCGGTGATAGCGGAGTTATTGGCAAAGAGGAAATTGAGGTAATTATTCCTGCCATCGAGAAAGCTAATAAAGAGGGAATTCTTGCTTTGGGGCCTTTTTCCGCCGATGGGTTTTTTGGCTCCGACAGTTTTACCAAATTCGATGCCATTTTGGCCATGTACCACGACCAGGGAATTGCCCCGTTTAAAGCCTTGAATTTTGATACCGGGGTGAATTATACCGCAGGATTACCGATTATCCGCACCACGCCCGATCATGGAACAGCTTACGAAATTGCCGGCATGGATCAGGCATCACCCAACTCGTTCCGCGAGGCAATTTACATGGCTTGCAATATTTTCAACAACCGGAAATTGTATGCCGAGATCTCAGCCAATCCTTTGCCAACTTATGAAGTAACCGATTAAGTGATAATTCATTCCAAGGAAGCCGGGGTTTAACTTTAACAATTAGGTTTTAAAGAAAATTGAAAGCCAAATAGTCAAGCCCTGATTTGCAGCATGGGAACGTAAGAAAAAGATTATTCGTTAATTTCGATAGAATACTGAGCCATGAACGATTGCCCTACGGGAAGTTTTATCATGGCTTCTTTATTTTTCAGGTTCCCATCGGTGTTTACATGGTCGGTAATTCCCAACCAGGGTTCGATGCAAATGAACGGGGCGTGGGGTTTAGTCCAAATCCCTAAATAGTTAAAGTCGCTGAACCTTAGGGTAATGTATTGATCCGACTGATGGCTGCGCAAACGTACTTTCCGCGATTTTAGTTTTTTGAAAATCAAGGCATCTTTTTCGAACAGCGAGGGTTTCAACGGTAAAATATCGGTATTATCGAGTACCAAAAAGGTTTTATCGGTAACCAATCCGCCATCGGTTAACCGATGGCTCGATGCTTTTTCGGTGGTTTCGAATTCAATAAAATAATCATCGAAAATTTCATTGTCGTTTATGGGGCAACGGAATGCGGGATGGGCTCCCAATGAAAAGAACATCTCTTTAAAATCAAGGTTGGTTACCTTGTGCATAATATTGATGCGGTTTCCCAACAATTGAAAAGTGACGATAAACTCAAAATCAAACGGATACATGTTCAATGTTTCGGCATCGGATTTCAATTTAAAAACAATCCGATCGGAGGTATTGTTGGTGGGGTCCAGTTTTTCGCTGTAACGGATAAATCCATGTTTTGGAATGGAATAGCGCATGCCATCGTAATAATATTCATTGTTTTTTAAACTCCCGATAATTGGGAAAAGCACTGGCGCATGGCTCCCCCAAATAACCGGATCGGCTTGCCAGATATATTCTTTCCCGCTTTTTACCGATTGAATACTACAAATTTCAGCACCTGTTTGCTGAACGCTCAACCTCAGCGATGAATTCGAAATGGTGTGTATCATACCTAAACCAATTGTGTGGCAAAAATAGCAATTCCCTGATAATGAAAACAAAAGTAAGAACTATATTTTAATCAACAGTTGAGCTAAAATCATCACCAGATTACGGTTTCTTAAAATTAAATTTTGGAGGTTGATAGATAAACTGCATAACACAAAATGATTAGAGGTAACCTATTCCCCCTCTGGCCAAAAGGCCATTTACTCGCTATCGCTCATGAGAACACTCACTTCGTTCATTTAGTCCCCCAAGGGGAGAACTGCCCCGTTGTAATTTTTTGTAGTCTTTGTGCCAGCACCCATGAATCTCTAAATCAGAGAAAGTTCCCGCTTATGCGGGATGCCCACAGGACGGAGGAGAAGATGGCGAAATAGATATGCAATTAACTACTTACCTCTGTTAAATTTTAAAACGGGTGATTGACTCATTCTTTTTACACTTTGACATAAAGTCATCCGATGACTTGCCGATTATAGGAATTCTCAAAAAATTATATCAAATTAGAGCATTCAAAACCAAAAAAATTAACATGAAAAAAGCAGCCTTTGTCCCGTCTTTGCTATGTATAGCACTTATTCTTGGTTTGTTTTTTACCCAGTGCAAACCAAAAAAAAGAATTGAAACCGTGGTCGATCCCGGTTTCTCAAGTTATGTAAAAGCCTTTCCACCAAAAGTAATTAGCAACCAAGCCCAGTTGGTTTTTGAACTTTTTGAAGAGGTTCCCAACATTGAACCTGGGCAGGAAGCCAGTACAAAACTATTTGATTTTTCACCCTCAATCAAGGGTGTGGCTTATTGGAAAGATAACCGTACGTTGGTTTTCGATCCTGAAGAGCGGCTACCTTCCGACAAATTGTACGAAGCCAAATTCCATTTAGGAAAAATAATTCAGGTGCCTGGTGAATTGCAAACCCTGAAAATTGAATTCCGAACGCGGAAGTTAAATATTTCAGTGGAGGCCAGTGGCTTAAAGGTTTACCAGAATGATGATTTGACCCGCCAGAAACTTTCCGGAAAACTCTTTGTGAGTGTTTCGAACCAAGGAGTATAGTAAATGTACACTTTCGTAAGTTTGGTTTTTACCACCGGTTACCGACCAAAAACAGGCCAGCTTCCAGTGATAGAATCATTCAAACAATAACAGCAACTAAACCTAACTTCTACTTTATTTTTTATTGCGGAAATTTATGGCCGTCGGGTATCAGGCTGATAGCAGCCCCACCCCCGGAAGCCAAATAAATATTGATTTTTGAGTCTTTGGTAATCTTCATTTTTTCGATGGTAATGGCTGTTGGGTTCTTTTTCCAGTCGCTTTCATCAGTATCTTTATAAATAATGGCTTCATAGGTTTTTCCGGCATCGAGAAAATCGAAAATCAGTGTTAAAGTACGCGGGTTTTCATTGGTTATAGAACCTACAAACCAATTATCGGAATTCCGCTGTTGACGGGCAACGGTAATGTACTGGCCGATTTGTCCATCGGTAACTACGGTTTTTTCCCAATCAACGGCAACATCGCGGATAAACTGAAAGGCGGGTTGGTTCACGTAATTTTCGGGTAAATCGGAGGCCATCTGCTGTGGGCTGTAAATAACCACAAATAATGCCAGTTGTTTGGCCAGTGTGGTGTTCACCCGGGTTCCTTCGCGAACCGAATAGTTAAAATTGAAGGTTCCCGGAGTAAAGTCGAATGGACCGGCAAGCATCCGTGTAAACGGAAGGGTTACTGTATGCGAAGGCAGATTTCCCCCATCGGATGACCAGGCGTCGTATTCCTGCCCACGGCCACCTTCCTGGGTCATCAGGTTTGGATAGGTACGTTGCAAACCAGTTCCCTTTACCGGCTCATGATTATCGATCATGATATGGTATTTAGCCGCTGTTTCAATTACTTTTCGGTAATGCCTGACACCGTATTGGCTGTCGTGCCATTCTGTACCATCGAGATATTTATTAACATAACCGGTTTTTACCGCGTTTACTCCATATTTATGATACAGGGCAAAAGCATCTTCCAATTGGTTTTCGTAGTTGGTTGCTGCTCCGCCCGTTTCGTGGTGCCCTATCAGCCGTACATTTTTCATCACCGCATACGAGGTAATTTCTTCGAGGTCGAAATCGGGATAACTTTTGGTAAAACTAAATTTATTTCCCTCTTTCGACCAATCACCATCCCAGCCTTCGTTCCAGCCTTCGACCAACACCCCGTTAAATCCGTTTTCGCTGGCAAAACCGATATAATTTTTCGTTAGTTCGGTAGTTGCTCCATGCTTTGATCCTTGTCCCCAGGTATATTTCTCAAGATGCATACCCCACCAGATACCTATATATTTTGAAGGTTGAATCCAGGAAACATCTTCTAATTTACAGGAATCGTTCAGATTGAGCATCAGGGTTGAGGTAACCAAATCGCCGGGTTTTTCAGCAATAATAAGGGTTCTCCAAGGGCTAACAAAAGGTGTTTTTGCATACACTTTTACCCCGTTACTCCAGGGAACCAGTTCGCTTGTGTATTGGCAGGTATCGGTTTTTCTCAGGGTCATGGAGGCAAAATCGGTAAGATTGGCTTCATGAATAGACAGAAACAGCCCATCCTTTGTTTCGAAAGTAGCCGGAGTATTGATGGTATCGGTTTCACTAATACGATTTTTACGGTAGAGGCTTTCGTAATAACTGTTTTCGGAATGTACCGGAATCCACCAAACATTTTGATCTTCGGGGAAGGTGAACTGGGTTAGTTCATCTAAAATTATCACAGAATCTAATGTGTTTTGCTCAGGGAACGAATAACGAAAACTCACGCCATCGTTAAAAACCCGGAACTGAATATCTAATAAGCTTTTATTTGCTCCAGTTTCCATTAAATGGACAATGAGTTCATTGTGGTTATCGTTAACTACCCTGAATTCACCCCAGGGTTGTTCCCAGGGTTTGTCCACCGAATGTATTTCGGACGATAACACTTTATACCGGTTGATTTGGTTGGTTTGTTGCAAAATTTTGAATCCCAGGGATGAGGGCTCAATCACGGGTTTATTATTTTTTGTGACCGCATATTTGGGTTGGCCATCAACCAGTGAAAAACCAATGCCCACGGTTTGGTCAGGAGAACTTATTTGCAGTGGTTTGTTTGTACACGATAGCAAAATGACCATACTGAAAATAGTTACAAAACGGTTCTTCATTTTAAATACTGTTTCTTATGTAAATATTTTGTTGTTAATTCATTTTGAGTCAAATCACGGTTAGTTTACATCCGTATAACCTGAAGATTGCTGGATGTTTTCGTTCCGCTCCAGTTCTAACTGTGGAATGGGTTGAACGTAGGATTCATCGCCCTTCCAGGTTATATCACCATGGCGTGTTTCCTTATAATAAGCAGCTTCGGCAGACCCAATGTTCCATCTTCGCACATCCCACCACCACTGGCCTTCGGCAAATAATTCAGCCCAACGTTCGTATTTTAAAACATCATATGCCAGGGGATCGGTATCATCGTAAGCTTTGGTTCGGTCGTTCAGGCTAACGTAGTCGTAAGGGCAAGCCTCATCGGGGGAATATCCGTAAGCCCGGCGGTGGACTTTGTTAATATATTCCAAAGCTAACGCAGGGTTATCATTTGCAATTAATTCCGCATAAAGTAAATAAATATCGGCCAACCGGACAATGGGGTAGTTGGCATCGCTGCTCTGGTTTTTGCCATAATCACCGGTTCCCATTTCTACTCCATGGAGATTGGTAAATTTACGGTGCTGCCAGGTTAACAGGTCGGAGCGGTTATTCACCTCGCTTGAGCGGTCATAAAAAGTGGTATCTCCATTGGCACCGATATAAGTATCAACGTATGGTTGTCCTCCACAAAGTAAGAGACGCGGATCGACCAAATTTTTGTTGTTTTTCAGGGTCAGGCACTTTGTGCGGTAATCGGTATCATAAGTTCGGTATGGATAATTGTGGATGGAACGGGGTTGATTGGAAACATAATCGGGATTCAGGGATCTCCGGGGTATGGTATCGCCCCCAATGCCCCAAAATCCGAAACGTTTGATGTTTGCATCATGCAGAAAATTATTGCCCCATTCACTACTTTTTTTCGAAGTTATCACATCGTACTGTTTGGTTATTGGGTCTACTGCTCCTTCAACATTAGCCCTGAATCGGATTTCCAGATCCAGGTACCAGGGAGCCATCACCATTGGCATACCACTACCGGTGGTATATCCTTCCCAGGGGCCACTTTGGTTCCAATTGGTTACCATGCTTAGCTCGTATAAGGATTCTGAGTTAAATTCATTGGCACTGTTTCCATAAAACATATCGGAATAAACTTCAGGAGTAGCTAAAACCTTTCCGCTGTTGTTGATAATATCTTCCATCAACTGTTTTGCTTTACTTTTATTTTCGGGGAAAATGTAAAGCGATTGCATATACACCTTAGCCAGCAATCCTTTGGCAGCCCATTCCGATGCACGGTAAGGATCGGAATAGCTGGTAAGCAGGGGAATAGCGGTTTCCAAATCGTTGATAACAAATTTCCAGGTTTCAGTAACTGTAGCTCTGGGTCTTTTCATGGTTTCCAAATCGGTTGCCACCTTATCGAAAATGGGAAATCCCCAGGCAGCCGGATCTATTTCGAAAAAGATTTGACCATGCCAATAAGCCAAAGCCCGGTTAAAAATTGCCTGACCCAGCATATAATCCAACGGTTCCTGTTCAGCGGTTGTTGAATAGTTTTGGCGGTAAAAACCAATTGCTTCAATGGCTGTCACCGAAAGATTTGCCCATTTGCAAATATCCACATACATTTGGGTGGTATAGCGGCTGTCGATATCGGTATAATTATCCATACTTGAGCCCCGTTCATCGTACGAACCATAGGTATTGGTGGTATGATCGAACAGATAAATACCCATTGGGAACCAATAAAAACTATATAAACCAATGCCATAAGGTCCGGCATACGAAGAGGTAAGAACCAAATCGACCTGCTCCATAGTTGCCGGGAAATTATCGGTTGACAGGGTTTGGGGGTTTGAAATATCAAAAAAGTCGGAACAGCCAATAATTGATACTATCAGGCTTGTTAAAAGTGCTATTTTTAGTGCATTTCTCATAATGCCAATTTTTTTCAGTTTATTAAAAAGTTACATCCAAACCAAATGAAACAAGGCGCGAGGGCAGGTAACGGTTCTGATGATCAACTCCCCGCATAAGTACACTTCCTCCAATTTCGGGGTCGATACCGGTGTATCCTGTGATGGTAAACACATTTTGGATGCTGGCATACACACGTAATTTTTCGACTCCGGCCATTTGGCTGATGGTAACCGGCAGCGTGTAACCGAATGAGAGGTTTTTCAGTTTCAGGTAATCGCCTTTTTCAATTAAGTAGCCCGATACCGTCGAATAGTTTTTGTTTGCAGCGCCATCGGCAATATAAGAACCATTTTCATCAATAAACCCTACCCGGGGCATATCGGTTACTGTAGTGTTATCGATACCAAAACAGGAGGTATTAAATATGTCGGCGGTGGTATTATCGGAGCTAAACATTTGTGTGTAAGGTTTCACCAGATTCATAATTTCGAAACCAAATGCACCCTGGAACACGGCACTCATATCAAAACCTTTGTATTCAAGGTTAAGGTTCATTCCTAATGTCATCTTGGGCCAGGGATTACCGATAAACTTACGTGAGGTGGCGGTTACACGGCCCTCTCCATTATCATCGTAAATTAAATCGCCCACGCCGGTTTGTTTTTTCTGGTAATAGATACCAATGGGTTGTCCATCGCCATTTAACGGTTGCCCGGTTACAGGGTCGAAGCTTGTATGACCGGGGTTTTGTCCTCTCCAGGCATCAAGCGCTTTTTGGTTATAAGCATTTACCTGTTCCTGAGTTTGAAAAATTCCTATTGTTTCATATCCGTAAAACATGCCCATGGGCTGCCCGTCCTGTGTGCGGGTTAACAGGCTCCAAGTATTGTCGAGCCCTTCGTCAATGGGATTGGCTCCGGGTTCATCGCCCACCTGTTTTACCAAATTTGAATTGAATGAGGCATTGGCTTTGATGCTATAAAAAAGATCTTTTTCCTTACTTTTCCATTCTACTGAAATTTCATGGCCCTGGTTTTCAACCAATCCGGCATTAAAATAAACCGGAACGGTATTTGCCGGATCATCGCTGCTGAAATAATAGCTCATCCCACCCGACAGGGGAAGATCGCCCCGGTAGAGCATATCTTTTGTTTGCCGATTATAATAATCGTATGAAACAGCCAGCCGATTATTAAAGAAAAACAAATCTAATCCGGCATCAATCTGTTCAATTTCTTCCCATTTCAGGTTTTGGTTCCCGAAAACGGCTAACCAATAGCCTGCCTGCTGAGTCGATGTTTCGTTAAACGAATGGCTGATGCCGGTACCCGACCAGGTAGAGGAGTACATGTATTGTGGCACACTCATATCGTTCCCCAATAAACCCCAACTGGCGCGGATTTTTGCATTATCGAGCCAGGCTCCAGTAGCATCTTTTACAAAGGATTCTTCGCCAATTTTCCAACCCAGGTTTACCGAAGGAAAATAGCCCCACCGGTTTTTTCCAACAAAACGGTCCGAGGCATCGGCCCTGAGGTTGGCTGTAAGTAAATATTTACCCATAAAGCTGTAGTTTACCCGACCAAAGTATGAACCCCGGCGTTCTTTAGGAATTTCATCATAGGCATCTTTTGTTGGCCCCGATGAGGATAAGGTAATGGATTCAGCCACCGGAATTGAAAAATCGTAGGCAGTAACTCCTAATCCATAACCATCGAGTTTCCAGAATTCCGTTCCGGCCATGGCTTTAATGGAATAATTGTTAAAATCGGTTTCGTAGGTCATTACCGAGTTAAACATCAGGTTTTGTTTGGTTCCGGCAAAGGCTTCGAGCCTTTGAGGACTTACCTGTACCGGACCATAATCCTGATATTCGGTGAATGTATTTTTTGAGTACCCGGAGAATTCTCCGGAACCGGTAATCCGTAGATCGAGTTTTTCAAAGAATTTTATATTTAAATAGGCTTGGGCATTCAGTGAATAATTGTTATCGTTAAAAATATGAAAAGCATCTTCGAGTGCAGCAAAGTTTGGGCCGCTTCCTACAGCCATGTTGGTCATTGCGTAATTTCCATCTTCATCATAAACCGTCGAAACAGGTGTTGTCCGGAAAGGAATGGTATGATTATAAATAGAAGAGCTTGTGGCGGGATTTGTTTTTACAGAACTCCCGTAAATAGATTCTCCAAGGGTTATATTTTTGGTGAACTTATGCTCAATATTGTTTCTGAACGAAAAGCGATCGGCGCGGGTATCCATGTAAACCCCTTTCTCGCCCAGATAACCTGCCGATAAAAAAAAGGAGGTTGATTCGGTACTTGAAGCCATGGAAATGTTATATTCCTGTTCGATTCCTGTACCAAACATTACATCCATCCAGTCGGTGTTGGGCAGATCCTCAATGCTGGTTACCCCAAGGACATCGAGCGTATTTGAGGTTCCAAAGGCATCGCGGGCCCAGATCCAATCGTTGGCGTTTAGTAATTTTATATCGGTGGTAATATTTCGTAGTCCTACGCGGCTATTGGCACTGATGGATGTTTTTTCTCCCCGTTTCCCACGTAACGTTGTAATCAGGATAACTCCTCCGGCAGCCCTTGATCCATAGATAGCGGCAGAACCGGCATCTTTAAGAATTTCAACGGAGGCAACATCGCGCATGTTGAAGTTAAACCCGGCATCCTGAGGAACACCATCCACCACATAAAGCGGCGACATTCCGTTCAGGGAACCGGCACCACGGATAATAATATCGGCGGAACTGCCCGGCACCCCGTCGCTTTTTGTTACCATAACTCCTGCAGCCAATCCGCTCAATGATTCGGCCAGGCTTTTTGATGAAAAATCTTTTACCTCTTTGGCACTCACTGAGGCAATAGAACCAGTCAACTCTGATCGTTTTTGGGTACCATAACCCACAACCACTACTTCGTCTAACGACTGAAGTTCCTCTGCCAGAATTATTTCATAGTTGCTTTTGGCTTCGGTTACAGTTTCCTGATAGGGTTTGTATCCTACAAATGATACTTTTAAGGTGCTACCCACAGGAGCTGAAAAATTGAAATTCCCATCGAGGTCGGTGGAGGTTCCCCCTAATAATTCCCCCGAAAGAGTAAAAGAGATGGTTGCCCCCACAATGCTTTTATTGGTATTATCAACAACACGTCCGGTTATTGATTTTTTTTGTTGCGCATACCCCGACACACTTAATAGCAGGCATAAAGCAACTGAAAAGTAGCGTAACACTGACTTCATGAATTTTACTAGAAAATAGTTAAGTAAATTAATATGTGTTCCAAGGTGATAGGGTTGTATATTAAGTTGGATTTTTGTTCTCCCTGTATTTGGTTTGATTTGACCTATTACCCTGTTATATTCCTTTTTTATAAATCAAGGTGCCTATTTTTGACTAAACTGTTAAAAAATTGAATTAGAAAAAGCGAAGACAGAATCTCCGCTTTTTCACAATTTTAGAATTACGGTTTAAAAATTACTAAGAATGTATTCTTTTACAACCACAAAAGTTTTATCAGCTTTTATTTTTTTATGTAGATACAATCCGGTTTGAGGTTTTTCCTGAAGACGTACACCCAGAATATTATAATATTCATGACCTACAACATTGACATCGGAATCAACCTGTTCGTAGGGAATATCAGTTAATGTTGCACATGGAAGAGTGTAGCCTTTTTCGGGAGTGCCGTTCGAGAAAAACAAACCGCCTTCATAATCATCGCTATAAAATTCATCACCGGTTTTGGTACTTGTGTAAGGCAAGGTTCTGAAAATTGAACCTGTTCCGGGATCAATGGCTGTTCCTGCTGCGATTGATTCTGGCCACATCCACCATCCGGCACCGGCATTGTCGGTGGTAAATTCAAAACCAAAAACCTGTCCGTAAATGTAAACAATAGAATCTGTCTTTACGGCATTTGCAATTAAATCGGCACCTGTAGCCATTTGATGGATATTCCAGGTAGCACCATACACATTTTCCTTTAATTGTTTTAAGCGGTTGGTTCCACCACTTACATCGCCCCAGTTGGTCCATTTATTAATAGCTAAGGCCCGGGTAGCTCCGGCAGCAGTTGGAGTGGCTTTCAACCATTCTTCCCATGGGGTTCCGGTTACATCAACAGCAAAAGTAAATGTTTCATCGGCTTCCACATTGTTTGAAGTTGCAAATACATTTGTGGAACAATCCCACTTTACAATATAATAACCATCGGCATCTTTAGGATTATTAAGTGTTTGTGCGTTTGAAACCGCAACCATCAAGAAAAGTGTTGAGAAAATAAGTAATGCTTTTTTCATAATAAATTGTTTTAGATTAGACATTATGTCAAAGTTAGAAAGAGAAAAACCCCTTGTCAACGTATTGAGAAAAAATATAGATCATTTATTTTTTTATTACACATAATATCAAATAAATACAACTTTAATACTTCAGAAAAATATAGAAGATATGGAGGAATTTTAGGCTTAAATGGAGGTTTTGTAGAGCCCCTTATTTATTAAATTCAGATGCAATTTGTAATTTCACCTGAGAAATTAAATAAAATAGAATTTTATGTGTACAAAAACATGGTTATTAATTCCTTTTTTAGGATTTGCTTTTCCCCCATTAACCGCTCAACATATTACATTTTCCGATGATGTTGTTGAAAGAGGGTATTTCGATCGTACCTATTTACGCTACGAAGCAGAAGAGGATAGATGTATTACCGATGGCACTTTCCTGGAACCCACCTACGATCAGCGGACATTACAAAGCGAGTCGTCGAACCAATCGGCGGTTCAACTTATAGCAACCGGTTCGTTTGTGGAATGGACAAATGCCCAGACTGCCGACGGACTTACCATCCGTTTCTCGCTGCCCGATAATGCCGAAGGAAAAGGAACTTCAGGAAATCTGACATTATACATAAATGAAGATTCCATTCAAACTTTATCCCTTTCATCGTATTGGGCTTGGCAATATATTTTAAAATCGGGGAGCAAGTATCCCGACAATATTCCCAACGAAACCACCAAATTTCCAAGAATGCGTTTCGATGAGATGCACATTAAACTAAACCGCGAAATCCCTGAAAACGCCACGTTCCGATTGGTAAAAAACGACACCAACGAAGTACCTTATACTATTGATTTTGTGGAGCTTGAAAAAATCCATGCAGCACTTACTATTGATTCAATTACCGATGAAAACAAAGTAATGTACACCCCCGAAAGTGGAAGCTTTACCTCTTTTGTCTCGAAAAACCTGGGAAAGACCATCTTTCTTCCCGAAGGAATTTATGTGGTGGACAGCCGTATCATGATTAATGGCGATAACACAAAGATTATTGGAGCCGGAATGTGGCATACCGAAATTTATTTTATTGCATCGTCCGACGACAAAAGCACTTATAATAAACGGGGATTTGAATCGTATAACAACAACATTACCCTCGAAGGAATGTACCTGAATACCATTAATAACAAACGCTATTACAATAACGACCCGGCTTATCAGGTGGGTAAGGGTTTAATGGGTAGTTTTGGATCAAATTCCACCATTAAAAACCTGTGGGCAGAGCATTTTGAATGTGGCGGTTGGATTGAGAATGCCAATAATCTGAAAATTGAACATTGTCGGTTCCGGAACAATTATGCCGATGGAATGAACCTTTCGTATGGGACTAAAAATTCGGTAGTGGAACATTGCAGCTACCGCAACAACGGTGACGATGATATGGCATCGTGGTCGAGGAGTACCGGTTTATGCGAGAACAATATGTATAGTTACAGCACCAGTGAAAATAACTGGCGGGCATCGTCGTTAGGATTTTTTGGCGGCAAACAAAACAAAGCGTTTAATATTGTTATTATCGATCCCATGGAAGCTGGATTCCGGGTAACCTGCGACTTTCCGGGGATGCCTTTTAGCAGTGTTGGTTTTAGTGAATTTTATAATATTTCGGTGTATAAAGGAGGTGTTGCCAGTGGAACCGTAGGTGTAGGCGGCGATTTGTGGGGCAACCAGCAAGGGGCCTTACATATTAACAGCAGCTCGCAATACAACTTAGTAAACTTTAAAATATACAACATCGACTTCTACGATTCTAAAAACGATGCCATCTTTATAGGAAGCAGTTCAAAGACCATTAATAATCTATACCTGAAGGATATTACTATTGATAAAACCGGCCGATATGGTATCTTCTTTTCGAATGCCAAAGGGAGTGGGGCTTATTGCAACATTCAGTACAATAATATTGGAGGTGCTTCAAATACCAATGCTATTCCTTCAACCTTTACGTTTGATGAAAACTGCGATTTTACCAATGTTCAGTTAAAAGAAGAATTGCCAGGAATCCAAATGAAATCGGTTGACGGAAATCTTTATATTTCGGGGCTTCAGAATAAAGAGGTAGCTATTTATGATATGGAAGGCAAAAAAATATACCAGGCTGAACTACCAACTGACCCAACCATAGTGCCCATTATGAAAAATGGAATTTATATTATCCGTTGGGATAAGATCCATACCATGAAGGCATTTATCAATTAAACTAAGGTCGTTAATGATGAAAAACCGCAAAGACGCTGGGGCGCAAAGTTTATGTTCAAACTTGTTGCTATAACGGATGTCCTCCCTTGAGGGAGGTGGCCGATAGGCGGGAGGGTGAATGGCTCGTTAAAACAATTCACCCCTATAATCTCGCTGCGGCGGGACACAACAGAACGCTGTAGCGGGGATTTGTGCCAATTTTATTAAAAAATTCGGGTTATAGTTTAGGGTAGTTTTTAAAAGCTCCTTTAAGGGGTTTGGAGTAAAAATTCATTCACCGCAAAGCCACAAGGATTTTTACAGAGAACACCAAGTTTATCGTTCTGATAATTAAATCTTTATGTACTAAGTGAAAAACTTAAATTTTGCCCGATTATATTGATTTTATTTCCATAACCATTTGATTAAAAAGTTCGGGCGAAACTTTTGCCTTACTTTTCATTTTGGTTTTGTAGGTATAAATGGTATTTACCGAATAATTCAGAAAGCTGGCTATTTTTTCGTTGTCCTGAATGCCAATGCGCATCATGGCGTAAATACGTAAATCGGTAGTCAGCACCTGGTTATTTTTTACCTGAATTTGTTCCCCATCAATAAGCAGATTATTGAACTCCTCCACAAAAGTGGGAAACAATTTCAAAAATATCCGGTCGAAACGTTCATACAAAACCTCGCGTTCGTGTTGAATATTGATGTGCTCAGGGAATTTTTTTAACGTATCGAACTGTTTGGTTACCACCATCCGCGAAACCCATTTTTGCAGTTGTTCAATTTTTTCAATGTATTCTGAATTCTGGTTGAAGAAGGAGGCAATATATTCATCCTTGATTTTGTTGGCTTCCGTAAGGTGTTCATTTTGTGTTCTGATAATCAGCCTTGCCTTGTTCAGGCGCCTGACCGATATTAAATTCACAATCAGTGCTACTATTAACGCCACCACAAAAAGGGAAAGCACCATAGAAAATATACCAATTTTATCGCGTTGTTTCTGAATGACATTCATCCGATCGCGCTCAATAATGGGTAGAATTTGTCCCACTTCGAATTGCCGATGGCGGGCATTGTAGTACGAAGCCTGGTTTAACGCCTCGGTAATGTATCGGTAAGCCCTTTTATCTTCGCCTTTTTCGTAAAACAGATTGGCCAAATTCCGCAATGCCACGGTTTCCATGGTAGCTGATTTTACATCGTTAATGGCTGCTTTGGTAAAATATTCAATGGCCTTATCTGGGAATCCGGTCATGTGGTAAATGTACCCCAGGCTCGACGTAGCAATGGCATACTGATGCATGGTAAGGTCAAAGTTGTTCATCCAGTATTCAAAAACCTGTTTGGCCCCTTGCCAGTCCGACATTTTCATCCGCTCCAAGCTTTTTATAGCCCAAAATCCGCTTGTATTTGGGGTAGCAAAATTCAAAGCAGTATCAATATAGGTATTTCCCCGGGCAATGTATTGAGGCATAAAAACGGGGTCGCGCACATAATCGGCTATATCGTAGTAGGTACGGGCCAAAGTGGCATAAAGGATGCTTTTTAGCGAATCACTAATTACTGCCCGGTCCACCGAGTTGAGCGTATCCAATGCCTCCCTGAAAAGGCCGGAGGACAATAAAGCAAACCCTTCTCTGATTTTGATTTGTGCAATCAGTGGAGCATCGTGTAACTTACGGGCAATAACTTTGGCTTTATTGATATAAAACTGGGTAGAATCGTACACATACGACTGGTATTCATTTACCAAATCGAGATTTAGCAAAAGTTGCTGATTTAAATTTTTCGAAGCTTCAGCCGTTTGTAGTGCCACTTTTTTCTTTTGTATAATTGCCTGCTTTTGATCTATATAATAGTCTTTATTATCGAGGGCAATTTCCAGTTCATCAATAAGGCCGACATAATTCTGTCCAAAAAAATTCAAAAAATAAAAAGCCCCTAAAGTCAGCAAGAGTAAATTTCTCATTTCAAATATGTTGTATTCAAATAAACACCGAATGGTTTTGCTCAGCCTAAAATAACAAATTTTCTGTCGTACTTCTTAATAAAAATACTTTCAGTTTTATTTATACATGAAACGGGGTAAATTTGTACACAATAATTTTTTTTCAGTTTGTGTCAAATGTGCTGGGGCTCTATATTTTATATATTAAGTCAAAAAACAGATTGTCTAATCTTATACCTTGCGTAGTATAATTATTAATTAAAAATAGAGTGGTGCAACAGTAAAGCATCGCCCTGTTTTTATTTGAAGTTTTTATAATTTATCACTATTATCCGACTAATCAGAAAATTGAGAGATTGTTCCTTCTAATTTTCTGATTGTCAGGCATTAAATTTTATAATTCAAAAGTCACCCCCCTAAAATGCAATCTTTAATTGCAAAGATGAGGCGGTGAACTCTGTTTTTTCAAGTGTTCCCGTTTGGTGCTCCGAAGTAGTTCAAATACATCCAGCAAGCTAATCAAGTGCATCCGAACCAATGAAGCGACAACAGAAAATGCCTTTTTAGTTTGTGCCATTTTCTGGATGACTGTCATCAGAAGTTGTGCAATTAGTGTACACCAAACCTGCGTTCTAATGGCATTTTCGTTTTCTCCATAAAAATAGTGCAATTGAAAGTTCTGCTTCATTTTTTTAAACAGCAGTTCGATGCCCCACCTCTTTTTGTACAAAAATGCCACTTCTTCAGCCTTGCTTTCCATGCTGTTGGTGATGAACTCAAAATACCTGTTTTGCTCATCCTGGTAGCATACTTTTTTCAGGCGAAGTTTTCTCTTCTGTTTTGTTTGCTTCTTGCCATTTTCATCTTCGGGGCTGTACTCGATTTCTATGATTTCTTCCCTTAGCACCATTGCCTTCCCATCTTTTTTTTGTGTCCCCGTTGGGTTTCGATTACCGTGCAAACAGCATTTTTCTTAATCCGGGTGACAAAAAATACAGAGTTGCTTGTCCACAAGGCAAACTGTTGGTAATAGTTGTAGGCCCTGTCGAAAACAACCATACTGTACGATATCAAGTCCAACTCTTTCAGGAAGTTTTTGTCATGCACTTTGGCCTCGGTAATCTTAATAAACCGTCCAACCGACTGGACGGCATCAATGAGCATGTGGGCTTTCAGCCCCCCTTTCTTTTTCCGTCATTTTTCGGGTTTCTTCCAACACCCTTCAGCACGTCACTGAACAGCCGGATGGTTGTCGAATCTATAAGCAAAACCTCTTTAAAGGTGAGCCCGAAAGTCCGGCTGTCCGACAAATTTTATTTCTGTATTTTTACCCATGTTGTAGTTTCTTTGCAAAACAAACTTACAACATGGGGCCAAACCTTCGGGGAGTAACCCCAACTTTTATTTTTTTAATCGTTCAGTAGTGATAATTTATAATACAACTGACTAGATGGTGATGTTACAGCCTTGCGCCCCAAGCGGTTGCAGCAAAAAATTAATTACCCAAAACTTTCACCTCAACGACCAAGCTTAAACGGGCTTTTAAGCTACTTTGAATTATCATCCATTTGTAAAGAGAGCCCTGCATTTACAAAATAAACCTGTCTGATCCGAGTTACATTCTTTGTGCTATAGGTGCATTAAAGTAAAAAAGTTGTTTTTAAATCCATCCATGGAATCATTCTCATTTCTGTTTTTTCTTTTTTAATACCGTTTACCACTTGTTTTCACACAAAAAAAAGTAATTTGGAACCATATAAAACCAAAAAAAATTAACATGAAAAAAGCAGCCTTTGTCCCGTTTTTGCTATGTATAGCACTTATTCTTGGTTTGTTTTTTACCCAGTGCAAACCAAAAAAAAGAATTGAAACCGTGGTCGATCCCGGTTTCTCAAGTTATGTAAAAGCCTTTCCACCAAAAGTAATTAGCAACCAAGCCCAGTTGGTTTTTGAACTTTTTGAAGAGGTTCCCAACATTGAACCTGGGCAGGAAGCCAGTACAAAACTATTTGATTTTTCACCCTCAATCAAGGGTGTGGCTTATTGGAAAGATAACCATACGTTGGTTTTCGATCCTGAAGAGCGGCTACCTTCCGACAAATTGTACGAAGCCAAATTCCATTTAGGAAAAATAATTCAGGTGCCTGATGAATTGCAAACCCTGAAAATTGAATTCCGAACGCGAAAGCTAAATATTTCAGTGGAGGCCAGTGGCTTAAAGGTTTACCAGAATGATGATTTGACCCGCCAGAAACTTTCCGGAAAACTCTTTGTGAGCGACGGCGCCGATGCCGAAAAAGTTGAGAAAATACTTTCGGCGGTTCAAAACGGGAAAGAACTCACCATTAGTTGGGATCACCTGAGTGATGGTGTGAACCACCACTTTACGGTTGAGAATGTGATCCGTGGCACTGAAAAATCGGATGTGATTTTGCAATGGGATGGAGCGGCTATCGGATCCATCGACAAAGGCGAAGAGGTGATAGAAATTCCTGCCTTGGGCGATTTTAAAGTATTCGACATCCGGGTGGTTCAACAGCCCGAACAGTGCATCACGGTTTATTTTTCTGATCCGTTGGATACCAAACAGGAACTTTTAGGTTTGGTTTACCTTCGCAATAAAGCCGAAACCCGCTTTGTGATTAAAGAGGGAGAAATAAAAATTTACCCCGTAACCCGTCAATCGGTTCCAACGGAACTGGTCATTGAACAAGGTGTAAAAAATATTATGGGCTTTGAAATGAAGGAACGCTTTACCTCCAAAATCGAGTTTTCGAACATCAAACCCGATATTCAATTAATAGGAAATGGGGTTATTTTACCCAATTCGCAGGGAATGGTTTTTCCGTTTCGCACGGTGAATATTCATTCGGTGAATGTTAAAATCATTAAAATATTCGAAAACAATATTTCGCAGTTCCTTCAAAGCAATCAATTCGATGGAGCATACGAAATGCGGCGCGTAGGACGTATTATCTATAAAAAGGAGGTGCCCCTGACATCAGAAAAAAATATTGATTTTGGTGTTTGGAACAATTTTTCGCTGGACCTTTCTAAGTTGATTGAAACCGAACCCGGAGCCATTTACCGGGTGCATCTTAGCTTTACCAAAAAGCAGAGCCTGTATCCTTGTGTGGGCGAAGATACCCCAGAGGACGAAAGCGAGATGGCTCCCTTTGACGAGGATCCGGAACTGGCGCAGTTCGATGAACCGGGCTATTATTACTACGATGATGATTATTACGATTATGACTACGACTATAACTACCAGGAACGCGACGATCCCTGTAAAAACTCCTATTACCGATCGCATAATTGTTCTGTGGCCAGAAACGTGCTGGCTTCCGATTTAGGAATTATTGCCAAAGCCGGAAGTAACCAGGAGTATATTGCCATAATCACCGACTTGAGGACTACCGAACCTTTAGCCGGAGTTGAAGTGGAGTTTTACAATTTCCAAAACCAACTGATGGATAAAGGAACTACCGATTCGGAAGGAAAACTGGTGATTCCACTGCCATCGAAACCCTTTCTTTTGGTTGCAAAAAAAGACAAACAACGGGGTTACCTCCGGTTAGATGATGGCTCGGCCCTTTCGGTGAGTATGTTCGATGTGACAGGCCAGGAAACCAAAAAAGGGATTAAGGGTTTTATTTACGGCGAACGGGGTGTTTGGCGCCCCGGCGATTCCATTTATTTAACCTTTTTGCTCGAAGATAAAAACAAGGTACTACCCGCCAACCATCCGGTGGTGATGGAATTTTATAACCCCGAAAACCAGTTGTTTGAGCGGAAGGTTAAAACGGCACAGCTTAACAATTTTTTCGATTTCCGTACAGCCACAAAAACGGAATCACCTACCGGAAACTGGTTGGTGAAAATAAAAGTTGGGGGTTCGGTATTCACTAAATATCTAAAGATAGAAACCGTGAAACCTAACCGGTTAAAAATTTCAATCGCCTTTGGAAAAGATCTGCTCACAAAATCGGAAAACACACAGGGAACGCTGGAGTTAAAGTGGTTGCATGGTGCCATTGCCAAAAATTTAAAAGCCGATATTGCCCTGACATTGTCAGAAACCGTAACCTCTTTTAAAGGCTTCGAAGGTTATCAGTTCGACGATCCTTCAAAAAATTTCGATTCCGAAGAGCAAAGCATCTTTAGCGGGCTGGTAAATGAAAATGGGAAAGCAACCATCAGCACAAAATTGAATGTTGCCAACAATGCACCAGGAATGCTGAATGCCAAATTTAAAACCCGTGCTTTTGAAGAAGGGGGCGACTTCAGCATCGACCTGATGCAATTGAAATATTCTCCCTATTCAAGCTATGTGGGGTTAAAAATTCCCGAAGGAAAAGGCTGGAACAATGCCCTCTACTCCAACGAACCTAATCTGATACCTATTGTTACCCTTGATGAAAAGGGAACCCCGGTGGACCGTAAAAACCTGAAAATAGAGATTTTTCAGATTTATTGGCGCTGGTGGTGGGAATATTCCGATGACGAAGATTTGGGGAGGTATCTGTCGAACGAAAGCCAAAACCTGATGAAAACCGACTACATCGACACCAAAGCAGGGAAAGCTATGTACGAAATGAACCTGAATCAGGAATCGTGGGGAAGAAAACTCATCCGGATAACCGATCCGGTTAGTGGGCATAGTACCGGACAATTGTTTTATACTACCTATAAAGGTTGGTGGAACAGCAACGATACCGATAACCCCGGCGGAGCAGAAATGCTTACTTTCAGTACCGATAAAAAGACCTATGCGGTTGGCGAACAGGTTACGGTGAATTTACCCATTGCCGAAGAGGGGAGGGTTTTTGTGAGCCTGGAATCGGGTTCAAAAATATTAAAAACTTTTTGGGTGGAGATGAATAAAAACAACGCGGAATTCCGTTTTGAAGCCACTCCCGATATGGCTCCCAATGTGTATGTCCATGTATCGTTTATTCAGCCGCACCTGCATACAACCAACGACTTACCCATCCGTATGTATGGTATTCAATCGGTAGGTATTGAAGATCCGGAAACACATCTTCAACCCGAAATTACTATGCCCAATGTACTTGAACCTGAAAAAGAGGTTACCATTCAGATAAAAGAAAAACAGGGAAAACCCATGACCTATACCATTGCCGTAGTTGATGAGGGCCTGTTGGATTTAACCCGTTTCTCTACCCCAAATGCCTGGCAAAACTTTTATGCCCGCGAAGCCTTGGGAGTTAAAACATGGGATTTATACAAATATGTGATGGGAGCATTTACTGGCGAAATGGCTGGGTTACTTGCCCTGGGTGGTGATGAAGATTTACAGAAAAAAGCTTCACAAAAAGCAAACCGCTTCAAACCGGTGGTTACCTTTTTAGGCCCCTTTGAATTAACCTCGGGAACCAATTCGCACACGTTCTTGATGCCAAATTATGTGGGCTCGGTTAAAACCATGGTGGTTGCCGGATTTGAGGGCGCTTATGGCAGTGCCGAAAAAACCACTCCGGTTAAAAAACCGTTGATGACTTTAGCCACCTTACCGCGGGTTTTGGGTCCTGGCGAAAAAGTTCAGCTTCCGGTTACGGTTTTTGCCATGGATGCCAAAATTAAAGAAGTGGCAGTTACCGTTGAAACGAATGAGTTTTTTAAAATTGCAGGTGAAAGCAAACAAACTATTTCGTTTAACCAGGAAGGCGATCAGGTGGTCTATTTTAATTTAGAAGTTACTGAAAGAATTGGTGTTGGAAAGGTAACGGTTACCGCACAGGGCGGAAAAGATAAAGCTACCTACCCCATTGAATTGGATGTCAGAATTCCAAATCCCCAGATCAACGAGGTGTTTGAAGCAATTATTGAACCCGGAAAAGAATGGAATTCCCCTTACAAAGCCGTGGGTGTTTTAGGTACCAACAAAGGAACGTTGGAACTAAGCAGTATGCCGCCCATCAATCTTGCCAAGCGTATCGAGTACCTGATTCAATATCCGCATGGCTGTGTGGAGCAAACCACCTCGTCGGTTTTTCCGCAGCTTTATTTAAAATCGCTAATGGATTTGATGCCTGCTCAAAACGAAATTATTGAAAAAAACATTAAAGCGGCGATTGAAAAACTCCGTACATTCCAATTAACAAACGGGGGATTAAGCTATTGGCCTGGTGAATCGGGGTCAGCCAGCGATTGGGGAACCAGTTATGCTGGACATTTCCTGATTGAAGCGCAAAATGCGGGATACCAGTTGCCTGTTGGGTTTTTAAAATCGTGGATCGATTTTCAAACCGAACGGGCAAACGACTGGAGCATTCATCCAAATGGATCGTCCAGACATTATGTTCCTGACCAGCTTTTACAGGCTTACCGTTTATATACATTGGCTTTGGTCGGAAAACCGGCTTTAGGGGCTATGAACCGATTAAAAGAATACAAAGGCCTTTCGAATGCGGCTACCTGGCGGTTAGCAGCAGCCTATCTTTTAGCCGGTAGGGAATCCGTTGCCTTAGATCTCATTTTATCGAAAGATTACCGTGTCGATCCCTATAAAGAATTTTCGGGTACTTATGGAAGCGATGTCCGCGACAAAGCCATGATTTTAGAAACATTGGTATTGCTAAAAAACTTCGATATGGCAAAAGAGTTGGTCGAAGAGTTATCGAAACAACTCTCCTCATCGAACTGGTATAGTACCCAAACTACCGCCTATTCGTTAATGGCTTTGGCAAAATTTGCCAATGGCGTAGGTTCCGACGACATAAAGTACGAATTGACCATCGATCAGAGTAAAAAAGCCACCGTAACCACTCAAAAAGCCTTTTCGCAACATGAATTATTGGTTGATAAAACACCCGAAGGCATGCTTAAAGTTAAAAACAACAGTAAAAAAATGCTGTTTGCTAAAATTCAGATGAGTGGCATTCCCCTTACCGGTGATGCTTCCTCCGCATCGAACGATTTGGTGTTAAAAATCCGTTACCTCGATTTGAAAAACAACCCCATCGATCCTTCTCAATTGGTTCAGGGAACCGATTTTATTGCCGAAGCCCGGATTGAACATCCCGGAATACGCGGAGAATATAAAGAAATGGCACTCACTCAAATTTTCCCATCGGGGTGGGAAATCCGTAACCTGAGATTCGAAGAAACCACCTCATCGTTTGTAAAAGATATTCCACGTTACTTGGATATCCGCGACGATAGGGTATATTCCTATTTCGATGTTGGAATTTCAGGTTCACGGACTTTCCGGGTTCTTTTAAATGCAGCTTATGTGGGTACCTTTTATCTGCCCACCGTTTACTGTGAAGCCATGTACGACAACGATATAAATGGACGCGTGGGAGGTAAATGGGTTGAAGTGGTCAAACAGTAAAAAAATTTACCGGTTGATGAAAAATAAAAAAGGATGTCATCAACCGGTAACCTTTAGAAATGTTAATGGAAAAAATCCATATTAAAGCAAACATCATTAAGCAGATTTTAAACTCTTTTTGGTGGCAACTATCCCTTTTGGTGGTCATTTCGTTGGTAATTCTTTTTATCGTCGCCCTTCCAAAACCCCTCTTTAACGAACCTACCTGTTCGGTAATTAACGATTCTGCAGGAAAACTTTTGTCTGCCAAAATTGCCAGCGATGGCCAGTGGCGGTTTCCCAAAATGGATTCGGTACCCGAAAAATTCAAACATTGCCTGCTAAATTTCGAAGATGAATATTTTTATTATCACCCTGGAATCAATCCTGTTTCTGTGGTACGCGCGTTTATTCAAAACCAAAAAGCCGGTAAAGTGGTCAGCGGGGGTAGCACTCTTACCTCGCAGGTTATCCGCCTGTCGCGCAAAGGAAAACAACGGAATAACTGGCAAAAAATAGTGGAATTTTCATTAGCCCTGAGGCTCGAATGCAGCTATACAAAAGAAGAAATTTTAATGCTCTATGCCTCCCATGCCCCATTCGGAAGCAACGTGGTGGGGTTACAAGCAGCATCATGGCGGTATTTTGGCCGATCTGCCAATAAACTATCATGGGGAGAGGCTGCTACCTTAGCCGTTTTACCCAATGCCCCAGCACTTATTTATCCCGGAAAAAATCATGAACCCTTATTAAAGAAAAGAAACCGGTTGCTCGACAAACTTTTTAAAAACCAGGTTATTGATGAAACGACTTGCGAACTGGCAAAACTGGAACCCCTTCCCGAAAAACCAAAACCCATTCCGCAAGTTGCTCCCCATCTGCTCACCCGCATTCTTAACGAAGGTTGGAGCGGATTTGAACTACAAACAACCATCAATAGGAATATTCAGTTACAGGCAAACCGTATTGTTGAAAAACACCACCTGGTTTTATCGGAAAATGGAATTTTAAATGCCGCAGCATTGGTAATTGAGGTAGAAACCGGAAATGCTTTGGCATATGTGGGAAATTCAACTACAGAAGTTCCCGGATCGGGCCAGTGGGTGGATATTGTAACATCGCCCCGAAGTACCGGAAGTACCTTAAAACCATTACTCTATGCTTTGATGCAAAAAGAGGGAATGTTGCTTCCTAAAACCCTGATTCCTGATATTCCAACACATATTGCCGGATTTGTTCCCCGTAATTTCGATAAAGAATATGATGGCGCTGTGGCTGCCAACGAAGCATTGGCCCGGTCGTTGAATATCCCGGCGGTACGGATGCTACAAGAATATGGTGTCGCGCGGCTTCACGAACAACTGAAATCGCTGAACATTTCAACGCTTCGTTTTTCAGCCGACCATTACGGGTTATCGTTGATATTAGGCGGTGCCGAAATTACTTTATGGGAATTGGCCGGAACTTATGCCAGCTTAGCCCGGGTGTTAAATCGGTACACCCAAAATAGCAGCCAATACATGGTGAACGATTATCATGGTTGTTACTATACCTCACAACCGAAGATTAAAAATACCCTTTGGTCCGATTCTGACCCCTTTGGAGCAGGCCCTATCTGGCTTACTTTTGAAGCACTCACCGAAATGCACCGCCCAATGGAAGGTGCTAACTGGCAGCTGTTTTCATCATCTCAAAAGATTGCCTGGAAAACCGGCACCAGTTTCGGGAACCGCGACGCCTGGGCGGTTGGTATCACCCCAAAGTTTGTGGTAGCTGTTTGGATTGGAAATGCCGATGGTGAAGGACGTGCCGGATTAACCGGAGCAAGTTGCGCGGCCCCGGTAATGTTCGATATTTTCAAAGAATTGCCAAACGCCCCTTGGTTTGATACCCCTTACGATGATTTGATATCAACGAAAGTATGCAGAAAAAGTGGATATAAAGCATCTGAACTTTGTACCGAAACCGATACCATGTATGTTGCACCCATGGGCGAAAAAACCTCATTATGTCCTTATCATCAAAGGGTTCATCTTTCAAAAGATGAAAAGTATCAGGTTTCGTCCGATGGTTACCCGGTTAACCAAATGGTAACCAAGAGCTGGTTTATATTACCTCCGGTAATGGAATGGTACTATAAAAATAAAAATCCTTTTTATGAGGTGTTGCCTCCCATTCACCCCAACTGCCAAAACACCGAACCAAGAAACATGGAGGTGGTGTATCCCAAAAACCAATCGCGCATTTTTTTACCCGTTGGGTTCCATCAACAGCAACAGTTTTCGGTTTTCGAAGTGGCCCACCGGAATCCTTTAGCCACCATTTATTGGCACCTGAACGACGAATATTTAGGCATCACTCAGGGCATCCACAAAAAAGAGGTTTTTTGTAAAGCAGGATTTTACACCCTCACATTGGTAGATAACCAAGGGGAATTAAAGGTGATAACTTTTGAAGTGGTAGGGAATTAAATTTCTCACCGATTAACTCACCTCTTGGTAACTTTTCTCCCATTTAAAAATAGCACGCAGATAATACTGATGCTTCGCAACGCAGATTTTCACAGATTTTTTTACTGCAAAGGCGTGGCGTTTGTAACACCACAAACCTGTCAGGTTTTTGAAGCCGCAGGTTTGTCAATTACAATCCTCACAACCCTGTTGACTCCAATACAGATGGTTTT
This sequence comes from Marinilabiliales bacterium, assembly GCA_003512955.1. Lineage (GTDB taxonomy): Bacteria > Bacteroidota > Bacteroidia > Bacteroidales > SZUA-534 > GWE2-40-63. The sequence goes on from DOTG01000026.1 coordinate 628,391, forward strand.
GCTCGATATACGAAACCACCTCGGGCGACAGATAAATATCGCGGATTTGGGGCTCTCCCTTTATTCTTGTGGAAGAACAGTGAAACATATCATCGATAAAGATACATTTGCAATTTTGCGAAAGCATTCTTTTCTCAACCTCCGAACGGGTAACCCGGCAACCGATGATAAAGGTAACATCCAGCGATTGAAACATGGCCGAACAATGTTCCAGCGAATCGCAGCCCAACAATACGTAAACCTCTTTCTTTCTTCGCCTAAGCAGATACAAAATGTCGTCGATAAAAAGCTGGTTTTGAATTCCATGACAGACTATGGGTGAAAGCGCGAAGATATTAGTCTCGGTGTTGGTCTCAAATATTAAATCCATCATCCGCAACCGGTGCTCAATTTCTGCCACTTTTTTTTCTGGGTTGTGTGAATGGGGGCAAACAATGATGTGATCTAATTTTTGCATCACGGCTGCCTTGCGAATAAAATCAAGGTGACCAAAATGTGGAGGATCGAACGAACCCCCAAAAAATGCAATGCGTTTACCGGGTAACGAAAAGACTTCATCAACGGTGGAAATCACTTTCATAGGAAAGGTTTTTCACTCGATAAGTTATTAAATTTCAGTGAAAAAACCTCGCCTATTTTAAAATTTTTTATTCAAAGGGATAGATTATTCCCATTTCATTGCGCAGGGCATCCATTAATTCGACCATTTGCAGCGACCTGCTCAGTGGCATCACATGGCTCTCGTGTTTTTTTGCAAGCAGCATTTCATTCACATGGCTGGCCTCGTGGCAATAGCCCCAACTGGAGGTACCATCAACAAAACCTTCGCTAGCCCCATTAGTAAATACATCTACCTTTTTCGATTTCCAAAATTCGGGAATCTCAATCCGTCCATGCTCCCCATAAACCATCCCCCGGTTTTGCAGTGAAGTGGTAACACTGCTTGCCAATTGCGCGATGGTTCCATTGGCATATTTAATCTGGATGGCATTCGTTACATCAATTCCTGTAGCGCTTTTTACCGCTTGCACTTGAAATGATTCTATCTCCGATTGTGCCACCATTTGTGCAAAAGTTAAAGGATAAATGCCAATATCGAGCAATGCCCCGCCGGCCAATCCGGGGTTGTACAACCGTCCGTTTGGATCGGCATTCCCGATAAAACCAAATTCGGCTTGAATCAACGTTATTTTTCCAATACGGTTTTCTGAAATCCAGTCCATCATTTGACGGATCGAAGGAATGAAAGCCGTCCATAGGGCTTCCATGAGGAAAAGGTTTTTCTCGTTGGCCTTGGTTATGAGTATCCGAAGTTGTTGGGCATTTACGGTGATGGGTTTTTCACAGAGGACGTGTTTCCCATATTCAAAACACATCAACGTGTGTTCAAAATGGAAATTATGTGGCGTGGCGATGTAAACCACATCAATGGTTGGGTCTTTCAGCATTTCATGGTAACTGCCATAACTCTTTTGAACCCGGTATTTTGCCGCCAACCCGGATGATTTTTGAATATCACGTGAGGCAACCGCAACCACTTTCCCATTTTCTACAAAAGCAAAATCGCTTACAAACTTTTCGGCAATTTTACCCGCACCCAAAATTCCCCAATTGATAGTACCCATGATAGTTACTTTAATTTGTTCGGAGGATAAAAATACGAATAATTAAATTAGCTCTATAAGTTCTAAAAAATGGATACCTTTACTTCCGATACAAATCTGGAAAAATCATAAAATACTATCACTGTTTTTGCATGGGCCGTAAGAATTTTTTAAAAAAACCCTATCCTTTTAATGACGATTTGAAACGAAATACCAAACTGATATTTTTCATCAGTATCGGTATTTTTGTATTTCTGTTGCTTTTTCAACCTATTGATATCAATGCGTTGCCCAGCCGTCAAAAAATTTACTTAATCATGGGTCTCGGGATAATTACATTCCTGTCGCTAAGCCTCAACCTTTTGATTTTACCCAGTTTGTTGCCACGGATATTTTTAAAACGGGAATGGATTGTCTGGAAAGAAATTCTTTGGAACCTGTGGATATTATTTACCATTGCATTAGGCTACATGCTCTCTTATAAAATGTTAGGGATTCTTGAGTTCGACCTCAAAATGGTGCTGAAGCTTCTCTTAATCGCCATTGTTCCTTTAACGCTTCTTATCGTCTTTAATCAGGATCGTTTGCTAAGGCTGCATTTAAAAACAGCCAACGAAATGAACGCGTTATTGAAAGAAAGCAAAAGTGAAGCGGACAAATTGATTCATTTTGATTCAGAATACCAAAAAGACAAGCTCTCCATTAAAGTAAAGCTGTTATTGCTCATCCGCAGTGCCGATAATTATATTGAGGTATTTTGGATGGATGGCACAACCATCAAAAACCAACTCATCCGGAGCAGTTTGACTCGTGCACAGGAGCTCTTGAATGAATACAGCTACATTTTCAAATGCCACCGATCGTATTTGGTGAACATTCATTTTATAGAACGGGTGGAAGGGAATTCCCAAGGATATCGCCTCTTTATTGAGAATATCGATTTTGAGATTCCCATTTCAAAAAACTCGGTTACGCAACTAAAAGAACACATCCGTAGTTTGTAAGTCAATTGTTTTTTTCTCCGTCCCCTTTTAGCTTCCATTCTTTGTAAAAATTGTCCAATCCGGGTACTTTTTGAATAAAAAAAGCATGCTGCATAAATCCATTTCCATGATTTTTTAAGACTTTCACCCCTATATACCGATTTTAATCCCCGAAATAGGATTTTATCCCTTTTTTCTACCATTACTTCCCAGATTTTAATTTCTCCCTTTGCTTAACAATACTTTTGAGGGAACAACCGGAAACACCTTTTTTAGAAACATCGTTATGATGCTAAAATGAGGTACTCCAATTATAAAAATATTAAATCCAAAGTAGGATGAGACCATTAAAAATTGGGGATTTAGAGATAAAAATCCCAATCATTCAGGGAGGCATGGGCGTGGCAATTTCATTGTCGGGTTTGGCCTCAGCAGTAGCAAACCAAGGCGGAATCGGGGTTATTTCGGCTGCCGGAATCGGCATGCGGGAACCTGGTTTTGAAAAAAACCTCCGTCAAGCCAACAGGAATGCCTTAATACGCGAAATACAAACTGCCAGAAAGAAATCAAACGGTGTTATCGGTGTCAACCTGATGGTAGCCCTTTCAGATTATGATGAACTTTTAAAAATAGCCGTTGAAGAAAAGGTAGATTTGGTTTTTATGGGAGCCGGCCTTCCGTTAAAACTGCCTGAATTTGTATTCGAACAAGGTTTTGAAAATATACACACCAAATTTGTGCCTAAGGTCTCATCGGCCAAAGCTGCTAAATTGGTTTTTCAATACTGGCATCAAAAATTCAATCACATTCCCGATGCAGTAGTGGTTGAAGGCCCTTTGGCCGGAGGCCATTTAGGGTTCAGCATGAAAGAACTGACAGAAAATCCGGTTCCTTTGAGCGAACTCATCAAAGAAACCGTAGCCGCCATGATTCCCTTTGAGGAATTATACCACAAAAGCATTCCGGTAATCGCGGCTGGAGGAATTTACACCGGTTCTGACATTGTGTCCATATTTGAAGCAGGGGCTAAAGCTGTAAAAATGGGAACCCGCTTTGTAGCTACCCATGAATGTGATGCCGATTTGGCATTTAAAGAAAGTTATTTAAACAGCATAAAAGAAGATATTTTATTGATTAATAGCCCTGTTGGGTTGCCCGGCCGTGTAATTAACAGCGATTTTGTTCAACAAATCAAACGGGGCGAAACCAAACCTTTCAAATGCCCTTGGAAATGCTTAAAGAATTGCGATTACAAACAGGTACCCTATTGCATCTCAAAGGTGTTGCTCAATTCAGCCCAAGGGAAGATGGATATTGGTTTTGCTTTTGCCGGGGCCAATGCTTTCCGGGTGAATAAAATTGTAAGCGTAAAAGAACTTTTCGATGAACTGATTTCGGAATACGAACACGCTCTGGAATTGAAAAAACATCAAAACAGCTTTGCATCAGCCATTCGAATAGCTGTGTAAATTAAGAACAAAAAACCCCAGCTGCACGAAGCAACATGGGGTTTTCACTCCTTATCCTGTGCAAATCAAAAAAAATTATTCTACATTAAATACATCTTTAAACGCTTTTTTGAATGTCTCTTTAGGAAGTGCACCCATGGCCATTTGTGGTTGCCCGTCTTTAGGAACAAACAATAACGAAGGGATGCTTTGAATGCCAAACATTCCAGCCAATTCACGCTGATCTTCAGTATCTACTTTATAGACATCCACTTTTCCTTGGTATTCTTTCGACAGCTCTTCTAAAATAGGTGCTACCATTTTGCATGGCCCACACCAATCGGCATAAAAATCAATGATGCAAGGTAACTCGCCCTCAAACTTCCACTCCTGATTTTTTTCATAGTTGAAGACTTTTTCTTTAAAAGTTTCTTGTGTTAAGTACTCAATCATGATGATATAATTTTAGTTTATTTCTAATTACATATTCAATTATGTAGATATGTTACAATAAGTGTGCCATTTTTCCATTTTTCAATAACCGATTTATAGGAGAATAATAGCATTTATAACAACTTGCGTTCAAAAACGTTTAATTTTGCACGAATAAATACCGAAAAGCTAGCATGGAGCAATCACTTAACCATATTGTTTTTAAAAAAGTAAGCGAAGTTTGCCAGACCAATGAACTAAAAGCCTTTGTTATTGGTGGCTTTGTGCGTGATTTATTGCTTCATCGCCCATCGAAAGACATTGATATTGTAACCGAAGGCAGTGGCATTGAATTTGCACAAAAAGTAGCCCGGTTATTAGACCCAAAAATCAAAGTCAACGTTTTTAAAAATTTTGGTACGGCCATGTTCCGCTACCGTGATTTGGAAATTGAATTCGTGGGAGCCCGCAAAGAATCGTACCAACGCGATTCGCGGAAACCGATTGTGGAAGATGGCTCCCTGGAAGACGATCAAAAACGGCGCGATTTTACCATTAATGCGTTGGCGTTAAGTTTACATCCTGACAATTTTGGGGATTTGATCGATCCTTTTAATGGCAAGCAGGATTTGCAGGATAAAACTCTCCGGACCCCATTAAACCCTGATACCACCTACTCCGACGATCCGTTACGGATGCTCCGTGCCATCCGGTTTGCCTGCCAACTCGATTTTACAATTGAACAGGAATCGTTTGCCGCCATTGAGCGGAATGCCTACCGGATTGAGATTATTTCGTATGAACGCATTAACGAGGAGCTCAACAAAATAATGATGTGTGCCAAGCCCGGCGTGGGTTTTAAATTGCTCCAGAAATCGGGCCTGTTGAAACTTATTTTTCCAGAACTGGAGGCTATGAAAGGTGTGGAAGACGTTCAGGGACACAAGCACAAAGACAATTTTTACCATACCCTGCAAGTGCTTGATAATATCTGCCAAAATACCGACAACCTTTGGCTCCGGTGGTCGGCCTTGCTGCACGATATTGCCAAACCCCGCACCAAAAAGTACATTCAGGGGCAGGGTTGGACCTTTCACGGACATGAATTTATTGGCAGTAAAATGGTTCCCCACATCTTTAAAAACCTGAAGTTGCCCTTGAACGAAAAGATGAAGTATGTGCAAAAGATGGTGGGTTTGCACATGCGCCCTATTGTTTTGGCTCAAGAGGTAGTTACCGACAGCGCTGTGCGGAGGTTGCTTTTTGAGGCCGGAAATGATGTGGACGATTTGATGGTGCTTTGTGATGCCGACATTACCTCGAAAAATCCCGACAAAGTGTCAAAATATTTGGACAATTACCAGTTGGTACGCCGAAAATTGAAGGAGGTGGAGGAAAAAGACCGTTTACGAAATTGGCAACCGCCTATTTCAGGGGAATTGATTATGGAGGTTTTTGGGCTTACTCCATGTGCACAGGTTGGGATAATTAAAGATGCCATTAAGGAAGCCATTTTGGATGGGGAAATTGGCAACAACTATGAAGAGGCCTATGAACGGATGCTTATCAAAGGTAAGAAGTTAGGGCTTAAACGGTTGAGATAATTCCAGCCTCCCCTATTTATCCGCTATTCTTTTTCTTTTCAATTCCCTGTTAAGGTAGAGCTGGAATAGTTCTTCTGTGGTAATTACCTGATTGAATCCTTTATTTGAAATTCCATTGATCAATTGCTTATCACCAGACCAAAGCTTACATCGAAACTGAATTGATAAACCGACAAAAAGTAAGTCATCCGGATCAATATCTTTTGTTAATTCATCGGCCTTTTGGTAAATGTCGGCATTTATTAGTAACTGATTTACAAATCGGATTTTTGATTTTATCAATCCGTAAATTTTAAAATATTCAGATTGACTCAATCCACTTATCTTTAATATTTTATCCTCGTGACATTCTATTTCATCTTTTAATTGCTCAATGGATAAAAAAGTAAAATATTTTGAGCCATTTAATATGATTTGCCCTATCGGGCTTTCAGGATTGAGAATTGCGCTGAAAACAATATTGGTATCAATAACAAATCTCATGTTTAGAAATTATCATCGGTTTTTTCTAGCTTTTTCCATCATCGAACGATTAACCTCTTTCGCTAAATCGTCAATATCTTTTTGTTTTGCTTTTGACTTAGACACCAATTCTTTATATTCTAAATAGTCAAGCATGTCTTGTAAATCAGAAGTGTTTGTTTTTGGAGATAATCTCACCAAAATTTCATTTTTTGTCCGCTCAACAATCATTTTTTCAGAATTTTCTCAAAGATACAAATTTAAAGCAATATTATCTGAAAGAATTAATTCAGCCGCCTGTTACTATACACTGTTTTTAATGCTTCAAAAAGCAACTTGAATCGTAAATTTACTTCAACCGCTTATTTCTCTAGCAAATCAACAAATACCGGCAGATGATCGGAGAAACCTCCCTGGTATTTGAATCCATTAAAGGTTCGGAAAGGTTTTTGGCCTAAGTAGGTATTGTCGGGTTCCAACAAAAAGGGGGCATTAAAAATAATTGCTTTTTCAGTAGTAGTGTAGGTGCGATTCCCCTTTTGCAGCAATGCCCCGGAAACAATCATCTGATCTAAAATCCCCCAATGCCCCTGAAATTTATGCGAACCTTGTTGTTTATCGAATTGCAGTGTGTAGGAAAGGTTAACCAATTGTGGTTTTATCAACGAATCGAATGTGGGTTGGGCTCCTAAAGTTTTGATTAAACTTTCATTGTTTGGTTCATCGTTAAAATCGCCCACCAAAACTATATTGGCATCAGAATTTGCCTGAAAAATTGAATCAACGGTTTTTTTGACAATTGAGGCAACAAAAACGCGGTTTTCTTCCGATTCCAACATCCCGCCATAGCGCGAAGGCCAGTGGTTTACAAACAAATGCAACGTGTCGCTATTTGGTAAAAGGCCTTTGGCATACAAAATATCGCGTGTCAGGCGGCTGGAATTCGGATTTACCACGGGAATGAATTGTGTATGTAAGGGTTCGAATTTTTGGGGCAAATAAAGCAGCGCAACATCAATGCCCCTAGCATCGGGCGATTCTTTATGGATAATTTTATAACCCACCGGGTAAAGCAACGACTTACCGGTAAGGAATTCCAGCACCTTCCGGTTTTCAACCTCGCACAACCCAACAAGTTCAGGAGCCTGCCAACCTCCCACCGAAGTAATGACTTTGGCAACCCGGTTGGCTTTTTCATAAAACCGGGAATTGATCCAATACCGGACGCCGGTGGGCAAAAATTCCTCATCGTCAATTAAGGAATCGTTTTGGGCATCAAACAAGTTTTCGCAATTGTAAAACAGGATGCGGGCCAGGTGGGGCGACTCAACCGCTTTTTGCAATTCTTCGGGAAGAAGACCAGGCTGCGCAGCCAACCCTCCATAAAAAAGGAGGAATCCTAAAAATAAACAATATTTGAACCACCGACTGTTCATTCCCCTTCAATGCGTTCATAAGCCCCAAGGTCGGGTTTCCCATCTTTCAGCCGGCTGTTTCCTTCTAAATCGGTAGGAAAATAATTGCTATAGTAGAGCGACCCTTTGTCTTTGGCTGCCGAAAGGGTATCTAAACGGAAATCGCTTTCATAGGTATCCATAAATTTGGGTAATGAATCTTTGTGGTGGATGATTGATTTAAAACTATTGGTGTCGCTAACATCGTAGCTTTTTGAAAGTTTCATCAGGCAATGATCAAACACGTAGGTGAAACCCGCCTCTTCGGTAGGGTATTTATCAACCACCAATTCGTTTTCGAGGTTGCCGTAAATAATGCAGTTCCCAAAAACCACATTCATAGGATAAACCGTTGCTTTTTCCTCAAAAATATAATAGTTATTTAAGGCTAATGCTTCATTTTTGCGGGAATCGAAGGTATAATAATTTCCAATAGTTGTATGGTAAAACTCGTACGAACCGCCCAACGTAAGAGCAACAGCATAACTACCGCAATTTGCAATTACAGAATTAAAAACAGCCACGGTAGAACTTTGCGCCAACAAACCAATACTTGACATATTTTTAATAATACTATTACTCAAGATAAGTGTAGGATTTTGACTTTCCCCGGTTAAATCTACCTGAACTCCTTTTACGCCATTTTCAATAATAGCATGGTCTATCACATTGTCCTTGCTTCCTTGCCAGAATTGAATGCCTCCCGTGAGGTAATTTATACTACTATCCCGATAAACTCCGTACCATTGTCCCGGGGCAATGCGGTACCATTCATCAAGCCGGTCACCAGAAAAAGAAACAGGTTCTTCAGCAGTTCCCTGAACTTTTAATGTACCTAATACCCATAACGCCGATTCATTATGAAAGTGAACCTTTACGCCAGGTTCTATTGTTAACGTACTCACAGAATCTACCAAAATAGAATTATAAATCAAGTAGGGTTTATCGTTTATCCAGGTGCGGGTATCAATTACCGAGTCGTTATAAAGGTGTACATCTTGCCCATAAGCCACAAGCTTTACCTGCTGCATGTTCCCATTGGTGTAAAACAGCACAGAATCTTCAACAACCATGGGAGAATTTACATTTTGGGGGTCAATGGTTACCTCAACAAATATAAAAGCACTATCGTTATCAAGAATTTCATAATCGGAAATGGCGTGGGTAGATTCTCCATCGATATTCAACCTGAAATTGGAATTTGTCCCCCCACCCAATTGGATGGATGTTTTCAAGGCCTTGTTCTCGTGGTTGTAAAAGCGGAATTGGAGCGTGGTAGAGCCGATGGTAGTGAAAATGGTATCGAACTGCACCGTGTCGGTTGAAAAAGCAAGCTTTGCTCCGGCATCGGTAGAAAACTGTTCGGTATCGCGGCAGGAATAACTGAGCAAAGCAAAAAGGCAGACACTAACAATAAAAGATATTCTCATTTAGGTATTTGTTAAATTCTGAAATGCAAAACGAAGCGATTCAAAAGAAATTGCATCGCTTCGTTTGGTACTCGTATTTTCTTAAAATAGTTCTACTTCAATATTTTGTATAAAAGCGGTATAGGTGTATTCATTCTGCACTTTAGCTCCGGCCAAAATCATAATTACCGGGATTTCGGACCCCTCTTTTACCAAAATGTTGCACTCACGGCGGACACCAACCAACTTGCGCTTTTCAGGATGCGTAAGGGTAAATATCATTTCATCTTCGTTTTCAGAGATTACTTCGCGGAAAAGCATCTTCACATGTTTGCCAAGAACCTCCTTGCGCGGATATTGCCACAAATTTTCGGCTGCACGGTTAAAGAATTCCACGATACCTTCCTGGTTGATGGTAATAATGGCATCGTGAGATCCCTCTAGCGTTTTCTCGTTCCGCACTTTAACCTTTTCTATTTCTTGAAATTGCTGTTTCACCTCTTTTTTAGCATCGTCCAAACGTTTTTGCAGCTCTAATTCACTTGCCTTAAGCTCTTCTTCCTGCTTTTTAAGGAGTTCGTTTTGCTGTTTGGTCAATATTTCCATCTCCTTTTGTTCGGTAATATCGTGGGCAATGGAGATAATTTTTGAAACTTCACCATACATATTGTGGGCTGCGGTATAGGTAACATCGAACCATTTTGATTTTCCGGCCTGAGTGATCAGCTTTGATTGTCCCTGATAAGGTTGCCCATTGATCACTTTATTCCAGATTTCTTCAAAATCGCTTTGCTCGTCTTCGCCCATAAAATTGAACACGCTGTAATCCTTCAAATCCTCGGTACTATAACCCATAATGTCAATAAATCGCTGGTTGCAGTTCAGCATCCGGCCGCTGGGAGCATATTCTACTTTAATACTTGATTGATTGATGGCTTCCAATTGTCCTTCAAAATCGAGGCTTTGTTCTTTATGTTCGGTAGTATCAATGGCCAAAAAAAGTATCCGATCTACCCCTTGCATGTTGTTCCGGACACAGGTATAGGTGGCCATAGTCCACAAGTCGCGTCCCGTTTTGGTCACATGTTTCATGTACCCTTCAAAGTGTTTTCCTCCTTTGGCCAGGGTATCCCATATTTCGTTAAACCAAGCTTTGTCTTTATCGCTGATAAAAATTGAGATGTGGTGCCCCTCCACTTCGGAATTACTTGCATAACCTAATTTTTTGAGAAATTTGGTGTTGGCATACAATAAAATCCCATTCACATCATATTCGGCCCGGATAAGGGTGTGATTTACCGAATTGGTAAAACTGACAAATTCTTCGGCCTGTTTGGCGGCTTCTTCCTGAGTGGCCTGAAGTTCTTCCATGTTTTGGCGCATCTCCTCTTCCTGTTGCGTCAAACGTTCGGCAGCCGCTCTGGACTCGTTCAAAAGTTCGGCTGTCCGGATATTTATTTTTACCGTGGAATAGGTGGTAGCAATGCTTTCAGCAATTTTCCTGACAAAATCAATAACATGTTGCTCAAAATAATGGAAGGAGGATAATTCAATCACCCCGTAAACTTTTTCGTTTACCACCAATGGAACAATAAGCAGCGTGCGGGGATTTGCTTCGCCCAAGCCGGAAGTAACCTCAATGTATTCATCCGGAACCTCGTCGATATAAATGACATTTTGCTCGAAAGTGGCTCTACCTAAAAGACCTTCGTTAATTTCTACGCGTTTTTTGTTGTATTTTTTCCGGTTGTAGGCAAAATGTGCCGTCAACTCAAAATATTTATCCTCTTCCAATGCATCGTTGATGATAAAGAAGCCCCCCTGCACCGCATCCACATAGCGACAAAGGTTGCTTATCAATTCAAAGGACAATTTTTCGATATTGTCGTTGTTGTGGCGTAAGATTTCGCCAAACTTAGCTAACCCTTCTGCCACCCAGTTCCGTTGCTGATCCTCCTTTTTCCGAATCTCATCTTCTGTTTTACTGCGTAACAAGCTGTTTCGCAAATTCACCATAATTTTTCCTAAGGAATTGTCGTGTGTTGGATCATATTCTACTTCCAAATTCCCTTGTGCCAGATTTTCGGCAAATTCAAGCATCTTGCCCGATCTTGTATGCTTTTCCTGCTTCAATCCCTCCAATTCTTTATCTTTTTTAGCGATAAACGCACCAAAAAAATATCCCACTGCGGCAAGAAAGAAAGGGATAGTATCAATAAACAGATAAAAGAGTGACCGGTGATGCAACCCTGCTATATTTTTAATGGTAAAAACCATATCATCGGCATCAAAAGCGGTACTATACACAATGATAAAAATTATCAGCCCGAGGACAAAACCAATAAGGGTTGAGGGCAATCTATAGGAATTTGTTTTTAATGTTTCCATCCTTTGATCAAATTGAGAGACGAAATATATAGTATTTGGCTTATTAAACCATAGAATTGATTATAAAAACTTAAAATTAATAAATTATTTGACAACCCCTATTCCGTGCTGGAATTCAAAAAAGGATTGTGGAGGGCTATAGAAACAGGTTTTGGAATTTAGAAAATAAAAAAACCCGGAGGTATCCGGGTTTTTATCGTGAGGCAAACTAGTTATTAGTTAAGCACCATTTTCCCGTTGAAATATTGATTCCCGGAAACAACATGGATAAAATATACCCCTTGTTTGTTTCCTGCCAAATCAATCACGGATTGGACTTCCACAATTTCTTGAGACAAAATAACTTTTCCGGTAATGTCGGTAATTGTTACTTGAGCTCCAGCATCGTAATAATTCAAAATCAATTCAAATTTACCATCTGTTGGATTTGGGAACACGCTGCTAACCAAGCTGCTTTGTTCGTTAATACCTACCAACTGTAGCACTACTTCAACGGTAATGTCGGCATCGGTAACTGTAACACTTCCACTATATGCCTCATAGATGTCTCCAGCTTTTGAAACGGTAAATGGAGCATCGGTTACAGGGGCAACCTCATTAAATTCTGCAATTCCTTGAGCATTGGTCAATGCACTTTCTGAATTGAATTGAACCGTAGCACCACTGACAACTGCCCCATTTTCGTCGGTAACATGGAACGTTACAGTAAATGTTGGAACGGCTCCAAGGGTGAAATGAACGGTATAAGTCAATGTTGTTTCACCATCTTCGGCAATAACCAAAACAGTAGCATTGCCAGGTAAAGCAGAGGCTTGAGTAATAGTCACATCGGCATTTACATCGGTAGCTGTTGCTGCAACTTCAGGAGCAGAGGTTGTGTTGTAAGGCAATTCGATACTGTACTCATATACTGAAGCACTGAATCCTGACACGGTGGTACCTCCTACTTTCAAATCGCTCAAGGTAGCATCGGAATTTGGAGCCACAATAAAATGAACAATGTAGCTGTTTTGATTTACGCCATCTTCGGCTTTTACAAAAACAACGGCATCACCAGGAAGGGCGGCTGCCTGGGTAAGGGTTACCTCGGCATTACTGTTGGCTGATGTAGCTCCCACTGTAGGAACAAGGGTTGTTCCATGAGGAAGTTCCAGAGTGTATTCAAAAACAGCCGCATCAAATCCGGTAACGGTAGCGCCGTCCACGGTTAAATCGCTCAAAGTAGCATCGTGGCTCAAATCCTGATCTACAAAAACTACCTGATAGATTAATTTGGTAATTGCATCTTCGGCGGTAACAGTTACAAAAGCGGTGTCGGGAATTGAAGCAATTTGCTCGTATCCGATGGTGGCATTTGTATCGGTAGCTACGGCAGACACCACCGGGGTTGCTGAAGAAGCCACGGCCATCATATAACTGGTAACATCGGCACTAAATCCTTCCACTAAAGTACCATCAACCATTAAACTGCTTAATGTAGCCACATTATTTGGTGTTACTGAGAAGTGAACCGTGTAAGTAAGTTCAGTTACCTGATCTTCGGCAATAACTTTAACGGTGGCATCACCGGGTAACGCTGTTGCCTGGGTGGCAACTACAGTAGCATTGGCAAAGGTAGCTGTTCCGTCAACCGTAGAGATGGAAGTTGTTCCGTAAGGCAAAATCACTGAATAGTCAAATACATCACTATCAAAACCTGCTACAGTGTCCCCATCAACTGTTAAGCTGCTTAATGTAGCATCATTGCTCAGGGTTTCATAGGTAAAGCGGACTTCGTAAGTAAGCATGGTTTCGGCATCTTCGGCGATTACGTTTACCATGGTAATTCCAGGAATGGCGGTCGCGGCCACCACCTCAACCAAAGCATTTGCATCGGCTGCCGTAGCTGTTACTGTAGGAACTACAGTTATTGCTGATGCAAGTTCCACGGTATAAACAAACACATCGGCACCGAATCCGGAAATGGTTGTACCGTCAACCAAAAGGTCGCTCAATTTAGCGTTGTCCGATGGGAAAACCAGTTCCGAAGCGTTACGTGAAGTAATGTAATTTCCTGTTGTCCTGGAATTTGCAATACCTGTGATCACACCCCGGGTTACCGGAAGAACATCGCCAATATAATCGGCTTGATAGAAATTGGTATAGAAATTCGCGGTGTTTGTTCCATCGCTTAATCCGAACGATTTGCCTGTTGTAAAAGCAACGGTACCATCAGCATCAACAAATTTAACTGCTTCAAAAGTCACTAATTCCGATTCGTACGATTCAAAACTAGCAGCAAACTCATCCAAAGCAATAACCTGTGGAGTTACTGTTAAACCTGTGGCTGTTGGGGCTCCGGGATCTTTGGTTGGAACAAATTCCTTCATGCCTCCATACTCGGTTAATGAACCTTCCAATCCGGTCATTTCATCTCCAATTATATAAGCTGATGTAATTTTTGCACCTGAATCATCAATTAATATAGCACCCGAAGCATCTTGAATAAACTTCTGGTTGCGGCTACTTTGAGTAAAGGTAACAACAGCTTTACCTGCTAATTTGGCAACAGCGCCATTTGGCATGGCACGTAACTGGACAATATCGGCGGCCACAGCTATTACAGCAAAGGCAGCACTGCTATCGGCAACGGCTGCGTTTGTGGCATCACTGATGCGGATTTTGTATGTTGTAGCATAAGCAGCATCGGCAGGAATGGTGATGGTTTCGTTACCATCGGCTGCATCAGTTGATGCAACGAGCTCTTCCCAGGTGGTATTCGATGGAACATACGCCTCAATTTTCACATTGGCAATGTTGGCTGAGTTCCAGGTAATGCTCACATTATCGCCGGCATAATAGGTTTCGCCGCCCACTGGGGCTGTTAATTCTACAACCGGGGCAGCAGCATCAATAGTGGTAAACGAAGCCTGAGCCAAGGCTGCTTCATTACCCGACAAATCTTCCACACTATTGGCTTTAAGCACCACGGTGTATTGGATGTTGTTGCCCAAGTTGGCTGATGGAACAATGGTGATAACTTTTCCACTAATGGTTGCTGCAAAAGCAACAGTGTTAGCAGGAGTAGCTGTTTCATAGAATTCCAGCATCGAAGCAACATCTTCATTTGCTGCAAAAGCTGAACCGTCGGCTGCTTTGTAAACATTCTCATCGAACGTTAAGGTAACCGATGTGCTGACTAAAACACCGGTAGTCCCATTTTCAGGATTGAAAGTAACCACAGGAGCAGTTTCATCAACTACAGCTAAAGCATGACTTCCTAAATTGGTGAAATCGTCTAAGGTTGAAACAATCCATTCCGAATCATCTGCATTGGTACCGCTTGATGTTGTCCAATCGGTGTTACCACTGATTACCGATGATTTACGGATAATGGTATGATCTTTTGCGGCTTCCAGAGTTCCTGCTACATTAAAATTGGTTATAATTAGTTCGCCACCAAATACATCAATCAGCACATTGTTTTTAAACAAACCGAGAGCGTCGTTTCCATTGAATGATGCCACATTGGTTCCGTCACCAACATTAGCAGTAGCACTATATACCAATACCAAGTCGGCCAAAGCTAGAATGGTAGAGTTGGCAGATGAATTGGTCACAACGTAAACTTCTTTAGGAGCCAAAGTTCCGCTTAATGGCAATACATATCGGGTATCAGCACCTGTTGTTGTAATTCCCCAACCCAATCCATTGTTTGAGAGTTTAACCATATAGTTACTCAAATCAACAGTTGACGAAGTTGGATTAAATATTTCAAAGGCTTTGTTATTGCTAGAACCTTCAATATACTCAGAGAAGAACAAATCAGAAGCTAGAGCTTCATTCAGCGCTATAGAATATACCTTCTTCGTTGTTCCATCTTGTGCTGTTACGATTACTTTCTGACCCGAAGCCAGATTTGTAGCAACTGTTATACTATCCGATTCATAAACTTCGAACGTGGCATGAGCAGCAGCCGTTAAATTCGATTTGAAAGCAGATAGGCTTGCATTGTAAGGAACATTGGTAATAGTTCCGGCGGTTCCATCTACCGTATAAACGGTTGAAGTTACATAAGCCTCGGTACTTGCAGCATCCCAGGCAAAATGAACCGTATAAGTTTTTTTGGTTGTGCCGTCCTGGGCAGTAACCTCAACAGTGGTAGCTCCGGGCATTACAGTAGCATCGGTTTGAATGGCTGTAGCTGTTACATCATTCAAAGTATAAGCAACCGCAGGTACGGTGGTTGTTCCATAAGGATAATTTACCGTATATTCCAGGGTAGAAGCTACAAAACCGGTAACGGTGGCACCATCTACTTTCAAATCGCTCAAGGTAGCATCGGTATTGGGTGCTTTTACAGTAACAGTCACTGTCCAGTCCTGAGTAGTAACTGCATCTTCGGCTATTACGGTATAAACCACAGGATTTGTAAAGTTATTGGCGGTAACTCCGCTTTCCTGAACATCGGTTCCAATTTTGGCGGTAGCCCCTGTTGATAAAGTATAAGTAGCTATCAGGGTTGTTACATCGGTTCCGTAAGCCACTTCAACAGTTACCGTTTGGTTGGTTTCGTTAATGGTAGCAGCACCTGTTTGGGCAGCAAACGAATACGTAAGAACTTTGGTTTCGGTATTTACAAATGCATTCTTATTGACGATGTATGTTTTTGTAGTAACCTCATCTTCGGCAGTACAAATCAGTTTATAACCATCTTGCAAATCGGTAGCTACTGTGGTACCATCAGCTAAATACACTTCAAATGTGGCACTAGTTGCAGGAACAATATTGCTCTTGAACACGGCCAATGTTACTGAATAAGAAATACCTGAAATGGTGTTCCCGGTATTGTCCACGGTATATTCTGTGGAGGTAACAGTGGCATCGGTACTGGCTGGACGTACGGTAAAACTTGTATTGCTTTCGGTATTTTCGTTTCCGGCGGCATCTTCCACTTTATTGGCTAATAACGACACGGTATATTGCATACCCAGCTTTAGGCTGGCGGCTGTTGGGTCCACAGTTACCTCTTTGCCAGAAATAGTTGCGGCAAAGGCCACCGTGTTGGCTGGCGTGGCTGTCTCGAAGAAGGAAATCTTTGCAGCCAAATCGCCATTTGCAATGACAGAACCATCGGCAGCATTAAATACATCTTCGTCAAACGATAAGGTAACATTGCTTGATTCGGCAACCGTTGTAGCTCCATTTGCCGGGGCAAAAGTTGCAACGGGGGCGTCAGTGTCACTGCCTGCTTTTACAGCTTCGTCCCAGGTTTTTGCTACACGGATACCATCAATGGTAATGTCTTGTGCAGCATTGAATTGACGAAGTGCGATACCACCAACCGAAGTGGCTGTCTCGGTAAAAGTGGCTGCTGCCACGGCAGGTTCCTCTGTTGGAAAAGTATTAAACACGTATAAACTTGATTCCTTTGTATCAATATTATATTTAACCACAACAAGCGTTGGGGTTTCTGGAGTAATGGTTACCCAAGTAGAAACAGCAGTTCCGATTCCCAAGGCATCACCCGTAGCATTCACCCATAAACGGGTAAAATAGGTTGAGGTAAATGGATTTAACCCAAAATTAAAGAAATAACCTGAAGAATTGGTAGCAGAAGTTTTTACAATCATGGCCGCATAAACTGTCCCCACGGTTTGTGAAACAAAAGTCCGATTCACATCTTCACCCGTTTCAACAATGCTTGCTGCATTTCCGACCCCTGATCCAATATACCCGGCAAAATCTAAATCTGGTGCAACTACGGTAATTGGGGCTGTTCCTGCCCCACTATGAGCTGTCCATCCATTGGCTGTTAAGTAAGTGCCTGCGGTATAATCGAAATTTTCTTCCAACAGATTCACAACCTCAGCATCAATGGTGATGGTATAGGTTTTGGTTGTTATCCCATCCTGAGCCGTTGCAATCACTTTATATCCGGTAGCCAAATCGGCAGCAACAGTAGTACCATCAGCCTGATACACTTCAAAAGTAGCATCGGCCGCCGGAGTAATATTTGTTTTGAAGGCAGCCAGGGTTTCGCCAAAAGGCACGTTGGTAATATCGGTGACACCCACGGTATAAACAGATGATGAAACCGTAGCATCGGTGCTTGGAGCCGCGTTTGTGATAGTCACGACCCAATCCTGAGTGGTGGCATCTTCGGCAGTAATTATATAGGTAACCGGATTGGTAAAATCGTTGGCAGTTACACCACTTTCCTGATCGGTAGCTCCCACTTTGGCGGAGGCTGCTGCAGAAAGGGTAAAGGTGGCAACCAATGCTGAACGATCCGTTCCGTAAGGCAAAGTAGCCGTAACAGTATGATCACCGCTGGTAACGGTAGCATCAACACCTAATACTGAAAAAGTTAAAATATCCTTTTCCGATGAAGGGGTGGCCTCTTTAGTTACGGTTACCGTCCAGTCTTTGGTGGTTCCATCTTCGGCGGTAATGGTGTAAACTACCGGACTGGTAAAGTTATTTGCAGTAACACCGCTTGTCTGTACATCGGTTCCAATTTTTGCGGAAGCACCGTCCGACAATGTAAAGGTAGCTGTTAAATTGGTTTCATCGGCGGTGTAAGGAACGGTAACTGCAATGGCCGGGTCGGTAAGTACCCCAACACTGGTTCCAAAAGCATACGACAGAAAATCTTTCCCGGTAAGGGCGGCATCTTTGGTTACGGTGTAAGTTTGTTGGGTAATTCCATCTTCGGCAGTAACAATTACTTTATAACCTGTAGCTAAGTCGGTAGCAACAGTGGTTCCGTCGGCTTCGTAAGTTTCAAACGTAGCTCCGGTTGCAGCTGTAAGGTTCGATTCAAACACGGCTAATATAGCTGAGTATGGAACAGCAGTAATATCGCTGGCTCCCACGGTATAAACACTGGAGCTCACCGTTGCTTCAGCACTTTGGAAATCGGCTAAATTACGGGCGGTAATCTGCATTTGAGTATTATACTGGCCTACCAAAGCAACCGTTGTTATTGGCGTTGTTGGAATAACTCCTCCAATATAATCTGCCTCACTAAAGGCGGTACGGTAAGCAAATGTTGCTAAAGCAATTCCTGTAATATCATAGTTTTTTGATGATACAAAATTGCCTGAGGCCAAATATTGGGTCCCCGCAGGATCAAAGGTATAATTCACAATCTTTACCAATTTACATTGGTCGTCGTGTGTTAAACTGGCTATAGTCCGAACCTCCGGTGTAATTACCGGGTTTCCGGTTACTTTTTCTCCGGTTGTGGCTTGAGGTACTAATTCAATCAATCCGTTGTAAAGGGTAACTTTTCCTTCAACATTGGAAATACCTTCACCAATAACATAAGTATCTGTAATATATCCGGGAGCCGTGGTATTGTCATCAATAAGAACGGCTGCGGTAGCATCCTGGATGTATTTCTGATTCCGTGATGTCCTTGTATAAGTTACCGTGGCTTTACCGGTATATTTTACGATAGAATTAGCTGACATGGCAATTAAATCGGCCAGGTTATCGGTTACTGCTTTTACAGTAAATGCACTGCTTTCTGAATTGTAACTGGCATTGGAAGCATCGGAAATACGGATTTTGTAAGCAACACCGTAAGCCGAAGCAGCCGGGATGGTTACATCTTCGGTACCATCGGCAGCAGCTGTGGAAGCTACTAAATCGCTGTACGAAGTACCATCGTACAATTCAATTTTCACATTGTCCACTCCGCCCGATGTCCAGGTTACGGTAACCACATCGCCGGCATAGTAGGTTGATGCCCCTAAAACATCTAAGGTAACCGAAGGTGTTAGCGTGGTAAAACTTTGTTCATCGCCATAACTTGTTCCTTCAATATTGGTAGCATAAGCACGCACATAATACAACGTGTTTACGGTTAATCCTGTCATATCACCGGTAATTTCGGTACCCACAGCACCTTCGGTAGTTTTGCCGTCGGCAGTGGTTGGTGTTCCGGTGGTATTCCAGCAAAGCCCTTTTTCAGTTACGGCTTCGCCTCCGTTATCGGTAATATCGCCACCCCAGGTAGCGGTAGTGTAACCATTGGTAGTAATGGCTGCATCAGTAGTAACTGTTGGGGTTGTTTCAACCGTAGCAGTGATATTCAAATTATTCGAAGTTAGCGGATTGCCACCGGTAAATTCTGCTCCGGCACAAGTTACGGTAAGATTGGTCACATTGGCATCGAAATCGGTACCATCGTAAGCAAGGGTTAAGGTAGCAGCCGTAGCGGTTCCGTACGAAACGGCATCCACGGTAACGCCCGTTGGCGCATTGTTGAGGCTGAAATTGGCCTTATCTAACGTTGCATCAGCAAAAGTTTCGTTTAAAACGGTCAATTCAATGGTTCCGCCATCAAGGGTTAATTCGGTTAAGGTTGCTGATGCCGATAAATCGGGAGTCAGCGGGGCCGAATAGCTATAGGCAGAGCCTACGTTGGTAGTACCATCGGATAATTGCAACTGAACCGAAAGGCCATCGCCGCCATCAACGGAGGCAGGCATAACTACGGTTACCGTGGCCTCGCCCGAACCGTTGGTTGCCGATAAATCCACATCGCTGGACGTTGCATCGTAAGCTACGGTATTAATGGTGTACGACTCGTTGGTGGTAGCAGAACCATCGGTAACGGTGACATCGAATTTGGCTACATAACCCGAAATGAGGTTGTTGTACTGGTCTTTCGCTGTTAAGGTAATCACCGAAGTGGTGGATAATGCCAGTGCCTGATCGATAGTTACCGTAGAGTTGGTCGTATTAATAGCACCCACCATGATTTCCTGCGAAACAGTGGCATCGGTGTAACCAGTGGCAACCACCGTAATGGTTTTGGTTCCGGGAACAGTTAGCGAAGCATCGCTGCCTGCCAACAGGGTAATCGTCCCTGATGCAATGGTATAATCGTCGGTTAATGTTAACGTGGTGGCATCCACTTTAACGGCGGTAATGGCTGTACGCCAGGTTGCATCGTCGGTAAAAGTGATTTCAAGGTTGTTGTCCACATTGTTTGATGTAGCATCAGCTACCAAATCGGGATGTGAAAAAGTAGAAACCGTCCAGTCTTTGGTAGAGGCATCTTCGGCGGTAACGGTATAAACTTTTGCCGACGAAAAATCGTTGGTAGTTACAATACTTACCTGAGGTGTTGCACCAATGGCAGCCGAAGCGCCGGCTGATAAGGTAAAGGTTGCAGCTAAGGCAGAAAGATCGGCTGTAGCAGGCATTTCAACCGTAATGGTTCCGGTAGCTCCGCCATCGGTAATGGTTGCCGATGCAGCCTGGCCGGGAAGCGAAAAAGCTGTAATTTGTTTGGCCGCACTGGCAGTGGCTGTGGTAAAAGTTATA
This sequence comes from Marinilabiliales bacterium, assembly GCA_003512955.1. Taxonomy (GTDB): domain Bacteria; phylum Bacteroidota; class Bacteroidia; order Bacteroidales; family SZUA-534; genus GWE2-40-63. The sequence goes on from DOTG01000026.1 coordinate 649,496, forward strand.
CTTTGTAACGTAGTATCTTTTGTTTGTATATCTTCAACAGGAGCAATAGCAACATAATACAATTGGGTAAAGTCCAGTTTTGAATTTGGATCAATGGTTACCAACGTTTTATCACCACTAATAGTAGCAGTAAAAGGAACATCGGCACCTGCAGCATCAGTCTTTTTAAGTGTAATTAATGAAGAAATATTTGCATCATCTATAGCACTTGCATCAGTATTATAAATGGCATCTTCAAAAGTTAATGTAATATTTTCTGAAGGATTTACATCTATGGCTCCATTTGCAGGACTAAATTCGGCTACAGGAGCTTTATTATATTTTACCGCTTCCGCCCATGTTTTTGCTACACGGATACCGTCAATAGTAATGTCTTGTGCGGCATTGTACTGACGGAGAGCAATTCCACCTACCGATGTTGCAGTCTCGGTAAAAGTTGCATCGGCTGTAGCTGGTTCTTCGGTTGGGAAGGTGTTAAACACGTATAAACTGGATTCTTTTGTATCAATATTATATTTAACTACCACCAATGTTGGAGTTGCCGGGGTTATTGTAACCCAGGTAGAAACCGAAGTTCCAATTCCCAAAGCATCACCAGTTGCATTCACCCATAAACGGGTAAAATAAGTGGTGGTAAATGGATTCAACCCAAAATTGAAAAAATAACCCGAAGAATTGGTGGCAGAAGTTTTTACAATCATGGCGGCATAAACGGTACCGATTGTTTGCGAAGTAAAGGTACGGTTTACATCTTCGCCGGTTTCAGAAATACTTGCAGCATTTCCAATTCCTGAACCTATATACCCGGCAAAATCCAACCCCGGTGTAACTACTGTAATGGGTGCAGTTCCTGTACCACTATGCGCGGTCCAACCATTAGCAGTTAAAAAAGTACCTGCAGTATAATCAAAATTCTCTTCTAAAAGAGTCTGTCCCCATCCATACGGATTAAAGGCCAATAAAAACAAAAGCGTCAGTAGCCGGTTCCAGGCTTTGCTGCGCCAAGGTGTAGTTTCTCTCATAAACGTTTGTTTTAATTTAGTACTAAATAAAATGTTTCTAACAGTTATAATTGTTGTAATTATGTTCGTGTTTGGTGAAAAAACGTGTCAATTTAGTTTATTTTTAATTTGTTTTCAACTAAATAAATCAGTTTTTTTAGGAATTATTTCTGCTATACAATTATATTTCCACACAAATGAATTGTAATAATTCATGTCACCAGTGAAAATATCGTTAAATGATGGTTAAGAAATTGGTTCCGGTAGCACCGGACTCCTGGCCGGTTTCCTGGATCGCCGGGCTCCTGCCCGGTTTCTTCCTGCAAATAATTTGTCATTAAATAAAACCCCTTCATGCCACAAATACCGACAGGTTGCGCCATGCCGACGTTACATTGTTGGAACGCCGACCTCCCGGTCGGTGTTTTTTCCTGCTCCAAAATGATTTCTAAGAAAAAACCCATGCCCAAATTACCGGCAGCTTTCAGCATATCGGCGTTCCATATCAGGATCGCCGGGCTCCTGCCCGGTTTCTTCCTGCAAATAATTTGTCATTAAATAAAACCCCTTCATACTGCAAATACCGACAGGCTGCGCCATGCCGACGTTCCATTGTTGGAACGCCGACCTCCCGGTCGGTTTCTTTCTTTTCCAAAAAAAATCATTCTATTTCCCAAAATACCGACAGGCTACGCCATGTCGGCGATCCAGGCGCGCCATGCTGGTGTTACATTTAATGGCGATGCTTCGGTTATTCATCCACAAAACCCGGATGACAATACGAAAAAGGCCAATGCCTCCAGTGTGTAGCCAAATTTATCTTTACCGGATTATTAAGGGTATATTCAATTTTCTGGTGCAAATCGTTTTTATCACGGACAATACGGTCAAAATATTCGCGCTGCCAGAAACTCCCCGACCGATCAAGTTTGCGGTTTGCCACATTTGCTGTATATGTTTTTAGGGACTTCATCACTTGAAAAAGAGGCTTCTGAAATGAATAAGCCACCAAATGGACATGGTTGCTCATGATGCAATAGCACACCACAATTTATACATTTTTTGATCATAAAAATGGATGCTTTCAGAAACCACCCGGGCAATTTCCGGGTTTTTTAACCAGGTAGGACCAAATTCGGCGCTATCTAAAACGTTTTCTATTTGTTCAAAATAATCCTGTTTGGCTTTCAAAATTTTTATGTGCAGGTTTTCACTTGTTTGAACCGCTTTTTCATAATCGTTATGTAACGTTTCCATGATTGCCGTTGGGATTGTGCCGGCTAGCCGAAATGTGATAAAAAAGACCGCTTGTTCGGGTTGAATGTGAGGAAGCCTGCGGCGGTATTCTGTTGGCGGGTTCATTGGGCAATAATATTAAGGAAAAGTAATGATTTCAACTTTTAGAATAAATTTAGTACATTAAATAAAGGGTTTTATGTAACGCCGACCTCCCGGTCGGTGTTTTCTTTCCTGCTCCAAAATGATTCCTAAGAAAAAACTCATGCCCAAATTACCGACAGCTTTCAGCATGTCGGCGTTCCAACAATGGAACGCCGACCTCCCGGTCGGTGTTTTCGGTTAAAACTAAATTTGTCTTTTAAACATAAAAACCCTTCATGCCGCAAAATACCGACAGGCTGCGCCATGTCGGCGTTGCATTTAATGCGCCTCAAGCCAATTGGAACCAAAGCCGGAATCAACGGTCAGTGGGACGCTTAAAGTGACAGCGTGTTCCATTTCCTCCTTCACCAGTTTTTGAACAACCTCCAATTCGGGTTTAAACACATCAAAAACCAATTCATCATGCACCTGAAGAATCATCTTTGAAATAAGTTGTTGCCCCTTCAGTTTTTTATGGATATTGATCATGGCTATTTTGATGATGTCGGCCGCGGCTCCCTGGATGGGGGCATTGATGGCGTTCCGTTCGGCGGCTCCGCGCACGATGGCGTTGTTGGAATGGATATCGGCCAAATAGCGACGGCGGCCAAAGAGGGTTTCGGCAAATCCTTTTTCACGGACGGTTTTGATACTCCCGTCCATAAATTTTTTCACATCGGGGTAACTGGCAAAATAACTATCGATCATGTTTTTTGCCTCGCTGCGGCTAATGCCTAAGTTTTGAGCCAGCCCGAAGGACGAAATGCCATAAATAATCCCAAAGTTGGCCCCTTTGGCAAAACCCCGCTGCTGGCGGGTAACCTGCTCCTGCGGGATGTTAAAAATCCGTGCCGCCGTTGCTGCATGAATGTCGTGCCCCTGTTTAAAAGCTTCAATCATGTTGGCATCCTGGCTCAAGTGCGCCATCAACCGGAGTTCAATTTGTGAATAATCCGCCGCCAACAGCATATGTCCCTCATCGCTGGGGATGAACGACTTCCGGATTTCGCGTCCGCGCTCTTCACGGATAGGAATGTTTTGCAGGTTGGGGTTGTTTGAACTCAACCGTCCCGTGGCTGTAACTGTTTGGTTGTACGAGGTGTGTATCTTGTCCGTTTTGGGATGTATCAGTTCCGGTAGCGCATCCACATACGTGGAAACCAGTTTTTTAATTCCCCTGTAATCCAATATCAGGGAAATGATCGGATGTTTGTCTTTCAGCTTCAACAACACATCCTCTCCCGTGGCATACTGTCGGGTTTTGGTCATTTTTGCATCGCTCGAAATGGCTAAACGCTCAAACAGAATGTCGCCCAATTGTTTGGGCGAAGCAATATTAAATTCCACACCCGCCAATTGATAAATCTGTTTTTCAATGGAGTCTGCCTCCTGGTTCAGAACAACGGCATACTCATTTAAACTTTTTTTATCGATGCGTACCCCTTGATATTCCACGTCGGACAACACTTGAACCAACGGGATTTCAATGTCGTAAAAAAGCTGGGTCAGGTTCCATTTTGCGAGTTCCTTTTTCAGGATGGGATACAGGCGAAAGGTGATATCGGCGTCCTCGCAGGCATAATTCTTTATGGTTTCAAGCGGAACCTGCCGCATGTTTATCTGACCTTTCCCCTTTTTTCCAATCAATTCCTCAGTGGTAATGTTTTGATAATTGAGGTAATGACGTGCCATGTCATCCAAATTATGTCTGAAGTCGGGCTGAATCAGGTAATGGGCAATCATGGTGTCGAAAAAGGGTCCGGAAACCTCAACATCGTAGTTCTTTAACACTGAAATATCATATTTTGTATTCTGTCCAATCTTTAATATGTTGTGGCTTTCAAAAAATGGACGAAAAGTTTCCACAATTTCTTTGGCATCGTTACTGTTTTGTGGAACAGGAATATACCAAGCCTTATGTGAACTATTTGTAAAAGAAAAGCCTACCAATTCTGCTGAATGGATTTCAAGTGAAGTGGTCTCGGTATCGAAGCAAACTTCGGATGAACCCAGCAATTCATTTACCAGTTTCTGCTGAAGTTCTTTGGTATCGGCCAACATATATTGAACTTTTTCTGGCTGAAAATGCTCAAAGGAGTCTTCAACGGTTGGTACAGAAGGCTCCACGGGCAAATCGAATAGTGAGCCTTGAAAAAATTCCTGTTGTTTTGCTGCCGGTTTCAGTTTTGTTTCAACTTTCCCCATTTGTAAAACCCTTGGCAACAAGGTGCGGAATTCGAGCCTCTCAAAAAGTTCTTTTACTTTGGAGGCATTGGGTGGTTCAATAATAAACAAGCCTTCATCAAAATCAATCGGGACCTGCGTATCAATGGTGACCAATTGTTTCGATAAAAGCACCTGATCTTTAAATGCCAACAAGTTTTCTTTCTGCTTACCTTTTAATTCGTCGATATGCTGGTAAACCCCATCGAGGGAGCCATAATCGGAAATGAGTTTTTCTGCCCCTTTGGGGCCAATACCCGGGCATCCGGGAACATTGTCGGAACTATCACCCATTAGGCCCAGCAAATCGATCATGCTTTCAGGGGGCACCAAAAATTTCTCTTTTACTTTGGCGGCATCCCAAATTTCGACCTCATTCCCTGATCGGGCCGGCTTATAAACAAAAACCCGATCGGTAACCAATTGGGCGTAATCCTTATCGGGAGTCATCATAAACACCTCAAAACCGGCCAATGCTGCTTTGTTTGCCAAGGTCCCTATCACATCGTCGGCCTCAAAACCCTCTTTTTCGAGCACCGGGATATTCATGGCAGCAATCATTTCTTTAATGTAAGGAATGGATTGGCGCATATCTTCGGGCATTGCCTCGCGGTGGGCCTTATATTCGGGATACATTTTGTGCCGGAAAGTCTCCCCATGAGGATCGAAAACCACACCCAAATGGGTGGGTTGCTGTTTTTGAATCACTTCGAGCAGGGCGTTGGCAAAACCAAAAATAGCCGAAGTGTTTTCACCTTTCGAGTTAATCCTCGGGTTTTTTATAAACGCGTAATAGGCCCGATAAGCCAGCGCATAAGCATCGAGGAGGAAAATTGTTTTTTTAGACATGTTTTTTTAAGCTAGATGAAGGGTAAATATACTAAAAGGGAGCCTTTGTCACTTGCCTACTACAGAAAAAAGTAAATCAATTCCTGAAACTGTTCTGTCTCTTTACAATCCCTTGAAAATGATTGAAACCCCCTTTTACTGGCATGGATGGTGAATCCATAAATGGAATAATCAAAATATTTTAATGTTTTATAATTTTGATTTATTGGTTTTTATCTATTGTTATCGGAAGCAAACCATTCAGCAAAAGAGGTAGCTGTTTCATACAGTTTAACACTGAATAATTTGGCTTGCGCGGGCAAAAAGGATTCAATGCGTTGGGCAAAATCGGCCACTAAATTTTCACAAGTGGGCTGGTAGGGTACATAAATGGTATTTGAAAACATCTCGTGAAGCGACGCGTTGCAGCTAAGCTCCTCCTGGTTGTTGAGCACAAAGGCGTGGTCGAACACTTTAACTATCCGCTCGGTTACAATCTTCTTTAAATCGCCAAAATCAATAAGCATCCCTATTTTAGGGTCGTCGGGGGCTGTGGAAAGAGTTCCGATGACCGTAACAAAAAGCTTGTAAGAATGGCCGTGGATGTTTTTGCAGGCACCATTGTAGTTTTTCAGGGCATGCGACATTTCAAAGCTAAATTCTTTCGTAACGCGAATAATTGCCATAAGCGGTTTTTCTTGATATTATTATGGCGCAAAATTAGCAATTAAATTTCAATGTCGTTTATCTATAAAAAACGATTACGGCTCCTCACCCCCGCCCTCCTCCAACTTAATGAATTAAGGGAATGGAACTAAAGGCTGAAAGTAGTAACAATGAATGTTTTAATTCCCCGGTTCCATGTCTCTTTAAAAGTGCTCCGTACCAGGTAATTTTATCATATCGGCTGCTAAAATTTCCTTGGCCTACGAAGATATAATTGAATTTATCTTCAGGCGGTAAAGTTTTACTGTATCAAATGCAGATACTCATGCTATTAACGCAATGGTTTTAGTGTAGATCCTGTTTTTGTTTTGCTTTTAAAATCTCAGCTAACTTTTGTGTCTGAATTTTGCGTGAATATTTTTCAATTCCATTTGAGTTACAAGCAATAAAACCATTTTGGGTGAATTCAGTATAAATGTCGTTTAACACCTGTTTTAAGTGACCTTTATCTTTTACTACGATTCCGGAGTTTGTTTCTAAAATTAAATCCTGTTGTAAGTGCTGACTTTGATCTTCAAATTCTTTAATATAATAATGTTTCTTTTTTAGAACTTGTGTTTCTTTATCCTCGATAAAACAAAGAATTATTTTCCGTTGTATAGCCAAATAATCATAAATTTTTGTTCCTAAAATAGAATAATCATTAAACAACAATAAGATGTTATTAGCAGCTAAATTATTTAACAATTGTTTATTTGACATTTTAGGATAAATACGAATTTTATCTTTTAAAGCAAAATAATCCTCTTTAATTGGATCAAGAATTTCATTTTCATTTGATATTCCATAGAAATTTAACTGTAGCAAAAAGTTGTTCACTATTAACTCATTGCAAACTTCTAAAAACTGTTTTATAGGATGCCATTTATAAACTGTACCCATGAAGGCTATAGATAGGATCGTTTTATTTTGTGGGATTTTTCTGATTTCATCAATCCCTTGTGGATCATAACCATTAGTAATAAATTCAAATTCTTTACCACTCTGGTTTTGAATTATTTGTGCCTTAACAAAGGATGATACCGTAAAAATAGTTTCAACATTTTTAAGGAATCTTTTTTCAAAATAAGATTGCCACATTAAAAAAAAATTAAACCCGTTACTTTTTTTGTTTTGTATCCAGGGATCACGGTAATCTGCATACCAGGGAATATCATAATTTTGGCTTAACTGTGATGCGTATTTGAATAAAATAAATGGATCTCCTGTGGCAATAATGGCATCTACTTTATTTTCTGAAAGGAATTTCTTTGCAGCATTGTAGATTTCAGTTTTTGGTCCGATAAAAAAGGGAAACTGAAAAAATTCATAAAACCCAGTGATTGCTTTTCGTAAAAACTTGAATCGGGAATCACCAAATTTTAACAATAACCGATTACTAATATTCGGATGATATGGGGTTTTTATCAGGGTTCCATATTCAGTCTCTTCAATCAATGTTTCTGGCAATTCTCCGGGAGCAACATAGTCTAATTGGTTTCCATATTTATTTGCCCACTGCCTAGTCACAATGATAGGGTACACATCATAATCTTTTAAATACCTGTACCAAGAAAAAGGACGTAAAGCTCCCACAGAAACGTAAGGTGGAAAATCATAGGCTAATATTAGTACTTTTGTCATGATTGCATATCTTAAAAAACAAATGTAGAAATTATATGGCAAAAGTGCTTTTCTTTTTTACCAGTAGCTATCCTTTTGGAACAGCTGAAACGTTTATCGAAAATGAAATAAGATACTTATCGGAAGCTTTTGATAAAATTGTTATTGTTTCAAACGAGATGATCCAAAAACAAACCAGAATAGTTCCAGATAATATTCATCTGGAGCAAAAGCCGTACGATTTAAACAAGAAGGATAAACTTTTATCATTTATAAATTTTTTTAACCTTCTTTTTTGGGAAGAAATATACATTATTCAAAACACTTATCGAAAGCGTATTACAATTCCTATTGTTAATACCATTTTACAAAGCCTCCAAAAATCAAGGCTTTGGAAACCATACATCACAAATCTTGTTAAAAGAAATTGCCAATCCACCGATTCTATTTATATGTATTCATATTGGAATAATGATATGTCTTTGATTTTGGCAACTTACAAAACAGCAAATAAGAATATCAAAGTTTTTTCACGGATGCATGGTTGGGATGTATATTTTGAGGCAAATGACATTAACTATTTACCTTTTCGGAGTTTCATTTTTAAAAGATTGGATCATGTTTTTAGCATTTCGGAAAAAGGGAAAATGTATTATTCAATCCTTTTCCCAAAAAAGGTATTGCCGATTACAGTCGCAAAGCTTGGTGTACCAAAACAAGAGTTAAAAATAAGGCCAAATAATCCTTGTTTTACTATTTTAAGTATCAGCAATATGATACCCATTAAGAATTTAGCCCGTTTGGTTGAAGGCCTTTCCTTATTAACGATTGATTTTAAATGGATCCATTTAGGAGATGGAAATATTAGAAATGAAATAGAATCTTTGGCAACAAGACTCATCCAGGGAAAGTTTGATTTCAAGGGACAGTTGTTTCATGAACAAGTACAAGAATTTTTAAAGACCCAACCCATTGATTTGTTTATAAATGTAAGTAAGTCAGAAGGGATTCCTGTTTCAATCATGGAAGTCTTTAGTTTTGGCATTCCGTGCATTGCAACAAAAGTAGGGGGAACTCCTGAAATTATTAATGAACAGAATGGTATCCTTTTATCGGAAAATCCCACTCCTGATGAAATTTCACAATGTATAGAAGTCTTTTATCAACTTTCAAAGAAGAAAAAAGAAGAAAAAAGAATGGAGGCTTACAAAACTTGGGAAAACGATTACAATGCAGAGAAAAACTATAACCTTTTTATTGAAAAGGTATTGGCCCTTTAAATGTTGATAATATGAAAAATGAAGGAATTGTTAAATTAACTTAAGTTTTCCAATTCTGTTTTATAAAATTCCAATAACCGATCGGTCGATTTTACGATATCATAATTCTTCGAAAAGGTTTGTGCATATTGGGAAAAGGTCTCAAATTTTTCCTTGTTAATACAAAGTTCGATAATTTTTTCAGCGAATTTTTGGGCATTTTGTTCAAAAATCATGTACCCGTTTTTATTATCAATCATCAAATTGCGATTTCCTTTTCCATCTAAACAAATCACGGGCAAACCCGCGGCCATTGCCTCCAGAAAGACCAGCCCGAATGGCTCGTACCATGCCGTATGCAGGTATATGTGACTTTCCCACAAAAACACCTCTACGTTGTTTACATTGCCGTGAAAGAAAACTTCATTTCCCAATTTGTATTTATTCACAGCTTCTTGCACCTTTTTTCTATTGGCACCATCACCTAATAAATGTATCTCGAAGGGAATTTCGTATTTCTTCAGTTCATTGGCAATAGCTACAATAAAGATCTGGTTTTTTTTATCCTGGAAACTTCCAACATTAATAAGCTTTAATATTTCACCTTTTTTATAAGGCTTCTTGTTCTTTTTAAAAAATTGATTGTAATTAAAACCATACTCAATTAAATGAATGTTTGGATTCATAAAACCGGGCAAAACCCTTTTGTAATAATCATCGGTATGGCTTGAATTTGAAATGAATGAAGTATTGATCTTTTTGTACTTTTTTCGAATTAAAAAACATTTTTCAAAAAAATTCAAAATCAATTCTTTGCTTATAAAAGTATTAATTGACAACTTATTCATCTGAACCATATTGTCATGTCCATGGCAAATGTATTTTACCCCTTTTTGCAAATAAAATGCGCTTAAAAATTCAGCCAAAAATCGATGGGTGTGTATTATGTGAGGTTTGAATTCGTCAAGCAGCTTCTTATAAACAGGAAACTCGTTTTTATGAAAAAGGCGGAATTCGGTATAATGGAGCGGAACAATAGTAAAGAGACTTGTCCTTTCCTGGTATTGATTGTTATCAAAAAGTGGCGCAATAATAAACTCGATGTTTTCCCTTTTTTGCAACTCGGTACAAAGATCTATTAAAAAGCGTTCGGCACCTCCTTTTCCAAGGTCGGTTATCAAGAATAATATCCTAAGTTTTTCAGGGTTATTTGGCATAAGATCGATTTTTTAAACGGTCAATACGAGGTTTTAAACGATACATGATTTGGACAAAAAGAAAATTCAGAGGCGTTAATTGTTTTTCCCATTTCAACTGGTATTTCCTGAAAACAGGCTCATTGGTAAGTAAATAAAGAATCTCCATTTGAGGAACATGCACGTTTTTCTGATAATAATACCGAACCAGTTCCTTTTTTAATAAATCGTAAACCGACCAATAACCGGCATCGTATTTATGTAAATTTACCGTCAATGTTTGAATAGAACGGTCAATATCCTGTTTCACTTCTTTATTGTTGGTGACCCGGTACAAATCGTACAATCCGAAAAGGGTGTAGATGAAGCCATTTAACACCAGAGACGGTTTTGAAGATGGGTATTCTTCAAACCAAAGATTGCCTTCCGAGTCAACCCTCCGGACGCCTCCATCTTTAAAATCAACTTGGAGGAAATTATATGCTTTTAAGGAAGTTTGTAATAGATTTTCATCGTTTAAAATTTGATACATGCGTAGATAAAACGAAATTACTTCACCCTGAGCCATGGATGAAGCCCATGGTGGATGGATGTTATATTTTTGTTCATGGGTTTTGTGATACCAAACACAAATATTATTTTTCTCGGTTTTAGTTTGCTCCAAAACCGATATGCAGTTTTTTAAGATTTGTAGAATCTTATCCTCTTTTGTCTCTAGCCATTCTGCATGCAACATAAAACCATATTGAGCAATGTTTATTGGAGAATATACAGACTCATCTTCTAATTTAATCATGGGGACCCCTTGTTCATCGAACTTGCCACCGTAAATATTCTGGGTATAATGTATCAGGGCGGGCCTCATATTTATATAATAGTATCCCAATTCTTTTTCCATTGAAACAGTTCCCAGAAACAGGCTTATTTTTTTGCTCTCTTGCATAAATACAGGGGTTAGTGGCTAAAATCCAATGCTGTGCTGAATTTATCTTTCAATTTTAATAGTTTTTTTTCCATTATCTCATATGAAAAGATGCTTACAATCAAGCTGAGCATCAAAGATAAAACAGGACCAACAATTACCACATTTAGTGCTGTTTCATCAACATTCAATAAATCGAACATAAAAGAATGAACAAAAAAAATGCAAATGGAATGGTACAAATATAACCCATAGGTGTACTTACCGATATTTTCAATTACCGGAATCCTTTTTAAGTTTAGGCGGCCAGAGAAACATTGGAAAACAATACTATACCCAATTAACAGGGCAATAAGCCAAATTATAAGAAAATAAAACCGATTGTTTAACCCATACTGGATAAGCGTTCCGATAAGGATTACTGAAACAATAAACCAAATAGGATTAACAGCGACTATTTTTTTTATAAGGGCGTGGTAATAAAACGATAAATAAGCAAAAAGGGCTCCCGATGTGAGATAAATAAAACAAAACAGGGTGTGCTTACTTGACAATTCGAAAACAGGAGCAGTTGTTATGGAAACGCCCATTAAAATGAGTATAGGGATAATAAATTTACGTTTTGGAAAAAGTAATAGAAATATCGGCCAAATTAAATAGAACTGTTCTTCAACCGATACCGACCAAGTGGGTCCTAAGCCTACACCATAAGGCAATTGATTTATTTTTATTTGATCTAAGTTGCTCAAAAAGAAAACATATTTGATTGGATTCGCGGTCTCTATATTTGGCAAACCAAGGATAAGAGTCCTTAATATTGGAAAAACAATAAAACCAAATCCAATAACAATAAAAAACACAGGCCATATCCGTAATATCCTGCGGATATAAAAATTTTTAATGCTAAACGACGTGGGCGATTCTTGTTCTTTAAGCATTAAATAAGATATTAAAAACCCGCTAAGAACAAAAAACACCGGAACACCAAAATTGAACAACTCCCGGAAATGATCGGCTATTTTATAAAAAGGATTGTTAATGATGGATTCTTCCTTTGATGAAAAAGCATGTGCTAAAAATACGCCAAAAAAAGATAGCGTCCTTATACTATCTAGGTTGTCGAACCTTGTTCTCATGCTTTTATTATCCCTTCGCAATTAATTACAATTCCAGTAATCATTTCTTCCTTAGTAACAAAACACACTTTTTCTTTTCCTTCCCAAGGAGCTTTGGTTTCATCGTGCCGCCATTGACTGTTTTTAAAATTCATAAAATGAATGTACATAAATTCACGGTCGCCATCGCGTGAGTTGGTGATTCTCCCATCTTTGTAATACCAAGTATCGGGTTGCTGGCTATTTATAGTCCCATCAATCCAAGGAATGGTTGTAAAGGGAGTGGTATATTGCTCTTTTAGGTAGAGTTTCCGCATTTTGAAAGCCTTTATTTTTCGGGTAAGCCAATTGTTTATTTGAACTTGAAACTTTTCGTTGAATTTATCAAAAATGGTCATAGTATAAGCATTTGTAATCCCATGTTCATCAATACCAACAAAATTGGGATACACCAGTTTATTACGCCAATCATATATCTTTTTATACATATCCCTGTTATTGGCAGTATTGCGAAACAAGGCCAGATGTCCTGAAATACGAACCTGATGAGTAGAAAGGACACTATACTTTTTTAAAATATCATCGGAATAAAATAGACGGATATCACCGAACAAAATATCCATATCGGTCCAGCCATAAAAATCATATTCTTTTATGTCCTCATAATGGATTTTTGGATATAACGGTCGTAAATCGCAAAGTTTATAAGCATTGGCCGGGTTAAATTCAATACTGGCTTTTTGCTTTGCCATTATAATATACTCATCAAAACTCATTTTTTTAAATACCACATTAGGAAAGTTGTACCCTGTAGTATCACAATCGGTATAAAAAATAAAATTTATCGTAGGGTTTCGATTGATGGTTTCAAAGAATAATGGGGCCCATTCTGGGAATTGGCCGAAGTAGGGGATAAGAAAAACCATTGATTTCATCGTCTAAATTAAGTTTTTATTGAAAGCAATTGTTAAATCTTTAACTGTGAAAATTTCAAAATTGTATGTAGCTAAAATTTCCATAATTCTTTGCCTGCAATTAAATTCATCATGTATTTCAACAGCAATGACTTTAACTTTATTTATCCATTCTTCTACAGTTTGGATAGATTGAAAAACGGCATCCTCTCCCCCCTCAATATCTATTTTAAGGAAATCTATTCCATCCCAATGGTACTCTTTTAATAAAGTGGAGATGCCTTTTACTTGGAAATTATTTTTACTTCCGGATCGCGATTCTTTTAATCGAAAAGACCAATCTTTTTTATCCCTGAAAGAACGGTCCCCTGCAAGGAAGGTGTCACAACTCCAAAGACCTTTATTTTCTGCATGAATCAAGTCAATCCTATTCATTTCAATATTATTCACCAATCGTTCAAAGGTTCCTTTATTAGGTTCCAATGCAAAAATTTTTGCCATTGGGAATGCATTGCAAATATACAATGATGCAAGTCCGATATTTGCACCTGCATCAATCATGGTTTTTAATGGGATATTTTTTCTTAAAAACAAATCCACAATGGGTTGGTATTCCTTTTCCATAAATATCTGACGAAATACTAGGGCATCTGATGAATCCCTTTTGATGGAAATTATAAGTGGAACTTGATTTTCAACCCAATGAATGATTGTTTGGCTTCCTCTCCGGGTAAATTTAATTCCCTGCTTTCTCAGATCATTAAATAAAAGATGTGTATTTATTGGATTTTTTGGTAACCATTGCAAAAATATTGTAAAGACAGAATATAATACCACCACAATTTTTTCATTAAATGAAAATTGTTTAACCTTATCGCAATATTGAGATATATGTTTCATGGTCAGCAAGGTATTATCTAAACTTGTTTTTGATTAGTTGAAAGATAAAAATTAATTCTTTTTGTTTTGTAAAAAGGGAGAGCAAAAAATATATAAAAATACCGACTAACGATTCCGATAATAATTGAATTATGTTGCTTTTCCATGGAAAATAAGTCATCAAAAAAACGAATAAACCCATAAAAATGGAAAGAAAGATACTTGGGATTAGTATCTTAATAATTGAATAAAAGGGTGCTTCAAGGATTCTAACTACAAAATGAATGGTGCTAAATAATGAAATGTAATATCCAATGCATAATCCACACAAAAAAGTTTTTATTCCCCAAATTATCCCTATTGACATTGATAGCAGCAAAATAAGTTTTTTATAGACTTCCAGTTTTAGAAATTTACTTGATTTACCCCTTGATAAAATGGTATTTACCATGATGCTGTTTAAAGGAATGATAAAAGCAAAAAGACAAAACAGTTGCAAATAAGGAACTGAAGGCAGCCATTTATCGGAAAACACCACCGATATGAAAGGCTTTGCTGTTATAGCCAAGCCAACCATAATGGGCATGGTAATATAAGATATAAGACTTAGATATTGATTGTGAATTTTTCGTAGTTCTGCAATGGTTTCAATTTTTGAAAAAACAGGATATGTGATAGATGTTAGAATATTGGTTATATTATTTATGGGGATATCTTTGGTTGTCTTGGCCCTATTATAAATACCTAATTGATTGGCATTAAAAATTTTACCAATTATTAAATTATCAACTGCGTTAAAAACTTTATCAAGCAATACAACAAAAAAAACTTTTATCCCAAACCCATACATTTCCAAAAAAGAAGCTTTATTGAAAACGAGGGAAGGTTTCCAATTGGAATATAACCAATATAAAATACCTGTGGTAAGTGCAAAAGTTAATGATTGGCCAATTAAGCTATAAACCCCAAAACCAAGATATGCTAATGCAATTGCCACTATTCCAGAAAAAAAAACACCGATTAGTTGTATTATATTTTGAGCTTTATAGTTTAATTCTTTAATAAGTAAGGTTGCTTGGATTAAACTAAAAGAGTGTATAAGAAAAGCCAGATTGTAATATTTAATTAACAAAACTAATTGTGGTTCGTTATAAAACCTTGCAATTACTGGAGCCAATAAAAATAAAATACAATAGAATAGAAATGATACCCCAATATTAAAATAGAAAATAGTAGAACAATCTGCCGATGAGATGCTTTTTCTCTGGATAAGGGCAGCGGATAGTCCTGAATTGACAAATGCATTAGCAATTTCGGAGAAAATAAAAAGCATGGCAACTAAACCAAATTCAGCAGGAGACAGTAACCGGGCTAAAAGAATGGATACAAATATGGAGAAACCCTGATATCCCAACTGACCGATTGTATTCCATTTTACACTTGAAATGGTTAGTTCGCGAACAGTTTTTTGTTTATTCAATGTAATAAATTCTTCTTAATTAATGAGTATAAACATAACAAAAATACCTGTTCATTTATAAAATCCCCTCTCAATATATCAATTGTTTTTCAATCATCAATATATGCAACTTTGGTTCGAGTTGAATCATTATTTTGAGAGGGGCTTTTATAATGCTTCTTTCAAGTATATTCAACTATTTGTTCACCAATAATATTATATTTATGCAATATGTAAAAACAGTTGTTCATATCGGCTATAAGCATTTATATCAATTTTTTGATATAATTATTAAAAAAAAAACTTAGAAAAGGGCATTTTTGCGTATATTCATTTAATCTGAAAATTAAAAAGAGATGAATAAAAAATTGATTTTTGTGAGCTTCTTGTTTATGTGGTTTACCAATTTGGCTCAAGTCGATTTTTGCTTGCTTCCTAAAACAAATACTGTTACTACAGATACGACTGTAACTTTTTCTTGGAATTCAATCAATGCTTCAAGCACTTATATATTGCACGTATCTACAAGTAGTTCTTTTTCAACACTTTTAAATGACACTTCCACTTCACTATTATCACTCACTCTATCGGAAATTAACTTTAATCAGGAATATTATTGGAGGGTTATCTGCGTTTCTGGGTCTGATTCTGTGATCAGTTCAACCTATAAATTTAAAACAACAAAAATAACTTCATTAATAGGAATCAACTTATGGCACAATGTAAATGAAGGAGTTGTAACAGATGGTTCTGGAAATGTTCAATATTGGAAGAACTTAATTAACCTAACTGATTCTTCCTTTCAAACAACAGCGACCAAGCGACCAAAGTTGCTGGTTTCGGATAGCCTTATCAACACACAAGCCAGCATAGTTTTTGATGGAATAGATGATTATTTGTACAACACCAATAACCATAAATACAGAGCCATGTATGTTGTCTCTCGGTGGTCTGGAATAGAACCCATCTTTCCCGGTTATAATGGTATTATTTCCTCATATGGTTCAGAAAATGATAAAATCTATATTTTTATTGGAAGGCAAAATACTGGATTAATTTATGATGGCGGAAATCCTTGGGGAAGCTCTGGAATATATATAAATCAAACACAAACTCTAAATTATAGCCCATTGAATCGTTACAAAATATTATATGGTCAAACTGCTACGCTGACTAATTTTAACGGAACATTGATTGGAAGTGCATTTACTAACGAACTTTATTGGAAAGGCCCGATAGCCGAGGTGATCGCCTTCGACACCATACCGTCCGACTCGGTGAAGGCGGTAATAAACGGGTACCTGCAGAACAAATATTCGCCGCCGGCCGATCTTGGCGCCGACATATCCGTGGAAAGCTTCGCGGGCACCGCCATCTCCGCCCACAGGCCCTGGTTCACCTCGTACAACTGGAGCACGGGCCCAACCGACTCCGCAATCACGGTAAGCCAGTCGGGCACATACTCCGTCACCGCAACCGACATCTTCGGCAACACGAGCTCCGACGCCGTTGAGGTTACCTACCCCGAGATAACTTACCCCATACCGGGGAGGGATACCACCCTTTGCCTGGGCGACACCTTACAATGGGCCACCGGACTGGACCCGGGCTACAGCTACCTGTGGCAGGGCAGCGCACAGACCACGCCTGCCATCGCCATTTCCGCCGCCGGGCAGTATTCCGTAAAAGTTACCGACAGCAGCAGCAATTTTATCCTTTCCGACACCATAACGGTTTCCATCGACAGCTTTCCGGTGCTGAACAGCCTTGGCCCCGACCGGAGCGTGTGCCAGGGCGAGGCGGTGACCCTGACCCAGAACTCGGGCGACATAACGCAGTGGCAATGGAACAATGGCAGCAGCCAAAGCTACATCAACATCAACACAGCCGGGGATTACAGCGTGACCGTTTCGAACGCCCGTGGCTGCCGGTCCCTTGATACCGCCCATTTCGGCCTTTCGGGTATTGCCCCAACGGTACTGTTTTCCGCCGATACGGCCTGTTTTGGTGACAGTACCGCCTTTACCAACCTGACCTCCCTCTCCGGCGGTGGAACCATCCAAAGCTATGGGTGGGACTTTGGCGACGGCACCACATCTGCTTTATACGAGCCAAAACACCGGTACAGCCAGCCAGATACCTTTGTGGCCACCCTCACCGTGGCTGCCGATGGCGGCTGCGGCAGCTTCCATGAGGACAGCGTTGTGGTCCGTTACCGCCCCGAGGCTGGGTTTGAGGCAGAATTTGGACAGACGCACTGCACGGGCTCCCCGGTCCGGTTCACCGATACGACCATATCGGAGATGGCCCTGACGGGTTATTTCTGGGATTTCGGGGATAGCGGGACTTCTTCGCAGCAGGACCCGTCGCACCAGTACCTGACAAGCGGGGCATATACCGTAGGCTTTACTGCCACCGCCCAGAACGGCTGCTCCGATACGGCGGGCACCCAGCTAAGCATAGTTGACACCTATTACCCGCCGGGGGCAGCAGCATTGGCCAGCCCGCCGGATGGCTACTTCATGGCCAGGTCGCAACCCGTCCCCTTCATCTGGCAGGCCGGGGAACACTCGGTAAGCTATATATTTGAGATATCGGCCGACAGCACATTTGCCACCCTGCTGGAACGCTCGGCAAAACAGGATACCCTCGGGTACAGGTATACCGTTTCCGGCGAAGGCGGTTATTACTGGCGGATTATCACGTACAACCTGTGCGGCGACAGCACGACTTCGGCGTACCGTGCCATTACGTACCGTGCCATCGACAGGCTCCCGGGAATCAACCTCTGGCTGAGCGCCTCGGACGGGGTTGTAACAGATGGGTCGGGCAATGTGCAATACTGGAAGAACCAGGTAAACACTTCGGACTCGTCGTTCCAGGGGGACGACACCAAACGACCAATGCTGCTGGCCTCGGACAGCCTCATCAACGGAGAGCCGGCGGTATATTTTGACGGCTACAACGATTTTCTGTACAACGCCACGGGGTACTCCTTCGGGGCCATGTACGTGGTATCCCGCTGGGGGGGTGCCGAGGCGGCGTTCCCGGGCTACAACGGGGCGGTATCCACCTACGGCAGCGGCAACGCCACCATCTATGTGTTCATCGGCAACAAATACACGTCTTCCGTTTATCCGGGGGCGACCCCGTGGGGCGCCCCGGGCATATTTGTAAACGGGCAGGGCACCCTTGAGTATTCGCCCCTGGACCGGTACAAGATTTTATACGGGCAGACCGCCACCCCGGCCGGCTACACCGGCCTCCTTTTCGGGTCGGCTTTCACCAACGACCATTTCTGGAAAGGCCCGATAGCCGAGGTGATCGCCTTCGACACCATACCGTCCGACTCGGTGAAGGCGGTAATAAACGGGTACCTGCAGAACAAATATTCGCCGCCGGCCGATCTTGGCGCCGACATATCCGTGGAAAGCTTCGCGGGCACCGCCATCTCCGCCCACAGGCCCTGGTTCACCTCGTACAACTGGAGCACGGGCCCAACCGACTCCGCAATCACGGTAAGCCAGTCGGGCACATACTCCGTCACCGCAACCGACATCTTCGGGTTTACAAGCAGTGATTCCGTAGTGGTTACTTACCCACAACCAATTAATATTACCGACACGGTTATCTGCCAGTACGATACAGTAACCTGGAATTTAGGCATAAAGGGAAATTATAGCTATTTGTGGAGTACCGGAGGAACCGCTTCGGAGTTGAATATTACCGAAACAGGTGATTATTGGTTGGTTATTCAAGACACTTTGGGAAACCCTTGGTATTCGGATACAGTAACAGTTGTTGTGAATGATTTTCCGTCCCGGATTTCGTTGGGGAACGACACCACCCTTTGTAAAGGAAACCGACTTTACTTGCAAAACGGAATGGAAGCTGTGGTTGATTATCTGTGGAATGATGGTTCAGCCAATGATTTTATCACGATAAATGAAGCGGGAACCTATTCCGTTATGGTTTCAGATAACATGGGCTGTGTGGGTTACGATACGGTTGTTCTTGATGTGAAAGGGATTGCACCAAATCCGGATTTTACCGCTCTGAATTTTTGTTTAAACGACACGGTTCAATTTTTGGATGCTTCTACTTCACCCGATGGTTCTGAAATTATTCAATGGGACTGGAATTTTGGAGATGGAAATACATCGGCAGGTAATGAAACAACTCATCAATATTTGGAACCAGGCTCTTACCCGGTAACCTTACAAATTCAAAGTGCGTCATTGTGCACTAATAGCATCCAAAAACAAGTGGATGTTTTCCATTTACCGGAGCCGGCCTTTTTACCGTTAACCGCCTGTTCAAATGCGGCTGTTCCTTTTTATGATAAGAGTATGAGCCGGGATGGAGTGGTCACAAGCTGGAATTGGTTGTTCCCTGATGGTTCGGGTTCAATCCTGCAAAACCCGGAATTCACCTTTGCATCCACCGGAACCAAACAAATCCAATTGGTTGTAACTACCAATTTAGGGTGTAAAAATACTCTCTGGAAAAGTATTGAAATCAAACAAGGCCCTGCTACCGGTTTTTCATATAGTGCCGCCTGTGTAGGTTATCCTGTCTATTTCACGGATCAGACCGTAAGCTTTATGAACCTTCCGCTCGTTTATGAATGGACCATCAATGGTGAACCGTTTAGTTTTGAAAGCAGCCCGATGTATCAGTTCAACTCCTCCGGTACTGTTGATGTGAAATTACAAACCAGTCAAAGTACCAACGGGTGTAGCAGCTCAAAGAGTGAGCAAATCGTTGTTCATAAAAACCCCGAGGTTGGTTTTGATATCCCCATGATATGTGCAAAAAACCCAAATACTTTTGAAGGAATCATCTATGATTCTGAAGGGGAAATACACCTTTGGAAATGGCTGTTAAACCAACAACCCGCGTTTGATACCAAAGATATTGAATTCAGATACGACACAGCAGGAATCTATCATGCGGTATTGATGGTTGAAGATGTGTATGGTTGCCGCGACACCTCTCAAAATCCGTTTGAGGTATTTGACATTCCCGTTCCATTATTTACCGCTTCGGTTGAAAAGGGACCCGTTCCTTTAGAAATTCAATTTACCAACCATTCACAAGGTGCGGATACTTATTATTGGCAATTTGGCGATGGCGGTTCTTCAACCGATATTGAACCCCAACACACGTATATAGATAGTGGGCAGTTTCAAATTCAATTGACTGCATATAGCCCCATTGGTTGTGCCGACTCTGTCTTCTCTTTAGTTAAAGGGATAATCCCGATGGTGGATGTTGCTGCTGCCGAAATCCAGACTGAACAAAGCAACGGGTTCCTCAAGGTTAGGGTCTTGATTCAAAACCTGGGCACCATTGATTTAGACGAAATGGTTGTTTCGTATAAAACAAATAATAGTCAGGAATTTCGTGAGGTAATTAACCAAACATTTCCTTCCGGAAAAAGCCTTTGGTATGAGTTTAAGACCCAGGTGGCCTTAGATGAGAATCAACCGTTGACCCATGTTTGTGTCGCGCTTTCGTTGAAGACAACCGCCGATGAGTATCTTTCCAACAATGAAACCTGTAAAGCTTTCGAAAATGCTTTTAAAACCCTGAATCCTTATCCAAACCCGGCTTCCGAAAAATTGGTGGTCGAATTTATCATTCCTTTTGATGCTCAGGTTTCCATACAGCTTTTTGACGGATTTGGGAAAAAGAATGAACTTTTATTTGAGGGTACCACGCAGGCAGGATTTTGCAGAAAAGTGTTCGATATCTCTGGCCTTGAAGCAGGAATATATTTCTATAAGATAACTTATGAGGGAAACACTCATGCGTACCAATTTATGGTGAAATAAATGGTTCTGATTCAATGATTTTTTACCAGAAAAAAATGAAAAGGCGCATAGAATACTAATCTCTATGCGCCTTTTTATTTATAAGAACGTTGTCAATGATTAATCAACAAGAGTATTCCATTTGAATTTATCTTCCATTTCCCCGTATTGAATCCCTAATAGCCGTTCATACAACTGGGTTGATATGGATCCGGCTTTCCCGTCTTTGCTGAACACGTATTCTTTCCCATCATTTTGGGAATCCACAATTTTTCCGATGGGAGAAATTACGGCAGCCGTACCGCAGGCTCCACATTCGCTAAACTCCGATAATTCAGTCACAGGAATCGGGCGGCGTTCAACTTTCAGCCCCATATCCTCAGCTAAAACCATCAGGCTTTTGTTTGTGATGCTGGGCAAGATCGACGTTGATAAAGGGGTTACATATGTGTTGTTTTTAATTCCAAAAAAGTTAGCGGGGCCACATTCGTCGATGTATTTTTTTTCCTTGGCATCTAAGTAAAGGGCTGCTGAAAACCCTTCTTTATGTGCCCTCTCTCCGGAACTTAAGCTGGCGGCATAGTTTCCCCCAACTTTATAAACCCCTGTTCCAAGGGGTGCAGCACGGTCGGCATCGCGCACAATTTGAATATTCACCGGTTTGAACCCCTCTTTAAAATAAGGGCCTACCGGAACACCGAACACCATAAAAAGATATTCATTGGCAGCCTTTACCCCAACCTGAGCTCCTGTACCAATAAGCAAAGGACGCAGGTAAAAAGAGGCTCCGTGTCCATAAGGTGGAACATAATCGCGGTTGAGTTCAATAACCTTTTTGCAGGCTCCCCAAAAAATTTCTTTAGGAACCTCTGGCATCAGAATCCCCTGGGCAGAATTTACCATCCGCTGGTGGTTTTCTTCCCAACGAAAAACCCGTATTTTATTGTCTTTCCCGCAAAATGCCTTGAGCCCTTCAAAAGCCTCTTGCCCATAATGTAGGCTAGTTGCGGCCATGTGCAAAGGAATATTCTCGGAGGACGATATTTCCAGTTCCCCCCATTTCCCATCTCTATAATAGCAACGGATGTTGTAATCGGTCTTACTATATCCAAAAGTTAATTTACTCCATTCGATATTTTTCATTGTTTTAGGTTTTAAAAGTTTTGCAATTGAAAAGCCATGGTAAAAATAGGCAATAATTAAATGGTGGCAAGTAGATTCAGAATGTTAAAAAATAGAAACACTGAAACAAAAAAACCGGCAGTGCCGGTTCCGTTTATCTAAAGCCCCCATATTTAATGATGGCCCCATTCCGGTTCACCACCATAATTGGGATTTTGTCTTCATAATTGGGATTTTCATCAATAAACTTTTGATATTTTTTTACCATCATTACAATCAAGTCTGAATCAATGTTTTCAGCAAAACGGATGACTTCGTCCTGAAACTTTTTGTTCTTTTTGGCTGTTTTTATCCCATATATAATGTTTTTTTTATCAAGCGTCTTCTTGGTAAAATAGATATTGTTTGCCATATCTTTTTTCAAGTATTCTTCTTCAATGTAAGGCTTGATAATATTGATGTTGCAATTATAATACTTTGAAAGATAAACCACCCAATGCAACGTTTCTTTATAATTGCGGTCGCTATCCAAAGGCACTACAATTTCTTTATAATAACTATGAGCCGGTTTTTCTTGGCAAACAATAAAAGGTATATCCAACCCTCTCAACCGGTTGACAATATCTTTCGGTTTAAATTGAATTTTATCGGTTACCTTATAGGTTTTACCCGAAATGACCAGGTTTGCATTTGCATCACGAATCAATTTAAAAAAATGGTTTCTTGAAAAACCTAATTCTACCGTCACAAATGGATTGATTTGATGTTGTTCCATGATCCTCTGTCCAACCACCCGCAACTTTTCCTTTTCTTCAGTAATAATCCTTTCTTTAACTGACTTTCCAGTAAAAAATCCCGGGCTTTCAAGGAATCGGGCTAACATGATATGATTGTTTACCTCCTTGGCAATCTGAATACCATGCAACAAAGCAAGTTCGCAAGATTCTGTATAATCCCAGGGGATGATAATCATATCTTTTTGTTTTTTTGCCATAGCTTAAAATTCCATTAATGTTGTTCCTTAATTTACAAAGTTAACTATTTTCTTCAACTAACCTCCTAATTGCCTCTAATTGAATGTTTTTATTTACATCTCTAAATTTTTTGGCCGTTTCGGTAAAGTATTGATGTTTTTCAATAAAGGAAATCTGTATTTGATTCCATTTATTTATGTCGCCCTCAATAATCTTGTGTTCAGTAAGTTCCCGAAACAGGTTCCCGGAAACCGGAATAAAATCTACCCTCCCTAAATAATCCAAATCAGCATCACAGATTATTTGTTCCAATAAGTTTTTAGGACGGGGGGGGAGTTTTGTAACCATAATTAATTCGCTGATTTTCTCAATTTGCTCCCCGGTATAATCAAATTGTGGTAAAATTTCTTTTGAAATAACAACCCCAGCTTCCTCATGATCTTTGTAGGTGCGGATAAAACCGGTATCGTGGAAAAGGGCGGCTGTCTTCAACAGCAACAATTCTTCATCACTGATTTGTTCTCCCCGGCCAATCAATTCCACTTGAACCGTCACATCAATGGTATGTTTCAGGTTATGGTAATAAAGGTTCCGGGGAAGTTTCTCCTCAAGAATATTCATCACGTGCTCCTCCAAATCGTCGAAACGGACCAGTCCAAGCCGGATATTGAATGTTTTATTAGGTTTGATACCGATTCCATCCACCGAAAGTGCGGGCCGGAAACCCTCGATAAAATACATGTCAATTTCACCTTTGTACTTTACAGGCATCTTGCCCCGGTACTTACATAAAAAATAATCTTTTACCAATTCATAAGTCATCCCGGTGATATTTACCTTACCGATTTCGCCCGATGCTTCCATGCGGCTGGCAATATTTACGGTATCACCCCAAATTTCGAGACGCTTTTTATTGTTGGTTGAATTGCTGAAAACCGGGCCGGTGTGGATACCCATGCGTAGATCCCATATTTTCTGATTTTTGGCTTCATACTGATCTTTGAGCATCATCATGTATTGCTGCATTTCAAAAGCCGCCAAAACTACCTCGATGGGGTTGGTCCGGTTTTTCTGTGGAATCCCTCCCGCGCAAATATAGGAATCACCAATGGTTTTTATTTTTTCGATATGGAACCGTTGAACCACCTCATCAAACTCAAAGAAGAATCGGTCCAGGTCGTCAATCAACCGATCGGCATCCTCCTGATCGGCAATTTTTGTAAATCCCAATATATTTGAAAACAAGACGGTGACCATCTTATATCTCAGCGTCTTATCCTTGGTAGTTTCTTTCAGCTTCTCAAAATCCTCTTTAGGAAGATAATTGGTTAGCAATTCCTCATATTTGGTCTTTTGTTCCGAAAGTTCTTTCGTCCGGTTGCTAATTTCTGTTTCCAGGATATATTTTTCACGCGATACCCGCAGATCTGTCCAAAAATACAATAACAACGCGGCACCGATAAACAGGAGGGAATAAAGGATCCATGCCGTCCATGTATTAAAAATTCCGTAAGGGGCACTTATTTTTATGACTTCGGAATATAAGTTTCCATCCCTGGATTGTGCTTCGGCAGTCAGTGATACTTCCGGCCCTTTGATATTGTGCAGTTCTTTAATCGGGTACAATGTCCACACGGCAGATTCCGGTTTATCGTCTAAATAAAAACGATACCGGTAAAGGTTGTATTCTTTTATGTAAGCAGAATCTATTTGTACAAAAAGAGCCTGATTTAATACGTTATTGTTCAAAGTAATTGACCGGGTTCCGTTGTCTTTTTGCTTCTCAGGCACGATAACGGTGGTGTCGTCGAACGTCACTGTTCCAATTAGCGAAGAATGCTGTGCAACAAGGGCAAATGGATGTCCTATTGCAAAAAGTAAAATGGCCGCCATCAAAAAACGATGGAACCCTTTTTTGGGAGAAATTTTTCGCAGAAACATTTTCATTTAACCTAATTTGGAATGAATATACTAGCATTATTTTGAATTATCAAATTAATTCCTTTATAGACCTGTTTGTTCAAGCCAACAGCACTTTTTTTTTGACTAAAAACGAGAAAGCCGCATTTAACGCGGCTTTCTCTTCCTGATTTGTAAGTGTATATTTTAAATGTTTAAGTTTGTTCGTCCCCCCGAAAACGGAGAAAATCTAAATTAGTCATCCGATAAATTCATAATTAATTAGGTTACCAGATTTATTTGCTTGTATTTTTTGCAACAACATTTATCGGATGACTTTTCCGGGGGAACCCCATGTTTAGAAATTTAAGGATACTCCCATGCAATAGGGATAAAGTTCCGGCCCTTGATTCTCTTTGAAAAGTGGAGTCAGGTTGTAAGTAGCATAGATGCCAAAATCGCCATATCCGGCACGGGCTGTTAAGTTAGCTGCAAAATGAGATATGTAAAAATCGCTATGATTTTTAGTTTTATTATCCGATTCGGTAATGGTTTTAGTATGTGCTCCTAATTTTAAAGAGCCCTCAACACCGGCTGCCAAATACAGCTCCTTTGATTGAATGGGAATTTGAACTTCCAACAACAACGGAATAGTCAAGTAAGAGATCGTTAATTTGCTTTTTGAATAATTCTGACTCGAATCATACTTATATTCTAAAGAATCCGCTCCTTTTATTAATATTAAATTGGTATTTGAGAATTTGTAATTATTCCATCGGATACCAACTCCTGTAACTAAACCCACGCGGTGTTTGATCAAGTTAATTCCTAAATCGGCTACATTTAAATCTACCTGGTACGAAATGTTGGTGTTTAAGTCCATGTATCTATAATCCGATGGAAGTGACAGAGAATAATCAGCAGCGGCATAATTATTTAAGCCCATAGCAAAACCGGCCCAATGGGGTTCAAAACCATCTTTTTTTGACCTTTTGTGTTTGTTTTTGTGTTTATCTCCGAAATCTTCGCCTTTCCAATCCCAGGAATCATCATCGCTTTCGTTTTCCCATTCTTCTTTATCTATCACAATGTCTTTTCCATCTTCCATTACCGATATTTTCATTTTACCAATCCGGATAGTGGTAGTGTCGGTGGCCGATTTTCTGGGACTTAACGAATCCAATTCGGATTCAATGTCGGCAAAATCTGCGGGATCGGTTACCTGACTGCTTGTGTCAATTTTTGCCCCTCCTTCAGGGATGGTGTCATTGACTTGCCAATTAGTTGCAAAAACAGATGCACTTGAAATGTTTAAAGATATAATTGACATAATGATTATTAACAATTTGTTATTCATAGTTGTAAGAATTAGTTAGTCATTTTTTTTTGATTCAACTTGTGTGGTAAAAGCAAAATATCTGCTGTTAAAAGCAATTTTGGTTTTATCATCGTTGGCTGCTTTTTCAACGGTAAGTTCCGTATTTGTTAATTTTGTTATTCCTTTTATCCCTGCCTGTGTTAGATTCCATAACAGACTTTTTTTCGAATCATCTTCGGAAGGAACAACCTCCAGATTTGCAGAATGTAAATCATCCTCCATTGTGTTACTTATGGCCAATTGCAAGTTCCTGCTTTCGGCCATCAATTCTTTACAGAGATGGCATTCAAGTTCAGAGACTTCGATAGGTTTCACGCGGGTTAATCCCTCCGACGCCATTTGTTTTTCTAACATTTTTGGAGTTGAAACAACATTCACTTTCTGATACCCAAATGGGTCCGCCAGAAGGGGGTTTTTCAATTGGTTTTTAACTTCCGCAGATTCCTTGTCTGTTGACAAAGCGTTGACGTTTATTGTTCCAGTTGGCTGCTTGTTTCCTGAAAGAATACTTGTGGCTACCGTCGTTGTGGAAGTATCAATTTGGCTGGTATAAAAAAGCATGGCCCCAAAGACCAATACAGCGGCTGCGGAAGAAGTAAAGGTCAGGACTTTTTTTGTTTTGCTTGTGAGCAGTGTAAATCGCTTGAGTTGCCTTTTTTGTGGATAAAAAATAGAGACCTCTGGAACCAACCGGGTTTTATAGAACAAATCCAAAACCCGTTTTTGTTCCGGGTGTTCCATCAAATATCCATTTAGGGCAATCAACCCCTTTTGATCGAGCCATCCCTCCAAACTAGCCACACAATACGACTCAAAATTGGAACCGGTCACTTCATGCTCTTGAAGGTCGCGTGTCAGAAACAATTTCTCGTTAAAGGTCTCTGTGGTTGGTTTAAGGATGGTTTTCTTAAAAAATTCCAGTTCTTTTGTCTTGGCTGCATCAGTTCGAACTGAATCCAGAAAAAGGAAAATCTCTGAATCCGGCATGAACTGTTCCACATAGGCGACACATTTTTGTTGAAACAATTCGGAATGTGCTTCCATGTGTGAGAACGGAATTTTTTTTAAATCCGATTTGGTAGGGAATAAAATGTGCGGTTCTTCAACTGTGCCCTCCCGGTAAGCCTCGAATTCTTCGCGGATATCGGGATTAGCTGCAAGGAAATGCTCCATTTCCCTTACCTCCGAAGCAGGTAAAGTTCCATCGGCATAATCAACCAAAAAAGATTCGTAATTGTTTCTAGTAATCATCATGCAATTGATTCATAAATGGTTTTGGTGCCGATTAAATAACAGCATCCACACTTCCTATGTATTCTTTTAAAAACACCCGGGCCCTGAAGATGTAAACTTTTACCTGCGCTTCACTCAGCCCTGTAATTTCTCCAATCTCTTGGTATGAGTACCCTTCATAGTCGCGGAGCATGATTAAGGAACGTTGCGTTTCGTTCAGTTTACTCAATGCCTCGTTGAGTATCTCGCTCAAGTCGGAGTATTGTTTGCTGTGGGAATATTTGTCTTCTCGCACATTTTCGAAATCGGTCATCCGTTTTTCTTTGCGGATAAGGTCAATCATCGTGTGATAGGCGGCAGTAAAGATGTAACTCTTTACTTTCAGGAAATTCACATTTCCGGCATTTACCCACAGCTTTTCAAATGTATCCTGAACAATGTCTTTTGCTTTTTCTGAATCTTTAATGTTTTTCAGAATAAACCGGTACACACCATCGGAATACAAATCGACCGCCTTGTTGTAATCTTCTATGTTCATTTTTTTAATGGCTTCCCACAAGTGACGGAAAGCTCTTTTTTTTGTTACACGGCAATTGTTTTTTTATTTTTCCCTCCAATAAACATCGCAATTTAAGGTGCTTTTTTTAAGTTGAACGATGCTGCCGGAAAGAAGTATTGTTGGAAGTAAAACTTGTCGGACTAACTGATTTAGTTTGGGTTAACCCCGATATAGAAATTGCTTGCAGAAATCATCTGTACAACAGCAAATTTTGATTCGATGGCTTTTCGTTAAGAGGAGGTTTATAAGTGACAATTAATATTTACCTCAATGTACCCGGAAAAAATGCAAAGGGCTGCAGAGCAGTGAATGGTTAAATGGCCACAGGGTATCAAGGTTGAATAGTTGGAAGAATAGAAAATGTGCTAATTGGCTAATTGTCTTTGGTCTCTAAATCTCAAGTCTCATATCTCTTGTCTTGTCTAAAAAACTACCGATCTTTTTTAATTGATATTGATTCCTAAAATCAAAACATCGTCCACCTGGGTGTGGTTTCCCTTCCACTGGTAGAACTGGTTTTCGATAATCTGCTTTTGAGCTTGTGAAGGTTTATTGGCACATTCTTTTATGATGTTCCGGAATTTTAAACCCTTCATTTTTGAACCGTTTGCTCCTCCAAATTGGTCGTAATATCCATCGGTGTACATAAAAATCTGGTCATTGGGTTGAAGGTTCAGGTTGGTGGATGAAAAGGGGCGATCTTCGTTATCGAAAAAGCCTACAGGCATACGGTCAGGTTTTAATTCAATAAGGTCGGCATTTCGAAGAATCATGATGGGATTCATGGCTCCGGCATATTCCAAAAGGTTGTTTTTTAGGTCGATGGAGATGATGGACATATCTAATCCGTCGCTGGCAATATGCTCGCCTTCGCTTTGGTGCAAATGATCAATAATGTTCATCCTTAACCGGTTAAGGATGATGGATGGCGAAACAAATCCCTTTTCGTTCACAATTTTATTCAAAAACGAGATGCCGATTAAGCTCATGAATGCCCCGGGAACCCCGTGTCCTGTGGAATCGGCACAAGCAACTATTAACCGATCGAAGCGGTAGGTAATCCAATAAAAATCGCCGCTTACAATTGATTTGGGCAAATGGAAACAGAAACTATCCGGAAAATGTTTGGTTAGGGTGTTAAATGGAGTCATCATGGCCTCCTGAATGCGCTTGGCGTAATAAATGCTCGAAGTGATGTCGTGGTTTTTCGAAATTATCTCGTTTTCTGCTTCCTTAATCCTGGTGATGTCCGATTCAATAGCAATCATCCGGTCAATACGGCCATTGGCATCAAGAATCGGGGTTAAGGTAGTTTGCACCCAAATTTCCTGACCCCATTTGGTTTTATTCAAGGCTTCGTACGTAATGGGTTTTTTGTCGCCATACCAAACACTTACCAATTCCCGGATGTCAATGTTGGCATGGTCGCCCACTAAATCGATGTTTTCAATTCTTTGCAAATCGTCAAGGGTATATCCGTGCATCTTCACGTACCCTTCGTTCACCCATAGAATCCGGCCAACTTCATTCATCACTTTTATCCCGTTGTCGGTTTCGCGTGCAACGATGGAAAGTTTTTCAAGTTCGCGGTTTATTTCCATCAGGTATTGCTGCTGCACTTCAATCTCTTCTTTTTGCTGGGCAATCTGGTTGTTCCGTATTTCGAGTTTTCGCTGATGCCTCCGTTTTTGATAAATCAAAGTCAACAAACCAAAGGTTAACAGGCTTATCAGCAAAAGGATGATTCCTATAAATACAATGATGGACTTTTGTTTTTCCAACAACATTTTGTTGCTTAAAAGGACCTTGTTCTGCTCGTTTCTTTCTTTGGTCAACGAATGGATGACGGTTTCCTGCTTCATTTTTTCAAGATCGAACTGAAGGAGTTTTAGTTCAACCGAGTTCGTTAAATATTGCTGAATATCTGCCATCTGGTTTGCAGCCACCAAGGCATCGGTGGATTGTTTGTAATCGCCCAGCGCATAGCAAACATCCGATAAATTACGATAAGCCAAAAGCACCTCATTTTGGTCATTGATTGTTTTGCTGTAACCTATCGCTTTTTTCGCATAAAATAAAGCGCTGTCGTTTTTTTGAAAAGCCAAATAATATTTTGATAACTGGAGATTGGTAATAAAGTAAAGATAACTGTCGGCCAATAATTTATCGGTTTCATTGGCCTTCCAAAGAGTAGGTAATACCAACGGATGTTGTTTGGTAAGCAGGTAATATTCGGCCAAACTATTCAACGATAGACATTGCCCAAAAGCATCACCAACTTTTTGAAAATTATTCAGCGAAGCCGTCAAAAACAGATCCGCCTCTTTATATTTATGCGTTTGTAAATACAGTTCCCCAAGTAACAGTGCCATTTCTGCTTCCCCTTTCAGGTAATTTTTGTTTTCGTGAAGCGAGAGAGCCTGCTTAAAATAATATTCGGCTCTATCTTCGTTCTTTTGTTTCAGATAAATTTGTCCGATCAAAGAATAAGCAAGAGCCACGGACTTTGATGCCGTATCGGTTTTAGAATGCTCCAACACTTTATACAAAGAAATCATGGAGGGCAAAAAATTGTCCTGTTTGAATTCCAACAGACCCTCGTATGC
Organism: Marinilabiliales bacterium; assembly: GCA_003512955.1. Classification (GTDB taxonomy): domain Bacteria; phylum Bacteroidota; class Bacteroidia; order Bacteroidales; family SZUA-534; genus GWE2-40-63. Next base: position 680,587 of record DOTG01000026.1, read on the forward strand.
ATCATGTTTCGTCTTCAGATGTTGCAGGTTCACATCTTTCAGTTTGGTTTCGGCGGTAGCAAGGCGGGTTTTGGCCGCTTCAAAGTTCGAAAGGTAGAGGTAACAGTATGCTTCGGCCAAATTTATTTCAGCCTCCAGTTCTTCGTACCCGAGATGGTACACCTGGATTTTTGATTGCCTCAAATACTCCAAAGCCTCTAAGTAAAGCCTTTTTTCGATAAATACTTTTGAAAGCAGAAAATAGGACAACGCCTTTTCTTCGTTAGTGGCGGCAAACAACAGGCTTTGTTCAAAAAATTGTTTTGATTTGTTGAATTGACTGGCTACAAAAAAATACCCGCCCAATAAAAACGAACTCTTATATATGGTTTCTTTTTGAGCATTTTCCCGGGCCCAGTCCAATTGTCTTTGCGTGATGGAGGTAAAATTGGAGTCTTGTTTAAACAGGATTTGACCCGACAGAAAATCTTCTGCCTGTGTGTATGCAAAAGGCATCTTCGACATCATTGAAAGTATGCTGTCGTTCAATTGATCGTACGTAGTGGCTTTGCTGTTTTTCAAAAAAATGAAAACGGAAGCAAAAAGAAGTAAACAATAAAATCTCAAAACACCCTATTTAGAACGCCAAAATAAAGAATTTTTTTTAAATATCCGGTTTTAAATTTTTTACACTCAAAAAACAGGGCCAAACCCAACGAACGCAAATAGCCCGTCTCCTATTGAGAAATTTATGATAAAACAATAGGGGGGGGCGCTCTTTTCAATGAAACAACCGGACGGCCATCATTTAGCATGGAGTATCTCCGGTATTTAGAAACATTGGGTAGAAAACAGAAAGTATTTTCACTCTGCATTAAAAAATAACCTCGGGTATGTACAACTTCGGAATTTTTTTATATCATTGTGCAGTGAAAGTTTATTGTCAGCCATAAACCAACAATTTATTGACAAATGGTACCATATTAATATGTATAACCTTATAACAACAATAGCTATGAAACACCTTTTATTATTCACGGCAGTGCTTATTTTAACTGCAGCTTCAACATTTGTTAAGGCCCAGGATACGCTGCCCGCAGGGGACAACAACGCGGTGCCCCCCATGGAGATAGCCACGAACCCCATCAAGACAGTCCTGGACGGTTTTTTGCCTGATACGGTCCAGGATTACAGGATTATGGTGCAGGTCAAAGATGATATAGACAACAGCCTGACCGGCTGCTTCAGTTCATACAAAGCCGTGGGCAGCCCCAGCGAAGTCATCAATATTTCCATCCGCCGGGGGGAACTGTCGTTTATGGCCGTTCCCGATGCCGATATCCAGGAAGAGCCGGCCACGGTAGGCGGTTACCCGGCAAAGGTTACCACCAGGATGGGCGGGATGCTGGCCACCCTTGAAATCTCGGTCAACGGCAAGGTGGTCAGCTTCAGCTACCGGGGCAACTCAGGTGCCGCTGTTTTACAAAGTTTTGCCGGGCAGTTCAATTATTCCATTATATCCAGTTTATAACCGATAACCCTTTATAAGAAAAGACAATGAAAAACACAATTAAATATATCATCGGCGGAACCTTATTATTGACAGTAACCACC
>DOTG01000007.1 GCA_003512955.1 Marinilabiliales bacterium
CTTTGTTAAGGAGCGACTATTTAGTTCATTTATCTTTTCAGTAGCTTCTGTAACATTTTTCTTACCCTGGTCTATTTTATCCCTGTTCTTGGGGTCTTCCGGGTCTATTCCTATTCCAAAATGCTTCCAAATCCCACTAAGAATATCATCCAATGTTGTTGCTACTTGAGGAGTAGCTGGAGGATCATCACCACCTCCATCGTTACTACTATTACCATAAGTGGCATTGGTGCCTTCAGGTGTCTTGCGCCAAGCTTCATTTACCATATCCTGAGCTGTTAACATGCCCGTTGGGTCAATAAACCTAACTGGATTGTTCAAGCAATAATGATAAAGAGTTACTTTTGGAGTAATTTCTGCCATCGGGTCAATCGTGGTAAAACGGCCTAACTGCGGGTCGTAGTACCTGGCTGAATAATAATACCAGTCCAGATTAAAGTCCTCCTGGAGCTCCTTGCCGTTGTACAGGTATTCGGTGGTTTTGCCAGCAATATTGACCGTGTTGGCTTGCCCAAACCGCATCCCGAAGGGGTAGTAATTGTCGGCCTGTAGTATTTCCGGGGTACCATCGGTATTTTCATCGGCAAACACCACGCGGGTATTGCCCAAATGGTCTTTCAGGTAATAATCGTACACGTAGGTCCCTGCTGTGTGGCGTACCCGTCCTTCGCCGGTGTGGATGTACATAAGCGTTTTATCGTTTCCGTACTCAAAGTTAGAAAAATAATATTTAGACCCATTGGCACAGTACCGGTTTGTTATCCCCCGTTTATATTTTCAAAATATCAAAGAACTAAAAATTAGCTGCATCTGTATTTTCCCAATATTGGGATAGGTTTTTATGATTTTGCAATGAGCCCAGCAGTGCAGGTTTTCATGTATCTTATAAAACAAATGCCCCATTTCGGGGCTTTGTTGTTCAATCATTTTTCTCAATATTTAGAATTTTTTGGCAGTTTTAAGGATGGCATATCTTTTTCTCCTATCAAATTTCCGATCCTCAATAAAATCTCATATTCCTCAATAGTTGTAGGTTGTACATCCTTTTCTTTTACAAAAGCATGGTCTCCTCCTGGAAATGGTATCCCCCAATAAAATACACTCCCGTTATAAGTTATAACTTCAATTTTAGTTCTATTGGCATCTATTGACGTTAAATGTAATTGAAAAGTCGCTGAATATTCAAGAGGTTTCCAAAACTTGTAATACACTTTTGAAAGACTTACGGGTTTATTTAATACTAAATATAAATCATGAACATTCTCCGGCTTCTTAAATATGTCTTCGCTATATTTACTATTTACAGTAGCTACAAACCAATTTACTTTACTTATTTCCTGAATACTTTGCAAATCTGAAATACTGTTTGTACGATCCGTTTCAAAATCCTTTATTATCTTGGAACGTAGTACCTCTAAAGGCACATGAAAAACATAAAAAGTTGGGTTCTTTTCTTTTAATGTTATTTTCCTGAACCCTATACAAGAGGTACAAAACAAAACAAAACATATTAAAATAATACCTTTACTCCTACATATCATAGCTTAATTTATTAAAAAAAGAATATTAAAACAGCCCTTAATTATTTATCATAGTACCATTTAAGAAAATCATCGCTGTAATATTGGTCTGTAGTTCTGCCTGATTGATTATATCTTCCAGTATTACCATAAGCATTTGGAGTTACAGACTGCCATAGCATATTTTCTATGCGTTGCTCTAATGACTCAGGTTTTTTAGCAGTAACTACAACTTCATCAAGCTGAACAGATTTATTACTAGTCTGAGAATTATCATTACTGCTTAATAAACCATCACTTGTCATATTCTCACCTGCGGCTTTCCTTGCTTCCATTACTTCACTCAAAATACTTTGCATTAATGCTTCTGCATCCATAACCGACGTTAAGCTTAAAGCCTGGTCAACACTCATATTTTCAGCTTTATGATGAGAAATTGCATCTCTAGTTCGCCATACCTGGAACCCACTGTGAGGAGGACATGAATTATCCATTATTGCATGAAATGCCATTCCCAATTGATATAAAGCATTATCCATGTCTTTTGCATGAATAAAAAGACTCTTTTGCCGCTCAATAAAATTGTTATATTCGACTTGTGCCTGAGCAGGAGTATATTTACTACTTCCCATAGAATGCATGTAAGAGTCGCCAGATCCCTGATGTTTAAATGCATCACTTGCATCACTTGCATTCTTTAAAATCTGGATTTGGGCAGGTGATAATGTTGAACCAAAAGTTCGACCTATTATTGCATGATGAATTGGTGTAGGCCATGCACCATTGGATTCAAATAATTTAACGGGGTTATCAAGGCAATAGTTATATGGAGTCCATTTATAAAAGCTTGATGATAAAGGATCCATTGTGGTGAAGCGGCCTAACTGCGGGTCGTAGTACCTGGCTGAATAATCATACCAGTTAAGGCTAAAATCACCTTGTAGCTCTTTTCCGTTGTACAGGTATTGATTACTACCACCGTTAAAGCTATATTGGGTAGCAATCATCCCAAACGGGTAGTAATTGTCGGCCTGTAGTATTTCCGGGGTACCATCGGTATTTTCATCGGTAAACACCACGCGGGTGTTGCCCAGGTGGTCCTTCAGGTAATAATCGTACACGTAGGTACCCGTCCTTCGCCGGTGTGGATATACATAAGCGTTTTATCGTTTCCGTACTCAAAGTTAGAAAAATAATAGGTGTTCGTGGTGGTTCCCAATATATTATTTTCGGCTGCCTTTTTCAGTTTGGTACCGCTTGCTGTATAGGTATATTTTATGTAATTCACCGGGGCGCCACCCTGTGTCTGGCTAAAGCCTACCGATACCGGCAGGTTCAGGTGGTTGTAGGTTATGCCGCCAATCAGTTTGTTCCAGTCTTTGGTCAGGTTGCCGTTTTTGTCGTAGGTGTATTCCCAGGTGGCGGTGTTGGTGGCTACCGAGGCATCGCCGGCCTTTCCGTCGCTGAATCCGCCGGCTTTGGTTCCCGTGGCATCGTCCCTGACGCCAATCAACTGGTTGCCCAGATATTTGTAGGTAAGGTTGTCGATATAATCGGCAGCCGAGGTTCCGGCCTTCCACCGTTTCAGGGAGAGGATGTTCCCGTTCAGGTCGTAGGCAAGGCCGTTTTCGTTATACGTTGAGGATTGCACCCATGACCCGGAATAGGTGGCGTACTGGGCGCCGGTGAGCCGGTTGAGCCTGTCGTAGGTAAGGCCGGTGATTTTTGCATAAGCATTCAAAAATTTTTGTGTTAAAAAGATCTACACAGCAAACAAGGAAAATTTACAATTAATATAAAAACAGAAGCCCCAATTAGGGAGCTTTGCTATTATTTTTACTTAATTCTGATATCGTTTGGATATTTATTTTTTCGATAACACTTAACTTATCATTCACATCTTCATATCTTGGAGTGTACCACGGTTTATCAGCAAAATAATCTTTCCACTTTTGGCTTTTAAAAATATATCCATGGTCTGCAAAAATCTCATTGCGCATGATATCCAAATCATCTTTAGTTATATTTTTTAATTCTGACAAACAAAGTATAATATTTGAAGCTTTGGGATATAAACGCCCTTTCGATACTTCTTGTATTTCAATGTTATTAACTCCTTGTTCATTTATTACAAAATATGAATATTCAGTCTTATAAACTTCTTTCTTTTCCTCATCATTATATTTCACATTTTCTTTTTTTACTTCTAATAAGGAATCGTTAATCATATTTAGTTTACTTTGTACACCCCCATCAGCATCTAACATATTATAACCAACACTTATCGATGATTCTAATTTTCCTTCATTAGAAAATAATATCAAGGTGTATGAAGAAGAATAACCACCTTCAGGGTACATTAACTCAATAATCGCATATATGTTTTCTCCCTTTTCATATATATTACAAGCATGGATAGAAACAACATACTCATCAACCATATTATTGTTCAATATCTTATGACATAAACTTAATGGTATTTCATTCAATCCACTGTTTGCATCATTATTATTAAAAAATGACTTAAATTTACTAAAGTTACTTTCTTTTATTTCTTGCGAAAACAAATTCAACGATAAAACTAAATATGATATAAAAAAAACAATATTTTTCTTCATTTTAGTTATTTAAATTTATCCCATAAATTATTACTACTAACCCAATTATAAAATTGACTCCAAGACATACCTCCTCCATTTTCTTTGGTTTCATATGAATCCCTTATTAAATCACCATGCCTATTTGTATGTCCAATTCTGTATTTATCATCTACCTTTTTCCATGAATATTGTACAGGCTTTCCTTTGCCAGGAGAATGGATAACTTCATAAGCAGTAATATTTCCATCTTTATCTTTATCAATCCTTCCTGTTGCTATCATCACATGTTCTGCTATATTTGTTAATTTCCCAGTTTTCTTATCTGTTTCTAAGGTAAATACTAAATCTCCTTCTCTTAATTGATTAAAATCACTATGAAGTAATCCGGTACCTTCTGCTTCTGCAGCTTCAAAACGTTTCATTTGATTGTCTGCTCCATCGGGCAAATCTGCCATCTCTTTATCTGGATCTGCATTAAAGGCCAAGCGCGACAAACCAGAACAGTCAATACCAACAGATTTACCATCAGGAACATATAAGTTATTCATTGAATAAATATCTGTTTTCGAGATAAAATACCCATACTTGTTATTAATACTTCTTTCAAGCTGATAACTACTATATGCCATTTGTCCAACCAAATAACCTGTCATAGGCGATACCATACGACCTCCAATATAATATGGATTTTTACCGCCCCATTCATACCAAGTTCCTAATAACGACTTTGCTTTATTTGTTACATCTTCTGGCAAATTGCCATCAGTATCTACAAATCTAATTGGATTATTAAAAGAATAATTGTAGGGAGTTTTTGATATATTATATTCAGCCAAAGGGTCAATAGTGGTCCATTGGCATCTTGCCGCATCATAAAACCTTGCCCCGTAAAAATACCAGTCCAGGTTGAAGTCCTCCTGGAGCTCCTTGCCGTTGTACAGGTATTGGGTGGTTTTGCCATCTACACTGATGGTGTTGGACTGCCCAAACCGCATCCCGAAGGGGTAGTAATTATCAGCCTGTACCACATCGGGGGTGCTGTTGCCGTCTTCGTCGGTAAACACCACGCGGGTATTGCCCAGATGGTCTTTCAGGTAATAGTCGTACACATAGGTCCCCGCGGTGTAGCGTATCCGTCCTTCGCCGGTGTGGATGTACATAAGCGTTTTATCGTTTCCGTACTCAAAGTTAGAAAAATAATAGGTATTGTCGGTAGTCCCCATTAAATTGTTTTCGGCCGATTTTTTCAGCTTGGTACCGCTTGCTGTATAGGTATATTTTATGTAATTCACCGGGGTGCCACCCTGTGTCTGGCTAAAGCCCACTGAAACCGGAAGGTTCAGGTGGTTGTAGGTTATGCCGCCAACCAGTTTGTTCCAGTCTTTGGTCAGGTTGCCGTTTTTGTCGTAGGTGTATTCCCAGGTGGCGGTGTTGGTGGCCACCGAGGCATCGCCGGCCTTTCCGTCGCTGAATCCGCCGGCTTTGGTTCCCGTGGCATCGTCCCTGACGCCAATCAACTGGTTGCCCAGATATTTGTAGGTAAGGTTGTCGATATAATCGGCAGCCGAGGTTCCGGCCTTCCACCGTTTCAGGGAGAGGATGTTCCCGTTCAGGTCGTAGGCAAGGCCGTTTTCGTTATACGTTGAGGATTGCACCCACGAGCCGGAATAGGTGGCGTACTGGGCGCCGGTGAGCCGGTTCAGCTTATCGTAGGTAAACCCGTAGGCCTGTTTTTCGTTGGTTAAACTGGCGTTGGGCGAGGTCCACTGGATGGACGAGATGTTGCCGTTGTATTGCTCCTGCCCGGTGGTGGTCACATTGGCCAGCAGGTCCTGGTAGTTCAGTTTCATGGCAAAAAGGCCGCTGCCCATGTTATCGGGGTCGTTCATTTTTGTGAGCCAGCCCCGGATGTTGTACCGGTAACCGATGGTCTGCAGCTCGTTGCCAATCTTCTTCTGTGCCGGCTGCCCCAGTTTATCGTAGGTAAGGCTCGAGAGCAGCTCCCAGCTGGGGACGCTGTTAACCATCTGTTTGGTTTTGAGCAGCCGCCCGGCATGGTCGTATATAAGCTTTTGGGTAAGGGTTACGGTCTGGCTGTTGAAGGTCTGTACCTGTTTGCCCTGCTGCATCTGGCCTGAGAAACGGTAGGTGTTGCCTGTAATTTCGGTTCCTGTAATATTGGTGGTTGCCGTTTCGGGGATGGTTACCGCTTTATAGGTAGAAAGCACCCGGTACTTGCTGTCGTAATGGGTGGTGGTGGTTTCCCAGTTTTCGGCATCGCCTATACGGGTTTTGGTGCCGGTAACCAGCCCTTTCACCTGGGTTTCGGCTCCGGTAACCCCGGCTGTGGCGCTATAGGCCGAAAACTGGGTAGCCCCCGAAAAGGTATAACCGTCGTAATAGGTCTCGGTAAGGTTTATGGCCGAACTACAGGTTACATTGGCTGTCGCCGGAAAGTTCAGCGAACTGTACGTGTAGTTGGTAGTACCCGATTTGGTTACAAAGAAGGGGGATTCAAAAGCCGTCCTGATTTGGGCCAGCGTTCCGGTAATATTCACTGTCCCGGTAACTGCAGGCCGGTTCAGTTCATCATATACCGTGAACATCCATCTTGCCGCATTGGAATTCCGGGTAGCCCCGTCCTGGGTCAGCACCAGCCGGTCGCGGTCGTCGTACACCATATAAACGACATCGGCCCCGGGGAGTTTTTTCTGGACCATCCGTTTGCGGGCATCATATTCGTAATAGTAACAGTAGCCGCTTAACCAGGTAGCTGAGGTGATATTCCCCGATGCCGGGACAGGCCAACTGTCTAAACCGGACTGGGCCATTGGTGGGACCACAAACCTCAATAGATCAAAATCGTCATATACATAATAGGTTTTTAGCCACTGGCCTGCATTGTAAGCGGATTTAAGGATGACTTTCCCCTGAAAATCTTTATACTCTTTGGCCTGGTTGCCGTTTTCGTCGGTGGTGGTCGTTACATATAAGGTGCCGGGGGAATATTTTACCACCTGATAGCTCCCGTTTACCAATACGCCCTGTTTGAAGAGCCCACCGGTACTTGTAACCGCCAGATTATAAATGGTCTCGCTGGTGGTATTTGTACCATAAATATAACTGACCACATGTTCGGTGGCCAGCCTCACGGGGTCATCTACCGGCTGCCAGGTGGTGCCGGGGCCCCCCTGTTTCATCACCCGGTTCAGAGGTGAACCGTCGAAAATGGTTACAGCATAGGGTGCCGTAGGGCTTTCAATACTTATTTCCGTGCTGTTTGCATAAAACATCGACTGGATATAACGAGGATCATTCTGGTCCACAAAGGTACCGTTATTGGTTGCTGTAAACGGCAGGTATTGTTTGTCTTCCCTGCCCAAATCATCATACTGGTGCAGGACCACAATATCGGAATAATCGGGGGCCTGCCTTACGGCCAGTTCCTGCGAGGGGCGCCCCAGGCCATCGTAATAGGTGATGTTTTCTATGATTTCATCCTGCGTTTTGGTAACGGTGCCTGCCAGGATATTTTCAAGCTCCTGGGCGGTATATCCCTCCTGGGGCAATACCGTACGGATGTAATTCCGGTCGGCATCGGGGGTTATTTTTTTGTATTCCGCGTAACTTACATCCCCAATGGAGGCACTGAAGCTGTGCCCGTTGGTGTTAAAGCCGGGTTTCAGGGTAATGCCCTGGTCGGCAAATACTATCATCCCCTCTGAGAGCGTTGTGCTCAGTTCAAGGTTGATGCCGGTCTGTGTCTTCTGTGCCCAGGCTGCCGATACAAACCCGGTGATAAGTGCTATAAGTGCTGTTTTTCTCATGGCTGCTGTTTATTGTGCCTGGTTGGCATAGTTATATTCATAGCGTTTCAACACCTTTCCTTCGTTGTCTCTCACATATTGGAGCCTCCCAAATCCATCATATTCATAGTAGGTCGTCTTCCCGTTGGGGTCGGTTTCGCTGGTCATACCTATCAATGGGTCGTAAGTGTAGGTGGTCATTTGGGCATCTACCGGGTACAATCGGAGTTCATCAATCGAAGTTGATCCACTAATGGAAAGTGTGGATCCTGTTGAGCTTACCTCTTTGGTATAAAAAATCCAGCCATTGGCATCTGCTGGTAATGTTTGGGTATTTATTGTAGTCACCCCTCCGATAGTTACTGGGGCTTTTGCAAAATATTCCAATTTATAAGTTCCTGCAGACAATGCCTTTGTTATATTACCGGAACTTAATGGGTAATAATAGAATCCAGTCTTAGCAATCAAGGAATACGTTGCTATTCCAGAATAAGTCCAATTTCCCTTATCATTTGAAGTCTCAAAACTGGTGCAAGCAGCTGGTAACCCTGAATTCTCAATTTTAGCAACCGGGAATGTTTTATTGTAGTTCCAGATGTAGCTTGTCCTGATGTCATTCTCTTTGTGATATTGCAGCAAGTTACCGTTGGCATCGTAGGTATCGAAATTTACAGTGCTACTATAATAATCAGCAATACTGATGGATTTGCCGTTTTTGCTTAATTCATAAAAAGTCCTTGGTCCGGCAGTCTCCGGGAAAGGAATAATCTTTGATAGAAACTGCTCAACATTCTGGGATATGGGCATGCTTGTATTTAGCTCGATTATCTCCGATGGCATGGGGGTAGTGACAGAAGGAAAGGTATTGTAAATCACAACCTGACCATTCAGTATTTTATTGTTTCCCGAATTTTTTATATAAGTTACCTGTTCTACCGGAGCTGAAATAATGTTATTTTCAATTTGCTTATAAATAGCTGAGGCTACAGTCCCCAGAAGAGTATTTGGGTCAGTAGATGCATATCCGGTAAAATCGTCTTTGTAGTGGATGGGATATTTATAACGCGTAACTTTTTCTTCCCCCAGGCTATTGGTTTTAAGTTCCTCCAGCAACAGTTCATTCTCTGTATCATATACAAATGCTGTTTTCTCGGTCGTCCAAATAAGGTTCTCATTGGCGTCATTGAAATAATTGTAAACAATGGTGGAATCCAAGAATATTCTGCCAATAGGTATTCTTGTAATATTTAAAGTATTAGAATTATGAGCCGCTCTTAATGGAGCAATACTCATCTGATATATGTACCCATCATCTATAAATTTATATTCATTTCGAATAGCTTGAATAGGATTTCCAAATTTATCATAGATTGATTTACCAGTGGGTTTGCCATTATAATAGGACCTATCTTCATATTGATCCAGATGATCCGGATGCGGTTCAATAAATTCATAAACAACGCTTATGCCATAAGGATTATCTCCTATTTCATCATAACCACCACACAAATATCGTGAATTGTACTCAGCCGGGAAATCTCTGGGGGTAGTAAAAGAAAATTCTATACTACCTTCATTTGAGGTTTCTGTTACCAAACCATAACCCACCGGATTTGAATTTTGCCAAGGGGTATTTGAAAGTCTTACTCCGCATATTTCAGGTATAAAATTTAAAGTAATTGCAGGACTAACATCAAATCTATAAGGGGAACCCCATTGCTGTTCATAAGTTATTGCACCGCTATTGTTATATGAATATGTTTTTAAAATTTCGGATCCTTCCCCGGGAGAATCTTTCATTGAGGCCAATCTTAATCCGCCACCGTATCTAGCCCATTCTTCATGGTTTCCTTTTATAGCACTTTTGTGATATACATTAAGTTCATAATCAAAACTGGAATTTCCACCAGTTGGATATTTAATAGTTTTAAGAGTATAGGTCTTAGCACAGTCAATGTTTGGTGTTATATTAGAGCCACCATCAAAGATCCAATCAAAACTAAAACCTGTTAAATGAGACAAATGATACTGGTATGGATAAAAATATGGACTAATTCCAGGCCAACCTTGTCCTTGAATAAGAGTCCATGCAGGCATATATCCAATTTTATCTAATGTCTTTTTAATATGCCCTGAAACGTTTGGAAACAATTTCAATTTATCAACAGCATCGCTTAATGATACTGAATTGGAATTCAAATACCCATAATTGTCACTTCCGGTTGCACAACCCCTAAATGGCATTTTTGGGTCGCCGGCTCCTTCCCCAAAGTAATTAAACTCGTAGGGATTTAAATTAATACTTCCATTGCGGTCGAATTGCTTCAAACGCTTTAACTTCAACCGCCAGTTCCACGCATCGGAATTAATGTAATTCACCTGTTGGGTGGTAATGCTTGATCCAAAATATTCATATTCAAATTCCCATTTTTTAATCGGTTTTGTGTCAAAGAATATTTCAACCTTGCTTAATGCATCATTGGAGAATGATATGCCAAAGACTGAATTCAATCCATCAATTAAATCTTTTCGTTTAAACTTTGCTGTAAAATTAATTTTTGTTCCGTTGCTGGCTATTATGGATGTTAAAGTATGAGTATTAAATAGTGAATAATTTAATGTTATTGTACTTTCAACGGGTCCAGGACTTACTGTCCCTTGGCCACTTTCATAAGGGTTTAAATGAGGATAATTAGTCCAGCCGATATCTAGGTCTCTTCGCAGATCATAATATATTGTGGCACTGAATTCAGAAGTTGTTATAGCTGTATCTGAAGCATACTCAAAAGTTATTGAGTTTGCCTCATTGGGCGATTGTATTTTTGTTAAAAACCATGATGATACATACGCTGCGCCACACCCGTACATATTACCTTTCAAATCAAATGGCATACCGTCTTCGTTAAATTTGCTGGGAAGGTGATCGGGGTCATAAAACCTAAACGTGTACCTATCATTTTTAACAGGGTTACATATCTCATATTTATTGAAATAATACTTTACACCCTTCTTATCTGTTATTCGAAAAGTATAAGCAGTAACAGTATCATTGTTAACAATGGTTGTAAAATTTTGAATATCATCAATTATCAGTCCATCATTATTTGTTAAGAAGTGTATTTTATATTTTCTGTTAGTCAGATTCTCCAATACAAATTGACCACTATAACCTGCAAAATTATAGCTGAAAATATCTGATTGCGCATCCTTTATTTGTTGTGGGGAGCAATTATCTGGACTAGGTTTTATATTCATTGCATCTTCCAAAGTAGGAATATTTCCATTTTCAATTTCTTCAAAAGTTTTTACAGTAATTTTTCCGGTTTTGAAATCATCTGCCCCCTTAATTTGTCGGGTTATTACCCCCCCGGCATTGAGGCTCCAACCCAAACCTACCCACGAGGCTTCCTCATCAACCTTAATACCAGAAGCATGGTACGAAAGGCTTATGGGTAATGATAAATCACCCACCTTTAAGTCGTACAGAGGGATATTTATTTGAGGAAGTCCATGATAGTAATCAACGGGCCAAGCCCCATATTTTCCTAACTCAGCCACATTTGGGGATGCAGGAATTGGGTTTAGGTTTTGTTGAGGAAACAATTTTATTGTAACAAAACAAATAAAAAGCAAAATTATATATTTCATACTTTATTTCTTATTTTTTAACAGGTCAACTTCTTTAAGCAGGTTTTCAATAATGGCTTGTTGCAAGCTATTATTTTTTTCCTGCTCAATCACATACAACGTTAGTTCCTCAATTTTTTTAAGCAACAGGGCATTCATTTCGCCCAGACCAACCCCGTTTTGTTCCACATCGGTGGATGTAGGCACATCCGGCAGGTGACGGTTTTCCTTTACAAACCGTTCCACCTCGGCCAAAGGGCGCAGGTTATAGGTGGGGGCAAACACGTAATCGGGCCAGGGCGAGGTCCCCGCGGCCGATACCTGTACCTCTTCGGCCAATACCTTACCGGCCACGGCCAGTTTGTAGGCGGTATTTAATGCGGTGGTGGTAGTGCCTATCAGTACCTGCCCACTGGTATTTACCAAAAACCTGTCACCGTTGGGCCCTACCTGGAACGTGCCGTCGGTACGCATGGTGCCTGTATTGTGATAGAAACTTTTATTCCCATAAGTCCTAATCCAGGTGGCATCGATCATATATAAACCGCCGCCGTAACTCTGGAATATAAGCGGGCTGGATCCGGAGACCCTCAATGCACCCCCATTAGCATAAATATCTCCTGCGACATGAAGGCTGTAACCTGGAGAGGCGGTCCCTATCCCCACGTAACCTGTAGAATTATTAATTGTCATACGGGTTTCAGTCAGGTCGGTTTTGAATACCAGGTTTTCATCATAACTGGCTATACTGCCTTCGTCAACAATAATTTTTTTGTTGAAATAAAATTGGGCCCGGTCTGTCATGAAGTGGGCATAGGCGGCATTCTGGGCCCCCAATTCAACATACCCGTAATCGGTCGTAACCACTGTTTTGGTGGCTGTGGATGAAATCCTGCCCAGGGTTATGCTTTTGGTGGTAAAATCGCCGGTAATCAATGGGCTGTTGGCTATCCCAATATAAAGCTGGTTATTAATACTTAACCCGGTGTTGCCATAACCGATTACCACGCCGCTGTTACCGGTCAAATAATTGTTGTCGGTACCCAATATGGTATTGTAATTCCCGGTAGAGTATGATCCACTGGCTTTTCCTATAACTACAGTTTTTGTAGCTGTGCCGCTATTGGTCCCTGTGCTATAGCCAACAAAGACATTATCGGTACCCGTGTTGTACATACCGGCATAGGTACCTAAGGTGGTATTCTGCCCTTTGAGTGCGGTGGTTACTGTCAATAATAAGG
>DOTG01000006.1 GCA_003512955.1 Marinilabiliales bacterium
AAAAGCATAACCCTGGGCAGGATATCGTCAACCTATTTGAGCACCAAAATAACAACCGATTACGGCTATATAGAAATCGGCCCAAAAAATTTATCTTTTGCCCATTTTTTTACCGATCTGTCCCAATATTACTTTAATAAAAAGATAGTTGTTGATGAGGGTATAATTGCCAGTTATGATGAAAACCTGGTATTCAACACCGACATCTCAGAAACACGTATGGCCATTAACAACAGCACGGGGAATGTTGGGATAGGGACTACCGGGCCAAGCTACAAGCTCCACGTTACAGGTGATATCTATGCAAACGGGGGTGCTTTGCGGGTCTCCGGATCCAGCCCGCTCATTTTCCAAAGTTATGGGGGAGGGCTTTATATGGCTGATGCCACCTGGATAAGGACCTATGGGAACAAAAGTTTCTATCACAATACAGGNNAGGTTTTTGGTAAATACCAGTGGGCAGGTACTGATAGGCACTACCACCACCGCATTAAATACCGCCTACAAACTGGCCGTGGCCGGTAAGGTATTGGCCGAAGAGGTACAGGTATCGGCCGCGGGGACCTCGCCCTGGCCCGATTACGTGTTTGCCCCCGGCTATAACCTGCGCCCCCTGGCCGAAGTGGAACGGTTTGTAAAGGAAAACCGTCACCTGCCGGATGTGCCTACATCCACCGATGTGGAACAAAACGGGGTTGGCCTTGGCGAAATGAATGCCCTGTTGCTTAAAAAAATTGAGGAACTAACGTTGTATGTGATTGAACAACAGAAAGAAATAGATAAGCTTAAAGCTGAAATGAATAAGTAATAAAAATCAGTGAATTGTCTTTTTAAGAAAACAAAGAACAAAATTATGTTAATTATAAGATATTTAAAATCCGCATACATAAATTATATTTTGTTGCTGTTAATGTTTTACACAACAAATATTAATGCACAAGATGAACTACATGTGAATGAATATACCGGAACCTTATCTGTTAATATACCTATTTTTACTATTGAATATGGAGATATTGTTGTTCCAATTTCAATTGGTTATAGTGCTTCTGGAATTCGTGTTGATGTTCAATCTGGAACCGTTGGATTGGGTTGGGGTTTAAATTGTGGTGGTAGTATTACAAGAGTAAACCGATCATCTCCAGATTTAGTTGAAAAGACGTATTTGACAAATAGTAATAACCCGGTAACTGAAAAAGGGTATGGCGAAGGATATGATTTGAATTGTGATTTATATAGATATGGTTCTAATAATGAGCATTCTTATTGCGATGTGGTTTCGAAAACCACAGGTGAAGAGAATGTTGGCTTTGAAGAGAATGTTTTGCAACATTATTATGGGGATTTTCCAATTACCCCCAATATGGAACCCGATATTTTTAATTACAGTTTTCCAGGGTATTCCGGGCAATTTATTATCGATCAAGAAGGGGTTACCCATACATTAAAAGGGGATCCATTGAAAATTGATTTAGTTAAATGGGATGAAATAAACATTACTACACCAGACGGTATTATATATAATTTCAAAAGCGATTCCTGGTTTGATGAGAATAATGAAGAGATATTAAAAGCAGAAATGGGAATAACAGATAGCGATCCACTTCATTGGTGGGAAATACAACATTTTCGAAGTCAAGTTTTTACCATAGCATATTGCAACTCATTTAGTTTAAGAGAAATAAAAGATGTTAACAATAATAAAGTTGTTTTCTGGGTAAATGATACCTATAATGAATATACTTCTATAAATGTCATTGAAAAATTCAATTATGACCTTTCAAGTGAACAACCTTTTACTCTGCGTATTAATACTAATAGTGATGTGGTTAAGTCTGAAAATAGGGATCGTCTACTTGATAGTATAACTTTTGGAAACAATAAAATTGAATTTAATTATGTTACTGGACGAAACGATTGTACCGACGGAGGATACAATTTAAATAATATAATTGTTAAAAATTCAAAAAAAGAAATTATAGAAAAAGTGGTTTTTCATATACATGAAACCTATTCAGCAGGGGTAAGGCCAAATAATTATACAGAATTTGAATTGCTTGGTTTGAATGAGGTTATAGAAGAATCTGATCCAAACGATGAGAATTCTATTCACAATGCAATCGCTAATGCACCAAGAATAGTTCATAGAGACCTTGATTTCATTGAAAGGATACATTATAGGATTCTGTTGGATAAAATTGACTTTGTTAATCCGTCAAACGATGAACCTATTAACACCTATATTTTTGATTATAATAGTATTCCACTTCCTTCAAAAACGTCTTGTTCTGTTGATCTTTGGGGATATTATAATGGAGCTCTAAATAAGCATCTAGTTCCCAAATATCGTTCTTATTCTGATTTTTCGGATATGGTCTATAATTACCCTGTTGGTGATTTAATAGAATATGATGAGTTATTTGCCGATAGAGATGTTGATATAAATTTTATGAAGGCACAAACATTAAATAAAATCATTTATCCCTCAAAGGGTTATTCAACTTTTGAATATGAAGCGCATGATTGTAACAATGAACCGGAATTAACAGCTATTGGTGGATTACGTATATCAAAAATCAATTACTTTAATGAGAAAGAAGAAAGAATCAAACAGACGAATTACCTGTATAAAAAATATGATCCGCAAACTAATTCCTTCATTTCATCAGGTAAGTTAATTATTAAACCGCAAATTGCTTCTTTTTTTGGATATTTAAGGGGTTTGACACCCATACAGGATTTAGACGGAGTTATGAAAAATCTGCTTCAAAGATATGGCTTATCAACCATGCCTTGGGCATATTCAAATTATATAGGGTATGAAAATGTTACAATTATTGATGGTGATTATTCTTTAAGCAATAGTGAAATAATTTCAAATAATGGTTTTGTAAGAAAGCACTACTTTAATAATATATGGGAAAATTATAGGCTTTTAGTTCCAATTTTTACCGATAAAAGAAATGGTCTTTTAACTAAAATTGAATATTATAATAATTCAAATAATTTACTAAAACAAACCACATATAGTTTTGAAAAATTAAATCAATCAAGCCATTACGGGCTGGTTATTATTGGTGATTATAATGAAGAGATCGCAGGATGGAATGTAGGTGTTCAAAATTGTCAGCAATTGAGATTGCATCCATATCAGGTTAATTGTGAGCAGATAAGGCTTACAAGTACAATAAATGAAGAATATCAGGCAGGGAATTTAAATAACAAAATAACCAGTACTACAACCTATGGATATGTAAATGATTTTCGGAATGAACCATCAATAATCAGCACTACAAAAAGCGACGGTAATACCATAAATCAAAGAATTAAATATTCTTATGATTTTGGCAATGAGCTCAACACGCTAATGGAAAATAAAGAAGGCACCGGTGATGCTCAATCATTGGCCATTAAAAATATGTTCGATAAAAAGAACTATAATAAACCGGTTGAGATTTTAACTACAATAGGAAGTGGTTCAGGTGAAAAAGTAATAGGAAGCCAACTAATTTATTACGCCAATGAGGGAATAAATGGTTTTTCAAAACCAGTGTCTCAATTTACTAAAGAAATTACAGCACCTACAACATATAATTCAACGACCTCATGGAGTTCCTTCAATTACAATGCCACTTCAAAATTAGTGAGTTTTGTTAATTCTGCAAACTATGTTTCATTGGGTAGTACGGAATATAATAGTATCGGAAACGAGGTTTTAACAACTACTAATATAGGGCAGTATAGTTCTGTTATTTATGGGTATAAAAATGAATATCCAATCGCAGTAATTACAAATGGGAAAGAAAACCTTCTTGAAATCGGCGATGAGGTAGGCCATTTAAATTTTGAATCGGGTGCCAGTTGTGCCAGCACAGTAAACGAAAATAACCATTGGGTAATTAATAACTTGGGTTCATTTGTATATAAAACATCGGTACCACCGCATACGGGTGATTACTGTTACCAATTACCTACTGGTTCTACGGTTTTAATACGAAATTTTATTCCAACCAATTCGAACCAAAAATTTAAATTTAGTTGCTGGGTCAAAACTCCATCAAGTGTTAGTGGGTATATATTATGTTTACTTAAAAACCCAACAACAAATACTGATTATTCAAGCCCTATTATATACGCCTTACCGGCTACAGGGAATACCTGGCAATTGGTTGAATTTGAAATAGATTTACCACAAAAGAAAACCAGCTTTGGCTTGTCATCAACCGATAATATCAAACTGCAGTTTCAGTTTAACAAAACATCTGGTGTTTGTTATATTGATGATATCCGGTTCCATCCCAGTCTGGCAACTATGACAACTTATACATACAAACCTCTGGTAGGTATTACATCACAAACCGATCCCTCGAACCGTTCTATTTTTTATGAATATGATGAATTTGGCCGTCAGATAAGAGTTCGGGACGAACAAGGGTATATTTTACAGGAAAAACAGTATAATACAGCTGTAGCCCCTTAGTGCTGGTAATTTGGAATATAAAATAAAAAATCCTGTTATGAATATAATTTCGATTTCTATTAAAGAGATATACTACAAAAAGGGTATATTTTTAGGAATACTAATTTTTTTAATCAATACCGTTAGTGGTCAAAACATTAAAATTTTTGATCAACCACTTACTTCCAATACCGAAGAATTGAGCCAAAATACCATTATCCTCAAACCGGGTTTTTGTACACAGGGATACTCATTTTCAGCTAAAACAATACCTTCTGATACAAAATCAATCCCCTTGGAAGAGGTACTGCTCCCTGATGATATGAATTATGATTACACGGTGGTTCCCAAAGTACCCCTTACGGATATTTCAGAGGCTACTTATCTTGGTGATATTTCCAGGTATGTTGAGATATATGATGGTTTGGGCAGGCCCACCCAGTCAATAGTTTTCGATGGTAGTCCAACTGGAAAAGATGTTATTATTCCGGTTTATTATGATCAAGACGGACGTACCACCCGTTCATACCTGCCTTATGTTACCAATGCCTCGAATACAATTGATGATGTTCGTAATGATTGGTTACAGGAACAGCAATATTTTTATAAATCGTTTCCAGATTTTTCTTCAAATAACGATTATCTTTCAGCCTATTCAGAAGTTGATGTAGAGAAAAGCCCCTTCCAACGGTTACAGGAATATACACAACCGGGGAATGACTGGAAAATTCAGAAGGATGCGCAGGGGGGTCACACCGAAAAATATGAATATTACCCCTATTATGGGACAATGAACCGGTATACATATAATTATGGTGATTATAAAACAGCAACCAGTTATAGTATTGTTACCAACGGATATTCATCTAAAACACTGTATTATAATAAAATAACAGATGCCAACAACCATATTCAGGAACAATTTACCGATAAAACGGGGAAAAACGTTTGTACCCGAACATACCTGGAAGACGGTACTACCGTTGCTACTTACAACGTATATGACGATTTTGGGCGGTTGCGCTGTATTGTTTCACCTAAGGCTAATGGGGTAATAACCGGGAATACCGAATTGTGCTATTTCTATGATTATGATGAATACGGTAGGGTGATTAAGGAAAAGAAACCAGGGGAAAATGAATCGTATTTGGTTTATGGTAAAGAAGGTAACCCGGTAATGGTTCAAAATGCCGCGCTACGGGAATCATCATCATCAAAAAACTGGGCATTTACCAAATATGATGCATTAGGCCGGCCTGTATTCATGGGTGTAATGGAGGCTGAATCCGGCGGTACTGCCATTAGTTTTTCCACAATCAGGTCTGATTTTAAAAACCGAACCGGATTAAGCAGTAGTTTTTATGAAACCGAGGTTAGTAGTGGAACCATTGGTTATACCCTGAATAACAGTTACCCTTCACTATACTCAATTGCTGAAAGCGAGATTAACCAGGTGATTTATTACGATGATTATCTTATTACCGGGCAAAATTATGGGTTAACATGGTATAATACCAACCTGAAAGATGCCGTTAATTTTCCATCTAATTCTGTTGACTTCAGAACAAATGGTTTACCCACAGGGTCTAAAACCCGGGTTTTGGATCAAACAGGAAATCTTTTACTATCTTTGGCATATTACGATAGGTATGGGAGAGCAATTGCTTTGTACCAGCAAAACCAATTAAATGGCTTCGATAAAGTATTAATGGAATATAGTTTTAGTGGTCAGGTGTTAAAAGCAAAACACATACAACAGGTGGTTATCAACAGCCAAACGGTTACTACTACCGAATGGTACACCTACGATTACGACCACACTGGACGGTTATTAAAAATTTACCACCATATTGGTGATACCTATGAACAGGGTATTGTATTGACATCGAATAATTATAATGAATTAGGCCAATTGGTCGAAGAGAACCTCCACTCTGCCGATAATGGGAATACTTTTCAGCAATCGGTCGACTTTAAATTCAATATCCGCGGATGGCTGACCAATATCAATAATGCAGCCCTTAATGGCAGTGGTATTAACCTGAACGATACCCAGACCGACCTTTTCGGGATGGAAATAAATTATACCCAGGCGGTGGGCGATTTTGCGGCCAATTACGACGGTAAAATCACCTCGGTTGACTGGAACAAAAGCGGCGATGCGGCTATTAAAAGGTATGCCTATACCTACGATAACCTGGGCCGCCTGACAAACGAAATTATGGGCGATACCCATAATATACCCCAATTAGCAGCACCAGGGGCCTATTCAACCACCGGAATTGCTTACGATTTGAATGGGAATATAACCGATTTAACCCGGTACAATGCCAGTGGGGTTGCCACCCGCCAAAGATATTCCTATTTAGTAGGAACCAATAAATTATTGAATGTTACCTTCGATGGTTCGTCACCAGGAGCCGGGATTACCAAACAATACCGTACCAACGGGGCTTTAAAAAGCGATTCGCATAAAAGCATCAGCGATATTGCCTACAACCAGTTTAACCTGACCACAGCTATCACCTTTACCAGTACTAATAAACTTTCGTTTACCTATTCGGGTGCCGGAGCTTTATTAAGACGAAGTAAAATTAACAGCAGCAGCCAGGTGGAGCAACGGACCGATTATGTATCGAACATGGTGTATGTTACCGATGCCGCGGGTACCACAACCCTTGATTATATGAGCATGCCCTTTGGCAGGGTGGTACTTACATCGAACCAGTGGGTGTACGAATACCAACTGAAAGACCATTTAGGCAACACCCGGGTAGCTTTTGTGCCTGGTGAAACGGCCCCGGTAGTGGTTCAAAAAATTGATTATTATGCCTTTGGCTTGATGCATGAACCGGTAGCCCTTCAGAATGATAATACTTACCGGTATAACGGCAAAGAACAGTACGACGATTATGGCCTGAACTGGTACAACTACGGAGCCCGTATGTACGACCCGGAACTGGGAGTTTGGCATGCCCCCGATGCCATGTCAGCATATATGCCCGGTATTTCGCCCTATGCTTACTGTTTTAATAACCCAATTAGTTTTACCGATCCCGATGGTAATCATCCTAAAGATAATGGTTGCATAAATAGAAGACCATTAAAGGCAAAAATTGAAAATAAGATAGCGCAAATAAAAAGTGATGTAAATAAAGCGATTGGTAAATTTTCAGAGGCTGTTTCAAAAGGAGTAGAATATGTTCAAGAACAAAGAGAAACCAGCTCATCAACAATGAGCGAAGAATATAATGAATATCTTGAGTTGCCTGAATTTGGCCCGGACGAAGAAGAACAACGCGCAATAGCCCAAGCCCAGGCCAGATATGACGCCTCGACAAAAGAAGAGCAACGGGTGGCGTCGGAACGTTGGCAGAGTTATTGTGAAGAGAGACGACAGAACAGCACAAACCGGGCTGAAGCAAAAGTTGCGGGGTACGGGCTTACAGGGGCTCCCTCAATGGCCTCAGGTAACGAAATGTGCTACGGCTGCCCACCACCGGAAGAAGCAAATAACGGAGAGCCTATAGTTTTTATAGATTTTTTAAGAACCCCAAACGGACTCAATAAAAATACATTTATGGAATTATTAAGGAAAGCACTCATAGAGAATGGAGTAAACACCAACGTGCAAGTTATGGAATATTCATTAATTTCTAGTATTAAGGCATTTTTTAATAGTACACCTGTTGCGACAATAACAATAAGAAATTTTGCTGTTGGAGATCAGTTTACTCCATCTGGTGGATTTGCCTATCTTAATGATCCTAATTCAGCTGTAGTCTATAATGGTTTAAGTCCAACTCAATCAGATCGGAAAGTTTCAACTTATAAATATGTAAATGCTAGTATGCACGAACTTGGACATGCAATTTGGGGTTTCGAAGATGTTGGCCATGCAGGGTGTACTAATTGCTTAATGGATTATGATGGAGCATATAATCAAGGATCTACATTCACAGAAAGTCAAATAGGAATCATTAAAAATAGTAATTGGGGGCAATGAAAAAAATATTAGTTATAATTGTTATCATAACAATAGTTATCTTAGCAATAGTTGCCTTATTTTATAGGCAAAAACAAACAAATGTACTTTACGAAATTTACAAAGTTGAAAAAGGTGCTTTTACATTACATGCAATATTTAAAACAGTGCCTTTCAAGTTTAAAGAAAGATATTCCATTGAAAAAGAAAATGTTGGCGACAATGAATTGCTAAGAATTACAGATAATCAAGCCGAAATAAAATATCATTTTGGTTTTCTCATGACGCATACAAAGAATGGATTTCTTTATGCACCGTTATATTTTAGGAATAAAGAGTTAGGACACATTAACTACAGGGAAGGAATAAATTCCATTATAGATGTAAATTTATTCAATATAGTTATTAATGAATTAGAACTTACGAAAGATACATTAAAAGTTAAGGATTTATTTTTAGATTATTTAGTTCAATCTACAGATAATTGTTTTATCAAAGAAATTCATTCAAATAATGATATCCAACAATTATTAATTATTAATAAATCTAAAAATTTTGAGAAAACATATAATTCATTTGAGTTCTCAGAATACAGAAATTTGTATTGGATAAATACATTTGGAATAATTGAATTGAATTTAATCGGAAGTAAATCGAATATTTATATTCAAATAATTGATCATGGAATGTTAGGTATAGAAGATTTAACAATTTAGCTTCATACATTTAACTTTTTATATTACATAAAATTAAACTGAATAGTTTGGAAATACTTTCCGAGCCCACCACCCATTACGACTGTATAAACCGGGCTGAAGCAAAAGTTGCGGGGTACGGGCTTACAGGGGCTCCCTCAATGGCCTCAGGTAACGAAATGTGCTACGGCTGCCCACCACCGGAAGAATCCGCAAATGGAGGAGGGGGTAATGGAATTATATCAGGTCAATCAATTGATGCGACATTAGCAATTGCCTCATTGGGGTGGACAATTGAAGGTGGGTATTATGCTGACAGTAAAAATGTTGAGCAATTTGTTTCAAATGGTTATACAGTTGGTGTTGAAGCTTCAGTAGGTTATAATTTGATAATTATTAAACCGAAAGCGAATTTCAAATTTAGTGATTTGGAGGGCATGGGGACAAGTGGTGTAATCAATATTGGCATGATATCTATAGGCATTTTAGGAAATAGTGCTCCAGGTTACCCGGAAAATTCTGTTTTTGAAACATACTGGGGAATTAAAATTGGTATTGGAGCAGGAGCTGGAGGTTCATATACTCCAAAATCGAATACTACCTTTTTCGATTGGATTCCAGATATTACCAAATCATCATTTCATTGGAAGTAAGTTATGAGTGAAAGTATTTTATTCTATGGGTTTGTAATTACAATAATTCCTTATGTAATTATTTATGGACTTGTCATATTTATTTTAACCCACATTGCAGCTCAAATCACAAAATTAAGGCAAAACCCTGTTCATAACCTTGGTATTTATCAACAATTGTATTATTTCCAAAAACCTTTTTGTTGAAAATCAATCAGATAAAGATATTGTTTTTTTGTGTTTTCCAAATGTTGTCCTCCCGTTATTATTGTTGATTACCAAATAGATGGGTAGCTTTGATTCATGTTTATTAAACCATATACCAAGATTGATAAAAGCACCGGTTACCCTTATTCGGTTTACAAACTGGTAGAAGGTTATCGTAAGAACGGCACCGTTTGCCATAGGGTCATTGTAAATTTAGGCCGGCTTGACCAACTTGCCACAGTTGAGCAAAAAAAACAACTTGCCCAGCGGATAGAACAGTTATTGATTAATGGTGGCAGCACTTTATCAACAAGTAATTGGGGTGAAGAAATAGAGTTGTTGGCGCGTAAATATTACCAGGAAGCTGTTGACAAACACCGGTACGACTCAAAAAAAAGCGACTGGGAAACGGTAAACATGTCAACCCTAAAAAACAAAGACGGCCGTGAAGTTGGGGCAGAATGGCTGTGCAAACAAGCTTTTGACCAGCTAGGTATCGGGGGCTTGCTCAAGCAGCATGGATGGGATGAAGGAGCCATATCATTGGCTACTACCCATATCATAACCCGGGCCGTCTATCCGGCCTCGGAACTAAAAAGCGTGTCGTACATAAAAGAAAACTCGGCCATATGCGAGATAACCGGTTTTGAAAAGGACAAAATCACCAAGGACAAGCTTTATGGCATATCGCACAAACTATATAACCTAAAAGAGGCATTGGAACAACACCTGTCCAAACGCACCAATGAGCTGTTTGACCTGGAAGACAAAATCATCCTCTATGACCTGACCAATACTTACTTTGAAGGCCAGATGCAGGGGAGCAAAAAAGCCAAATTCGGGCGCAGCAAAGAAAAGCGCAGCGATGCCAAAATAATTGTGTTGGCTGTGGTGGTCAACTGCGAAGGCTTCCTTAAATACTCCCATGTTTTTGAAGGCAACATGGCCGATTGCAAAACCCTCAAAGACATTGTTGAAGCCCTAAGCAAACAAACCTCCGTTACCGGGCGCAAGCCGATAGTAGTAATGGATGCAGGCATAGCCACCGATGACAACCTGGCCATGCTAAAAGACAAAGGGTACGATTACCTGTGCGTATCACGTTCATCGCTAAAAGAATACCATGCCGACACATCGGCCAAACCTGTACAGATAACCGATAAAAAAGACCAGCCTATTGAGCTGCTCAAGGTCAGTACCAATGGCAATGCCGACCAATACCTCTGGGTGCGCAGCCAAGCCAAATCGATGAAAGAAAAGAGCATGAACGGTCTGCTTTCACAACGGTTCGAAGAAGGCATCCAAAACATCCAGGCTGGAATTGTAGGTAAAGGGGGCACCAAGAAACTCAGCAAAGTGTATGAACGGGTTGGGCGCTTAAAACAAAAATACCCATCGGTGCATACCTATTACGATATAATTGTAAGTGATGATGGCAAGGGGGTTGCAACAAGCATAAATTGCAAACACAAAACAGGTGAAGATACCGACAAACAAGCAGGGATATATTTTCTGCGCACATCGCTCATAGAGCTTGGTGAGCATACGTTCTGGTCGATCTACAATGCCATCCGCGAAATAGAATATACCTCAGGGTTTTGAAAACCGACCTCGACCTCCGGCCTGTTTACCACAAAACGGATGAAGCTTCGATGGCGCACTTGCATTTAGGATTGCTGGCATATTGGTTGGTGGCAACAATCCGGTACCAGCTAAAGCAGCAAGGGGTAAACTCCGATTGGAGGGAAATTGTCCGGAAAATGAATACACAAAAATGTGTAACAACAACAGTGGACAACATCAACCAGCAAACTATATCAGTCAGGCAATGCACTGAACCTACAAAGGAAGCCAGAGAAATTTATGATCTTCTCAAATATAAATACCAACCTTTTGTCAGAAAAAAATCTGTTGTCCCCCTTTCCGAAATCTTTAAAAAAGGAAGTCCCTAAAATCGGGCTTCTTAGAGGATAACCCCGCAATGTGGGTTAAAAGAGGAAGGCTATGATTTTTCAGTTTTTAATATTGATTTATCTAATTATGGCAGCCTAAGAAAACTAGTCAAAAAAGAAAATAAATATCGGTGGTTATACATAGCTTATATTGGCTCTACTTTTTTGCCAATATTAATATTTGTATTATTTGTGTTGTTTATTTTTCTCTAATTGAATTAAAAAGCTTTGAATATCAGAACCTCTCAGCAATGGGAGGTTTTTTTATAAGCCAATAGTTTTTTTGATAATGCCGCCCACAAAAGAAAGAGGGGATTTTAAAAAGAAATAATCCTTATCAGTGCTGCATTCGCCATAAAATTATAAAAAGTATCCCCAATATTGGGAAAATAGAATTAAGGTTAGTTATAATAAATTAAATTTGCCCAATAAAATCACAACATCGTTGGACACCACCGATAAGATAGAATACCTGTACGATGCCACAGGCACCAAACTGGCAAAGCGTACCAGTACCGCAAACAACCCGGCGGTATTTGAATATTATATGGGCGATGTGGTAATGGTCCGGGCTTATCCTATAATGGCATGGAATATCGAATACCTTCTTACCCCCGAAGGGCGGGTAGATTTTGGTTCAGGCAGTCCCATATACGAGTACCACCTGAAGGACCACCTGGGCAACGCCCGCGTGGCCTATATTGCCGGTACCAGCGGTGCAGCCGATGCGGTGCAGGAGGCCGATTATTACCCCTTCGGGATGAAGATGGCCTCCGCCCTGTACGAGAACAACACCAACAAATACCTGTACAACGGCAAGGAGCTCCAGGAGGATTTTAATCTGGACTGGTATGATTACGGGGCACGATACTACATGCCAGATTTAGGGAGGTGGACTGTAATTGATAAAAAAGCTGAATTATATCCAGGATTTACACCATATCATTATTGTAATAATAATCCAATTATTTTTGTTGATCCTGATGGAGAAGATACATATTTAATTATTTATGGTGCTGGCTATGAGAATGCAGAATCGAAAGGAATGCATGGTGATCAATCGGAAAGTTTTAGATTGAATGCAGAAGCTCATGCTGACAAATTAAGAAATAGTGGAACCTTGGCTGATGGCGATGCTGTTATTGTTGTGAGAGCTGCGTCAAGTTATGCTTTTATGCAAGCAGTTAATAAAGAGTATGATTCTGGAAAGATTACCGAATTAACAACTTTTAGCCACGGAGGTCCTTGGGGATTGAGTCTTGGTGGAGAAAATGTAGTTGATGATAATATTACTCAAGAAGAGCAAGATAAACAGCTTGAAGATTATGATCAAAGAGAGGTTAATGAAAACAATGTTAACGATATTAATGCAGATAATTTCACAGATGATGCTACAGTAACTATAAATGCTTGTTATGTAGGAGGTTCTCCAGTAGTAAAACCTAAAGATTCTTTTGGGCAAAAGTTAGCTAATTATTTGGGAGGAAATAGGACTGTTAAAGCATTTACAAGCGGAGGTGGAGCAGAAATGAAAACTAAGAATGGTGATGGAAAAACAATCATTCATGATGGAGAAATGATAAGAAGAGCAGATAGATCTACCCAGAAACCACGTTTTACTATTTTTAAAAAGGATAAAGATCCTGTTACGCCATAAGTATCAATAATTATGAAAATATCTTATTTGATAATTTTAAGTTCATTAGTATTTAGTGTTCAATGCTGGTCTCAAGGAAATAAAGATCAACGCTTTATGAAATTTGTTAATGCTTTAGATAAAGGAAGCGAGATTAAACCATATAAAGTTGTTGACTCAAACTCCACAGAGTATTTAGAATGTGAGAAACAGGTTGAAGAACTTAATAATTTTATAAAAAAGAATGTTGATTTAATCGATAAGCTTACTAAGGATACTTTATTAAAAGTAATTGAGTTAAAAGATAAGGGGGGATATAGTTTGAGTGTATACTCAAGATATTATCAGCAATATGCTGATTATATGGTAAAGGAGAATGATTTACGTAGTAAAGTGCAAAAATTGATAAAGAATGACTCAAGCCTTATTATGGTTGATTTCTATACATTTGAATCAGAGTATTTATTTTTAAGGGAAAATTTTTACTATAGAAATGCATTCCAGCCTAAAAATATAGATGATTTTAGATATACTCATAATTTATCAGGTCAGTGTGTTCTATGCTATGTTGAAAATGGAAGTATGTATCTTGAGAAAATTGATTCTACCTTAAAACATATAGGAATCTTTAGTTCAAAATATATTACAACGTTAACGCTACCAGTTGTCAATAACGGACAATATTTGTGCGATATTCGATTTACATTTTTAAGATAAATAAGAAGCCCCTTAACTGAACTGCACCCCAAAAGTTGGACACAACATTTGGGGTGCAGTTCAAACGCCGGGCTTTTTTATTATAATGCTGCAATATTTTTAAGCTTTACGGATTTAATAAAGCCATCCAATACATGGAGGATGTGGCTTTTATCCTCGTTGTCCATTTTCTCAATCTCATTCAATTGTTTAAGCATCGCAGGGTCTTTCAGTAAGTCCTTGTCCTCCCTGAAACGGTGGAAGGCCGGAACCTCGGCTGCCGATTATATAGGGTCTGCTGATAAAGGGATAATTCTTTGAAATAAAGATAAATATATCGATATTAGTTGCATTAAGTGCAAGGAAATATGAACAAAGCTATCAAAAAGCGTGCATCCGGGGTGGTTTATACCAGCCCAAAACAACTAACCCTGGATTGTTTCAAAACTCCCTTTGAGCAAAAACTCAACCCAAAAAATCGTTGGGTAGTTATAGGTCAACTGATACCATGGGATGATGTTTGCAACCTTTATCTGAAAAATGTTGGTGTTAGCCAAACCGGTCGGCCACCATTAAGCCCCCGGATTGTCATTGGGTCATTAATAATAAAGCATATGTGCAACCTCGATGACAGGGAAACAGTTGAGCAAATTTCTGAAAACATCTACATGCAATATTTTCTTGGCTATTCCAGCTTTAGTAGTGAACCACCTTTTGACGCCTCCTTGTTTGTAGAAATGCGCAAGCGGCTCGGGATTGAGAGCCTAAATGCAATAAACGAACGGATTATTGGTATGAAAAGGCAAATGCAGGAAAAGGAGCAAAAGGATGAAGAACCGCCAGATCAACCAGACAAGAACCCTGAAGAGCCAGTTGAAAATAAAGGTTGGGTAATCTTTGATGCTACCGCATGCCCACAAGACATAGCCTACCCGACTGATTTGGATATACTTTCCGATGCACGTGAAAAAGCCGAGGAACTGATTGATAAACTGTACCAGTCCGAGCTGCATGGAGATAAGCCCCGGACTTACCGAATGGTAGCGCGGAAAAGGTATTTGCAAACCGCCCAAAAGAAAAATAAATCGCGCAAAGAAATCAGAAAAGCCGTAGGCAGCCAATTGCGTTTCCTCAGGCGTGACCTAAATGCAATCAACCGGTTACTCGATGCGTATGATAAAATACCATTGACTTCAAAAGAATACAAATATCTGTTGGTAATCAACCATTTGTGCAACCAGCAAAAACAGATGTACACCCAGCATACCCACAGCATCGAACACAGCATCGTGAGTATCCACCAGCCACATGTACGCCCAATAGTTAGGGGAAAAAGCCAGGCCAAGGTTGAATTTGGGTCCAAAATACATGTATCGCTGGTTGGCGGTATTGCTTTCCTCGACCAGCTTAGTTGGGAGGCATTTAACGAAGGTGTTTGGATGATGGGTTATATTGAAAAGTACAAGGAGCGTTTTGGATATTATCCGGCAGAAGTCCTTGCCGATCAGATTTATTGTACCCGAGACAACCGGGGCAAATTGAAAGAGTTGGGGATAAAGCTATTGGCCAAACCGCTTGGCAGGCCATCGGCGGTGCAGGTTCACGTAAGTCCGGGGGAACGCAATCCAATCGAAGGTAAGTTCGGACAAGCCAAAACGGGTTATGGATTAAACCGGATTTATGCAAGGTTGCAGGTTACAAGTGAAACATGGATTGCATGCATCATAATGGTGCTTAACCTGGTCAAATTGGCCGGGCAAGCACTTTATTGCCTGATGTTAAAATGGTTCTTGAGTTTTTCAGCAAAAATGGTTTTTAGTTTAACTTCTACCAAAAAGCAATTTGAGTCTATCTATTATAAAGATTTTTCTTTGATGGCGGTTCCGTTGAAATGTCGGGCAGCTTGAGTTTTTCAGCAGACCCTATATAGACAACCTTACCTACAAATATCTGGGCAACCAGTTGATTGGCGTCAGGGATGATGCCACGGGTACCAAAGCCAGCGGCTTTACCGATGGCCTTCCGGGCGATGCCTCGGTAACCACCAACACCGCCACCTGGGAATACACCTACGACAAAAACGGCAACCTGACCAAAGACTGGAACAAACTGATTGGCGGCATAACCTACAACCACCTGAACCTGCCGGTATCGGTGGGCTTTAGCCAGACACAGGGTGACGCCCCGGTGAATTACATAAAATACACCTATACAGCAAGCGGTACCAAACTGAAAAAGGCAGCCGAAAATAATGTGTTGGGAACCACCACGAACACCTATTATTTTTCTAACTTTGAGTACGGAAACGATAAAACGCTTATGTACATCCACACCGGCGAAGGACGGGTACGCTACACCGTGGGTACCTACGTGTACGACTATTACCTGAAAGACCATTTGGGGAATACCCGCGAGGTGTTTACCGACGAGGATGGCAACAGCACCCCCGAGGTGGTACAGGCCGATAATTACTACCCCTTCGGGATGCGGTTTGGGCAAGCCAACACGGTCAACATTGCGGGCAAGACCACCCAATACCTGTACAACGGCAAGGAGCTCCAGGAGGACTTTAATTTGGACTGGTACGATTACGGGGCACGGTTTTATGATCCGGCGTTGGGCCGATGGAGTGTAATTGATAACAAGGCTGAGAAATATATGAGTACTTCGCCATATACTTATGCGCTAAATAATCCAATACTTTTCTTAGATCCGGATGGAAATGATGTTAAGGTTAGTACTACGCAAAATAAAGATGGTTCGACAACAGTTACTTTTAATGTTACTATGGGAGTAAGAAATAGTACTTCTGGATTAAGTAATAGTTTTGTTATGAATAGAGCGAACTCAGTAAAATCTCAAATTGAATCTTCTTATTCTGGTTATAATAGTAAGACAAATACACATTATGTAACTAATGTTACATTTAGTAAGGATGAAACAAAATACGTTTTGAATTTTGTTAATGATGTAGATTCAGATAATTATTGGGCTGTTGGTACTCATACAAATGGACATAATACATCAGAGAATGAAATGCAAGTGTTATTAGAATCAAAGGATGGAGGTACTGATGCGAATCAAACTGAAGCGGAAACAACAAGAACAGGAGCTCATGAATACGGACATACGTTGAGTTTGGAGCATGGAGGTGTTGAAGGTTCAGTTTTACCAAATGCAACAACTCCAAACTTAATGAATCAATCCGAGAATACAACCAGTACAGATATTAACACAAAACAGCTTTCAAAAGCACAGGGTAATGTTAGTACAAATATGGCAAACGAAAAGGCAGGAGAACAGAAAAGAGAAAATGCAATTGAACAACTTAACCAAGCAGGAGGAATTTACTAAATGAAAGTTTACAATTTAACAATCTATCTTGTTCTTTTGATTTTTATATCCGGTTGTAATGGGGAAAGTAAAAGTTTAAAGCACAAAAGTGAATATAATTTTTCTATTGTTTATGATTATACGCATCTAACAGAAAGAGAAGACAAGTATCGAAACAGATGTTCTTATGATAATCTATACTTTTTTATTGAAACTAATTTTGAAAATGATACAATTCAAATTGAGGTAGGAAAAAATAAGATTATACGTGAGGTTGTAAATACTAATGATGGTTTAGGTTTGGCTAAAGTGATAACTGTTGAAGGAATAAGTGAAATCGAAGAAGTATATTTTTCTATTAATGATAGCCCCCGAATAAGTTTTGAACTTATAGATAAGAAAATGAATTTAATAGGGGTTAGAAAAAAAGAAAAGGAAATTGAACTTTTATTTTATAAGAGAGTACCGATGTATGAATAATAAGAGAGGCTGTCTAAAAAGTTTAGG
>DOTG01000029.1 GCA_003512955.1 Marinilabiliales bacterium
TTTATCTTTCCCGATAGTCATATAAAGTATTAATATGTAAAAAAGCTAACAGCAGAAATTCAAAGATTTAATAAAAGTTTCATGTAAATATTTATCCCCAACTTATAAATCCAGTATGAATAAAAAAAAATTATACAGCAGAGCCACGCCAAAATACAAAAACGGCACTTCGCTGGTAAAGGCTTTTCCCGTAATTCCTCCGTCGGATGTGAGGTTGTGGGTTTCAGGTTGAAAAAAATGCATTCCTCCCTGGTAATAATTCAAAGCGATGGAAGCACAATCGGATTGCCTCCATTTATGAACCGATTGGGGCTGGTAGAAAAGGGTTTGGTGGTATCGGTACATAAAGCCGATGGCAACCAGCAACAAAATAAAAATTAGGGATGGAAGATGCTTTTTCATGGATGCGAAAGGCTTGAATTCATTTTATTGATTAATATGATCCCGATAAATCCGAAATTTTCCCAAGCCCCATTTTTGCATCCGGTAGCTTATGGAAACCCCAAGTACCCCAAACCCATATTGGATGCTCCGCTTCAGATTAATGGATGAAGCCTCGTCAAAATATTTGGTAGGGCAGGTGATTTCAGCAATTTCAAACCCTTTAAAGCATATTTGTGCCAGCATTTGGTTGTCGAACACAAAATCATTGGAATTGATGTTATAGTCAATGTTTTTCAAAACATTTTGTGAAAATGCCCGGTAGCCGGTGTGGTATTCTGATAACTTCTGGTTCATCAGGATATTTTGAGTGAAAGTCAGTACGCGGTTGGCCAGGTATTTATACCAGGGCATGCCGCCTTTCAACGCTCCTTTTCCCAGAATGCGTGAACCCAGGACTACTTCATATACTTGGTTGGCAATAAGATAAGCCAAGGAGTGTATGAGTTTTGGCGTATATTGATAATCGGGATGCAGCATAATTACAATGTCGGCACCCAGTTCGATGGCTTTGTTATAACAGCTCTTCTGGTTTCCCCCGTAACCCAGATTTTTTTCGTGCTGTATCAGGTGTTGAATACCTAATTTTTTTGCTACTTCAACGGTGTTGTCGCAGCTATGGTCATCAACAAGTATGACAAAATCCACGATATCGAAAGGAATTTCCCGGTAGGTTTTTTCCAACGTATTGCTGGCATTGTATGCAGGCAAAACCACTGCTATTTTTTTGTTCTGTATCATATTTAATTATTCTTTGGGTACCGGACTGCCATTACAAATCCGTTTTTTTCGTAAATTTTTTCAATGTCTGAATAATTTTTGAATACCTCATCGGAACGGGTATTTTTCATAATAAAATAGGCCGGCTTGTCGATAGGGCCCTTTAACAACCATTCCAAATCATTGGATTCAGGGTGCGCTGCCGGCATTTTCTGTCCATAAAAATAGGGGGCATAACTTTTATAGCCAAGTGTGGTGACATAGCAATCGCAACCTTGTTTTTCTTTAAAAAAAGCAATGGCAGCATGTTGCGAATATTGCTCAATTTTAGGAACAATAACTACCAAAGTGCTATAGCTAAAAAGTGTTATTCCTATGAACAATGTGAGGATGGAAAGCCATCGGTAATTCTGGCGGATCAGGAACATACTTGATAAAACACCCGAAAGTAGGATTAATGCTACCAAAAATTCCCAACCCGACCAATTTACCTGGGCTGAAAGATTCGCCGCGGCAAAAGGGTCTTTATCTGTCAGGAAATCAACCATCTTGGTTTTATAAGCCTCAATAAATGTTGCTCCGGCTACAAAAGCAGCAATTAGCCCTCCAGTTCCAATAAACGAGAGTTGAAGCCATTTTGGAATCTTAATCTCATTATGCAAGAACTGGTAAACAACAGTAGTGCCAATAAAAGAAACCGGAAAATAGGCCAACGAGGAATAATGTACAATCTTTGTTTTGACAATTGTAAACACCACCAAAACAACGCCTAAAAGTATTTTTATCCAGAGGAGCGTGTCAGTATTTAACTTTTGGATTGAGTTTTTCCCAAACCCCATTAATGCGAAAAACGAAATAGGAAAAACCCCTACTAAGATCACAACCCAGTGATATAAAAAGAACCCTCCATGCCCGGCATCCTGGGTCTGAAATAACCGGATCTGGTATTCCACAAATTCTTTAATAATGCCAAAATTCCCAAAACTTATCTGGAGGATGAACCAAAAACCGCCGACCAACAATACCAGGATTAAAAAGAGCATTACATCGCCCCACGTAAAGGAAACCCTGAATTTTTTGAATATCAGAAAAATGAACAGGGTTAAACCAAAAAGCATGAAACCTACCGGGCCTTTGGTCAATATGGCCAAACCAATTAATATGGCTGATACGATAAGGCTGGGGCGGTGCTGCCGGTTCAGGTATTGAAAAGCAAAATAGAGGCTGCTGAATATAAAAAGGTTGAACCAGGGATCGATAATCCCCGATTTGAAATAAATAAATGGTAACAATGACCCAGCATACGAAACAACCCAAATAAAACCAAACTTTTGGTTTACCTCTTTTTTCCCAATCCAAAACAAAAAACATAAAGTAAAAATGCCGCAAACAGCATTCGGAAAGCGGGCTGCAAATTCATTGATGCCAAAAAGTTTCATTGATAGAACCTGAAACCAGATAAATAAAGGAGGTTTTTCCCAAAAGGGTTCATAATTGATCCGTACTGTAAGGTAATCGCCTGTAACCAGCATCTCCCGGGCCGACTCGGCAAAATTGATCTCATCCCAATCGAATAGGGGAACCCACCCAATAAATGGAACAAATAAAAGCGCGGCTGCAATTGCGATAAATAAATAATTGAATAAGTTCTTATTTCTCATACGTGCTTCAAACATACCAAAAAAACGGTAAACAATAAAAGGATAAAACCTTCAATTAATTATCCCAATGTTCGAATTCCTTGTGTAAAATTGCGTTGCTGATTGATTGTAACTAATTGATAACGATAAGTTAATTTAAAGGATTTAGGTTGTTTAAAAGAATTCAAAAGTTCATCGTTCAAAAGAAAAAATTATTAGTAAATTCGGGGCTGGTTTTTAAAAAATGATACCAAGAGGAATTGATTAGTTTCGAATATTAAATTACAGCATATAATGAAAGTAGATGTTTTGTTAGGGCTTCAATGGGGCGATGAAGGAAAAGGAAAAATTGTGGATGTATTAACTCCCACCTATCACGTGATAACCCGTTTTCAGGGAGGTGCCAATGCTGGTCACAGTCTTGAATTCAATAATATGAAGCATGTGTTGCACCTGATACCCTCGGGTATTTTTCATGAAAATGCTGTCAATATTATAGGTAATGGTGTGGTATTGGATCCGGCTATCTTCCGGAGTGAAGTGATTGAAATTGAGAAGAAATTCCACATCGACCTTACCAAACGGCTGCAAATAGCCAAAAAAGCCAATTTAATTGTCCCGACCCACCGGATTCTCGATGGTGCTATGGAAGAGGCCAAAGGCCAGGGGAAAATCGGTTCAACCTTAAAAGGGATTGGACCAGCTTATACCGATAAGGTAGGAAGAAACGCGTTGAGGGTAGGGGACATCCTGTTACCAAATTTTAAAGAAAAATACCAGCACCTGAAAGAACTTCATTTGAAACAACTGTCGTTGTACAATTACCAATTCGATATTTCCCAACTGGAAAAAGATTGGTTTGAGGGGATTGAATTGATCAAAACTTTCGCGTTGATCGACAGCGAGCATATTATCAATAAATACATTCAGGAAAAAGAGACCCGCATATTGGCCGAAGGCGCCCAGGGTTCAATGCTTGATATTGATTTTGGTTCTTATCCTTTTGTAACCTCATCGAATACCATTTGTGCCGGAGCTTGTACCGGAAT
The DNA here is from genome assembly GCA_003512955.1 of Marinilabiliales bacterium. GTDB lineage: Bacteria > Bacteroidota > Bacteroidia > Bacteroidales > SZUA-534 > GWE2-40-63. Next base: position 3,851 of record DOTG01000029.1, read on the forward strand.
GGGAATAGCCCCTTCAAACATTGGCGGGGTGAAGGGAATCTTTAAAGCCTATTGTACCCGTGTGGGTTCAGGCCCATTTCCAACGGAATTGTTCGACGAGATTGGACAAAAACTCCGTGAAATTGGTCATGAATTTGGGAGCACCACCGGACGCCCGCGCCGGTGCGGTTGGCTCGACCTGGTGGCATTGAAATACAGCATCATGATCAATGGCGTAACCGAGCTTATCATGACCAAAGCCGATGTACTCGATAATTTTGATACCCTTAAAGTTGCCGTTGGTTATAAAGTAAACGGAAAACCATTGGATTATTTCCCCTACGAGATCGACCAGAAGATTGAACCTATCTATAAAGAATTTCCGGGTTGGAAATGTGACATTACCTGTAAGAATTCAGAAAAGGAACTTCCTAAAGAATTGATGGATTATGTCCGGTTTATTGAAACGGAAACCGGGGTTCCTGTTAAAATGGTTTCCGTGGGACCCGACCGCGATGCTACTATTTTGAGGTAGTAGTTTTCGAAGAAATTTTCAACAGAAGTTCTATTTCAGCGTAGTAACCTTACAATCCTAACCTTGCCATAGGGGTAATATCGTGTTGGGCAAATTCACCTTTTAAGAATTTATAATATCCGGTAATGGCTATCATTGCTGCATTATCGGTGGTATAGGCAAATTTGGGAATGTAGATGTTGGCATGGTGTTTTTTTCCATATTGAACCAGAGCCTCGCGCAACCCGGAATTGGCCGAAACCCCTCCGGCTACGGTAATTTCTTTAATACCCAGATTTTTTGCTGCCTGATGCAGTTTATCCATCAGAATTTCAATTATGGTATGCTGTAACGAGGCACATAAATCGTTTTTGTTTTCCTCAATATAGTTGGGATTGGTTTTCAGTTCGTCGCGCAAGTGGTAAAGGAAACTGGTTTTTAAGCCGCTGAAACTGTAATTGTATCCTTCAATCCGGGGTTTGGCAAATTTTATTTTGGTGGGGTTTCCCTCTTTGGCCAATTTATCTACCATCGGTCCTCCGGGATAGGGCAGTTGCATCACTTTGGCACATTTATCGAAAGCCTCGCCTGCGGCATCATCAATGGTGGAGCCAATAACCTCCATGTGGAGGTGATCTTTTACCAGTACCAGTTGGGAATTGCCCCCCGAAACCAGCAGGCACAAAAATGGGAAGTTGGGTTGGTTGGTATCGTTTACATCCTCCTTAATAAAATGGGCGAGCACATGGCCTTGCAGGTGATTCACCTCAATCAGGGGAATGTTTTGAGCCAGGGCAAACCCTTTTGCAAACGAAGTCCCCACGAGTAACGAACCCAACAGACCCGGCCCACGGGTAAAAGCCACTGCTGAAATATCGGAGGGAGAAATTCCCGCCTGTTTGATAGCCGCATCCACTACGGGGACAATATTTTGCTGGTGAGCCCGGGAGGCCAGTTCTGGAACCACACCCCCAAATTGTTGATGCACCAGTTGGTTTGCAATCAGGTTCGAACGGATGACACCATCCGTAATGACCGATGCCGAAGTATCGTCGCACGATGATTCAATACCCAAGATAGTTATGCTCATAAGAATTTCTTTCGATAAAAAGAACCGCTCCTTTTTATATTTATATTTAGCAATTATTATTTTTGCTCTTCCAGCTTTGTTGGGGGGAAGCAAGCTTAAACAATTAAAACGCCAAAATTATTAAAAAAACAGCTAAAATAGTAGCTTATTTTGTCCTTATCCTGACAGGGGTGGTGGTAGCCTTTTGGACCGCTATGCGCACACCTGCCGTTCAAACAATGATTGCAAAAAAGCTTGCCTCGCAACTGTCGGCAAAATTCCATACCGTGATTTCCATTGAACGGGCCAGATATGGTTTGAAAAGAAACCTTGTGTTGCAAAACCTGTTGGTAAAAGACCTTGAAAACGATTCTTTGATTTATATTGAAAGGTTGGATTTGACTGTAAGTAAGCTAGAACTCCTTCACAAAAAGCTTGAATTGGCGCAATTGGATGTCAAAAATCTGAAAAGTAAATTGAAAACCCTGACTGATTCAACCTACAATTTCAGTTTTATTCTCGATCAATTAAATTCGCAAAGCGGTGATCCATTGGAATGGACCATTTCACTTTCCGATTTAAACATGGTGAACAATAGCATTCAGTACCAATGGGGAACCGAGCGTTTCCATTTTAATGACATCTCGGCTCATTGTACTGATTTTGTTTACGATTCCACACAGCTTTCCTTTAACCTGAACAGCTTTTCGTTTGGATTAAACCAACAAATCAATGTCCAAAATATTTCATTCAATTTTAATCTGGATCAACAAAAGGTTGCTTTTGACGAAATTCATCTGTTGAGCAATCATTCGTATGTGAATGTCGATAAATTCTATATCAAAAATGGTAGTAACCGGCAGCTTCCGGTACTTCACTTTGAAAAGGTGCAGTCGAAGATTTTCTTGAACGAATTTTCAAGTATTATTCCTCGGTTTAGTCAGACAGCTGACTATTTTTCTATTACAGGAAATTTAATAGCCAATTTGAAGTCGATAAAAGGGGAACAAGTTGTCTTGCGATTGGGCAACGAAAGTGAGCTTCAGTCAAGCTTTGTGGTACATAATTACAATACGCTAGATAGCATAGACTTCGCACTTAATATTCAGGAACTGCATTCAAATGTGACGGATATAAAACACATTGCCTGTCATTATTTTAAGCAAGACACCAATCAATTAACCAATTTTCTTGATCCTTTGGGTAAGTTAAACTTTCAGGGAACTATAAAAGGGAACAATAATGAAATAGATGCTGCCGGAAGATTTGCTTCAGCAATTGGTGTGATACATTCTGATGTCCATTTGGAACGGAAAACGGACAATCAGAAAATATCCATAGATGGAAATCTGCGAGCTATACCCATTTACCCTTCGGTGTTGATACAAAACAAATCTATTGGTGAGCTGGCTTTTAATTTAAATACCCATGGGTTTTATTCTTCAAAAGAGGGAATTCAGATGGGTATTGATGGGATGATTCAAAAATTTGTCCTGAATGGGCGTTCTATTGATTCAGTTGGGGTGAAAGGAAATATTGAAAAGGAAATGTTTACGGGCCGTATCTCGTCATTCGATCCTAAAATCAGGTTCGACTTTGAAGGGGTGTTAAACTTCGATACACTTCCTTCTTACGATTTTACCCTCAATATGTATTACGCCAATTTGTATCAATTGGGGTTTAATAAAAAGGATTCGTTGGCAAATCTTTCATTTGATGTTAAAGCCAAATTTTTGGGCAATAAATTCGAAAACTCCTCTGGTGGCATTGTGGTAACCAATTTGTACTACTTTAAAGACACAACCTATTTTGCCACCGATAGTATTTCGGTTTCATCGGTACCAACTGCCAAAGGGAACCGGTTCAATTTTAATTCGGAATATTTTACCATAGAACTCGAAGGCCATTTCAACACGCTTACCGTGTCGCGCGAGATTGAAACGTTGATTAAGCATCACTTGCCTTCACTTGGCAAAAGCGACCCGAAGAAAATGACCAACGACTTTACCTTTACCATTGTTGCCGAATACCCCCATCCGTTGACCGGGCTTTTGCTACCCGAATTCCGCATTTCACCGGGAACCATTGTTACAGGCAGGTTCGATGGTGCAAGCAACAACCTTAATTTCTCGGTATTCTCCAACCGGGTGGAATTCTTTAACCGGAGGATTGATGAGTTGAATTTAAAGGCATACACCAAAAACAATCGGTTGTTTGTGAATATGGATTCCAAAGAGTTCCGCTATGCCGAAAACACTTCGTTGAAAAATTTTATGTCGAGTATGAATATTTTCAACGACAGTATTAAACTCAATTTCAATTGGAACAACTGGTTGGACAAAAACTACAGCGGAAACCTGAATTCGTTGGTTACTTTTTCGAAAAATCTACAGAATTTTAACCTTAAACTGGATATTTATCCCTCGAACATTGTAGTACACGATACTATCTGGTATTTAAGCAAAGCAAGTTTAATAAAAGATTCCTCGGGTTTCTCCGTTGCAAACCTTAAGATCGACAATGGAAGTTCCGACGTGAGCGTCGAAGGAAGGGTATCCAAAAATCCAAACGACAGCCTGAGTATTTCGCTCAAAAATATTAACCTTACCTATTTAAACCCCATAATTAAAGATGACCAACTGCTTTTAGGAGGGATTATCACCGGGAAAACAGTGATTAAAGATGCCATGGCTTTTATTCAAATAAACTCCAATTTCGATGTTCAAAACCTGAGCCTGAACCATGAACTTATTGGCAATACCCATCTTGAAAGTAGTTGGGATCAGACCAACAAAAAATTAGATATGTATTTTGATGCCAGGATAAATGATCTATCAACGATTGAAGCAACCGGATTTTATCTGGCACCCGAGGATTTTTTGGATATCAATGTCAATCTCAACAGGCAATCGGTAAAAATACTCCAACCCTTTTTGGAACCTACTTTTATTCATTTGAAAGGGGAGCTGGCCGGGAAAATCAAACTGTATGGAACCTATCCCGATTTGAAATGGAAAGGTTCCGTTTTTACCGACAATACCTCGTTTACCATTGCTAGCACCGGGGTAAATTATCAGCTTAGGGATTCCGTTCAGCTTAACAATTTTCAGATTCTGTTTAACAATGCACATGTTTTCGATAAGGATCAAAACGAGGCAACCGTAAATGGGAATATCACCCACCACCAATTTGGCGATTTTTCCATCGACCTGAAAATGAACACACAGCGTATCATGGGAATCAACACCCGGGCTGTAGATAACCCACTTTTTTATGGAACGGTTTATGGTTCAGGTTACGTAAAGATTTATGGGCCTACCGATGCTATTAACATTGATGTTTCGGCCACTACGCTTAACAACTCCATTTTTAACATCCCTTTAGAGGGAAAAAGCGATATTGAGGAGAACAGTTTTATTGAGTTTTATGATCCCTTGGAGGTAAAAAAATCGGAAAGCGAAAAACAGAAACAGCTTGTTGAAGATGACTATGAAACCAACTTAATCATGGATCTTACCGTGACTCCTGATGTGGAGGTTCAAATTATTTTTGATCCAAGAATAGGTGATGCCTTGAAAGCTCATGGATTTGCCCGGTTAAACATGGAATCGCTGAAAAACGGCTTCTCCATGTATGGCGACTATCAGATTAGTAAAGGAGAATTTACCTTTGCCCTACAAAATGTGATTCATAAAAAATTTGAAATCTTGGCCGGTAGTAACGTCATTTGGTCGGGCGATCCCATTGATGCCCAAATAAACCTCGATGCAATTTATAAAATACGGCGGGCTTCTGTGTATGATTTGACTTTTGACGATGCCGACAAAGAAAAGAAAGTAGAGGTTGATTGCCACTTGTTGATGACCGATAAACTGGTAAACCCCACTATTAAATTTGCTGTTCAGGTTCCAGCAACCACCAACGAAGCCGCCATTGACCAGATTAATACCTTACCCGAAGAGGAGATAAACAAGCAGGTACTTTCCCTGTTGCTGGTAAATAAATTTATGCCTTTGTACCAGCAGTCTTATGCCCCGAATACCTCTGGAGGCCTTGGAGCTACTACAGTTAGCGAATTACTTTCGAAACAATTAAGTAAATGGATTTCGCAAATCAATACCGATTTCGATCTAGGGTTTGTTTACCGCCCCGGTACCGAAACTACCGAACAGGAATATGAAGTAGCACTTTCAACCAATCTTTGGAACGACCGTATTACGGTGAACTCGAATTTGGGATATACCGTGCAAAACCAGTTAACGACTGCCAAGAGCCCATATACCACCGACGTTCAGGTAGAACTGAAGGTAAACCAGAATGGGAACATCCGTTTACGGGCGTTCCAAAAGGTGAATAACGACATCGAGTTTTCACAGGCCCCCTATACCCAGGGTATCGGAATATTTTATACTGAAGAGTTCGACGATTTCAACGATTTGATGATAAAAATGTTCCGTAAAGAGTATGCCTTTAAGCCCGAGGAGCCTGAGGTGAAAAAAGAAGAATAAACCCTGAAACAATACATGAAAGTATATCCCGTTAATTTTATATATTCGCTATAAATATTAAACCACAGATATGATGTTGATTAATTTTTTGCAAGTTACCTTAAATCAGCCTACACAGGTTGAAGATTCGTTGAATGCCTTTGATCTGGCGGTTAAAGGAGGTTGGGTAATGATTCCTTTAACCCTATTGCTGGTTATTGCCGTTTATATCTTCTTTGAACGGTTTATGGTATTACGGAACGCTTCGCGGATAGATACCAATTTTATGAACCGGATAAAGGATTACATTCACGATGGCAAAATTGAAGCAGCCAGTACCCTTTGCCAATCGACCGACAACCCCATTGCCCGGATGATTGAAAAGGGAATCAGCCGTTTAGGCCGACCTTTAAACGATATTAATACTGCGGTAGAGAATATTGGAAACCTGGAGATTGCCAAGCTTGAGAAAGGATTACCCATGTTGGCTACAATTGCCGGGGGTGCCCCTATGCTAGGCTTTTTTGGAACCGTAATTGGAATGGTTGAAGCATTTTACAATATGTCGAAAGCAGGGAACAATATTGACATCACTTTACTTTCGAATGGAATTTATGTAGCCATGGTAACAACCGTGGGTGGGCTTATCGTGGGTATATTGGCATATTTTGCCTATAATTTTTTAATTGCCCGTGTATCACGGATTGTCTATCGGTTAGAAGCCAGCACTTTGGAATTTATGGATTTGTTAAACGAACCTGTGAATTAATAAGCTAAAGGTTCCCTTTCTAATTTTGTTAATTATTGATTAAAAAATGGCTTTAAAACGACAAATAAAAATAAGTTCCGAATTCAGCATGTCCTCCATGTCCGATTTGGTTTTTTTGTTGCTTATATTTTTCATGATAACCTCCACATTAATTGCTCCCAATGCTTTGAAATTGCTACTGCCACAAAGTAATAATCAAACCATGGCCACCAAACCTATCACTACGGTTTCAATTACCAAAGACCTGCAATATGCCGTTGAGGGGCAATATATTGACTTTTCAATTTTAGAAAGCGCTATTGTAAATAAAGTAGGCCCGGCATCAGGTTATCCGGAGCCACCAACCATATCATTACATGTCGATAAGAGTGTAGACATGGAACATGTGGTTAAGGTGATGAACATTGCCAAAGATCACCAGTACCGGCTGATTTTGGCTACGGCACCTTTAAAATAAAACACTATGAACCTCTCAAAAGAACAACGGTTTGGCTTTTTCAGTACCTTCCTGTTTATGGTCGGTTTTATTGGGTTGCTTTTGTTTTTTGGGTTCTCGGCCCCCAATCCGCCGCCTCAGGAAGAGGGGATATTGATTAATTTCGGGGATTCAGAAACCGGGCTTGGTGATATTGAATCTATGTTAAATGAAGAACCTGTGGTGGAAGAGGTTTCTACTCCGCCAGTAGCCCAAACATCGGAACCCGAAGTTGTTGAAAACCTTGTTGAGGAAGTTGTGACCCAGAATTTCGATCAAACGGCAGTAATTGAAGAGAAGAAACGGAAAGATGCCGAGGAAAAAAAGAAAAAGGAAGAGCTGGAAGAAAAGAAAAAAAACGAGGAACTCGAAAGGCAACGATTTGCCGAAATTGAAAAGAAAAGACTCGAAGAGGAGGAACGCATCAAAAAAGAAAACCAACAAAAAGCGATTGATGCCCGTGCCAAATCGGCCTTTTCCGGGAAAAACCCCAATGGCGGGACGCAAGGTGAAGGCAACACCCAAGGTACCGGAAATATGGGCGACCCCAACGGCGATATAAATTCAAAAAACCGCACCGGGGGAAGTACCGGAGGCGACGGCATATCGTTTAGTTTAAACGGGCGCAACAGCCGCTCGCTTCCCAAACCAGAATACATCAGTAAGTCGGAGGGAAAGGTTGTAGTGGAAGTGACCGTGGACCAAAACGGCAATGTGGTAAAAGCCGTTCCCGGAGTAAAAGGTACAACAACCTCCGATAAATTATTATATCAGGCCGCAGAAAAGGCTGCCATTAAGGCCAAGTTCGATGTCAACCAAAATGCCCCGCCCCAACAAGTAGGAACCATTACTTATATTTTCAGGTTGCAGTAATACTTGCTGAATAATTCAATTATACGAGGATCAAAAAGAATTTTGCCATAAATTATTAAGTTGATTAGCTTATAGTCTTTTAGCTTTTTAGCCCATTAGCAATTTAGGCAATTGGCAGATTGGTCATTAAATTATCACATCATCTCATGTCTCTTAATCTCACATCTTGATACTTTCCCTGCGTGGCGGTGCATGTTTTGTTTTGTATTTTATAGAAACAAACGGTACATGCACCGTTTCTTTTGGGTAACTTGTTTCCCGGGGGTTGCGCCCTGGGCTATTCATGATAAAACCCCTTCGGGGTTAACAGCTCGTTGGTCATAAGTCGTAGCTGGTAGTCATTGGTCGTTGTCTATTAGCTAATATGCCAATGAACACATCAACAAATTTTCTTCCGTCTCATGTCTCTGAATCTCTTGTCTGAAATCTTGATACTGACTACTTGATACTTTGTACTTGAACCATCACCCAACCGGCAATACCCAGAAACTCGATGGCTGCCCATGATATAACAACTATCAGCAACCAACGGACAAATTTAGGCCCCCAGCTGATGGCTACTTTGGTAGCTACATAGGCTCCAAACATACTGCCTACGGCTAAAATCATTCCCAGAGTAAAATCCACTTGTCCTTTCCAGATAAAAATGGGAATAATAAATAGCGTATAAATAAGAACAATAAAAACTTTGAGGACATTGGCCTTAATGACATCGAAACCAGCAGTTAACACAAGGCTGGCCAATAAAAAGATGCCTACTCCGGCTTGAATAAAACCACCATAAAATCCTACCAAAAATAGGGCAATGTATTGCCAGCCTTTAAATTTAGCAACATGGTCAGGGTCGGGCTGTTTGACCCATTTCTCGGGTTTGTAAATGACCATTAACAATAGCACAACCATTAGAGCACCAATAATACGGGTCATCAGTTCCCCCTCGATGGTAACAGCCAGCATGGCACCCAAAATAGCGCCCAAAATAGCCGGGATGGTAATTTTAAAGCTATGTGCATCGTTTACGGCACCCAATTTTTTAAAACTCAGCATACCCACCAGGCTGCTCAAAAGAATCATTAACCGGTTGGTGCCGTTGGCTACGTTAGCTGGCAAACCTAAAAACATTAATAGAGCCAATGAGATGCTGGAACCGCTTCCTGCCAAGGTATTGATAAAACCCGCAGCAAATCCGGCGAGCAGGGTTAATAGAATGGTAAAAAACGTTAGGTCGTGCATGGTATCAATAAACAGTAAATGAAAAAAAGCTACCTGATATCAGATAGCTTTCAAATGTAAGAGAGTTTTTTAATATCTCAAAAAAGGGGTATTTACTTAAAAACCTATGAACATCATTGCCCAATAGACCAAAGCCGCAACTAACATACTCACCGGGATGGTTAATATCCAAGCTACCAAAAGATTGGTAGCCACGCCCCATCGGACAGCCGAGAGCCTTTTTGTCATACCGACACCCATAATGGAGCCGCTAATGGTGTGTGTAGTGCTAACAGGAATCCCTAATCCCTGCGATACTCCAAAAAGAGTGATTGCCCCTGCAGTTTCGGCAGCTACGCCTTCCAGTGGGGTTACCTTGGTAATTTTGGTTCCCATGGTTTTAACAATACGCCAGCCGCCAAGCATGGTTCCTAGGGCAATGGCAATATAACAGGAGATAGGAATCCAATTGGGGACATGTAAGTGTTTTTTTCCGACAGCATCTATGGTCTCGGTTACATGTGCCCAATGAGGAATTTCCATACCCAGATTGGTTAAGTAAGCAATATAAACCAACATGGCCGCGCTGATGATTCCTACAACTTTTTGAGAATCGCTACCCCCGTGCCCCAAACTAAATGCCGCCGACGAGGCTAACTGTGCCCGCTTAAACCACTTGGTGGTTTTATGGGGATTGGATCTTCGGAATACCCATAAAATGAGGATGGAAATAATGTATGCAATGAACATCCCAATAATTGGAGCTAAAAAGATGAAACCTACTGTTTTTAAAATCACCTCTTGGTTGATAACCGCGAAAGAACCCGTATGAGCTACCGCAGCCCCGGCAAATCCTCCGATCAATGTGTGCGATGAGGATGAGGGGATGCCCCGCCACCAGGTTATTAGGTTCCAAATAATGGCTGCTACCAAACCTGCTAAAATTACTTGTAGATTGATGGAACCGCTTTCAACTGTTTTAGCCACAGTATTGGCTACCTTAAGGTCGAAAAGCCAAAAAGCCAAAAAATTGAATGAAGCTGCCATTAAAACAGCAGGAAATGGAGCCAGCACTTTTGTTGAAACAACTGTGGCAATGGAATTGGCTGCATCGTGAAAGCCATTGATCAAATCAAAAGCAAAAGCCAAAACCAGAATTACAATTAATAGTGTAAACATAAAATGTGTCTTTAGCTTTAGCCTACTAGGAATATTTGATCATGATTGTTTTAATAACATCTGCCACATCTTCAATTTTGTTGCATGCCTTTTCAAGCATCCGCAAAATTTCTTTTTGGCGGATTAATTCAATGGCATCTTTTTCGTTTTCAAACAGGTGTGAAATTGCCATGTGATATAATTCATCGCCATGACTCTCAATCGCGTGGATTTCTTCACAGGCTTTCATAATATTCTCCGGTGATTTTAATCCTTCCAGCCCAACTACTGCTTTTTGTAACTCATTGCATCCTTTATGAATGTTTTTGGCCATTTCGCGCATGTTGGTACTAAAGGTGGTACAGTTGTAAAAAATAATCTTTTCGGAGCAGCCATTCATTAAATCAAGTACATCATCCAAATTTGAAGCTAACTGGTGAATATCTTCCCTATCGAAAGGGGTGATAAAGGTACGGTTCAGTTCATCGAACACTTGCCGGGTAAATACGTCGCCCTGTCTTTCAAGGTTTTTGATTTTTAAACGTATGGTTTTACGTTCCTCCACCTGGTCGTGGTTCACTAATGATACCAATTCATTCGAAGTCTCAAGGATATTTGCCACGGCCGAATTAAATATGGCATAAAACTTTTTTTCCTTTGGACTGAAATACTGCAAGAGATTTGAAAACTTCATATTTATATAATTTAATCCTAATTCCGGTAATTTGTCAAAAATGTGCTGCAAATATCACAAACTATTTTTAATGTTAAAAAATTAGTACAATAATTAATTATATGACTATCGGGAATCTT
>DOTG01000041.1 GCA_003512955.1 Marinilabiliales bacterium
GTAATTTTCAAGGTGTAATGGTTCCCTTCAATAAAAGGGGTGGCATGCTTTACAATAACAGAATAAAGCTCAGCATCTACTGATGCTACTGAAAGAGACGTCCCATGGATGATGTAATGTTGAGAATCGCTTAACTGTTGGGCTGTAATAGGTTCAGAGAATTCAATATTCAATCGCTGGGCATCAACTATCTTTACATAACTTACTTTGGGTTTTGATTGATCCAGGTTCTGGGCATTCACAGAATTTAACTGGCCGGGGGTCCCACCTTTAGCAGAATTGCTGGCCGACCAGTTGAAACTCCCACTGCACAAGTTTTCCGGATCGATCCGTTCCAGCGCCCAACCCCCATCTTCTTTATTGGCATTCCCATACCAGCTTTTCCGGTAATCCACTGATGTAATGATTGCCCCCGACGAATCTTGCAACTGTAGGAACTTTCCCGACGAAGTAAGCGTGGTACTGCTCAATACGTCCATCACATCTCCAAAGGGAGTCAACGCCTCTGCTTCTCCTGCTGGGCATAATAACAAATACCTACCCGGTTGTATGACAAAACTTTGTAACAACCGGCTATAACCGCTATATATGAGTTTCCAGTTTTGAACGTCAATGGGCCAGGGGCTCCGGTTATACAATTCTAAATAAGTCACCTCAGGCAGCCCGGTTGATGGAGTGGGGTCGGCCATAATTTCGTTTATAATAATGTCGTTGGCTTGTGGCAAGTAATAGAAAAATGACAATAAAGTATCTTTCATCAGGTTGCCGCAATTGTCCGCCAAACCAGCTACATGTAAGCGATAGGTTTTTGTCGGTTCAAACGGATCGGTGAAAAAGAGTTCTAGTGCGAAACCTTCTTCAATAAACTGTTTTACCGAATCGGGTTGCCCAAAACCTAAGCTCAACGTAAAATTTTCCATATGTGAGAATGATTCTTCAGGAATTGACTCACTTAAGTCTAAAGTTACTGATCGTGAAGAACTGATTTGCAATGAACGTATTTGAGGAACCAATGTATCCTGATTGGGTCTGGCAATGGAATTTATTCTGCCGGGGGTTCCTCCTGTTTCATCCATACTGGCTTTCCAATTAAAAAGGGTGCTGCAAAAATTAGTTACATCCATTCTTTCCAGCGACCAGCCACCGGCTTCTTTTTCCTCGTCTTGGTACCATGTTAAGGAATACAAAACCGAATCAATGGTTAAGCCGTCAGGCGATCTCAAAACCAACGGTTTACCGGTGGAAGGTAAAAACGTAGATGAAAGGATGGCCATTTGTACTATTGATTCGTGGTAAGAACCTTCAAAAACTGTTTGGCAAATCAATAAATATTCGTCAGCATCCAACTCAAATGCAGGCAACACTTTTCGGGTAGTCCCTGACCACAATTCCCAATCCTGAAGGGAAATAGAATAGCCACTCCGGTTATAAAGTTCCACATAATCACCTTCGGGAAGCCCAACCACTGGCGAAGGATCGGCCATAATTTCATTAAAAACCAAATCGTGGAGTTGCGGGACATGATAGAGGATTGAAATTGTGGTATCGTTAATTTGATTGCCACACAAATCAAAAATCCCGTTTATCAAGCATTGATAATGTGTATCGGGAGTTAATGCTTCGCTAAATATGAGATGGAACTCACGCCGGTTTTCAGAAACTATCAGGGTATCAAACCCTGAAATTGTTGGGGTAAAGTTCCAAGATTCCAGTGGGTTTTGGTTGTGTGATGTGATTTCTTCGTTAAACGAAAAGTATAATTCTGTATCAGAAACCATTGCCCAGCTGGAAAGAATGGGTGGTGTAGCATCAATGTTGGAACCAAATATGGAATTCTGCTGTCCAGGGGTTCCCCCGCTGGTATCGGTGGAAGCATTCCAGTTACCCGAAGCAGAACAAACGTTTTTAGGATCGATCCGTTCCAACGACCAACCACCATCCTGCTTGCCCTCATCGGTTATCCATAAGGATTGATAGTTCACGCTGTCAATCAGATTCCCTTCGGTGGAATATAAAAGAACCGTTTTGCCCGAATTGGTCAGGGTTGTAGTAGAAAGCAATGGCAACGTTTTTCCATAAACCTGAAAGGGAGCAACCGCCGACTGACTGGTAAGTATCAAATATTCCCCTTTCTCAAGGACGGAATCGGGAAAGGTTTTAGAAACCCCATCAATTTCAAGTTGCCAGTTGTCCAGGTAAAATGGATTTTCACCCTGATTGTAAAGCTCCAGATAGTCGTATTCCGGTAAACCCACCACGGGCGAGGGATCGAACATAATTTCATTTATCACCACATCACCCCAAATAGCAGGTACCCGGTAGTTAAAAGCTACTGATTGGGGGATCATCATTTGTTCTGCATCATCGGACAATCCATGCACTGCAACCTGGTATTCAGCAGTCATCAACTGGTTGACATACAAAAGCACTTGTTTTTTGTTCTCCTGGTTTAGTGAAACGGAATCCAAGGTAATGCCGAAATCCGGTGGTGATGAAATCTGAAAATTCCCCGTGGTCATGGGTTCTTTGTCATTTATAGCTTCAGAAAAAGTCAATTGGACGATTTTATTATCAGTGGCTTCGGCAGCTAGTAAAACCGGAGGCGAATTTAGTTGAAAAAAGTCGAACCCATCGGCCCAAAGTTGTCCGCCACGGGTACTGCTGAACTGAAAAACCAGCCCGTGAAAAGGCAAATTGCAAAAGGATGATTCTGCTGCTTCAGTTGCGTATTGCACCGAATCAAATACGGAGCCTTCGCTACAACCCAAAGTCCAAATTCCGGGAACTTCACGGATCACTTCCATAGCCACGGTATGGTTGGTATTCCAGTCAAAATCCGATTGGGCAATCAACTCTTTGTTCCCATCTTCGGAAACCTTCCAAAGCGACAAGGTATCGCTACTTCCGGTGAGGTTAACCCCAACTGCATAACCATAAGTTTCGGTGGAAAGTAAATTGGAATCGGAGGCCATCAGAAAATACCAAAACCGGTTCGATGAGGTTGGATCAAAATCGCCGTTTTTCAATAGCATCCGCCACACCATCTTCCCATCATTCATTTTTGGTTCCGGATATTGCGATGTTATGTAACTGGTTCCTTCTGCTCCTAAAAGATTGTGTTGCAGCGAAAAATATTCATCAATAGGATTTAATTCCGAACATTGCCAATCCTCTGAATAAAGCCATGGGTTCAAGTTTCCCGATTCAAAATGATCGGTAAAATAAGGAAAACCAACCAAAACAGGTTCTGAAAGAAAAGTCCCATAATCTTCTGCAAATAATTGAAATACCGCAGTATCGGTTCCTGAAAACTGGAGCTGATCAAAAGTGATGATTCCCGACTCAAAATCACCGTTTAAACTGGTACCAGAGGTCAAATGAGCTTGATCCGATGAAGCAGATAAAATGACCAGACTCCCATCATCCATATCACGGTTGCCATTGACATCGGTGACAGTTGCAATAATTTGAAACGCCGAATCGGCATACAAAACGTCATCTGGAAAGATGGCATGAACTTGAGTTCCTTTTACTTCAATTGTTAAGGTTCCTGGTTCAGTGGAACATCCACCCCTATTCACCTGTGAACCTCTGGAGTCACAGTAAATATTCGATATCGGGAGCTCAAATCCCAACCCTTGGTTATCGGCTTGGCTGAGCTCCTTTTTTAGAGCTACCCAAAGTTCATAAGTTTCAGATTGGGCAGTCCCCTCAGCAACCTGCAAAACGTTATTGGTCTCAAAAACCAGTGTTGCTCCATCTATCCGGCCTTGTATTCCTTCCGTGAAATCGGGTCCTTTAAGGATGACTTCATCCAACAACAAACCCCAGTCTATGAATTGGTTATGGCCGGCAGGTATTATTTTTAGGCTGTCAATCAATGTAGAAACCCCGTCCCCTGAAGCAGAATCGGTAAAAACAAATTCACAAACTTTGATGGGATTCGCTTTATTTTGCAACGACGAGATGATTACAGGGACTGAAAAACTGCCCAAAATCACAGAAGAGGTAGAATCTTTGGGAGGAATGGCAGAAAATACGCCATCAATGACGAATTGATCAATCCGAAATGCCCCGGCTCCTGATGTTACCCGCGAACCATTGTCCCAGCCTGCAAGTTTTATGGTTGCCGAGGTTAATGAATCAAAGCCTGAAAGCGATTGCTGAAGGGTATCTACCACCAATGGAGCTGCTCCGGTAAAAACCACTGAATCGTTTACCACCATGCTGATATCAGAAGGTCCGGCGCTGGTGACAATGGTTTCGAAGGAGATTGATTGTAGCGAAAACCAATAACCTTGATTCGCTGTTATGGTAAGGTAAAAATATTTTGCCGTGAAAACACTTGTGGCAGCCCAACCACTGGAACTTTCCATGTAAGGCAAATCGGGGAATGGGGAAGTGGTGCGGTTGGTACTGATAGTTCCCGATGAAACCTGAAATGAAGAAACTGTACAATGTGAATCAAAAAATGTAGCATTTAGGTATGGATCGGTATTAAAGTCGAATGAAACTATTTGCGATACTGATAATTTGAAAGCAAATAATCCCGCAAAAAATAAAATTATTATTTTTTTCATAATGAGTTCTAAAAATTGTAGAAAGCTGCTATTTTTGGAAAGTTATTAAAAATCATCGAATCGAAAATAAAACTTTAAAACATTTCAAATGAAAATCGCTATTGTTGGGGTCAGCGGTGCTGTTGGCCAGGAATTTTTGAGTATTTTGAATGAGCGGAATTTGCCTATTGATGAATTGGTGTTGTTTGGATCGGCCCGCAGTGCCGGAAACGAATATGTGTTTAAAGGAAAAAAGCTGGTAGTTAAGGAATTGAAGCACAACGATGATTTTAAAGGCATTGATATTGCCTTAGCCTCAGCCGGAGCCAGCACTTCAAAAGAATATGCCGATACCATCACAAAATATGGAGCCATCATGATTGACAATTCAAGCGCATTCCGTATGGATACCGATGTTCCGTTGGTGGTTCCTGAAGTGAATGTTGAAGATGCCTTGAATTGCCCAAGGAATATTATTGCCAACCCAAACTGTACCACCATTCAAATGGTTGTGGCATTAAAAGCACTGGAGAACCTTTCGCACATCAAACGGGTTCATGTGTCTTCGTACCAGTCGGCCAGCGGTGCTGGGGCTATGGGAATGGCTGAATTGGAGAAACAGTTGGAGGAATTTGCGGCAGGCAAAAAACCTACTGTCGAAAAATTTGCCTATCAGTTGCTGTTCAATGTCATTCCTCACATCGACGTGTTTACCGACAATGGCTACACTAAAGAGGAGATGAAAATGTACAACGAAACCCGGAAGATTATGCACTCCGATGTTCAGGTAAGTGCCACCTGCGTGAGGGTTCCTGTGATGCGCGCCCACTCGGAATCGGTTTGGGCCGAAACGGAACAACCTGTGTCTCCCGAAGCCTTCCGTGCCGAATGTTTAAAAACCAAAGGAATTACTGTGATTGACAACCCAACCAGCAAAGAATACCCCATGCCTTTGGATATTGCCGGAAAAGACGACGTTTATGTAGGACGCATCCGTAAAGATTTGACCAACCCTAATGGAATCAGTTTTTGGTGTGTGAGCGACCAAATCCGTAAAGGAGCCGCGTTGAATGCCGTGCAAATAGCTGAGTATTTAATTGCTAAAAAAGCAAAATAATAATATCACCGTATTGACACAAGAACGCAAAGGGGAAAAATTTCTTTGCTTTTATGGATAGTGAAGCAAAGACCAAAAATTATATTATAATAGTGATTTGTAGGTTTTTTTTGACTTTTTAGTTGGAAACAGTTGCAATTGCTGCTTTATCGATAATTTCAATTTATTTACAATAAAAAAACATGAAAGTAAAATTTTTATCCCTGTCCCTTTTGGCAATAACCCTGGTTAATGCGCAAAACAAACCGATACAGTTGATCCCACAACCTGTTGAAATGAAACAGTCCGAAGGTTTTTACGAACTTACCAGTAAAACCACATTAAGTTTTAGCCATGCTGAGTTAAGGCTTTTGGTTGAGATGCTTGCCCAAAAATTGAACACTCCAACCGGGTTTTCAATAAAACCGATACAAGGAAAAACAGGTACTATTAAACTTCTGTTGAACGATGTAATCAATCCACAAATAGGAATTGAAGGCTATGTGTTGGAAGTTACGAAGAAGGGTGTTGTTATAACGGCAAATCAGGTGCCTGGTCTATATTATGGTATTCAAACCTTGCTTCAACTTTTACCAAAAGAGATTGAAAGCAAAAAAAACGAGTTAGTCAACTGGATTATTCCGGAAGTAAAAATAACTGATTACCCCCGTTTTGCATGGCGAGGTATCATGCTCGATGTGAGCAGGCATTTTTTTACAAAAGAGGAAGTTAAAACCTATATTGAACAAATTTCAAGGCTGAAATATAATACGCTGCACTGGCACCTGACGGATGATAACGGTTGGCGTATCGAGATAAAATCGTTGCCCAGGCTAACTGAAATTGGTGCATGGCGCGTACCCCGTTCGGGTCATTTTGGTGACTATGCTGCCCCTAAGCCTGGAGAAGAGGCCACTGATGGTGGTTTTTATACACAAGACGATATTCGGGAAATTGTACAATTTGCACTTGTACATAATGTTACTATTATTCCCGAAATTGATGTTCCCGGTCACTCTATGGCTGCTATCGCGGCCTACCCCGAATTGTGCTGTACCAAAGACACTACTGTTAAAGTTGACCCCGGTACAAATTTCGCAGAATGGCATAGTGATGGAACATTCAAAATGTTGATTGATAACACACTAAACCCATCCGATGAGAAAGTATATGAATTCATTGATAAAGTTTTTACCGAAGTTTCCCAACTTTTTCCGGGTCCCTATATTCATGTCGGTGGCGATGAATGCTACCATGGTTATTGGGCTAACGATACTGGTTGCCAAGCGTTGATGAAAAAATTGAATGTCACTGAAGTGAAAGATCTGCAAAATTATTTTACGGGCAGAGTTGAGAAAATCATCCAAGCCAAAGGGAAAAAACTCATTGGCTGGGAGGAAATAATGAATGGAGGTATTTCGACCGAATCGGTTATAATGAGTTGGCACGGGATGCAAGGTGGAATTGAAGCTGCAAAAAAAGGTTACTCTTCGGTTATGACCCCTTCACCATTTGTTTATCTTGATTATAATCAAGGGGAGAGCACCATCGATCCACCCATCTACGCTGGTTTGCGTGTTAGCAAGTGTTACAGTTTTGAACCCGTTCCCGATAGCGTGGATGCCAAGTACGTTTTAGGTGGACAAGGCAACCTTTGGACCGAACAAGTACCCACTTTTCGATATGCCGAATATATGACTTACCCCCGTGCCTGGGCATTATCCGAAGTTTTTTGGTCGCCAAAAGAAACAAAAAACTGGACTGATTTTTCCCAACGGATGGAAACCCACTTCAACCGCGCCGATGTTGCCGGGGTAAATTATTCACGAGCTGTTTACGATGCCATTGTTACAACCCAATTGCAAGGAGAAAAGCTCATTCTTGAATTGGGTAGTGAATTACCGGGTATTGATATTTTCTACTCTTTTGACGATACCATGCCGGGTAGTTACTCAACCAAATACACCAGTCCGGTTGAAGTCCCCGAAGGTCCAATTACCCTTCGTGTAATAACCTACCGAAATGGAAAACCGCTTGGACATTTGATTACGTTGAACCGCGAAAAACTAATGCAAAGGGCTTATTAACTTTTTTGACAGCTTGTTGGATTTAAGTTTAACAAGGAAAAACTTGTAAATACTGTTTTAGGGCGAAAATAGAATAGGGATTCTTTATTCAAGAAAAATCCCTATTCTATTTTATACTTGTTCAACAACATATTTACACTGCGGTTTGGGATTTGATGTATTTACCATATTTTCGTAAGTCACGGGGTGACTAATTGAATAACAATTGTTTGCCTTCTCTGTGTCAACTTTCAACGGTTTCCCAGATGATTTGCGGATTTGAGGTATTTAACTCAATTTTAGAATAATAAACTATTATTATTACATTTGTCAGTTACTTTATTCTAAAATGTACAAATCATGCATCATAAAAGTCTAAAAATAATTGTTCCTGCATTACTTACGCTTTCTTTTTTACTCATCAGTTGGGGTGGAACAGGTCATTATAGTATTACAGAAAATGCGGCATTGTCGTTTAATGAGGAAATGCAACCTTTCAACGATTGGCTGCTTTACATTGCTGAACATAGTTCGGATGCAGATGATCGGAAATCAGAAGATCCCGATGAGGGAGTCCGCCATTATATCGACATTGATAATTATCCGGAATTTGTAACAAATGGGCTTATCTCACAATCAATGACCGAGATGATATCACTTCATGGTCAATATACGGTTTATGACAATGGCGTTTTGCCCTGGACAACCATTCAAACCTATGATTCGCTCCGGGAATGTTTGCACCGTAGAGATTGGGAACAGGCTAAATACTACGCCGCCGATTTGTCGCATTACGTGGGCGATGGCTATATGCCCATGCATATAACCAAAAATTACAACGGCCAATATACAGGTAATGACGGCATCCATTCCCGGTACGAGTCAACCATGATCAATGCCCATATCGGGCAGATACAATATGTAGGGAAACCGCTTAACCTTATTGATAATGTGAGCGATTATGTGTTTTCGTACCTGTATGCAAATTATAAATATGTGGATTCAATTCTCGATGCCGATGATTATGCAAAAACTTTCTCGACCAACACCAGTTCCACGGCGTATAAAGATGCCTTATGGTCTGAATCGCAATATTTTACTGCCCGTTTGCTCAATGATGCCTCACATGCCTTGGCCGAATTGATGTATAATGCCTGGGTAGAAGCCGGGAAACCTTCATTAAATGGAACCGGTATTACGATAAATGAACTTTCCCATGTTGATTTTACTATTTACCCAAATCCGTCAACCGGAAATACAACAATTGCCTTAGCAGTTTCTAACCCAACAAGAATCTTGGTTCAGGTGAGAGATATTACAGGAAAGATAGCCGCTCCTGTTACGGAAAATATACTTTCAACAAATTTCAACTCATTAACGCTAGAAACATCGCAACTTCCTAACGGTATCTATTTAGTTGAGGCCGTTACTGAAACAAGCAAACAAGTGAAAAAGCTCGTTTTAAGCCACTAATCCTAGTGTCAAGTCAAGCATGCGTTTGCATTAATTCACCCGGTGATTCCGGGCGTGAATATAAGGCATAATGCTGTAATCAAAAAGTTACCGGGTGAATATTAACCGACTTTTTTGATACTAGTTTCCTTCCGGTGTATTGACCATCCAGTTCGAGAAATCGTGGAGGTATTTCCAAAAAGCCAGGATTAATGGTTCGGGAGCTTCCAATTTGGGTAACAATTTTCGGTAACAATCCAACCAAACGATTCTCGCCTCAGGGGTTATTTTAAAGGGTAGGTGACGGTTGGCCAACATGGGTTTTCCACGGTTCTGGTTAAAATACTCGGGGCCTCCCAAGCGCTGGACAAAAAAGTCGGAAGATCGCTTTTTAGCCAACTCCAGCGCCATTCCCTTGGGAGGAAACAGGTGTTTTATTTCACTATCAGCCAATAAATCATAATGATCAGAGACCAGTTTTCTTACTCCTTCTTCGCCCAGGTAATCATACAGTTTGTTGTCCGGGCCGTTGGTTTCCGGTTTCAAGCCAAAAGGGAGTTTTTCTATATTAAGTTCCATGGTATTTCTTTTTCAGTTTAATACAAAAAAACAGAGAAAAGGTTAAACCGCGAACTGCAATTCGCTCAAATTCCTGTAAATACCTTGATCAATCCTCAGCAATTCCTCGTGTGTACCCCGTTCAACAATGCTTCCTTGGTGAAGCACCAAAATCTGATCGGATTTTCGTACCGTGGACAACCGGTGTGCAATAACAATAGAGGTGCGGCCTTTCATCAGCTTTTCAAGGGCATCCTGAACCAACCGTTCCGATTCTGAATCGAGCGATGAAGTAGCTTCGTCGAGAATTAAGATTTTAGGGTTTTTCAATACTGCCCGGGCAATGGCAATCCGTTGACGTTGCCCTCCCGAAAGCTGGGTTCCCCGTTCCCCCACTAAGGTATCAAATTTATCGGTAAACCGTTCGATAAATTCCAGGGCATTGGCTTTTTTTGCGGCTTCATAAATCTCATCCTCACTGGCATTTGGCCTCCCATAGGCAATATTTTCGCGGATGGTACCGCCAAATAAAAATACATCCTGTGGTACCAGGGCAATCTGGCTGCGCAATACCGAAAGCGGAAATCGGCTGCTCTCTTTACCGTCAAAAAGGATTTTTCCTTCCGTTGGTTGATGCAATTGCAAGATTAACGACGCGAATGTTGATTTCCCGGCTCCACTCGGTCCTACCAGAGCTACCTGCTGATTGATAGAAATGGTCAGGTTTATACGGTTCAGTACCTCTTGGTTTTCGCGTGAGGGATAGGCGAAGGATAAATCCTCAAAAGATATTTCACCTTGCAGATGTTGTTGTTCGGGAATTTCCACTATTTTTTCAAGGGATTCTTCCTCCTCATCAAAGAGTTCAAACAGGGCTTCGGTAGCACCAATAAATTTTTGGATACTGGCAATAACAGAGGCTAAACCACCTACGGTTCCGCCAACAAAAACAGAATAGATGACGAACGAAAACAGGTCGCCGGCCACCAGCTCTCCGGTGGCAAGTAGCGCTGAACCCCGCCAGATGACCGCTACAATGGCTCCGAACAATCCAAAAATAATGAACGATGAAAATGCACCACGGTATTTTCCGCTTTTCATCCCCAAGTCGGCAATCTCCTGAGTCCGTTTCCGGTAGCGTTCCATTTCAAAATCTTCGTTGGTAAATGTTTTTACACTTTGTATGCCTTGTAACGTTTCCTCCACCACGGTATTGGAATCGGCTACCTGGTTTTGTACCTCTTTCGAGAATTTACGGATGAACTTTCCAAACACGCGGGCAGCGAACATGGCAGCAGGTAAAATGGCCAGCATAAAAAGGGTCAGCTTTATTGATGTCATGGCCAATAACGTAATTCCACCAATAATGATAATCACCTGCCGGATAAATTCGGCCAAGGTACTGGTAAGTGTCTCCTGAAGTAGCGAAATATCCGACGAAATGCGGCTGTTCAATTCCCCCACCCGGTGTTTTTCGAAAAAACGTAAAGGCAATTTTATCAAATGGTTGTAGGTATCACGACGCAATAAAGCCAACGCCTTTTCAGTAACGTTCACAAATAATACTACCCTGAAATAGGAAAATACCGATTGAACAATCAGTAACAAGGCCAAAATTAAGGCAATGCGGTTCAAATCGGTTCCAAGCGTTCCAGCATTTCCTGAGTTGACCAAATCGCCCAGGAGTTTTGGAAATGCCAGATTCGTTAAGCTGGAACCCAGCAAAAACAACATCCCGATAAAATATTCGGTTTTATAGGGAGCCAAATATTTATAAAGCTTCAATGCTTGTCGAAAACTGGCCCACGTAATTTTCTTCTTTTTTATCACTTCCATATACTATTTTTATTCAATGCATCTTACAAAAGCCTACATAACAGTTCAAACCAGTCAAGGTTTAGCTTCTCTGTTCTTAGCGGGTCATGTTTTATCGAAATTATCAAAGAATCACTTTAAAAGAGTACCTTTGAACGATGAATTCCAGTGAGTCATCCGATGACTATTTGCTTAGATACGCAAGGTTTCGAATAGTAAAAAACCCTTAAAAATGGACCATGGACAAAAGTATTTTTACTGAAAAAAACAGCCAACCCGATGACCATCAATTGAAAAGCCAGCTTGGAACCACTTACAGCCTTTGGAAATCGTTGGTGGAATATTCCTTTGACAAATACCCGAAAGCCATGGCCGAATGGAATTTCCCGGGCGAAAAATATGGCTGGAGTTTTCGGGTAAAGGATCGAAAACGGGCCATTATCTACCTTCTTCCAAGAGAATGTTATTTTAAAGTAGCGTTTGTTTTTGGGCAAAAAGCCACAGAAGCAGTGTTACAAAGTAATGTTTCACCTCTTATAAAATCAGAATTGAAGGTTGCCAAAGTTTATGCCGAAGGCCGTGGTATCCGGGTTGAAATCCGCGATGAAGCTGCTATCAAGGATGTTAAAGAACTGATTGATATTAAATTGATGTTTTAAAAGCAAAAGATTCGGTAAATTTTTAGGCACAAGACAAAACATATCGTTATTGGAAATAATCACTTAGTGTTTTTGTTTGTACTTTTTACATTTAGCCGATTATCAATTGCCTATAAAAATTTAACGGACTATTTAAAAGCAAGGCGGTTGTCTAGAAAGTCATCGGATGAATACTTTTACCAAAAGGTGTAATTATTAAAATACAATAAATCAACTAATTAAAAATTCATCCGATGACTTGTTTATTAATAAACTCAACTTATTAGACAGCCTCTTTTATTGTTGATTCAAATTGGTACTATTCAAAATAGTTTTTCATCCGCTCAAAGAAGGTGCGGTCCCTTTTATCAGGCTTGGGGACAAAACTTTCCGATGATTTTAGTTTTTCCAGCAACTTGGTTTCATCTTTAGTCAGTATTTGTGGTGTCCACACCTGAATGTTCACCAGCAGGTCGCCTTTGCCATAACCGTTTACCTCGGGAATACCTTTCCCACGCAACCGTAAAATCCGACCCGATTGTGTTCCCGGTTCAATTTTAATTTTCACTTTCCCGTCAACGGTTGGCACCTCGGCTGTGGTTCCCAAAGCTGCATCGGGGAATGATAAAAATAAATTATAAATCAAGTCGTTGCCATCGCGGATTAAATCGGGATGTTCCTCTTCATGAATCACCACCAAAAGATCGCCGTTCACACCTCCACGGCGGGCAGCATTTCCTTTTCCGCTTACCGAAAGCTGCATGCCTTCAGCTACTCCCGCAGGGATATTCAGCGAGATAACTTCGTCTTTTTTAACAATTCCTTCGCCGGCACACTCATTACATTTGTGCGTAATTATTTTCCCTTCGCCGTTGCAACTGGGGCACACCGAAGTGGATTGCATCTGTCCCAGGAAGGTGTTCGAGATTCGGGTAACATGCCCTGTTCCACCGCAGGTAGAACAATTAGAAAAGGAATGTTTGTCTTTGGCACCGGTACCGTCGCAAACCTCGCAGGCTACAAACTTGGTTACTTTAATTTTTTTGGTAACGCCATTGGCCATTTCGGAAAGGTTAAGTGATACTTTCACCCGAAGGTTGGTACCTTTATTGACACGTTGACGGGTTCGTCCGCCACTGAAACCGCCAAAGCCGCCAAAGCCGCCAAAAATATCACCAAAGGAGGAGAAAATATCTTCCATGGTCATTCCGCCCCCGTAGCCACCGTTGGAGGCACCGCCAACTCCCGCGTGACCGAACTGGTCGTACCGTTGTTTCTTATCCGGATTACTCAGCACTTCGTAAGCTTCGGCTGCTTCTTTAAATTTTTCTTCTGCCGCTTTGTCACCCGGGTTTTTATCGGGGTGAAATCTTATTGCCTGCTGACGGTAAGCTTTTTTAATTTCCTCGGCCGATGCTCCTTTTGAAACTCCCAGCACTTCGTAATAATCCCTTTTTGCCATATCTTTTTATTTATTCACCAACAACGACTCTGGCGTACCTAATCACCTTATTTTCAATTTTATAACCCTTTTGAACCACATCCACCACTTTACCTTTCAGGTTTTCATCAGGAGCCGGAATTTTGGTTAAAGCTTCATGCAGGTCGGTATTAAATTCTTGATGAAGGGCTTCGATCTCTACCATCCCTTTATTTTTCATGAATTCTTTAAACTTGATGTATATCAGATTGATGCCATCTTTTACTGCCACAATATCTGTTGCATTTTCTATGAAAAGCATGGCCCGTTCAAAATCGTCAACTACAGGCAGCATGTCTTTCATAGATTCGCCACCAGCGGTTTTCATCAAGTCCAACTTTTCTTTTAATGTCCTTTTACGGTAATTGTCAAATTCAGCCGATAAACGAAGATACTTGTCGTTAATCTCGCTCATTTTGTAGCGGGTTTCCTCCAACTCTTTCTCTTTGATCTCTAGTTCAGGGTTTTTATGCCCTTTTTTCTTCTTAAAAAGTTTCTTATCCTCATGGGTTACCTCTTGTTCATTTTGCTTAATGTTGTTTTCTGACGTATTTTCTGCCTCAACCTGAATGTTTTCAGGCATTTCCTGCTTCTCTCCTTCGTTCACAGATGGATTGTTTATATTTTCGTTCGCCATGATTTTTGAATTTTTTTTAATTAAACCCGCCTCCTTAAACAAAATTTTTGCCAATTGTGACATAACGACATTATGACACCAATTGGCAAAATCAACTGACAGTCATCAAGTGACCTAAAACGGTTCTTATTTCTTTAATTCTTGCAATTTAGCATCGAGCATGTACCCGCGCAAATTTCTGGCTACAATAATTCCTTTTCCATCAATCAAAAAATTGGCTGGAATGCTTTGTACCTGATATAAGGCAGCGGCCTGATTCGACCAGCCTTTCAAATCACTCACATGGCTAGGCCAGGCAAGTTCATCGTCCACGATGGCTTTTTTCCAGGCCACGGCATTGTTATCTAGCGAAACTCCCAAGATGGTAAAACCTTCGCTATTGGTAAATTTCTGATCTTTAAACTTATGATAAGCTGCTACCACATTAGGATTCTCATATCGGCAAGGGCCGCACCACGATGCCCAAAAGTCGATAAGTACCAGTTTTCCTTGTAACGATGACAGGGTGATGGTTTTTCCATCGGGACCCAACATGGAAATTTCAGGTGCTTTATTTCCAATCTGGAGCCCAACTGTTTGTGCAAAGGTGGATAATGTAATCCCGCAAAATAAAATAATCAAATACTTCTTCATGTTCTCTTTTTTTGCCACAAATAACACCATTTAAGCCGATATGTTTTATTTACATAATAATTTTATTGAACTTAAAAACCTTTATACTGTTTTTTTATTGACGGCAAATATTTTTTTGCTCCCTTAAATCTGCAAGTGAAATATTTATGGTCAATAAAATGAGGTATTTAGTTGCGGCGCAACTTGCGGATTCGGGGTACTCTCAAAAAATGCTACTCAATCCTTGATATTTTGGCCCCCAAAGCATTCAACCGTTCATCGATCTTTTCGTAGCCACGATCGATCTGGTCGATATTTTCGATGATCGAAGTTCCTTTGGCCGACAGGGCAGCAATCAGAAGCGCCATCCCAGCACGGATATCGGGACTGGTCATGTTGATACCACGCAAAATCTGCTTTTTGTTTAACCCGATAACTGTAGCCCGGTGCGGATCGCAAAGGATGATTTGGGCACCCATATCAATGAGCTTATCGACAAAAAATAAGCGGCTCTCGAACATTTTTTGATGGATGAGCACACTTCCGTTGGCTTGAGTGGCAGTCACCAGAATAACACTCAACAAATCAGGCGTTAAGCCCGGCCACGGGGCATCGTCGATATTCATGATGGAGCCATCGATAAATGTGTCAATCTGATAATGTTCCTGGGCCGGAATATATAAATCATCCTCTTTAACTTCCATCTGGATACCTAATCGTTGAAATGCTTTGGGAATGATTCCCAGATTCGGCACCGATACATTTTTAATGGTAAGCTCGGAACCAGTCATGGCTGCCAAACCAATGAAACTGCCAATCTCAATCATGTCTGGCAATAAAGTGTGTTCGCATCCTTTCAAAGAGCCAACTCCTTCGATGGTTAATAGGTTTGAAGCAATGCCTGAGATTTTTGCCCCCATAGAATTGAGCATCTTGCACAACTGCTGGATATAAGGTTCGCAGGCCGCGTTATAAATAGTTGTGGTCCCTTTTGCCAGAACCGCAGCCAGGATGATGTTGGCCGTCCCGGTTACCGAAGCTTCATCGAGCAACATGTAAGTTCCCTGTAACCGGGTAGCTTCAACTCGGTAAAACTTTCCACCGGCATCGTAATCAAATTGAGCCCCCAGGTTTTGCAGCCCAATAAAATGGGTGTCTAATCGCCGCCGTCCAATTTTGTCGCCACCGGGTTTTGGGATGTACGCTTTTCCAAACCTTGCCAAAAGTGGCCCCACCAACATTACAGAGCCTCTGATTTTAGCCGTTTTTTGAACAAATTCCTGTGTTTGCAGATACTCCAGGTGAATGTTTTTGGAAGTGAATGTGTAGTCATGGGTATTCAGCCGTTTCACGTCCACACCCATCTCACCCAGTATGGCAATGAGGGTATTTACATCTTTAATGTCGGGGATGTTTCTGATAATTACATCTTCCGGTGTTAACAAAACGGCACACAAAATCTGCAATGCCTCGTTCTTTGCCCCCTGAGGGATGATGGTCCCTTTTAATGGGTACCCGCCTTCAATTTTGAATTTGCTCATGGTTTGCTGAATTTACTGATTTAGCTGGTGCAAAATATGTAAAAAATGGCTTGCTTGAAGGGTTGGTAGCCACATGTTTTTTAAAAAGTTATGCACAGTGTTTTCTTTATTTTTGAGATATTTTTTTAGACTTAGCAGCTCACTAAAATTCAAGGCTAAAATGATATGTTGCAGAGAATTTCTTTTTTTTTGGGAAAGAATTTAAGAAATTGTTGCATGTGAAAAAAAAATACAGATATTTGGAACCTGAAAAGTTTAACAACAAGCAAAACCTATATTTGACATAATCTAAACGTATGAGCCAGAACAAACCAAGAGTAATTAAAGATTTTAACAAGCTTGAGCCCGAACTGCAAGAGCAGATTAAGCTGGTGTATCCTTATGGATTTAGCGATCACCTGATTACTTTTACCAATAAAGACGGATTGTTGGTAAGCGCGCTTCCTTTTGAAACTGACGACAAATACTATCTGCTCCGGATGACCGAGAAAGAGGCCATTAAAATTATAGAAATGGACGAGGATTATGACGAAGAAGGCAACCTGAAACAAGGCGTTAAAGACGAATACGAAGATAAATATGCCGATTTGGATTACCTGTCGGATAATATCTCTGATGAAGAAGACGAACCTGCCGATGACCGATATAATCCGGACGATTACGAAGAATAAAACAAATGCAACATACCCTGAACGCTTATCTGACTTTTGTTGGGTAAGCGTTTTGTTTTTGGCGTACTTTGGCTTGTTACAATAGATTGTAACCTACTATGAAAAAACTCATTTGTTACTTCATAAAATTCAAGGACGGTAACTATTGAAATCTGATAAGAAAATTGTTGAATTATTTCAACTAATCGGTTGTAATTTTTTCCAAGACCAAAACACCTAAAAGTGAGCTTGTGTTTTATTTTTGCATCAGAAAAAAAACAGGATTTTATTATGAAACATATACAAAACACGCAAGAGCTAATTCAATGGGTAGAAGGTAAAAACAAATCGTTTTTGCTTTTATACAAATCAGAAGGATCTTTGCAAAGCCAATGTGCCCTAGATAACCTGGGGAAAGCCATGAATTCAGATACCAGCGCAGCTCTGGTTGCCGCAGATGTCACATTTGTACGTGATATACATGGCCAGTTTGGAATTGATTCGATACCTACCCTGGTTGAATTTAATAGAGGCAAATTTTTTCGTACCATCAAGGGATGCCATGAAAGTTCTTTCTATAAAAACCTTTTTCAAGGTAATCATGCGGTTTTGCAACAAACGCAGACGGCTCAGGAAAAACCCCAAAAAAATGTGGCGGTCTATTCAACGCCAACATGCTCCTGGTGCAACACGCTTAAAAGCTATTTGAAGGATCATCAAATCCGTTTTAGTGATATTGATGTGTCGAGAGATGCCAAAGCTGCCGAGGAGATGGTAAAACGTAGCGGGCAACAAGGAGTTCCTCAAACAACCATAAATAGTGAAGTTATCGTGGGGTTTGATAAAGCCCGGATCGACCGTTTGCTGGGGATCCAATCAAAATAGATTCATTCCTTATGACACTTAAAAGGATAATAAATAATTTGAATAATCTATATAAAACAGAAAACAGATGAACGAGTTACAACCCATCAATCAAAATGTTTTGCTCCTTTTGGAAGCAAATAAATCGGAGCAGAAAACCGCTTCAGGAATTATTATTCCCGATTCGGCCAAGGAAAAACAAAATATTGCAAAAATTGCTGCTTTGGGCCAGATTGAGAACGCGGAACTGGCAGTTGGCGACAAAGTGTTGTATAAAGAATTCAGTGGAAGCGAATTCGAATTTGAAGGGAAAAAATATTTGATGCTCCCGTATGCTGATATTCTGGCCAAAATTGTAGCCACCGAGAGCATTTAATTTAACGCATCACCAGTTGCACCTAAAATCCGCAGGTCGTCTAGGAAACCGTTGAAAGTCACGGGGTGACTAATTGAACAACAATTGTTTGCCTTCTTTGTGTCAAATTGAGTCACCCCGTGACTTGCGGAAATAAGGTGCTAAATAAAAAGCACTTCAGTCGTTTGAACTGCTTTTTATTTAAATAGCATCCATCCGCCGATACATTGGTATTTTTAACTCAAAATTATTTTGCATTAAAAATGATTACCAAGAATTCAAATGAAACATGTCCTTAACTCACCTGCTGCCAATGGATTTCATCTGGCGGATTTGAAATTTCATGGGATAGCCCATCTGGTGATAGGACCCAACAGTGAATTGCGCCCATTCCTTACCCATAGATGTGACTTTTTATGTTATTGAGGGGAAAGGCCGGGTAACTATTGATCATCAGCCATACGAAGCAAGTAGAAGGAGATGCCGCCGTAGCGTTGGCAATCCCCTGTGGGGACGGAAAAATCTAACAGAACACCGATTCGGGTTATTGGTAATTAAACAAAAAGCGGATTGAAGGGTTTGTATCGTCGTTAAAACAATGATACAAATGAAAACGACAGTGCATAAAGCAGAAACCCGTGGAAGTTCCGACCATGGCTGGTTAAAGACAAATTTCACCTTCAGTTTTGCCGATTATTACAATCCCGAAAGAATCCATTTTGGGAAACTCCGCGTGATAAATGATGATACCATTGCCCCAGGGATGGGTTTTGGTTTACATCCTCACGACAACATGGAAATTATTACCATCCCTCTTTCAGGAGCCGTAAAACATACCGACAATACCGACGGATTTGGCATCATTAAACATGGCGAAGTTCAGGTGATGAGTGCCGGAACCGGTATCTGGCATTCCGAATTTAATGCCTCCGAAACCGAAGAATTAAAACTGCTCCAGATATGGATTTTCCCCGATAAGATAGGAGTAAAACCAGGTTACAAAACTCAATCGTTTGGTTTTGATGCGTTGCAAAATGAATGGCTTTTAGTGGCGGGACCTGTCGAAATGGAAGGTTCCCATTTAAAAATCAACCAACAGGCTTTTGTCTCGTTCGGAAAAATTGAAAAAGGGAAACAGTTGACTTATAAAAACTACCTCCCTGCAAATGGAGTGTATCTTTTTGTAGTCGAAGGCAACCTGGCTGTGGAAGGCTCTTTGTTGGAACGCCGCGATGGTATTGGAATTGAAGGCGAACCGACCCTGCAAATCGGAAGTATGGAAGATTCACAGTTTGTCATTTTTGAAATACCCATGAAATAACCCTTGTTGAATTTCGAACAAAGAATTCTGAACTTCTGTGCTACTTTCATGTAAGCGGGATAAAATCTGGCCAATTTAACTTGCCGATTTTCCAACAACTGGCTTCATGTTAAAATAATTTGTACTTTTAATCGGATTATTCTTTCCGGATTACCTAAAATAAGCAACATGAAGAGAACCAGTATGATTTTACTCACAATTGCAGGTGGTATAATTGGAGTAGCCATTGTCAGGATATTTTTTTTAAATGCCTTTCAAGTAATGGGTTGGAAACTGTTTTGGAATAATCTTTTCAATATCCATTTGAGCATGATAAAACATGTATTTGAATCGGCTACTTTTGGAAAATGTCTGTTAGGGTTTATCATCGGGGGAATCATTGGCGCTATAGTAGGAAAAATATTTAAGAACTAATTCGAGAGGAATCCATCATTAAGTAACAACATTCAAAGTATCACCTTTTGGCTGATGAACGTTCCATTTATGGTTACCTGCACAATATAAATTCCACCTCCTCGGTTAAGTGTAATCAGTCCTGAATTATCAAAAGTTTCTACTATTATGATGGGTTGACCAAGTACCGAAAAAACTTCAATACGAAATGGAGTTTTTGCCGTTTGCCCAATAATTTTATAGGAAAGGGTTTTGGATGAAGCATCGCTAAGGAGTTCCAAACTCAATGTGGAAGGGATGTTTTCTGTCACTATAGTAGTAGTGGCCAACGTAGTTACAATCTGTTCGGCAAAAATTGGTCCAATAAATTGGTTGGCTGAAGTGTTTGGATGTGAATCGCTGCCGTTATGATCGCCTTCATAATCATATTTCAGGCAATATTGCATGCCGTTTGCTGGCGAAGCAGCTTGTTCCGCGGCCAATCCAAAAAAATCGAAAATAAAAACATTGGGGTGGTTTTTCCCGTCCTCAGTTAACCAGATGTTTTTTACCCAATTAGCAAACTGCGCAGCACGTGCTGCTTGCCCGGTATCAGTGGCATTGCGGTGCAATGGAGCAAGTGTCCAGACCATGATTTTATTGTTGGGATATTGGTCGAAGAGCGCCAACAACGCACGATATTGCAACTGATAATTGGCCAAAGTCTTTTCCGCCGAAGCCACATTACCATTTCCTGAATCTTCGCTTATCCCTGCGCCCGGGAAACAATGTTTAAAAATGATCAATTCATTGTCCTGACAAAGCCGATCGAAACATTGAATGTTATTCACAGCATTGTCACACGACCCATCTACCCAAAGTTTCCAGAAATCGTACGGATAGTTTTCCCATCCCCAAGGATCATTCGGGTAGGCCAATTCGGTGACCGAATAATTGGTGGCGTGTTGTGTATTGTAATCGGTAATCCATTGAACAACATTGCCTTCGCTAAAAACGGCTCCTCCGGTAGAGTGGTGCAGAAAAATAGCTTTATCGCTTTGGGCATTTGCCGCAAAAGTTACAAAAAAGAGACAAACGATACTAATATTGGCTTTCATGGGTAATTTTATTTAGGATTTAACTTTTTAAAGATACATAAACGATGATAAAATGGATCAAACCGTTGCCTAATATTTTAAATGGTTTGTCCAAGATTTTTGGTTTTACGAGTTAATAAATATATGTACAAACAAAAAGAATAAAGCGATGAACGAAAAAACCACTTCCAAAAGTGAAAGTGGTTTTTCCAAAAAGGTAGTTGTTGTTATCCTGTGGTTTAAATCAATCCTTGATCAATCATGGCATTGGCTACTTTCAGGAATCCGGCAACGTTGGCGCCTTTTACATAATCAACATACCCATCCTCACGTTTCCCGTATTTTACGCATGCATCGTGTATTTCACTCATGATGTGATACAACCGGTCGTCCACCTCTTTTGGGGTCCATTGAAGTTTCATCGAATTTTGGGTCATTTCCAGTCCTGAAACGGCAACACCGCCGGCATTGGCAGCTTTTCCCGGAATCATCCCTACTTTTTGGTGTAATAAATAATGGACGGCTTCGGCAGTAACAGGCATGTTTGCTCCTTCGGCCACCATTAAACAGCCATTGGAAACCAATATTTTAGCCGATTCTACATCAAGTTCATTTTGGGTGGCACAAGGCAGTGCAACATCACATTTTACTTTCCATACATCATTTCTATCCTTACTGTACTGGGCATTATAACGTGTTTCAATATATTCTCTGATGCGTCCTCGTTCTATTTCTTTTATAAGTTTTATCAAATTCAGGTCAATGCCTTCTTCGTCGATGATGCACCCATTTGAGTCGCTCATTGTAATTACTTTTCCGCCCAGTTGCATCACTTTTTCAGCAGCATAAATAGCCACATTACCCGAACCTGAGATGGCAACCCGTTTCCCTTTTAAATCGGTACCGTGTTCAGTTAACCAATGTTGGGTTATGTAAACCAACCCGTATCCGGTGGCTTCTTTACGAATCCAACTACCGCCCCAGTTAATCCCTTTTCCGGTAAGGACCCCTTCAAAGCGGTTAACAATACGTTTGTACTGGCCGAACAAGAATCCGATTTCGCGGCCGCCCACTCCAATATCACCTGCAGGTACATCGGTTTCAGGCCCCACATGACGATACAGCTCAGTCATAAAACTTTGGCAAAAGCGCATAACTTCATTGTCCGATTTTCCTTTGGGGTCGAAATTTGAGCCTCCTTTTCCACCTCCCATTGGTAAGGTAGTTAGTGCATTTTTAAATACCTGTTCAAAACCTAAAAATTTGAATGTTCCGATACTTACATCAGGGTGGAACCGTAAACCACCTTTGTATGGCCCAATGGCGCTATTAAACTCAATTCTGTAGCCTTGATTAACTTGAATCTCCCCGGTATCATCCATCCATGGTACACGGAACATGATAATGCGGTCGGGCATAACGATTCGTTCGATAATTTTGTTAGTTTCAAATTTTGGATTGTCATTGTACACATCCTCAATTGATTCGAGCACTTCAGTAACCGCCTGATGAAATTCATCTTCATTTGGAGTCTGTTTTTTTAACTGGTTCAGAAATTTTGTCTTATCCATAATAATTGAATTTTGAGTTTTGTATATACAATTTCGGAAATATGGTATTTAACATCAATTTAGTTAAGGTGTTTAAAAACAGGAATTATCCCGAAAGTCATTGTGGGTTATTTTAAATTGAAAGCTAGATTTTAAATATGAACAAATACCGTAAGTGGTTTGACTCTTTTTATATTAAAAAGGCTACAATAAAGGCTATACAATTAACAAATGACATAATTGATCGTATTCTAAAACATACTGAAATAAATCAGTGGAGTTGAAGTCAGTTAAATTGTCTCAAAAATGGTTACACTGAAATTGAAAGGTATTAAACCTTCTTGAATTAAATAATTCATCTATTATGTAAACCTCGTGGCTGAAATTTTAATAGCTTTAACAATTATTTTAGTGCTATTTATTGTCAGGATTAAAGATGAAATTTGGGTTACTTTTTTGCTCAGTAGTTTTTGGGTTTTGCCTGCTTTTGATTTTGGATGCAACCCCAATCTTTGCTCAAACCGATAGCTCCCAAACCAATCTTTCTTTCGATTTTGGCATTACACGTGGGCGAAACATCAACTTGTGGCCGGTGTTCCGAAAATACAGGGACCCCGAAAAGAAAGAGCTTCAGATATTCTATCCCATTTATTCAAAAAGCATCAACTACGTCACCCAATCAGCACACCACCATTTTATTCCGTTCTTTATTACCGATAGCAGTTCCAATGGCATCGACAACCGGGTTGTTTCCCTGTATTATCCAACCTTGTTTCATTATCAGAAAAAAACGACACCGTTGGCGACTTTGGATTCATACAAACTGATGGAGCTTGCCCCAAGTATCGCTTTCTTTGGAATCAGTAAATCTTCCGGTGGGCTGGTGGTTGAGAATAACCTGTTCTTTTTTGTGTGGTATAAAAAAGATTCGTTAAACAATACCCGGTTTGTGGTTTTTCCGGCCTATTGGTATTTTACAAAAGCCCATGACACCACCCAATTGTTTCTGCCATTTTATTACAAAAAACAAACGCCTTACAAATCGCAACTGAATATAGCCCTGCTTTATAATCAAAAGAAAACCCAATATGAATCAAAATACAGGTTGTTGCCGGTTTGGTGGAGTAAAAACAGCTTTACTAAAAACGATACGATTCAGAAACGGGTAGTATTTCCTTTGTATTGGTCGAACCAGCAAAAAACAATAAACAACAAAATCATTCTGCCACTCATATACAGCCTAAAAAATCCCAATTATCAATCGTTGACTGTTTTGCCTTTTGTTTCAAAAGGGCATTCCACCGATGCCGCCAGGAGCCACCTGTTTATTTTCCCAAACTACTGGCATCAAACAACCAAACAACAACGGTTAGATGTGTTATTTCCCATTTGGTGGAACCGGAGCATCTATCTAAAAAACGATACCATAACCCGGAAAACAGTATTCCCACTTTATTGGTCGGAACGGGGAAACACGCATAAAAACAATATCTTGATCCCTTTTATTTATAGTTATTCCGGGCCAAACAAAAAATCGTTCACGGTATTTCCCTTTTATTCCTTTGGATACAACACCAAATTAAATAGTTGGTATGTAGGGATTACGCCTATTTATTGGCACAAACAGCAAAAAAGCAATACCGCCGATCTGGTTTTACCCTTGTATTGGCGGACCAAAGAATGCTTTAAGGAAGACACTTTGATTAAAAACACCATCTTTCCATTGTATTGGTCAGCACGGAGCAATAATCTCAAGAAAGATGTGGTAGTCCCTTTGATTTATCGATATGAAGATTCCAAAAAACAGTCATTTACACTGTTCCCTTTGTTCTCATTTGGGCATCATGCTCAGCTAAACCGCAGTTATGTAGCTATCACACCCCTGTTCTGGCACAAACAACAAAACCTGGATACCAAAGATATTTTTTTCCCTATTTACTGGCACAGCAAAACATGTTTCGATGGTGATACCCTCAGAAAAACGACCCTTTTCCCCATTTACTGGTCCTACAAAAGTGCAAACACGAACAACCAGATAGTATTTCCATTGGTATTTAGTCTGAAAAACCCAAAATACCAATCTCTGACTGTGTTGCCATTGTTTTCAAAAGGTGGTTCCACCGATGCCACCAAACATCATTTTGATATTTTCCCCTTTTATTGGCGGCTTAAAACCGAAGAACAGTTAACCAAAGTCATCTTCCCGGTTTGGTGGAGCATGAGCAAATATTCGCTCACCGATACCGTGATTCTGAAAACCCTTTTTCCCATTTACTGGTCGGCAGAAAGCAACGAAAAACGGAGCGATATTGTATTTCCTTTCATGTACCGTTTTCAGAATCAAAGCCGAAAGTCTTTCACCCTCTTTCCTATCTACTCGTTTGGACAGAATACTTATAAGCAAAGTAGTTATGTAGCCGTAACACCACTTTTTTGGCATAAAAGACAACCCAACGAAGTGCAGAATATTTTTTTCCCCATCTATTGGCGGGGTAAGCGTAGCTTTAAAGATGATACAATTACCAAGACCACTATTTTCCCCATTTATTGGTCGTATAAAAGCAGTTCTATCCAGAACAGGATTCTTTTTCCCGTGGTTTTCAGTTTCAAGAACCCCAATTATCAGTCGTTTACGTTGCTTCCCATCTTTTCGAAAGGCCATGCTACCGAGGGATTTAAAAACCATTTGGCCATTACTCCTTTTTATTGGAACCTAAAGGATGACCATCAGCAATCGCATGTTTTGTTTCCTATTTGGTGGGCAAACACCTCTTATTTCGGCAACGACACCCTTTCGCGGAAAACGCTGTTCCCCATCTATTGGTCAGTCCGAGGTGCTACAAAATCCAACGATGTGTTATTTCCCTTGGTTTACCGGTTTAAGAATGAAAATAAAAAATCAATTACCTTTTTTCCATTGTTTTCGTTTGGAAGCCGAACCAATAACGATAGCCGCTATGTAGCCATAACGCCTCTGTTTTGGCATACACAAAAACCCAGCAAAACCAGAAATGTTTTGTTTCCATTGTATTGGCACAGTAAAAAGCTAACAGCAACGGATACTCTAAAAAGAAACGTGCTGTTCCCTATTTTTTGGTCTTTTAAAAATAACCAGACGGATCATAAAATTCTGTTTCCGTTGGTGTTTAGTTTCAATAGTAAAAGCTATCAATCGTTTACTCTTTTTCCGCTCTTTTCAAAAGGTCATTCCAAGATGAATGAAAACCGGTACACGTTGATAACTCCACTTGCGGGTTCTATTCGTTCAGAAGATGAATCGCATCGGTACCTTTTCCCGGTCTTTAATTATAAAAAGTTATTGGGCGAGACACACTCATCTGCTTTTTTGTTTGTTTTTAGGAACATTAAAAAACCGGATTATTCGAAAACTTCCCTTTTATGGCCCATCTGCGTCCGCGAAAAATCAAAAAACTATAGTTATTTCAGGGTTGCCCCGTTGGTTTGGTACACAAAGACGGATACTTCCAGGCTGTTTTCCATTCAACCACTTCACTATTCTTTTAAAAGTACCACCCGCAATACCTTCATTTTTGGATGGTTTTTGTACAAATATGAAAACGTGTATGGGCAATCGGTTTCGCATGATGTGTTATGGAAGCTTTACAACCGGGAACGTTATACCAACGGTGATTTTGAAACCCGGTTCTTTTATTTGTGGTATGCCAATGTGCAAAAGCAAGGGAAGCGCGAAAAAAGCCTGTTGCCTTTCTATTACTATGTAAATTTCCCGAATGGGAACAAACATCTATCTGTTTTCTTTAGTTTTTACAACCACTTTAAGCAGTTCAAGCCAGAGATTAACGACTTTTATGAAGAGGAACGTATCTTTTGGCTCATCCGCCTGCGTTCGAATTACGATAAACTGGTGGAGCAGGGTAAAGGGGATTTTTTACGTCGAAAATAACTACTGCCATCAACATCTGGGGTTTTTTAGTATATTGCTGATTAATTACCAAATTTGAAAACATGCTGTTCCAAAAAATTGAAAAAGATATGAAGCAAGATGATTTTATGGTCAAAACCTTGGGAAAAAATAATGTAAAATCGCCCCTGTTGCAAACTCCAAGAATTGACAGTCCCTCTTATAAATTTATATCCGAAGAAGATAGAATTCTGTACGACAATACGCTGGAAGGCTTTAAACACCATTTTGAATCGGGCGAAGAACCCATCTCGTTCGAAAAAGCCGGACCACACGGTAACTTGTTCTTTGAACCTGCAAAAACCAAAGTGGGTATTGTTACCTGCGGGGGCTTATGCCCTGGGTTAAACAATGTAATCCGCAGTTTAGTCAATCAATTGAACTATAGGTACGGCATCAACCGGATTATCGGGTTTCAATATGGATATGAAGGATTGATTCCGAGCTACAACCACCCGGTTGTTGATTTAACTCCCCAGATGGTCGATGCCATCCACCTGACCGGGGGGACCATTTTAGGATCTTCGCGCGGGAATCAGGATGTGCCGCAGATGGTGGATACGCTTGAAATTATGAACATCAATATCCTTTTCACCATTGGTGGCGATGGTACCTTGCGCGGGGCACATGCCATTCATGAAGAAATTGAACGCCGCAAACTGAGAATTGCAGTGGCTGGCATACCCAAAACCATCGATAACGATATCAATCTGATTGAGAAGAGTTTTGGTTTTGAAACTGCCTTTACCATTGCCAACGATATTATCCGTTATGCTCACAATGAAGCGCAGGGGGCCTATAATGGAATCTCTCTGTTGAAATTGATGGGGCGCGATTCAGGATTTATTGCCGCCAATGCTGCCCTGGCGATACAGGAGGTGAACTTTGTGCTGATTCCCGAAATGAAATTCGATTTGTATGGGCCGTACGGGTTCTTGAAAGCACTACGCAAAAGACTCGAAGAGCGGCATCATGCAGTAATTGTGGTGGCCGAGGGTGCCGGACAAAATTTCTTTGAAACCGAAGGCGTTGAAAAAGATGCCTCCGGGAACGTGAAAAACAAGGACATCGGTTTGTACCTGAAAGAAAAGATTGAGGAAGAGTTTAAAGCCAAAGAGTTCCCTTTTTCGTTAAAATACATTGACCCAAGTTACATTATCCGCAGTGCACCAGCCAATGCCAACGACAGCAAATTTTGTAGTTTATTGGCACAAAACGCCGTACATGCAGCCATGGCCGGACGGACCGACTTTGTGGTTGGTAACTGGAACGACCAGTTTACCCTGTTGCCCATTCCTTCGGCTGTTGCCCAAAGGAAAAAAATCAACATCCACGGGGAGCTTTGGTGGAACATTATGGAAGCCACCGGGCAGCCAAGCCGTATGGTCAATCCCGAGGGATTTGAGATCAGAAAATCGGAATAATTTTTTTAAATGTCAAAATAAAAACCCCGGGATATGAAGTTCCGGGGTTTTTATTTTGACATAAAGTTTAATGATTATTCCTTTATAATCCGTTGAATCATCCGTTGTTGGGAATTAACAACCTCCACAAAATAGATCCCGGGAGCTAAAAAACCAACCTTAAAAGTTTGGCTCGTGTTTTCCATCCCTGAAGTCATCACCATTTGTCCCATCACATTCATAATAGATATATGGGCATCGGTGCGGATATTCTCGTTTAACTGGATTTGGAGATCGTTTTTTACCGGATTCGGAAATATGTTCAAACCTGTATTGGATTCCGGTTGCTCAATATCGGTATAAACGGTAGCCTCGAACCAGTTCAGGTTGAACTCGCCCATGGTGATATAAAGCCGCAAGCGGTGCTCACCATTAGTTAAAGGGAGAACCATTGATTGAGTGTTCCATGTTTGCCATCCTCCGGTATTTGTAAAGGTAATGGTCCCAAGATCGGTAACCTGATTGCTATCGGCTAACTGGACGGTCAGCTTTCTATTGGTAGTGGTACATGCCACCCTAAAATTGAATTTATAGTCACCGCTGGCGTTAACCAACACCAAATAATCCAGGTAATCGCCATTGGCTGCGTAACCGGTGTTTTGACCACCTCCGGTATCGGTACAATCTTCCAGGACCAGGCCATTGTTATAGTAAAAATTCTCTGCTTGAATCTTTCCCGGAATAAGTTGCCGTTTAGGTAAGGTATTGGTCACTAATTGACTGGTAAATGCGGCAAGCTGCTGTGAACCGCTCATTACGCTTGTTCCGGCATACGAAGCATAAGATGTTTTATTGAAATATATCTTTTTATCGAGGGTCAGTAACAAAATCCGTTTATCGGTTGACAGGGCTGCTGCTTCGGTAACACCTGCAATTTCGCTACCCACTTTAACGATAAATTCACTTGCTGAAATATTATCTGAAGTAATCTCTTTATTCAGGGTTAATGCTACCTGCCAGCCATTGTTGTAAGTTTGCGATGACAAATAAATAAAATCGGCATTGGCAATTTCGGTGGGATTGTAAAACTTGAAATAGTTCAGGTTGCATCCGGCTTTGTCAATAGCTAATTTTATTTTATGTTCCCCTTCGGGAAGGATAATATTTTCAAGGGTTTTTGTCTGCCAAACCGCCCAACCTCCTGTTCCCGATGTTTTTACCGGGCCGGTAACATCCACACCATCAACTTCCATGTGAATGGTACCTCCACTACTGCCTGAAGCATGGCGCAAATCGAATGTATAGGCAGCCTGAGCAGGAACCTGAACGGTGTACATTAACCATTCACCGGCAGCTGTCCAACCAACACTATATCCGTTATTGGCTAAAGCATCGGTACATTTTTCAATATCCACACCGTCGTTCCGGTAGCTCCAGCCCTGATTCCAGTTTACATACGTACCGGTGCTTAGGTTGTAATTGGCTGTATCAGTATCAAAATAGGCCACATTGTTTCTTCCCAAATCATATTCCGCGGCAAAAATTGGTTCGCCCAGCAGGTGCGTTTTGTAAGGCAGCGTCTCCATAG
The DNA here is from genome assembly GCA_003512955.1 of Marinilabiliales bacterium. Lineage (GTDB taxonomy): Bacteria > Bacteroidota > Bacteroidia > Bacteroidales > SZUA-534 > GWE2-40-63. Next base: position 29,598 of record DOTG01000041.1, read on the forward strand.
AACCTGGTTGACGCATCATGGCATCAATCACATCGCGATGAATGGTACAATTCTCCAGTTTGTGATTTAAAGCAAAAGTGAGTACGGCTTGAAAGGCTGCTTCAACCGTAGGTTTGGTAGTATTCCCTTTCCAATATTCAATCAATTGCAGGTAGTCGGTATTGGCTTCTGACTGTAAAATATTGTTTATCCCTGGCTTTTTAATCGGCCACCACGACCAGCCAATGTGGTTTTTTTCAACCAGGGCAATCAATTCCGTAAACCACGTATTCGAGTTTTCACCCGATTCGCCCAACCAGATGGGGACATTGCGGCTGTTGCGCAGTTGTATCATCCAGTCAATAGAACCCTGGGTGTTGTAAGTCCAGTATTTATGGAAGCTCAACACGAGGTTATCGTCCCATATAGCGGGCAATCCATTAAAGTCGTTGGCAAACCAGTTTCCTTCCACAATCACCATGTGGTTGGAGTCCACCTCACGGATGGCTGTAGTTATATCTTTATACAGATTCCAGAGCGGAGCATAGTTCGATTCCGAAAAGGTCCAGTTGGGTTCGTTAATCAAATCGTAACCACCCACATAAGGCTCATCGGCACAACGTTCGGCAATTTTTTTCCACAAAGCTACCAGCTTTGCTTTGTTTAGATCACTTTCCCAAAGAGAAGGTTTTGCGGGATCATAGTCGGAGATGTTTGCATCTTTTCCTTGTCCACCGGGGGCTCCGTGCATATCTAGTATAACGTACATTTCATTGGCCGTACACCAGTTGATTAAAGAATCGAGCAACTCAAACCCTTTGTTGCGCCAGGTTATTTCGCCTGCCACGGGTTCATCTTCAATAGGCGGGGTAAACCAATAATAATGCAGGGCCGGGCGGATGCTGTTAAACCCCCAGGCTTTCATGGAGTCAATATCCACTTTCCGCAGATGGTTATCGAGCCAGACGGTGTAAAAGCTGTCGGCAAGAGTTTCACCTATCACCGCTTCCAGTTTATTCCGGAATTCGTGTTGCGTTCCGGCTACACTGGAGGTCTGCATCATGTATCCCTCCTGAATCATCCAGTTTCCGGTACCAATCCCGCGAAGGATCACTTCGTTGCCATTCTTGTCGTAGATGTATTTTCCCTCGGTATGCAGAAAATCCTGTGCCGATGCCTGAAACAGGACAAAAAGCAACCCCAGGCTTGCCCAAATTTTGTAGCTCGTAAAATGTAATGGTTTCTTATTCATTTTTAACTCATTTAAGATATAATCCGATATGTTTTTACCCTTTTTTGTGTGTGTCTAAAATAGGCTCAATCTTTTGGAAATAAAAGATCAAAAAACTCAGCATTACTACATCAAACCTGCCAAAATATTGAATCATTGCAACTTTTTGATTCATCAGTAATTCAATCTTTGGAAAATATCAACCATTAATTATCTTGTAATAACCCAGATTCCGCAAGTGAAATTTTTATGTTACCGGGGCTAAATTTAAAGGTGTTAACACAAAAAGGTATGAACTGGGTTTTACGAGCCCGGCGGAGTCAATAAAAAATAGAAACAACTGTACTCGCACATGAAAGTTCTACGAAACCAACTGAGGACGAAGGACGATCTCAGCGAAGCTAATTAATTAACTAACTAACTAAGCATTGTTTCGTAAGATATTAATAACCAATAAAACGAAATAGTTAGCCGTGGCTAGGTTTCACTAAACCAGATATTACTGAATTGATGTAAAATGCTCCTTTTTAATATAGCCGCCACTGCGGCTTGCTGATTGGAGGAATAACTTAAGAGGTTCTCTTGATAATTGGCACTGAAATCTTGATACCTTTTTGAGCCTCTCATGGGACTCGAACCCACGACCTGCTCATTACGAATGAGCTGCTCTACCAGCTGAGCTAAAGAGGCTTATTACTGAACCTGATTTATTTGGTAGGGCTCCATATTCCTGAGAAAGCCCCTTCAAATTCCGCCGAAATTTAGGATATTTTCAGTGAATTGATCCTATGTTCTAAAAAAATGATGCTTTTTTTAGCCGAATTAAATTAATATTTCTATGTTTACCACCATCGGAAATCACCTAAAATGAACAACAATGAACTACCTGTTATTTGACGATGTCACTTGGGAACAGATGCTCCCGCTCACGTTTACAAGGCCGGTATCTGAAATAAGGTTGGGGATTCTCACCATTAAAGAGAAGTGGGAAAAATACCTGCAAGCTACCTGCTCATATGTAACCAGAGATTATCTTCAGAAAAAATTCCTAAAAGAAATTGAAGACGATAACCTGTTAATCAATAGTTCGTTCATTCCCACGGCTGAATTACTTTCCGAGATTGAAAACCTGGAGATGGGACAGGCGCTCACATGTGGAGAGGTCATTTGTGCTTTGCGCGTCAACCGGGAGCAGGCGGAAACATTCAACCCCCTTTCCGGGTTTAAGGGATCAATTATCTCGTCTATTTCCGATTGCATCAAAATTAACCATCCCTGGGATATTTTCCGTATGAACGGCGACGGGATAGAACACGATTTTAAATTGATCACCAAAAGCCGCAAATCGCAGATGCTCAGTAAAACCAACAATGTGATTGGCGACCATGAGATATTTATTGAACGGGGGGCTGTGGTTGAATATGCCACATTGAATGTTAAAAACGGCCCCATTTATATTGGCAAAGGAGCCGAAGTGATGGAAAATTCGGCTATCCGAGGCCCTTTTACCCTTTGTGCTCACGCTACTGTAAAAATGGGTGCAAAAATTTATGGCCCAACCACCATTGGGCCTTACTCAAAAGTTGGGGGCGAACTGAATAACGTGGTAATTTTCGGCTATTCGAACAAAGCACACGACGGTTTTTTAGGAAATTCCGTTATTGGTGAATGGTGTAACCTGGGTGCCGATACCAACAACTCGAACCTGAAAAATAATTATGCCCCGGTGAAACTTTGGAATTACCAAAGCGAACGGTTTATCGATACTGGTTTACAGTTCTGCGGTTTAATCATGGGTGACCATTCCAAAACGGGCATTAATACCATGTTTAATACCGGAACCGTGGTGGGTGTGGGTGCCAATATTTTTGGCGATGGGTTTCCCCGGAATTTCATCCCCTCGTTTTCGTGGGGAGGTTCGCATGGGTTTGCCGAATGCCGTATAGACACGGCTTTTGAAATTGCCCTGCGCGTGATGGAACGCCGCGAAATAGCTTTCGACGAAGTGGAAAAGAAAATCATGAGCCAGGTTTTTGAGATGACAGCCAAGTATCGGGAATCGTATCATAAATAGCAGCATCTTCGTTTCATAATATGGATTAAGATTTCATACGATGATACGAAGATGCTACGAATCAGGGAAGGTCAACGGTAAAAATCAATGTCCGTTTTAACACCTTTTCCTTTTGGCATAACTATTGACTTTGCAGCATCTGACTTTTTTTTAACGTATTAGTGACATATTGTCGCATTTTGGAGGAATATATGGAATTCATGGAAGAATTTAATTTAGATAAGATATTGGCTACAAACAGCGAGGGCAGTGATTCGGAGTTCTTTCCCATCATTTCCGACGAGGATCAGGAAAGCATCGATAAGTTCAAATTCCCGGAACTTTTGCCCATCCTTCCTTTAAGGAACATGGTTTTATTTCCTGGTGTGGTGATTCCCATTACCGTAGGGCGCGACAAATCGCTTCGGGTAATCCGCGAAGCATTTAAAAACGATAAAACCATTGGAACGGTTGCCCAAATTGATCCTACAGTAGATGAACCCAAATCGGAAGATTTATACCGACAGGGAACCGTGGCTACTATCCTGAAAATTCTTGAAATGCCCGATAATTCTACCACAGTAATTATTCAGGGGAAAAAACGGTTCAATGTTAAAGAATACCTTTCCGAAGAGCCCTATTTTACAGCCTATGTAGCCGGAATTGACGAAAAGATGCCTTACGAAGAACAAAGCGAAGAATTTGAAGCACTGGTAGGTTCTATCAAAGATTTATCGATGAAAATCATCAAACTATCCCCTAACTTACCTTCGGAGGCGGTTTTTGCCATCAAAAATATCGACAATCCCTTTTTTCTCATCAATTTTATTTGCGCCAATAGCGAATTAAAAACAGTTGCTAAACAAAGCCTGTTGCAGGAAAACGAACTTTTTGAGCGGAGTATTAAATTGTTGGAATTGCTTTCGAAAGAGATTCAGATGCTGGAACTGAAAGATGATATTCAACGAAAAGTAAAGTCGGATTTAGACAAACAGCAGCGTGAGTTCCTGTTAAATCAACAAATAAAAACCATTCAGAATGAATTGGGCGGAAACCCGGTGGACAAAGAGATTGAGGATTTAAAGGTAAAGTCAAAAAACAAAAAATGGTCTGATGAAATTGCCAAGACCTTCGAAAAAGAGACTGATAAACTTCACCGCCTGAACCCGGCTACTGGTGAATATTCGGTTCAGTTGAATTACCTGCAAACCTTGCTCGATCTCCCCTGGAACGAGTACAGTGCCGACCGCTTCGATTTAAAACTGGCAACTGAGATTCTAGATCGGGATCATTTTGGACTGGAAAAGGTGAAGGAACGCATTTTGGAACATCTGGCAGTGTTGAAACTAAAAGGTGATTTAAAATCCCCCATCCTCTGTTTGTATGGACCTCCGGGAGTTGGGAAAACTTCACTAGGCAAATCGGTTGCTGAGGCTTTAGGACGCAAATACATCCGCATGTCGCTGGGCGGGTTACACGATGAGGCTGAAATCCGTGGGCACCGGAAAACCTATATTGGGGCCATGCCCGGAAGGATCATCCAGAACATGAAAAAGGCAGGAACCTCAAATCCGGTATTTATTTTGGACGAAATTGATAAAGTAACTAAAAATATTCATGGCGATCCCGAATCGGCACTGCTCGAAGTATTGGATCCCGAACAAAACAGCACCTTCCATGATAACTTTTTAGAGGTGGATTTCGATCTTTCAAAAGTCATGTTTATTGCCACCGCAAATACCTTAAGCACAATCAGCCCTCCTTTACGCGACCGTATGGAACTGATTGATGTGAGCGGTTACATTGTGGAAGAAAAGATGGAAATTGCCAAACGTCATTTGGTTCCTAAACAGTTGAAAAACCACGGTGTTGCTGAGGATGCAGTGAATTTTGCTACCGAAACATTAGAAAGAATTATTGAAAAATATACCCGTGAATCGGGTGTCAGGGAGCTAGATAAACGTATTGCTCAGGCGTCGCGCCGTATTGCCAAGCGCATTGCTTTTAATGAACCTTTGGAAAAAACCATCCTGCCCGAACATTTGGAAGATTTTCTGGGAAAACCCATCTATACCAAGGAAATGTACGATGGGAATGAATTTGCCGGAGTGGTTACCGGGCTTGCATGGACCGCAGTGGGTGGCGATATTCTTTACATTGAAACCAGTTTAAGCCAAGGAAAAGGTAAATTGACCATCACCGGGAATTTGGGCGATGTAATGAAGGAATCGGCAGTAATTGCCTATGAAATCATTAAATCGAGGGCCGCTTTGCTCGAAATAAAAACTGAAACTTTTGATAACTGGAATGTGCATGTACATGTCCCTGAAGGCGCCATCCCCAAAGATGGCCCTTCGGCAGGTATTACCATGGTTACTTCGTTGGCTTCGGCTTTTACACAGCGAAAGGTAAAAAAAGGAATTGCCATGACCGGCGAAATCACCTTACGGGGTAAGGTTCTTCCGGTAGGGGGAATCCGTGAGAAAATTCTGGCAGCCAAACGGGCGAATATTGATGAGATTATACTTTCGGCTCAAAACGAAAAAGACATTGCCGAGATAAAACCCGATTATGTCAAGGGGTTGAAATTCCATTATGTCGATACCATTGATCAGGTATTGGCATTGGCGTTGCTAAAACAAAAAGTGTCACACCCGATGAATCTTGAACCTGAGACAAAATCAAACTAAGAAAGGTATCCCAATAAATAAAGAACCCAGAGTAGTGTTTTTATTTTACTCTGGGTTCTTTGTATAATTTGCAATCAATTATTTATTCCCGGTAATCCATTGAATGAGCTTTTTGGAATCGGGTTTTTCTTTAGGATTTAAGAAATCCACCCATTTCCCCTCCTCATCAATCATGTACTTTTGGAAATTCCACGATACTTCGGAGTCTTTTACCCCGTTTTGCGATTTTTGGGTCAACCACTGGTAAATCGGATCCATATCATCACCCTTTACCGAAATTTTGTGCATCATCGGAAAAGTGACCCCATAATTTTTTGTACAGAAGTCCCGGATTTCTTCGTTTGTTCCAGGTTCCTGTTTCAAAAAATTGTTGGCCGGAAAACCGATAATCACAAAATTATTGCCACCATATTTTTTATACAGAGCCTCTAAATCTTTGTATTGAGGCGTTAACCCGCATTTTGAGGCAGTATTCACCACCAATACTTTTTTCCCTTTTAACGAGGCCAAATCGAAAGTTTCTCCTTCCAGGGTAGTGGTTTTAAAATCGTGAAAGGTCTTGGTTTGTCCCATGCCAACCATTACAAACAATGAGAACAGTAATAAAATAAGATAGTTTTTCATTTTTTTCGCGTTTAAAATATGCTCCCTAAACAAACAACTGGAAATTCAGTTCAACACAATCATTATTTAACAAACCTGATAAAATTGCATTTTGCACAAATTAAAAGAATATATAAAACCTATTTTTATCGGATTTTCGCCATATCTTAATTTATTATTGCAAATTAATTAGCAAAACAAATTCACATTCTAATGAATTTTAGTTTATGCCCCATTAAAAATGGGGGTAGTTTAATTTTATTTAATTTTTAATTTGTTTTTACTTTCAATTCATTATATATTTGCCACTATTAATTACAATTTATCGCTAAACGGGTAATAAATGAAAAAGATTTATCTATTATTTTTAGGTTTGTTAGCATTTACCTTTCAAGCCTTTGCCAGTGAAACGGTTGCTATTGATACAGGAGCTACCGCTTGGATGCTTACTTCCACTGCTTTAGTATTGCTGATGGTTCCTGGCCTGGCCATGTTTTATGGTGGATTGGTCCGCTCAAAAAATGTGCTGGGGACCATGATGCACAGTTTTGTAGCCATGGGTGTGATGAGTGTACTTTGGGTGGCTGTAGGTTACAGCATGTCGTTTGGAAAAAATGTCCTTGGGGGCTGGTTCGGTTGGAATCCCGATTATTTTTTCCTTTCAGGGATTGATGAAACTATTACTGCAGGTGGAATTCCTGAATATGTTTTTTCCATGTTCCAGGGAAAATTCGCCATCATTACACCCGCTTTAATAGCTGGGGCATTTGCCGAAAGGGTTTCGTTCAAAGGATATATTTTATTCATTGCCATTTGGGGGATATTTATCTATAATCCATTATGCCACTGGGTTTGGGCCGAAGATGGCTTTTTGTTCAATCTGGGACCCAAAGGAGCTATTGATTTTGCCGGAGGAACCGTGGTTCATATTTCAGCCGGTGTCAGTGGTTTGGTGGCAGCCATCTATTTAGGTACCCGCCGTGGGTATCCACACCGTCAACGGAGGCCAAACAATCTGGTGATGACATTAATGGGTGCTGGACTACTCTGGGTGGGTTGGTTTGGATTTAATGCCGGAAGCAGTTTGTCGAGCGGTTTGGTTACTGCCCAGGCATTAACAGCCACACAAGCCGCCGCCGCCGCAGGAGCTATTTCCTGGATTTTGATTGAAAGCCTGCATGTGGGAAAAACCACAGCTTTGGGTTTTGTATCTGGAATCCTTGCCGGATTGGTAGCTGTTACTCCCGCGGCCGGAGTAGTTCAACCCATTGGAGCCATGGCTTTAGGGGTTATTGCTTCTATTATTTGCTACATGGCCATTATTTTAAAAGACAAACTGGGATACGATGATAGTCTGGATGCATTTGGGATTCATGGTGTGGGTGGAATTGTGGGTGCTTTGCTGCTTTCATTCTTTATCCGTGCCAGTTGGATGGCCGATGCTGCAACTCTTAGTGAGGGAGGTTGGTCAGCATTGCAACAATTCGGCATTCAGGCCACCGCTGTGGGAATAGCCATTGCATACGCCGTGGTAGGAACATTGATTATCATCTGGATTGTTGAAAAAACAGTAGGATTCAAATCCAAAACTGAGGAAGAACTCCAAGGTTTGGATCATGCTTACCATGGCGAACGTGGTTATGGAATGTTAAACCCTAACTAAAGGAGCACAATTGTATCTGTTATAGCAACTGCTTAAACTCAACTTATGCTGATTTGAAATGAGAATTGGAATATTGGAAAAATGGAGTGCCAAAAAATCAATCTCTTAAAGATTGGTTAATTCCATCTTTCCAATTCATCCCAGTCAACGGTCTCACATCTAAATTCTAATAATCTATTATCTAAATTCTAAAAAAATGAAACTAATCATAGCCATTATACGAAACAGCCAGTTGGATCAGGTACGCGAAAGCCTGATTGCTGCTGGAATCGAACGCATCACGGTAAGCCGGGTCTCAGGCCACGGACAATCTATGAAAGAAGAATTCTATCGCGGGATTAAAGTAATTCCCGGTCTCACCCCAAAAATGCGGATTGAAATTGCCGTAAACGATACTTTTGTGGATATTACCGTAGATGCCATCATCAGCGCAGCACGCACGCACAATGGACAGGATGGGGAAATTGGTGATGGAAAAATATTCATCATGCCTTTGGAAGAATGCATCCGTATCCGGACGGGGGAACGCGGTGGACAGGCGATATAAAATAAAAAAATACGAACAGTTTTTTTTAACTGTTCGTATTTTTTCATAAACTGTAAATTCTTTCGCAAATATATCTAACCTAAACTTTGGGTTAGTATAAAAACCCGAATAACCAAAGAGGGATTTTTTGAGGAGAACCTATTTCAATGTCATCGGCTGCTACGAAAGCATTGTCAATTCCGGTAATCTGTTTTTGAGTTTTATTATCCCCACCTACCTCGAATAACCAAGTCTGATTCACTAAAAAATCCCCTTGTTTTGGATATGAAAGCTGATGATTCTGGGATAGTTGATTGATAAAAAATGTTTCACGCAAATTTCCTTTATCCACAACCCCTTCAGCAAGCGCATAAATAAGATTGGGATTCTGCAGGTAAATCTTTTCGGGTTTGCTCAATTGGCTAATACCTTTGGTACTGCTATGAAGAAGTGTAAGTAAATCAGCTTTATGTAAATATTGTAGGTATTTAATAAATGTTTCGCGCGACAGGCCAACCTCTTGGCTTAATTTAAGGGTATTCGGCTTAAATGGAACCAGGGTTGTAATAATTCCCAGCAATTTTCTGATGGCAATGGTTGCATGATAATCAATGTTGTAAACAGCCGGAATATCTAATTCCAGAACAGTATTGACTACTTGGTTGATTCGTAGGTAATACCCATCCGTTCCCTCTTTAAAAAAGGGATAGTAACCAAACCGCAGGTATTCATCGTAAAGTTTAATGGGTTTTATGTTTGCAGCTATCTGATACGAAATTTCCATGACGTTGGTAACCAAATCATCCAACGTAATAGGTTGATACTGAATTTTGTAATGAAAATTAATATACTCCCTGAAGGATAATCCTTGCAAATGATAAAACAGGGCCCTCCGACTCAAGTCCCCTTCTCCTTTTACAATTTCAGTGGCAGAGGAACCTGACAAAACAAGCTTTAAATCAGGATATTGGTCGTATATATTTTTTACTTCGCGTGACCAGTTGGGATATTTATGAATCTCGTCGATGAAAAGATGTTTTCCTCCGTTCATACTAAAAAGCCTTGCAAACTCCACCAGACCATGGCGACTGAAATACAGATGGTCGGCGCTGATATATATCGATTCCTTGTTGAGGGCAAGGTTCTCCTTCATGTATTGAAGCATCATGGTGGTTTTTCCAACTCCCCTTGCTCCAATAATAATTATCAACCGGCTTCGCCAATCAATTTTATGAAACAGATAACGTTTAAACCGGTTATCTATTTGCTTAACGTATTTGAATGATTGCGTAACTAATTCTTCCATTCTGTAAACATTATTTGTCAAATATAGTATATATTGTTGATTATGATTTACATTATATTAATATTTTGCAAACTTAATATTGCAATTACTATTCTATAGAACTTCCAATCATCAAAAAATTTATGCCGAAGTGTTGAAATCAATACTGCCTGCACCATAACAGTAATATGGTGAAATTGGCGATGGAAAAATATTCATCATGCTTTTGGAAGAATGCATCCGCATCCGGACAGGAGAACGCGGTGGACAGGCGATATAGCTGAATCAAATAAAATCCGGCAGGTTACCAAAATAGCTGTTAGATATTGATGAGTTTAAATTACAGGATACCTATTGGAATTTCTTGGATTAACTAATATCAATCCAGCTCTACCTTCCCAACCATATCCATCAGTTTTAATACCCTTGCCTGGTATTGATACATATATGGGCTGGGTTTTGCCAGGTTCCGTTTCCGGGGGTTTGGCAAAGCCGTTGTGATAAGGGCAGCTTCAGCCCGGGTTAGTTTTTTTGCAGGTTTTTTAAAATAATAGTTCGATGCCGCCTCAACGCCATAAATCCCTGGGCCCAGCTCAATAACGTTTAAATACACCTCCATGATGCGTTCTTTGCTCCAGAATAGTTCGATGAGGTAAGTAAAATAAAGCTCAAACGCCTTACGGATGTATGATCGGTTGGGTATCAGGAACACATTCTTGGCGGTTTGTTGTGTAATCGTGCTACCCCCGTGAATCCGTTTCCCTTTTTTATTACGTTTTTGAGCTTCTTTAATGGCGTCCCAATCAACCCCAAAATGGGTCGGAAAATTATTATCTTCTGCCGAAACAACGGCCAGTACCATATTGGGCGAAATATCTTCCAAATCTTTCCATTCTTTTACAATTTTGGCCGGTCCTTTTTTAGAATCATGTTGAACGTAGCGGATGAGCATCAATGGGGTTATTGGGGGATTGATAAAAATATAATCCAATACACCAAAAATACTTAAACCGATAAAAACTAAGCCAGTAATGACAGCAATTCTGAACGATTTCCGAACGAAAGATTTCATATACGCATCTTAATCCCAGGCAAAAATAGCTAAATTTTGAGATTTACTATTTACAGCCTTTTTTGTTATTTTCGTGAACATTTCAAAAAACCTTATTTTATGGAATTACATGTGATTGATTGCGGAAACATGATGGTGGACGGTGGAGCTTTGTTCGGAGTGATTCCTAAGACCATGTGGCTAAAAAAATATCCGGCTGATGAGCTGAACCGTTGCAATATCTCCATGCGATGCTTGTTGGTGGCGGATGGCGACCGTAGGATTCTCATTGATACCGGAACCGGAAAAAAACAGGATGAAGCATTTTTTAAATATGACTATCTCAATGGCGAAGGGGAATTGATGAAATCTCTGGCAAAGGAAGGTTTTGCTCCTGAAGACATCACTGATGTGGTTCACACCCACCTGCATTTCGATCATTGCGGAGGAACCTTGAAAAAGGACAACAAAGGGGACATTGTTTCTGCATTTCCCAATGCCGATTTATGGGTGAGCCGCATGCAATGGGAATGGGCATCAAAACCAAATAGGAGGGAGGCTCCAGCCTATCCACCGGAGAATATATTACCTATGGTTGAAACCGGTAGGTTGAGGTGGATTGAAGAGGAAGGGGAGTTATTCCCCGGTTTTTACATCCTTTTTGCTCATGGACACACCCGTGGGCAGATGATTCCTGTTATTCAGTACCATAATGTGCAGTTGGTTTACTGTGCCGATTTAATCCCAACCATGGCCAATGTCCCTTTATCTTTCATCTCGGCGTATGACCTTTTCCAACTCGATGTTCTTGATGAAAAGGAAAAATTGCTGGAGGCTGCAGCCGAACATCAGATGGTCCTCTTTTTTGAACACGATTTGCAAACCGAATGTTGCACCGTGGAAAAAGGAGCCAAAGGAATTGTGGTAAAGGAATCGTTCAGTTTCGATGTATTTAAACAGCGCTACCATTGAAGAATAAATCGTATCTTAGAATATTGAATTTAAAATTTAGCCATGCAATTTGTTGAAGTAACTAATAAAAGGACACGTCGGCAATTTCTTGAATTACCAAAAACGCTTTATGTGGGTGATAGCAATTGGACCTGTTTGTTAGATGCTGAGATTGAAAGCATTTTTGATCCCAAACATAACAATTCATTCAAATCGGGGGATGCTTGCCGTTGGATTCTCTTAAATCAGGACGATAAAGTCATCGGGCGTGTTGCGGCCTTTTACAGCATGAAAAAAGCCATGAACCCCAATAATGGACAACGCACCGGAGGAATAGGCTTTTTTGAGTGTATCAATAATCAGGAAGCTGCCAACAAATTGTTCGATATGGCAAAGGCATGGCTGGTATCAAAAGGTATGCAGGCCATGGACGGACCTATCAATTTTGGTGAAAATTATGTCCATTGGGGATTATTGGTCGAAGGTTTTATGCACCAGGCTTACGGGATGCCTTATAACTTTCCATATTACAAGGCTCTCTTTGAAAATTACGGTTTTCAAACCTATTTTGACCAATATAGTTACCATGTCGATCTGTTAAAACCATTTCCCGAAAGGCAGGAGGCTTTTGCCCGTTTTGTGATGCGTAAACCCAATTACAAATGGGATCATCTGCATTTTGCCAATTATAAAAAATACCTGAAAGATGCCGTGGAAATCTACAATTCCGTTTGGGCCGATTTTCATGAAGATTATACCCCAATTATCTATGAAGAATTTGAAAAGGTTTTTATGGAGGTAAAACCCTTACTCAGCGAAGAGTTTATCGTTTTTGCCTATGATGGGGAACGCCCCATTGGAATGATCATCTGTTTTCCCGATTTCAACCAGGTATTTAAAAAACTGGGCAATGGAAAATTACATCTGCTGAACAAAATTAAACTTTTTTATTACCGGAAACGCTCCATAACCCGTGCACGGCAACTAGTTTCGGGGGTCATTCCCGAGTATCAGAAGGCAGGAATTATTGGCCCCATGTTTTTAAAAATGACAGATGCCTGCAAAAAGCATGGAATTACCGAACTTGAAATGAGTTGGGTGGGCGATTATAACGAAACTGTGAACAAAATGTACAAACAGATGGAAAATGCCACAAAAGCCAAAACTCATACCACCTACCGGTATTTGTTCGATAGGAACCTTCCATTTGTCAGGTTTACCAATCAATCCTCGACTAAAATGCAGCGCACTTTGGGGATGGAAAAGATCAATTAAAATTAAGTGCTGTCAATATTTTGTTTTTCTGAATCTAAGTTATATTTTTGCAGACCAATTTATAAGGTTGAATAATTAAATTATTATAAAAATGAAAAAGGGAATACATCCTGAGAGTTATCGCCTTGTTGTGTTCAAAGACATGTCGAACGGTGAGACATTTCTTACCAAAAGTACGGTCAACACAAAAGATACGATAGAGTTAGACGGGAAGGAATATCCAGTAGTGAAACTTGAAATCTCAAGTGCATCGCACCCATTCTTCACCGGTAAAATGAAACTTGTTGATACTGCTGGTCGTGTGGATAAATTCCGCAGCCGTTATGCCAAACATGCCGAGAAAAACAAGTAACAGATACAAAGACTTAAAAAGAAAGCTGCCCATTTATGAGCAGCTTTTTTTTGCCCAATGAGGTAAAAGCGGTAAATTCCACGCTAAAAATTTAAGAAAGATGCAAGCCATACTACAACCTGAGAAAACCCTTTACAATGCGGTTATTATAACCATGAACCCTGAGTTAGAGGTCATCAGAAATGGTTACGTAACCATTTCCGGAAACACGATTACTGAAATAGGAGAGGGGATTCCAAAGAATGGTAAAAACATGGTGGATATTCAGGGCGACATTATCATTCCGGGATTTGTAAACGCCCACACCCACTTGCCCATGACACTTTACCGGGGTCTGGCCGACGATTTGCCCCTGAAAACATGGCTCGAAGATCACATTTGGCCCGCAGAAGCAACACATACGCATGAGAAAAATGTGCGTAAAGGGGCGCGTCTGGGTCTGGCCGAGATGATTCAAACCGGGACTACCACTTTTTGCGATATGTACTTTTTTGCCGATGCTGTGGCGGAAGAAACTGCAAAATCAGGAATGAGGGCTGTGATGAATGAAGCCATCCTCGATTTTCCCACCAATAGTTATCCTCATGTGGAGGTAGCTCTGGCGAAAGCCCAACAGTTTATCGAAAAATGGAAACAGCACCCGTTGATATATCCGGGACTTGTTTTTCACGCCACCTATTCATGCAGCAAAGAAACGTTGTTGAAAGTTAAGCATCTGTCCAACCAATTTGGCTTAAGAATTTCTACCCATATTTCGGAAACTCAGGATGAAGTGGCTCAGATTACAGAAAGGTATGGATTGAATCCTCCGCATTATTTACACGAATTAGGAATGCTTACTGAGAATACGTTGGGGGCACACTGTATATGGTTAACTGAAGAAGATCAAGCGCTATTTAAAAAATCAGGGGCTCATGTGGTCCATTGCCCGAGCAGCAACCTCAAATTGGGTAGCGGCATTGCACCAGTGGCAACCTATTTGCAAAAAGGCATCAATGTAGCTTTAGGTACCGATGGCTGTGCCAGCAATAACAACCTGGATATGGTGGAGGAGATGCGCCTGGCAGCCTTGCTGCAAAAGGGAATCAACCATAATCCCGAATTGTTGCCAGCGCGAGAAGCATTAAAAATGGCCACCATCAACGGTGCCAAAGCTTTAGGACTCGATCACCTGATTGGCTCTATTGAAGTAGGGAAACGGGCCGATTTAGCCATTGTATCTACCAAAAATACCTTTATGCAACCCATTTACGATTATTATTCGGCACTGGTTTACGCCATGAACTCCAGTTGTATTGATACCGTGATGGCTGATGGCAATGTGTTGATGCTGAACCGGGAGCTGATGACAGTAAAGGATATTATCATCACTGATGGTAAATTTCTATAATTGTGGGCATAAACTAATTTTTCAGAAAAAGAATTAGCCTGCATATCCAAGCTAATTGAATCTTTTGTTTCTTTACAATCCAGAAGAAGCAGAAAAATAAAGCCGCGAATATGAGGAAGACTAGCGAATTAAAGAGCATTGAATAAATTTTAACCGCCAAGAATAGCTAATTCTGATAAACGAACAAATATTTATAAACCTAATTCAATGGAGCACAGCCTCAAAAAATGGTTACGGATTTTACTCTATCTATCAATTTTATTCGTTATCTATTACCTTTATAAGCTCGATTATCTTTTTTTTAGTGAATTGACAATAAATTGGATGTTTCTTGTTGCATCTGTTTTATTCTTATGGTCAGGGTTTTTATTAAGTGTATATAGTTGGAAAGTCAGCCTCAAAGTACATGGAGTAATAGTTTTGTTTAAAGATGCTCTATACTCGCATGGTATATCGGTATTTGGAAAATATCTGCCCGGAAAGGTATGGGTTATTTTGGGGAGGGCATCTATTATTTCGGAAAAAGGGTTCCCATTAATGAAGTTGGCTACAGTCTCGTTACGCGAGCAATTGCTTTACTTGTTGTTAGGATTGCTTATTAGTTTGGTGGCTATCCCCTTTTTACCCGTTAACGGATGGTATTCTTTCTTTGTTGCGCTTGGTGCCCTTGGTTTGGGTCTGTTTCTTTTCTCAGGTTGGGTGCACAAGTTTATTTTGCAATTATTGCAAATGTTCTTTAAAAAGGAACTGAACATTCCTTTTATTCCTATCCGTGATGCCTTACCAATGACACTTGCCATTATGGGGTATTGGGTTTTTTGGAGTGCTGGCTTTTACTTTTTGGTACTATCGGTACTTCCTGCCAGCAGTTTATGGGTAGCTTTTGCATTTCCGGCCAGTGTGAGTTGCGGGTTGTTGGCAATTTTTTTGCCCGGGGGAATTGGAGTCCGTGAAGGAATTATTGTGTTATTTCTAACAACCCTGGGCATTGATCCTAAAATTGCCATTACAATTTCCATTATTCAACGGCTTTGGTTTATTAGCGGCGAAATATTTATATTTGGTATTGCATTGATATTTAAAAAACAAAAAAGTGAAAATTAGTATTGTTGTCCCTTCATTTAATGAGGAAAAGAATATCCCGGTTTTATTTGATGAGGTCCGGGAGGTTTTAAAAGGTGAAGATTTTGAATGTATTTTTATAGACGATGGCAGTAGCGATGAGACTTTTTCAATCATCAAAGGACTTTCTGCCCATTATACTGAGGTAAAAGGCATCTCCTTTTCACGGAACTTTGGCCATCAAATAGCTTTGCTTGCCGGAATAAGTGAATCGCTAGGTGATATTACCATTAGCATGGATGCTGATGGGCAACATCCCGCATCAGTGATTCCTGATTTGATTGAGAAATACCAGCAAGGTTTTGATATTGTGAATACCCGGCGCTTAAAAACAGAAGATGCTGGTTTGATTAAAAATATGACATCCAAAGGGTTTTATACCTTTATTAATAAAATGACAGATGTTAAAATTGAACCGGCCTCATCCGATTTCCGCTTGATGAGCCGAAAGGCGGTAGATGCTTTTTTACAATTTGAAGAGAAAGATAGGTTTACACGTGGATTGATAAGCTGGATGGGTTTTAAACAAGCATTTGTTGAATTTGAAGCACCCCGCAGGAGGGGTGGGGTTTCAAAATACACCTTCCGGAAAATGCTGCATTTTGCTTGGGACGGCATCACCTCTTTTTCTTCAAAACCTTTAAAAATCAGCTTATATGTTGGATTGCTTTCCCTAGGAATGGGATTTCTTTATGCCGTTTATGCGTTAATTGAATTTATTCTTGGAAACACTATTCCCGGATGGACCTCCATGATGTTGGTCATTTTATTTTTGGGCGGGGTCCAATTGTTGAGTTTGGGAATTATCGGTCAATATCTTTCCCGAATCTTCAACGAAGCTAAAAACAGGCCCCATTATTTTATTCAAGACAGATGCTAAATTGGTTTTATTATGAAGATAAATTTAAAATTTTTCCAAGCATTAATTCAAATTTTTGTTTCACTCATATTACTCATTAGTATTTATGGAGTGCTTTTTAAATCAGCAAATCATGTTTATTTTAGTAGTGGCGGTGATGGGATAAAAAGTACTTTTGGGTCAGTTTACCATATGAAATACGATACTTTATATAATTACACATCGTCAATGAACTATCCATTTGGAGAGTCAGTATTTTATACAGGTTGTCAACCCTTAATTGTAAATACTCTAAAATTCTTTAAAGAACTGGGATATGATACTTCTGATAATATTCTAGGTATTCTTAATATTTGGATGTTACTTTCGATTGTAATTGGTAGTTTTTTTATCTATTTAACTTTAATCAAGTTAAAATTACCTTTTTTATATAGTTTGATAGTATCAAATATTATCATTTTTTTGAGTCCTCAATTAGGACGTTTTGGGGGGCATTATGATTTATCTTACTTGTATTTCATTCCAGTGTTTTTGTATTTTTTAATTGAATTTTATCAAACAAAAAAGGTATTATTCTCAATTTTCATAGGTTTATTGTCACTTATTGCATTGGGTACAAGTGCCTATTTGTTTGCTTTTTTTATCTTTTTTTCATTCTTCTTTTTTTTATTATTATGGTTCACCGAGAAAAAAGAATTTAGGAAACCAAACTTTATTTTATTAAACTTTTTTGTTCAAATAGTTTTACCTTTTATAATATTTATTTTAATTGTTAGAGATTTTTCTAATGATAGAACTGATTTTCCTTGGGGATTCTTTGATACTAGAGCATACCCTGAAGGTGTATTTTTACCTGTTGGCAAACCTTATGGACAATTTTTGAAATTTAGTTATATAAAATGGGAAGGAAAAGCATTTATTGGTTTGGTTTCATCAGTTGTTTTTTTCACTTTGGTTTTTAAATACATCAGTGATAATATCAAGAAAGGATTTACAACAGGGTGGTTCTATATTATAGAAGATAAATTTTTAAATTCAATTTTATGGGCATCTATTTTTGCTCTATTTGTCAGTTTTGGATGGCCATTAATTTGGGGTATTGAGTCATTATTAAATTATACAGGACCTTTTAAGCAATTTCGGGCAATTGGTCGCTTTAATTGGTTGTTCTTTTATACGATAAACATTGTGACTTATTATTTGATATGGAAATACCATGAAAAAAATAAATCTCATTTTACTATATTTATTTTAATTTTATCTATTGGTTGGGGTGCGTATGATGCGTATTCATTTGCTAAAGATAGAGGCAAATGGCTTAATCATAGGGTTGAAGATTTAGATGATTCTAAAAATGAGTCACCTCAAAACAATTGGATAAATAGGATTGAAAAAGAAAAGTATCAAGCAATTCTACCATTGCCGTATTTTCATGTGGGGTCAGAAGTTTATTGGATTTCCAATGGAAGCGAAATTGAAAAAAATTCCTTTATTGTTTCGATGAAAACCGGATTACCTTTAACTTCTGTTTTATTAAGTAGGTCTTCAATTTCTCAAACAATGATAAATTTGGATTGGTTCTTTGAACCAAATGAAGAATTTTCACCAATTAAATATTTTTCAAGTAATAAAGATTTTTTAGTTATAAAGCAAAATAGCATTGTACTCACCCAAAATGAGCAACGTATTATTAATTATTGTTCACTCCTTTATGAAACTGAAAAATATAATGTATATAATTTAAAAATTGATTCAATCTTAAGGCTTCATAAGAATTTTCATCAAAATATTTATGATTATTTTTTGAATGATTCATTAGCCCTTGTAGAACAATTTCAATCAAATTATTCAAGTTCTGACTTCATTTATTCTTCATTTGGTAATTACGAACCTAATCCTAATCATCAGTTATCTTCATTTGAATTTGATGCAAAAAAAAGAAATACAATTATTGATACATGTTTAAATAATCAAGTTGGGCGCAATTCCCCTTTTCACTTAGGGTAGTAAATGATTTCTTTAGGAAACGTTTTTAGAAAGAAATTAATTAGCTTTAGGAATGAATTTTAGAATATTATTAAGTTATTAAAAATAAGACGTTTAAAAAAACGTTGCTCAGAATTAGAAACGTTACAATGGAACAGAAATACAAATAATTCATGTCAAAAATGGAATAATTAAATTATAAAACTATGAAAAAACAACTCTTGCTATTTAACCTGTTTGTTTTGTTAGTATGCTTTTTTAATGAAGCATTGGGCCAGTATACGGTTGTCAATAATCCTATTAATAAACCCGGATATAAATTAATATTAAATGATGAATTTAATAGTGGCCCATTCAATGATTCAAAATGGTATAGACAAAATTATTATCATGGAGAAGATGGTGCTGAAATTCAAATCTATGTAGATAATTTATATCATATCCCCCAAAATCCTAATTACATATTTAGGGATGGTAAATTAGTCTTAGCTGCAAGGAAAGAAGATCCACCTGCAGAAATGAATTCTAATTACAAATATACCTCTGCATGGTTTGAAAGTTTAGCCAAATTTAAGAATGGCTATTTTGAAATAAGGTGTAAACTCCCACTTGGCAATTCTACATGGCCCGCTTTCTGGCTATATACCTCTGACAGCTACGAAAAAGGTGGACATGAAGTAGATATTTTTGAATACTTAGGCAATACACCAACAAAAGCAACCAATAATCTCATATGGATGAATTCAAAAAATGATGGTTGCGACTGTTCACCAAATAAAGATCGAAATGATTATACATGTCATTCTACAGGTATAGAATTTCAGACTCCAGGATATCCAAGTTTTGCTGATGATTTTCATACTTATGCTTTAGAATGGTCTCCCACCTTTCTTAGGTTTTATTTGGATAATAAAGTATTAAGAACGTTCTCAAATGATTGCAGAATTCCTAGAACTTATATGAAAATAATTGCCAATTTAACTCTTAGCGGTAAAGATGGAACACCACCGGACTATAGTGAATATTCTATAGATTATATCAGGGCGTATAAAAAAATTTGGTGTAATAACTTTAATAGTAAAGACTGGAGCAATTCATATCATAGGAGGATGGTTGGCGACGTTAACGGAGATGGAAAAGATGACCTGGTAGGGTTTGGCTGGAGCGATGTAATAGTTGCTTATGGATATGTAGATAATGACGGACCTGGTTTTAGATACCCACATTCAGCAATTATAAATAAAGATTTTTGTTATGGTCAGGGCTGGAATGTACAGCGAGATTATATTTATTTAGCCGATGTGAATGGAGATGGAGCTAAAGATATTGTTGGCTTTGGGGAAAAGGGCGTTACTGTAGCCCTCGGAGAAAAAGTCAGTGATTTACAAACACCACAATTTACAACACCAAAATTATATGTTTCAAATTTTGGCACCAATCAGGGTTGGAATAAAGCATATCATCGGAGGATGGTGGGTGATGTGAACGGAGACGGAAAAGATGATTTGGTTTGCTTTGGCTGGAGCGATGTAATAGTTGCTTATGGGTATGTAGATAATAATGGCTTTGGTTTTAGATATTCCCGTTCAGCAATTGTGAATAAAGATTTTTGCTATAACCAGGACTGGAATACACAAAGAGACGATATTTATTTAGCTGATGTGAATGGAGACGGAGTTAAAGATATTGTTGGCTTTGGGGAAAAAGGTGTTACTGTAGCCTTGGGAAAAAAAGTCAGTGATTTACAAACACCACAATTTACAACACCACAATTATATATTTCAAATTTTGGTACCAATCAGGGTTGGAATAAAGCATATCATTGGAGGATGGTGGGTGATGTAAACGGAGACGGAAAAGATGATTTAGTTTGTTTTGGCTGGAGCGATGTAATAGTTGCTTATGGGTATGTAGATAATAATGGCTTTGGTTTTAGATATCCCCGTTCAGCAATTGTGAATAAAGATTTTTGTTATGCCCAAAATTGGGATGTTGAAAAACATCCAATATATCTGGCAGATATGAATGGAGATGGAGCTAAAGATATTGTTGGTTTCTTTAACGACGGGGTTAAGGTTGCCTATGGAGACAAGAACGACAATTTACAAACACCTAGTTTTACTTACAATAAAGATTATTATGAGCTTAATGACTATGGTTGTAATGTAAGTGCATCAACAAATAATGGTTTTAGCACAACAAATGATGTTAGATTAGTAGGTGATGCTAATGGAGATCATGTTAATGATATTGTAGCATTTGGAAATGAAGGTGTTTTTGTTACTCCTTTTACAAATTGTAATCATTTAGATAAAATAAGTAGCTTAAAAAGTGCCAAGTTAGATTCTAACCCGAAAACAATAGAAAATTCAGATGCTATAAATGATGAAAATGAAATAAATATATTTCCAAATCCTTCAAATGGTTTATTTAGCATAAACTTATCAGGTAAATCAAATAAAACTAGTAATGTTAAGATTTATAATTCTTTGGGTATGAAAATTCTTGATTCAGAAATACAGAATCAAAAACAGTTTGATTTGAGAAGATATCCAAAAGGACTTTATATAATAAATATTAATGTTTTGGATAACATAATAACAAGCAAATTGATAATTGAATAATAACTGCGCCCAACAATGTATATAGCAAATAGGCGTGATAGTAGTATATTCAAGGGTTGCAGTCCGCTTCAACTTCATCTCGTTTTGACAAGTTTGAAGCTCGCAATCGCTTACTTGCCATATACTCAACGATACTATTATAAACTATACCTTATCATTTTGGATCAATCGGATGAATGAGGATATTTATCCAAGAACACGATTAACATTTTATATTAAAGGAAATGATTCAAAACTATATATATCTAAACAAACCGATTTGTGGAGATATATCCAATTTGTTAATAAACAAGGATGGGGCCTTTTTGAGATAAATTATCAAACAAAGGTTAGAAATGAACATTTAGTTCTGGTTTTTGAAAATAAATTAATTACCAGAGGGAACTTAATTTTAGATGATATTTTAATAAGGCCAACCGATCAAAATATTTTATTTCAAGATTCTAATTTTTATTATTTCAATAATCGATATTATGCAAAAAAGTCAAATCAGTAATCTTATCAGAATATTAAAAAGTTATTTATCAATATTGAAGAATCTGAATAAATCAGATGTTTTTTTAATAGGTCTTTTTATAATAAGTTTTATTCAATTCTTTTTTTCAAGATATACTCCTTCACTTGACGCTCCTCAACACTTACATGCAATAAATAATTTAGTTGAAATCATAAAAGGAAACTCTTTAATAAGTGACTATTTTGAAATAAATAAAGTTATTGTTGGTTATTGGATGCCTCATTTTATTATTGGCCTTTTTCATTTGTTTTTGCCCTCTTGGATGGCAGAAAAAATTTATCTCATTATTTATATATTTGGAATGGTGTATTCATTTCGATATCTGATTAAAAGTATTGATCCGGAAAATAAATCTTTAGTTTGGCTTGTTATTTTTTCTTTTATTTTCTCATCATATCAATTATTAGGTTACTATGCATTCAGTTTTGCTGCAATATTTTATTTTACAGGACTTGGTTATTGGTTTAGGTACTTGAATAACTTTAATGCAAAAAGGATTTTAACATTTATAGTAATTTTGATTTTATTGTTTTTGTCTCATGGTTTTGTTTTTGCATTTTGGTGTCTATCTATAGGAATTATCTTTATAGGACAAAATATAAAAGAATTCCTAAATAAGTCCTATATTCAGATTTTTAGGAAGCTTTTAATTTTAATAATTTCTGTATTGCCTGCTTTTATTATGTTTATCTATTACATTAAAAATGTAATGGGAATTAATAATGTAGTTCAAGATTATTATTTGAGTTTTAAAGACCAACTTTTTGAATTTTTTAGGTTAAGGATATTGGTAGGTTATAATCATTCAGTTGAAGCTAGAACCTATATTCCAATTTTCATAACATTAGCTTTATTAACAATTTATGCCTTTATCTTATTTATTAAAAACAAAGAAAAAAACATTACTGATAAATTAACTCAAAATAAGAATTTATTTGTTTATGTTTCAATTATCTTTTTGATTCTTTATTTTTTTGCCCCTAATAGGATATCAGCAGGGAGCTTGACAAATCGGTTTGGTCTGTTTTTTTTCTTTAATCTTATTATTTGGCTGTCGTTAAACAAGTACCCAAATAAAGTGCAATATTTTTTGGTATTTATTGTTTTTATTTCAATGTTGCATACAAGAATATTAAATATTTCAGTATATCATAATCAAAAAAATCAGATTGCTGAACTTAAAGAACTAGAGCAATATATTGAACCTGGCAGCGTTGTTTGCCATTATGTTAAATCTGAAAATTGGTTTCATCCCCATTTTGGTTTATATGTTGGAACAGATTTACCTCTTATTAATGTAAAAATACCACAATGTAGCGGTCAATTTCCTTTAGTTTGGAAAAAAGATATTCCATCAATTTTTTTGGCTGAAAATAATATTTCTCCAAATGCTCATTCATCTGAACATGTTTATGATAGTATTCGATTTGTAGATTATATTATTATATTCTATGATAAACAATTTTGGAATTCTAAGGAGGATGCTGAAAATCAAGTTCGTATTAAATGTTTTTTTGAACATGCTTATACATCTTCAAATAAATTGGTTTCACTATATCGGTTTAAAGTGCCAGACGAAATTAAATCGCTAAAAAATACTGATGGCATTTCTAAGTCCAACATAAATTCCAGAACGATGAATCAACACAAATTGCAACTTATGAGTGCATATTTAGAACGATTCAAGGAGAATCCTAATATTCTTAAAAATTGATAAATTTGTAGCCATTTTTTATATATTCAACCTTTCATTATCCTGAATATCCATCCACATGGCAAAAAGAATTGATTGAAATCCACTGATAAATAAAAACATGAACCCTAAAACAGTTACTGGATTAGCATCAATCCCCTGAATCATATAGGAAAGAATTTTTATACCATAAGGAATGGAAACTATAGTCAACAATAAGCCAAGGTGATACAAAATAAATAAGGGATGAAAACTCCTAAAAAAATATTTAGTCCAAATACGGTTGAAAAAGCTTTTTATCAGCAACCAGGAAACTCTGGGAATAACTTTTCGGATTTTCATTTTTGATTTTTCACCTACATGATAAATAGGTTTGATGGGTATCTCCTTTAAGGTACAATTCTCGATATTTAGTTTTACCAACATATCATTTGGCATACCATAACGGGGATAGATTTTATAAAGTTCAAGTAAATTCAATGCTTTATTTGAAATAGCAGTATAGCCGGTTTGGGTATCAGAAACATGCCAATAACCTGAAGCCAGTTTAGTCAGAATTGAAAGAACCGAATTGCCAAAGAACCGGGTTTTGGGAATTAAGGCTTTTGCACTTTTATGTGATAAACGATTTCCTTTTACATAATCGGCACTTTCATCAATAACCGGTCGGCAAATTCCCTCCAACTCGTCTGGATCCATTTGTCCATCGCCAGCCATAACTGCAGTACAATCTATTTGATTGTCTTTGGCCCATTTGTAACCTCTGGCAATTGCCCCACCAACTCCACTGTTCTTTAATAAATTGATGAGGACAATTTTATCATTATCAGCAGGATGAATAATTTGTGCCGGAGCAAAGTAATTCAATTCTTTCCGATTCCATTCTTCTACAATTTCATCAGCTTTGCTGTAAATGCTTTTAACGGTTTTCGATTTAGTTTCGGGGAGATTGGCAAAGAATTTACCCTGATAAGATTTCACAATTTCCGAGGTTTTGTCTTTTGAGAAATCGTTTACAATAATAATCCGATCGACAAACCCGGAAATGGTTTCAATAACCATTCCAATCTGGCTCTCCTCATTGTAGGCAGGAATAACTACTGCAATTGATTTATTATTTAGCATTTTAAATCGATTCTATAAATTTGATATATATTTATACTTATAAGTAAAGTTCAGAGAAAATATTAGCCAACAAAAGGGGTTGTCTATTTTGAATTCAAAAATAGTATAATTGTATTAATAAAAAATAAGTAACATATTTGGGTGTATATTAATTGAGAATATTGCTTTTTAGATGAGTTTATTTAATTGTAAATCATTTTTAAAATATTACGATATGAATAATATTAAGAAAGAAACTACTTTTATCACCTCATTAATACTTATTTTCTTAACTGCTTTTGTATCAAAGCTTGTATTCATTGGAACAAGAGATATCTGTCTTGATGAACCTTTTACTATTTTTAACGCTCAAAAAAGTTTGCTTGACATTTTAAGACTCCCGACCCAGAATGAACCAAATCCACCTTTATTCATGTTAATTCTGCATTTTTGGATTAAACTTTTTGGTATTAGCCCTTTTTCAGTTCGGATAATGCCATTATTGTTTAACTCATTAACCGCCGTATTTATATTCTTAGCCGGGAAAAAAGTATTTAATATTTGGGCAGGAATTATTGGTACAATAGTATTTCTTTTATCTACCTATCATTTTTATTTTGGCCTTGAAACCAGGGCTTATGCTATGTTGAGTTTTGCTACTATTGCATCCTACTATTATTTTAATGAAGTAGTTAAATACCCTGAAAAAAATAAAAATATTATTCTGCTTTTTATTGCAAATTTTTTTCTGATTTATAGTCATTACTTTGGATGGTTTGTTGTTTTTGCTCAATTTTTAAGTAGTTTGTTTTATTTTAAAGAGAAAAAAAATCTATATAGAATTTGGATAGTTATTTCTCTTACTGCCATTTCATTCATTCCAATGGCTATTGTTTTTATCAAACAATTTTTGAAATCATCTCAGGGAACCTGGGTTACACCACCTCATAACCGGGATTATTTTGACCAGCTTCATGCATTCCTGAATTTCTTTTCACCCATGTTTATTGTATTAATTCTGGTTGGATTACTTGTATTTAAGGGGGTTGCCAAAGAAAAAAATCAGAACAGAAAAGAACTATGGGTTTTATTTATCTGGTGGTTTATTCCATATACTATTATGTTTCTGGTTTCGAAGAAAATACCGATGTTTCTTAACCGATATATTTTATTCAATTCCGTTACGTTTTATTTGTTTTTAAGTGCTTTAATTTCCATTTATTACAAGAAATGGAATTGGGCTACCTATCTGGTTACAAGCATCATTGGTATATTTATGTTTATTAAACTGGAAGTTAACTCTAAGAATTTTTATTATCGTGAGGTTCAAAATGCAGTGAATCATGTAAGTGAATTTACAGATAGTTCAAGTATTGTAATTATTCACCCTCATTGGGCAAGTTTAGGATTTACCTATTATTATCAGCCGGAAATATTTAAAAACCCTGATAAATACGATAGTTTGTTAAACGTTAATAATATTCTTCCAGTATGGAATGTTAGAATGGCAAAGGATTATCTTATCAAGAATCCTGAACGAAAAGTAATTTATTATCAAGATGGTTCAATATTCGCTGAAAATACAAACGCAATTTTTAAATATCTTGATTCAACATATATAAGAAAAGATAGTGTTTTTTATCCTCAATGCTTTAATGTAAGTGTATTTGAACCCCGAGAATAGATTAAGACAAAATGGCTAAAACAACCTGGAAACCCGGAACTATGATTTATCCGTTGCCTGCGGTAATGGTTAGTTGTGGTACCAAACCCGAAGATTTTAACATTATTACCATTTCATGGACAGGGACTATCTGCTCCGATCCGCCTATGTGCTATATCTCGGTCCGGAAAAACAGGCATTCGTACCAGATTTTAAAAGATACCGGCGAATTTGTTATCAACCTCACCACCCAGGAATTGGCAAAAGCTACCGACTGGTGCGGTGTAAGGTCGGGAAGCAAATACAACAAATTCAGCGAAATGAATCTTACCCCGGTTCCGGCACCCAACGTGAAAGCTCCTATGATATTGGAATCGCCGGTGAATATTGAATGCCGCGTTTTTGAAATAAAAGAACTGGGAACACACGATATGTTCCTGGCCCATGTGATTGCGGTACATGCCGATAACCGATTGATTGATGCCAAAACGGGAGCGTTCGATTTGGCCAAGGCTAACCCCATAGCTTATTCCCATGGGCAATATTTCCAATTGGGAAAACCCATTGGCAAATTCGGATGGAGTGTTGAGAAGAAAAAGACCAAAACCAAAAAGACTGAAAAATAGCTGTTTTTGAGAAAGTGAGACATTGATCTGCACTTTTCAGTTTTAAAGCTGTTTTGAACCCTTTATAACTTCAAGTAATCGGAAAATCCGATCAACAATTATAGCTGGAAAGAGTGTTGGTACATATCCGCAGTCTGCCACTGGCTAAAATACTAAAACATTCGTATCAACAGCGATGCTACGATATTGTAATGACTAAAAACAATAACTTTTGGTCATTATACTACACTATTAGTATCCTTTAAAATTAGGTGTGGAATTAGTAAAACCCTACTCAACCTCCATCAAATAATTAAACGTTACCTCCGATTTTAAGATTTGAGGCATTCCGTATCCATTAATTTCAGGTAAAACATCGAAATAAATCTTGGTTTTTTCCGATAGGGGATAGATAACCAATCGCAATGTTTCTCCGGCAACCCGGCGTTCCAGCCCACGGAGGCCAATGGACCAGGTCTGGTTACTGTTGAAATCGTCGGCTACCAACACATGCTCATTATACAATTCGGCACGGTCGCCGGAATAATCTAACTTTAGATATGTATTTTGAACGTTATCGGAAACCGAACGCGGAATATTGATGTTCCACTCCCTGAAACTTGAGGCAAACAGGGCATCAGCGCTGGTAATGGCATCACTCAATTTTGCTGGTTTAGGAATTTCGTAAGATTTCAACGGTGTGGGATTGGTATAATTATCGTTGGCCAACCACGAGGCATCGGTACAGATATTTATGCGGTTGTAATTATAATAATCAACCACCAACCGGGCTGCCATTTTTTTAATTCCGTTTACATACGGAAAATCGAGAAACAAAAGATTCTCACCCTTCTTTACATAAGCTGTCAGGTCGATTTCGTTGATGCGGCCGGCTTCCAGAGGCTGTTTCACCCAGGTATAATTCACGTTTAGCTGTCCGCCCGATTCGGGATACACGTACAGGATGGCGCTACGGATGCGCGACGGGTTATCGAGGCTGAATTCTTTAAAAATAAACCGGTGGTACCGTTGCTGGTATGCCGGAATAGAATCGAAACCGGTAGTTTCAATCCATTGGGCATCGTTAAATAGCGTAACTTCCTTTATTTCGACGGTGGAATGATTTGCCACGGGCGCTGTCACATTTTTAACTTCAAAATGCGGTTCCCTGGCATCAACAAAGGAATAGACATTCTGCTCTTCATTTTTACTGCCGAAAAGGACTATCTTTCCCTGGTTGGAATACATTCCTGATTCCGAGATATAAAATGCCGGTGTTCCCCGGTTATCTAAAACCCAGCTTTGGTTGGCTCCGTTTTCAGTAAATATATACAGAAACTGTTTTGAGCCATCGGAGAGGTTTAATGTAATCCGGTTTTCTTTCCCGGGAATTACTTTTGAAATAACCCACCAGTTTCTGATTTTTTCGGTTTTGGCCGATGCGGCATCCACCGATTGTATGTTTGTAGCATCGAACGCCAGTTCCACAGGGATGGTTCCATTCTGAAAAAGGAAAAAAGTATTACCGATATGGGTCAGTAATTGGGCAGTGGCATATTTGAGTTTCACCTTTCCCAACTGATAGTTTAAAGGCCAGATAAAAAGGGAGCTATCGGGAATATCTATCCCGGACTGCGGAAAGGTGAGTATTTCGTTTTTAAATTTCACCTGAAAGGAGGCATTGCGGCGGGTCTCCTTAGGTTCGAAGCGGGCATAATTGATGCCAAACAGAAAGCCCGATTCGTTGTTCGAGCGTACAGCCAGTTGCAATTCATTTTTATTGTTTGTATAAATAACCGGCAACATCGGGGCGAGTTGTTCGCCTGCCTCATTTACAAAGTAATGCAGTTTTTTAACCTCGTGGTAAGCTTCCGATAATTCGCCTGATTCGCGTATGGCTGCCTGAAAGTCGTACGATTTTAAAGGAACACGGCTCCAGTAACCGGTTTCCTCCTGTTCTTCCTCGGTAGAATGCAACAGTCCGCTGAACTGGGTAGCCCCGGCAAAAATATAGTATCCCAACAGGTTACTTCCTGAACCCAGTTTTGCCAACATCATGGTTAAACCATCGCGCGGCCCGATTACCAGCCTCCGGTGATAGGTATTCTGAACTCCTACGCCCACTTCGCAGGTGAAATAGGGATACAACCCATAACTCATGTACTCATCGGGTGAACTGACACGGTCGTTACCAATGTTTTTATTATCACGGAACGAATCGAACATGTAATTCCCGGGCTGGTAGAGTTTCTCCACATTTTCCACCCACGGAGCATCGGCGTAAGCGCCCCAAAGCGGAATAACCTCGAAAGGCGGTACCGAACCGTTTCCCCATCCGGTAACGGTATAAATGGGTACATCAATTCCCAGGCTTACAGCCAAATCTTTCAGCCATTTAATGTGAGGTTCGCCCTTTTTGCCGTACCAGTATTCATTTTCGAGCTGAATGCCAATAATATTACCTCCCTCTTTGTAATACAAACCTTCCAACTGTTTGGCAATTTCAGTAAAATAGCGAACTACATAGTGCTGGTACACCATATCGTTGGAACGGTCTTTCAGGTATTTTTTGCGTAAAATCCAGTCGGGGGTTCCGCCGTTACGGGCTTCGCCGTGCGACCATGGGCCGAGCCGGGGAACTACATACATCTGATGTTTGGCACATAATTCAATAAAAGAACGCAGGTCTTTTTCATGTTGCCATTCAAACTGTCCCTCAATCTCTTCGTGCTGGTTCCAAAAAAGGTAAGTCGAGATGATGTTCACTCCGTTGGCTTTGGTTTTCAGAATCACATCTTCCCAAAGTTCGGGCTTAATCCGTGAAAAATGGATTTCGCCCATCACTGGTAAAACCGGCTTCCCTCCAATGGTCAGGTACTGGCTGTTTACCAGAATTGCTTTACCGGATGCGCCGGGATTTCCCATTTTAAAATGACCTTCCACCGGTTTTTTATAAACCGATGAGGCATCGATTTTATAAAGATTCTGGCTACCAGCCATATCCGATATAACTATTGAAAGTAAAACCAGCAGAATTGTATTTCTTCTTTTCATCGTTTAAAGGTGTTAATGTTTACGCGCATTGATTCCCAAAACCATATTTTTTAAATGAAGTTTTTATAATATTTTTTATTGGAGAGCAGTTCCCAATGAATTAGTGCACCCATATGATTGATATCGGGTTCAAGTACCTGTTTAAAATATTCCGAAGCTTTTTCTGGATTGTGTAATCCCAAATGACCCAAACCCATCACAAAATGGCAATGTATTTTATTTCGTTTGTTGAGGTTTTCGTCCCAGATGGCCAAATCGGGTAACGACACCGCAAAATAATCAATGGGTACCTGATCGGAAAGATGTTGTTCTCCATGTTGAATCAGGCGTTTGAAACATGCTGTGGCCTCCGGCTCATTTCCTAATTTTCGGTGTGCCAATCCCTGGTAAAATATTTTATCGGGTTGGGAATCGTTATAAAAAAAGGCCTGGACGGGTTCTTTGTCACCCATAGTTGCTTTTTGCCACTCTTGATGAGCCTTTTCAACATTGTTTTGCAAAAAATGGATGAACCCTTTATAAAAGTGGATGTCGTTTTCTGCAGCATTGACCAATTTTCCCTCGCCTAAATGATGCGGATAATGTTCAGTTTCCGACAATAAATCCAAGGCCTCGTTTAAGCGGTGATCGATAATCGCTTTTTTTGCCAACGCTACACGAATTAATGAGTACAACCCGGTTACTTTACCTTCGCCACCTTCCCAGGGATGAAATTTCCGTGTATCGATGAGCCATTTGGCTTCCTGGAATTTTCCCAATTGACAAAGTAATGTGGCCTGTTCCAAAGTCAAATCGTCGCGAGATTCCACGAGAGTTTTGTTCTTTTCGAGAAAATCGAGTCGTTCCTCTGGATTACGGCCCATTTTCTTATCCAGTTGATCGAGTTCCATCAGGATACGTGCATCGGTATTGTCCAATTCAAATGCTTTAATCATCAAGGTTCGGGCCTCAACTTTACGATCCATTTTATTGTAATATGCCAAAGCCAGATTTCTGTGAACAGTTGGAAACTTAGTATCTAATTGTATGGATTGTTCCCAACAGTTAACTGCATTGCTGTACTGCCGGGCTGAATACCAGAAATTACCCAAGTAATACAAGGCCTTTGGAGCCTTAACTAGTGATGAAATGGCCTGTTGCAAAATAACTACTTCTTCGAGCCGGTTTGGAAAACAGTAATCAGGTTGGGCATTTTCGGCAAGCAGATAAAAATTATGAGCTTGAGGCAAAGCCTTCATTTGAGACGAATAATAACCCATGGCATAATAAACCATTGGATAAACACGGTGAACCAAATCGGAATAAATAGACAGTATTTGAAAGGCTTCCGTATAAAACCAGGCATTTGCAAAATCGAAGGAATACTCCAGATAATTGTGAACCGAATCTCTCATCAAGGATTTGAATTGCACTAAATCGTTGGGTTTTTGAGTAATCAAATAGCTTTCGAACCAACAACCCATGTTGAATCCATCGGTTTTCAGAGAATCAGAAATCCAGGCTATAGCCTCATGCTCCCGGTTCAGTTTACGTAAAATACTGGCTTTCAACTGCCGTGCTTTATGGTTTTGAGTATTTCTGATTAAACTCAGGTGGATATGTTCCAGTGCATTTTCCCACCGTTCAGAAAGGCAATCGATTTGAGCCAACGCAAAAAAAGCAGAATCTTGCCAGGGGGCATTCCAGGTAGCCTTATAAAATGGTTCATAAGCTTTGTCCCATTTTTGCTGCATAAAAAAGCTCCAACCCAGGTTATAATAAGGTTCTCCATCGTAAGGATTTGGATTCCGTTGGGTTAACGTTTCAATGGCTTTTTTGAAATACGATTCAGCTATTTGAAATTGTCCTTTGCGCATCCATAATAAGCCGACTGCGTTGTTACAGCGACTATCCCCAGGTTCCCTTTTAAGACCTTCGAGGTAATAATCCATCGGGTTATAGGTGGCATGTCGGTATTGTTCGAGGTGCAATCCGGTTAAGAACAATTGCTCCAGACTTTCAATTTTTTCAGGCGCTAAGGCTGCTTTTTCTGGTTCCGGAATGGGTTTCTCCAGTTCTTTTTCGGGTTGATATGAAACCAACAACTGTTCCTTTGCATCAAAAAGAGCGAGTTGCAATTCATGGGATGGATATGCTTCTTTATCGATACGGATTATTTGTGGTTGGTCAGGTGAAATATCAATTTGTTTTTGGAACAAAATCTTTCCGGATTGATGTGATAAAAGCACTTTGGCGTTCTGAAAAACTCTTGTAGTATATAACATAATCGTAGCCTTTTTACCTTCAAATTCCAGATTCACCATGGCATCTTTGGTGGCATTTTTTACATAACCTAACTCGGAATAAGGCATGAAATATTGTTTCCACGATTTTTCCTCAAAGGGCTGCAGCCACGAAAAATCGGGCTGGTTATCGGTAAATACTCCGGTCATCAGTTCAATATACGGACCATCTTCGTCAGTCAGGTTCCGGTCCCAGGCTTGCCCAAAATCGCCATAACCCCAGGTCCACTGCTTTTTTCCGGGCGAAACATGATGATTGGCCACGTGTAGCAATCCTCCTCTTACATTTTGCTCATATCCTCCCACAAAATCATATTTTGATTTTACAGCCATGTATGACGTAGGCACCGGGATGTTTTTGTATTTTGATATATCAACTCCTGCAGAATAATCCACTTTGTAATAGGTTCCTCTGGCAATGGGAAAGCTTGAAACATCGCGTTTGCCATGATCATAAACGGCATGAACATCTGGTGGAAACACCGAATGGTAATCATTGTGCACTACCACCGCCGGGTTTGCCCACCAAAGAAAGGTTTGAGGGAAAGGAGTCCGGTTAAAAACCTGAACTTTAATTTCGAGATAAGCCCTATCGGGATATAAGGTAAAACTATGCATCCCTTTAGTCCGCGACATACGTTCCACCTCACTGCACCAAATGGTTTTGCTGCCATCGGAGTTGTTTTCAACGCTAAAATCGGTTGGTAAAAAGGTTCCTGGCCGATGGTGCTGTGGCCAGTTAAATTCAATACCGCCAGAAATCCACGGTCCGGTAAGTCCAACCAGAGCTGGTTTTATTACCTGATTATAATAAACAAAATGGCGGTTTTTAATTTTATCGAAAGCCATTTGCACACGGCCTCCCAGCTGAGGAAGAATCATAAGCTTCAGGTATCTGTTTTCAATGAAAAGGGCATGGTATAATTTATCTTTCTTTTCGTCCGATATTTTTTCAACCACCGGATAAGGATAAACAGAACCACTGCTTCCCTGATAAACTCTTTTTTCCAGAAAAACCGGATTCTTTTCTTCGGCTCCGATTTCGTAAGTTGGCAGATAAATATCTTCGTTCCAGGCTTTTACTGTGCTGTCAAAAACGGTTGGTTTAATCAGATAGGCAGTAATTTTTTCCATTTACATTCATTTTAGGATAAACCAGTAATTTTATTCTTCGTGCACCAATTCCCGCTCCAGTTCTTCGAGCGATTTGCCTTTGGTTTCGGGCAACCAACGCAGAATAATTACAAATCCAATAGCACAAAGCAGCGAGTAAATCCAAAAAGTGCCACTGCTATTTAAGGTTGCATTCAGCATAGGAAAAGTATATGTTAAGGTAAAACAGGCAGCCCACAGAGCAAAAGTTGCCGTGGCCATTGAAACTCCGCGAATCTTGTTTGGAAATATTTCAGAAAGAATTACCCAGGTGACGGGTCCCAGCGACATGGCATAAATGGCAATGGCCAACACTACCAATACTACCAAAAAACTTCCCGATACTTGAAGATAGTATAACAACCCAACTAATAGGTAAATAGTGCTCAATCCTCCGGCACCAATCAACATTAAAGCTTTACGGCCAATTTTATCGACTGTAAAAATGGCAACAAAGGTAAAGGCAAGGTTTGCAATTCCTGTAACCACAATATTGAAGAGCATGTCGGACAACTGGAAACCAGCCGATTGAAAAATCTCCTGAGCGTAATTAAAAATTACATTGGTTCCGCTCCATTGCTGGAAAATTGCCAGAAACAAGCCAATTAACAATACAGTCCGCATGGGTTTGCTAAACAGCATTTTTAATCCACCGGAATGATGTGTGGCGGTAGTTTCATTCATTGTATTTATTTCGCTTTGTGCATAGGCGGAACCTCCAATCCTGGTCAATACCCGAAGTGCCTGGGTTTGTTTTTCTTTTAAAGCTGACCAGCGGGGACTTTCAGGAATAAAAAACAGCGAAACAAGAAAAACTGATGAAGGGAATGCTGCTCCCCAGAACATCCACCGCCAGCCCATTTGACCGTTCCACGATTCAAATATCTGCTGGCCTGAGAAACCGGATGGAATGGGCTCTGCAATCAGCCAGTTGGTTATCTGGGCAGCTAAAATTCCAATTACTATGGTTAACTGGTTTAACGAAACCAACCGTCCGCGGATACTCTTTGGAGCAATTTCGGCAATGTACATTGGGGAAAGATCGGCAGCCAAGCCAATACCAATTCCTCCAAAGAACCGGGCTATTAAAAACAGATGAAATACTGAAGCACTACCGGTTCCGTACGAAGAAACCAAAAAAATAACTGCGGCGGCAATCAACAGTTTTTTACGGCCAAATGTATCGGCCAAAAACCCGGCAAGCATGGCGCCCACCAGACAGCCCAATAATGCAATACTCATGGCCCAACCTTGCAGCATCGGCAAATCGGCAATTCCGAAAAATTGTTCATAAAAAGGTTTTGCCCCGCCGATTACTACCCAATCGTATCCGAACAAAAGACCTCCCATGGCCGAAACCAGCGTAATTAACAGAACATACGGTTTATTAATTGTTTTGACAGTTTGCATCGGATATTGATTGCGTTTGCTTAAATAAAATCTTACCTAACATCAATGGAAATAGAAGCTGGTTCAAGGCCCGCTCCAATAACTTTTAACGATATGTTCCCACGCCCTTTTTTCGAGCGGATGATAACCAAACAACTCCCCTGAAAGGTTTTACATTTTGGCTGTTTAAAACTGGCCATTTCAGATGGATTGGCATTTCCCACTGCCAGAATTTCTCCGGCACCATAAGCGGAAAATACTAGGGGAATGGCAGCATCGGGAACCCGACATCCTTCAACATCCTGGACCTCAACCGAAACAAACGCCAAATCTTTACCGTCCGCATTGATGGTTGGTCTATCAACTATTAATTTAAGTTTTGCCGGCCGGGTAGCTGTTTTAAAAGAAACTTCACCTAATAGTTTATCCTGATTATAGGCAAGGGCTTTTAATTCGCCGGGCTGGTAACGGACTTTGAAACTGGCCGTAAACCGGGTAGAATCAGAAACCGGTTTTTCATCAATGGTTTTTCCGTTTAATTGGAGTACCACTTTCGAAGCACGGGAATACACATTTACATCGAACAATTCACCTTCATGGCCAGGCCACGTCCAACTCTGCTGTTCATCGGGCCAGCCCCAATAACTGACTATTTCGGTGCATCCTTCTGCTAAAGGAGCATGCACTGCCATTTCAACTGGACTAATCCGCCACAAAACATCGTGGTAATACGACTGGGGTTTTTTGTTCCCAATCAAATCAATATCGCCGCAATAGGCATTGAACCAAGGCCAGGGTTTCAATTGCTCCTGATTATCAGTTTCATAACCGGCATGTCCCAAACCCGATTCGCCCAAATAATCCATAGCCGTCCAAACAAAATCACCAATTACATACGGGTGTTTTTCAACCAGTTGCCAATTTTCAAACGCATGTTTAGGAACTGATTCGGTACCCACCATAATCCGGTTTGGGAACTGCTGATGGTCGGGTTCGTATTGCCACCATTGGTAGTTGTAACCACACACATCCAACAATTCAAAGGCGGGTGCTGTCATTTCCCATTTCCTTCCGGGATGATCCCAAAACTCGTTCACCGCTTCGGTAATGAGTCTTGTGCTATCCAATTGTTTTATTGTCTCAATCAATTTTTTAGTGATTTCGATTCCCGATGAATCCGCCCGTTCTTCTATTTCGTTGCCGATGCTCCAGAGAATAACCGAAGGATGGTTGCGGTCGCGCTTCACAATGGACGTAACATCGGATTCCCAGTAACTGTCGAAATATTGATGGTAATCGTCTTTGTTTTTCGGCAACTGCCACATATCGAACGATTCGTCGATAACCAGCATTCCCAAGCGGTCGCAAGCTTCCAGGAACTTTTCGGAAGGTGGGTAATGGCTGCTGCGGACGGCATTAAATCCGTGCGATTTCAACAACTCTACTTTTCGCTCCTCGACCCGGTCGTAGGCTGCCGCACCTAAAATTCCATTGTCATGATGTACACAACCTCCTTTCAGTTCCAGTGCTTTTCCATTTAGTTGAAATCCATTTTTGGAGCTGAATCCGATAGTCCGGATACCAAAATTTGCTTGAGTAGCATCCACATTTTTACCATTGAGCCAAACCGAAACTTCAGCTACATACAAGTTTGGATTCTCAATAGACCATAATTTTGGAGTGTTAACTTTTAAGCTTTGTGTGCAATTTGTATCCAGTTCCTTTGGAATTGTCACTTCAGTTTCAGCATCGGCAACCACCCGGTTATCGGCATCCCAGAGCTTTATTTTTATCAAACCTTTTTGTTCCTGTCCACTTTTGTTTGTAAGCTCAGCGGATACCTGCACCCATGCTTCCGTTTCCGAAACTATGGGTGTGGTAATGTAAACACTCCAAGGCCCGATAAAGGTTGGATTTGTGACAACCAGTTTTACATGGCGGTAAATTCCTGAACCACTGTACCATCGGCTATTTTCGCCAAAATTCTTCACTCGGACTGCTACCACATTGGAATCGGAATTTTGATGGCAAAACGGAGTAATATCAAAATAAAAGGAGGTATAGCCATACTTATGATTACCTACATATTGGCCATTCACCCAGACATCGGTTTCGGTGTATGCTCCTTCAAAATAAAGAGCAACCTGCTTATTTCTATCCTCGGTGTTTAATGCAAATTTTTTCCGGTACCAACCCGTTCCTCCAACTGTATGCCCGTTGGACATCCCATTACGGGGGCCGCCGCTTTCGATAGAAAAAGGGCCGGTGGTTTTTCCGGGAATCTGTTCCAGCAAATCTTCAATACTCCAGTCATGAGGCAAATCAAGGATTCTCCATTGCGAATCATCGAAATTGGATGACTTAGCATCCGATAAACTATCTTTGTTAAAACGCCAACCTACATCAAAATTTTGAAACTTTGATTTGAAATTAAATTTTGCATGCCGATGCGAACATTCCAAAAATATACCTTGCATTCCAAATAAGAAAAGGATGATTGCCAAAGGAACTATCGCTGAGCGATATTTTTTAATTAGATACATAAGCGTTGAAAATGAATTAGTTTTCAATCCCAAGAATTTTTGTAATCGGAATCAATTCTCCATTTATTGGAACAGTTTTATTTCCTATAAAGCGGACAAGGTTTACCCAGTTGGTATCCTCTTTTTGAAACCATAATGATTGATTAAATTTATCTTCGGATTTTTTAAACCCTCCGCTTGGAACCGATAAGGGTCCCACAAATACATTTCCGTGATAAAAATTATGGGTCGAAAGTGTTGTTTCAACTGCCAAATTGGGCTCCTCAACAAAAAGAAAGTTGCTTGCAAAGAAAGAGCTGTCGGCATATCCTTTCCAGTTGGTTAGGTTTACAATGGTTTTATCAATTTCTGGTGTTTGTTTTTTTAATACATAAAACAGATTCTTTTCGATGATGGTATTTTTAACCGGACCTGTAATATGAATAACCGGCGAAAAATAGGGTTTGTGGCCTTTTTCCATCAGGTAATCGCGTAACCCATCGTTGATACTCAGGTTGTAACGGATAATGGTTCCTACATTGCCTGCACTCCAGTCCTCGGTCCAGCCACCGGAATTACAGATGAGCAGGAATCCTCCTGTATTGTTGTAACTAATGTTGTATTGAAACAGCGAATTCCGGCAATTGTAATCGGAATCGAATCCGTAGCCGTCCACTTTTGAATGATGATTACTTACTATGTTATACTGAATTACCGCGTTATCGCAGCTCCAGGGCCAGATACCGTCACAGGCCTCGGAATCGGGTAACAGATCGGGACAGTTTTTCATCACGTTGTATTCCACCAAAGGCGATTCGCAACCTACCGGCACAATTCCATCGCCGGGAACCCCATCCAGGACATTGTTTCGTATAACCACATTCCGGCTGGGAAACCAGTGCTTGCGGATCCAGTTTCCCCACATCATAATACCGTTGCGCTGGCAGTCCTTAATCAAACAGTTTTGAATCAATAAACCGTCGAAACAGGAGGGGATGCTATCCTGTTCACCCGATTTCAGACTCTCCAATAAAATAGCCTGTCCGGCTCCAACTTCCTCATGCTGATAACCGTCACCTTTAAAAAGCGAACCAAAGATATCGTGGATAAACAGGTTATCGACAGTAATATTTTTTGCAACGCCATAATTATCAAGCTCCACATACAACCCATTTAGATTGGGCATGGGTTTATTACCTCTGTTCGAGATTTCGAGATCACGAATTATTAGGTGTCCGGAATTGTAAATATGAACCATTTCGCGTTTTGTAGCGTCGCCTTTCAGATGCGGCTTTACCTCGCCACCGTATTTCCCAATAACAATGGGTTTTTCAGGAGAACCTTTAGCCGAGAGGTACAGTTTTTCAGTAAAAATGGCACCTGATTTAAGCAGGATGCTGTCGCCCGGTTTCAGGTTGAGGTGCAGTATCTTTTCAAAACTTTGAAAGGGATGACTGGCTGAGGTTCCGGAATTTAAATCGCTTCCTGAAGCAGCATCGAAAAAATAGGTAGTGTTTTTTTCAGATACCTGATTACAGGAAACGGCCAGAAAAAACAAACCTGCAAGAAATAGTTTATTGAAATGATTCATGTTGATTTTATGCGTTAAATTATTCATTATCTGCTGGAACCGGATTGTATGCATATCCCCACCATTGATACCGTTGGTATTGAAACTCCATCCGGTTTTTGAAATCGTCCCAGTTGCGGGCCTCTTTGGGCGACCACAATACTTCACTAATGGCACTAAGCCGGGGCAACATCATATATTCTACCTTGGCCGGATTGCTCATGTATTCGGTCCAGATATTGGTTTGCGCACCTAAAATAAGGCGTAAATCTTCCGACTTAACAGAATCGGTAATCGGCTCAATCAGGTAGCTTTTTTTAACCGAAGTTACCCCGCCCCAGTTGGCAGCCAGAGAATCTTCGTGCGAGGTTTGCGGATAATCGAGGTAAAAACCATAACTCGGGGTAAAAATTACCGGATGTTTCGCCCGTAGGGCTCCCTCCAATCCTTGGGTTCCGTCGCCCCGCCAGCTCATCACAACGGCATTGGGGGCAATCCCTCCCTCCAGGATTTCGTCCCAGCCAATAATAGTGCGCCCTTTGGAGTTGATGTATTTTTCCATCCGGGTGACGAAGTAACTTTGCAATTCATGCTCATCCTTCAGATGTTCCGTTTTTATCCGTTTCTGACATTTCGGGCAGGCTTTCCACCGATCTTTACGACATTCATCGCCGCCAATATGGATGTATTTGGATGGAAAAATATCTATAACTTCATCTATAATTCCTTGAAGAAACGTAAAAACACTGTCGTTTCCGGCACAATACACATCGTCGGTTATTCCCCAGGATTCTTTTACCTGATAGGGCCCCCCCGTGCAACCCAGATTTGGGTAGGCGGCTAATGCTGCCAATGAATGTCCGGGCATTTCAATTTCTGGAACTATTGTGATGTATCGCTTTTGTGCATAGGCAACCAAATCTCTTATTTGGCCCTGCGTGTAAAACCCACCATGACGGATGCTATCATTACCGGTTCCGGGCCATTGGCCTATCATAGTTCCGTTGCGCCACGAACCGATTCCGTTCAGTTTTGGGTACTTTTTTATCTCGATGCGCCAACCCTGGTCATCGGTTAAATGCAAATGGAAATAATTCATTTTATGATATGCAGCGATATCGATACATTTTTTCACAAATTCAACCGGGAAAAAATGACGGCTAACATCCAACATCAACCCGCGATAAACAAACCGTGGGGCATCGGCAATATTCATATAAGGTACCAACAATTCCCTTTTTTTGGTTGGTTCCGAAGTGGGTAACAACTGAATCAACGATTGTACTCCATAAAAAACGCCTGATTCGGAACCTGTAATCTGGACCCCATTTTTATCAATCATCAATAGATAGTGCCCCTCTGGAGCATCTGATTTCAGCGATAAATGGATTGAGCTTTTAAGGTTTTTTTTACTACCCACCATTTTAACAGGTAATGATAGTTGATACTTTTCGGCTACATATTGCTTAAAAAAATTGGCCGATAGTTCTAGCGGGGCATCGTACAGGATGGGTATTTTTTCAGAAATCAAAAATTCACCAGTTCCGCATTCGTGAACCTTTATCGGTTTAGGAATGATGGTATTTATTTGGGCCCAACTATTTACCATTAGAAATAGCAAAAATAGCACGAATAATGTTTTCATAGTTTACCAATTATCGGTTCTGAATGAGGAAACAGGTAGGCCTCCCGTACCAAAAAGTTCAGCCTCGGCATAATTTTTAAAAGCATACCTAACCGCTTTGGGTTCGCTCACCAGATGCGATGAAACGACCACCGAACCATTTTTATCATCAATATAGGCATCGGCTTTAATAAATACTTTATTTTCGCCGGCAATTTCGAATAGTTCGAGTTTTTTACCAAAACTGGTGAGCCCATTGAACTGATTTTTAAAATAGATGGTAGCTTTATTTCCCTCCACCTTCATACTATCGTACTGTGGGCTTTCGGCTTCAAAACCCTTCATACCATAGGTTTTTGAAAGGGCCAACAACCCTAGCCGGTGCCCAACTTCCTTTTTCCTTGAAGGATGAATACCATACGGTTCACCCACATCGAGCAGCACAGCCATTCCACAATTTGGCACCTGCGATGTACATTTCATTTGCCCTTCGCGGATGTATGCCGAAATTTCGGGAAATTCAGGGGTAAAAAAGTTCCATTCGCGGTATTCGTAAGGAGCTATCTGAGCCATGTAAATGGGAAAATCCCCCGCATTCCATTTTTTACGCCAATCTTCAACCATTGAGGCAAAGAAGTTAGGATATTTTAACACATGAACAAAAATATTGCATTCACCCTGATACCAAATCACCCCTTTTATGGCATACCCAACCAAAGGATGAATCATGGCGTTATAAAGTACGGTAGGTACATTGTTCAACCAATCGGAAGTTGCATCGCTCACCGGCGGAATTGTAATTTCGGGGTTTTCACTACAAGCATCGGCCGACATCCACGCCTCGATACTGGAACCACCAAAACTGGTATTTATAATTCCGATAGGGACATCAAGATGCTGATGGATAAAATCGGCAAAGAACCAACCCACGGCGCTGCATTCACCTGCAGTCTCAGGTGTAGTCACTTTCCACTGGGCTTTAAACTCATCGAGCGGTTTATACGATGCAAAAGCAGGAACATTGATAAAATGGATGTTTTTTCCGCCAGAATTTAAAATAGCTTCGTTGGAACCTATTACCGGCTGGCAATAATACCCTTTCAGTTCCATACTCATGTTCGACTGACCGCTGGCCAGCCAAACTTCACCCAGGTAAATATCCTTGAAACTGATTTTTTTGTTTCCCTGAACCTCCATCTGGTAAGGACCTCCGGCTGAGGTGGTGGTTACCATTACTTTCCAACGGGCATCGGTTCCGGTAACAGTGGAATACGATTTATGATTCCATGAAGTGGTAACAGATATTTTACTTCCGGGTTTTGCGATACCCCATACTGGTGTCTGGGTTAGTTGCTGAAGTACCATATGGTCGTTAAAAATACTGGCAACCTTCAATTCCTGAGCCATTATAAAGTTCAGGATAACGAAAAAGGAAACGAGCAAAAGGGTTATTCTTTTCATAAATCATTAATTAATTCATTTTAAAATCGGTTGACCACTCTTCTTTCCAGGCAATTTCCAGGCTATCCCGATGAAAAGTAATTGGTAACCAGATGTACCGTGAATCGTCCAGATCGGTTTTATTCCAACGGTCGAACATGGCCACAAAGGTTTGCTTTTTCCCGGTTACAGGAAACACAAAAGTAGATTGAGCATAAAAGGTGGAATCGGCATCTTTTCCGGTGCATATTTTTCCTTTCAGGGTCCATTCCCCTAACATGGAATCGGCGGTAGCATACAAGGCTACATTGGGATCCCAGCCGCTACAGCCCGAAGTAATCATGTAATACGTTCCCTTTGATTTAAAGACTG
The DNA here is from genome assembly GCA_003512955.1 of Marinilabiliales bacterium. GTDB lineage: Bacteria > Bacteroidota > Bacteroidia > Bacteroidales > SZUA-534 > GWE2-40-63. The sequence goes on from DOTG01000041.1 coordinate 72,225, forward strand.
CCGGAGCTTCACGGTATTCCCCTTCAAAATTCCGGGTAAAGATTCCCGAAGGTTTGGTATAATCACCGTTTAACAAACTAACGTACATGGTTTTATTCCATTCCGATGAATAGACTTGATACGCCCTTCCATCGTCATCTTTAAAAATGGTTTGGTCGCGGCTGTCCTGTCCATTGGGTTTAAACGAACCCAAATAGGTAAATGGGCCTGTAGGTGAATCGGCAATAGCCACGCCGGCATGAGCCTTTTCGTAATCAGGGCTTTCAATGTGCATCCACATCACAAATTTTTTGGTGTATCTGTTGTAAATAACTTTTGGCCGTTCAATTACTTGTGAGGGATGTAAGTCGGAGGTGGTATCTTCGGATACAACGGATAATGCCATTCCTTCGAAAGTCCAATTCATTAAATCCGTTGAAGAATAACAGGAGACCCCTCCGGCATCGGCACGCCAACATTCCCAAGTTTTTACACTTTCTAACAGATACGTTGAATCGCCTTTAAACTCACCATACAGGTAATAAACACCCTTATGGTATAAAATCCCGCCGCCATGAGCATTTATCACATTCCCTTTGGTATCGGGCCAAACATCACCCTGTAACTTCATGACATTCTGATGTTTTGTACATGAAACTAGAATAAAAAGAGATACAAACAAACAAAAAAAACCTCTCATCATGAATTATTTAATGGTTTCTATGAATTCAATTTTTAAATTTCTCGGTTGCACCGAAAAAGGTCTGATCAATATCCAGGATTTTGAATCAAGGCGGTATTTTTCTGCATCTCATCGTAACCCATTGGAATAAAATAATGGCTATTATTCCATGAGCGTTGTTCAAAAACTTCGGAGGTATAAGTAGTTCCATCGTAACTAACTCCTGTAGCCGGACCATATGCCTCTTCGGCAATCATCCAACGGCGGACATCGAAAAACCGGTGGTTCTCCCATGCTAATTCTACTCTGCGTTCGTTGCGGTACCGGGCCAGCAAATCGCTTCCGCCTTCTGTATCGGGAATATCGGGCATTCCGGCACGTTCACGGATCTGGTTCAAAGCGCCACGGGCCAATCCCTCTTCGCCCAATGCCAAACAGGCTTCGGCATAATTTAACAATACTTCGGCATAGCGTATTTGAATGTACGGTTGAGGCTGTCGGGTTCCAAAATAATAGTCGTTTTCGGTAGGCGATATAAATTTTTTAATGTAATACCCGGTGGTATTACCCCCATTCGCATCGGTACCGTTAATATCAATGGTGGTTTCGGTAAAGGAACCGTTGGAATTGATATACCATGAAGCCCCATTGTGTAAAATGGTTGCATAAAAGCGAGGGTCGCGGTTCATGTAAGGATCATCTTTTTGGGTTTCAAAATCAAAAGCTGTTCCATTAGCATTTTCAAAGGCATTCGCCAGGTTCCCGGTTACCTGGTTGAGCCCCCAACCTCCATACGACGGCGTTCCGTAAACCCAGGCAATAAAATCGGTTGCCCAATAGGGGTCGTTTACTTTATCGTATTTTGTTATAAAAATCTGTTCATCGGAACTCATTTGCAGAAACAAATCCTGAAAATTCTTTGCTGGGTCAGTATCTATATTGTACAAACTATAACCCAGATTCATGGCTGCTTCGGCAGCCTCTTTCGCTTTCTGATAACGTTGTGCCTGGTTTCCATCGGTGTAACTAATCAGTTCAGGGTGTTCGTAACCTGCAGCCCATGAGGCACCGGTATTATACAAATCGCTGGCGGCATACAACCAAACTCTCGATTTTAAAGCTAAGGCCGCACCTTTGGTAGCACGGGTTTTATCAACCTGGCTATCGAGCCTGTTATCGGTAATAGCGGCATCTAAATCGGCTATAATAAAATCGATGGTTAGCGCGAAGGGGTTTCGTGGGATATTATAATTGTCGCCAATATTCACTACATAATTAATTAACGGTACACCTCCGTATTGGGCCATTAGCAGGTAATAGAAATATCCGCGGAGAAAATGAACCTCGCCAATCAATTGTTGACGGTATGCCTCAGTTTTGATGGAGGCATCGCCAATACGATCGAAAAACAGGTTACAGGCACGGATATGACTGTAAACAGAACCCCACCACCAGTTTTCCATGCAAGCAGCCCAATTGTTGGTAAAAGCGGCTTGTTCTTCCGGGGTCATGGTACTAGTCAGAACACGTGTCACAACTCCATCGTTTTGAATGGGGACGGCTTCATCAACCAACGAAGCGCTGGTGTACCATTGGTAAGGATAGGGAATCCCCTGATATATATTAAACACAAAACTTTCTACCAGACTTTGATTGCTCCAGATGGTGGCATCATCGTACTGTTCACCTGGTTTGGTTTCCAGGTAATCATCCTGGCATGAGAATACCGTAAGGGTGAAAGTTAAAAGGATATATGGAAAAAACTTTTTCATAAATGCACGAATTAAAATTTAATGGAAATACCTGTGGTAATAATCTTTTGCAAAGGATAGCCCTGTCCGGCAAAACCATCGCCTTTGGGTTCCAGTTCCGGATCGTAATCCTTAATATCGGACGAAAAGGTAAGCAGGTTCATACCCCCCACATAAATTCTCATACTGGTGAGTCCCACTCGGGTTACCAAAGTTTCAGGCAGGTTATAACCCAGTTCCATATTTTTCAGCCTGATAAAATCGGTTTTCCTGAGCCAGAAGGTATTGTGGTTTTCAGAACTTACCCAATATTCATCGTTTCGGTTAAATGTGCGGGGATAATCGGCATTGGGATTTTCCTCGGTCCATCGGTTATCGTAAAACGATTTTAAATAGTTCTGAACATTTTTACCACCCAAATTTTGTAAATAACGAACACCGCCTGCTTGACCCTGTATTTGAAATGTTACATCGAATCCACGGTATTCCGCATTTACCGATAATCCGCCTGTCAATGTAGGAACCGTGCTTTTATCAATCCTTTTTTTATCGTCCCCTGTTATTTGTCCATCACCATTAATGTCTTTAAAAATCACATCCCCGGTACGGGCATCGGCCATGTGTGGATACGCCTCCAATTCGTCCTGGTTATGAAATATACCGATAGCCTCATAATAGATACCTGATTCCATAGGATGGCCTGTCTTCTTTTGCCATTCCGGAACCCCTTCAGCTTCATCAAAAAAGATTACTTTGTTTTTAGCATAACACCCATTAATTCCGATCCGGTAATTAAAATCTGCCTTGTTATCAGCCCAAAGAACATCAAAATCGAATCCATGATTACGCATTTCTCCCAAATTAATATCAGGTAATGCACCCACCATACCTGTCATATCAGGGATAGATGCATCTTGTGTGATTAATATTTTAGTACGCAGGTTATTAAAATAATCGGCTGTAAAAGTCAGCTTGCTGTTAAAAAAGGTAACATCGGCCCCGATATTTGCCTGCCTGGCCTCTTCCCACTGGGACTTTGGATTACCGGTTTTACTTTCGTAATACGTGGGGTGGTTTACTCCATCGGCAGTGACAAAGTATTGCCAGTATTGCGAATATGTAGAATAATATTGGTAAGGTTCAATTAGGTCGTTACCTGTACTACCCCATGAAACGCGAATTTTAAAGTTATTGATGATGGATGAAACAGGACTATCCTTCCAAAAACCCTCTTCCGAAATCCGGTAAGCTAAAGAAATCCCTGAGAAAAACCCCCAACGGGTATCTTGGTGAAACTTACTTGAACCCTGGTACCGCCAAACATATTCAGCAATATACTTATCGTTGAAAGCATAGTTTACCCGCCCAAAATAGTTCAGCCAGCGGTTAGCTCCCGAATTGGAACCATTGGCATATTGAAGTTCTGCGTTACCAAATTTTAGTTCAATAGGGAACTCAAGAGAAAAATCCTTCCTTGATGCTGAAAACCAGTTCGAAGAATTTTCAATAGTTTCAACCCCTGCAATAATATTAATATTATGAGACTCAAATAACGTACGTTGAAATGTAGCTATGCTATTTATTAAGTACGATTTACTGATATCGAGTTGTTGAATGAGGTCTGAGGTTCCATATTCGGTTGAAGTTAATATGGGAATATTATTTTCATCAACAGTGGTTTTATCCCAGGCATACAGATCGTATTTACTGGTAAAATTTTTAGTATAATACAACCCGCGATCGAATGTACCTGTTGCTGATACCGATAATCCTTTTACCCATGGGATTTTTATATTAATTTTTGCATTTGTATTAAAAACATAATTATCACTCTGATTTGTACCTGCATCGGAGGTAACCAACACTGTCGGGTTGTTTTGGCTGGTCACATCAAGCGGCGGGCCGGGTAAGCCGTTGGGCCAGTAGGCCACTTGAATAGGAAGCGCGGTCATCAAATCGCGGAAAATAGCAGCCGACGATGTGGTTGGAAATTTGCGCTGTTCGAGTCTGAAACTTGCATCTAAAGAAGTTGAAATATAGTCGTTGACTTTAAAATCGTTATTGATCCGCAAATCGTGCTGCGCATATTTATTGGCACTCTGCTTGTAAAAACCATCTTGTTGCCTTGTGGATACCGAAACAAACGACTGTATTTTTTCATTTCCGCCCGACATGGTAAGGTTGGCATTGCTTTGCATCGACCAGGGTTTCAAAACCAATTTGTACCAATCGCTATTTGGATAGCGCCAGAGGTCGGTTCCGTTGGCAAACTGTTCAATATCGCTGTCGGAATAGGTGGCCGTGCGGTTGTCGTAATAATCAATCTCATTAACCAATTGAGCATACTCAGCAGCATTGGTAAGTTCCGGAACTCTTGTAGGTCGCGACCATCCTGAAGTGTAATTGGCTGTAAAAACCAGTTTATCGGTACTACCCCGTTTGGTAGTAACTAAAATTACCCCGTTGGCCGCCTGTGAGCCATAAATAGCTGCCGAGGCATCTTTTAATACTGAAATGGATTCAATAGAAGCCGGGTCGATGCGTTCCAGAGACCGGTTGGGTACACCATCGACAACTACCAGTGGGGAGTTATCGTTCAAAGAACTGCGCCCCCGGATATACAAAGTGGAATAATCGCTGCCAGGTTCGCCACTCTGCCCAACAGCAACCAAGCCGGGAATGGTACTGGCAATGGAGTTGGTGATGTTCATGGCTGGCGATTTGGCTATGTTTTCACCTTTTACCGAGGCCACCGAACCTGATAAAGTAGCTTTTTTCTGAGTTCCGTATCCAACAATCACCACCTCATCTAACGATTCAATATCGGGTGTTAGTGATATGTTAATTTGTGTTTGATTCCCGATTTGAACCTCTTGAGTGGCATAACCAATAAACGAAAAAACAAGAATGGCTTGCGGTCCGCTCACTTTAAGGGAAAATTTTCCATTTCCATCGGTAATAGTCCCAAGAGTGGTTCCTTTTTCCACCACATTGACACCTGGCAGACTCAAACCGTTCTCATCAGTCACAGTTCCGGTGATGGTTACTTGCTCTTGCTTCCGGAGATATTCCTCACCTATATTTATTGTAGGACCATCAAGATTTGCCCCCTGAGCCAGATTTAAAAAAGTAAAACAAACCAGTACCGTCAACAATAAGTTTAACCTTATTCTTAGGTAGTTTCTTTTCATATACTGCATTTTATTAAATTAATATTTTATCCGTTGTAAAAACTCATTCAACAAATGTAAACGAAAACCCTGTCGAGCTATAACACAATAAAGCCTATTAATAACAGATTCGTATGTTTACCTGGAATTCCGATAGTTATAATTAACCATCCTTTTTGTATCATACATTGAATCCTCACCGAGTTCTATCTTACCCTCAAATCCGCAATCCGCAGTACGATTATATTGAATATGAATATTTTAAATCAGGTTTTTCCTCATGCAATTTAGAAAAAACCGTGCCGTGACTAAATATCTCATTTTTTTGACATTACTATCTCACCTGTGGATTTAAGGCTTACAATAAATTTAGATAAAAATTGTTGTTGTTTCTTATCCCATAAATAACTGTTCATTAAGCAAATAATACAATACCTAAATTACCAATTTAAAAACTATTGCGGAAGGATAACACAAAAAGAACTATTGATAACAGAATCGTTCAGTTGCTTTAACCTCAATTTAATTATCTTTAGTTTTGCAATGAATTGAACAACAATTCGTGCAAACATAGAACAGATACATGAGACCATTTTCGATTCTTTTTTTACTTATTGCCACAAGCTGGACTCTGGTTGCTCAGGAATTTCATCACTATGATATTACCGATGGTCTTTCGAGCATTGAGGTTACAGATATTAAAGAAAATGAGAACTTCTTATGGATAGCTACCTGCGATGGATTGAACCGTTTCGATGGAGTCAACTTTAAGGTATTTAAAAGGGAAAATGGTTCTATAAATTGCTTGACCGAAAACAATATTGAAACTCTATTTTTCGATTCCAACGGATTTTTATGGATTGGCCTGAAGACTGGTGGTGTGGATGTGTACGATCCCCATCAGGAGCAATTTACCCATTTAAACCAGCTTATCGATACTAAAACTCCCTCCCGGGTGGTTTCTATTATGGAAGATTCTCAAAAAAATATCTGGCTGGGTACCTGGGAAGAGGGCATTTATAAACTTACTCCTACCTCGCAGGACCCCATAAAATACCGAGCCGAAATCCGCTACCCGGGTTACATTGTGTCAAGTATTATTGAAAAACCCAAAGGATTTATCCGCGTCGGAACCTATTTTGGTTCCTTTGTTTATGAGTTGGACAAACAACAATGGACTGACTTAGGTCATCCTGACAAAGCCATCACACAGTTTTACGATACAGGGGAGGAGAACTCCCTGTGGTGCTCTACATGGAGTTCAGGGCTTTTAAAGATTCAATGGGAAAAAGACCATCCGGCTTCCATGAACATCTTGCAGCAATTTTCGGGTAACGATTTCAAATCCATCTACCGGATAATTGGAAACTCCCCCGATCAGTTTTACATGGGTACCTGGGGCGAAGGTTTAAAACGGGTTGACTTAAACCATCCCGACAAAGTTGCCTCCTTAGCTACAGATAACTTCAACGCCCCTTTAATTAATTGTCTTTTTGAAGATCGGTACCATAACATTTGGGTCGGCACCTATGGCGGTGGAATTTTTTCGTTTAGCCCCGAAAGAAATGGTATCCGCCATTTTCCTACTGAAGGGAAGCTTCCGGCACCGGCCATTTCGCTGGCAGAACTTAATAAAAACCAATTTTTGGTTGGTACCCAGGGTTTTGGTATTTACTTGTGCAATATGGAAAAAGAACTATTGCAACCTGTATATAACAATGCCCCAAATGGGGAATTCAATAATTACATCCTTTCGTTATATTCCGACAAGGATTTCATATTTGCTGGTCATGATGGATTTGGGTTGCCTTTTGTATTACGTGAACGGTTTCCCGAACAAGACATCCGTTTTAACGAATTTTTCAGGCAAAACAAATTGGAAAAGGTGACCGCGGTTTATCCTTCGGAAGATGGACGTATTTGGATAGGAACCAAACAAAGCGGTTTAATTTCAGTAAAAGTAGATTACCGGACCAAACAACTGGAGGATTTCATACAATACAACTCCTTTGGCAGGGACGAAATCACCGGTTTTGTAAAATTCGACGACAACCACCTGTTTATATCGTCACACAATGGCCTGTTCCTTTTCAATACCCAGATTAACCAGATTGAAGAAAACGGGAAAATCCTCTTCAACGAAATTGTTTACCGTATAGTGGGCGATCAGGAAAACAAATGCTTGTGGGTAGGTACCTCAACCAAATTGTTGAGGCTTGATTTTGAAAACCCGGAAAAGACTTATGCAGCATTGCCAAGCGATATGCTGCCCCAAGGTTCTATCAGGGTATTAACCCTTGATAAAGAGAATAACTTATGGTTTGCCATAGGCGAAAGGCTATTTTGTTCCATTGGGAAAGAAAAGCGAGTGAGAGAGTTAAATCCCGATTTACTTGGTAACCATGCCATTCTTTCTTCTACCAAAACTAATATCAACAGCCAGCAACATCTCATTTTTGGTACTACCGATAATTTAATTCTCATTCATCCCAACCATGTAATCAACCAATCCGATGCATCAAAGATTCTGTTCACCGGCCTTGGAATCGATCATCAGAAGATTTCGGTGGGTGAAAAAGTATATGGAGATGTGGTTTTACATGAAGCTACAGAATATATAAAAGAAATTAAACTATCATACAATTGCCGTTGGATATCACTCTCTTTTGCCGAAACCGGCTGGGATTTTTTTAAAAATAAATTCCAATACCGGCTAAAAGGATTCAGCGATAGCTGGCAATACCTGGATTTGGCCAATCCCATTATTTTTTCGCATTTCAACCCTGGGGAATATTCCCTTGAAATCAGAAAGTACGATTCCGATGAAAAGGCTCCCATTAGCTGGTCGATGCAGCTTACGATTACCCCCCCATGGTGGAAAACAACATGGTTTTATTTATTGATCACCCTAATGGCACTTATCGTAGCATCGGTAGTCACTTTTGCTTTCATTAATTATTACAAAAAGCGCCATATTCTCAGATTAAAAGCCATTGAAAAACAAAAAGAAGAGGAACTGTTGAAAGAAAAAGAAAGCTTTTTTACGGGACTTTCGCACGATTTATTGACTCCTTTTTCGCTCATTCTGGCCCCCGTTAACGATTTGTTGCGCGAAAACCAATTGGAAGACAACCAAAAGGAGAAGTTAGAAATCATCAGCAAAAACACCACTTTCCTTTCCGATATATTTGCCACCATACTCGACTTTAAAAGGGCAGAACTTTCCGACAGTCAGTTAAAGGAAACCAATGTTGAAATTGTTTCATTTGCACACATTGTATGCAATGCTTTTGAATATTTGGCAAAATCGAAACAAATTTCCCTGGACTTCAGTTCCAATATCGACAACCTTAATATTTTGACCGACAATATAAAAATTGAGCGTATTTTGTACAATCTGCTGAGCAATGCCATCAAATTTACCGCAGCCGGGGGAACTATTTCTTTAAGGCTGGAATACCAACCCATGGGTATGTTGAAACTGATAGTAAAAGATGATGGATGCGGTATGGAACCTGAAAACCAGTCGCTCATTTTTGAAAAATTCTACCGCGAGCCTGAAAAAACAAACCGGCAAAATCCTCAAGGGTTGGGGCTTGGGTTATACATTGTCCGTAAGTTTGTTACCCTCCTGCAAGGAACCATTCATATGGATTCATCGCCAGGCAAGGGCACCATGATTGCCGTACACCTGCCTATAAAACTGAATCGTCTGGATTCCGCATCGAACCCAAATAAAAGCCTAACAGCCATTGATGAAGAACTCTCTACCATTTTGATTGTTGAAGACAATGAACAAATGCTGGAATACCTTCGCAAAAAGATGGCCAGCCATTTTAATGTAATAACATCTTCTAATGGAATTGATGCCTTGGAAAGCATCGAAAAATCATTGCCCGAAATTATTATAACCGATGTGATGATGCCAGAAATGGATGGGTTGTCCCTTTGCAGGCATATTAAAGAAAACCCCCGGTATTCCGATTTGTTTGTCATTGTTCTTTCAGCAAAAACATCTATCGAGGATGAACTAAAAGCTTACAAGCAAGGAGCCGATATCTACATTAAAAAACCTTTCGATTCTGAAGTTTTGCTCAACCAGTTGGTCAATATTCACACCACCCGGCAGCACCGTAAGAGTCAACTTTTGGCAAGCTTGGTCTCAAAAGATACAGTGGAAATTGAATTCGATTCCAAAGAAACCTTTCTAAAACGTGCTATGCAGTTGATTGATGAACATATTATGGATGCCGATTTTAAAATTGATGAATTTGCCAATGAAATGAACATGAGCAAAACGGTACTTCACCGCAAATTCAAATTATTGGTGGGTCAAACCCCAAATCAGTTTATCCGGTTGGTCCGTTTGCGCAAATCGGTGTCGCTGCTCAAAAGCAGCGACCATACCATTGCCGAAATAGCTTATTTAACGGGATTCAACCAATCGCATTATTTTATCAAATGCTTCCGCGAAGTTTATAACGAAACCCCAAAATCATTCCGTGAGAAAAAAGATACCCATTGAGGTTCAAACAAAAAAACATGATGAGGGATAAAAAAATTAAATATTAATTGTATTTTTAACAATTAATAGTATCTTTGTTTCAAACAAACGTATGCATGCCGCAAAACTCGTACATTGAACATCCTAAGTTTCACGTAGCCGTCGACTGTGTCATTTTTGGTTACGAAAACGATGAATTGAAGCTATTGTTGTATCCACGTAGGTTTACCCCATCAAAAGGGGATTGGTCGCTAATGGGTGGATTTGTTCAGGAAACCGAAACATTGGATGATTCTTCAAGGAGGGTTTTGCTTCAAACAGTTGGTCTTAACAATATTTACCTGGAGCAAGTCCGTGGCTTTTCTGAACCCAACCGTGACCCCGGTGCACGGGTAATAAGCATGGCCTTTTATGCCCTCATCCGTATCGATGAACACGATAGCAAACTGGCCAGCTTACACAGCGGCAACTGGTGGCCAATAACCAAAATTCCTGAACTGGTATTCGACCACAACCAAATGGTTCACGAAGCCCTTGAAAAACTCCAGCAAAAAGCATCATATAAATTAATAGGTAAAGAACTTTTGCCGGAGCAATTTACGCTCACACAGCTTCATAATTTATACAATGCCATTTTTCAAAAAAACTTTGATGCCGGAAACTTCCGTAAAAAAATTGCATCGCTGAATGTTTTAGAAAAATTGGCACTGAAAGATACTTCCACCTCAAAACGTGGTGCCTATTATTACCGCTTTAAAGATGACGCGGATACATTTGAATACGACCGGATTGTAAAACTTTAAAAAATTATGAGGGTATTTTAATATTATTCATTTATATAAATAATTGTAAAATTGACAATTAAAAACAAAATACATTTTATTATGAACAACAAAATAAAAAATTACCAGGTTTGGTTTGTTACCGGAAGCCAACACCTGTACGGAGCAGAAACCCTAAAACAGGTTGACAAGGATTCTGAAATAATTGCAAAAGCCTTAAACAGTGCCGAAAAAATTCCGGTTGAAGTAGTGTTTAAACCTGTAGTTACCACTTCCGATGAGATATACAACATCTGTAATTTGGCTAACAACGAAAAAAATTGTGTCGGTATCATTACCTGGATGCACACTTTTTCGCCGGCAAAAATGTGGATTGGCGGTCTCAGCATTTTAAACAAACCCTTGTTGCATCTACATACGCAATTTAACCGCGATATTCCCTGGAACGAAATTGACATGGATTTTATGAACCTGAACCAATCGGCACATGGCGACCGTGAATTTGGCTTTATATGCACACGTATGCGCATCAACCGGAAAGTGGTAGTAGGTTATTGGCAGGATGAAAAAGTACAGGAAAAAATTGGCATCTGGACACGTGCAGCCTTGGGTTACAACGAATCGAAAGGTTTAAAGATTTGCCGCTTTGGCGATAACATGCGCGAAGTTGCCGTTACCGAGGGCGATAAAGTGGAAGCTCAAAAAATATTGGGCTGGCAAATCAGCTACCATGGGGTAGGCGATTTGGTACAAAGTGTGGATGCGGTATCCGAGGCTGAAATTGATGGTATTATGGCCGAATACAAAGCCAACTATCAAATGAATACCACAGCTTTGGAAAACGTGCGTTATCAGGCAAAAATTGAAATTGGGCTGAAACGGTTTCTGGATAAATATAATTACAAAGCATTTACCACCAACTTTGAAGATTTACACGGGTTAAAACAGTTGCCCGGCCTGGCATCGCAACGCCTGATGGAACAAGGGTATGGCTTTGGTGCCGAAGGCGACTGGAAACAGTCGGCCCTGGTGCGCATTATGAAAGTAATGTCGGAAGGGTTGAAAGGAGGTTGCTCATTTATGGAAGATTATACTTACCATCTCGACCCAAGGCAGCCTTCCATTTTAAGCGCCCACATGTTGGAAATTTGCCCAACGATTGCAGAAGCTAAACCTGGCATTGAGGTACATGCTTTAGGAATTGGTGGTAAAGATGCCCCGGCCCGTTTTGTTTTCAATGTACCTACCGGAAAAGGTATAAACGCTACATTAATTGATATGGGTGGACGGATGCGGATGATTGTAAACCCTGTTGAGGTAGTAAAACCTGAGGCTCTTCCAAAATTACCTGTAGCCCGCGCCTTATGGGTTCCTGAACCTAATTTGGAAATTGGAGCCCATGCATGGATTCTGGCCGGTGGAGCCCACCATACCAGCTTTAGCATGGCTTTAAATACCGAGTATATGGAAGATTTGGCTGAAATGGTCGGTTTAGAGTTTGTTATTATTGACAAGGACACCAACATCCGTGAGTTTAAGAAGGAACTTCGCAATAACGATATATATTATAACCATAAAATATAAACCATTTAAAAGCACATTTTATGAATGCCGGATTTACAACAATTGATTATGCCATTTTTGTAGCTTATGCCATCCTCATCGTCGGATTGGGGCTCTGGTTATCGCGCAGCGAAAAGGGTCACGAAAAAGATTCAAAGGATTATTTCCTTGCCGGTGGAACCCTTTCGTGGTGGGCCATTGGAGCCTCATTGATTGCAGCCAATATTTCAGCCGAACACTTTATCGGAATGTCAGGTTCGGGATTCCGTATCGGGCTTGGGATTGCTGCCTATGAATGGATAGCCGCCATCACCTTAATTTTGGTGGCAAAGTTCTTATTGCCCCAAATGATTGAAAAAAAGATATTCACTATGCCCCAGTTGGCCAATGAACGCTACGGACAGGGTGTAAGTTTCTTTTTCTCGTTCTTCTGGTTGTTGGTTTATGTATTTGTAAACCTTACATCGGTAGCCTGGCTGGGTGCCATTGCCATGAAACAGATTCTTGGGATTCCCATGGAATATGGGGTTCCGGGTTTGTTAATCTTTGCGGGAATCTATTCTATTTACGGAGGACTTAAAGCCGTTGCCTGGACCGATGTCATTCAGGTTGTTTTTTTGGTGGGCGGTGGATTAATTACTGCATTCTTTGCTCTGGCTGCTGTATCCGATGGAAATCCTTTCCAGGGATTTATGACTGTCCTTGAGAAAGTTAGAGAAACACCGGGTGATTTGCACTTTAACATGATTATTGATGGAAATGTGAGTCCAGGTATCTTTAAAGATCTTCCCGGACTGGCTGTTATTTTTGGAGCTATGTGGCTTACCAACATTGGGTATTGGGGTTTTAACCAATACATTATCCAAAAAGGGCTGGCCGCCAAAAACCTGGCTGAAGCCAAACGGGGATTAATCTTTGCAGGATACTTAAAAATCCTTATCCCTATAATTGTAATTATTCCGGGTATTACAGCTTATGTACTGTTTACTCATCCCGATTTACAGCACAATCTGGTTGGATTAAACGGAACTATTGAGCGTGCCGATGATGCCTATCCTTGGTTGTTGCGCAACTTTGCACCCGTTGGTATCCGTGGATTAGCCTTTGCAGCATTGGTAGCTGCCGTTGTTTCTTCATTGGCATCCATGCTTAATTCCACCTCAACCATCTTTACATTAGATATTTACAAACCCCTGATAAATAAACAAGCCAGTGAACGGCAACTGGTTAAAGTGGGCCGTATTTCAGCTTTGTTTGCTCTGATAATTGCCATGTTTGCCGCTAAACCGTTATTGGGAGGCTTGGATCAAGCATTCCAGTACATTCAGGAATATACCGGATTTATCTATCCTGGTGTAGTTGTGGTATTTGGAATGGGTATCCTTTGGAAACGTGCAACCAACAGGGCTGCCTTGTGGACTACCATTGCCACTTTGCCTTTGGGTATTGCCATGAAATTTGCCGTGCCCGATTTGCCATTCATCATCCGTATGGGTTATGTGTGTATGATACTCATTTCGATGGCTGTGATACTTACCTTAACCGATAAGCATCAGGTAAAAGCCGATGACTTGTCGGACAAAAACCGTAAGCGGTTAACTTCAGCAGGTTGGATATTTGCCATCCTATCGGGAATTACTTTGTTGGCTGGTATTGTTTGGGGAACCAACTTATTGGGTTGCAGTTTGCGTTACTTAGGGTTCCATTCCATTTTTATGATGACATTTATGCTGGCTTTCTTAGCTATCATTATGTTCACCAATGCCAAATCGGAAACTAAGGATGCCAAATCGTATGAGTTTAACCCAACCCTGTTTGAAACAGATAAAAAATTCCTGATTGGGGCTATTGGTATTGTAGTTATCATTGTGTCACTTTATGCATATTTCTGGTAAAAAATAAATAACCATGCTTGAAGCATTAAAAGAAAAAGTATTCAAAGCCAATCTCGATTTGGTTAAACACGGATTGGTTTTGTTTACCTGGGGAAATGTCAGTGGGATTGACCGTTCCCGGGGATTGGTGGTTATAAAACCCAGTGGGGTGGATTATACAACCATGAAAGCTACAGATATGGTGGTAGTTGATTTAAAAGGGAATAAGGTTGAAGGAAGTTTAAAACCATCATCGGATACTCCCACTCATTTGGAACTGTATAAGGCATTTCCTGAGATTGGTGGCATTGTACACACGCATTCCACCTACGCTACTGCATGGGCTCAGGCTGGCAAAGCCATTCCAATTACTGGTACTACACATGCCGATTATTTTGCTTCGGTTATACCTTGTACCGATGATATGCCCGCCGAATGGGTAATGGGCGAATATGAAAAAGAGACAGCTACCGCTATTATTAAAGCTTTTACTGGTAAAAAACCGTTGGAAATTCCGGGGGTTCTGGTAAAAAACCACGGTCCCTTCACCTGGGGCAAAAGCCCCGATGAGGCTGTCCATAACAGTGTGGTACTCGAAGAGGTAGCAAAAATGGCTCAAATTGCCTATACAATTCATCCCGATTTAACCATGAATCCGGCCTTAGTAAAAAAACATTATGAACGGAAACATGGAAAGGATGCCTATTATGGGCAAAAATAAAAATTAAGGCTCCTTGATGTAATGTAGTATTCATTAGCTCATGAGTTCATGAGTACATTTGCAAATAAACACATAAGCTCGAGTCTCAAATCTTGATACTTGATACTAAAAACGAATTAAAATGAAAAAATATGTAATTGGCGTTGATTATGGAACCGATTCGTGCCGGGCATTGATAGTTGATACCAGCAACGGGAATGAATTAGCCACATCTGTTAAATATTATCCCCGGTGGAAAGAGGGGAAATATTGCGATCCGGCGCGTAACCAATACCGCCAGCACCCAAAAGATTATTTGGAAGTGATGGAAGCATCTATTACCGAAGCATTGGCTAAATGCGATTCTTCCGTTGCCCAAAATGTGGTGGGAATATCTTTTGATACTACCGGAAGTACACCTGCCTTAACCGATGGCAATGGCACGCCTTTGGCCATGTTGCCCGAATATGCCGAGAACCCGAATGCCATGTTCATTTTATGGAAAGACCACACTGCCGTGAAAGAGGCCGATGAAATAAACGAACTGGCGCGTAAATGGGACATAGATTTTACGAAATACGAAGGGGGCATCTATTCCTCCGAATGGGTGTGGGCCAAGGTGCTGCATGTTTTGCGTAAAGATGGGGCTGTTAAAAAAGTGGCAGTTTCGTGGGTAGAATATTGTGATTGGTTACCTGCCGTTTTAACTGGTAAAACCCGCTTATACGAAATCAAACGCAGCCGATGTGCCGCCGGACATAAAGCCTTGTGGCATCCCGACTGGAAAGGACTGCCACCCGAAGGATTTCTGGTAGCATTAGGCCCGGAACTAAAAGGGATGCGCAGCCATCTGTTCGAAGAAACCTTTACCAGCAACGAGGTCTTTGGTTCCCTAACACCTGAATGGGCTAAAAAATTGGGATTATCAGAAAAGGTGGTTGTAGGTGTTAGTGCCTTCGATGCCCACATGGGGGCCGTGGGAGCTGAGATTGAAGCCAATACCTTAGTCCGCATCATGGGAACTTCTACCTGCGATATTATTGTATCACCCGAAAAAGAGGTTGGCAAAAAACTCATTCCGGGAATCTGCGGACAGGTTGATGGTTCAGTAATTCCGGGAATGGTAGGTTTGGAAGCCGGACAATCAGCCTTTGGCGATGTGTATGCTTGGTTTAAAAACCTTTTGGCCTGGCCTTTACAGTTTATCGATGATAAAGAACTGACTCAAAAGATTGAGGATAAAATTATTCCTGCTCTGGCCGAAGAGGCAGCAAAAATTCCTATGGAGGAATCAACCATTATTGCCACCGATTGGCTCAATGGACGGCGCACACCCGATGCCGACCAGAATTTAACCGGAACCATTACCGGTTTGAATCTGGGTTCATCGGCACCCCGTATCTTTAGAGCATTGGTTGAAGCTACTGCTTACGGGTCCAAAGCTATTGTTGACCGGTTTGTTCAAAACGGGGTAAAGGTAGAAAGTGTGGTAGCTATTGGTGGGGTCGCTAAAAAATCGGACTTCGTAATGCAAACTTTAGCCGATGTAATGGGAATGCCTATAAAAATTGCCCGTTCCGAACAAAGTGTGGCTTTGGGTGCGGCCATGTTTGCATCTGTGGCTGCTGGTGTACACTCCAATGTTGGAGCGGCTCAGAAGGCTATGGGACAAGGTTTTGAAAAAACCTACCAACCCAACGTCGAAAAAACCCGGAAATATGCGGAACTGTATCAAAAATATCTGGAATTGGGAAAAATTTAAAGATTCAATAATTAAAACTCTATACCAATGAAAAACATTTATTTGATAGTTTCAATAATTATCATGTTTGTATTGAATACAAGAGGCCAAAACAAACTGAATCTTCAGGTTGACGAAGCAAAAACAAAAATCAATAAAGAAATTTATGGCCATTTTGCTGAACATTTGGGGCATTGCATCTATGGAGGCATCTTTGTAGGAGAAAATTCAAATATTCCAAACGAACGAGGTTTCCGGACCGATGTAATAAACGCGCTTAAAGAAATGCAGATTCCTTTGTTGCGCTGGCCGGGAGGTTGTTTTGCCGATACCTATCACTGGAAGGATGGTATTGGTTCACGTGAGAAACGCCCATCCATTGTAAATATCCACTGGGGAGGCGTTACCGAAGATAACAGTTTTGGTACCCACGAATTTTTGGATTTTTGCGAATTAATTGATGCTGAGCCTTACATCAATATAAATGTAGGTTCAGGTACCGTTCAAGAGGCTTCGGAGTGGGTGGAGTATGTTACATCGGGTAATGAAAGCCCAATGACCCAGTTACGAAAAGAAAATGGCCGCGAAGACCCTTGGGAGGTCAAATACTGGGGCATTGGAAACGAGAACTGGGGATGTGGCGGAAACATGACTCCCGAGTATTATTCCGATTTGTACAACCGGTTTGCTACTTATTGTGGCGGGGCAAAATATAAAATTGCTGGTGGCCCAAATGTGGCCGATTATAACTGGATGCGTGTGGTTATGCAAAAAGTGGCCTCCCGTCCTTGGCTGGTACAGGGAGTTTCGCTCCACAATTATTCATTTGCCCATAACTGGGATAATAAAGGCGATGCTACCGGTTTTGCCGAAGATGAGTGGTTCTCGAACCTAAAGGATGTTCACCGTATGAGTGGCTTGATTAAACAACATACAGCTATTATGGATCAATATGATCAGGAGCGCCGAATTGGATTAATTGTGGATGAATGGGGAAACTGGTTTCAGGTGGAAAAAGGAACGAATCCCGGATTCTTGTATCAGCAAAATACCATACGCGATGCTTTGGCTGCCAGCATCAACCTGAATATTTTTAATAACCACGCCGAACGGGTTAAAATGGCCAACATTGCCCAGATGGTAAATGTTTTGCAATCGGTTATCCTGACAAAGGGGGATAAAATGGTTTTAACTCCAACCTATTACATTTTTAAAATGTACGGCGTACATCAGGATGCCATGCTAATACCATCGCATCTGAAAACCGAGGATTATGAATACAAAGGAGAAAAAATTCCGGCTATCAACGCATCGGCATCGATAAAAGAGGGTGTAGTAAATATAACCTTGAGTAATGCCAGCGCAAATAAAGATGTTATTTTGGAGATTGATGTGAATGGGAAAGAGGTTAAAACAGCTACCGGACAAATAATTACCTCAAAAAACATAAATGATTACAACGATTTTGACAAACCGGAAGCGGTTTCGCTCAGTGAATACAAAGTAGCAAAACCTGAAAAGGGTAAACTTACCGTAACCATTCCGGCTCATTCGGTTTTATTGGTTCAATTAAAATAACATGTAACTATTATGAAAAAATTTAAATTTAATTTATTACTGATTGCTGCTTGTGCGTTATTTGCCCTAAGTTGCAGCCATCAAAAACCTTCAGTTTTTACCGAAGTGGCTCAGCAGATAAATGTAGCTGATTTTACACAAACCATTGATGGTAAACCCGTTTCGCTTTACACCCTCCAGGGCAAAAACGGAATTGGCATGAAGGTAACCAACTTTGGTGCCCGGGTAGTTTCGCTATGCGTACCCGATGTCAACCATCAACTGGTAGATGTGGTGTTGGGCTACAAAACATTGAATGAATATGTAAACTACCCCGAAAATTTCCTTGGAGCAGCTATTGGCCGCTATGGTAACCGGATTGGAGGTGCTACCTTTACCCTTGACAGTACGGATTATGAGTTGGTGAAAAACGAAGGGAACAATCAGCTACATGGCGGACCAAAGGGTTTTTTTGATGTGGTTTGGGATGCTAATCAGCTTAGTAATTCAAAAGTTGTATTTACCTATCTGTCAAAAGAGGGGGAGGAGGGTTTTCCCGGAAATTTATCGGTGGAAATGACCTATGAACTGACCGATGACCAAGCTTTTAAAATCAGCTACAAAGCCACCACCGACAAAACAACTATCTGTAATTTGACGCACCATTCCTACTTTAACCTATCGGGTGAAGGGGCTGAAACAATTAACGACCATGTGTTGCAGATTAAAGCCGATGGCATAACCCCTGTTGACAGCGTATTAATTCCTACCGGGGAATTGATGCCAGTAGCCGGAACTCCATTCGACTTTAATACCCCAATAGCTATTGGTGAACGGGTAAGTAACACCCATGGGCAACTGGCCTTGGGTCACGGGTACGATCACAACTGGGTACTGAACCGTGAAGGTGAAGGTGCTGTTTTGGTGGCATCGGTTTATTCGCCCGTAACAAAAATAAATATGGATATCATTACCGATCAGCCGGGATTACAATTTTATGGAGGCAATTTTATAGATGGAACCCTGACCGGTAAAAGTGGGAAACCCTATTTTTACCGAAGCGCGTTCTGTCTGGAAACACAACATTACCCCGATTCACCCAACAAACCGGAATTCCCGTCGGTAGTTTTAAAACCGGGCGAAACATATAATCATGTGTGCTTATATAAGTTTTCTGTCAAGTAATAGCAATTGATAAAATTGAGTTTAGGGAAAGGCCACCGATAAAATTGAGGTGGCCTTTATTATTAACGTTTTTTAATCAAATCGGAAGGGGATTGTTTATAGTATTTTTTAAAAATACGGCTGAAATATTTTGGGTCATTAAATCCCACTGCATAAGCAACCTCGCTTATTTGCAGGTCCCCTTTGGTAAGTAATTCAATACTTTTTTTCAACCGATAAGTGTTGATGTATTCGTTAGCCGACAGGTTAGTTATGGCTTTCATTTTACTATATAACTGGCTGCGGCTCACGAACATTTCAGAGGCAAACTGATCAACGTCGAACGAAGAGTCGGTATAAAATTTATCCACAATCTCAGTTACCTTGGTAAAGAATTTATTGTCGAGGTTCGACATTGAAAGTTCTTCGGGTTTAATATCCTCCAATTGACCGAATTTGGCACGAAGCTTATTTCGGTTATCAATGATCGATTTTATTTTAGCATGTAAAACCTCACTATTAAAGGGCTTGGTTATATAATCATCGGCACCTTCTTCCAAACCTTCTATCTGATCCTGAATATCTGTTTTTGCCGTAAGCAATATGATGGGAATGTGACTTGTGTAAAGGTTATTTTTGATTTTTTTACATAATCCAAGACCATCGAGTTCCGGCATCATAATATCGCTAATTATAAGAGTAGGTGATTCCTTTTTAGCCAAATCGTAACCTATTAAGCCATTTTCAGCTTCAAAAACTTTGTAATATAAAGCCAGACTTGAGCAAATGAATGAACGCATTTCGGGATTATCTTCCACAACCAGAATCTTTTCTATAAAACCTTCCTGGCTTTCATAAACCAAAGGAATTGGGTCGTGTAATTTATCGAACAACATGGCAACTTTGCTTTTAATGTTTGACTCAAAAATTTGTCCGGTGGTGTCAATTTCATGATCGGCAAAGGCGTTCCGGCTCACAGGGATATTTACGGTAAATGTACTTCCAAGGCCGGGTTCGCTTTCTACGGTTATGGCGCCATACATAATCTCTACCAGACTTTTAACCAACGATAACCCAATACCTGTACCTGCCTTACGGTGTTTTTTTGAATCGGTAACCTGCAAAAACCTATCAAAAAGTTTACCTATCTGATGGGGAGCAATTCCTTCGCCGGTATCCGCAACTGATATTCGGAGCATGTCAAAATTATCTGTCTTTTCAGTAAGGGCAATAAATTTTATGGAATGTCCATTGGGTGTGAATTTAAAGGCATTTGATAATAAATTATAAAGCACATTTTCAAGTTTTTCCTTGTCAATCCAAGCTGATTGAGTTACTTGGAAATCGAATACATATTCAATTTGGTTTTTCTGAGCCAACTCATCAAACGAAGTAAAAATATCGTAAAGAAAAGGTTGTGTTTCAGTAAGCTCAACCTGTAACGTCTGGTTTCCGGTTTCAATTTTACGTATTTCAAGCAATTGACGGATGAGCATCAACAGGCGATGAGCATTTTTATTTATTATTGATAAAAGATGGAGTGTTTCCTCATCGGATTTGAGTTGTTTAATTAACCGTTCGATTGGAGAAATTATCAGGGTTAAAGGTGTTTGAAACTCGTGAGAGATATTTGTAAAGAACCTGAGTTGCAACTGATTTATTTCATTTACTTTCCCATTTAAAAGAATCAACTCATCTCGTTGTTTCGATATTTCATTATTTTTAATTTCAAGTTCTTCTTTTTGTTGTTCAATTTGTTTTTGGCGGTGTTCGAGCTGTTTATTTTTCTCGGTTAACTCTTCAGCTTGCTTTTCAAGTATAATCTTTTGGTCTTCAATTTTTTTTGTCCTGTGTTGTACTTTTTCTTCTAAAAGTTTCTTTTGTGCGATAATCCGTCGCATTTGGAACATAATAAACAGATAGGAAAGTAATGTCACAAATGAAAATGAAACGATTCGGAACCAGGTCGTTTTCCAAAAAGGAGGTTTAACTATAATAGTTATTTCTGTAGGGCTCTCGTTCCAAACCCCATCACAATTTGAGGCTTTTAATAAAAAAGTGTAGGTACCTCCCTCCAGATTGTTATAACTGGCAAATCGCCGTTGGGCAGGTACCGTAACCCACTCTTTTTCGACCCCTGTCATCATGTAAGCATATTTCGATTTTTCAGGCAGGTAATAATCAAAGGATGAAAAATCGAATGAAATATTGTTGTCTTTATAGGAAAGGAAAATCGTATCAACATCGTAAATAGGTTTTTTAATTACAATATTGTTATGATATTTTTCGCCTGGATTAACTTCGTTATTATAAATACGGAATTTGGTAATTTTTGGAGTGGGGTAGTAATTGTATTCATAAAAATCTTCCGGATCGAAAAAATTCAAACCTTCGATTCCTCCAAAATACAATACCCCATCTGGACTTTTATAAGATGCCGACCAGTAAAACTGGTTGTTAAGCAAACCATCTTGTTTATAAAAATGCCGGAATGAATTATTTGTGGTATTTAACATCGAAAGGCCATAATCGGTGCTAATCCAAAGCCGGTTGTGTTCATCGTTGAGAATGCCGTAAACCACATTGTTTGATAAACCGTTTAACGTGGAAAAGGTTTCAAAAACAAGTTCGCCGGCATTGTTTATAACTGCTTTGGCAAGTCCGTTGCCATAGGTTCCCAACCAGACGTTTCCGTTTGAATCTTCCATTAATGTGGTTATATAATCGCCGGGTAACGATGAGGCGTTATTGGGCTCGTGTTTGTAAAATTCCAACTGGCTGATGATAAAATCTTCGTCTTTGGTATCCCGTAAAGAATTTTGTGGAAAACGGAACAACCCGTTTCGGGTACCAATCCAATAAAATCCTTTTTTATCTAAAAGCATGCAACCAATTTCTGAAAGCGTATGCGAAAAATTTACAGGAGCAATCAGCGTAGTAAATTTCCGGGTACGGTAATCGAGCATTGATAAACCGCCTTGAGTTCCAATCATTAAATAGCCATCGGGATTATTGATGAGCGAAGACACAAACCCATCCACCAAATCGTTCCTGTATCCGGGATCCGACAATGTAATCCGGTGGATGCTAACCTGTGTTCCCTGGGTTTTCAGCGCATTTAATCCGCCTCCCCAGGTCCCAACATAAAGTATCTGGTCCTCGCCACGGGTGATAGAGGTAACATAACTGCTGCTTATGGTAGAGGTATTGTTCGAACGGTAAGTAAAGTGATAAAATTTATCGGTAGCGGTGTTGTATAGGTTTAAACCACCGCCGGCGGTTCCAATCCAAAGTAAATTTTTTTCTTTATAAACTGAATTTATGGTACTCTCGTTCAAACTATTGGGGTTGTTTGGATTATGAGTAATAAAATTGAACCGATTCTGAAAAACATTAAATTTATTGATTCCACCTTTTTCGGTACCAATCCAAACATTTCCATCGGTATCGCAATAAACACAACTTACAAATTGATTGTTGAGCACAAAATTGGTGGGTCCCTCTTCAGGAAACGACTGAAAAATACCTGTTTCGGGATGAAAGGTTTGGAGGCCTTCTAAAGTTGCAACCAATATTTGGCCGGAAATATCCTGGCGGACCATATTAACCATGGCATGTTGCAACGTTAACGGATTGGTAATATCGGCCGGGTAAAACACAAGTTGGTTGGTTGAAGCCGGTATGGTAAAAAGCCCGCTGGAACATGAAAAATAAAACAGCCCGTTCGTATCTTCAAAAATATCGTTTATTATAGTTTGTGGGGGTAAACTCCGTGAAGCTTCGGGTAAAAGAAACAGTTCCTTTTGTGAATCAAAAATGTAATAACCATTTTGTCCCCCGGCAAAAATGGTATTCTTTCGGGATTGGTAAATAGTATTTATCTGATTGTCAGGTAAATTATTGTTTTCGCGGCAATAATGCCGGGCAATAAAATAGCTTTTCCCGTTTGATTGAAGTTGATAAATTCCATGGTTTTCAGTGCCAACCCAAATTTCGTTGTTCATAGCCACAATTGAATTTACCCGGGTTATCTGTTCACCAAAAGCATTGGTATCTATAAACCGCGAAATTTGTTTCGCCTGATGATCGAAATAACTCAGACCTTTTGAGGAGCCAATCCAAACACGATGGTCGTTTCCGGCAGCCATGGCACTAATCAGGTTATCAGGGAGAGCATGTTCGTTCGATTCATCGGCTTCAAAAGTTTCAAAATTGTAGGAATCGTAACGGCTCACACCATTATTGGTGCCAAACCACATAAACCCATAATTGTCTTTGGTAATGCAGATGATGGTATTTTGAGGTAAACCATCTTCAAACATAAAATATTGAAAACGATAATTTAAATGCGGTTGAACCTCACCATATAACTGACTGGTTATGAACGATAAAATGCATATCACTAAAAAAGCCCGATGTTTGTGCATACCTTCCTTTTTGTTCATTCGAATGACCTTAAAATTAAGCAATCCCTTTTGATTTTTCAGGTTTGGGTTCATGTTTATGAACCAACTGAGGTTTCTGAAATCAAAAAATTTGTGGTGTTGTTTACCATGATTGTTTATCTATAGTAAAGTAACTGGTTCTACTACAAAAAATCAACTTTCGGTTTTTAAAATAACGATTTGTCCACCAATTATAGATATTCTCCTCCTATCTTTAGGACGGTTCACCCGAATTGATGCCTATTTTTGTAAAATATGGAGACTGGGATTCATTCGTTGATTAGCAAATTAGCTGATTTGAAGATTAGCAAATTAACCATTCAACCATTTAGCAATTTATCAGAGACCGGAGACTGAAGACAGGAGACCGGAGACTGAAGACCGGAGACTGAAGACAGGAGACCGGAGACTGGAAACTGGAAACTGGAAACCGGAGACTGAAGACTGGAATCAAAAAGATTAACTGAAATATTTTTATACTAAACATCGAAATTAAAATGAAGCGTTTTGCTGGGTTAATTTGTATCACGATTGTGCTTACCCAAATTTTTGGATGTCGAAAGGGTGAAACTGCGAATCGGTTACAGAGTTTTCAATTATCGGAAGTCCACCTACACGATGGACCTTTTTTACAGGCTCGGAAAGCCGACATCGCCTATTTACTTGCGCTTGACCCCGATCGTTTGCTATCGCCCTTTTTAAAAGATGCCGGTTTAAAACCTTTAAAAGAAAATTATGGCAATTGGGAAAATACCGGTCTCGATGGTCATATGGGCGGCCATTATCTTTCCGCGTTAGCGTTTATGTATGCTTCAACCGGCGAAACAGAGCTTTTAAACCGGATAGAATACATGATTACCTGGCTGAAACGCTGTCAGGAAAAAAACGGGAATGGTTATGTAGGCGGTATTCCTTCAGGTCGTGAATTCTGGATTGAAATAGCTGAAGGTAATATTGATGCCGGTGCTTTTTCATTAAACCACCGTTGGGTTCCCTTGTACAACATTCATAAACTTTTTGCCGGATTGTACGATGTGTATATAAACACCGGAAATGTCGATGCCCTTGAGATACTTATTAAACTTACTGACTGGTTTTATGAAACAACAAGAAATTTAAACAACGAACAGATTCAAACCCTGCTAATCAGTGAACATGGCGGGTTGAATGAGGTTTTTGTAAATGTTGCCGAACTTACCGGAACAGCCAAATATTTAGAAATGGCCCGGAAATTTTCGCATCGGGCGGTTTTGGAACCGTTAATTCAGCAAAAAAATGAATTAACGGGACTGCATGCCAACACACAAATTCCAAAAGTAATTGGTTTTGAGCGTTATGCCCAGGCTACAAAAAATAAATTGTGGGATAGTGCTGCTGTTTTCTTTTGGAATACAGTTATTAACGATTGGACAATCTCCATTGGAGGTAACAGCGTTCGCGAACATTTCCATCCGGCAAATGATTTTTCGAGCATGGTAGAATCGGAACAAGGGCCCGAAACCTGCAACACATACAACATGTTAAAACTTACCAAGTTGCTTTATCTGGCCCATGGGGAGCAAAAATACCTCGATTATTACGAACGGGCTTTATTTAATCACATATTGTCATCGGAACATCCGGTAAAGGGCGGATTTGTCTATTTCACGCCCATGCGTCCCCGCCATTACCGGGTTTATTCGCAGCCTCAAACCAGTTTTTGGTGTTGTGTGGGTTCCGGTATTGAAAACCCGGGAAAATATGGTGAAATGATTTATGCCAAAAACGAACATGAATTATTTGTCAATCTGTTTATTGCATCTGAAGTTAACTGGAAAGAAAAACAGGTGACACTGGTTCAGGATACGAAATTTCCCTATCAACCTGTAGTCCAGTTTACGGTAAATACCCATAAGCCTCAGTCATTTACGCTAAATATACGCATGGCTCAATGGATGTATGCCGATCAACTTGAGATAAAGGTAAATGGTGAACCGGAAAAAGAGGTAGAAATTTCTGATGGTTTTATCCACTTAAACCGAAAATGGAACACCGGCGACAAAGTTTCGATGAATTTTTCCATGAAAACCTACACCGAATTTTTACCCGACAGTTCACATTGGGTTTCGTTTTTGCATGGGCCAATTGTTCTTGGTGCCATTACCGATACAACACATTTGAATGGGCTTTGGGCCGATACCAGCCGGATGGGACATGTTGCCAATGGACCCGCTTATCCTATGGACAAGGCTCCGATACTAATTGTTGAAAATGGCGAAGATGTGTCCAAATTAATTCAACCCGTTGATTCGTTGCCTTTACATTTTACATTAGTTAACCTTAAAAATGTGGCTGGTGGAACTCAACTACTGCAACCCTTTTTTACCATCCACGAAGCCCGATATACAGTGTATTGGCCGGTTTACACCCAAAACAGTTACCTCGAAAAGCAAAGCGAACTTGCCCGAAAAGAAAAGGAGTTGGTTGAATTGAACCGCCGCACCATTGATTTGGTTTGGCCGGGCGAGCAACAGCCCGAAGAGGATCATTTTATAGCATTTGAATCATCGGAAACGGGTGTTTTTAAAAACCGGCATTGGCGCCATGCATTGGGTTATTTTAGCTACCGCTTTAAAAATCCGGGAACTGAAAATTGCTTACTCCGAATTACCTATTACGGAGGCGATACTAACCGGAAGTTCTCGATACTGGTGAATAAAATTCCAGTGGCTCAGGTTGAACTTACCGGAAATTATGGCGATACATTTGTGGATGTGGATTATCCTGTTTCGTCTGAAATTATCGGCAAAAGTGGCGGAAAGCCTGTCGAAATAAAATTTGTGCCTGCAACCAATAGTATTGCCGGTGGAATTTATGGAATCCGTTTGATGCGGTAACATGGTTTTTTTTAGTTCGATTTTACACATAAAAACTTTTTAAACCAGATGTTTCACGTTATTAATAAGTCGCATTGTGACTTGCGGAACTACAGTTTTTATTAAACCATAGGAATCCCAGGTATTTGTAGGATGGTACTTATATATTCAATTTCAGGGTTATTTTTCAATATAGACAATCGTCCTCAAGGTTGAAACAAATGTCCACTCCCTTATTTAATTGGGGTTGTAATTTTGAACGTAGCAACTGTAATTCAAATTTGGTGGGTTATTGGCTATAAAAATGAATTAACAAAATAAAAAGCATACTGAGTTTTTCATAAAAATATTGACACGATTTAATGGGTAAGAAACCATGAATCTCTAAAAAAACACACGAATGAGTACAATAAAATTGAGTTATATCGTATTATTTTTTACATGTATTTGGGGTTGTAATGCACAAAAAAATCTGATTGTTATTCACGATCCGGTGGTCATTGAAACCGATGGTTTGTACTATATTTTTGCTACCGGACCGGGAATTGAATCGGCTGTTTCAAATAATCTGATAAACTGGACAAAGTCCGAAAAGCCGCTTTTTGATTCCCTACCCGAATGGTTTAAAAAAGAGGTTCCCAAATTTAACGGACATATTTGGGCTCCCGACATTATTTTTCGAAACGGTATCTACTATTTGTACTATTCAATTTCATCGTTTGGAAGTAACCTTTCGTTTATAGGTGTTGCTACCAACAAAACCCTCGATAAAAACGCCAAAGATTACAAGTGGGAGAACCACCGCATGGTTATTCAGTCGAAACCCGGGCGCGATAGTTGGAATGCCATTGATCCGAACATCATTATTGATGAAAATCAGGTTCCCTGGATGGCTTTTGGTTCATTTTGGAGCGGAATTAAAATGGTTAAACTGAACGACGATTTGTTATCGGTGGCTCAGCCGCAGGAACTCATTTCCATTGCTTCGCGAACAAATAATACCAATTTAGCCGATTCTGCCAACCGAAACGATGCTATTGAAGGCCCTTTTATTATCAAAAAAGGTAACTATTATTACCTTTTTGTTTCGTTCGATTTGTGTTGCCGGGGTTCCAACAGCACCTACAACGTAAGGGTTGGACGTTCAGAATGCGTTACAGGCCCGTATTATGACCATGAAGGAATGTCGTTGCTCGAAGGAGGTGGTACCCTGCTGATAGGCGGGAACGATGATTTTTATGCCATTGGCCATAATTCAGTTTATAACTTCGGTGAAAATTACTATATGTTTAGCCATGGGTATGATGTCCACGATAAAGGGAAACCAAAACTTTTGGTACATCAGTTAGAATGGGATCAGGCGGGTTGGCCTCAAATAAAAGAATATATTCAAAAATAGTTTTAAGGTATCGTTCAGCTGCAAACAGTATCAGCTGCAGGATAGTTTAAAACTGTAAACTACTTATCAGATATTTATGAAACAGCAAAATCAAAAATTAAGTGTATTTGAAAAAATTGGTTATGGCTCAGGCGATGCAGCTGTAAACGTTGTAATTTCTTCCTTTTTCTTAATAATCACCTTTT
Organism: Marinilabiliales bacterium; assembly: GCA_003512955.1. Lineage (GTDB taxonomy): Bacteria > Bacteroidota > Bacteroidia > Bacteroidales > SZUA-534 > GWE2-40-63. The sequence goes on from DOTG01000041.1 coordinate 100,576, forward strand.
TTTATACCGATGTTTTTGGCATCAAACCCAAAGATATTGCTTTGTTATTTTTACTGGTCCGGTTTATGGATGCCATTGCCGACCCAATTATGGGATTAATTACCGATAAATTTAAAACCAAACACGGAAGGTACCGGCCTTACTTTTTGTTTTTATCGGTACCCTTTGGAATTTCGGTGTTCCTGACCTTTACCACTCCCGATTTTACCTATGCCAATAAACTTATTTATGCATACAGTACCTATATTCTGGTAAACCTGATGTTTACCATGGTAACTATTCCTTACATTTCGTTTATCAGTGTTTTAACCAGCGATCCAAAAGAAAAACTGTCAGCAAACGGTTACCGCTTGTTTTTTGCTAAAGTGGCAGCCTTACTTGTTTCGAGTGTGGTTCCGATTATGGCGAAGGCATTGGGTGACGACGATATTGCCCGGGGATACCAGATTTCGATGGGAATTATGGCTTTGATGGGAACCCTGCTTTTTATCTTCTGCTTTTTTTCCACTACCGAACGGATTGAGCATGATATTGACAGAAAACCCATTTCGGAACAGTTCAAACTGCTTTTTAAAAACAGTCAGTGGCTGATTTTGTGGGGCTCATGCCTTTCAGGTACCGTGGGTTATGTAATTCGAACGTCGGTTGCTATTTTTTATGCCAAATATTTCCTGGGCGGAGATGAAAAGATACAGGGCTCGTTTTTAGCTGTTGGTGTAATTGCATCCATCCTGGCCATGCCTGCCTCCACTTTTATTACCAAACGTTTCGATAAAATAAAACTGTTTTGGATGTCGCAATTAATTGTAGTTGTAATTAGTGTTCTGATGTTTGCACTTGTTCGTCCGGAAAATCTAATGCTGGCATTTCCTTTTTACTTTATCCTCATGTTTGTGGTTGATATTCATGCCCCGGTTTTCTGGTCGGCTATTGCCGAAGCCGTTGATTATGGCCATGCTGAAACCGGCAAACGCGTTTCGGGTTTAGCATTTGGCGGTATTTCATTTGCTCAGAAAGCCGGAATGGGAATAGCAGGGGCTTTAGTAGGTCTTTTACTCGATGCTTTTGGATATGTTCCCGATGCCATTCAGAGCACCTCTTCGTTGTTAGGGCTTACTTTGATGCTTACCCTGATACCGGCTATTTTTCACCTTATTAACGGTTTATTGATTATGCGTTACAAAATAACCGATACCTTTTATGAAGGCATAAAAGCAAAACTTAATATTTAATCAACCATGGATACATATAGAAGTAATAAACCCATCGTTGAGCAACGGGCCGATCCTTTTGTTTACAGGCATTCCGATGGCTATTACTATTTTACAGGTTCCGTTCCCAAATACGATTGTATCGAACTTCGGAAATCAAAAACCCTGGATGGTTTAAGGGATGCTGAAACAGTAGTTATATGGCAAAAGCATGAAACCGGGCCAATGAGCCGCCATATCTGGGCACCCGAAATACATTACCTCGATGGCAAATGGTACATTTATTTTGCTGGCAGCGAAGAGGAAGATATTTGGAAACTGAGGCCATATGTACTGGAATGTAAAGGCCAAAATCCGTTAACCGATGGATGGATTGAATTAGGCCAGATGCAGGCAGCCGATAATGATTTTAAAACATTTATCGATTTTTCGTTGGATGCCACCATTTTTGAACATATGGGAAAGCGTTATTTTTGCTGGGCCGAGAAAACTGGCGGGCAGTTTGCTGCTTCAAATTTATATTTAGCTGAAATGGAATCGCCCATTAAGTTAAAAACGCCTCAATTTATGCTTACAACTCCCGATTACGATTGGGAACGGGTTGGTTTTTGGGTGAACGAAGGGCCGGCAGTACTAAAAAACAAAGGTAAAATTTACATCACTTTTTCAGCAAGTGCTACAGGAGCCTGCTATTGTATGGGTATGATGGAAGCTGATGAAAATGCCGATTTACTCGATCGCAATTCGTGGAAAAAATCGCGATACCCGGTGTTGGCTACCGACTACGAAAAAGGAATATTTGGACCGGGCCATAATTGCTTTACCGTAGCCGAAGATGGAGTAACAACACTTTGTATGTATCATGCCCGCGATTATGAAAATGCCGTTGGCGATCCGGGTGTTGTTCCCAAAAGCGATACCCGTCCGCTTGACGAAATAATTAAGGACCCGTTGTACGATCCCAACCGCCATGCAAGGGTTATGGTCGTAACATTCGATACAAACGGAAAACCATTATTTAAATTCTGATTCATAAATAAAGTTGTAATTGTTGCATGCAACCATTGAGATTTAGGTGAAACAAAAAAACCAGCTTATTCAGGCTGGTTTTTTTGCTTATTTCTTTATAATAATTAGTTGATATAGATAATCAGGTTAAAACGATTCAAAATCAATTTCTTCAATTATTTTTTCATTTTTCCCCAATAGGTAGCATTCAGATTTTTTTCAGTCCCGGCATACACAAACGTAACCCGGCGGGGTGTGGCTTCCCAATCAACTTCGCGTTCAACGCAAACCACTACATTACCTAAAGTTAAATACTTTGTTGTTTCGTCGTAGCTCCAACTGCCTGTCAAAGCACCGGTCATTGTGCCATCGGCTTTTAGAGTCAAAGTTGTTGCACCATCCTGTTGCCCATAATTGTAGGCTAGGTTTATGTGCTCCCACGTTCCAACGAGTGAATCCTGGGTTATTGTTCCATAATCGGGAACTCCGGCATATCGTTCAGGCAATGCTATGGGCCATAAATTGTCAGGTTCGCTGAGTGAAGCCGGACACCAAACAATCCGACGGACGTGCCCCATCATAATGGCATTGGAGTAAGCGTTACCACCCACATTAACAGGCAATCGTCCTTGCGACATATAAAACCATTCATTGGTATTTTCCTTTTGGAAGATACAGCAATGCGATATGCCCACCCATCCGTAACTAAGATTGAATTTATAGGGGTGAGTTACAATCGGATAGCAGTCGCCACGCCCGTTGGTAAAGTTGCGCCCGGTAATATCGTAATAGGGTCCCTCGATATTTTCGCTTCGGACCACCCGCGTGTTGTAGGGTATGTCGAGGCCATCGTAGGCCATGAACAAATAGTAGTAACCATCTTTGTATATTATTTCGGGAGCTTCGCTGCCTTGCCATCTCGACGAGGCAGTGCGTGTGCCAATTCTCACGCCATATCGGGTAGTTAGTTCACCTACACTGGTTGCATAAGGTTCACCAAGTGTGTTAACAGGTTTACCTGTTGTAGCATTGAGTTCCAAAAATGCGAAGCCGCTATGCCACGAGCCATGTATCAGGTAATGGTTCCCCTCGGGTGTTACGATATACGTAGGGTCGATGGCGTTGTAGTAGAAATAAGCGTCCCAATTCGATAAACTGGAGCGGCTATAGTTTGTGCCACGGTCCGATGATGAGCAGGTAATGAAACCCTTGTCGGTCCATATAGCTCCAGCAGGATCGATCGATTCGCACATGCCGATAAAGGCACGTTCAGTCCAGCTTCCATCAAAGTTGGCTGAGGTGTTGGCTTTGCCTGTTTTTATGTAGTTATCAATAACTATGCTATAGTACATACGCAAAATATCTTGTCCTCCGACGTTGATCCGGCGTACTACTGGTGCCCAGTAGCCATATATGATGTTGTCTTCGGCAATGGCACCGAGCCCCATGCGCGAACGGATGGCGTTAAGCGAGTCGGCTACCCAGGAAGGGGCTTCATAAAAAGGGCCACCCACCCAATCCCAATTGACCAAATCGGTTGAACGTTTACCCTGAAAATGTCCATGGCCTTCATGTACATTCCCGTAGGAAGCATCCGTACCGTACATGTAATAATACCCGCTGTAATAAGCTACTGAAGGATCGTGAACGTTGGCCAGATTCCACTTGTTACGGTCTGTCCACGAAGAAATTGACGAATAATCATCGGCGTATGTTGGAATAGAAAAACCCGAAATAGTATCGTTATCTTCTTCCTTGGGTTCAATAGCATCGTCGTTACACCTTACCATTGATAGAATAATGAGACCGGTTAAAATCAGGGAATATACTTGTTTCATCTGTTTTTATTTTGTTAAAAAAACTTCCTTACCACCATACAAAAGCATGATGGTAAGGAAGTATCTAATTTACGAGAATAATTTCTATTCTACAACGGGACGAACGGTCCATTTTTCCAAGAAAGCAGGGCCATTATCTTCATTCTTATTTGCCGAATTACCAGTAAGGTTTGGGTTAGAATTAAGAGTTGACTGAAAAATTGGAAAATATTCATGTCCTTTTGTATAATATTGGTACGATGAAGCACTGGCCGTTTCGGCGGTTAGTTCATCAGTGCTAATTACCACTAAATCTTGTTCCTTACCATCAATAATAAATGTTTCTTTTGGAGCCAATAAATAATATGCATGTTCAACCAACTGATTAAGACGACCTTCATCATAAAAGAATCCCCAACGGAGCAGGTCAATACCGCGACCGTTTTCGCAACCGAATTCTTTTGGGCGTTCAACATTAGCTATCTGTTCAAACAAAGCATCAGCATTTGGGAAGTCGGAAAGTTGAATATCTTCAAGTGCAACACGCCTGCGTACTTCATTAATGTAGTCAATAGCCGTTTGATTAGGACCATTAATTTCATTTTCACATTCGGCAGCACGCAATAATACATCGCTATATCGCATTAGGCGGAGGTTAATTCCACAATGCAACCCATTAGTAATGGAACTATATACCTCATCACGTGCATTGGTGAACTTAGCAATTGAAATGCCTCCTTGTGCTGTATTCGAACGGATTTTATATAACCAATCCTGTTCATTTAATTCCTGCTGATAAACAGTATTGCTCCGGGGATCGCCATTGGGATATGCTGCTGTGTTCAATCCGGTATAGGTACTGTATTCACTTTCGTAGGTTGCCAAGGTCCAGTATAAACGGGGATCGAGGCGACCATCGGTACAGGTTTCTTTTTTAAACAGGTTATACAACCAGGGTGAAGCGGCAAGGTCACCCCAACTACCCAAATCCTGCGAAGCATAATTACTTTCAACCGCATGCCCCTGAGTTGCATCGGAACTAATATTCACCGGAGTCCATTCCTCATCGGTGCCACCGGTGCCATAATCCATAAATTGAACTTCAAAAAGGCTTTCAGAGTTATTTTCATAGGCTGAACCTTCTCTAAAATTATCACCATAGTCTTCGGTTAGCTTGTAGGTACCATAATCACCGGCAATAATGTCTTTTAATATTTCATTCGCATCGGAAAATTTATGCCTGAACATAAGTGCGCGAGCCAGATACCCTGCAGCAGAACCGCTGGTAGCCCGACCTTGAGCCCATTCGCCCCCTTTATCGCGCGATGGTAACATCTGCATGGCTTCGGTCAGGTCGGCTTCAATTTGGTCGAACACCTCATCTTGCGTGTTGTTTGAAGCATACATGGTATTAATATCAGAATATGAGGCATAATCAATAATTAATGGTACCGTCTGGTAATAAGTTGCCAGCTCATAATAGGCTAAAGAACGAAGGAAAAGAGCCTGACCTTTAATTTGATTGTAAGAATCTTCTGACATAGTTACCTCATCAACTTTCGATAATACAAAGTTTGTGCGGTTAACTACATGGTAGTTGTCACGCCAAATCCACTCGTCACCAATTCCAATAGTACCCGGAGAGTTGAGTTTGTCGTATTCCAGATACCATTGTTGTGAAGAGTTCCAGACTTCGTCGCCCCGAACGGCATCTAAAGTATAACCCACGCGGGCAAATGTACCCTCAAGGCGGATACGGTTGTAACAGGCAATAATGGCCTCCTGTAAATCTGATTCGGTATTGCCAAATTCATAAGTTGTCTGATAGTTCGGGTTCTGAACATCGAGCTGGTCATTACAGGCAGTCATGCCTCCAATTAGTGCCAGCATTGTTAGAAATATATTTATCCTTTTCATATTGATATTCAATTTTTAAAATTACTTTTTAGAATGAGAAGCGTGCACCAAACATAACTGTCCGAGGGGTTGGATAGGAACAATAGTTATAACCAGGTGTGTAAGTTCCTCCGGCAAAGTCAACATTATACCCTTTGTATTTGGTAAAAGTAGCCACATTTTGTGCCGATGCGTAAACACGGACACTGCTAACAGCACCTTTAAACCAATTATCGGGAAAGTTATAACCTAACTCAATATTAGCAATTTTGAAATATGAAGCATTCTGAATAAAACGCTGGCTAAACAAATCGTTCGTTATTGCATATTCTGAATTGTATGCTATCCGTGGTACATCGGTATTTGTGTTAACAGGTAAACCATTTACAGCCGCATCGGTTTCTGAATTATATGCATTCAATAAATCGACACTTTTATTGAGGGTCCGATAGGAACTATGCAATGTAAGATCCACAAAATCAACGGCTTTAAATTTTGCAGCTCCATAAGTTGAAATACTAAGGTCAAAACCTCTCCATTCAGCACGTAAATTCAATCCATAATGTATTTTAGCTAACCCACTGCCCAAAATTGTCCGGTCACCCTCAAGGGTAATCTGGCCATCGTTGTTTACATCTTTGTACCTTATATCACCCTCTTTTGCACCTTCCTGTGTAACCAATGCACCCTCATCGTTTACATTGTTGTCAATTTCAGATTGCGAGCGGAAAATGCCTTCAGAGACCATGCCATAAAACTGACCCACTTCACTGCCTATTTCGGTTCGACAGTAGCCATCGGTTTGTGGTTTGTTCAAAACATCCAATTCAATTACTTTATTTTTTAGAGTCGATAAATTTGCTGTAACATCGAACTTTACTGGATTTTTATGATTGTGATAGCCAATTAAAAACTCTAATCCCGAGTTTTCAATAGTAGATGCATTCATTTTCACATCAGTGTTGGTAACACCTGCATTGGCAGGTACCTTTACTCCATAATGAACATCTTCTGAGGTCGATTTAAAATAGTCGAAAGTAAATTCGAATTGATTGCTGAACATGGCTAAATCAAAACCTAGATCCAACGATTTTTTCTTTTCCCAACGAATTGAAGTGTTTACATAATTAGACACAGCCGAACCGGTAACTTTATTATTTCCAAAGCTATAGGTATAGTTTCCTCTCGACATAACATCCATATATCCATAATTGGTAAGATTCTCGATACTACCCAGTTCACCATAACTACCACGAACTTTCAACAGGTTTATCATTGATTTGGCAACTTCTGGAAAAAAACTCTCCCTCTCAATACGCCAACCTGCTGAAATTGATGGAAACCAATCCCAACGGTCATCTGAGGAAAGGCGGCTTGATCCATCACGACGAGCTGTTAATGAAATAAGGTATTTTTCATCGAAATTGTAATTAAACCGACCTATATACGAAGCCATAATGTGTTCGCTTTCTTCACTGGCACCCGATGTTTCCTCAGTATTGCCAACTTGAAGATAATAAGGCTCAGCCAAGGTTACACCATCAGCGGTTAAAGTATGAAAAAGCTCATGCTGAAATGTTTGACCAACTACAGCATTAATATGGTTACGTCCGAATTTTCCTTCGTAAGTAACAAAGTTTTCAATAAGGGCATCACTATAATTACGATATCCTTCAGTCAATATTTCATTGCTCTTTGGCAGGTAATTGGTAGTACTTTGAATAAATGAAGGGATAAAGGTAAAATCTTTACAAATGGTTTTACTGTACGATAAATTTAGGTTGTAATCCAACTTATGGTTACTGTTTTTTTGTCCAACCATATCAAAAAGGTCAACAATTGCCGAACCTGTAGAAACAATGCGGTCAACCGTTGTATTCCTTTGTATTAAACTATTAGTAAGTAACACGTTGGTTACACGCAAGTCACCATGAATATCATCGTAATAGGTACCAAAACCATAAGAATCATACGTGTATTCTGATGCTGCCGATATTTTATCGTCAAGTACCCAGGTTGATTCATCGTATGCTTTAATAGTGGGAGGTAAAAGAAGCACTGAAGCCATAACCGGGTATTGTGATCCATATAAACCCTGTACGTACTCATTGGCATTACTAAGTGCCATATTATCCTGACTGCTATGGCTATAAACAATATTGGTTTTGAATTTTACAAATTTAACATCCATTGTATTGTTAATACGGGCTGTGTAACGGTCAAAATTAGGACCGGCACCCTCCATCGTCCCTTGCTGGCTAAAGTAATCGAGGCCAATATTGTATGTATTGTTAGCCCCACCACCCGACATGTTTATATTATGATTCTGGCGGATACCCGTTTTGAACGCCTCCTTAAACCAATCAGTATTCACTTTGGCTGTACCATCGGCATTATACAAATAATTTGGGCTTAAAGGATTATATCCCGATGGAACACCCATATTCTCATAATTTTTATACGCCATGGTCACATATTTACCATACTGTTGGGCATCCATTACATCATATACCCCCTTTTGTACCTGATCCATACCAAAATAACCACTATAATCAATTTTCATGGCTTTGTTTTTCGTGCCTTGTTTTGTGGTAATGATAACCACACCGTTTGCAGCACGTGAACCATAAATAGCGGCTGCTGATGCATCTTTAAGTACTTGTAGCGATTCAATATCATTTGGTGAAAAATCGCGGATGGTTGTTCCCATAGGTACACCATCAATAACATACAATGGTGATGTACTGCCAAACGAACCTATACCACGGATACGGACGGTTGGGTCGGCTCCTGGTTGGCCATCGGTAGTAATTTGTATACCAGCTACTCGTCCTTCGAGCATAGTTGATATGTTCGAGTGCGATACTTTTTTCATCTCCTCGGTATTGACAACGGCCACTGAACCTGTGAGGTCAACCTTGCGTTGTGTACCATAACCTATTACTACTACCTGGTCGAGTTCCATTATATCCGAATCCAAAGTGATGCTACCGAGTTCGGTTTTTCCTCCAAGGGTTACTTCAATTGTTTTGAATCCTATAAAAGAGACTACCAGTGAAGCATCTGAATGAACAGAAAGAGTGAAGTTTCCATCAAAGTTGGCAATGGTACCATTGGTTGTACCTTTTTCTATTACGCTTGCGCCTGGAAGCGGTTCTCCATTATTGTCAACGATTTTACCATTTACTGTTATGTTGCCTGTTTGTGCGTATGTTGCCGATGCGAGCGCCAGCAATCCCAACAGAATTAAATATAAATATTTCATAGTTTACATATTTTTATCTTAATGATTATTCAACAATTACGAGATATGAAACCTCGGTTACAAGCGCACAGTTCAAATCAGCACTATCAACAGTGATTCCTGCATACTTCTGGAAATGCGTTTCGCCGTTGGCGTAAGTAACATTATAAAGTATATCAGCCGTATTGTCGCCATTGTTTGTAACAGTAATTTCTACCTTTGAACCACTTATGTTTGAAGTGAACGTATCCCAATTCCAGTCGCTGGTTAGCGTAGCAGTTCCATATCCAGAACCCCAACCAAAGTTATCCATGCGGACTACCGCATTTTCGGTTAAATCAGCTTTGCGGAGGATGGTACATGGGCTGTGCCAGTTGGCTAAGTTATCGGAGTAACAATACATGGTAATGGTTACACTGGTACCCGATGCCACCGAATATTCATCTGAAAATGCGGTCCACCATGCCGATGAGAAGTCCGTATTTCCTACCTGGGCAATACCTTTTATTAGAGTTAACGGGCAGGTTGTTGTTACGGTTTTTGTAGCACCTACATAGGAGATTACTACAGATTGTGAACCTTCAACTGCAGGAATCTTTCCAAATTCAAGGGATTCTTTATCCATTACAGCGGTTGAACCATCGGAGTAAGTTGCAGTTACTACAATTCCTGTGGTGTTGAATATAATTGAGTCGCTATTAAAGAAATAATAGGTTGTAATAATTGGTGGAGTAGTAACCTCAAGGCTGTTAACAGGGTTGGTTACTTCGAGTGTGTAAATGGTTGATACAGCCTGACAGTAGGCTCCTTGTTTTGTTTTACTGTAAGCTACGGCAACGGTTTTGGAACCCAGAGTTGTCATTTCGGGAATTACTGTGAACGATAAATCTGTTGAATCCACCTGTTCCGATGAACCATCGGCGAAAGTGACAGTTGCTGTTGCATCGCCCCAGAAGTTTTCGTCACCCAATTCAACAAATGCAGGGGTGCCTGCAACTGTAATTGATACCGGATTCACATCTTCAACAACCGTTACTTTTGAAGGGATGAGGTAAGCCTTTTTCATTTCGAAATAACTGCCATCGCAAATTAAAAAAGCAAGGATATCATCAGTGGCTGAAACCGGCTGTTGATAGGTTTCAACAAGTGTTGTACCGTTAGTGCCAACTGCAGTGGCTGTTACAAATGCATTACCCGTTGCTGAATGGTCAACTTCGAGTGTTACATAAGCTCCCTGCATGGTAGTACGGAAATCGTTCCAAATATCGCCATCGCCATCGGTATCGGGATAGTTTTGGGTAATCATAGCACCATCGTAATCACCATTACCCCAACCAAAAGCATCAGAACGTAATACAAAGTATTCTGAATAGCCTTCGGCATCACGCTCTGCTGTTGCAAGGCAAAGGTTCCAGTTATTCCAGTTATTTGCACCACTTCCGTGATTTACAAATTCCAAATGCATTAATTTATTGGTTGGAATGGTGAAATAATCAGAAAATGAAGTCCACCAAGCGGCACTGTTATCTTCGGCTCCTACAATCGATGTTGCGATGGTAAGGTAAGTAGTGTCGCCAGTGTTCTGATTTGCTTTGGCAGCGGCAATAGAGTCGATTTTACTCTGTAGGTCAGAGGGTGCATCAATGGAATAAATATCCAACGACTCACACCCAACTAAGCTAATTGCTGCTAAAAATGCTGCACCCAAAGTGCACCTCAATAGTCTAGTTGTTTTCATAAATTTAAATTTGATAGAGTTCATTTGTTTTAATATTTCCAGTAACTTGTTATAAAAACATTCCTGTGATTTTGTTTTAGGTATTCCTTTTTTTTGTTTTAAAGTTTTATAAGTTTTTTTCTGTTTCTATTTTCTGAGATTTCAGGTAGTCATTAAACACTTATTTTAATAACCATTTGTGGTGGTTCAATACTTCCATTCAAAAAAGCCAATTCAATAGAATTTAATTGCGGATGGCCCTTTTGGGAATCATTTCAGTAAAAGGGTGGACATTTGTTCGGCCATAAATAATTGGCACGGCCGGTAATTAATCCAGGTGTTATATTTATCTGATTCATGCTTCTTTAATTTTGAATTTGATGCACACATATTATTAATAGATAAAATGAGGTTCTTTGAAAATGAAACCCATGATTGCCATGGAACGGTTTCCATTCTTTTGAATCTGATTTTAGCATAGTGTTAAAGTTGTTTTTTAAAGCGATATAAAATTAATTTTAAGGATTCTGAACTTAGTGTACTGATAGTTTTTTTGGGTGGACAAATAGTTATTAGTGTAGAAATAACTACTAAACAATTATGCAGTTTTTGCCTTCTGAGATGATAAGATTTGACCAAACACTTACTTTTTTGGTTGTTTTCATCTTTCTATCAAACTTTTTAAAAATGCCAAAAACTACAAGTTAGCACTAAGAGGGTTTGACTATTTGTAATTTATTTTATCCTTGAAATCCGCAAATCAACTGGTAACTCGTTGAAAATCAATGGCAACTTGTGGAAATACAGTAATCTTTAAATATCACGGCAAAGGGTCAAGACGCTGTCTTTTTAAACTTGGATTGAGTATTATTTTTTTGTTTTCAATCCCTTACAATACCCTATAAAACCACATGAATAAGGAACCGAACAATGTTTGCCCATGGCTACATCCGGTTCCTTGTCCTCCTTAATCACTGATGCAAGTAATTCAAGATCCTGTTGTACCTCAGCTAGTCGTTTTTCCAATTGAGGGGTAATGTCTATGACTTTAAATGGTTGGTTATGCCCTTTTAATACCAGGTTGAATCCATTCAGTTTTGGTCCTAAGTAGGATTTGCAGACAAAATACTGGAGGCCGGCATCCCAAAGAAAATTACTTTTCAGATGGAAACTATTCTTAATTTCAAAAATATCTAAAGTTCCATCCTCATTTTGACGTAACACATCAACCAGCACCAACACCTGCTGGCTGATGATTCCGGCTTCGAAAAGAGTCACCTGTTTTTCAGCAGCGAGAATTCTTTGTGTGTGCGGGTGATATTCGGAATAGGCATTACCCAACAGTGAACGCATATTGAAACCTTTGGGAAATAAATTCTTTTGTACCTGTTTTTCAAAACCAAACCCTTTTTTTAGTACCGCATCTTGTTTTTTAGGCAAGGTGGGTATAAGCTCCCTTTTGTGATGAAACAAATAGAGCATTTTGAGGCATTGCCTTCCCCGCATATAGGAGGTTTTTGAAAAAATCCAGCTTGGATGATCCATTTTATACAATTATAGCACCTGAATGTAATAAATAACCCTGGAGGTAACAATTAAAAAAGCAGGAATTAAAGTCACTCAATTCCTGCTTTACTTCGCGGGCAGTTAATTTATTCTATTTGGCAATCAGTTTTGATGTTGACCTTTCATTTATAGTAGCAACCTGAATAACACCCAAATTGGGCGATTCTCTCTCACCTTTCGATAAATTGGGTACCACACATCGGGAAGCAGATTTATCTGCAGGTATTTTTCTTAATTAAACGACATTGAATCGCATTTATAAATTTCAGTTTACAATAACTTTTTTAGTTAATATACCCTTTGGGGTCCGAACAGTTACCACATAAATTCCGGGGCTTAAATTGTCAATCATCTTTGGTACCAGGTTAACCTCCCGGCTTTCGGGGATAAGTAAAGGTGCCGTTACAATTACTTTTTCGTTCATATTAATAACTGAAACCAATATAGATGTATTTGGCTCCAATTCCTGAAGATCGAGAATTAAATTACCTGAATTATAAGGGTTGGGGTAGATTGAAATATCTTTATTCAATGAGTTCCCATACCCACGCTCATAATAAACTGCAACTGTTTTATGAATTTCAGAAGCACCATTATAGTCAACCTGTTTTAACCGATAATAACTGGTACCAGGCTGAGGATTTTCATCTACAAAATTATAATCGTTTTGAATCAGGCTGTTGCCATTTCCAAAAACCTTACCAATAGTCTCAAATTCTTCGGCATCTGTACTCCGCTGTACTTCAAAATAATCGTTGTTTTTTTCGGAAGCAGTAGCCCATAATAGTACCACATCTTCAGTATTGGCTTTCCCTGTAAAGTAAAGCAATTCTACAGGGAGAGGGTTATTAATATCACTTGACCCCAATGTTATTATATTTTCGGAGAATTGAATAAGTGAAGTTGATAAAAATGAACCTTCTATCTGGGTATGGCCTGAACTGAAACTGCCTCCGCCTTTGTTGTCCCATGTAGAAATGCCATCATTCCAAACCATCACTTCCAATTTTTCTCTCTCCGATTGAATGGCCGACACATTACTTTCGCTATTCCAACTTAATGCAATATTTGCTTGTGATGAACCACTATCAGATATTTTCCAATATTCACTCTGCGTTACACCTGTTATTGAAGTATTCGTTGGAGTAAAATTGTTTACCAGGGCTTCATTTGTAGCTCCGGTGGCAAAATACTCTACATCCCAGGTTAAACCGCCTGTAGTTACATTATAAACTCCGGCATAACCCCATTTACCTGATTTTCCGACCGGAAAAACAAAATCATCGCCAACATTGGCCAAAACCTTAGATAGCTTCCCATTTACATATTTTGTTGATGTGCCGTTTGCTGGAGTAATTGTTGCACCCGAATTAAGAAGAAGTGTATTTGAACCAGTAGTAATTAAACCGTTTGTTAACGTTAATGAATTATCTACCGTAACACTGCCTAGCATTGTTGCCCCACTGGTATTGTTAATTTCAAGGTTCCTTATTTTTGAGGCACCGGTAAATGTTCCTGTTATATTTTGATTCGATGAACCATCCAATACTATTTTTGCAGCACCTGTTCCTCCATTGAATGTTCCACCACTAAAGGTTATATCACCTTCTATCGAGACGCTTCCACCTGAGCCCAGATTAAAAGTACCCGAACTAACAGTTAATGCCCCAAAAGTATCACTGCCACTGGTTTCTCCGTTGTAGGTACCCCCATTAACAGTAACCGTTCCTGCAACCTCAATAATATTTGAGGCACCACTATTAAATACACCGCTTGAGATAAACATATCACGGTTTACTGTTATGTCATTATCTGATGGGTTATCAAAGGTAGGTCCGTTAATTGTAAAGTCTTCACAAACTACTATATCGTTATTGGCTAATTCTTTTGTTCCTGAGCCACTTATGGTTAAGTTACGTACCGATGGAAAACCTGACATTACGGTATAACTTCCGGTTCCGGCATAATCAATACCACCGCCTGTGCAGTCAAAAAAGTCGATATAATCGCCAGCAGGAAATGCTATGCTTGCTGTACTGCTGACTATTTTAATGTTTCCTGTTCCGGTAACTGTCCCTAAACGGTGACCTTGCGTTTCGTTTATGGTAAGTGTACCACCAGCCTGAATTTCGGTTTTGTATAATTTTACATCATCTACATTAAAATTTACCTCATCGCCAGATGAAACAATTAATACAGCACCGGTAGGTGCCACGCCGTCGGTGGGTAATCCGCCGATGTAGGTTGATGATGCATTTACATAACCTCCGGTACCCGTTGTTGTGTATGTTACAACATTGTCGGGTATGGCATTTGCATTGCCGGCAAAATAATCGCCGGTTATGCCATCACTATTATCACCATTAAATGTGAATGTAATTGTATTTGTGGTTTCATCAACTTCAGCAGTTGAATATTTGCTTACCGCTTCCGTAGGGTTATTGTTCGTTAGAATCCGGGCAGAAATATAATCGGTTTCATCAGTTGAAGGATCGCTTGACAATACATCACTATCGTCATAAACCATGGTTACGTCGGAAACAAAACCCGTAATATTGTCAGCTCTTAAAATCCAATAATACTGCAAAACATTATCTATGTCAAACAACGGATCGAAAAAATCGGTAGGATCGTTAATTGTAGGATGGAATTCATTAGCAGGCCTTACGGTGAGGTTGCCTGCTGTTGTGCCAATGGTATGCCCGGAAGAAGATAGGTCAATGGTTACCGGGGTATATAACAGCTGCCCCACCGGGAAAATAAAATCGGTAGTATGGTTTGCCGGAAAATTCTTTTTCACACCATTGTCTTGAAATGAGCTGTTGGTTTGTATCATATTGGTGATTGAAAATGGAGAAACCGCTTCAATGGTTGCTGTTGTCCCAAATTCTAATAAACTGCCACCAATATTAAATACACCGCTCTGCAAACGCAATTTATTTGAGATGATAAAACTATGGCCCGTATTTGAAACTTTTACACCGTTACTATTGTTTACCGTTACAATGCCCATGGAGCTTTGTCCCACACCGTTTCTTGCTAAATTTTGAAGGGCTGTACCTCCAAATACCAATCCGTTGCCCGAAGTGCTGGTAATACTAGCGTCAAGAGTTACATTTCCTGTAGTATTTAAAGCATATGTGGCTGTGTTTATAGTGCCTTGGTCAACATCTAATAAATCGTTTACTGTAATATTTTTACTCAGTGTCAATGTTCCTGAGCCCGTTTTGGTAAACCGATAAATATCTTCAGTCCCGGCACCCGAAATACCTTGTGCCGCATTAGAACTGAAAATAAGGGTATTGTTGCTTGCGGTGTAAGTGCCGTTGTTAATTAAATTACCTTGCAACGTTAAATTTAATCCTTTTCCATCTAAGGTCCCATTGGTATTTATAGTTAAATTACCCGCAATGGTAAGCGGTTGGGTTGCCAGATTTGCTTGCAGGCCGGCAACAGCATCGGGGTTAATGCTTAAGTTGTTTAAGGCCACACTTGAATTAATATTAAACAGATTTTGACTTGCCGGAGTATTAGCATTACCTATAACGATGGTTGAACCCGTAATGTCATAATTATCAGGATCAAGGTATAAGGCAGCAACCTCAGGAGCTGCACCATTTTGGCGTACAAATGTGAGTGTACCTGCACCCGATAGAGAAAAATTACTGCCCGTATTAACAATTTCCAGCATACCGCGGTTAGCCACATAACCGGCGTCGCCTGTATTCACTCCAATAGTTACCGTACCGCCTGATTGATTGTAATTCAATACACCGGCTGAACTGGTTGTTAGTCTCCGTATTTGGTTTCCCACTAATAATGAGCCTGATGAAATGTTAATAGTGGCATTGCCTGATGAACCGTATTGTATATAGTTATTATAAGTTTCAGTACCACTTTCCATGTTTAAGGTACCCCCGTTTATTGTAAGTCCGCCATCAAGGGTAATGCCGGTGCTTGCGCCATTAACCCTTGCTGTCCCTTGGGTTAGGGTTAGGTTGGCCGTTGAAGGGATTTCAAAATCGTCATCACCTGTGGAAAGATTGATGTCAATGGCGGCATCGTTAAGTATTAAAGTACCATTTACTAATTCCAAAGCTTTGGCAATGCCTACACCTGAGGTAGGCCCGTTCAAAACAAAGCTATCATCAAAAGAAAAACTATTTGTCTGGTTATCACCTTTATTAATTATAAGTCGGTATAGATCAGGAACTGAGGTTGAAGTTCTGTAATAATTATTGTTACTATTCCCCTGAAGCTCTAATATTACAGCAGGACGGTTTGCGGCATTATACAAATCTAAACTATAAGCATTGTTGCTCCCATGAATAATGTCACCTTTAACAATTAATTTATGTTCCAATGTACTTACAACCCCGGGATTATTAACAATAACATTTCTTGGTGTATTAGATGTAATGTATGTGTAGTCTAAATTACCTTCAACGGTTACTGTAACCGGGGCACCAGTACCTGGAAAGTTAAATATACCTGTTGACCAAGCCCCAACATATAAATTCCTACCAATATTTATATCTTGTAAGGGGGTAACAGTTGATCCGGTTAATATTAGGTCCCCATTAATTGCAATATTCTGGTCAATATTAAAGGTTGCACTTTCAAGCATTAAGGTTGGGCAAGGTTGGATTACGTTATTTAAAGTAATGTCACCTCCCCAGTACATGATATAGGCGTCTAAAATATTGGCAAACTCACCCCAATCGGCATTTACTGTAGGTAAGGCAGTAGTATTTATTGAAATCATCCCGGTATCTTTAACAATTCCCAAATTAAATGTGCCTGCCGTGTTAAATTGTAACCTGGGCACATTTTCCTGGTCAGGTACAGGATATTCTGCCAAATTGTAAACAAAGATAACTTCGGCAGGCTTATTCGGGATTACATTCCCCCATACCCTAGCTCTATCCATTATATACACAATACTTCCTTCACCTGGGACCTCGTGTACACCCGATCCTTTTGAGCCTTTATCCCATGTTGCGGCTGAGTTCCAATTTGTGTACCAACCATTTCCTGTAGCTCCTTCAGAATCATAGTATGAGTAATAAGTATCAACTGTTCCGTTGAATCTGGTATTTACCCCAGCCGTAAAATTTGCATTTTCAAGGGTAAAACCGGCATCGGTTTGCCCATTAAATGTTATCGTATTAGAGCCTGCATCAATTCTCTCATCTTCAGGGATACTAAAGTCTTCATAACTCCTTGTATAAGGGCTGGCATCCAGCACATATCCTGCCACATAATCAGCATCTGAGACAACAACATCACTTTCAGCATAATTAAATACCATTTGAACTGTTGGGATAGATTCAAAACCTGTATGATTCACCTTCCAATAGTATGAAAGTAGGTTACCTCCTGTACTATTGGTTGTTGCCAAAGCGTTATCCGAAGGGCGGATTTGAATATATCCATTATCAACTAAATCCGAAAGAGTAACTACAGCTGGGGTGTACCTTGTCGTGGCGTTGGCATTGGTACCCAACGGAAAGGTAAGTGTTTCATTGGCATCAACATACATTTCAATACCGCCATCGGAAGCGTTACCTGCTGTCTGAATCATTCTGGTAATATCGAAAGTGCCTCCAAATGCCGCATTGGCTCCTACCATTGATAATTTATAGGTAGATATGTTAAAAATACCATTTGTTAAAGTTAACGTACCGGTGATACCTAAACCGCCAATAAGGTTTATACCATTGGTATTGTCAATATCAATAGATTGGATGCAGCCGTTTTCTGAAGTGATGGTCTGGGCACTGGCTCCATTAATGGTTATTTTACCCGTTGATGTTGATTTACCGATGGTATCGGCTAAATATATACTGCCTTTTAATTCAACGGTGTAGGTGTTATAATCTAAAATACCGTTTTCTAACCGAAATGCACCATTTACCTGTAAAGCTATGCTAAGTCCGGATGCAATAACAAGATCTTTGTCTTCAACAGTTTTTGCAATGGTTAAGTTGTTAAATGTTTGCAACGCGGGCAGATACAGATTTGATTGTTTTGCACCGGTAAACGTAGTTGTATTGGAACCTGTTGTATAAGTTGCGCCGCTTGAGATATTGAGGTCGCTTCCTATGGAAAGATTAAAACCTGCTGCATTAAAGTCACGTTTTTCAATAATCAAATCATTGTTGACAGTCAGGCCTGTTTGCAATAGAACGTTGCTGGTTCTATTCTCACGAAGTATAAAGTTATGAAAGGGTGCTGTGGTTGAAATGGTTGCATCGGCATTGGTTCCGGTAGTATTATTAAGTATAATTGTACCCCCTGTAACATCTATATTGTTCTCGGCACAGGCAATGTATATGGCATTGGTTGCACCACCCGAAAGATCCTGAATATTAATGGTTCCACCCGACATGGTAAAGGAACCTAACCCGGCACTTAAATCGAAAATGGCGGCATCGGTTTGGTTGTCAACTAAATTAAGGGTACCACCGGTTTGCACATAGCTCATTTTTGCTGTGGCAGCACTTGCATCGCCACTGATTCTAAATTGACCCGTTGTAACAGTTCCTCCATTAATTTCAAGTTTATTTGCTGTTGATTCAGCCCTATACACTACTCCATGAGTATTTGAGGTAGTAAACAAGCCATCGTTAATTTTAAGTGTGCCATTCACATAAATAGCCTGTACATTAACACCGTTGTCTATACCGCTTGAACTGGAATAAGAAAGTCCTGAATAATCAATTGCCGGATGAACTCCTGAGGCGGCGGTAATTGCTGTAGTAGAAACAAATACATTGGGTCCATTTAAAATAAGGGCCGCGTTGGCACCAATGGTCCAGTCCCTGGTACCTTCGCCTAAGGTGGGGATATAAACATAACCTTCCAATATTAAAGAACCGGCCTTTATCCAAAGGGCTTTACGGTTCTCAGGGTTTTCATCATCTGTTGCGTCCCACTGCTCATCATTATCGCCAAATAATGAAAAATAGTTTTTAGCAGTTGCATTTACAGTTAAACTATAAGTTTGATCGGTACCTTTATCTAAAACTAAATAATACAAATCGGTTATGCCTTCACAATTTAGGGTATTGTTTGATAAACTATTAAAGACTAACGATACAGCCCCCGTAGCTGTCCTGGTGGTATAATCGGGACCCGATCCGGCTGTTTGATTGGTTAAACGGACACTTCCCTGATTGGTAAAATTACCTGAAACGGCAAACACATGGAAATATTTGTGATAGTTTCCATATCCTGCATCTGAACCGGTAGCATTGGCGGTACCTACGGTAATAGAACCCAAACTAGTTACCAAAACATCTTTTGCAACAGTAAGGTTTAAAGGAGTTGTATTGCTGGCATCGTTAATCTTAAAATCACCTTTTGTAACCGTAAGGTTTCCGTTCAAAGTATAGTCAGCTAATAAGGTTGCCGAGCCGCTTGTCAGGTTTATTTTAAGGTTGTTAAAAGTACGTGCAGTATTTAGGGAAATTCCTGCACCATTTATTTCAAATGTACCGCCATTGGTGGCATCGTTAAATAGGTTTGCAGTCCCCGCAGGAAAATTATCAACAGCCGCTGTTGTTTTAATGGTTCCATTTCCTGCAATAATGCCAAAATCATGCCCGGCTGATGTGGTTAAATCCAACGTACCGTTTACTTCTGCTTTTAAAACGGTTAAATTATCATTACCTGCTGAAATTGTAATTTTCTTTCCTGAAGGGATAACCACAATATCGGTTGCAGCGGGAGTAAGGCTACTTGGATTTTCATAGAGTGGGCTCAATGCACCATCTAAAGTCCATGAACTGGCATTAGCCCAGTCTCCATCGGTAGAATAGGCATACCATGTTACTATGGGCAAAGGTGAAATACCTGCCGACCATCGTCCGGCAAAATCGCTTGAACCGGTTGAGCCAAATGTATTTGAACCAGTGGTTATTGTTGGATTTGTTGGATTTTTCCAGCTTCCCCCATCGGGTTCTACCCACGTAACATAACTACCTTCTGTACCATTTATTTCAGCATCATTGTAAGTAAATAGAATATGGGCCGATGAAATTGAAGACAAGTTAGTAGTTGCCACTTGCCAATATTTGTTTAACATATTAGTACCCACTGCATCGGTAACGGCACGTACCGAAACACTACCGGTGCCCGTGGGTGTAGCTGTAAAACCGTTGGTTAAACTCATGGGCGTGTAATATCCACTGGAACCCACAGGGTAAAGAACCTCAAATCCAGCTTCGGCATTACTTTGTTTTATTAAATTTCCGGCTCCTTCAGTTGCAACCATATTAGTAGATGAAAATGCAACAGTTGGGGTCATAACAGCCCCATTCGAGATGGTTAAATCGTAATTGCCAAGACTGACAATACCCCCACCCAGCTGCAACGCAGTATTAACCGTAATGCTGCCACAGAGTGTTGAGGTGGTCGCTCCGCTTTTTAACAAGGTGCTGTAAGTACCTTCAATAACATTTAAGGCGTTGGCTCCATAGGTAACCGTGCCACCTGAAGCATTTATAGCTCCGTTGCATTGCGAGGTACCCGAAAAAGTTAGATTGCTGCCTGTATTAAGTGTTCCATCGCCTGAAATGTTAAAATCTCCATTAACGGTAATAGCACCCGAAGCGTTGAATGTACCTGTACCAGAGATATTTAAATTATAATAGGTGTAAGCCTGAATGTTTTGTGATGTACCATTATAGTCAATAGTTCCTACTGTTGGTGCAACAGCACCACCACCAGTTGTGCTGGTAATGCCTCCACCGGTCATATTCCCTCCAATATATAATGTACCATTATCAGTAAACAAAATATAGGTTCTTAAATTTGTGCTATTTAATGTAATGTCTCCAGTGACAATGATAGTGCCGGTAGAAATTCTTACATAGGCATCACGTGTATCACCGTCACTACTCACTGTGAGATGTCCTGTAGTAAATGTACCCGCATCAACCAAAATTGACTTCTCGTCAGCGTTACTATTGGAATTTAAACTGGTGGTTCCAGCTACATTTAAGGTAACGCCTGAATTTAGGTTTACATACGAATCGTTACTGCCTTGAAAAACCGTTAAGTTACCACCCACATTAAAAATACCGGCATCCTGCGAAAGGGTCAGGCTTACATTATCATCAACAAATAAATCGTTACCTACATTAAAGGCCTTACCTGTTATTTTGGTTCCGCTACCGTCGAGGGTTAGGTTATAAAAAGTTACGGTACCTGTACCCGAACCATTATTAATAGTTTGAGCATTACCCAAAGCAAAGGTAAAGGTACCTGTGGTTTGACTAAATGCTGCGGTTGCATTGTTGCTGTTGTTGGTAAAATTAGTACCACTAAATGATATTGAAGTAGTAACATTTAACGATGCCGGGTTGCTTATTATGAAATCTCCATTGCTGAAAGTGAGGGTATTTGAACCGCTTATGGTTTGATTATTCGTATTGAATGTTGTGCTTCCTGTTCCCGCTTTGGTAAAAGTTCCATTGTTGGTTATCCCCCCTTGAAATGTTAAGGCTGAATTAGCAGTGGGCGTAAAACTGCCGGTATTATTAATAGTTACCAAACCAATAAATGTACCTGAGCCATTATTATTGTCATCATTCAATGTACCACTAATACTGGTTGTACTATTTACTGTTAAAGTAGAGCGTTCCATATTAAATGAGGCCCCGGCTGCAATTTGTAGCGAATTTATTGAAAACGTCCTGTTGGTACCATCGGTTTGTAATGTACCCGAAGTGCCTTCTCCAATTTCAAGGCTCCCGATATTATTTGCCGGAGAAACATTTATTACCATATCATGTCCATTCCGGATGGTTACCCTTGCCGGTACTCCATTTTGCCCTGGATAGCCTTGGCCTGCGGTGGCTGTTTCCCAGGAATTACCATCCCAACGTTGCCAATCTGTCCTATCATTCCAGTCACCATCTTGAAGGCTCCTATAATCACCGGTATTTGGAGGAGTGTTGGGTGTGAATTCAATCCATGTGTTATTGGTAACTGTGTTTACATTTCCCCAATAACTATAATAACTGGTAACACCACTACAAATGCCTAAATCAACATTGGCCCTTGCAACGTTATCATCGCCAATTTTTAAGACAATTGTGTTTGTAGTTTCATAAAAACTAACCTGAATATCGGCAAAATCATTGTCGTTATAATCAATTTCAGTGTTATTATATTCAATGGTAAAAACCCGGTTTGGGCTACTTCCGCTTACTAAGTACCGGGCCCACCCGCCATTATCCTGCACCTGATTATCGTAAACACCCAAAGCAATGATTTGTCCCAAATTGGTTCCGCCTGCAGATAAATCATATCCCGATGCATCGCTGGCTGTATTGCTGGCATTACCATTTAACCTGATAAACCCATTTGTGCTTACACTCAGGTTATTTGCTGTGGTATAGCTGTTACCATAAAAGGTAAAATCAAACGGCCAGGCGACATCAGCCCTACCGTCATCATTATCGGAAAAGGTGATGGTTGTACCCCCCGAGCAGTCAATCCAGCTATAGGTTGTGCCAAGGGTTCCGGTTGCGGAAACATAATTCCAACTGGCAGACTGCCCCCAAACCCCACTGCTCACTATCAGTAAAAGCAACAAAACCAATATGGTTTTTTGTTGGGTGGCACTTCTGAATTTTTGCCATGAAGGTGTTCCTGAAGCTAATCTCCAGATTTTTTGGGTAATTGAGATTTTACCATTTACCGGTAATGTTTTATTGCTTGGTTGACTTTTCATATAGTTGTATTATTGTATTGTTATCAAAATGCATGTTATATAAATTTTAGGCGCAGGTACGTAAGTACCTTTCGAAAGTTATTGTTTTTTTGATAAACCCCATTTATTTATCAACCAAATTCAGTAATCATGGTTTTTTGCCGGAGATATTTGATGAAAATATTTACGTAACCTTTGAAATTTAAATGAATTTCCAACAGTTTACCTGCGCTTTTCCATTTGCTCTTGCAACCATTTCATGGCTTCATCCTCTTTGGTGAATAGTTTGGTAGGTACTTTGGGTTGACTGAATTTTAAAAACAGGTTAGCAAAATAACTTGAAATGGTCGATTCAATTAAAATAGCTTGCCCTGCCACATGTGTACGGTACTGGGCTGCGGCATATTCCCGTGTTTTGGAATCAATAAAAAACATATCCCTTACATCAATCAGGTTGGCACATAGCTGGGTTCCGTTCCAGGTATCTCCAACCTGGGTCATCTTCTCAAGCGTATCCTTGTCGAGCGTGCAATTGTTAATAGCTATGTACTTATAAATCTGATCATCTCCCTGTACAACTTTTAATTTGTCGTTTATGATAATGCTTTGCATGTCTTTTTTGGTTTCTTAAAGGTGTCAAATATACAATATACTTTGATAGCTGGCTTGCTTAACTATTGGCTTTTTCAATAAATCTCCCAAAAAACAGCTATAACTTAATGATAGCTTCCTGATAACATTGCCTGAGTTTTTGCATAAATAGTAAAAGCTTCCAATAAAAAACAGTTTATCTTTTTTAATTGGATAACCTTTGAATAGTAAGCTAAAATATTATGCAATTGATTGTATCTTATGAAAAAACGATTTTAGTAACGCTTCAGTAGGGTTATGCCCTACCTATTTTTTCAATAAAATTTTCACTTGAATCTGAATCTTTATGAACCCTTAAATGATAAAGGTTCAAAATAAAAAATTAAACTGAAAAATAAGTCTCACTGCTTCCAATTAGACGGTTGTTAATTTATTTGATGCGTTATTTGTTTCAGATTCTTTTAAGTCAATAATTAAAACAGTTTAATATGAAAACAAAAATCCTCAATGTATTTATCATTTGTTTAGTTTCATTCCAGGCGGTTAAAGCACAGAAATTTGAATGGGCAAGTAACTTTGGAGGGAATGGTGAAGATGTGGTACGTGATGTTCATGTAACCAACCGCGGAGAAATTTACACAAGTGGTTACTTTACCGACACCGCCATTTTTAACGTTAATAATATTGAAGAAACCTTATATTCAAATGGATTTTATGACATATTCGTTCAAAAATCGGACACTTCTGGTAACCTTTTATGGGTAAAAGGTGTTGGAGGTTCCATGTTTGAATATGCAACAGGTTTGGTTACTGATGATGAGGGAAACATATATATCACGGGCGTATTTTCTGATACCGTTGATTTTGATTCAGGAACTGAGGAATTTATACTATCCACACCGGGTGATCTTGATATTTTTGTGCTAAAACTTAATCCACAAGGCGAATTTGTGTGGGCAAAGCAAATAGGTGGTGTTGATTATGAAGAAACAACCGCCATTGGTTATAGTCCCAAAGGATATATTACCATGACAGGGTATATGTATAATACAGTTGACTTTAATCCGGGACCTGATGAATTTCTTTTGGATTGCGATGGCGGAGCCGACAGTTTTATTTTGTTTTTAAACAAAGACGGGGAATTTGTATCTGTAAAAAAGCTAGGGGGATTGGAACTTATTTTAGCTCTTGATATGGATGTTCATGCCAGTGGCGATATTTTTGTTACAGGTTACTTCTCCGGTACGGTCGATTTTAATCCCCACCCTGATCAGCAAAATTTGCAAACCGCAAGCGAATCAAGCTTATCGTTGTATATTTTACATCTTGATGCTGAAGGAAATTATAAAAAATCAATGATTACTCATGGGGGTAAGGCTATGAGTATGGGAATAGCGGTTGACTCCGATACCAATGCTTATTTAACGGGGTACTTCTACGAGACGGTGAATTTCGATCCGGACTCTTTGGCGGGTGATGGTAATACATTTTTATCGGATAATAATTATAATGGCTTTGTCATGAAAGTCAATAATAAGGGTGAATTGGCTTGGGCAAGGCACCAAAAATCCGATCATCCGTTTTTTAGTTATGATGTAGCTGTAAATTCAAAGAAGGAAGTACATGTATCCGGATTTTTTGAAGTCCAGGCAGATTTTAATCTATCGCCAGAACAAGAGTTTATGATGACAAAAAAATCAAATAACGCTACCGACGCCTATTTACTTGTATTTGATGAAAATGGGGTGTTTAAAAATGCGTATCAATTTGGGGGAGTTGATTTTATTGATGACCACAATATGGCCATTGACCTTGAAGATAATATTTATTTGGCTGCTCATTTTGAAACCGGAGTAGATATAAACCCCTTGCCCGATGAAGAATTGACAGTTACTGCAATTTTATATCGCGACAGCTATTTAATCCGTTTATCGACTGAAACAACGATTGGTATAAAACAACAAGTTGAATCTATGCCAAGTATTTATCCCAATCCCGCGTTTGATATGATTCATGTTTCATTTTTACCTGGAGATACTGAAACGACTTATACTATTTGTAATACTTTGGGTAAAATAATAAAAACAGGAAAAATTAGTCCAAATCAAAGTATTGATATTGACGAATTTAATAAAGGGGTTTATTTTCTATCTTACGGGAATCACCGTAATTTGAAGTTTTCGAAGCTCTAACAATCTGTATCGATGAAAAAATTCCTGATGATTTGTTTCATCAGGAATTTTTTATTTTTGCAGGCAGGGTAAATGAGGTCAGACCTAAATAAAACGCTATTAAATTATGCAAGGGTGGTCAATGTTTTCAGATTTTGTTTTAATTTTCGGGATGTCGTTACTTTTTCTGGTTGTATTGTTTGTTCTTAATACCAAACCAGATGACTCAAAAAAGGTACTGATCTTTTTCTTTATTAACGCTTTTTTTTTCCTTCTATATTATTATAGTTTTCTTCATAAAGCCAGGCACCTAGGCGCTATTGCTATCCTTTTTGGAAGTGGAACCGGTTTTTTACTTGGACCGCTTTTGCTTTTTTACATTAAATCGTTAGTGCTTCCGAGCCAAAAATACCTATCTCATTTGTTTGTGCATTTAATTCCATTTTTGATTTATTGGCTTGTTATTTCATTGCCATTATCGTTAGATATAGCTTTTGGTTTGTTTCCCTGGTACAGGCATGTTTATCCGGAACTTGCTGATTTTATAAACCTTGCCGAGAATGTATATTTTATTAGCTACATAATATTGTCGTATCAATTAATCAGAAAAATATTGAAAGCCTCCAAGGACCAGTATTCAACCATTGAAAAAGATAATTTACGGTGGCTTATTTATTTAATAACCGGGTTGACTTTGGTGGTAATCGTTGACAGCGCTTTTTCGGTTTATGAACTTAATTTCCCGATGATTACATGGAATATTGGAACTGTTATCGCATTTTTTTTAGTGATCCTTTATAGCATTCTTGGATTTAAAGGCCTATTTCAGTCAAAGATACTGTTGCCTGAGTACGTGTTAAATCCTGATAAAGATGCAAAAAAAACATCTGAAAATAGTAACAGTGAAAATGAAGAGAAAAAAATATCTCAACTCAACTCTTTATCGGCCAATGAAATTGAACAGTTAAAAATCAAGCTTTATAAGATATTGGAATTTGACAAACCTTTTTTGGATGATTCGTTAAGCCTTACTGAGTTGGCAAGTCAAATAGGGATTTCAAACAAGCAATTATCGGAATTACTGAACCAACATTTGAAAGTAAACTTTTATAACCTGATAAACGATTATAGGATAAATGAGGTAAAGAAGCGTTTGGAGAATTACAACAGCAACAAAGAAACACTGTTGGGAATTGCTTTTGAATCCGGGTTTCAGTCAAAAGCCAGTTTTAACCGTGTTTTTAAACTTAAAACAGGCTTATCTCCATCAAATTACATAAAAAATTTTTGACGTTTTTGCTGAAAATTTAAATACCTGCTATGGTTATGATAAATTCATATGTTATGAATCTCTCACCTTTTCAAATGCTGCCGCTATCTGCCGGAGTAAAAGCCTCCTTTGCTCACAAAGTTCTCATAATTTTTGGCCATTATCATTTTACAATACTTCGGTAAATATTTTGTAACACGTTGAATTTGAAATACATGTAAGCAAATGGAAACACTTGGAAATATTTCTCTATTTCTATGTATTTCAACGTATTAGATAATGAATAAAATGCTAATAAAAAAAGTTTAACGGACTATTGATTTTATGTTGAACTTAATAATTTTCTGTGCTTTGTTTTAGTGGTTATGAGGTTTAGTTTAGTTCATTTTTCGAACAAATGGTTACATTTTAAACCTTTAGGAATATCTTCTTTTTGTAAAGAAAGTATAACACCAGCCAGCCCACAAATACGTATGCGATAGAATTTAAAACGGGTTGCACCGGTTCCGAAAACAAATGGATAAATCCGCCAAATACAAAGTCCTTGAAATAACTAAATCCCTGGAAGGCTGGCTGCATCATGTAAATGGTGATGGAATTCATTCCGATAACCACAAAAGGGAATGCCCATTTCCGAAATCCCCAGGCATCGATAATTAAATAAAAAACCGATAGCAGCAGTAAGCTGGAACCTCCGGCACAAAGTACAAAGGAACTGGTCCACATTTTTTTATTGATAGGGAATAAGGGATTCCAAAGAGCGGCAACCCCGATTAAAAGAGCTCCCGTTCCTGCCAAAATCAACCCTTTTTGCATCTTGTTCCATTTTAATTTATTATCGCGCAGGAACAAACCTGTTAACGCACCCAACAGCCCTGTGGAAATGGCAGGTATTGTTGATAGAATTCCTTCGGGGTCCATCACTTTGTCGTAAAGTTGCCCGGGGAGCAATAAACGGTCGATGTAGGCCGATAAATTTCCTTCCAGCGTGAGGTTCCCGGCTCCAAAACCCGGAACGGGAATCAGCGTCATTAAAGCCCAATAGCCAAGTAAAATGCCCCAAAACCAAACCACAATTGCTTTAGGCTTGAAATTTAATACAATTACTGAAGCAAAAAACCATCCCAAACCGATGCGGGCCAACACACTGGCAAAACGGATGTTGGGCCAATCGAGGTAAAGAATGCCATTATAAATCATGCCCAAAGCTATCAATAGCCCTAACCGTTTTAATAAATGCAGATAAATGGCTTTTGGGCTGTCGCCCCGTTCTTTGCGTTTTAAAACCGAAAAGGGCATGGATACTCCGGCCAAAAACAAAAACAGGGGAAATATCAGGTCATAAAAATGAAATCCGTTCCATTCGGCATGTTCCATTTGAATATGCAGCCAGTTAAAAACAGGCCAGTGGGTATATTTTGCTATAGCAGCAATAATCACTTCGCCACCGGCAATCCAAAACATATCAAAACCCCGCAGGGCATCTAATGACAAAAGACGTTCACTTTTTTGTGTCGATAATTCACTCATAAGGCAATTTGTTTAAAATCAATATTTTTTATGGAAATCAGAGTCCATTCATAAAAACTCCACTGGTAATTCAATTCGATAGTTCCCGCGTGTTTAGGTTCATTTTTTGTTTCAAGGTAAAGATGAATCCGAATTTTTTGGTCTGTTTCAACAGTGCGTTCTTTTATTTTACTGGTCGCTATTTCGCTGGGATTCAACGAGTAATTGTTAATATTGTAATACGATAAGGTTTTTAAAATAAACGCTAACGTGGGAGTTTGTAACAAGGGAATTGAGTCTGTTTGGAGCGGTTTATTTGCTAATGGATTGAAATAATGCTCAAACAATTGTCGGCAGACTTTCAGCGAATTCCCAATTGGTAGGGTATCATAGTTTTTCTCCTGTTTTACCCATTCTTGTTCCCAAAGATAAAAATCCGGATCATCAATTTGTTGGCTTTCTAATCGGTTCCGCAATACCTCAAAATATAATTCCCAACGCTTATAATAAAAATCGAGCAATAGACCCGACCATTGTTTCATGGCATAGTCGTGTAATTCTTTGGCACCTTGTTCGTTACCCCACACGGTAATTAGCATCCGGGCATTTTGCTCAAATAATTTTTTCTCCTCCATTGAGGTTGCCATTTGTGTAAATCCTTTGATCCAGTTGCCTAAAAGGAATTCTTTTCGGGTAGCCAAAAGCCTGTCTAAATCGGCAATGAGCGTTAAGAATTCATCGGATTTTTTAGCAAAAAGCACTTCGTCATGATTTTGGAAAGCCTGAACCATTTCCCGATGAACTATTTGAGAACGATTGGTCAATACTTGCCGGGTCAAGTCAACCAAATCGTATTGGTAGGCATCGCTTGTTTTTAAATTGGGTGCAGCTTCTAACAGAATTTTCCAGGCTTTTTGTAATTCTAAAGTGTCATAATAAATAGCAGTATTCCCCCAGTTCCACGAACGGGTTCCATCGAGCGAAGGCCGGGCACAGATAATGGCATCGGTAGTTCCTTCTTGGTTTACCGGACCCCGATAGACGGTTTTCTTCAAAATCGCCCATGCTTCTAATGCCTGTTCATCCAGTTGGCCATACCGATAGTGAGTGTAATTTTTTAGCCATTCGTCAACATTGGGGGCTTCGGTCCGCCAAACCATATCGAACAAGGCATCGAACATTACCGGATTGTTGTCGGTACCTTCAGGCATGCTACCAATTCCAACCATTCGCGCCCCTTTTTCTGATTGTAAAGCTCTGAAAGGTTCTGAACAGACCATTTCCAACCGTCCAAACATCCCGGTTTTATTACCGAAATTTTGCAACATGCTCCAAATCCAGGGTGTGTTGGTATAGCAATCGCGTCGGGACCAGTTGGGGCGGCCTTCGGCAAATAAATCTAAAATAAGTGCTTTTTCGGGATCAATTCCTTCCAACAATTTGTCCGACGGGTTTTCCCACCATCCCTGCAAAACCCAGATAGAACCAGGAACAGCCTTTTGCATAGCTTGTTGGATTTTTTTAGCACTTTGGGTCAGGTCAATATTTTCGGTGTTCCCACCTTCGTGAAACGGATCGCCCCCGTAAAACAGGGTTGTTCCATAGAGTTTTTCCATTTCGCGGTAATACACTTTGGCCATTTCGGCAAACAGTGAATCGGTGGGGTCGAGCGTGGCAGGCCGTTCAAAATAGGCCCAATTGCCACCCGGATAAATCCGATGGATGGGGAATTTTTCTTTCAATTTTGTGGGAACCATCGAATAAAATCCCTGGAAAACAGGAGTCATCCCAAGTTCGCGCATCCGTTGGATGATTTTTTTCTGCAATTGTACTCTTTGGTTAATCCATTCCTGCGAAACCGGGCCTCCCCAGCGTTCAATGTTTCCCATCAACCACCAGGCAGTATATGCGGGGCCAACAATAAATTCCCGGGCTTCGTCAGCCGTAAAATTGAACTGTATTAATGTATTCTGCCAAACGGCTTCGGTTCCTGTAATCGCTAACGGCATGTTAATCCCGTTCAGTGCCATCCAATCCAATTCTTGTTCCCATTCATCCCAGCTCCAACCGCCCATTGAATAATTGAAGGTACAGTAGTTTAAAAAATAGCGCCAGGTAAACGGGGTAACAATCCTAACTTTTTGCTCCACGCTGGGTAATGGATCCGGTAATTGAATCTTTTGCCCCGACTGGGTTATTAAACAGCGAGCCTGATTCTTAAGATAGTAATTGAACCCTGCTGCTGCTGCACTGGGCGATGATGCCGCGATTCTGATTTTTGTACCAACCGGTTCCAATTCAAACACATCTTTTTGGTTTTCGGCACCAATGGAATCAATGATAAATCGGTTGGCTTGTTCACCAATAGTCCGCTCCATTAATTGCCGGATGGCCGGAAACGGTTCCTGTTGGTTGGTACAGGAAGCTGTAGTTAACAGTGTTAGCATCCAGATAAAAAGTTTGTTCATACCCTTGGGATTTTGAGTTTACAGAAAGTAAATTTAACAGAAGATTTTAAATTACGGCAAGCTTACTTTAAAAAGTAACTTTTTAATTAGTAAGTGTTTAAAGTACATTTTATGTGGACTATTGCTATCAAGTTATGCGATGACTATTAGTAATAAATGAGCAAAGTTCAGAAAATAAAAAAGCTACCCGAATGATTAGGTAGCTTATCCAAAATATTTTGGTAGTGATTTAGTTTACAGCGACTGTTTTTTTCCCCTTTTGGAGTTGATATGCCTCCATTTCTTCCCTGATAGCATCGGCCAACCGTTTGACCCCTTCGCGGTTTTGAGCCTCGTTCACAAAGGAAAAGTTCATCCGGAAGGTATTTTTGCCCGAGCCATCGGCAAAAAATACATGGCCTACCACAAAAGCCACCTTCTTTTCAATGGCTCTAAAGAAGAGTTTTTCGGCATCAATATACTCAGGCAAAGTTACAAACAGGAACAAACCGCCTTCGGGCTCGGTCCAGGAAACTCCATCGGGCATGTATTGGCGAAACCCTTCGAGCATGATGTTGCGGCGTAATCGGTACAAATCAATGGTGTACTTCAGGTTTACCTCGAAACGGGGCGATTTCAAATATTTGGCAGCAATTTTTTGTACAAAAGTTGGAGTACACAAATCGGCCGATTGTTTGGAAGTTACCAGTTTATCGTTAATGGCCGGGTGAGCCAAAACCCATCCGATGCGGAACCCAGGAGCAACAATTTTTGAAAAAGTTCCCAAAGTAATCACCTGGCCGGTGTTATCCAATTGGTACATCATGGGCTGGTGTTCACCCTCGAACCGGATTTCGCGGTATGGGCTATCTTCTACAATCAAAATATCGTATTGGTTGGCAATGGTAATAATCTGCAACCTTCGCCATTCGGGCATGGTAATTCCGGCGGGGTTCTGAAAATCGGGAATGATATATATAAACTTTGGTTTTCGGTTTTGCTGAATGAGTTCCTTTAGCTTTTCTTCCAAGAGGTCGGCCCGCATACCATATTGGTCAAGCGGAACCCCTGTCATCACTGCTCCATACGTTTGAAACGCATTGATGCCTCCCAGGTACGAAGGTAAACCGCAAATCACAGTGTCGCCTGGGTTTAAGAAAACCCGCCCCAGTAAATCCAAACCTTGTTGCGATGCGGTTGTGATAATCAGGTTTTCTAAAGCACATTCCACACCTTCGTTCTGGTATCGCTTAACTAAAACCTCACGTAGTTCTTTCAGCCCTTCGGTAGCATCGTATTGTAAGGCAGCCGCCCCATCTTCGTATAAAACCCGATTCACAATCTCTTTCAAATCGTCGATTGGGAATGATTCCGGTGCAGGCAAGCCACCGGCAAACGATATAATTTCGGGTTGTTGGGTCAGTTTCAGGATTTCGCGGATAGCTGAACGTTTACTGTTGTTAGCCATATCGGAAAACAAATTTTGAAGATTAGAAACCATAATGCAGTATTTTGAAGGTTTATACTGTCAAAGTTACTGTAAAACAATTATATTTTCTATCTATTCATTCTATCTTTAGAGGATATATCTATTTTATCATCATTATAAAGAAAATATATTGTATTTTCGGAAAAAATTTACTGTTTTATAGTTAAATTTTCTTCTGGCAATTTAAAGAATTGAAAATCATGCTTGAACTAGATGCTATTGATAAAAAGATTTTAAAAGTGTTACAGGAAAATGGCCGGGTTACCACTAAAGAACTGGCTGCCAAAATCCACCTTTCGAACACGCCGGTGTATGAACGGGTAAAAAAACTCGAAAAAAGCGGGGTGATCCGTAAATATAAAGCCGAAATCGACCCCGAAAAGATTGGAAAAGGGACCATCGTTTTTATCATGGCTTCTATGAACAAACATACCAAAGATGTGGTAGAAAATTTTAAAAAGCAGTTGATGAGCTTTCCTGAAGTGATGGAGTTTTATTACATCTCGGGCAACCACGATGTGATGCTCAAGGTAATGGTGGCCGATATGCACGAATACAAAACCTTTATCGAGGAAAAGCTTTCGAACGTAGAAAACATCTATCAGTTTCAAAGTATTTTTGCCATTTCCGGGGAACGGAAATCGGTATTTGAGATATGAATAGGTTGCAAGGTAAAAAGGTAGCAAGGTAGCTGGTTTCTAGCTTCTAAACTCTAAACTCTCTATAATGAATCGTGAAGCAGTCATTGTTATTAATCCCGGTTCCACATCCACGAAAGTGGCGTTATACAACCGTGATGGCGAAATATTAAGTCATTCGGTACGGCATGAGCAGAAAGATTTGGAGCCATTTGCAAAAATTTCCGACCAGTTGGCTTACCGGTTGCAGCACACCCGTGAATTTTTACACACCTGTTTGAATGAAAACCCCCTTACCGTTGTGGGTGTGGTAGGACGGGGTGGTATTGTGAAACCTTTAGAGGGCGGTACCTATCGCGTTAATGAAGCTTTTTTGCACGATGCTTCTTATGGAACCTACGGCGAGCATGCTTCAAACCTGGGAAGCCTGATTGCCTTCCAATTAAAGGATGAGTTTGGATTAAAAGAATGCTATACCGTCGATCCGGTTTCGGTAGGGAATATGTGGCCAAAAGCAGAAATCTCGGGAGTTCCCGGAATAGTTAGGGTAGGGCGGGGGCATCCGTTAAATATGAAAATGACCGCACGGAAAATCGCCAAACTTCAGCAAATTCCGTTTGAACAAACCAACTATGTGGTAGCTCATTTGGGCGGAGGCATTTCTATTTCGCTGGTGCAAGGCGGAAAACTGGTGGACATTAACGACGCCCTTTTGGGAATGGGACCTTTTTCGCCGAACAGGGCCGGAGCGTTACCTCTGCGTGGTGTGATGAAGCTTTGTTACACCTTGCCCGAACAGGAAGTTACCAAATTGCTTTCCTCAAAAAGCGGACTGATGGCTTATCTGGGAACCGAAGATTTACGCGAAGTACTGAAAATGGTTGAAGGTGGGAACCAACAGGCCAAACTGATTTACGAAGCATTTGTATATCAAATAGCCAAAGAAATTGGGGCTTACTTTGCCGCATCGAAAGGGAAAGCCCAGGCCATTATCATCACCGGAGGCATTGCTTACAACCAAAAATTTATCGATGATTTAAAAGAATTCGTAGGGACCTTAACCGAATTTCATGTGTATGCGGGCGAAAACGAAATGGAAGCCCTGGCCGAAGGTGCTTTTCGGGTTATTGATGGTATTGAGCCGGCAAAGGAATATTGATTTGCAAATTTGAGGCGGAATAAACTAACGCCCAATATCCGCAACTGAAAAACTAAAAAGTAGGAAAATGAACGGGTTAACCGTGGTGCAACTTCTCTAGATTAAATGAACAAGCAATGATTTAAAACTCTCATATTCAATACATACACGCCGCACTTGAATAAGTTTAAACTTTTTTTCACTTGAACAGTTTTATTAGGTATATAAAGATGTTAGGTACTAGGCTGCGGCAACCGTAAATATTTCTGCTTAATATCATATCTTAATGTTTATTAAATTAAAAATCGATTTTTATGGTAAACTTTGAAGGAATTTGGAAAAATTTAGATGGCAAAATTAGTATTAGATTTATTAATATGCCTGGAGAAAGTGACAACTTTAAAATTGAATTTGTAGTTGGAGAAAAAATTCAAGATGGAAAAATCCATTTAAGTAATACTGACAATATTATTTATCATATTACGGATTTTGATGATTTAATAGGTAATGGATTCTTATCAGTTGTTTCAAATAAAGAAATCCTTATTAACTCAGGAAAGCTTGCTAACTTAAAATTTTTCAAAGAGAAAATTTAAGAATTATGAACTAAATTGCATAGTCATTTATTTTGCAAATATGAAAACGACATTAAGCTTATTTGTTCTTGTAATTATATGTGCTCTAAATTCTTTCAGCCAATGTATTGTAAATGGGCTGCACATCTATGAAATGGGTAGCAATAAATATAGACTTCTGAAACAAATTAATAGCGATAAAGCAATGTCGGATATTGTTATGGGAATAAGTTTATGGGAGCATCGTGACTATTTAAATGGTGACTCAACATTTTTTTCGTTTGTAAGTTGTAAGTTTGATGATTCTAATTGCTTGAATGAGAATAGTAATAGATTATATTTTGAGTTTTCTGATGATAAACTTTACCAAATAATTTTGAAATGTTATTACAATCCATCTGATTTAGATAATTGTGACAAGGATTTTGAAAAATTAAAACAAGAATTTAGTAAAACATATCCACTTGTCCATTCATATAATTCTATTAATGATGAAACTAATGAACAAGAAGGCGAGGGTTATACTTTTTATAAACGAAAAGAGGATTCAGAATTTCAAGACAATTGCTGTGTAAAAATAGAATCGGTTGATATTCGCACCGAAATGTCTTATGAAACTAGTTATGATACTGGTTGGCATCAAACTGGTAAAATTTCAGATTATTTGATAGTTGTAAAATTTTTAAATTTAAAGAATACAAGATTAGACTCAAGGGGTTATTAGCAATATTTTAAGATTCAGAATAGTCAAGATTTTTTTGATTATTACTTTTTTTAGATGATTTAAGATAACCAAAATAAAGCCCAGTGCCTAACCCACGGTAAGCCCCATAAGGCGGAAAACATTAACTTTGAAATTATGAATAAGAAAGTAACAGTTTTCGGTAGGAAAAGTAGGAGCGTTGAAATCCTTACGTGGCTTACCGCGAAACGTTATTTTTACGATAAACTTAAAACCATATACAAGATGAAAAAGACAGTTCTTCAATCAGCATTGATCCTGGCGGTTGCAGTTTTATCTCTTTCGCTCGCTGCTCAAATAAATTATTCAGGAATGACTGGTAATTTGGTGGCTGGCGATTTTGATAGCGATGGATTTGTAGATGACATTGCCGCGTTTAATACGGCTGATGCCATTCCTACCTTAACCCTATGGACTTCTACTCATGGCCTCATGGAAGAAAACCAGGCCAACATACAATTGACTTTTGATTTCATCTCGCCGCGGTCGTTGAACGCGAAAATTGTATCCGGTGATTTTGACAATGATGGATTCAAAGATGATTTGGCTTCTATTTACGAAATCGGCCTCAACAAAACCAGCGTGACTGTTTGGATCAACCAGGATGGGGCATTCATCGCCGGCCAATGGTGGTACGGTGCCGATTTTGATGCCAACCAGACTTATCAAACCTTGGTATCCGGTGATTTCGACAACGATGGCTTCGAAGATGATATTGCTGCCTTTTATAACTATGAAATGAAGCGCACAAAAGTTTACATGTGGCTCTCGAATGGTACCAAATTTAACTGGCCCGGAACCTGGTGGATTGGCAACGACTTTGATGCCTCACGTATCCAGGGAACTTTGGTGGCTGGAGACTTCGACCATGACGGATTTAACGATGATGTAACAGCCCTTTACGATTATCCCGATGGTTATTGTAAGGCATTTGTGTGGCTTTCTTCAAAAAACAAATTTAACTGGCCTTACACATGGTTTGCCCAAGCCGATGTGAACATTGGTAAAGCCAAGGGAAATGTGGTGAGTGGTGATTTCAACGGGAATGGATTTGTCGATGATGTAGCTGCCATTTATCCAAATGATGAGCAAACTTCATCGGTATGGGTTTTCAACCGTGGAAGAATTGGTTTTAATGCTCCCGAAACTTGGTGGTTTGGAGCCAGCGAAGCTTTCCTGACACAGTCGCGGTTAGTAGTTGCCGATTGGAACAACAACTCCCGGGCCGATCAATTTACTGGACTTCTGATAGATGGAACCACGGCTACCCTAACCACCTGGACATCTGAAAACAATACATTTACTTTGCCTGAAACCTCTTGGCAGGGCATAGCCCTCTCAACCGAAGATTGCGACAAAAATGGTGGTTGCATCAACAGCGATTTAGCCAATGGATTGGAGTTGTATCCCAATCCCAGTAATGGGAATTTTTGGGTAAAAATTCCCGAATGTAATCAACCGAACGTTCATGTTTCGGTGATCAATTATTTGGGACAAACCGTAAAAACCTGGTATGAAAGCTCGGGAAAAGAGGTTGCTGTGGATTTGCAACAACTAACGCCAGGTTCTTATTTTATTCAAATCAATGGTGATGGGTTACAAGCCCGTCAAAGTTTTATGGTGCAATAATTCAATCTTCAATAGTAAGAAAACCCGGAAACCCCGGGTTTTTTTGTAGAGAAGCGATGCGCTTCTCGATTACAAATTACCATTAACAAATACAGGACAGTTGATTGAATGATATTATCCTTTATATATTTGTTTCATGTTTCAACAATTTACAAAATATTACCAGCAGCATTCTCTAATTACCCTTGACGATCGTGTTTTGGTGGCCATCAGCGGTGGAGCCGATTCTGTGGCATTATGTCATCTTTTGCAGAAAATTCCTATCCCGATTTCGCTGGCACATTGTAACTTTTCGTTACGGGGCGAAGAATCGGATGAGGATGAACGGTTTGTACAACAATTAGCCAAAAGCCACCATATAAAAGCCCACTTTATTACCTTTCAGACCCGTGAATATGCAAACCAACACAAAATATCTATCGAGATGGCTGCCCGCGATCTGCGTTACAGATGGTTCGAAAGCCTTTGCCAGGAATTTGGTTACACCAAAATTGCTGTCGGCCACCATTTAAACGATGCCATTGAAACTATCTTTTTAAACATGATCCGGGGAACCGGAATTCGTGGTATTGCGGGCATGGCTCCCATAAATGGGAAAATCATCCGTCCTTTGTTGTTTGCAACCCGGCAACAAATCGAAACTTATTGTTCAACTGAAGGGTTGGATTACAGGCACGATTCTAGCAACGATTCCGATGAATACCAAAGGAATAAAATACGGAACCTGATTGTTCCGGAATTCAAAAAAATGAACCCTTCGTTTGAGGAAACCATGCAGCATAATATGGCTAAATGGAATCAGGTTTTGCGGATATATGATCAGGTTGTGGAAACCGAATTGGCACAATGGGTGAAAAGGGAAGGGCAAACCCATAAAATTGAAATTCAGAAACTCATTCAACACCACCACACCGAAACACTTCTTTTTGAATTTCTGTCTCCGTTTGGCTTCAGCAATGATACCATTCAAAAAACCGGACTCAGTTTAACCAAAGAGCCGGGACGGCAGTTTTTTTCTGAGACCCACCAACTTTTAATTGATCGTCAATTCATTATGGTGGAACCATTAAACCAGGATACTGCCAGTTTTCAGATTCACGACCTGGATGGTTTTGGTCAGTTGTCGGTTTCAATAAGAGCAGAAATGGTAATGGCATATAATTATTCCATCAATCACAGTGCAATGGTAGCTCAGATTGATGCCGATAAAATTACCTTCCCGTTAACCCTCCGGCATTGGAAAGCAGGTGATTCTTTTTATCCTTTGGGGATGAAACAATCGAAAAAACTGAGCGATTTTTTTACCGATGCAAAGTTGGATCGCTTTACTAAAGATAAAATCTGGCTGCTGGAAAGTGCCGGAAACGTTGTTTGGGTGGTGGGCCTCCGCATGGATGATAGGTACAAAATAACATCAAAAACAAAGAGAATTCTTCTACTTACATCTGAATGGTAAGTCCGTCGTAAGCTGGAAAAACGTTGACCGGAAGGTGGTTGTCTAAATCCTGATAGCTGTATTGCATGTGGCTGATGTGGGTCAGGTAAGCTTTCCGGGGTTGCAGTTCCTCAATCAAATCCAAAGCTTCCTCCAACCCCATGTGCGATATATGCGGCTTGACTCTTAAGCAACTTAAGACTAAAACATCCAGATTCAGTAACTTCTTTTTTTCACTATCAGGAACTGTTTTGGCATCAGTAACATAGGCAAAATTTTGTATGCGGAATCCAAAAACGGGCAACAGGTTGTGAAATACCTGGATGGGAAGAATGTCATCGCCTTGAATTTCAAAAACATGGTTATCGATGACATGCAAATCCATTTCAGGGATCCCCGGATATTTATCATCGCTAAACACGTAGGCATATTCCCTTTTTATGGAATCGAGTACCCGGTTTTCGCCATAAATGCTCATGGCCTTTTTCATCAAATAATTGAATGCACGCACATCATCCAGTCCGGCGGTGTGGTCCTTATGTTCATGGGTAAGCAGCACGGCATTAATCCGGGTGACCTGTTCGCGCAACATTTGCTGCCTGAAATCGGGGCCGGCATCCACCACAAAAACATTCCGGCCGGTTTCAATCAAAATACTGCTCCGCAACCGCTTGTCTTTGGGGTTTACCGATGTACACACCTCACACCTGCAACCAATTACAGGAATGCCATGTGATGCTCCGGTGCCTAAAAATGTAACTTTCAAACTAAAAAATATGAAGTTATAAAGCTGCTAAGATAGAAAAATCATCGGTTCATTACCGGTTTTTTCTATCGGGTTATTTGTTAAAAAAAAGGATGTAGTGGAACCCCGTTAAGGTTTTTCAACGATATTTGTCAAAAATTGGACAATGAAAGGAAACATTTATTTAGCACCCATCACTTTGGGCGAAAGCAATATCCAAAGCGTGATTCCTCAGGAAGTAATTTCAAAAATTATCACTCTCCGGCACTTTATTGTTGAAGATATACGTACTGTGCGCCGCTATTTGCGAAGGCTCGATGTTTCGTTCCCTATTGACAGTTGCCAGTTTTTTGAATTGAATAAACATACTTCGCCCACGGAACTGGCATCGTTTTTAATCCCTGCCGAAAATGGTTCCGACATGGCCATTATTTCCGAGGCTGGTGTTCCCGGCATTGCCGATCCCGGTGCCGATGTGGTGGCGTTGGCTCACAAGAAAAAAATTACCGTAGTGCCTATGGTTGGTCCCTCATCCATTCTCATGGCCATGATGGCTTCGGGTTTAAACGGGCAGAATTTTGCCTTTAATGGCTACCTGCCCATCAAACCTGCGGAACGGATTAAAGCATTGAAGCATTTCGAAAAGCGTTCGCAGACTGAAAACCAGTCACAACTATTTATTGAAACACCCTACCGGAACAGAGCGTTGCTAGCGGATATTTTAGCGAATTGCCTGCCTGCCACCCGGTTAACCATTGCTGCCGATATCAGCTTACTTTCCGAGTTTATTCGTACTGATACGCTTCAAAATTGGAAAAACCATCTGCCTGAAATTGACAAAAGGCCTTCCATTTTTATTTTGCATGGATAAATAATCCGTATTTTACAAAACTAATAGGAACTATTACCTGTAATTAGTTATATTTGCCAAATTTTATAGTTTGAATTATGATACAGCTTACCTACGATTTTATAAAAAGCCTTCCTAAAGCGGAATTACATTGCCACTTAGATGGTTCCATGCGTGTAGAAACCATTATGGAACTGGCCAAAGAGCAAAAGGTGAAATTGCCCAAAGATACCCTCGAAGAACTGACTGACTTTTTAGCCGTAGGTATGGAATGCCAAAGCCTCGAAGAATACCTACGCCCCTTTGATGTTACTTGTTCGGTGTTACAAACCAAGGAATCGCTTATCAGGGCTACCTACGAATTGGTGGAGGATTGTGATAAAGAAAACATCTGGTATATCGAAATCCGTTTTTCACCTATTTTGCACATCAACAAAGGATTAAAGCTTACCCAGGTAATTGATGCTGTATTGGAAGGAAAACGAAAAGCCGAACACGAATTTAATGTAAAAGTGGGAATCATTATCTGTGGATTGCGCCACACCACACCTGAAATTTCACTAACTTTAGCTGAACTGGCTGTAGCCTATAAAAACAGGGGGGTTGTTGGTTTCGATTTAGCAGGAGCCGAAGATGGTTTTCCAGCCAAAGATCATAAAGAATCGTTTTACTTGATTATAAATAATAACATCAACACTACGGTACATGCCGGCGAGGCTTATGGCCCCGAATCTATCCACCAGGCATTGCACCATATTAGCGCTAACCGGATTGGGCATGGAACACGCTTACGCGAAGATGGCGACTTGCTCAATTACGTGAACGACCACCGCATTCCCTTGGAAATGTGTATCACTTCGAATGTTCAAACCAAAGCTGTTCCAAACTTTGAGAACCATCCCGTCAAGTTTTATTTCGATTTGGGAATCCGTGTTACATTGAACACTGATAACCGGTTAATTTCAAAAACCACGTTGACCGATGAGTACATGTTGGCTATTGAAAAATTCCATTTCACGGCTGACGAAGTAAAATATCTGATTCTGAATGGATTCAAATCGGCTTTTTTGCCTCTAAAAGAGAAAGTGGAATTGATTCACCGGGTGACAAAAACGCTGGAAGAGAAAGGCTTAATCATTAAACGCGATTACATATAGAGTTAAGATTTTAGAGATTAGAAATTAGAACATTAATTGTTTTACACAAACTCAAATTTCTGATTTCCAAACTCTAACCTCTAATTTGGTATTTGAAACATTACTTTTTGCTGGCAAACATGGCTGCCCCAATCAATCCGGCATTGTTTTGCAACTGTGCTGGAATCACGGGGGTTTTAAGGATCAGGTATTCCTGGAACTTATCCATCCGTTTGCTGGCCCCCCCGCCAATGATAAACAAATCGGGATAAAACAGTTGCTCATAATAGGTAAGGGCTTCGTTCAAGCGGCCTCCCCACTTTTTCCAATTCAAGTCGAGTTTTTTGCGCATGGCATCGGAAGCATATTTTTCTACAGTTTCTTTATTAAACTGGATGTGCCCCAATTCGGTATTGGGGAAAAGCTCGCCATTCACAAAAAATGTCGTCCCAATTCCGGTCCCGATGGTTAACAGCATCACAATACCGCCATTTCCTTTTCCGGCACCATGATACAATTCTGCCATACCGGCGGCATCGGCATCGTTTACTGCATGTACTTCGCAACCTGTTTTAAGGGAAAGAAGCTGGTCCACATGAACACCAATCCATGATTTGTCGATATTGGCTGCGGTTTTTACCACCCCGTTTTGAACCACTGCCGGAAAACCTACACCTACTTTACCTTTCCACTGGAAATGATCGATCATTTGTTTGATGGTATCAGCAACAGCTTCGGGGGTTGATGGCTGAGGTGTTTCGAGCCGGATACGCTCTTGTAAAATCTCTGCCGTGGTTGTATCGATGGGGGCTCCTTTAATGCCTGTGCCCCCAAAGTCAATTCCTAAAACTTCCATAATTTTGTTTGCCTAGTTTGAAAAATCAAGATACTGTTTTTTTTTAGGTAGCTCATTTAATTTTCAGAAAAGTTTATCGAATGTATATAATGTTCCTGCCTTAACCTGTTCACCTTTGAATTCATTATAAAAGGCTGATAAAGCAGGCAGTTCCGTGCAATGCGATGGCATCACCACTTTTATACCCCACTCTTTGAACTGATTTATTGTTTCAATGGTTTGCTGGTTGTATTGTTTTAAATGAAACCCGCCTATAACACCATATACTTTTTGAATCCCGGTTATGTCGCGGGCATGTTCTATGATATTGCATATGCCCGAATGGGCACAGCCCGAGATTACAAAAAGGCCTTGTTGCATGATAACCGCCAGTCCCGTATCATCAGGAATATCATCGGGTTGTTTATTCTCCAGGTAAAAACCTGTAATGTTTTTTTCGAAACCAAACCTGCGGGGGATTTGCCCCAAAAAAATCATTTTATCCGAAACCCAAACCGGCTCGCGGCTTTCACGAACCGAAAACCGTTGTTTGATCTGTTCTTCGGTTTGGTTTAGCCCCACGTATTTCATTTGGTGGCCCGAATATCTTTTCAAAAATGCATCGGGATGGCAAATCAATGTTTTGTTGTCGATAAATTTCAGACCATTGCCATGATCATAATGCCCGTGGCTTAAAACAATGGTTCCTGTTTCTTCAAGTGGGGCATCTAAAAATCGGGCATTTTCCTGAAATAAGTCAGACTGTCCGGTATCAAACAATATCTTTTTGTCAAATTCAACAAGGTACGATAGTCCGTGTTCTGCTTTACAGGAAGAAGATGCGGTGTTGTCGGTTAAAACGTATATTTTTAGTTTCATTACTTTTAGTTTACGATTCAAAACTCTCGATAACCTCCTCCACGGAGCGATCCTGATCCGGCAGTTCGACCACCTTAATGTTGGCCGCTTCGAGCAAGGCGCGCACCTTAGGGCGGAACCTCATGGAATAGGCTTCCTCAACGCCATGGGTCACAATCCAGTCCACCAAATCTTCTTCGTATCCTTCCGATTTTTTAAAATAGGGATTCTCATAATAATTGGCCCGCCCCAACTCAGAGTCGTGGATACAAAACATCCGGCATTTATAAAACAAAGGAGCAATGATTTCATCAATTTGACAATTCAGGGCAGATATGGCTCGCTTCATAATTTGTTTGATTTGAATCAGCTGGCCGAAAATATAAAAATAAACCCAAACCTGAAAAACAGGTCTGGGTTCATTTAACTATTTAAAAGCAGGTATTGCCTTCAGGTAACTTCGCCATGAAAGTTCCAATAGAATTAAACCTGCTGAGTTTTCCATTTTCCCTTGCGAAAGAAATACCAAGCCATGAGCGACATGGACGATTCTGCAATGATGATGGCATAGAATACCCCACGCTGTTCAAAGCCAAACTGAATGGCCAACAGGTAAGCCAAAGGTATTTCAATCATCCAAAAAGCAACCAGGTTGAAGATGGTAGGTGTACGGGTATCGCCTGCCCCGTTGAACGATTGTACCAGTACCATTCCTAGCCCATAAAAAATGAATCCGTAAGAAACAATCCTTAAACAGTCGGCTCCAATGCTGACGACATTTGCATCTGTGGTAAAAAGCCGGATAAAAAATTCCGGATATGCAATAAAAAACAGGCTCAACACCCCAAGAAATACCACATTGATTTTGGAAACTTTCCAAACCGATTGTTCGGCCCGGTCGCTTCGGTTTGCTCCAAGGTTTTGCCCTACCAATGTTGAGGCAGCATTGCTTAATCCCCACGATGGAAGCAACAAAAAGATAATGATACGGATGGCAATGGTATAACCGGCTACCGCTTCGCTTCCAAAATGAGAGATGATGCGTACCATAAATACCCAACTGGTAGTGGCAATGATGGATTGCAAAATTCCTCCATAGGAGATATTTAG
Organism: Marinilabiliales bacterium; assembly: GCA_003512955.1. GTDB lineage: Bacteria > Bacteroidota > Bacteroidia > Bacteroidales > SZUA-534 > GWE2-40-63. The sequence goes on from DOTG01000041.1 coordinate 144,926, forward strand.
CAGATGGACGATTTTCAGCCATCTGATTTTCACCATCTGGATTCCTAGTTTGACCCGTGCTTTACCATTGAACAGAATGTAGAATTGATAGGCAACAGCAGTTCCACGGCCAATATTGGTGGCTATGGCCGCGCCGGCAATCCCCATTTCAGGAAACGGGCCGATACCAAATATCAACAAGGGATCCAGAATTAAATTAATTCCGTTGGCAATCCATAATACCCTCATGGCAATGGCTGCGTCGCCAGCTCCACGGAAAATGGCATTGTTGATAAACAATAACATGATTACGATATTTCCTCCATACATAATGGCAGGATAGGCACTGTATTCTGTAATAATCTGAGGTGATGCCCCCATCAGGCGCAACAGGTCTTTGGCAAATATCAACCCTGGAACAGCAATCAAAAGGGAGATAATAATACCGGTGATGATGGCCTGCATGCCTTCGGAAGAGGCTTCGGCAAAATGTTTCTCGCCCACGCGGCGCGAAACCAACGCGTTGGTTCCCATAGCCAGGCCAAAGGCGATGGCATAAATCAGGGTAAGTACCGACTCTGTAATCCCAACTGTAGCAATGGCATCGGCTCCCAATGAAGATACAAAGAAAATATCCACAATGGCAAAAATGGATTCCATGGCCATTTCAAGAACCATAGGAATAGCTAACAAAAAAACTGCTTTATTGAGGGGGATTTCGGTATAATCGCGATCCGAACCTTTAACGGCTTCGCTGAATACCCGCCACCATCGCTTGAAAAAACTCAATCGGTGGCTAATTTGGAAAATGGATAGTTTTGTAATATTTCGGTCATTCATCTTGTTTTCGTTTTATTCGTTGATAACTTTGGTAATGGTAGAAATGGTGATTCAAACAAATTAGGGTTGAAGATGTTGTGGGCTCTGCCACAAAAGTTGCATCATTCCTTTTAAAATCAATAGCTTTCATAATAAAATCCTCCGATTTTTAAATTGGTTAATAAAACTTAAATAAATTGTTTTGATTTTTTTAATCCATACCAACCAACTTTCCTAGAAAAGGAAGGCGACGGGAGTTGTGCAAATGGCTAATAGGATACTTTTTGTTTTCATAATGGGCAAAGTAACACGTTTTTGAAATACCAGTCAAGTGTTTCAAAAAAAATAATTGCACTGATCTTCCATAAACAAAAACCAGAAGTTTGCTTCTGTAAAGAAATCCCGTTCAAAAATCATTGAATTTCAGCAAATTCATGCAGATACATTCCACAGAAATTAGCAGAGGCAATCAATAGTGTAAAATTAAAAAACTACAGTGTAGCTTAGTTTTTTAATTATTTCGCTAATTCAATGCTTACACACATTATGTTGCTCAACAACATTTCATAAGAGCGGCGAGCCGTGTAGTATTTGTAAAAATGAATATTTATCGGAAACTAAGCTCCAAACGGAATATTATATAAATCTCAGTTATTTATAGATATCGGTTATGTTCATAAAAAAATGGGGTATGAGTTTCGTTCGTATCCACCGACACAAACATTGATGTGGAAGAAAACATTGAATAACAACTTAACACCCAAGTTTTATAAACGATATTGGGTATAGTTGCTTTACCATTTTTCATAATGTTTTCTCTCTGTAATATTGATAGTTTTCTGTTTTAAAATTTTTGCATTTTCAGCCATATAACCTATTGGAATTATTGATGCGATTTCAAGTTCAATAGGAATTCCAAATTTTTCTTTAATAGCTTCAATATTTTGAGGGATGAATGTCACACCGTAAACATTATGTTCTGCAAGACTCAACAAGAAATTTTCTATGCAAGTCCATACTGAAGCCAAACAGTTTAAGTCATATATTCTTTTTGCCTCCCCGATTTTCGTTTTTGGTTTAAAGACTACGATAACTACCGATGGTGCTTCAATAATCATTTTTTTCTGTTTTGGAATTGCATCCAGATACATTTCTTTCATAATCCTATCTTCTTTCTTGAACAAATTTTCAAGTTCTTTGATGTCAATTGATTTATCAAGGTTTTCGGATTCAATTAGTTTCAACTTTGATTCAAGGCTGTTTATGATGATAAAATCCCAATCTCTAAGATGATTGTAAGTCGGCGCCTTAAATCCGTTCTCTATAGCGTAATCAATAATATCCTTAGCTACTTCCTTGTTTTGAAAATCTCGAATAGTTCTTCTTCTCTCGATAACCTCTCTAAATTCCATAGTTTTAAAACAATTATGTCCAACCTAGATATCCCAATATTTCCCACAAACATTGGTGATAGGAAATAAAAACCTGCTGATTAATACAATTCTTCCCGTTTGCTTTTTATGGAATCATCGGTCAGGTATTCCTCAAACTTCATTAATTTATCAATTTGTCCGTTGGGGCCAAACTCAATCACCCGGTTGGTTACCGTGTTAATGAATTCGTGGTCGTGCGACGACATGATGATTTGCCCCGGGAAATTAATCAGGTTGTTGTTAAATGCCTGAATCGATTCCATATCGAGGTGGTTCGTGGGGTGATCCAAAATCAGAGTGTTAGCCTTAGCCAGCATCATTTTTGCAATCATGCAGCGCACCTTTTCACCACCGGAAAGGACAGTACATTTTTTATAAACCTCATCGCCATTGAAAAGCATCTTGCCCAAATGGCCACGTAAACTGCTTTCAAGCGTATCGTCGGTATATTGTCCAATCCATTCCATCAGAGTCAACGGCTTAAGAAAATATTCACTGTTGTCAAAGGGTAGGTAGGCAAATGTGATGGTCTGTCCCCATTTAAAGGTCCCGCTATCGGGCTGCATACGGCCATTCAGGATTTCCAGTAAAATAGTAATGGCCCGGTTATCGCGGCTATGGAAAATGATTTTATCCCCCTTCTCCACGTTGAAACTGAGGTTTTTAAACATCACCTGTTCATCAATGGTTTTGCTTAAATTTTCTACCTCGAGCACGATATTTCCTGCTGCACGTTCCTGTTGGAAGATAATACCCGGATAACGGCGGGTCGAGGGTTGAATGTCTTCGATATTCAGCTTTTCAATCATCTTTTTTCGGCTGGTAGTCTGTTTGGCTTTTGAAACATTGGCGCTAAACCGGGCAATAAATTCCTGCAATTCTTTCTTTTTTTCTTCAGCTTTTTTGTTTTGCTGAGCCACCTGGCGTGCAGCTAACTGGCTCGATTGGTACCAAAACGAATAGTTTCCGGAATAAATTTCCACTTTACCATGGTCAATATCCAGAATATCGGTACACACATTATCGAGGAAGTGGCGGTCGTGCGAAACCACAATAACGGTATTTTCGAAATTGGCCAAATAATTCTCCAGCCAAAGCACGGTTTCCAGGTCAAGGTCGTTGGTAGGCTCATCGAGCAGCAGGTTGTCCGGGTTGCCAAAAAGTGCTTGAGCCAGCAGGACTTTCACCTTCTCTTTTCCGCTCAAATCTTTCATCAGCTTATTATGTAAATGCTCTTTGATACCTAATCCGCTCAACAACATGGCGGCGTCGCTTTCGGCATTCCAGCCGTTCATTTCGGCAAAATGCGATTCCAAATCGGCAGCCCTCATTCCGTCGGCATCCGAGAAATCGGGTTTCATGTAAATGGCATCTTTTTCTTTCATCACGCTATAGAGTTCGCCATACCCCATAATCACAGTTTCGAGAACCGGGAATTCATCAAACTCGAAGTGGTTCTGTTTTAAAACGGCCAATCGTTCGCCTTGCCCCAAGATGATGGAGCCTGTGGTTGAATCCAAATTTCCTGAAAGCATTTTCAGAAATGTGGTTTTACCGGCACCATTGGCGCCAATGACTCCATAACAGTTGCCCGGCGTAAATTTCACGTTTACATCGGAAAAAAGCGGTTTTTTGTCGAATTGAATAGATAAGTTTGAAACGGTAATCATGATCCCCTCCTGCGTTAGTCTGCTTTGTTACTTTATTTGAAGAAAACGGTTTCTCAAATGCGGGCGCAAAAGTAGGAAATAAAAATGAGAAATGAACATGCACTTTGTTCAGGTACACAAATTAATTAACCGTCAACTTCATTCCGATATCTTGTTAAAAAATCATTAAAACTGACTGTAAATGATGAAAAAGCGAATAAATTAACCGGTGTTTTACTTGTTATATGCATCTACAGCGTCTTTTAAATGTTCAAACTTGGAAAAGGAGATGATATAGGTTGCCACGATACACCCCACCCCAAGGGCCATAACTGCTGTTTCGCCGGCAAAGTCTGATTGTGTCTGGTCAACAGAATCATCCACATCTTTGGTCCTGTTATAAAACGACAGCAACCCTCCAGCAATTAAACCTCCCCCAATCACTCCCACAATTATCTGGGCATTTCTCTTTTGTTTAAACTTATCTAAACAAAGTACACTCTCCCAATTATCGGCCAAATCGATACTCAGGTTCTGATAATTTGCCTTTTTTAAATCCCCAAAACCAATGTTGTAATAATTGTTGAATTTTACAGTTGTGCCCCCGCCCACAAATCCCGTTCCCGTGTTATACATTCCATAATGATGCTGGATTTTAATATCTTCATACAAATTGATGCGCCCTTTTCTGATTCTTTGTGCAAACGAGGGACTCATGGAAAATCCCGAATCCCAATACTTTGCATAAAATCCCTGTTCATTTTTATAAAACCTGACCATATCAGAATTAATCTGCTTGTGATCCAATTCAAAATAGGGGAAACCTATGAAAGGTTGTTTGTATTCTAATCGGTTTCCAAAAATAACCTGCCCCGTATTGTTTACAATAAAATTCTTATTCAGATTCTCAATACTATCTGAAAATGATTTTAGTGTGTTTACCCCGGGTTTAACCATTAATTTCTGATTCAGGGACGTATCGGTATAAGTTGTCATGCCCTTGTAGGTATAGGAATGAATTTTTGAGATTTCAGCGATGGTACTTCTCAATGCATCATTAAACTTGAAATCGAAAAATATAGTATCGTTTGATATTGCGGTGATGCGGCAGTTGAAAACCTTTCCATCTTTCACAACAATTTTATCCTGACTAAATACCCAATTGATATTTAATGAAATCAAAACCAATAATATACTATAAACTTTCTTCATAACTTTCTTTTATATGTTTTATCTGGTTCTTATCGTAGTTCACGGTTCAAGGCATTGAAATCTTTAATCACTGTTTCAATAAATTCTACAGGTTTCAAGTCGGTAGTAATTCCAAAACGGGTTTCGACATTTTTACGGGCGGTATAGACCATTAAAATAGCCTCCTTTTTATCGGGATTTTCGGTATAAAACCTCATAATATCCAACAATGTCTTTATATGATAATATTCCAGGTCGGCTGCCTGTGGAAAAACCACTTGATACTCCTGTGGCAGATACACAAAAACCGATTCATCAAACACTGGTTTTAATTTTGTACAGATAAGTGCCGTACCGGCGGCCAAATCACCAATGCGCTGGCCCTTTTTGGTAGCCACAATGGCAGCCACCGCAAACACTCCCATACTCATGGCAATATCGAATAACCGGAATACCCACCGGATTAAATATCTACCAAAGGTAACCTGTGAACCATCTTCTGAAATAACTTTTATCTTCATAATCATTTTACCTAAACTTTGACCTTGAAAAACCAGTTCACATACCAGGTGATAGAATATAAAAGGCAATGAAGCCAGGATAAAGAAAACAGGATTTTCAATTTTCAGTTTTGTAAAAATAAACATGATGGCTCCGGCAACACTGCCTACCATCACCAGATCGATTGCAAAAGCTAGAATCCGTTCGCCCACGCTAGCCATGCGGTAATTTAACTGCACGTTTTGTGTTGTTTGGATGGCATAGTTTTCCATAATCTTTAATTCGTTGGTTTATGGCTATAAATATAGTTTTTTGAATTTAAATTTGAAGTGTATTTAAGAATCCTTTGTAAGTTTTTAAAAATTTATAATTTTGGAAACCGCATCAAGAACCATTATTAATGAAAGAAATCACCTTCATCAATCAAAACCGTGGGCGATGGAAAAAGTTGGAACAGGAGCTTGAATCCGGAGCATCGGAGAGTCCGGATGCCTTAGGCGCTTTATACATTCAACTTACCGATGATTTGGCGTATGCAAAAACTTATTATCCGCAATCGGATATTACCAATTATCTCAATCGGTTAACGTTACAGATTCATCAACAGATATACCGGAACAGGAAAGAATCGCCGCAGAGGTTTAACCTGTTTTGGAGCCGGGAACTGCCGATGGTCATCTTTGAAAACAGGAAACAGTTGCTATATTCTTTTCTGATTTTTTCCCTGGCAGTTGCCATTGGATGGGTTTCGCAGATGAACGATGCTACCTTTGTCCGGCTAATTCTTACCGACAGCTATGTGAATATGACTTTGGACAATATCGGTAACAACGACCCCATGGCCGTGTACAAGCAGGCCAATGAATCGGTGATGTTTTTAGGAATCACTATCAATAATATAAAAGTAGCTTTTATGGCATTTATGATGGGTATCTTTACCGCTATGGGGACTGGGTTCATCCTGTTTCAGAATGGGATCATGCTGGGGACTTTTCAATCGTTTTTCTATCAAAAAGGATTGTTTTGGGAATCGGCCAAAGTGATTTGGATTCATGGAACGTTGGAGATTTCTGCCATTATTATAGCAGGTTCGGCGGGAATGGTTTTAGGAAATGCTTTCTTATTTCCGGGCACTTACAGCCGGATGCATCAGTTTAAAAAAGGAGTTAAAAACGGGATAAAAATTGCATTGGGGCTAGTCCCAGTATTTATCACGGCCGGTTTTCTCGAAGGTTTTGTGACGCGCCATACCGGAATGCCGGCACCCTTGGTGTTATTAATTATTGGTGCATCCCTGCTGTTTATTATCTGGTACTTTATTATCTATCCTATAAAAACAAACAAATTAACTTTACAACATTATGCAAAACCAACCCATTGAATTTTACCGGGAGCGTGATTTTGGCGAAATCATCAATACCACCATTGAGTTTGTGAAACAGAACTTTAAAATCTTTTTTAAAGGATTGCTGTACTTTATTGTTCCATTGGGACTTGTTGTTGGTGCCATGATGGGAATCGTTCAGCATGCCAGCCTCTCACAAAGCTTTGGGCAGCCATTCGATTTCGGTGTGGTTCAAATTATAGCCATTGTTATTGCTTTGCTTTTTTCCTTTTTCCTTTTCGCACTACTGCCATCATTAATTATGTCGATAATGTTGGAATATCAACAATCTGGAAAAAACGACATGCAGTTGAACCGGATATGGAAAAGGGCCTTTGATTCGTTTGGCGATGTATTGAGTGTTTCGTTGGTGATAGGTCTTCTGATCGTTTTAAGCGTTGCTGTTATGGTTCTTTTTGCTACCATAACCCCTTGGATACTTGCAATTTTTGTACTCCCCTTTTTATATGGAATTGTAGTGGTCTATTTTGCTTTGCCAGTCCGTGTATTCGAGAAAGCTCCTATTGGGGAAAGTATCTCCCGCAGTTTTTATCTGGTAGCGGGCAACTGGTGGTGGACTTTTTTATTGGTTTTTGTATCTTCCATGGTATTAGGGATTATAGGAATCGTTTTTTATACTCCGCTTTATGCCTACATGATTTTTGTGGGGGTTGCTGCTGCCAAAGGCGGTACGCCTGAAATTTCGCAGGCGATCATGGTGGGTACCTACGCTTTTTCCTTCATGGGGCAAATCATGACCAGTAGTTTACTTTTTGTGGTTCTCTCGTTCCAGTATTTTAATTTATTGGAAAAGAAAGACAAACCGGGTCTTCAGCAACGGATTCAATTACTTTTACCTACTCAGGAACCAACCCCGGAACAATGACATGAAGACTTTTTTCTGCCATGTTGCATTTTTGTTTCTGATTTCCGGCTTGCCTATGGGAACATATGCATTGACAGACCATTCCGGAAAAATAAGTATCGATGCACAAAAGGTAGATAGCCTAAAAATCTTAAAAAAATACCAATATAAATCGGAGACAGTTCCTCCGGTAAACTTTTGGCAACAACTGAAATGGAAATTTGGGAGAATGCTTCAAAAATTTTTCAATAATACTGCTGGTTCCAAAGCTATTAGATATATAATCGTTATTTCGATACTAAGTTTACTGGTATTTCAATTGCTCAAAGCCAATATTCAAGGGATATGGAAACAAGCTCCGGAAAAAATTACACAGTTCAGTGGGCAAAGGTTAATAAATCCATTTGAAACCGATTATGAAAAATTACTTGAAAATGCAACCCAAACCGGGGACTACCGGGAAGCCATCAGGTTATGGCACAACCTGATTATCAAAGAACTGCACTACCATCAATACATTTTTTGGAAAGAGCACAAAACAAACCGTGATTTGTTACTCGAAATGAAAAACGCCCGGTTGGCAACGGGTTTTCAACAACTGACCAGATTCTATGAATATACATGGTACGGCGGATTTGTTATTGGTATTGAACAATACCAATTCATCAGTCAGGAGTATCAGGAGTATTTACAGTCAATTCCACAAACAAACCCCTATGAACAGAAGTGAACGAAAATACCTGATCCTGTTAGCAGTCACACTCCTGCTTTTGGTATTGATGGAGGTCTTTGGTCCAAAGGAAACTGACTTTTCACTCGATTTCAGAAGTGCCAAAGACATTCCTTATGGTTGCAGTGCATTTAAAACATTGATTCATGACCAGCTTGATACCCTGGTTCCGGTAAACCATCGTCCATTTTATAACTTACCGCCCGATGTCAGCTGTGTACCAAAAACATATTTGATTGTTACAAATCAATTCCAACCCGATGCATTGGATATTTCCGTCATACTCCGGATGGTTGCCGATGGAAATAATTTCCTGATATCTTCGCTCTGGTTTTCGCAGGAATTTCTCGATACCATCCACCTCAAACAGAATATCTCGGTTAATCTTTCATATTTGCTCGAAAGCCATACCACCAAAATTTCCATCCTGCAAAAAAACGGGGTTTCACAATCATTTTTGCTTAAACGGAACAACAACCAATCGGATTTTGAAAAACTGGATTCTTCTATAACCTCTATCGGTTACAATGCAAATGGAAAGTCAAATTTCATGAAAATAGACGTTGGAAAGGGAGACATCCTTGTAAGTTGTGAACCTTTCATCTTTACCAATTACCATTTGCTCGACAGTAACAATTATGAATATTTACAATTAGCCGGAAATTATTTGGATAATAAACCGTTGGTGTGGGATGAATATTACAAGCCATCAAACCTGGTTATGAGCACCTCCCCGCTTCGTTATGTTCTGAACAACCCAAATCTCAGGATGGCTTGGTATTTATTGCTGATAGCCCTGTTTACCTATCTTTTTTTTGGAAGCCGCCGCCAGCAGAGGATGATACCAATAATGCCGGTACCCAAAAACACTTCATTGGAATTTGCCCAAACATTGGGTGATCTTTACTTTCAAAACGGGAACCATTTGGAACTGGTTAAAAAGAAGATGCAACATTTTAAAGCTTTCCTGAACCAGCATTATCAGATGGAAACCGAAGATGGCGAATTCCTGCATAAAATTGCTGCAAAAAGCGGCATTCCTCTCAAAGAGGTAACCCATATTTTTAAAACCTACCAATGGATAAGTACCCAAACATCAATTTCCTATGTGGAAATGAACCGATTTGTAGGTATGATAAATCAATTTTATAAAAAATGTCAGTAAGTAATACTTAATACAAGCACATATGAACGAGACCCCTTTATTTGAAAGCCGTATTGAACTGAATGCATTTAACGAAAAGATAGCCCGGATAAACCAACAGATAAGTTCAGTAATTATTGGTCAGCAACAAACCGTACAATTTCTTCTAACGGCATTACTGGCCAATGGCCATGTACTCATCGAAGGTGTGCCGGGCATAGCCAAAACACTGTTGGCCAAGCTAATTGCAAAATCTATCGATTCGGGATTCTCACGTATCCAGTTTACCCCCGATCTGATGCCTTCCGATGTGCTGGGAACCACTATTTTCAATGCACAAAAATCAGAATTTGAATTCAGACGCGGGCCTGTTTTTTCGAACATGGTATTGATTGACGAAATAAACCGTTCGCCGGCAAAAACTCAGGCGGCCCTTTTTGAGGTGATGGAGGAACGACAGGTGACCATCGATGGGAAAACATATCCCATGGATTTACCATTTTTGGTATTAGCTACTCAAAATCCTGTAGAGCACGAAGGTACCTACCGTTTGCCCGAAGCACAGATTGACCGTTTTATTATGAAAATCAATATGGATTATCCCAGCCTGGACGAAGAGGCCGAGATACTCCGCAGAGCTCAACTCCGGAATGGCCACTCAGAATTGGAAAATATATCCAAACAAATTTCAGCCAACGATATCCGTATCTTTCAACAATTGGTGCATCAGGTAATTGTTGAGGAAAAGCTGCTGGGATACATTGCCGGGATCATCCACAGAACACGTAATTCAGGTTCCTTCTATCTGGGAGCCTCGCCACGGGCTTCACAGGCTTTGCTAAACTGCTCTAAAGCCTTTGCTCTTTTAAACGGACGTGATTTTATTACTCCCGAGGACATCAAACTTATGAGCATTCCTGTCCTTAACCACCGGATAATACTTACCCCTGAAAAGGAAATGGAAGGAGCCAAAACGACTGGCGAAATAAAAAAACTGATTGAAACCATCGAAATACCCCGATAATATTAACCTCAGGATGCTGGCTTTTATTCAAAATATACGCTTATTTATCAGGAATACAGGGTTTTCATTCTGGTTCTATCTTGCATTGTTCCTTCTTTCGTTACTTTATATCATCGGATTCATCTTTCCAAGGGTTGCCACCGTTGCCCATGGTGCTACCTGGTTTTTTGTGCTGGTGGCAGTTTCCGACTTGATTTTATTGAATTACCGGAAACATTCCCTGAAAATTACCCGTTCATTACCCCAGCGTTTTTCCAATGGGGATGACAACATTGTTCCGATATGCTGCCAAAGTCTTTTTCCGTTTACAATCAGGGTTCACCTGATTGATGAGATCCCTGTTCAGTTTCAGTACAGGGATATGAGTTTTTATATTATGATAAGTGCCGAGGGTTCGCATCAATTAAGTTATTCCGTAAAACCACTTCACCGAGGAAATTATGAGTTTGGAAGAACTCTGGCGTATGTTTATTCTCCCGTCAGGCTGTTAAGCCGCCGGTTTGTGGTTGAAAATGAAACAACCATACCGGTTTACCCAGGTTTTATTCAGATGCAAAAATACCAGATGATGGTCATTTCCAACCGGTTGGTAGATGCAGGCATCAAACCCATCCGTAAAGTAGGCCACCACTCAGAATTTGACCAGATACGCCATTACATTTCGGGCGACGATTATCGGCTCATCAATTGGAAAGCTACTGCCCGAAAAGCGGAACCAATGGTGAATCAGTTTATAGAAGAAAAATCGCAACCAGTGTATTCATTAATCGATATGGGACGAAATATGCAGAGTCCCTTCCATGGGATGACCTTACTCGATTATGCCATCAATACTTCATTGATTATAAGTAATATAGCTCTATTGAAATCAGATAAAGCAGGATTGGTCACCTTTTCAAAAAACATCGATTCTTTACTGCCGGCTACCAATCAGGCAATTCAGATGAACCGCATCATGGAACTTTTATACAAAGCCCAGACACGGTTCGACGAACCTAACTATGAATTACTTTATGGTACGCTTTGCCGCAAAATTACCCAACGGAGTTTATTACTGCTTTTTACCAATTTCGAGAGTCCCGTGTCGCTGCAAAAGCAGCTAAAATACCTGGCCGGGTTGGCCAAAGATCACCTGTTACTGGTTATATTTTTTAAAAATACCGAACTGTATCGGTTAACCCATTTGGAACCCAAAAATACCCGGGAGGTTTACATCCAAACCATTGCCGAAAAATTAATCTTCGATAAAACATTGATTGAAAAAGAACTGCACCGATACGGTATTCTTACCTTACTTACTGAACCCCAAAACCTGACACCGCAGATTATTAATGAATATCTGAAAGTTAAGGCACTGGGAATGTTATAATTAAGGTTTACACAAATATAGATAGTTTTGCTTTTAGAGTATGCATAATTGGAAACCTAGAGTTTACAATAGTTCGTAAAACTTTTAAGCAGCCATGGTCACTTGGGGAATTGAGAATAACTTATACCTGGCTTTGGATATAATTCTTGAGGAAGACAAGGCATTAAAGAAAAAAATAATGCAGCCCTAAACTTTAACATTGCCAATAATGTAGCACTAGCAATACTCAAAAAAGAGATCAGTGAAACTGTCTAAGCCTGTTATAAGTCTTAAAGCAGCTTTGGATGATGACTACAGGGAGCTTTTAACTAAAAGTTAAAAACGATTTCTCTGGCAATTCAGTGTAGGAATTTGCAGAAACCCATTCTTTTTGTACTTTTAGTTCATTAATTCCCCCTATTGCTAACATACTTAAATGAAGTTTTATGGTTGTTTCATTTGAATGCTATTGCCCTACTCATTGGGGGCAAACGCTGTTTGTAACTGGTTCAGTTCCGGAATTAGGTGGTTGGAATGTGGAAGAAGCTTTGCCTTTGGAATGCATTGCCCCTAATAAATGGAAAGTAACCGCACAACTTGAAAGTAAAGGGAATGTAGTGCCCGAATACCGCTATTTTTTAAAAGAGGCACATTCGGACCATGTGGTTTGGGATCACCACAAAGTAAGGATGCTTCCAAAAGTTGGGGCACAGTTTCAATCACTTCACCTGAAAGACTTGTGGGTATTCCCGGGCAACAAGCAAGAGACCTGGACAACCTCGGCATTTGCACAAGTGATTTTCCGCAGGGGCGGGGAAGCCAAAATTAAATCAAAAGCCATTGGGAAAAAAGATAGTATCGTTTCCTTTCAGATTCAGGCCCCCCGGGTTTTGAAAAATCAGGTGGTTGCCATCGTAGGAAATTGCAAAGCCCTTGGCAATTGGAAGGTAACCGATGGATTGATTCTAACCGATACCGGATTTCCTTTTTGGAAAGGCTATATCGATGCTTTTGACCTCCCAAAAGTTTTGGAATACAAATACCTGATTTTCGATCCTCAAAAACCGGAGCAGGTAATTTGGGAAGCAGGAGGGAACCGTTTGGCCTTTTTGGAAGATGGTGTCTCAGAAAGTTTTTACCAGATTAATGAGGGGCTGTTCCGTTACCCTGCTACTGACTTAAAAGGTGCCGGAGTAAGCTTACCTGTTTTTTCCATCCGTACCGATGATAGTTTTGGGGTTGGTGAATTTACCGATTTGAATAAGGTGGTTGATTGGGCCAATAAAACGGGGCTGCGGATGATCCAGGTGCTTCCGGTAAACGATACCCAGTCGGGGCACAATTTCCTGGACTCTTATCCCTATAAAGCCATTTCGGTAGTTGCATTACATCCCATTTACCTGAATATATTTAAGTTGGGTAAATCTAAAGATAAGGAGATGGGTACCCTTTATGAAAAATTGAGACAGGAGCTAAACCAAAACCCATCAGTAGATTATGAAAGAATAATGAAACTGAAACTTAGTTATAGCAAGACCCTGTTTAAAGAAAAGATGAAAACCTTTTTACAAAACCCTGACTTTGAACAATTCTTTAAAAAGAATGCCAATTGGTTGGTTCCTTACGCGGCTTTTTCATTTCTGCGCGACCTCAACGGGACCAGTGATTTCAACCAATGGGACGAATACAAAGAATACAAACCTGCTAAAATAAAAAAGCTAACCGACGAAACTTCAGAAGTTTATCCTGAAATCGCATTCTGGTATTACATTCAATTCCATTTAGATGCTCAATTGAAAGAAGCCTGTGAATATGGACGGAAACATGGTGTGGTATTGAAAGGCGATATTCCCATTGGCATTAGCCGTTTTAGTGTAGATGCCTGGTTTGAACCCAAATTGTACCATTTTAATGGACAAGCAGGGGCTCCCCCTGATGATTTCTCCATCGATGGTCAAAACTGGGGTTTCCCAACTTACAATTGGGAAGAGATGGCCAAAGATCATTACCAATGGTGGCGGAACCGGTTGACCAAAATGGCTGAATATTTCGATGCTTATCGTATTGACCACATTCTTGGCTTCTTCCGCATTTGGGAAATTCCTATTGATGCCGTACAAGGGATATTAGGGCATTTCCGCCCAGCCTTGCCATTATCGCGTGACGAGATGAACCACCGGGGTATTTGGGTAGACGACGACCGTTTTTGCAAACCCTATATCAGGGGGCACTTCTTGCCGCATGTTTTTAACGATTATGCCGACGAAGTACGGGCTACCTACCTGAACGAATTGGAATACAACCGGTTTGAGTTGAAGGCTGAGTTTGCCAGCCAAAAATTGATTTACAACCATTTTGTCGGAACCGGAGGTCCCGAAAATCTTTCGGATAAAGAAAGTACCCTCATGTGGGGATTGATCCGGCTGGCTGCCGAGGTTTTATTGCTGCCCGATAATGAAAAACCGCATCATTTTCATCCAAGAATCTCGCTCCACAGCACCTTCTCCTTCCAGGAACTGGATCCATATCAAAAAGCACGTTTCGATGAAATTTACATTGATTATTTTTACCGCAGGCATGATCAATTCTGGAAAGAGCAGGCCATAATAAAATTGCCGGCATTGGTGGAAGCCACCGATATGTTGATTTGCGGCGAGGATCTGGGAATGATTCCTGCTACTGTGCCCGAAGTAATGAACCAGTTTGATATTTTAAGCCTGGAAATTCAACGCATGCCCAAAGACTCCAAAAAGCAATTTGCACATCCGGCCGATGCCCCTTATTTATCGGTTTGCACCACTTCCACACACGACATGGCTACCATCCGTGGCTGGTGGGAAGAGGATCGGAAAGTGACGCAGGTATTTTATAACCAGCAATTAGGCAAATGGGGCGAGATGCCATATTTTGCCGAACCTTGGGTTTGTCAGGAAATTATCGTTCAACACATGCATTCGCCTGCCATGTGGGCTGTTTTTCCCATTCAGGATTTATTGGCTATGGATGCCGACCTCCGAAGCCAGGATACTCATGGGGAACGGATCAATGAACCGGCCAATCCCAGACATTACTGGAAATACCGGCTGCATCTTTCGTTCGAGGAATTGTTGAAAGCCAAGGATTTTAACCAGTTGATTAAAAACCTGGTGACTGAATCGGGACGGAATATTGAATAGCCAGTTAGTAGCGAGTCCCCGGATGATTCTATTTTGTAAATTTGAGAAGACTTTTATACGGCAATCATCCGTTGACTTCAAAAAAGCATAAAACAATTCAAAAAATTCATTTGGGTTCTCTCAAATGAATTTTTGTGTAATAAATGTTTCCTTGGTTCTTCTTGCTATTTTTGCCGGCAGTAAGTTAAACTATTTGGAATCACTCCACTAAACAGAATAGGTAATGGTAGTTAAATTTAAATATATGAGAAAAATATTTCCATTGTTGGTCATTGTTTTGCTTTCGTGGCAAGTGATGGCTCAAAACGTAGGCCAGGAAGGCGATACCCTGAGAAACTACATCGACATTAATGGATTCAAACAAGGGTTTTGGAAAAAGAACTACGATAACGGAAATCCCCGGTTCGAAGCCTATTTTGTTGATGACAAACCTGTTGGGGAACTGAAACGTTGGGATAGCTACGGGAATTTATTTGCGCTGCTTATTTACGATGCAAAGGGAGAAAAAGCCAAAGTTTTTTTTTATCATAAGAATGGAAAAATGGCGGCAACCGGAAATTATCTTGGAAAAGAGAAAGACAGTATCTGGTTGTATTATAGCGAGACCAATCAACTCTATCTGCAGGAATCGTATAGCAAAGGAATCAAAGACGGCTTTTTTAGAAACTATACTTCCGAAGGATTACTTTTGGAAGAAGTTCAATGGAAAAACGGGAACAAACATGGGGTTTGGAAGAAATTTTACCCCCAGAGGGGAGCCCTGATGTGGGAAGCTACCTATAATGAAGAGAAATTGGAAGGCGAGGCTAAATCCTATTTCGAAAATGGAAAAGTATATAAAGAGGGGAAATTTGTCAACGACCTGATGGAGGGTACCTGGATGAAATACAACGAAAACGGAGGCATTGAAAAAGTTTATCATTATACGAAAGGAGTTTCGCCGGAAGCTGAGAAGGAAGACGATGCCATGATGAAAGAGCTTTTAGATAATAAAGATAAATTCGAAGGTCCCAAATCGGGTGACGACCTAGACTGGCTAAGACAACCGACTGGAAGAAATTAAAAAAATTCGAATAATAAATGTCGAATAACCAAGTAATAAAATGCCAGTAAGTTGCAAGTAGCCCCATCTTTTTTGCAAATGACAGTTTGGACGGGATAAGATATTAAATTCTTACTTGCTGATATGAATTTGGTGCAGCCTAAATTTCAATAATGTTCAACATTTTGGAGTTGCTGTTGTTTCTACCCTGAGTTTTAAATGAATGATAAAAAATGAGTAAAGGACGTGTTTTAATGGCCATGAGTGGAGGAATTGATAGTACCGTGGCGGCCATGTTATTGATTGAGCAGGGATACGAATTGGAAGGGGTAACCTTCCGCTCGTGGGATAATATCTCCAAGGCTTGTATGGAAAAGGAGACAGGTTGTTGTAATGTGGATGCCATCTTTGAGGCCAAGTCTATGGCTGATCATCTCGGTTTCCCTCATCAGATTTTGGATATTCGGAAACATTTTGAAAGCACCGTTATCGCCAATTTTGTTAGTGAATATTTAGCCGGGCGCACCCCAAATCCTTGTGTGGTTTGTAATTCCGATATTAAGTGGGGCGAGATTATTAAAAAAGCCGATGAACTCAACTGTGAGTTTATTGCCACTGGTCACTATGCCCAGGTGATTGAAGAAAATGGAAGGTATTTTATCAAAAAAGGGAAAGATGCCACCAAGGATCAATCCTATTTTCTTTGGAGTTTGACTCAGGATAATCTGAAACGTACTCTTTTCCCCCTGGGGGAACTGAATAAAACCGAAGTCCGTGAAATTGCATTTAACCGTGGGTTTGAAAAACTTTCGAAAAAACGCGAATCGCAGGAGATTTGCTTCATACCCGACAACGATTACCGCCGGTTTTTGCGCGAACGTGTTCCCGATTTTGAAACCCGCTTCGGACCGGGACAGTTTATAGACACTTCCGGAAAGATTCTGGGTACCCATAGAGGCTATCCCAATTACACCATTGGTCAACGGAAAGGTCTGGAGATTGCTTTAGGGCATCCTATGTACGTGACCCAAATCATTCCAAAAACTAACACAGTAGTGCTTGGCACCCGCGAAGAACTTCACAGCAAAGTATTTTATGTAGAGAACTACAACCTGATGAAGTTTGGTTCCATTGAAACTGAGATTGAGGTGTTGGCCAAAATCCGTTACCGGAACCAGGGGGGGATGGCCCGCATGAAAAACGAAGGCTCCAGGCTTAAAGTGGAATACTATAGTCCTGTTGATTCCATAACTCCGGGGCAATCGGCTGTTTTTTACCAGGACGATTGTATGATAGGGGGTGGTGTAATTGTCGGTTTGGCTTAATCTTCATTTAATATAATTCAATATCTTTGCCCAAATGATAACCATTTGAGCAATGAAACCTGAAGATTTAGGGTACCGGGCCGAACATGAAAAATTCAGAAAAGAGCAAAACCTTGATCATTTTGAGATAGGACGGGTAATTACGGAGCATAAGGAGCGGTATATTGTAAAAACCGTGAATGGCGATGTGGAAGCCGAAATAACAGGAAACTTACGCTTTACAGCACAGTCCCGTCAAGACTTTCCTGCAGTAGGCGATTGGGTAGCCTTGACGGTTTATGATGTCCATTTTGCTATTATTCATCACCTTTTTCCCCGGTTCTCTACTATTAGCCGACAAGCAGTTGGAAAACCGGATGAAATTCAGATCATAGCTGCCAACATCGACGTGGCTTTCATCATTCAGGCTGTTGACAGAGACTTCAATATCAATCGTTTGGAGCGTTACTTGACTATTTGCAATACCTCAAAAGTAGAAAGCGTCATTGTTCTGAGTAAAATAGATTTGATCAGCAACAGCCTTTTGGAAGATTTAGTGGCGCAGATAAAATTACGGATACCAAATATTCCAATTCTAACAATCAGCAATGCAAACAGCCAAGGGTTGGCATCTATTCAAGAAATAATTCAAAAAGGTAAAACTTATTGCCTACTAGGCTCATCAGGGGTTGGTAAATCGACACTTATAAATAACCTTTTGGGGGCCGGACTCATGAAAACCGATCATATCAGTGTTCAAACGCAGAGAGGACGCCATGTAACCAGCCATCGGGAATTGATAGTGTTGGAACAAGGCGGAATCATTATTGATAATCCGGGAATGAGGGAGGTAGGCATAGCTGACCATTCCCAGGGCATTGAACGGACGTTTTTTCAAATCGTACAACTTTCGGGAAATTGTAAATACGCCGATTGCACCCACACCAATGAGGTTGGGTGTGCTGTGATTGAGGCGGTGGAATTAAATTTATTGGATTCCGATTCATACCAGAATTACCTTAAAATGGAGCGCGAAAAATCTCATTACGAAGCTTCTACCCTCGAAAAAAGGAAAAAGGATAAAGCATTTGGGAAGATGATGAAAAACTATAAGAAAGACAGGAATTCATTTACTCATTAGCCCATTTGCTCATTTGGCGGCAATTGAAATTGTTATGTGTAGTAAAATCAATATATTTATAGGCTTCCAAAATACGGTTAGAAATTATCAGAAATGAATACCAAAATATGAATGCCATTGGTAACACACCATTGCTAAAGTTGGAACGGATGACCGAACCAAACTGTGCCGAGATATATGTGAAATACGAAGGTGCGAATGCCACCGGAAGTATGAAAGACCGGATGGCCCTCTCGATGATTGAAGGTGCCGAACGGAAAGGGGACCTTAAACCCGGTGGAACCGTGGTGGAATACACCGGAGGAAGTACCGGAAGTTCATTGGCCATGGTGTGTGCTATGAAAGGGTATCAGGCACATTTTGTATCGTCCGATGCATTTGCCGAAGAAAAACTCCAGACCATGCGGACGTTTGGGGCAAAACTGGAACTCATTCCCAGCGAAAATGGTAAGATTACTGCGAAATTGATTGATTCGTTAGTGAAACGGGCCAGCGAATTAAGCAAACAGCCCAACACGTTTTGGACCGACCAATTCAACAATGTTGATAACCGGAATGCATACCATCAAATGGCCAGAGAGATTATCGAGGAATTAGGAACCCAAATTGATGAATTTGTGATGGGGGTGGGAACCGGTGGCTGTTTTTCGGGTAATTCTGAAGTCTTTAAAAAGGAAATGCCCGGCATCCGGTGCATCGCTCTGGAACCCGAACATGTCCGATCTTTATCGGGTGGAGAGAAAACAGGAACCCACAAACTGGAAGGGATAGGTGCTGGATTTGTACCTTCTATCTGCCGTTTGGATTTGGCAGACGAAATAATGGCTGTTTCGGACACAGACGCCATAGAAACTGCCCGGAAATTGGCCCGTTTTGAAGGAATCTTTGGAGGGACTACCTCCGGTGCAAATGTTTGGGCTGCCATTCAACGGGCACGTATCATCGGACCGGGAAAGAAAATTGTAACCATTATTTGCGATTCAGGGCTGAAATATCTGAATGGTGAATTGTATAGATAGATACTGGATAAACCCTTCAGAAAAAGAAAAACTTTATCCATGAATCCCAACAAAAGTTTCAAAACCTGGACTACAAAAAACGGGGTGCAGATTACACGGATTATGGGAGGACGGAGTAATGTTTTTTTATGCTCTGTTGGTGGAAAGCACCTGTTGGTGGATACTTCGGTTCCCAGGCTCTGGAGCAAACTTCAAAAAAGGCTCCATCAAATGGGCATAATGAAGCTGGATTACCTGATTCTTACCCATGCCCATTATGATCATGCGGGAAATGCTTTCCTGATACAACACGAATTCGGAGCCAGGGTGGTCATTCATGCCCATGAGGAAGCTTTTTTGCTTACAGGCAACAATCCTATTCCAAAAGGAACAAATTTTATTGTAAAACCATTGGTGCAACTATTGGGAAAAATATTTTTAAATTATTTACGCTATATACCTTGTAAACCCGGTTTTGTCATTCATTCAGATATTCAATTGCCGGATTTTGGGAATACGGTTTCTATCATTCACACTCCCGGGCATTCTCCCGGTTCTCAAAGTATCCTTATCGATAATGAAATAGCCTTGGTGGGTGATGCCATGTTTGGAATATTTAAAGGTTCTATCTTCCCGCCCTTTGCCTGTAACGTAACGCAGATGATTGAAAGCTGGGGGCGATTACTCGAAACTGAGATCATTTGGTTCCTTCCTTCGCATGGCTCTTCAAACCACAGAAGTTTGGTACAAAAAGAATATCTAAAGAGAAGAGAAAGCTACCAGACATGATATTTTCATGATACGGGTATTTTTTACCGATTAAAGCTCAGGAAGGGCAAAACACCATTAACCCGAAATTCCCGCGTTAGCAGTTTGGTTAATTTTGTATCATTCAGTAAAAGATTGTTGTTAAACTTCCAATAATCCAATTTGTTAATAGCTTCGTTAAAAAGAAGCTTACCTTTGCACTTGTATGGAGAAACTGAATCTGTTGCATAAAAAATACAACCTTGTCGATTGGTTGCCTACCACCGTTAAAGAAGCCCGTGAGCGTGGCTGGGATGAACTGGATGTGGTCCTTTTTTCGGGCGATGCCTATGTGGATCATCCCTCGTTTGGGCCGGCGGTCATCAGCCGTGTCATGGAAAATTTGGGATTGAAAGTAGCCATTGTTCCTCAGCCCAATTGGCGTGACGACTTACGCGATTTTAAAAAGTTTGGCCGTCCACAATTATTTTTTGGTGTAACCTCAGGCTGCATGGACAGCATGGTAAACCACTACACGGCCAACAAGCGGTTACGTTCCGATGATGCCTACACTCCCGGGGGAAAAGCCGGGTTCCGCCCCGATTATGCTACCACCGTTTATTCACAGATATTAAAAAAATTGTATCCCGATGTTCCCATCCTTATTGGTGGTATTGAGGCCTCCCTGCGGCGTTTGACCCATTACGATTATTGGAGCGACCAACTGTTACCTTCTATTCTACTAAATTCTAAAGCCGATTTGTTGGTTTATGGTTTAGGCGAAAAACCTTTGAAAGAGATTGTGGAATTGATGCAAAAGGGAGTTCCCATGTCGAAAATACAAACTACTTCGCAGACTGCTTTTCTGGTACCTAAAGGAACAGAACCTCCTACCCGGAAAAGCTGGAAAACGCAGACACTGGCACCTTATGAGGAATGTCTGGTGGAAAAAGAGAAACATGCGTACAATTTCAAAATCATTGAGGAGGAATCAAATAAATACGAATCGGATAGGTTGATGCAAGATGCCGGCGAATTTACAGTTGTAGTCAATCCATCGAACCCGCCCTTGAGCGAAAAAGAGATGGATGCTGTTTATGATTTGCCTTTTACCCGGTTACCTCACCCAAAATACCATGATAAACCTGTTATTCCGGCCTATGAAATGATCCGGCATTCCATCAACAGCCACCGGGGATGTTTTGGCGGTTGCAGTTTTTGTACCATTTCGGCCCATCAGGGGAAATTTGTGTCGAGCCGGAGTAAAGAATCCATTTTAAAAGAGGTTGAACAGGTTGCCGCCATGCCCGATTTTAAAGGGTACATTTCCGATGTTGGAGGGCCATCGGCCAACATGTGGAAGATGAAAGGCAAAATTGAAAATGTGTGCCGTTCGTGCAAGCGCTCTTCTTGTTTGTTTCCTAAAATCTGCCCGAACCTGGATACCGATCATACGCAAATGACCGGACTTTACCGGGAAATCCGCAAAAACCCGAAAATCAAAAAAGCCTTTGTGGGAAGCGGTATCCGTTACGATTATTTGGATCACCAGGAAGAAGAACGTTCCCATTTTAAAGAATATTTAACCGAAATGGTTACACACCATGTGTCGGGCCGGTTAAAGATAGCTCCTGAGCATACTTCACCCAAAGTATTGAAACTGATGCGAAAACCCGGTTTTGAATTGTTTCAGAAATTGAAAGACAACTTTGATCAAATTAACCAGGAAAGCGGATTGAACCAGCAGTTGATACCCTATTTCATTTCGAGCCATCCGCTTTGCGAGGAAGAAGATATGGCCGATGTGGCCATAAGAACCAAAAATATGGATTTTAAACTGGAACAGGTCCAGGATTTTACCCCAACCCCCATGACTTTGGCTACAGTCATTTATTATTCCGGGCTCGACCCTTACACGGGGCAACGGATGTTTACAGCCAAATCGCAAGACGAAAAGCAGAACCAAAAACAGTTTTTTTTCTGGTATAAACCCGAGGAGAGTAAAAAACTGAAACAGCGGTTGACACAAATCAACCGACCAGATTTGATTCTGGAACTTTTTGGCAAAACAAATGCAAATACAAAGCCTCAAGCAGGAACTCATCCAAAGGAAGATTCTAAATTTAAGCACAAACCAACCTATCGGAAAAAGTAATTGCAAAAAAAGAGGACTTTTAGTACAACATTAAAAGTCCTCTTTTTAATTGAGTTTCGTACAAAGTTTAATTCGAAGGTCCTAAGAATTGCGGAGCATCCACAATGGCAATACATTTTACTTCAATTTTATGAATATCGCCCCAACGGCCTTTTATGGAAACCGTACCTTTATAAAGTTCATCAGTCATTACCACAATACCAGGGTAATACACACTTTTAATATTTGGGGTATCATCATCGGTAAAAATAACAATGGTTCCGTCGCGCAATTCGGTTGCGGCAGCCATGTGCCATTTAGTTAAAATATCGGTAGTCCATGTGTTTGAAGGTGTTTCATCATTGATAACAATCAATTGTGTTTCACCTTTAGTGGCAGCGCTGGCAATAGTTTGAACTTTTGCAGGCAAGTAGCGTTTGTGGTAAAAATCTTCTTTTGTAAAATGGGCTAATACCACATCGCCTACCAGCATTGGTGAAGCAGCAGCAGCAGGTTGGGCAACAGGTTGTACTACCGGAACAACATTTGTGGCAGGTGTGGCATTGGTTACCGCAACACCTGCATTTGCAGAAGATTCCCCGGTAATCATGATGTCTTTTAAGCGGAAGATTTTCTCGTTGTATTTGAATTCAAACATGGTCACTTTATCCACTTTTGGGAACTGGCACTCCATTTTTACAGGAACACCAGGTAGTATAGTGATGGTGTAATAAGAACTTTTCACACCACCGGCAGTAAAATCGATCAGCTTATGTTCGGCCCCGTTTTGATCGGTAATGCGGGTATCAAAGGCATAATCTTTTAATTCAAAATCGCTGGTTCCACGGTTCTCAAAATCGAAATATAAAGACATGGTATTTCCAAAAATCTTTGAACTCCGGTAAATTAAAAAGATTCCATTATCAATCTCTACTTGGTACGAACCCGTATTTGTGGTTAATCCAGAGGTTGGTTCACCTGAAACAGGCTCCTTAACGGGTTCTTCGGCAACGGCAGGAATAGTTGCCAATATCTCCATGCATTTATCGTAGCATTCTTTACAAACGGGAGGAACCGATTTTAAAACTTTGGTGGCATCTTTATTGTTTCCTTGTTTTTGTAAGGCGGTAGCTTTTGAAATTACAAAATCGCACTGCGAATTGTAAAATTCCAAAATCTTTTCTTTGCCTTTGTCAACCATAGCCTTGAATTGCCCATTCCCTGGGTTTACATTTTGCAGACCTGTCATGTACGCTTTGGTTTCGTTTTGTCCAACGCCTTTAATTTCGATAGATGTTTCGCTATAAACATTTCCGGTAAAGGCATCTTTAATAGAGAAACTCACCATCAAATTCAGGGCATGCATGGGTGGGGCGGTAGGTGTCAGTTCTTTTGATAAAACATCTACTTTGGCATCCATAATAAAAAACGGGTTTTCAGAATCCCCAGCCAAACCATTCTTGGTGCAGATTTGCTTCATTTTGGTTAAAAGAAGGTTTTTGGCACCCTGTGGAATTTCCTGATCCGATACTTGTGGTGTAATGGCTATCCGGGAGCCGTCATCGGCTTTGTTAGCGTTATTTTGTGCCATCAGGGGAAGTACCCCGATTGAAAGCATGCTTATAATTAGTAATAAATTCTTCATTTTGTTTATTTTACTAGGTTAGTGTTTGAGTTTAATTTCAGTTTGATGGAATAAAAATGCCATCAAGTAAATGTTTGGTGGCATTTTTATTTTTAGGGTTGCTATTTTTCACCAACAATTAACCAAGCTTCTCCCAAACCGCGCAAATAAACTTTGCTTTCAATTTGGCAATTGGTTCGTAAATATTTGCTCAATTCGTTCACAAACATACGGGTATCCTGGGCGCGCATTTTTCCATTGCGTTCAATCTCGGTAGCGATACGGACTTGTTCAAAACGCATAAAATTGGCGGTCCCATCACTTAAATTAAACCGTCCACCTTGGGTATTGTTGGCCATCCAATCTTCAATATGCATACTCAACATGTCAGTATTTCCACTAATATCATAATCGTCTTCCAATGAAATTCCAGCATTCGCAAAGGTTTTGATCATCACTTTTACTTCGCGGCCATTGGTAAACATATCCTGGAAATGGGTCATCAGGCGGCCGTTGAATTCATCCATATAACTTAAAACAGCTTCTTCCAAAAGGATTTCGGGCGTAGCTGCCGAACTGGGCTGGCCTGCACCTGATGCACTTGCTACATTTTTGCTGGTGTAAGCATCCAATCCATTCAAGGTAAATACGATGTATTTGTTGGGCCCCTGGCGTTTGATTTCAAAATCCAGATCCATAATAATATCTGCTTTTGCGGTCCGTTTCAAAATATCAATGGGTGATTCTGAAATGGCCGAACCGGAACTGCTGCTGGTCATCATGTTGCTTTCGGCAGCTTCCTGAGCCAAGTTTTTCAACTCCTGTTCCAAATCTTTCAATGGGAAACCCCGGTCGGCCATCATGCCACTCATCTTTGAAATCACCAACCGCAAATCGCCATCGTTTTGTAATGCCTTTTTGTAATCGGGAAGCGTTTCTTGAGTTCCCTGGTTATCAAAAGTCTGGCTGAATCCTTTGGAGATACATAACCGATCACTGGGTACCACCATGATGGTAGGTTTTTTGGCCTGGCCAAAACTATTGAGGGCCAATGCTATAATAAAAATAAAGTTTACTAATGTTTTCATATCATTTTGTTTTTTATAAAATTAGGTCAATTAAAATCCGGCATCCAAACGACGGGCAATGCCTTCTTTTTCTAAATCCTTGCGCAGTTCGTCGAAAGCAATGGAAAGAACTACCCCAACTTTGTAAGTTTTTTTGTTCACTTTCACACGGTCTTCGCCAGTGGGAGGAGCATCGGTACTTAGATTTACATATTGCAGGTACTTTCCGCCTGGAGCAAAGAAATTGTCGAAAAACTCGGCATATTTTTCAATCACACTATCGTCGGTAACAATAGGTGGGGTTTTGGCAGCGGCACCATTACTTGCAGGTGGGAATCCACGGAAAATGGCACAGGCAATGGCCAGTTCTTTGGCATGGCGGATGGCCTCCTCGGGTTTTGGGCCATATCCCCAAACTTTAACCAACTTGGTACCATCCACTCCCACGGCAATGGTAGCTACTTCATAGTTGTACTTGCTGTTGTATTCCATTTTCCGCACTTTATTTTTGCTTTGTGCATTGCCCATGGAACTGACCAAAAAGAAAATGGCCATCATTAAGGATAAGATTTGTGTTACTTTTTTCATGTTATCTGAATTTTAATTATTGCTATTATGTTAGAATTCAATACGCACACCTACATCAACAGACATTCCCTGACGGTTTTCGAAAAAATCGGTGTATTTTACATTACCATACAAATCAGGACTTCTATCCTTATCGTAAGCATCCCCAAATGGGATGTAATAATTGACACCGCCCACCAATTGCATCCAGTAGGTAAGATTCATTGAGGCAAAAGCACCTGCCGCAATAAAGTCCGTTCCAATGTTTTGCCCATCTTCAAGTCCACCATCTGTAATCCAATCATCATTGGTTGCCGTTTCCATGCCATACGAGATGTAAGGGGCAAAGGAGAAGTTGCGTGCAAAATACCAGCCTTTCGAAATACCCACTTGCAAACGGGTAAAACTCATTTCATATGGATTTACTCCTAAATAAGTTGAGGTATATTCTTTAGTTTGAAAATGTGCTGTTCCAAAAACTTTAACCTGTTTTAATCCCAAATCAATAATCCGTCCGGTTAAGGCACCCACGTTGGCCTCGGCTTTCAGATAAAAACCGCCCATTTCACCTGTTATGGCAGTTCCGGCAGATATGCCTAACCCAAAGTCATTGCGTTGCTGGAGCAGCATGCCGTCCATCAACCCGCGGCCTGCCGTTTGGTAAAAGGTTGTAAACAACTCGGAACTTCCGGTAGCCACCTGGCGGTTATCCACCACTTTTTTGGTACGGATGACACCTTTTCTTTTGGCTTCGGTTTCACCTTTGCGGTTTTGTTCGAATTCTAATACAAAATACCGTTGTTCGGTGTACAATCCCTCTTTTTTACCCACTTTGGCTTTTAATGGGCTGGTGCCGTACAATGGAGTTTTTACCCTAAAGTCTTCCACTTTCCGTTCAGCTTCAAATACAATATTAGTTAAACCGGTATTTACCATTTGTTTGAAAAGTTCATCGCGGGTCAATTGAACAGGAGGGGCCAGAATTTCACCGGGGTTATATTGCGAACCATCGGCACTGGCATTCGCTTCTAAAACAAAAGTTACCGGGAATTGGGTCTGATCGAATTTGGCTTTTTTAGCTGCTTTTACTTCCGGGCTATCATCTTCATAAATCCACAAATCGTCGTAAAATACGCCCATCACGGAATCGTTGAACGATAATTTGTACAAATAGGCTTTCACATCGCCTTCCCACCCATTTTTGCGGCGCTTTACCGGCTCAAATTTGGAACCGGTTTTTTCAGCTAATGCTTTTTTAACCAAATCTTGTTTGTCATATTTCTTTTGCACATCTTCAATATCTTTATATTCAAGAACAAGAATGTAGCTATGATTAATTAAGGTAGTACCGGCATCCTTTAGTTTGGCCAAACCAACTTTACTTCCAGAGGCCCTGCGTACTTCATCATCGGTGGCATTATACATTCCCCGGTCGTGAATAATGGTCATGTCGAATTCTCCATTTTCTTTTCTGGAAAACCATTTTGCAAGAATCTGATTTGGAATACCTTGAGCAGAAAGGGTTTTACGGACTTCCTGGTTATTCGATTTGCTACCAAAATACCTGGTATTGATTAAATTGTCGTCGAATTTACTTGGAATGATGAAGCCGGCAGTTGCATTCCGGATATCATTCATGAATTCTGAATTGTTTTCGAGAACAATTGGGGTGATCGCGTTCCTGTCATATTCGGAGGTCACAGGACTACTTTTGGCACCAGCTGTTTCAGCATTCTGGGAATAACCCATAAATCCACTCATAAAAACCAAGGCAGTAATAATACATGTAAACTTTCTCATAGAAATTAATTTTAGTTAAATGACCATCAAATATACAAAATATGTTTAGCTGCTTTGTGATAATTTTTGAACTTTTCAAAGGGAATCTATAAAATCAAAATTTCCTGAACTCAACGGTCAGTTGGTATTTCAGGTTTTCGTATGTTAAACTATACGATATACCACATAAAAAAACATGATATGCCTCAATAATTAGAAGATGTAAATCAGTTAAAAGTATATTGAAATGCACGTGTTTTTTTTTTCACAGTTTCAACAAAGCTATTATATTTGTCATGTCAAAAGGTTATAGTTCTTTGAAATGCTTGTTGTGGGGTCTCTTCTAAACTGTTTACTATAACCTCTCTTCTTTTAGGGCTACAGTAATTTTTTTTCATGGGTTAATTAATTT
The DNA here is from genome assembly GCA_003512955.1 of Marinilabiliales bacterium. Classification (GTDB taxonomy): domain Bacteria; phylum Bacteroidota; class Bacteroidia; order Bacteroidales; family SZUA-534; genus GWE2-40-63. Next base: position 172,984 of record DOTG01000041.1, read on the forward strand.
GGTTGAATAATATTGGACAAACGCCCTACAACAAGCTTTCTTTTTCTCCCCAAAAAATATTCTTAAAATTTTCTTAGTTCTATTAAATCACAACTTTGATTGTTTTGTATCAGTTACCTATAATGTGATAGGGTGAGAGGTAAAAACAATTTAAGAAGGAGGCTTTTTAATTGAAATTTTATTTTTAATCATTACGAATCCGCCATGATAACAAGCTTTTATTAAAGTTATTAAATATGCAGTGTTGATAAAAACAGCCTCAAACCAACCATTTAAAACCGTATTTTAGCATAAATACCCATTTTAGTTACTAGAATAGTTCTATCTTCGCAAGTTGAAGATTGTTTGATTTATGCAGGAAAGAGCAGGAGAATATTACGAGAATTGGGAAGTTTCATCAAGTGTGAAGCGATATGAAGCCATGAGGAAAAATGGTTCTTTCATTTACTTTGATGTGGAACAATTTGAAGACATTGTAAATTTCTATATCGACACCAACCAACTGAATAATGCTCAAGATGCCTGCAATACAGGACTTACCATCCATCCCGGTTCTGCCGAACTAAAATTGAAAAATGCTCAGCTTTTGGTGGGCCGAGGGAACCCAACCGAAGCACTCAATTGGTTGAATCAGGTTTCTGAAATGCAATTAGGAAACCATGAATACCATTTAACCAAAGGTATGGCTCTTGTATTAAGTGGTTTTGCATCAAAAGCGCAACCATTCTTCGATAAAGCCATTGAACTGGGGACTACAGATGAAAAAGTTGAGATTTTTTTGAATATTGGCGAAGCTCTTGAAAACAGCGGAGATTTCCAGTTGGCTATTAAATATTACTTACAGGGTTCCGGTTTTTTTCCCAATGATGAAGAATTTTTTTTCCGTTTGGGCTACTGCTACGACCGTACCGCCGATTATGACCAAAGTATCCGTTATTATGAGAAGTACCTCGATTCCAATCCTTTCTCTGAAAATGTTTGGTTCAACGTGGGAATCATCTACAACAAGGCAAATAATTTTGCAAAAGCCATTGAAGCGTATGAATTTGCTTTGGCGCTCGACGGATCACACTTTGATGCCCTTTTTAATAAAGCTAATGCCCTTGCAAATGCCGAACGCCACCCTGAAGCCATTGCCGATTATGAAGCTTACTTAAAGGTAAATGAATCAAGCCTTACTGCAAAATATTACATCGGTGAATGCTACATTCAACTTAAAGATTTTAATAAAGCCCTTGACTGTTTTGATGATATTATCACCGAAAACAATGCTTTTGCCGAAGCATATTATGGCAAGGCTTTGGTATATGAAGAGCTTGAGCAGTTGGAAAATGCAAAGGATATGTACTTGAAAACACTTGCTATTGATAAAGAAAATTCCGATGCTCATTTTTCCCTAGGAGGTTTGTACGACAGATTGGGTGAACCTGAAAAAGCCATTGAGTCTTATTTCAAAGCAACTCAAATCAATAAATTCGATATCGAAGCCTGGTTTGCAAATGCAGAATTACATGCCCGTGTTGGCAACCCGGAAGGTGCCGTTACCATGCTTACCGAAGCCATCGATTACATGCCCGATTTTCCGGATCTTATTTATACATTGGCCGCATACCTGTTTTTGTTAGGCAATACCGAAGCCTCCGTCCTTTGGTTTAAAAATGCCTTTCTGCTAGACCCCGATAATTACCAACTGGTTTTTGATATTGCGCCCGATGCACAGCACCTGCCTGAAATCAAACAATTGATACTTAAATAAAAATTACATAATTCTTACGTATGGTTCACAAAAAATTTTACTTGCACTGCACACAATGCGGATACGATGTTCCTGATTTTGGTGAATGGTTTGCCCACATGCAAAAATGCCCAAAATGCGGGTGTACCGTGGTTGATGTGCAATATAACCGTGATAATAAAGAGATTAAAGATTTAATAAATGCAAAGAACGGAGAAGCTACCAGTGTTTGGCATTACTTTGACTTTTTGCCTCTTAACGACATATCCAATGCCATTAGCCGGGGAGAAGGAGTCATTCCCCTCGACAATTGGAAATTCCTTGAGAACTATGCAAAAAAAACTTATGGACTGACTATAAAAGTGCACGCCTACCGTAATGATTTGAACCAAGGTACCGGCACGTTTAAAGATGTTGCTGCGGCTGTTGCTGCCAGTGTTTTAAAAGAAAATGGGGTGAAAGAATATTGTGTGGCCAGTACAGGAAATATTGCCAATGCTTTTGCCCATTATTTGGCCGAAGCCGGTATCAGTCTTTCCGTATTTGTACCCAATGATGCGTTGATTGCGAATGAGGCCGAGGTAAACAGCTATGGGCAGCGTCTTTACAGGGTAGATGGCGATTATGCCCTGGCAAAAAAAGTTGCTGCAGAATATTCCCAGAAATTCAAAGTATTGATGTCGGGCGGTAACACGGATCCCATGCGTGTTGAAGCAAAAAAAACCATGGTGTTTGAGTGGTTGCGCCAAATTGGTGAAGTGCCCAATGTATATGTGCAAGCCTTAAGCGGAGGAACCGGACCCATAGCTATTGAAAAGGCTTACAAAGATTTAAAAGGGTTGGGTCTGGTGGATAAAATGCCCCGATTTATTATGGTTCAACCCAGTGGCTGTGCCCCCATGACCCATGGATGGGAAAAAGCCAAAGAGCAGGGATTCCCCGAAGGTTGGTTAAACCAATACCCTATTTATGAAAACCCAGTTACCAAAGTTCCTACGCTGGCTACGGGTAAGCCGGGAACCTATCCAATAATCGCTAAATTAGTGAAAGAAACTTCAGGCGAAATTATCGAATTTAATGAAACACATTTGGTGGATGTAGCCCGGTTGATTGCCTTTGAAACTACCGTGCGTATTGGACCCGCTGCGGCTATTGCCGTGGGAGGTTTTTTTGAATCGTTGCACCAAGGACATATCAAAGAAGGCGATCACGTGTTGATCAATGTAGGAGAAGGGGTCCGCCGTGCGCCAGATTTTGTTGAAGAGATGATTTATACAACCAGGCACATAAATTCGGTAGATGACTGCGAACGCTTCGACAGGGAGGACCTGCGCAGCCAATTGTGGAACAAAATTAATCAGATTTACCAATAACTTTTTTTCGAATGATTGCAGAACTTTTTAAAACCACCCTAGATTGGTACATGGGGAATATCAATTATTTTACCATAACCTTGCTTATGGCTGTTGAAAGCTCGTTTATACCCTTACCTAGCGAACTGGTAATTCCGCCCGCTGCTTATTTGGCTGTTCAAGGCAAGTTAAACCTGGGGCTTGTAATATTCTTCTCAACCATTGGTTGCATTATCGGTGCATTATTTAATTATTTCATATCGTTTTATTTAGGGCGAAAGATCATCTACGCCTTAGCCGAAAGTAAATGGGCCCGGTTGTTTTTTGTGAACCGTACGAAAGTGGAGAACGCTGAAGAATATTTCCGGACCAATGGAAATACCTCTACCTTTATCGGTAGGTTATTACCTGGTATCCGGCATTTGATTTCAATACCTGCAGGTTTGGCAAAAATGAATCTCCGCCAATTTATTATTTATACCGCCCTTGGGAGTTTATTGTGGAATGCCATTTTAGCTACCATGAGTTACGTCCTTGTTGAACAATGGGAAGTCTATTTTAGAGAAATAACCTGGGGCTTTATTGTTATTGGTGTTGGCTTTGTAGGGTATTTAATTTTCAAAGCCATTAAAAAACAGAAAACAAAGAGAATGAAGGTACAAATTGACTAACTTTTGTAAATTGTTGGATAATTGGCTTTACTTTATCTTTTCGTTCGGTTTCAGAGGTAATTGCAATATATAGATTAATTTCAAAACAGTTCAAAAAATGAAGGTATTTGGCTTGGTGGGTTATCCGTTAACCCAGTCGTTTTCGCAAAAGTATTTCACTGAAAAGTTTGAAAAAGAGAAAATCAACGCCAGGTATCTTAATTTTGAGATTGAAAGTATAGGTGAGTTTCCTGAAATTATTGAAGATACGGAAGGCATTGTTGGGTTAAATGTGACCATTCCCTACAAAGAAAAAATTATTTCATTTATCCAGGAGCTTGATCTGGTAGCACGCGAAGCAGGAGCAGTAAACCTTATCAAGGTATTGGAAAAAAGAAATAAACCTTATCTGGTTGGTTCCAATAGCGATGTTTATGGTTTTCAACAATCAATAAACCCAATGCTAAAACCCCACCACACCCATGCATTGATTTTGGGGACTGGGGGAGCCTCAAAGGCCGTACGCTATGTTTTTAAAGAATTAGGCATTGATTTCAAAATGGTTTCGCGCAAACCAAGAACAGGTTGGCTCACTTACAGCGACCTAACACCGGAAATTATTTCAAAGGCTCCGTTGATCATCAATACCACACCTTTAGGTATGTTCCCTAATGTTGAAGGTTTTCCAAACATCCCTTTCGAGGGGATGGATGACCGGCATTTGATCTATGATTTAATTTACAATCCTTCGGAAACCGTTTTGATGCAAAAAGCTAAAGCAGCAGGTGCCACAGTGATGAATGGCCACAACATGTTGATACTGCAAGCTGAAAAATCATGGGAATTTTGGAACCATAAAACAGATTGACTTTTAATGGATGGGGAATCCCAAGGTAAAACGGCTTCCCTGGTTCAATTCGCTCGAAACGGAAATGGTCCCTCCATTTAACTTCATAAAATCGTAGCAAAGAATTAACCCCAACCCAATACCTTTGTTGTGTGTATCTTTTCCTATCAAAGCCCGATCAATTTCCGGGTTAAACAACAATTGAAGTTCATCGGGATGAATGCCTTGTCCATTATCATCGAAATGAATCATTAGTTTGTCCTCCTGTTTCTCAACTGATATATCAATCTTACCATAATTTGGAGTAAACTTAACCGCATTATTTATCAAGTTGCGCACAACTGTATTTATTGAGGCTTTATCAGCTGTTATTTCGGTATTTGAACTGCAATGGTTGGTTATCAGGATGCTTTTTACTTGAGCCATTGGTTCCATCAATTTAATGTTTTTGTTAATCAATTTATACACATTGATGGATTCCGGGTTTATTAAAATCCCATTTTGTTGCGATTTTGCCCAATGTAAAAGATTGTCTAATAAATCAAACAAATTGTTTGCCGACGAAAGGATTTGTCCGCTAAACGATTTAATACGCTCGAAACTTTGATTGCTTGGGCTTAAAGCAATTAATTCTGCAAAACCGGAAATGGTAGCGAGTGGGTTTTTAATATCATGTGCAATGATTGATAGCAACCGGTCACGCATGGCAATTGTCTCTTCCAGTTTTAAATTTTTCTCGTGAACAACTTCGTTCATTAAAGTAAGTTCAGCATTCGACTTTTTTAATTTTCGGGAATAAAAACCATAAACCATTACCAACAAAACGAAAAAAAACAGAATAACAATGAGCCCAATATATTTCAGTTGTTGGGCCTTCAATTGGGTCTGTTGTTTTTCGATAATGGCTTGTTGAATATGGATTTCATCAATCTGTTGTTGCGCTTTAAACTTCAATTCAAACTCGGCTGATACGCTTGCCAGGTTTTCCTGCCACAAGGAATCTTTCCATCGCGAACTAAGCAACATACTTGAAAACGCTTCTTCCAACCGGTGGTCCTGTATTAGAATAGATGCTTTAAGTTCAAACAATTCCGGCATCAATGTTTTAAAGTTGATAAGCTCCGATTGCAGTTGGCACTTATTAATGTAAAATATGGCACTATCAGTATGATGGGTCTGGAAATATAATTGAGCCAAATTTAAAAGAATATATACCTGTTGAGTTTGGTTCAGGTTTTTTTCGTTCAGCCTGTTAGCTTCCCAGAGCATTTTTTTTGCCTTTGCATTTTGGTTTTGATTTAGATACACATTTGCCAGATTCATCATACTATTGGAAGCTCCAGCATCGTCTCCGAGTAATAAAGCCAACTGAATGCTTTTAGTGTAATATTCCGTTGCTTTGTTTCTTGTGGCTGAATCATTCGCGTAGATAATTGCCAAATTATTTAAAGTCTTTGAAAGTAAAAGGGTATCATTTGATTTCAACGAATATTTATAAACCTCGTTCCAAAGGTTTTCGGCCAAATTATATTTTTTTAATAGATAGAAATTTACGGCCAGTGCATTTTGTGCATTCTGATATTCACTAAATAGGTTAAGAGAATCAAAAATCGGGATGGCTTTCAATAATTCACTGATAGAACTTTCATAGTCCCCCATTTCCGACTTACAGTATCCGGAAATAAATTTACATTCTGCTATTTTATAAAGGTTATTTGATGCTTCAAAATAGGGGAAACAAAATTCAACATGTAAAAGGGCTTCGGTAAACCGGTTGTGGTCCTTGTACCATTTTGCTTTTAACAGATGACATTCTGAGGCATATTCAGAAAGCCTTTTATTTTCAGCCAACTTCAAACAACTATCGATATAAATACTGGCAGAGTCGTTATGCTTTAAATAGTATTTTTGAGCTTTCTCCAATAAAAAGAGAGGGAATTCAGGGTGTTCAGCCCCTAATGTATCTTTACTAATCCCCGATAACATGAGAATTGCAATCAAGAATAAACATGTATATAGCAAAGAATATTTCATTGACAATGAAACGCTAATAAGTGATGAAAGTTTAAAAATATAACGTAAAAGTAAGGTAAGGATAATTGGGAATACTCCCAAATTTTTTAATCAAACAATGGGGTAAGGATATTCTACTTTTTCTAAAAAAAGAGCGTTCGCCAACATAGAATGCCCGGCCTGGCAACGGTCTTTCGCTTCAATGATTTGGCAGAATTCTTCCATACTGATTTTTCCGAGTCCCACTTCAAATAGGGTTCCAACAATAGCCCGTACCATATTACGCAGGAACCGGTCGGCCTTAATGGTAAATACAAGTTGATCTCCAGTCTCAGTCCAATAAGCCTCCATTATTTTGCAATTGTTGGTTTTAACATCGGTATCCACCTTGCTAAAACTGGTAAAATCGGTATAATTGAAGAGTTCTTGCGCAGCCCGGTTCATCAAAGAAATATCGAGTGCCCCAAGGAAATTCAACCGCATGGCGTGATAAAAAGGATCTTTTTTGCGGCTGATGTAATAACGATACGTCCTGCTGGTGGCATCAAATCGGCTGTGGGCTTCAGGGTGCATGAACTTGATGGAACGCAGGGCTATTTCTCTAGGTAAAAAACGGTTCAGTTTGTAAATCAGATTCACGTTACCTTGCAAACCGGAATGGGAAGAATCGAAATGGGCCACGTAATTAATGGCATGAACCCCGGTATCGGTACGGCCGCAACCCGTAATGGCCGTGGATTCTTTCAAAAGCGTTGAAAAAGCTTTTTCCACCACTTCCTGAACCGACGTGGCATTCGGCTGGTATTGCCATCCATGAAAGGCACTGCCGTTGTAATCCAGAATCACAAAATACCGATACATGCTATTTTTTATACAAATAAAGCAAAAATCCTTTTTGAGTGATCTTTTCGGAAAAAATTAGAGTTTAGTGAATAGAATTTAGAATCCAGAAGCTAGCAACCAGTATCTTCTTGCTGAATCAAGGTAAAGTTTAAGAAATAACAGGAACAACTGCCATTTTTTCATGGCTTATTCGGGCAAAAGTTAAGGAAACGTTAAAGCGGGTTAAAAATCGTTAATTCCTGTGCGATAAGTCAAAACATTGAACATATTTGCACCATTAAAAAGGTTCATGGTATAAAAATTGATACCTTGCGGCCTGGTTTTTTAAAACCATCAAAATTGAAAAACATAAAATAAAAAATAACCATTATGAGCGAAATTGTTGATATTAAAGAGCTAAACGAACGCATTCAAAGAGAAAGTGCTTTTGTTGACTTGATTAGCATTGAGATGAATAAAGTGATTGTGGGCCAAAAACATTTGATTGAAAGTTTATTGATTGGTTTACTTTCCGATGGACACGTGTTGCTTGAAGGGCTACCTGGCTTGGCAAAAACACTTGCCATTAATACCTTGGCAAAAACCGTTGATGCCGGATTCAGCCGCATCCAGTTTACTCCGGATTTATTGCCCGCCGATGTGATTGGTACCATGATTTACAGCCAGAAGAAAGAAGAATTCACCGTAAAAAAAGGCCCCATTTTCAACAATTTTGTGTTGGCCGATGAAATTAACCGTGCCCCTGCCAAGGTACAAAGTGCCCTATTAGAGGCTATGCAGGAAAAACAGGTAACCATTGGTGATCAGACGTTCAAGCTGGAGAAACCATTCCTGGTGATGGCAACACAAAACCCCATTGAACAGGAAGGAACCTATCCGCTGCCAGAGGCCCAAGTGGATCGTTTCATGCTGAAAACCATCATCAACTACCCAAAAAAGGAAGAGGAGATTTTGATTGTCCGTGAAAATATTGCCAAAAAATTCCCCGAGGCAAATACCATCCTTAAAACAGAGGACATAATCAAGGCCCGCGAGGTGGTAAAAGAGGTTTACATGGACGAGAAAATTGAAAAATACATTGTCGATATTGTCTTTGCTACCCGCTACCCCAGTGAATATGGGTTGCCGCAATTGAAAGAAATGATCAGCTTTGGAGGCTCGCCCCGTGCCAGCATCAACCTTTCAAAAGCAGCCAAAGCCTACGCCTTTATCAAACGCCGTGGATATGTAATTCCTGAAGATGTGCGGGCCGTTTGCCACGATGTGTTACGCCACCGGATTGGGTTAACTTATCAGGCCGAGGCCGAAAACATGACTTCGGAGGATGTAATTAATGAAATTCTAAATACGGTTGAAGTTCCATAATTAAGAAAATAGAGATTAGAAAATAGGAAAAAGAGATTAGAAAATAAAAATGCATCAATATTCTTAATTCTAACATCTTGGCTCTAACATCTAAACTCCAGCATCTAAACTCTAATATCTATTATCTAAATTCTAATAACGATGGAAACATCAGAACTACTAAAAAAAGTCAGGCATATTGAAATAAAAACCCGGGGACTGTCGAACCAGATTTTTGCCGGAGAATATCATAGCACATTCAAAGGTAAGGGTATGACATTCAGTGAGGTACGCGAGTATCAATATGGCGATCCCATCCGGAATGTCGATTGGAACGTGACCGCCCGGTTCAACCACCCTTACGTAAAGGTTTTTGAGGAAGAGCGTGAGCTTACTGTTGTACTTTTGGTCGATATCAGTGGGTCACGGAACTTTGGTACCCACCAGCAATACAAGCAGGAATTGATGACTGAAATTTCGGCTGTACTGGCATTTTCGGCCATCAAAAATAACGATAAAATCGGGGTCATCCTTTTTAGCGACAAAGTGGAAAAGTTTATTCCTCCACAAAAAGGAAGGAAACACATTCTACGGATAATTCAGGAACTGCTCAATTTTGAACCCCAAAGCAAGCAAACCAACATTGCCGCAGCTTTGGAATACCTGACCAATGCCATTAAAAAACGTTCCATAGGTTTTATCCTTTCCGATTTTATCGACACCAAATTTAACGACGCCTTAACCATTGCCAACCGCAAACACGATATGGTTGCCTTGCGTGTCTTTGATCAACGTGAGGCTTCCCTACCCAGTATGGGATTGGTGAAAATGGTAGATGCTGAAACCGGTTCGTTCAAATGGGTGGATACCTCAAGTAAACATGTCCGCGATGAATATCAGAAATGGTGGAATAACCATACCCAAAACCTGGAGCAAACATTCAAACGGAGTGGTGTCGATTTCACTTCGGTAGCAACCGGCGAGGATTATGTGAGGCCGCTTATTTATTTATTCAAACACAGAGGAGCATAACGTATGATGAATAAATTTTTAAATAGTATTGTAGTTTTAATCGGACTCATATTGATTCAGGGAACCAACTTAACCATGCAAGCGCAAGTGATGGTCTCGGCCAAGCTCGATACCAGCATGATGTTGATTGGCGACCAAACAGAATTCAGGATGGAAGCAACATTCCCTGATTCTGTCTTGGTGGGATTCCCAATTTTTGCTGATACCATCATCGACAAGCTGGAGATTCTTAACATCACAAACATCGATACCCAAAAAGTGGACGATGGACTTAAATTGGTTCAGGAATATTTGGTGACCAGTTTCGATAGTGGTTGGTACCAGATTCCACCATTAAATTTTACTATCACTTACCCAAAGTCGGGACGGGTGGATACGCTACAATCGGTTCCTACATTTTTTGGGGTGATGACCATGCCTCTGGATACAGCAAACACCAATGCCATTGCCGATATTAAAAAGCCGATGGAAGCACCTATCACCATTCAGGAAATACTTCCTATAGCCGGCATCGGTTTAGGAGTGGCAATTTTCCTGTTTGTGGTTTATCTGCTTTACATGAAACTGGCACGTAAAAAACCAATTTTTGTAAAGAAAGAAAAACCCAAAGAACCTGCTCACGTGATTGCCCTGCGCGATTTGGACTTACTCCAGGAGCAAAAACTATGGCAACAAGGCGAGGCGAAAGCGTATTATTCCCGGTTGACTGAGATCATCCGAACCTATATTGAGGATAGGTTTTCAATACCTGCTATGGAATCGACAACCGATGAAATTATTGATGCCTGCCGCAAATCGGATGAATTGTCCAACGAGTTGAAAAACGATTTGTTCGATACCCTGACATTAGCTGACTTTGTGAAATTTGCCAAAGCCATAACTGTGGCTACTGAAAACGAAACCAGTTTAAAGTTTGCCTATAATTTTGTCTTGAAAACCAAACCTGTAGAGGTTCTTCGTGACGAAGATGAACTTCGGAATGAAGGAAAAGACATCGAAAACAAACCATCTTTAGGAAATTAAACAATCATGGAAAACATCACTTTTCATAATCCGGCACTACTATATCTCTTGCTGTTATTGGCTCCAGTGATTGTTTGGTATGTCTGGAAGCACAACCATCTGAATGCCTCTATCCGCCTTTCAACAGTTAAGGCCTTTAGCAGGATGCCCAATAGCTATAAATATTATTTACGCCACCTACCGACAATTTTTCGGATACTTGCTATAGCGCTACTGATTATTGCTTTGGCGCGGCCACAATCTACCGATAATTGGAGCAACACCTCTACCGAAGGAATTGATATTGTGATTGCCCTCGATATTTCGGGAAGTATGTTGGCCGAGGATTTCAAACCCAACCGTCTGGAAGCAGCTAAGGACGATGCCATTAAATTTATCTCAGGAAGACCCAACGACCGCATCGGTTTGGTGGTTTTCTCGGGCGAAAGCTTTACCCAATGCCCACTGACCACCGATCATGCCGTGTTGATCAACTTAATAAATGATGTCCAGCAGGGAATGATTGAAGACGGAACTGCTATTGGGCTTGGATTGGCTAATGCAGTGGGTCGATTGAAAGAAAGTACCGCCAAAAGTAAAGTCATCATCTTATTAACCGACGGGGTAAATAATCAGGGCGAAGTACCGCCATTAACCGCTGCCGAAATAGGTAAAGCTTTTGGTGTTCGGGTTTATACCATTGGCGTAGGTTCTATGGGAACTGCCCCATATCCTTTCACCGATATGTTTGGGCGCAAAAGTTACCAGCAAATGGATGTCGAAATTGATGAAGAGGTTCTTACTCAGATTGCCCACCTCACCGATGGTAAATATTTCAGGGCTGTTGATAACAAACGGTTGGAAGATGTTTATGGGGAGATTGATAAATTGGAAAAATCAAAAATAGAAGTCAAAGAATACAGCAAAAAGAATGAAGAATACCTTCCATTGGTGGTTTTGGCCGGACTTTTGATTTTGATGGAGCTGCTCCTGAGAAATACGCTATTAAGAAACATCCCATGATTTTAATATAACACATTATGTTTCAGTTTGCACATATCGGGTTTTTATATGGGCTCATCGCTTTGCCCTTGTTGGGAGTTGTTTTTCTGATTGCACTCCAGTTAAAAAAGCGTCACTTGAAGTCGTTTGGCGATACCGAACTGGTTTCAGGGCTAACGCCAGAAGCATCTTCGGTTCGTCCATGGATTAAATTCATTTTGGCTGAAACCGCCTTAATGCTTGTCATTATTGCCATGGCGGGGCCACAGTTTGGTACAAAATTAAAAGAAGTAAAACGCGAAGGCGTTGAACTGGTCATTGCCCTGGACGTATCCAACAGCATGCTTTCCGAGGACATTGCCCCCAACCGGCTTGAAAATGCCAAACGGGCCATCTCAAAATTGGTTGATCGGTTGCACAACGATAAAATTGCTTTAATCGTTTTTGCCGGGGATGCCTTTGTACAATTACCCATGACTACTGATTATGCGGCGGCAAAGATGTTCCTGAGCACCATCAACCCTAACCTGGTTTCGAACCAAGGAACCGCTATTGGCGAAGCTATTGAACTGGGAATGAAATCGTTTACCCCTGGAGACGAGAAAAATAAAGCTATGATTATTATTACCGATGGCGAAAATCATGAAGGGAATGCGGTGGAACTGGCTTCACAGGCCAACGATGCCGGAATAATTATTCATACCATTGGCATGGGATTATCGAAAGGTTCGCCCATTCCGGTTTACAACAACGCCGGGCAGAAAGATTTCCGGACCGATGCCCAAGGGAATGTGATTATCTCAAAACTGGATGAAGAAACCTTGAAAAAAGTAGCCGCTGCTGGCGGCGGCGATTACATACGTGCCAATAATACCAAAATGGGATTAAATGCTTTGTTTGATAAATTGAATAGCATGGATAAAGCAGAAATGGAATCGAAAGTTTATTCCGAATACGAAGAACAATACCAATTCTTTGTGGGATTTGCCCTACTGATATTGTTTGTAGAGTTTTTTATACTATTCAAGAAAAACAGGTGGTTAAGCAAAATGAATTTATTCAAAACCAATATACTCGAAATAAAATAGGGAGGTGAAGATGTTACGTAGTATTTTATTTATCGCAATTTTGGTTGGAACCCTTTCAGCCTCGGCACAACAAGAACGCAAATATATCAGGCAAGGAAACCGGGAATATGAAAAAGCCACCAAAGATTCACTGAAAGTTGATTCGGTGTGTTATCAAAATGCCGAAGACGACTATCGGAAAGCTTTGGAAAAAGAACCCAACAATTGGGGCGCTATCTATAATTTAGCCAACTCGTTGTACAGACAGAAAAAATACGATGATGCTACTAAACAATATATGGCTGTAGCCGGGATGGAAAACAAGAACAGCGATGAACTGGCCATGGCGTACCACAATCTGGGCAATTCCCTTTTACAGACCAATAAATTGAGTGAAGCTATTGAGGCCTATAAAAATGCGCTCCGCAAGAACCCAAACGATTTTGAAACCAAATACAACCTGGCCTGGGCTCAAAACAAACTAAAGCAGCAGCAGAACCAGCAACAGAACCAGGATCAGGATCAAGATAAAGAAGACAAAGATCAACAAAAAGACGAACAACAACAAAACAAGCAAGATCAACAAAATCAGGATCAGCAAAAAAAGGATCAGGAAAAACAGCAGCAACAACAAAGCCAACAGCAACAAACTGAAAAAAAGGATCAAATTTCAAAAGAGGATGCTGCCCGTATTTTAGAAGCTTTGCAAAATGACGAGAAAGAGGTTAAAGAAAAGGTCCAGAAACAAAAAGTGCAGCCTAAGAAACGCACTACTCAAAAAGATTGGTAAACTTGTTTTTAGTAAAATAGTATCTTTGGATTTTTAAATTTTAAACATAAACCTACGGATGAAAAATATTTATAAAATCGGGACTATCGCTATACTCACCTTCATCTCTTTGGTTAAGGTTCAAGCTCAAAACGTGGAGTTTGTGGCCTCGGCACCCAAAGTGGTGCAGGTTGGCGAGCAATTCCGGTTAACCTATTCGTTAAACGCCAAAGGAAGCGATTTTCAGGAACCAGCTTTTGAAAATTTCAAGGTTCTTACCGGACCGAATATCTCCACCAGTTCCAGTGTCCAGATTGTGAATGGCAAAATGTCGCAAAGTGTTTCTTATACTTACACGTTTATTTTGATGGCCGTTTCCGAAGGTAATTTTACCATTCCTCCTGCAAATGTAACGGTAAACAGAAAATCCGTTCAATCGAACCAATTTACTATTGAAGTGGTCAAAGGCGGCCAAACAAGCCAAACAACATCTGGTGGAAGTTCATCCAATGCTGTAAATAAGCCAACTTCAGGAAATAGTAAAGTATTTGTGACCATTGAAGTGGACAAAAAAAGCCTGTACCAGGGGGAAAGCCTTGTAGCCGAAATCAAATTATATACCCAGCAAAGCCTTTCAGGATTCGAAGATATTAAGTTCCCGCCATTTACAGGATTTTGGAGCCAGGATATTGAATCGCCCCAGCAAATTGAGCTACACCGCGAAAACCTGAATGGCCAAATTTATGATGTGGGGTTATTTAAAAAGGTATTGCTATTTCCTCAGCGTTCCGGCGAAATAACCATCGACCCGTTTGAAATTACCATGATTGTGCAAGAACGGGTTCGCAGCAACAATCCATTCGATGATTTTTTTGGCGGTTCCTACCGAAGAATCCCTTTAAAGATGATAAGCGACCCTGTTAAAATCGCGGTAAAACCGTTGCCTGTAAATGCCCCTGCCGAATTTTCGGGAGCCGTCGGGAAATATTCCATGACAGCTTCCATTGATAAAACCCGGGTAAAAGCTAATGAAGCAATTACTTTAAAAGTAAAAGTCACAGGTACGGGTAATTTAAAGCTTATTAAACCGATAAAGGTGGATTTCCCGCTTGACATGGATGTTTATGACCCGAAAACAAACCTGAATACCAAAACCACCAATGATGGAGTCACTGGGAACGTGACTTTCGATTATTTGTTCATTCCCCGCTATGCCGGAACATTCCGCATTGCACCCATCGTGTTCAGTTATTTCGATACGGGTTCAAAAACCTATAAAACCATCACTTCGCAGGAATTCGAAATTGAGGTGGAACGTGGTACCGGCGACCAGGAAACAACACCGGGTATAGTTCAATCGCTCACCAAAGAAGATGTAAAATATATCGGTAAAGATATCAGGTTCTTAAAAAGCGGGTTCTCTTTGAAAAAAAAGGAGACTATAATTTACGGTACGCCTGGTTTTTATTTGGCTTACATGGGTTCTCTCCTTTTATTCCTGGCAATTATTATCTTCCGGAGGACTCAAATCAAGCAAAATGCCAACCAGGTAAAGGTTAAAAACCGCAAAGCCAATAAAGTATCGCGCCGCCGTTTAAAAATAGCTTCTGCGCACTTGAAACAAAACAATTCGGAAAAGTTTTATGATGAAATTCTGAAAGCAATATGGGGATATCTCAGCGATAAGCTTTCCATTCCGGTTGCAAATCTTACCAAAGATAATGTTTCTGAAATCCTCAATAAACACCAGGTAGATGCAGAAACTGTCGGGAACCTGATGCAATTGCTCGATGCCTGTGAATTTGCCCGGTACGCCCCAGCATCGGTTTCAGGGGGAATGGATGAAATTTATAAACAAGCAGAAATGGTTATTTCAAAACTTGATCAAAAGATTAAATAATGGCAACACTACGGATCATATTTTTCATAGCATTTGTTGGAATTCTAAATTCCGCCCATGCTTTGGGCATGCAGGCTTTATTAGATTCTGCATCCACCTATTATTCTACCAACCAGTTCGAAAAAGCTATAGCCAGCTACGAACAGGTGATTGCCAGTGGTTACGAAGCATCCGAACTTTATTATAACTTAGGGAATGCCTATTTTAAATCAAATAAAATTGCGTTGGCGATTGTCAATTACGAACGGGCCAAAAAATTAGCTCCCAACGATGAAGATATTGACTTTAACCTGAATATGGCCAATACCTTTATTGTAGATAAAATTGAAGTGATACCGGAATTCTTCCTTAACTCCTGGAGGAGCAATTTTGGGAAAACATTGTCAACAAACCAATGGTCGTTGTTAAGTATTTCCTTATTTGTTTCAGCCTTGGTGCTGCTACTGGTTTATTTTCTTTCAGGAAAAGCGGTACTGCGTAAAATCTCATTCTGGATGGGCATCCTTTTCCTTATCATTTCTTTGGTGTCGTTTACCAATGCCCGCAAACAAAAATGGCTTATCACGCACGAACCTGAGGCTATAATAATTACGCCATCGGTAGTTGTTAAAAGTGCGCCATCGGAAACCGGTACCGAATTGTTTTTAATACATGAAGGTTTAAAGGTAAAAACCACTGAAAAATCGGGCGATTGGCATCAAATCAGACTTTCCAACGGCAACAAGGGCTGGATTAAAAAGACTGACTTTGTAATTATATAAAAAGAAAAACCAGACAAGTTCTGGTTTTTTATTTTCTGAACAAGTCAACAATTCATTGATTGATTTTATTTTAAATGGTACCTCTGAAGGTGAATAAAAAGTAAAATGGCTACTAACAGACGTCAGCAGCCATTTAATGGGACGGGAAAGCTAAGTAGGGACAAATAGCGTGTTAAAAAAAGGATTCCATATTTAACACTTGACTCTACTGTTTTGAGTATTCTTTGGTCAACTCCTCAATCTTTGGCATTCCAAGATGAGTTAAGTCAAATTTACCTTTTATAAAATGTAGCGCTTCATCACTGTTTCCATAGGTAATGCTTACAAAACAACTGCGTTTAGTCATTTGATCTGAGGTGTGTTCATGGTTGATGAGCTTAATTTCGCCTTCGATAAAATAATTCTGAAAACTGTCGTGGTTAAATCTGCAAATGCCATCATTGTCGAACTCGTAGATTTTATTTGTTTGATTTTGCATAACAGGATCCATCAATTTTGGATTCAGCGCTACATTTAATAAAATATCGTTCTTTTCATCCGATTCTTGTGCAATTGAAAATCTGAACAAGAAAACGGGCTCCATCCTTGTTATCTCAGTAGGTATCTGAAAATAATACATACTGCTTTTTGAAGTGGATACTAGTTCTTGGGTTTCCTTTAACATGATCTTCATTTTTTTTATTCAAAGCTACTGCCGAATTAAAAGTTCTCCAATTTTATGTGTTATCCTATCGGTTTTGAGGGATTTCCTCTGGGAATTTTGTGATATCCGGTGAAAATAATTATGTTTAACAATGAAAATATTCAGTTATTTTGAACAATTTTGGGTGATGTTTTTTAAAATTCCCGTGTAACTTTATTTTGTTATTTCTGACAAATGGATGCAATATTAAATGTTCCACCTTTGGCAAGTGTGGATTCATTCATTTAACAACTAATTAAAACGACTATGATCCGGACCAGAAGAAACTTAGCAAGAATTTGTATTTTATGTATTTGTGGATTTGTGATGCCTTTTTCTCAAGCTTTAAGTGTAGAAAAAAGTAATAAAACCGATACCCTGATTAACAGTCAACTGGTATCGGGTTTAAAGTTCCGCAATATTGGTCCGGCATTCACTTCGGGCCGGATTGCAGATTTTGCCGTTAACCCCAACAATTATTCTGAGTTTTATGTAGCTGCAGCCAGTGGAAACATTTGGAAAACTACAAACAACGGTACTACTTTTGAACCTGTGTTTGACAGTTATGGAGCTTATTCTATTGGCTGTCTGGCTATTGATCCTTCAAATACCAATGTTGTTTGGGCAGGTACCGGCGAAAACAATCACCAACGTGAGTTGGGTTATGGTGATGGGGTCTATCTGACTCTTGATGGTGGAAAATCCTGGAAAAACATGGGGCTAAAAAATTCCCGTCAAATTGGGATGATTTGCATCCACCCCGAAAAAACAAATGTGGTTTACGTGGCGGCCGAGGGTTCCGTATGGGGACCTGGAGGTGATCGGGGATTGTATAAAACAACCGACAGGGGACTGACATGGAATAAAGTCTTGCATATCAGTGAAAATACCGGTATCAATAACGTTGTTTGCGATCCGAGAAATCCTGAGATACTTTATGTAACCAGTGAGCAGAGGCGCAGGCATGTTCATACAAAAGTAGGGGGTGGTCCCGAAACGGGCTTTCATAAATCGGAAGATGGAGGGCAAACCTGGAAAAAACTTACCAGTGGCTTACCTACTGAAAACATGGGAGGAATTAGTATCGCTATTTCCCCTCAAAACCCCGATGTATTGTACGCCATTATTGAAGCGGCCAATCAGGCGGGTGGTTTTTTTCGTTCAGCCGATAGGGGAGAGTCGTGGATCAAAATGAGCGACCATACGGAATCCGGTCAATATTTTAATGAGATTTATTGCGATCCGGTGCAATTCGATAAAGTATATTCCATGGAAACCTTCAGCCATGTTACCACTGATGGCGGTAAAACCTGGCAACGTATAAGTACCACAGACAGGCATGTGGATGACCATGCTATTTGGGTAAATTCAAAAGATAACCGGCATTTGATGATTGGGGGCGATGGAGGTGTTTATATAACTTACGATGCGTGTCAGAACTGGCGTCAGGTTTCAAATTTGCCTGTTACACAGTTTTACCGGGTTGCCGTCGATAATCAAAAACCTTTTTATCATGTTTACGGAGGGACACAGGATAATGCAACTTTAGGGGGACCTTCGCAAAATACTTCTGAAGCTGGAGTAACCAGTGGTGAATGGATTGTAACCGTATTTGGTGATGGTTTTTGGCCAAGGATAGATCCCACCAACCCGGATATTGTCTATTCAGAGTGGCAATATGGAAATATTGTCCGGTACGATAAAAAGAGTGGTGAACGCATATATATTAAACCGCAACCTAAAAAGGGAGAACTTACATACCGATGGAATTGGAATACCCCACTAATCCTTAGCCACCACAATCCACAACGGATTTATATAGGTGCGAACAAATTGTTCCGAAGCAACGATCGTGGTTCGGGTTGGGAAACCATCTCAGGGGATTTAACAGCACAACTGGACCGCAACCAATGGCCCGTGATGGATAAATATTGGAGTATAGATGCCGTTGCCAAAGATGTATCTACCTCACAATTTGGAACCATTGTCTCGTTGGATGAATCGCGGAAAAACGAAAACCTGTTAGTGGTTGGAACCGATGATGGCTGGGTCCAGATCACTTCCGATGGTGGAAAAACCTGGGGGAAATACGACAACTTCCCCGGGGTTCCTAAAAATACTTTTGTAAGCGATGTATATACTTCGAGGTTCAATGAGAATGTTATTTTCGTTTCGTTCAATAATTTGAAACGCGATGATTTTAAACCGTATCTTTTTAAAAGCAGCGATAAAGGAAAAACTTGGGTGAACATCAGTGCCAACTTGCCTGTCAATGGCAGTATTCACAGCATTGAACAGGATTTTATAAATCCCGATTTGTTATTTGTGGGAACCGAATTTGGCATCTTTTTTACAGTAGATGGGGGTAACATGTGGACACAGCTTAAAGCTGGGTTGCCGACCATTCCTGTTAGGGATATGGCCATTCAGGAAGAATTTAACGATTTGGTATTGGCTACCTTTGGCAGAGGATTCTATATTCTTGATGATTATTCCCCATTAAGATATGTTACTGAGGAAAAAGTCAAATTGAACGCCCAACTTTTTCCGGTCCGGGATGCCTTTTTATTTATCCGTACCGACAAAATTTATGGACAGGGAGCTACTTATTATTGTGCACCAAATCCCCCTTTTGGAGCAGTTTTTCAACTTTATCTGAAAGAGGTTCCTAAAACAAAGAAACAGTTGAGGCATGAACAGGAAAAGAAACTTTTTGAGCAGGGTAAACCCATTCCACAGCCCAGCAATCAGGATTTGACCGAAGAAAAGGAGGAGGTACTTCCCTATTTGATGGTTACCATCCGCGATGCACAGGGCGACATTGTCCGGACCTGTACAGAAAAGCCTGAGCAAGGAATTCAACGCTATTATTGGGACTTGAAATATGAACAACCAAACGCACTGGGAAGAACCGAAACGTTCGATCCTTTCAAAAAAAGTGAAGGAGGAATATTTGTGTTGCCAGGAAGTTTTTCCGTGGAGTTTTCGTTGGTCCACCAAGGGAAAGTTACTCTTTTAGGGCAACCTCAGAAATTTGAAGTAAAACCGCTTAACACAACTACCTTACCGGCTGAAAACAGGCCTGAGATGGTTGCTTTTCAAAAAGAAATGAGCCAGATGACCAAAACATTTAATGGAACCATTGCTCTTTGTAAGGATTTAAAAATGGAGGTGAAAGCCATGAAACAAGCGGCTATTACCCTGCCTAATGCTACCGGTCTATTGGTTCAAAACTTGGATACTGTTTTTAAAGTATTAACCGATATAGAATTCCAGTTGTTTGGGACAGCACCTAAAGCTAGTTGGGAAGAGGTTCCACCTGCTGAATTTCCGTTGTATCTGAGGTTGAACTCCATTATCGAGGCGCAGATAACAAGTACTTCGGCTATTACGGAAACTTCAAAAATGTCGTTTGAAGTGTTGAAACAAGATTTTCCACCTGTTTTGGAACAACTGACAAAGTTAGTTCAGCAGACCTTACCAGAGTTACGTTCTACCCTAGACAAAATGGGAGCTCCTTACACTCCTGGAAGAATCCCCGTTTGGGATTTAGAGAATAGAGAATAGAGAATAGAGAATAGAGAATAGAGAATAGAGAATAGAAAGCATCACACATAATTGTTTGCATTTGGAGTGAGCAGAGGATTCAATGAAAATAAACTAAAATGAAGACAAAAATGATTCTCAGGATTATGGTCTTTTTAGAACTTTTACCATCGGCTACAATAATGGGCCAAATCACATCGGTTGATAATATCATTGGGATTGATGTTAGTACATTTCCTCAAAATGCAGGTTTTAACTATGACTCATGCTTTTTACTTGGAAAAAATTTGGGTATGGGAAGTGTCGGCATTTTTCAAAACTGGACGGCAATTGAAACAACCCCGTTTACGTATGATTTTGCAATTATGGATATTGCAAATTATTATTATCCGGCTTACAGCATGCCTGTTGACCTTACGATTACCCCTATCCACACAAATAACTTGGAAGTTCCGTCGGACCTGACATCCATGGCTTTTGATGATCCCATTTTTATTAATCGGTTTAAAGCCCTTTTAGATAGTATAAAAGTACATATCCCAAATGTTACTCTTTCATCACTGGTTATCGGTTCGGAATTTGACGTTTATTTGGGTACAGATGCAGCGCTTTGGATGCAGTATGCGAATTTCTACAATTCAGTTTTGTCTTATGCAAAAACTCTTTGGCCCGGGCTGAATGTTGCCACCGAATTGACTTTTAATGGAATTACCTCGCAAAATGGATTTGCTCAGGCACTAAATACTAACAGTGATTTCATAGGGGTTTCATACTATCCCCTGAATAGCGATTTTACCGTTAAGCCAGTTTCAACAATTCCTGTTGATTTTGAAACCCTCGTTGGATTATATCCTTCTAAACCTATTTGTTTTTATCAATACGGCTATCCTTCAGGCACAGTGTGCAATAGCTCTGAAACATTGCAGGCCCGGTTTATTACACAAACATTTGCTACCTGGGACACTTATGCCGCAAATATAAGAATGATTGACTTTACATGGTTGCATGATTTAGATACAGCCTTGGTTAATTATTATGGTACTTACTATGGGCTTACCGACACCGTATTTCTAGAATACCTGCATACATTAGGTCTCCGGCGTTGGGATGCTAATGGTACCAATAAAGCTGCCTTTGAAGAATTACAGTGCCAGGCAAAACAAAGAGGATACAATAATTTGAATATTCATTGTACTGATGGTATTCTTGACCTTAGCATCAACAAGAATTACAATATTTCAATATTCCCTAATCCGGTACAAAACCAATTGAATATTCAAACGCCGTTCGACTTATATAATGCCGAAGTAATTATTTATAACACATTAGGCCAGATTGGAAAAAGGATTTCTAACATAAATAGCCGGAACACAAACATAGAGACCTTTGATTTACCATCCGGGTTGTATTTTGTTGCATTGAAAAATGATGGCAAACAAATAAGTGGACGGTTTTTAATAACCAAATGACCATCAGTAATATATCAAATAATTTGTACCCTCTGGTTGTGAGCATGTCAAGACAAACCTTGATGTTGGTTTGAACTTCTTTTCTATAAGAAAACATCTAACTAAAAAATTAGTTTGTAAACTAAATATTTAGTTGTATATTTGTTTCCGACAATCGGATGAACAAGGATAAATGCATGAACTTATGGAAATGAAGGGATTAACCAAAGCTGAGGAACAAATTATGCAGGTATTGTGGCAACTGGAAAAAGCCTTTGTAAAAGAGGTGGTTGAACAGTTACCCGAACCCAAACCAGCCTATAACACGGTTTCAACCATTATCCGTATTCTGGAAGCCAAAGGATTTGTGAATCACGAAGCTTTTGGAAATACCCACCGGTATTTTCCTGTTATTTCCAAAAAAGAATATTCCCGCTTTTACCTGAAGAATTTCGTGGGGAATTATTTCAGCAACTCATACCAGCAAATGGTTTCGTTTTTTACCAAAGAGGAATCGCTAACGGTTCAGGAAATGGAGGAATTGAAAAAACTGATTGAATCACAAATTGAATCAAAGAAAGGAGAGCAGCCATGAACCACTGGATATTCATGCTTTTAGAAGCCTCGGTAGCTATTACCCTGTTTTATGGGTACTACCATTACTTTCTCCGGAAAGAGACCTTTTTTATGGCAAACAGGTTTTATTTGTTGTCAACTGCAGGTTTTTCAATTCTTATCCCCTGGTTCAATTTTACTATCCACGGAGATTTTATTCAACCGGCCTTTATTTTTTATAATGTATTAGAAACCGTGAGTGTTACTGCTTCTGGTTATGAAACCCGCATTGTTGAGACCCTGAGCGGTTGGCAATGGATTCTTATGGTATATCTGATTGGAGTTATTGGGAGTTTTATCCTTCTGATTTTCAAAGTTGGTAGAATTTATTTTATCGGAAAAAATGCACGTTCGAAGGTTCAATATGCTGATGGAAAAGAAATTATAACGGTGGATAAAGCCATTGTGCCCTTTTCCTTTTTGAACCGGATTTATATTCCTGCTACATACTATCAAAATGAGCAGATACAGAAAATTGTTGCCCATGAGAAGGTTCACATCCATCAGGGGCATACGCTGGACTGTTTGTTTTATGAGTGCCTGATTGTGTTGTTCTGGTTTCATCCCATTGTCTATCGTTACCGGACTTCGGCCAAGGAAATTCATGAGTATCTGGCCGATCAGGGAGCTATTCGTTCGGGCATACAAAAAACGGCCTACCAGGAACTGTTGTTTGCGCAGGCAACAGGTCTGCAGGTGCTGACGCTGCCCAATTCGTTTAATTATTCACTTATTAAAAGGAGGTTACTTATGTTATCGAAAATAAAATCATCGCCATTCGCCACTACAAAGTTTGTTTGGCTGTTACCCTTATTCGTTGTAGTATTGTTTGTATTTGCCTGTAATAAAAGCGGAAATATTGAAAATCAGCAAAACGGCTCACAAGTAGTTGTGATTGATAATCAAGATTCTGTTCATATTATTGACGTTGATAAAGAACAGGTTGACGGCAATAATTCACAAACTACAGAAAGTGAAAAAGTCTATATCACAGTTGATCAGATGCCCGAATTCCCTGGTGGTGAGAGTAAATTAAGGGAGTTTATTGCCCAGCAGGTAAAATATCCGAAGGAAGCAAAAGAGAAAGGCATACAAGGGAAAGTATTTGTTTCGTTTTGCGTAGATGTGAACGGAAAAATTTGTGATGTTGCTCTGGTTAAGGGGGCTTACCCATCGCTCGATGAGGAGGCTTTACGGGTGGTGAAGGCTCAACCCGACTGGAAACCCGGAAAAGATAAAGGGGTTCCGGTAAAAGTGTCATTTACCATTCCCATCAGTTTTCAACTGAAATAATCAATTCATTCATTTTTTACCGTTAAGCAGCAAAGGTGCAAAAATCTACTTAAAATAATTGTTCCTGAGCTGTTTAACGGTTTTTATTAACCGTATTCACAATTTTTTATGAGAACTTTAGCAATAATTTGGTTGTGCTTTATTTCAATAGCTGCAACCGAAGCGCAAAATCCTGTAAACAAGCTAGTTGAATTGTATGGAAAGGGGAATTTTATACAAACCATTTCCCTTTCTGAGGCAATGATTCAAAAAAAAGAAACAACATTCGAGATTTTTTACTACAAAGGATTGGCCGAACAGGCCCTTAGCAAATTCAAAGAAGCTACGGAAACATTTACAGTTTCATTAACTTTTGCAAAAGATTCGGTGCCGGTTTTGTTTTCACTGGGAACATGCCAGGAGTCGGCCGGCAATGATGAGGCAGCCATTAAAACATACCAACTGCTGCTGGGCATCGACTCCGCCTACAACCCGGCAAAGGCACGGTTGGCATCTATCTATAAAAGCCAGAGGGACTATTTCAAAGCCATGGAATGGTATGGGCAACTGGTAAAATCGGATACCACGAATGGTTATTT
The DNA here is from genome assembly GCA_003512955.1 of Marinilabiliales bacterium. GTDB lineage: Bacteria > Bacteroidota > Bacteroidia > Bacteroidales > SZUA-534 > GWE2-40-63. The sequence goes on from DOTG01000041.1 coordinate 197,463, forward strand.
TTATTCACAGTTGGCTTGGTGTTGCAGTAAATTCGGCCTGTTTGAGCCCGTGGTTCCTTATTATTTGAAAGCCATTGAACTAAACCCGAACGATTTACGAAGCATTACCGAACTCATCAGTGAACTGGTTGACCATAAATATTATGAAGATGTCCAATATTATTGCGATTCATTTCTGGTTCTCTTTCCCGGCAACTTGAAAATCCTCAAACAACAGGCCTATGTAACTGCTCTGGAAGGTAAAACGTTAGATGCCGTGCGGCAATTTCGATACATCTCACAACTGGGCGATTCCTCCATGTTTACCTGCAAATACTATGGCCAAAGCCTTTACAACAATGGCCAATTCCCCGAGGCTATTTTTTGGCTCGATAAATATTTAAAAAACCAACCCGACGATACCAAAAATCAGTTTATCATGGGGTTGGCTTGTCAGAAGGATTATCAATATGAAAAAAGCCTGGAACATTTTGACATTACCTTAAAACAGGTTTTCGATCCGGAACTCATTGCCCGCATCTATACTGAAACTGGAACCACCTTTTCAAAATTTGCCGATTATACCGGCTTCCGCGATTCCACCAAAACAAAAGCCGACCTGCTTAATAAAAAGGCGCTGGAAAATTATCTGGCTGCCGAATCCATCCACCCGCAAGGGGCCGAAATTTACAAAACCCTTGGTGTTTACTACAAAGACAAACTAAAAGATGCAAAGATAGCCCTGTATTACCTCGAAAAATACCGCCAGAAAGTGAATCACCAAAAGCTGGATGAATACGAACTGATTTGGCTCGATAAGGAAATCGGTCGCTTGAAAGAAGAAGTCCATTTTATTGGAGGTTGAATTTATATGCTCACGTGCTCATTAGCTCATGAACCCATTCCAACAACATAAAATTTCTTGTTAAAGAATACCACATTTATATACCGATGTTTTTAGATTATTCCTTAATTTGTAGTCACACTTAAAATAATCAAAAAATGTCAGACATCATCATTGAACCCATTGAGGCTTATGGTTTAAACTCAAAAAACCGGCCCAAGCAATTGTTCTCAAAAGTTGGGATTGTGGGTTGCGGTACCGTTGGACAGACCATCGCGTTAATGATTAGCCAAAAAGATATTGAGGTGGTATTTATTGAACTCGATGAGGAAAAGATCCGGACAGCCAAAGAATCCATGGAAAAAGAGCTTGACAGCATGATTGAACATTGGGGAATGACTCCCGGTGAGAAACGCGCGGTCCTATCGCGTATTAACGGTTATGTTGGTTATGAAAACCTTGCCGGCTGCGATCTGATAGTAGAATCGATCCGGAGCAAATCGCGTGAACGCCGCATTACAAGCCGTAAAGAGGTTTTCCGCCGGATTGAAGAGGTAGTTTGCCCGGAATGTATCATCGCCACAAACTCGACAACCATTGTAATTACTGAACTTTCATCGGAACTGGAGCACAAAGAGCGGTGTGTGAGTCTGCATTTTTTGACCAATACCCCCAATGCCAGGATGATTGAAGTTGTACGTGGTTTATATACCTCAGATCTGGTGTACGACAAAGTCATCAAATTTGTAAATATGATTGGCAAAGAGGCCATCCTATGCGAAGAATCGCCTGGCTTAATTAGTGTCCGCGTGTTTGTGGCCCAGTTAAATGAAGCCTGCGAAGTGCTCATGGAGGGTGTGGGCACCATGTCCGACATCGACAAAACCATGCGCATCGGGTTAGGCCAGGTGCTGGGTCCTTTTGAAATGGCCGATAAAATCGGGCTCGACAAAGTGCTGCGTTGGATGGAAAACCTGTACAACGAATTTGGCGACCGGAAATACATGGCCTCACCCATCATTAAAAAACTGGTACGGGCCAACAATCTTGGCAGGATTTCGGGGCGTGGTTTTTATATGTATGACCACGGAAAAAAAATTAATGATTTTATCAAATAAAAAGAGATAACCATGAAAATATTGGTACTTAATTGCGGAAGTTCTTCCATCAAATTTCAATTGTGGGATATGCAGCAACATACTTGCAATGCCTGTGGTATTGCCGAGAAAGTAGGTTTGAAAGGTTCGTTTGTAAAACTAGAAAAACCCAATGGTGACAAGGTACGATTCGAAGGGGAAATCATCGACCACCAGACCGGGATAGAATATATATTAGGGATTCTGACCAGCACCAAACATGGCAGCCTGGCTTCGCTGGACGATTTAGATGCTGTTGGCCACCGCGTGGCACATGGGGGCGAGCATTTTAAGGGTAGTGCCTTTATTGATCAGTTTGCTTTAGACGAAATTGAAAAATGCAGCGAACTGGCTCCTTTACACAACCCGGCCAATCTGAAAGGGATAAAAGCCATGATGCAACTGATTCCGGGCATTAGGCAAGTAGCTGTGTTCGACACGGCCTTCCATCAAACCATGCCCGAACACGCTTATATGTATGCCATTCCTTATTCATTGTACAATAAATACCGCATCCGGCGGTATGGTTTCCATGGCACCAGCCACTGGTACATCTCCAAAGAGGCTTGCCGGTTGTTGAATGTCCCTATCGGGAAACAAAAAATCATCACCTGCCATTTGGGGAACGGGGCCTCCATGTGTGCCATTGAAGGGGGCAAATCCATTGATACCTCTATGGGCTTTACACCTGTTGAAGGATTGATTATGGGAACCCGTACCGGGGATTTGGATATTGGGGTGGTGAATTTTATCATGGACAAAGAGGAACTGGGTTTGAGTTCGTTGAATACGGTGTTTAATAAACAGAGCGGGATGCTTGGAATCACAGGCGTATCATCGGACATGCGCGAAATTGAATACGCTGCCTATACCGAAAAAAATGAGCGGGCCCTGCTGGGGTTGAAAATGTACTTTTATCGGATTAAAAAATATATCGGTTCGTACGCCGCGGCCTTGGGCGGCCTCGATATCCTGATTTTTTCGGGAGGAATTGGCGAGAACGGTCCCGGGACCCGAGCCGCGATATGTGAGAAATTGGAATTCCTTGGAATTAAAATCGACCCCTCAAAGAATGATAATCTGCGGGGCAAAGAGATGTTGATTTCAACTGGTGACAGCCGGGTAAAGGTGGTGGTAATGCCTACCAATGAGGAACTGGTGATTGCCGAAGATACGTTGCAGATTGTTTCGGCACTAAATGAAACGGTAATAAAAAATTAAAACAAGCCATATATGTTGATTGCCCCGGGTTATTTATTTGCAATGCCTGGGGCCTTTTTATTTACCCTTTTGGAAGTTAATTTGATAGTATAAATTTGAAATTATTTCAAAATTGAAAGACCATTAGATGCGGACGGCCCTGATTTCCGCCGCGGTTGAAGGACAGCCTCCAAAGCAACGGGTAGAACCTTAAAACACTTTGCCATCGCTCTCTCGCAGTTAAAAACATTGTCACAGCGTAATAAACCTGTCAGATAATATAAAAAGAAGTTCTATTTTTCAACCACCGAATCGCTGAAATAATACAGTTCGTTCTGGTATTTTTCGTACAGCACAGGGTAGGTTTCTTTAAAGGCTTTCAAGGCCGTAGAGTCGGTTCCATGGGTTGAAAAGAAATAGGAATACTGGATTTTACTGTCCTGAATCTCGCCCCCGTGGTAGGTAACGGTAATTTTCCCCAGGTTGATGATTTTACCTTCGTTAAGCGCGTATTTTTGGATACAGTCGCTGCTTTGGCCACTGTCGTTCCGTTCGAGTTTCAATTGGGTTAAAAGCATTCCGGATTCGGCACCGGATGAAGGATTGCGCCTGAAGCACAAATCGTACGTTCCCTGGTTTCCGGTAAGGGCAATAAATTCATACTTACGCCGATTCTGAACCGGCAGGTATTGAGCAGGTAGTTCAAGTGGGTTATGTGTTTCATCGGTTTTAAAATACATCTGAATGCCTTTGATGGTTTTGTTTTTCAGTGCTGAAAAATCGTATTCCACCATACCGATAATCACCAACTGGTTCTCGGGAAGGGATTCGTTGTTCAGGGTCATTTTTTTGGTAGCACATCCGGCCAGTATCAATAAACTGACCAAAACAGCATTAAGTTTTGAGGGTTCCATAGGCGGCTAATTTGAGAACTTGAGAAATGTTTAACCATATAACCATAACAAAGTTAATTTTAAAGCATTTAAAAACCAATTATACTTTTAGGGTTTTAACCTCTTAATATTCACGCGCCTGCTCCAAACCACTCAAACTTGGCAGAACAATCTTGCTCAGTAGGGGGTATTGGGGGAATAAAGAAGCTATAACCAAATGGCATCAACTTACATATTGAAACATTAATCCGAGTAAATCAGCAAATATATAATTATGTAAATTGTATTTTGTCTAATTTGTTATAGATTTGTAAATTATTTTTGTGAATTGTAAGAAAGAAGTTGAATCATTAAATTCATTGCATTTTGGGAAAGACATTATTCGACAAAGTTTGGGACGCTCACGTGGTTGAAACGATTGATGGCGGCCCGCATGTGTTATATATCGATAAGCATTTGATTCATGAAGTAACCAGCCCGGTTGCTTTTTTAGGTTTAGATAACCGAGGGATTAAAGTTTTTCGCCCGCAACATACGGTGGCTACTCCTGACCATAATGTGCCCACCATCAACCAGGATCTGCCTATTAAAGATCAGCTATCGAAGATGCAGGTGGACAAACTGACGGAAAACACCACCAACCATGGCATTACATTGTACGGTTTGAATCATCCGTATCAAGGGGTTGTACATGTAATTGGACCCGAACTGGGAATTACCCAACCGGGTATGACCATTGTTTGCGGCGACAGCCACACCGCAACTCATGGTGCTTTTGGTAGCGTGGCTTTTGGCATCGGAACCAGCGAAGTGGAAATGGTGCTGGCCACCCAATGTATCATGCAGCCAAAACCGAAAAAAATGCGGATTACCGTAACCGGGAAACTGGGAAAAGGGGTAACCGCTAAAGATTTGATTCTTTATATTATTTCAAAGATATCAGCCAGCGGAGGAACCGGCTATTTTATTGAATATGCGGGTGAAGCTTTTACCAGCCTGAGTATGGAAGGCAGGATGACGGTTTGTAACATGAGTATTGAATGCGGAGCCCGTGGCGGGTTGATAGCTCCTGACGAAACCACGTTTGAATACCTGAAAGGCCGCGAATTCTCTCCCAAAGGTGCAGCATGGGACAAAAAACTGGCTTATTGGAAAACCCTTTATTCCGACAAAGATGCAGTTTTTGATAAAGAAATCATGTTTGATGCCGCGAATATTGAACCGCAGATTACTTATGGGACCAATCCAGGCATGGGCATGGGCATTACCCAGACGGTTCCGGTACAAACCGATGTTACTTACAAAAAGGCTTTGGAATACATGAAAGTGGAAGCCGGAAAACCTATCATAAATACTCCGGTGGATTACGTGTTTGTAGGTAGTTGTACCAACGGGCGGATTGAAGATTTGCGCCAGTTTGCCAATGCCGTAAAAGGTAAAAAGAAAGCCGGGCATGTTACGGTTTGGATTGTTCCCGGATCAAAACAGGTTGAAAAACAAGCCATTGAGGAAGGCCTGGATAAAATATTGGCAGAGGCCGGAATCGCCCTGCGCCAACCTGGATGTTCCGCCTGTCTGGCTATGAATGACGACAAAGTGCCTGAAGGAAAACTGGCTGTGGCTACCTCGAACCGGAATTTTGAAGGAAGGCAAGGCCCCGGTTCGCGGACGATGCTGGCTAGCCCTTTAACGGCTGCCGCTGTTGCTATTGCAGGAAAAATTGTTGATCCGAGATAACATCTAATCAATTAATAATTAATAATTAATAATTCAAAATATGTCTCAAAGTCTAACATCTAAATTATGTCTATCGATAAATTTACAACTATAAAAACTCCGTGTGTTCCCATTGCCATTGAGAATGTGGATACCGACCAGATTATACCTGCCCGTTTTTTAAAAGCTACCGAACGAAAAGGTTTTGGCGATAATCTGTTCCGCGACTGGCGTTACGACAAAAACAATCAACCCATTGCATTATTTCCGTTGAATAACCCAAAATATTCGGGAAAGATTTTGGTGGGAGGGAAGAATTTTGGAAGCGGTTCGAGCCGTGAACATGCTGCATGGGCTATTTATGACTATGGTTTTAAAGTAGTCGTTTCCAGCTTCTTTGCCGATATTTTTAAAGGCAATGCTTTGAACAACGGGTTGCTTCCGGTACAGGTTAGCGAATCGTTTTTACAGGAACTATTTGCAGAAATCGAAAAAAATCCGGACACCGAAGTTGAGGTTAATCTTGAAAAACAATTGGTACAAATAGCCTCTACAGGACGAAAGGAAACCTTTGAAATCAATTCCTACAAAAAGGAATGCCTGTTGAAAGGGTACGACGACATCGACTACTTGTTGAGCATTAAAAATAAAATTGAAAACTACGAAAAAACCCGGCTGTAAAGCTGCTATGGTGAGTTTAAAGTTCATTGATGTGCTTTAAAAACCTAACAGTTTTCGTAAAACCTTGGCTAAAAAATTGAACAATGAAAATTCTACTACTTGATACAACCCTGAGAGATGGCGAACAGACTTCCGGAGTCTCCTATACCGAAGACGAGAAGCTGAGTATTGCCAAGATTCTGCTTGAAGATTTGAAGGTGGATCGGTTGGAGGTAGCTTCGGCCAAGGTTTCGGAAGGGGAATTTAAAGCGGTAAAGAAAATTACTAGTTGGGCTAGCCGCCATGGGTATCTCGAAAAAATTGAGGTTTTAGGTTTTGTAGATGGCACCAAATCTATTCAGTGGCTGAAAGATGCCGGTTGTAGTGTGTTGAATTTATTGACGAAAGGTTCGTTAAACCATTGTACCCACCAACTGCGTAAAGAGCCGCAGGAGCATTTCAACGATATTAAACAGGTGGTAGCTTTGGCACATCAGGAGGGCATCCGGGTGAATATTTATTTGGAAGATTGGAGCAATGGCATGCGGAATTCACCCGAGTATGTGTTCCAAATGTTGGATGCATTGCACGAAACTACCATCGATAGGTTTATGTTACCAGATACCTTGGGGATTCTGAATCCGGACGAAACATTCCGGTTTATTCAGGAAACCAAAAAACGGTATCCAAAACTGAAGTTCGATTTTCATGCCCATAACGATTACGATTTGGCTACCGCCAATGTTTTTGCAGCCATAAAGGCGGAGATTGATTGCATCCACGGAACCATCAATGGGCTGGGGGAGAGGGCCGGTAACATTCCACTGTCGAGTGTGATTGCTATTGTTAAAGATCATTTTAAGTACAAGCTGAATGTGGATGAATCGCGGCTGACCTTTGTGAGCCGGATGGTAGAAATGTATTCAGGTATCCGTATCCCTCAAAACAAACCCCTGATTGGTGAGAATGTGTTTACCCAAACGGCTGGCATCCATGCCGATGGCGATAACAAAAAGAACCTGTATTACAACGATTTGCTTCCTGAACGTTTTGGACGCAAACGTACCTACGCGTTAGGAAAAACTTCGGGTAAAGCCAACATCATCAAGAACCTTGAGGAGATGGGTATTGAGCTTGATGAGGCTTCGATGAAAAAAGTGACCCAGCACATTATTGAATTAGGTGATAAAAAGGAGATGGTTACCCGCGATGACTTGCCGTATATTATCTCCGATGTTTTGCGCAGTAAAGCTATTGAAGAAAAAATTGAGGTAATCAATTATAATTTTAGTGCCGGAATGGGCCTGAAACCTGTAGCATCGGTAAAAATTAAAGTGAACGGAGAAGGCATTTACGAAGAACATTCGGCGGGCGATGGCCAATACGATGCTTTTATGCGGGCCATTAAAAAGATTTACATGAACCTGAACAAAGGGTTGCCCCGCTTGGTCGATTATTCAGTTTCCATTCCTCCGGGAGGACGAACCGATGCCTTGGTACAATGCGTCATTACCTGGCACTTGGGCAAAGAATTCCGCACCCGTGGATTGGACTCCGATCAAACCATGGCGGCTATAAAAGCGACCATAAAGATGCTCAATATGATTGAGAATTTTGAATAGGAGCAAATATTCAGGATTAGTATCAGATAGAAAAAGGCTGTCGAATAAGTTGAGTTTATTAATAAACAAGCCATCGGATGAATTTTTAATTAGCTGATTTATTGTATTTCAATAATTACACCTTTTGGCAAAAGCATTCATCCGATGTCTTTCTAGACAGCCTCTTTCTGCATCTATACAATCATTTTTGTACCTCTTTAAGCCTGCAAGTCGCGGTACAACTATATATGGAATGTGAAAATTTTTAGATTATCTCTTGTTACTTAGAGAAGTTGCGCTATGGTTAAACATTTTATTTTCTTTGCCCTTACCAATTCATCATTTGAATTTGACGGAGACTCAGAAATAGTAAAGTTAAAATAAGGCTCAACCCTGGAAACAATTCAACTTTCTGGTTGTATTTTTGGCATCGGAAAATTTAAAAACACGTGCATGAAAATTCGGATTATTATTGTTTTATTGTTTTTGGGATTTACCCCATTGATGGCTCAGAAAACGGTTGCTTATCAAATATACACTTCAAAAGGAAAAACCACTTCGTTTGAAAAGATGTTAAGTCAAGCATCGGAGGCAGATATTATCCTGTTTGGTGAATTGCACGACAACGCCATTGCTCATTGGTTGCAGTACGAGTTAACTCATAGCTTGGTGGGTAAAAAGCCTTTAATGTTAAGCGCCGAAATGTTCGAAGCCGATAACCAGGCCGTGCTAAACCGATATTTGGCTGGTGGGATTGATGACAAAGGATTGGACACCTTGGCACGTCTGTGGAAAAATTACAAAACCGATTACAAACCTTTGGTAGAACTAGCCAAAGAAAACAAGTACCCGGTTGTGGCAGCCAACATACCTCGGAAATATGCCAGCAAAGTGTATAAAGGCGGTTTTGAAGCCTTAGATACCCTGCCCGATAGCGAAAAGCAATGGATAGTTCCATTGCCAATTACCTATGATTCTTTATTGCCCTGTTATGCCGGTATTCTTAAAGAAAACCACGGTCATGGTGGGGCAAACCTTCCCAAAGCGCAAGCCATAAAAGATGCCACCATGGCTCATTTTATACTTCAAAATTATCAAACGGGAAGCATCTGCATTCATTACAATGGGGCCTACCATTCCGATAAGTACCAGGGGATTTTATGGTATTTGCAACGTAACCGTCCGGATTTGAAATATTTCACCATAAGCACGGTTTCGCAGTCCGACCCTACCAAATTGGATGCTGAGAATGTGAATAAAGCCGATATTATTATCTGTGTGGACGAAAACATGACATCAACGCATTAGCCTGATATAGAAAAACCAAGGTAAGGTCCTGACAATGTGATTCATGTTTAAAATCATACCGGGGCTTTGGATACATGGCTAACAATCACCTTTTAATTTCAAAAAGATTGCTATTTTTGGGGAGTATCTCTCCAAACTGAAAAACTATGTCTGATAAAAAAGAAGTAATCATTTGCCTTGGAAGTTCTTGTTTTGCCAGGGGAAATAAGAAGACTGTTCAGGCCATTACAACCTATATAAAAGAACATAACCTGAATGATTTGGTTTATTTTCATGGCGGACATTGTTTTGGTCTTTGCGACAAAGGGCCCATTGTCAAAGTAGGGAAAACCCTTTTTGAAGATGTGGACCCGATAAACGTGCTCGATGTATTGGCCAAAGAATTGGAAGAATAAGTTTGAAGATGGATACCCCATTGGGTTGTAATTAACAGAAGAAAAGGAATCATGGAATTAGTAAAATCAATCCCCGAAAAATGCAAGCTCTGTTATGCCTGCATCAGGGTTTGCCCCTCAAAAGCAATAAAAATAGAGGACAATTACGCCAAAGTAATTCATGATCGTTGTATTGGTTGCGGCAATTGTATCTCGGTTTGCGCCCCGAAAGCCCTGGAATATTTCGATTCCATCAGTCATGTAAAAGCATTATTGAATTCAGGTCAAAAGGTGATTGCTATTTGTGCACCAAGTATTTCGGGCGAATTTTCCGATATTACCAGCCGCCGCAATTTTGTGGGAATGATTAAAGCTCTTGGGTTTAAAAATGTATGCGAAGTGGCCTTTGGTGCCGATTTGGTGGCGTTAAAATACAAAGAACTGTTTTCGAATTTTAAAGGAAAATATTATATCACAACCAATTGCCCGTCGGTAGTATATTATATAGAGAAGTTCCATCCCGGGAGCTTGACCAATCTGGCACCGATTGTTTCACCCATGATTGCCATGGCAAAAGTGGTCCATAAAAAATACGGTGCCGATGCCAAAGTAGTATATATTGGTCCTTGTACGGCTGCAAAGATGGAGGCAGTACGGATTACCGGCGATGGAAAAGTGGATGAGGTATTGACGTTTGTGGAACTCCGGAAGATGTTTCAGGAGGTGGGCATTACTGAAAATACGGTGGAATATTCCGATTTTGATCCGCCACATGGAGGAAAAGGAAGCCTTTTCCCAATTAGCCGGGGAATGTTCCAGTCGGTGGGCATTAATGAAGATTTGCTTACAGGTAGATTGATAAGCACCGAAGGAAGGTACAATTTCCTTGAGGCTATTAAAGAATTTGAGAACCTGCAAACCTTGAAAAAACACCTCGATTTGTTTTATTGCGATGGCGGGTGCATCATGGGGCCAGGCACATCGCCGAACGGGCAAAAATTCGATCGGCGTACTTTGGTGATTGAATATACCAAGAAACGGCTCGATAGTGGCAACAAGGAAGAATGGCAAAAAAACATAGATGAATACCTGAAATTGGATCTAGGCCGCGACTATCAGATTGATGATCAACGGATGGAGAAACCCGATGAAGAGCGTCTGGCTAAGGTTTTGAAGGCATTAGGCAAAGAAAGCGAACAGGACCATATCAACTGCGGGGCCTGCGGCTACCAAACCTGCCGGGAATTTGCTACAGCCGTAAGCCAAGGTTTGGGGAAACCCGACATGTGCATCACTTTTAATATTAAAAACAAGCAGGATTATATCAAAACCCTGAAAGTAACCAACGAAAAACTGGAGAAAACCCGTCAGGCATTGGAAGAATCTGAGCGTGCAGCTTTGATTGAAAAAGAGGCGGTGAAAGAAATGTCGAATACCACCAATGTGATGCTTCAGAAAATCCCTTCAGGCGTGGTTATCATTGATAAAGAATTGAAAATCATTCAATCGAATAAAGGTTTTATCAGCCTTTTGGGTGAAGATGCCGAAACGATAAATGAGGTTATTCCGGGGTTGAAAGGGGCCGACATTAAAACCTTATTGCCATCAACTGTGATTACCCTGTTTCAGTATGCCATCAATAGCGACGATGGTGTTGAGAACCGTGACATACAGATAGGGAACCAATTGCTGAATATTTCCATATTTCCAATTAAAAAGGGCGAAATAGCCGGGGCAGTTATCCGTGATATGTATTTGCCTGAGGTGCGCCGTGAAGAGGTGATGCACCGTATTACCGATGTGATTGACAAAAACCTTAAAATGGTTCAGAACATTGGGTTCTTGCTTGGCGAAGGTGCCTCGGAAACTGAACAGATGCTCAAATCTATTGTCAATTCATACAAATCGGAAAATAAAAAATAAAAAAATCGGTCAAAATTAACTTGGTATTATGATGAACCAGCCCTTTTATATTGAAGTGAATTGCCAGCAGAAGAACCATGAAGACGAACGTATTTGTGGCGATGTGTTTTTATCAGAACGGGTAAAAGAGGAAAACCGCATTGTCACGGTTTTGTCCGATGGCATGGGGCATGGGGTAAAAGCAAACATATTAGCCACGTTGACAGCTACCATGGCCTTGAACTTTACCCGTGAGCACAAGGACTTCAATACTATTGCCGAGATCATCATGAACACGCTACCTGTTTGCAGTGTGCGCAAGATAAGTTATTCCACCTTTACCATTGTCGATATCGAGATGGATGGAAAGGTCAGTATCCTGGAATACGATAATCCCCCGGCCACCATCTATCGCGATAATCGGAATTTTGATCCGGAATGGCAATGTATCATCCTTGATAGTGAAAAGAATAAGGGCAAAGAATTACGCTGCTGTACATTTTATCCCGAAAAGGGCGACCGGATTGTTTTTTGTTCCGATGGAGTGGTTCAATCGGGCCTGGGTTCTAAGCGATACCCTTTTGGTTGGGGCAACGAAGGGTTGATGGCTTTTGTGGAGGAAACCATTTCAAAAATGCCGTTTATTTCGGCCCGGCAGTTGGCCAAAAAGGTACTGAACACTGCTATAGGCAACGACAATTACCATCCTAAAGATGATACTTCCTGTGCATCCATCTATTTTAGGGAACCACGCAAGCTGCTGATTGTTACGGGACCACCTTACGAAAAGAATAAAGACATTGATTTGGCTATGGCGGTACACAAGTTCGAAGGGAAAAAGATTGTTTGCGGTGCCACCACAGCTGAGGTAGTGGCCAGGGAGCTCGGTTTGGAAATCCGCGACAGCTTTGAGTTTTTGGACAACGATTTGCCTCCCATTTCATACATTAATGGCATTAATCTGGTCACTGAGGGAATTTTGACTTTGGGAAAAGTGACCGAAATTTTGCGCAATTATGATAGCAATTACTCATTGGGGCATGGCCCGGCCGATCAGATTGTGGAATTGATATTGCAAAGCGACGAAATCCACATCATCGTGGGGACCCGTATCAATATTGCCCACCAGGATCCGACCCTGCCAGTGGAATTGGAAATCCGCCGGACTGTGGTAAAACGTATTGTCCGGCTCCTTGAAGAAAAGTTTCTGAAAGAGGTAACCATGGAATATATTTAAGCCCCTGAATTCATGTGGAAATGAGCTAATGTGAAATGAGTTAAATGAGTAAATGAGACAATAACCATTCAAATCCTTCAACCATTTAACAATTCAATCATTTAAAAATCCAACAATTTTCTAAAAAGGATTTTCTACTTTTGAGCCTCGATAATATTAAGATAGTTTTGATGAACCGCTGGATACTTTATTTTTTTATTGGATTGGGTCTGCTTTTCATGAGCTGCAATAGCACCGAATCTTCATGTCCCGGTGAATCCATCAGCCAATTGCGGATAGGTTTTACCCGGGAAACAGATTCTACCACGAACCATTTTATTGTGTATCATCCGTTGTTGGCCGACAGCATCTACGACAGCATTGTTGCCCCCAAATATGTGGATGTCCCCATGGATGTTACATCCGACTCGATGGCTGTTTTCATTGATTTTATTATTGCCCAAACCGATTCTACCAGCGAAATAAAAGTAACCGATGTGGTTGCCATTACCTATAAAAGCCATTCTTACATAGAGAACCTGGATTGTGGTGTATTGATGGATTTTGAGATAGAGGAGGTTTATTATACACATAATCATTTAGATACCTTCTATTTCAGGAATAAAGATATTAACTCAGAAATTGTGAACCATGTGGAAATATCTTATTAGCCTTCTTTGTTTGGTTCAACTGGCTCAGGCCCAAGTGACATTGGAAGAGCCTAAACGGCAGGTATTTGTCCGGTTTGGGGTCGATGTTTCCCGCTTGGGATTAAACGTAATGAGCGATTACAATCATTCAGGTTTCGAAATGAGCCTGGATGCTGAAGTAAAATACAGGTATTTTCCTACACTGGAAGCAGGTTATAATAAACTTAGCCATCAAACAGAAAGCATAAACTATCAATCGGACGGGAATTATTTCCGGTTAGGACTGGATTACAATATCTTAAATTACCGGCAACGCTTCGACAGGAACCTGTTTTTTGTCGGCGCCCGGTATGGTTTTACGGCCTTTTCGCAGCAAACCTCAGATGTTTTCCTAACCAACGAATGGGGAACCGTTGAACTTGACTTTGCCCCAGAGGATTTAAGTGCCCATTGGGTTGAAGCGGTGATTGGATTGAGGGGAGAAATATTTAAAAACTTCTACATGGGTTACACCATCCGGGTGAAGCAGATGCTTACTCATACGGAATATGGCGACATTGCACCCTATTGGATTCCAGGATTTGGTAAAGGGAGCCGTGTACGTACTATGGGTATGAGCTATTCACTGTTTTATGCCATCCCCATAAAAAACCCAAAACCTGATTTTGGAAACTGATCGGTGCCCTTCATGGCCCCAACCCAACCAAAACGATCTCATTTGTAGCTACAGAGATTCCTACATTATTTCATTAAAGTTGTTTGGGTAACCCTGTGTGTCAAATTGAAAACCTTTAGGAGCATCCGGGGTGTGCTGTTAGCCAAAGTGGGTGTTCCATAAACCATTTAACTAGGCTTAATGGTTTATGAGCAACAAAATTTACCTGTTATTTTGGTTTAAATAGGCATTTCTAATTATATTAGCATGCCTTTAACACGATGGATGGTACTTCACTATCCCGTAAAAGGGTTATATAATTGCCTAACATAAAAAATATTGGCTCAAATGATACGATTGAAATTTATTTATTTTGCATCCATTCTCGTTTTTATGACGGGGTGCAGTTACCAATCAAAGAAACAAAGCATCACATCCCCGGGAAACAAAGTTAAACTGGACTTTCATCTGAATAAAAAGGGAATTCCCGAATATCAAGTCTGGTACAACGACTCATTAGTTATAAAGCCATCTACCTTGGGTTTCGATTTGAAAAACCAACCCAGGCTTTCGGGAGCTTTTAAAATTTTAACTACCGAAGAAACAGAATTCAACGAAACATGGGAAATGCCCTGGGGCGAAAAGCGCGAAGTAGTAAATCACTATCGCCAACTGTATGTGACATTGAAAGAAGAAAAAGAACCGTTCCGGTTGATGAACCTCTATTTCAAAGTGTATGACGATGGAATCGGGTTTCGGTATCAATTCCCTGAGCAGCCAGCTTTGGACACTGTCTTTATCATGGAAGAACTTACGGAATTTAACCTGACCGGCGATCACAAAACCTTTTGGCAACCTGGCGATTGGGACATTTATGAGCATCTGTATAAAACCACTAACCTTTCCAAAATTGATGCAACGAAATACCGCAACCACAATGATCTGGCGCAGACCCACATTCCTAATAATGCAGTGAATACGCCCGTGACCATGATAACTAAAAACGGCACCCATATAAGTTTTCATGAGGCCAACCTTACCAATTATGCTTCTATGACACTGGGTGTTGATACCCTTAACTTATCCCTGAAAAGCATGTTGGTAGGTTCCGATAACCACGATTATAAAGTAGCCCGCACGGTACCTTTTGAAACCCCCTGGCGGACCATCCAACTGTCGGAAAATGCCGGAGGCCTGATTGAATCGGGTTTGATAGTTAATTTGAATGAACCGAATAAACTTGGGGATGTTTCTTGGGTGAAACCCATGAAATATGTGGGAATCTGGTGGGACATGCACCTTGGGCGAAAAACCTGGGATTATGGAACGAAACAGGATAAGAATCCGGACAAGGGTTTAAAACCTCACGGAAAACATGGTGCTACCACGGCTTATGCCAAGGAACTGATTGATTTTGCAGCTGCAAATAATATTGGCGGTTTGTTGGTTGAGGGTTGGAATACCGGTTGGGAACATTGGATCGGTTTTGCTGATCGTGAAGGGGTTTTCGATTTTGTGACCCCTTATCCCGATTATAACCTGAAAGAGGTTGTGAGTTATGGGAAAGCCAAAGGGGTGGAACTCATCATGCACCACGAAACCTCGGCGGCTACCGAAACATATACCAAACAGCTTGATACCGCTTTCCGTTTGATAGAAAGTCTGCAAGTACATGCGGTAAAAACAGGTTATGTAGGTAAAATACTCCCTAAAGGGGAATACCATCAAGGGCAATATATGGTAAACCATTATCATCAGGTTTTGGAGACAGCCGCCGCACACCATGCCTCAGTAGATGCTCACGAACCAATAAAAGATACCGGCAAGCGGAGGACATTCCCCAATGCCACCAGCCGTGAAGGGTTCCGGGGCCAGGAATTTAACGCGTGGTCGTCAGACGGAGGAAATCCACCGGAACATTTGCCTATTGTAGCTTTTACCTGCGGGTTGGCCGGGCCTTTGGATTACACACCGGGTATTTTCAACATTAAACTGAAACCCTATAAGGAGAAGAACCAGGTAAATACTACGTTATGTCAGCAATTGGCCTTGTATGTAGTTATTTATAGCCCCATCCAAATGGTAGCCGATTTGATTGAGAATTATAAAGACAATCCGGCCTTTCAATTTATTGTTGATGTGCCTACCGATTGGGAACAAACCAAGGTGCTCAATGGCGAAGTGGGCGATTATGTGACTATTGCCCGCCAGCAAAGAGGTTCCAATAATTGGTTTGTGGGAGGGATTACCGATGAAAATAGCCGCGAACTGGAACTCAGGTTCGATTTCCTGGACCCAAATAAAACCTATCAGGCGGCGCTTTATAAAGATGCTCCGGAAGCCGATTGGAATACCAACCCAACCGCTTATAAAATCGAGAAAATGGAGGTCACTCAGGAAACAGTATTGCCCATCCATTTAGCTGCTGGTGGTGGATTTGCCCTAAGCTTGAAAGAGGGTTCTGTGAACTAATCATTTCTAAAATTAAGACAAGAAAGGGATGCATCGTTTTCAAAGAAGTATCCCTTTTTTGTTGGAGCATTTTCTTAACCAACCACTAAACAAAAAAACCAGCTGGTTGGGAACCAGCTGGTTTAAACAGGAACATTTTTTAAACTACTACTATTACTACTACTATACTTTTGCCATGAGAAACTACTACTAACTCTTTGGAAAAATATCTTTTTTCCATTGGCATTGTTCCTGTATTTTAATTACCCAGTACAAATATGTTATTTAATACTTTTACCACCAAAGAATTTACATATAGAATCATACTCACTTATATATATTTCTTATATACAGACAATGTTTACTTACAGATATATAATTAGTTAACCATATTTTGCAAACAGGGTGGATTTGCAATAAAAAGCTACTTTCCCTGTTTTTAAGACTTATTTGTTTTCAAAAATTAATACGAAATGTTTATCGTTTTTGGGGCCTTCCGCAAAACAGTAGAAAAAGTTACGGTTTTGGATAAGCCATTATACACCAGTTCCGATGATTTTACCTTTTCATCGTTAACCAAAACTTTCTTAGGTTTTTTTGAAAGATTATGAATCACCATCGTGATGGTATTGTCTTTTATATCGGTGTAATTCCTGCCGGGCTCTTTATTTAGCTTTATAGTAATTTCACCCTCCTTATGTACCGATTCGGCAGTAATGAATTCCGATTTTCCTTTGCCGATACAATCATAGGTTTCGCCGTCGTCATTAAATAATTTGTAATTGCTTTTCGAGGTGGTGGCATCGGCATAAAAATGAAGTTCAAAGGATTCAAGCGAATAACTCTTGGTCTGGCTTATTTTTGGCTGCATCGGGATAAAAGAACCTCCTTTTACAAATACCGGAATATATTCAGGTTTTACAGCTACAGCTATTTCCTGTCCTCCCTGGAACACCTGCTGGGTATAAAAATCAATCCATTGCGACCCTTTAGGCAGATAGACCTTTTGCTCTTTTTGCCCGGCCATCTTGATAGGTGCTACCAAAAAGGCATCACCGAACATGTACGCCTCTTCGTAGGTAAGCAATTGCTTGTTTTCAGGTTCATTAAAAAACAAAGGAATCATCAGGGGCTTTCCGGTCAGGCTATTTTCAAAGGCCATGTTATAAATGTAAGGCAACAGTTGATAGCGCAGTTCAATGGCTTTTTTTGCCAATGCTTTGGTAGCAGGTTTCCAGAAAACCGGTTCCGATGGAATATGTTCTTGTGCATGTGGACGGTAAATAGGTTGAAATACCCCATATTGCAGCCACCGGGTATAAAGCTCGTCATCCATAACGGTGGCACCGGCAAAGCCTCCCAAATCGGAGTGTGTGTAGGCCAAGCCTTGCATCCCCATTTGCAAAGCCAGTTCCGGTTGCGAAACCAATCCACCCCAGCTACGGCTTACATCCCCGGTCCAGGGAATCATTCCGTACCGCTGTGAACCGGCAAAACCTGAACGCATCAGGATAAATGGACGTACCGTTGGAAAATCCTTCCGATAACCTTCATAAATAACTTTTGCCCATTCGTGTCCATAGGCATTGTGCACTTCGTTGGCAGTTCCATTGACATGATGTAACCCGGCCGGGTGCACTTCAGGTTCGCCCAAATCGCCCCACCAACCGGCAACTCCTTGTTTGGTCAGTCCTTTATAGATGTCCCAAAACCAGATTCTTGCCCCAGGCTTAAAAATGTCGATGAGGCCGGTATTCCCAAAATAAAAGTCGTAGGTGTAGGGTTTTCCGTCGGGTTGTGTCCCCAAAACTCCATATTGGACAGCTTCGTTCCACCGATCGGAGGTTGTCAACACGAATGGTTCGGTAACTAAAATCGTCCGGATTCCCTTTGCAGAAAGCTCCTTAATCATTTTCTCGGGTTCCGGGAAACTGTCCTTATACCAATCCAATTTCCCCATAGTCCCCATAATTTCCTTTCCAAACCAATAAATGTCAATGATTGCAGCTTCTACCGGGATGGAATCTTCCATAAATTTATTGATAGTATGTATCACCTCTTTTTGCGAATGGTAACCAAAGCGGCTGCTGTAATTACCCAACGTCCATCGGGCTGGCAAAGGCTGGCGGCCTGTTAAAAGTGTATATTGTTCAAGAAGATCGTACCAGGAATTCCCGGTGATTACAAAGTAATTCACCGTTCCGCTTACCGTTTCATATTCAATGGTATTCGATTTCTGGCTATCTAAATCTAAAGAGCCTACCGATGCGTTGTCGAACAGGATAGCATATTGATCCGATGAAAGGTACATGGGCAGGGTATAATTCATTAGGGAGGAATGGGTCTCGTAACCATAATGGGCTTTGTTGTAAAGTTCCAGTTTGTTTCCCCTCCGGTTCATTCCCAGCACCCGGGCTCCACCACCATATAAAACTTCGTCCGTGGTTACCGACAAGCTCATCTTTTGGGTGGAATCGTTGAGGCTATAGCCTTCTTTTTCGTTCAAAAGGGGTTTACTATGAAGAAAGTAACTAATTCCAAAAGGTTTTTTAGTGATAATGGCTTTCAGTGCCGGCGATTCAATCCTTAGCTCATTGGGTTCATCTTTTATTATAAAATCAGCCTTTTCTGGTTTCATGTCCACGGCATAGGAAAAGTCCTTCACCGTTTTTTGATTGGGAATGAACGATATATGAAAAACCTTTTTCGTATAGGGCTTTATCTTGATTGTTCCATCACTGACTATCACCTGGACCTCGCCAATATTTTGTTTAAAACCCAAGTATTCGCGCTGGCTGTTTTGAGCCCATGAACAATGAATAAAGAAAACCCATAAAATGGCAACAATAAATGACGGAAGAATTCTTTTCATGATAATAATTTCAAATTAGTGACAACTAAATATACTTCTTGGGGGAAAACAAAAATAGGCAAATTTTGCAATGGTTCTTCACTTTAAAAAGTAAGTTATACGAATTTCGGCAAGCGAAATATCAAAGGATTAGGAAATAAGACAGTTAGTCGTGGCGCGGCTTCTCTAAATCATATAAATCTTAAATACGTAACTAAAGTTCTAAATTTATTGGTAGTTCCCAAAATTCGGGTTTGGCAAAATCATGAGCGAAGTTGCAAAATCACGTACGAAGTTTATAAAAATACAAATGTGGTAGGTAAAAACCAGGGCAGCTTTTAAGAATTTCAATTTTAAATTCCTATCGGGATTTTTAAATACAGTAACCCTGCTACCCTGTAACCTCCCAACCATTGCTGATTTTAGATGACTCTAAAAGTTAGTTAGGGATAAATTTTTTTTTGTGCCGCCAACAGGGTATTTTGCAACAGACAAATAATGGTCATCAAGCCTACACCACCGGGAACCGGTGTAATATAGCTAGATTTTGGGGCAACTTCGTCGAATTTTACATCACCTTTTAACTTGAACCCCGATTTGGTTTCGGTTGATGGCATACGGTGGATTCCCACATCAATAACCACCGCACCGGGTTTCACCATATCGGCAGTCACAAATTCAGGTTGGCCAATGGCGACAATTAAAATATCGGCTTGGGCGCAAACCGCTTTCAGGTTTTGGGTCCGGCTGTGACAAATGGTTACAGTGGCATTTCCGGGGTTGGCTTTTCGCGACATCAGCAAACTGATGGGAGTTCCTACAATATTGCTTCGTCCCAGGACTACGCAGTTTTTCCCATCGGTTTCAATGTTGTATCGGCGCAGCATTTCAATAATTCCGGCAGGTGTGGCAGGCAAATAGGAGGGAAGCCCCATAGCCATGCGTCCCGTGTTTATAGGATGAAACCCATCCACATCTTTTCGGTAGTCAATGGTTTCAATTACTTTGCTTTCGCTGATGTGTTTGGGCAAGGGCAACTGCACAATTAATCCGTCAATCGTTGGGTCGGTATTTATTTTCCTGATTTTTTGTAAAACTTCTTCCTCGGTAACTGATGCAGGATAATGAATATCTGTGGAATCGAACCCAACCTCGCGGCAGGTTTTAATTTTACTTGCAACGTAGGTGGCACTGGCACCCTCATCACCCACCATGATAACTGCCAGGTTTGGCCTTTTCTGACCCGAAGCTACCATCTGGTTTACCTCTTGGGCAATTTCCTGCTTAACTTCTTCACTTATTTTTTTACCATCAAGTAAAATCATACCGCCTTTTTTAATCCACTAACTTTAAATACTTTAAGTATTTTAAATACTCTAAATACTTCTTTATCTTTTCATTCCTCCCATCATACGGGCCATATTTTTACCGGGGCCACCGGTCATCATTTTCATCATTTTCCGGGTTTCATCAAACTGTTTGATGAGCCGGTTTACCTCCTGGATGCTGGTGCCGCTTCCGGTAGCAATCCGTTTGCGCCTTGATCCATTGATAATAGCAGGATCGGTACGTTCTTCGGGGGTCATGGAATAAATGATGGCTTCAATACCTTTAAAGGCATCATCGTCGATATCTATATCTTTCAGGGCTTTGCCTACTCCTGGAATCATGGAAGCCAGGTCTTTCAGGTTACCCATCTTTTTTATCTGTTGAATTTGTGCCAGAAAATCTTCGAATCCGAATTGGTTTTTGGCAATCTTCTTTTGAAGTTTCCGGGCTTCTTCGGCATCAAACTGTTCCTGAGCTTTTTCAACCAACGAAACAATGTCACCCATCCCCAGGATACGGTCGGCCATACGTTCGGGATGGAACACATCCAGGGCGTCCATTTTTTCGCCGGTTCCCACAAATTTGATGGGCTTATCAACCACCGAACGGATAGACAACGCGGCTCCACCACGGGTATCTCCATCTAATTTGGTAAGTACCACCCCATCGAAGTTCAAACGGTCGTTGAATTCTTTAGCGGTATTCACGGCATCCTGGCCAGTCATGGAATCGACCACGAACAAAATCTCATTAGGAGTGATGGCTTTTTTAACAGCCTCAATTTCGTTCATCATTTGTTCGTCGATGGCCAAACGTCCGGCGGTATCAACAATCACCAAATCAAATCCCTTGGTTTTGGCATATTTGATACCGTTTTTTGCAATCGAAACGGGATCCTTGCTTCCATCTTCGGTATAAACTTCCACTCCAATCTGCGAGCCCAGCACTTTTAACTGGTCAATAGCCGCGGGACGGTAAACGTCGCCGGCAATCAGAAGCGGTTGTTTGCCATTTTTTGTTTTCAGCCGGTTGGCTAATTTCCCCGTAAAGGTAGTTTTACCAGAACCTTGCAGACCCGCGATTAAAATAACGCTTGGGTTACCTTTTAGGTTAATGTCCACAGCTTTACCGCCCATCAACTCGGCCAGTTCATCGTGAACAATTTTAACCATCAATTGCCCCGGTTTAATCGAATTGAGTACATCCTGGCCCAACGCTTTTTGCTTCACCGTGTCGGTAAAAGTTTTGGCAATTTTATAGTTCACATCAGCATCGAGCAGTGCTTTCCGTACGTCTTTCAATGTCTCGGCGATGTTTATTTCGGTAATGGTACCTTGCCCTTTAATCAGTTTAAACGAGCGTTCTAACCTATCTGATAAATTCTCGAACATAATCTGCTATACTTAATTTTTAAGAAGCGCAAAAATAGACAAAATATGTCAATTCATCAATTGGATTTTTGTTCAGTATTTGAGATTCAAAATTGGATAGGTCAAAAGAGCTTGTATAAATGGAAAAGTGAGCGGTGAAAAACAAAATTGGATGCCCGGTTTTCTGATACATCTATTTTTTTGAGCGGGAAACGGGATTAGCTCCCTCCGGTTGTGAGATTGCCTTCGGCTAAGTTCAAACCTTCGGCTCTTAACTTGGAATCTGCCGTGGTGGACTATGCCTGGGCCATTCCGGCAGTTAATTGTGTGGGGAGAGCAGGATTCGAACCTACGAAGACGTACGTCAGCAGATTTACAGTCTGCCCCAGTTGGCCACTTTGGTATCTCCCCAAAATTTGAATTGCAATAATTTCAGAACTTCTTGAGCCGGTGGAGGGATTCGAACCCCCGACCAGCTGATTACAAATCAGCTGCTCTGGCCAACTGAGCTACACCGGCTTCACAACACAACCATTTTAGAGAACTATGTTTCGCGACAGCGCCTCAAAACGGTGTGCAAAAGTATAACAATTTTATTTTCGTGCAATAGGTCAAAGCCAAATTCATTAAGGTTTTGCAGGTATTTATCCATGTTAAAATGTTAACTGTTTGAGACCTTGAAAAATATCGGGAAAAAAATCTAAAAAAACACCCAAATTTTGAGTGCCTTTGTATTTAGAGCGATTTATTGTACATTACAAATTATCAAGAAACTGATTCACATTTTTCTCAATCCTGTTTAATACATTGCTGGTGTCGGCCCGATGAAAAGTGTCGCCGGTGATGCTTTCAAAAAGTTCAATGTACCGCTCCGAAATCTGCTCGACCAATTCGTCGGTCATTTCGGGCAAAACATCTCTGGTCCGCCCCTGGAAATTGTTTTCCATCAGCCATTCCCTGACAAATTCTTTGGAAAGCTGTTTCTGGTTTTCCCCTTTGGCAAAACGTTCTTCGTACCCTTCGGCATAAAAATAGCGCGATGAATCGGGTGTGTGAATCTCATCTATCAAATAAATCTTTCCCTCTTTTTTGCCGAACTCATATTTGGTATCTACCAAAATCAGCCCCTTCTCACGGGCCATTTGGCTTCCCCGTTTAAATAACTGCATGGCATATTTTTCCAAAAGCAGGTAATCCTGTTCCGATACCAACCCGGATTTGATGATTTCTTCACGCGAAATGTTTTCGTCGTGTGCCCCGTGCTCAGCCTTAGTGGTTGGTGTAATTATGGGTTCAAGAAATGCCTGATGTTCGTTCATCCCTTCGGGAAGCTTAACGCCGCAGATTTCGCGTCCTCCGCTTTTGTAAAGCCTCCAGGAGCTTCCGGTAAGGTATCCCCGGACAATCATTTCAACCGCAAAGGGTTCGCATTTGTGGCCAATGGTTACATTGGGGTCGGGCACCGCAATTTTCCAATTGGGGACAATGTCGGTTGTTGCATCTAAGAATTTTGAAGCAATCTGGTTTAAAACCTGCCCTTTGTAAGGAATCCCTTTGGGTAGCACCACGTCGAAGGCCGAAATCCGGTCGGAAACCACCATTACTAAATATTCCTGGTTGATGTTATATACATCGCGCACTTTTCCTTTATAGACACTGTGCTGTTTTGGAAAATTAAAATCGGTTTTTACTATTGCTTTTTTCATCTGATTGGAATTTTTTACCATGAATTTCACTAATTATTTTTTAAAGATTGAAAAGATAAAATACATCATATCATCGTTTTATCAACTCATTCTTGATTTTGTTTTTTATTCTGTTTGCCACTGATTTCACTAATTACTAGATGAATTAAAGAACGATTCTTCGATGTTCAACTGAATCCAGCCCAAAATTTATCAACAATCCCAACTTGTTTTTCGAAATAGACAAATAATTCATTACCTGCGCTAAATGTTCGTCTGTCAATTTAGAGCAGGATTTAATTTCTAAAATAATTTTATCGAATGCCACAAAATCTGCAAAAAATTTGTGAGGTAATATCGTTCCTTTATAATTAATCAGATATTGTTTTTCGCGCTCAAAAGGAATACCGCATTCCTTAAATTCATATTCCAATGCGTCTTTATAAACGATCTCTAAAAATCCCTTGCCAAGATTTTTATGCACTTCAAAGCATTTTCCAATAATTCTATAAGATTCTTCTTTGTAAATTATGCTCATTGCCTTAGTTTATTTTAAATATGCCTTTGATATTTTAATTCGTGACATTTGTGGCAATACTAATGTGTATGCTTTTCGTAAGCTTTTACAATTGCCCGTACGAGCCGGTGGCGCACAATATCGGTTTCATCAAGTTCAACGACACTGATTCCTTCAATATTTTCCAGAATCCGCAACGCCTGAATGAGCCCGCTATCCTGGGTTTTAGGTAAATCAACCTGGGTAACATCGCCAGTGACAATAAATTTGGCATTGATGCCCATGCGGGTTAAAAACATTTTCATTTGCAGCATGGTGGTGTTCTGGGCTTCGTCCAGAATTACAAAGGCATTGTCAAGTGTCCGTCCGCGCATGAATGCCAGTGGGGCAATCTGAACAATTCCTTCCTCAATATAACTTTCGAGTTTTTTTGGCGGAATCATGTCATGCAGTGCATCGTACAAAGGTTGTAAATAGGGATCGATTTTCTCCTTTAAATCGCCCGGTAAAAAACCCAACCGTTCGCCAGCCTCTACCGCGGGACGGCTTAAAACAATCCGTTTTACTTCGCGGTTGCGTAAAGCTCTTACTGCTAATGCAATGGCCGTATAGGTTTTACCTGAACCTGCCGGCCCTAGGGCAAATAGCAAATCATTTTTAAAGCTTTCTTCTACCAATCGTTTTTGGTTGGTTGTCAAAGCTTTAATGGGTTTTCCGTTGTTTCCAAACAAAATCAGGTCGTCGGTATTTCCATCAGTTTGCCCGTTTTTGGCGGATGATGCATTAAGAATCTCAACCAAATCGTCATCGGAAAGTCGGTTGAACCGATCAAAAAAACCGATGACTTCATGTAGCTTTTCTTCAAACTCAGTGATTCCATGCTCTTCGCCGATAATTTTAATCTCGTGCCCCCGGGCAATTAATTGCAATTTTGGGAAAGCCCTTTTTAAAATCTCCAGTTTTGAATTGTTTATTCCCAATAGTTCGATGGGGTCTATGGCTTCGATGTGAAGTATTTTTTCCGGCATATCTAATTTTTATGGCACAAAATTAATGAGATAAGTTTTAGAACGGGCGTTTTGCCTGTCTTTTTTCCTGAAATTAGTTGAAGATATTAGATACAAGATACAAGACACAAGACAAGAGATATGAAATATGAGATAGAGACAATTAGCAATGAACAATTTAAACATTTAACCATTCCCAAATAAACAAATGGGCTAATGAGCACATGATTTTCCGTTCTCTGTTTTCCTTTTTTCCCTTACATTTGTCCAAAACGAATACCTTATTTTTCAAATGACGTTTATCACCTTAACCACGGATTGGGGCAACGATGACTTTTATATTGGAGCTGTAAAAGGGCTGCTTTATAGCAAATGTCAAGGCGTTCAGGTGGTTGATATTACCCATAAAATTGAAAATTATAAATACACCCAGGCGGCGTTTGTTTTAAAAAACACCTTTGCCCACTTTCCCAAAGGAACCATTCATCTGATTGGGATTAACAGTGATTTGAATAACCAGCAACCTCCCATCTGCATTTTGGCGCAGGGGCATTATTTTATTGGGGCGGCCAATGGGATTTTTAACACACTTTTTTCGTCGAATCCCGAAAAGGTGATTGTTTTAAATGAGACCCCAACTTTAAAGAACAGTTCATTTCCGGAATTGACCCTGTTTGCCGAAGCTGCTGCCCATATTATTAATGGAGGGCAATTATCGGAAATTGGAACCGAACTGAAGGGCAAATACCGGTTGGTAGAATATATGCCCGCCTATGAGGATGATTCCATCACGGGAAGTGTCATTTACATTGATTCGTATCAAAACATTATCACGAATATTTCAAAAGAACTGTTTCACCAGATTGGTAAAAACCGTAAATTCACCATCACGGTAAAAAAAGAAACCTACAGTGTTCAGCGACTGAGCCATAACTATTCGGAGGTGGAATCCGGAGATCTGCTGGCTCTTTTTAATTCACTGGATTTGCTCGAAATGGCCATCCGCAATGGGAAAATGGCCGAACTTATTGATGTTAAATTAAATTCACCCGTAACCGTAAAATTCCGATGATTACACGAATTGTTAAAGCCAAACTGAAACCAGAACACCTGGAAGCATTTAAAAACTACATCCCTGAATTTCTTAAGGAAGCCCGTTGCTTTAAGAACAACCACCATGCCGATTGTTTTGCCGACTTGGACGAAGTCCTTCATTTTCATATTTATACCATCTGGAGCACCGAGGGTGCTTTAAACAAATTTAAAAAAACTGAAGCCAACCTGGAGATGCGAAGAAAGCTGGAACAGTGGTGCAGCGCTCCTGTTTCCGCATGGACTGTGGAGAATGTTTAAGAAAAAGAATGCAAGAAATTGAGATTAGAGATTAGAAACTAGAAACTAGAAACAATTCACGAATTAGCGAAATATAATTCTATGCAAAAACACAAAGAAGCCTTTGGGCAGTTGCTCGAAATAATGGACGAACTGCGG
The DNA here is from genome assembly GCA_003512955.1 of Marinilabiliales bacterium. Taxonomy (GTDB): domain Bacteria; phylum Bacteroidota; class Bacteroidia; order Bacteroidales; family SZUA-534; genus GWE2-40-63. The sequence goes on from DOTG01000041.1 coordinate 224,298, forward strand.
GCCAAATGCCCCTGGGATAAAGAACAAACCTTGGAAAGTTTGCGGACTTTGACTATTGAGGAAACTTACGAACTGGCCGATGCCATCATGGAAAACAACCTTCCCGAAATTAAGAAGGAACTGGGGGATTTGCTGCTGCATATTGTGTTTTATGCCAAGATTGGTGCCGAGAAGGGGGCTTTTGATATCTCTGATGTGATTCACAACCTGAATGAAAAACTGATTTACCGCCATCCGCATATTTTTGGCGATGTTCAGGTGGCCGATGCCCGCGAAGTTTCCGATAATTGGGAACAGCTTAAACTCAAGGAAAAAGGACGGAAAAAATCGGTGCTTGAAGGTGTTCCCCAATCGCTGCCAGCCGTGATAAAAGCCCACCGCATCCAGGATAAAGTACGCGGGGTGGGTTTCGATTGGGACGAAAAGGAGCAGGTTTGGGATAAAGTAGCCGAAGAGATGAACGAGCTAAAGGAAGAACTGCTGAAAAACCCATCTTCGCTGGAGGCTGAGCAGGAGTTTGGCGATTTGTTTTTTAGTTTGATCAATGCGGCCCGGCTGTATGGAATAAATCCTGAAAACGCGTTGGAACGCACCAACCTGAAATTTATCAGGCGGTTTAATTATTTGGAAAAAAAGACCCTGAAACAGGGCATCGACCTAAAGAACATGCCTTTGGTTGAAATGGAAAAAATCTGGCAGGAGGCGAAAAAATACGATTAAATGTTGGTAAGTTAATCCCCTACGGAGAAATTATAAAATTATCCATTTTTTCTATAAAGACGTAACCGCTACGCGGTAAAATGAGATACATCTGTTTTTGCGTAATGCCTGAACCGCTACGCGGTAAGCTGGAATTTATTTTTTGTTTTTTAACGATATAAGGGAAATTGGAAAATAATCATTACTATCTGACATCTTGATACTGATTACTTTGTACGAATTAAAACACCACTTCAAATACCGCCCCATCTTGGTTATAAAAACGGATATTGCCTTTGAGCTGGCGGGTAAGCAGTGAAACCATCCGCAGCCCCAGCGAATTGGCTTTGGTCAGTGAAAAATCGGTGGGCAGCCCCAGGCCATTGTCTTTTACCGTCAATTGGTATTTTTCCGGTTCGGGGTTTTCGAGTTTTACCAGAAACTGGTTGTTCTGTGCGGGCTTAAAAGCATATTTGTAGGCATTGGTAGCCAGTTCGTTCACCATCAGGCCCATGGAAACGGCCGAGTCAATATCCATCACAATCTGTTGAATCATAATCTCGTACTTGACATTCAATTGCGGATTGTTAAAGGCAATGTGGATGGAATCAACCACTTCCGACAGGTAATCCTTCATGTTGATGGAGGTAACCGAATCGCTTTGGTACAGCTTCTGGTGGATGGACGAAATAGCCAGGATGCGCCGCTGCATCTCCTCGAAAATTTCCTGGGTAGCTTTATCCTTGATGCGCATGCTTTGCAAATTGATGATGCTCGAAATGATCTGCAGGTTGTTTTTTACCCGGTGGTGAATCTCTTTAATCAGTACCTCCTTATCGAGCAAAGCCTGGTGGATGATGTGGTTTTTCTGGTTCAGTTCCTCGTTGTATTCGCCCAATAGTTGGTTGGCCGAGCGGAGCCGTTGGGTGAGTTTGTATAAAAACAGTGCCAGCAGTACCACCAAAAGACCGGCTATGCCTGTAACAAGGGCTACAATAGTCCGGGCCCGGCTTATTTTTTTAAAATAGATTACTTCCTGTTCCTTTTGGCTGATTTCGAACTCGGCCCGCATTTCCGAGATTTTTGAAAGTACCGAATCGCCGGAAACCTTTTCACGGTATTGGTTGTAGCTTTTCAGGTAGCGGTAAGCATCGGTAAAGTTTTGCTGCTCTTCATTTATTTGGGAAAGTAACTGGGAAATATCTTTTAATTCCAGCACAAAATGATTGGTATCGGCGGTTTCAAAGGCTTGGGTGGCTAAACGGGAGGCATCATGGAAACTGTTGCTCTGATAAGCTATCCTGGCCATTTCAAAATAGGTCTGGGTCAGGGCCCTTAAATCCTTTTCTATGGTAAAAAGCTGAATGGCACTGGCTAACAGCGAATCTGCCTTTGCTTTTTCACCTATGGCGGCATAAGCCAAACCTCTGTTTGCAAAAAGGTATGAATTATATGTAAAAAAAGATTCATTAGCAGAAATATCTTCAGCCAATTGGTAATAATACAAAGCGCTGTCGTATTTCTGTATATGGCGGTAATTTTCACCCATATTCATATAAGCAATGAGTTTTACAGCGTAATTATCACTTGAATGAATTACAACTTTATAATAGGAGTTAGAAAGTGGAAAATTTTTTAAACTAGCATAGATACTGGCTATTTGGATGTTTAATATTTCAAATCCAGTTTTATCAGTAAATTTTTTATAGTAAGGAACTGCACGCAATGCATAATCCAATGCGGTAATTAAATTTCCCAGATGCTTATAATTCCAACTAATAGCCACTAATGCAGAGGCTTGTAGTGAATCATTGTTTAATGTTTGTGCAATATCGAGAGCTTTAAATGCAAATTGTAATGCTTCCTCTTTATTGGCAACATGAATGGATTTGTTATAAAAGTCATGAAAATTTGCAGTCTCATTTTCTTGCCCTATACTAATATTCAAAAAAATGAACAAAAATAAATTACTAAAAAATATTTTTTTATACATTAAATATTTAAAATATAATTAATTGAGAACAAAATAGACCGCATAAACTTATAATGCGGTCTATTAATATCACTATCTAGGAGGGTATTGAGCAATAATATCCGGGTCCCAACTCCAGACAATATCCGGTTGTTTTTTTAAACAGAAATCGAAGGTGTAGGTGGTGGTAAGGGTTACCTGGGGCAGGCTGTCTTTCACGTTCCCGTTAAACTCCTTGTCGTCGGCGGCATCTTTGGCGGGTTGGCTTTTAAAAATGTCCAACATGCTTTTGTCGCCTTTGTAGGCCACCAGTTTTAAGGCATCGTTCGCGTTTTTGCTGGTAATTTTCCACTTAATGGCGTCGCCGGCCGCGGTTTCGGTAACCAGTTTGTCTTTAAACGCGGTTTTGTAACTAAAATAACCCCCTTCCTGGGTCATTACAATAACGGAATGGTCGGTAATATCGCCACCCTTAGGAAATTCCTTTACCAGTGTGTCGGTGTCCACGGTAATGGTAATAATCACTTGTTTACTCATTGTAATAGAATTTAATGGTTAAAACTAGAGAAAGTTAAAAATAGGGATTTTTATTTAACAAACATATTATTTAACCGAAAATCGGCATATTATCCAACGGCTTGCTAATAACCAGCAGTTTAAGCTGTTTTTATATCGCTGGGTTAATGTTTTTTAGCGTATTGTCCGGTAAATAAACATTATTGGCCGGTTAAAAATATTACGTCCCTCTGGGACTTATAATTGTTTAGAGGTGAGTAGATAAATACATATTTTCATTATCTTTGAGTCCAATAAAATCAATGGCTGTATGAATTTATTTCAAGGACAAGACCTCTTAGAGTTTGCTGAACGCTTTAAAACCGATGAAGACTGCATGGAATACCTGGCCCATTTTAAATGGGAGGACGGGTTCACGTGTACAAAGTGCGGCCATACGGGCAGCCAAGCAAGAAAGGACCATTCAAGGACTTGCAACAAGTGCAGCCATACCGAATCGGCAACGGCAAACACCCTGTTCCATAAAGTGAAGTTTGGGGTGCGCAAGGCATTCTTTATTTGCTTTGAGATGGCAACAACAACCAAGAGTTTATCGGCCAGCTATGTTGCGGAACGCTTTAGTGTGACAACAAAGACGGGAAGGCTGTTCATGCACAAAGTCCGCGAGGCCATGAAGTCCAGTGGCAAACATCCCCTAAAGGGCAAGGTCCATATAGATGAATTTGTCATAGGCGGCAAAGAAGAAGGGAAAGTCGGCCGCAGTTATGACAGCAAAAAAAAGAAAGTAGTGTGTGCGGTTGAGCTTACAGATGAAGGGAAAGTCAAGCGTATGTACGCAATGGGGATTGACAACTATTCTACCAAAGAGTTGAAAAAGCTGTTTGAGAAACATATTTCCGGGGAAGCAGAAGTAACCACGGACTGTTGGAAAGGTTACCGTCCTTTAATGGCGGAGTACAATATCGTTCAGGTTGAAAGCAGCGGCGGTCTGAACTTTAAAGCCCTACATACAATGATACACCAGGTAAAATCATGGATAAGGACAACTTATTCCTGGGTGAGCGAGTTCAACATCAATCGGTATCTTGACGAATTTTGCTTCAGGTTAAACCGCTCGCAGATGAAAAACAATGTATTCAACAATATTATTGGCAGGATGGTGGCGGCTGACAAAATCTATCAAGCAAAATTGATATGTAGTTAACTACCTACCTCTATAATTGTTAATGTAACTAATTATCTACCGTGTGCAGGGAAATATCCAAAAGCCAGCTTCGTAATTATACCTAAAATATGAACGTTTAGTTAAGAAAATTAATATTCCCTGCCTGTTGGCACCCTCTGACTCCCTAAGGGGCATAGCCGTCAAGCTAAAAGTGGTTAAGTGCCGAATTAGTCTGCTGAAAAATCAGTAATATATTTATTCGTTGTTTCAGATTTTCAGGAGCATTTTTACAACTTCTTTATAAGCCCGACCAACCGGAATCTGTTTGTCGTTAATTTCGATGGTGTTTCCAAAACTGGCTTTTACGTGATTCAAGTTCACAATATACGATTTATGTACCCTTACAAAATGGTTTTTGGGTAGTAGTTGCTCCAGATTTTTTAAGGTATCGAGTTTTAAAACTTTCTGGCTTTTTGCAAAAATGGTAACATACTCTTTTAACCCTTCGATGTAGAAAATATCATCGAAATTAATTTTCACCGCTTTATACCCCGACTTTACAAACAGGAAATTTCTCTCGTTAGATGAGGAGGTTATTTTTTCATTTTGCAGGTAATGGGCAGCTTTGTTTACTGCCTGTAGAAAACGTTCAAAGGGGACGGGTTTTAAAAGGTAATCAATGGCATCGAGGCTATAACTTTCAACAGCATATTGCGAGTATGCCGTAGTAAAAATTATAGCCGTTTTCCACTGAATAATCCGGGCAAGGTCAATTCCTTTAATTTCAGGCATCTGGATATCGAGAAAGACCAATTCGGGTTTTTCAGTTTGCAGGTACATCAGTGCATCGGTAGCATTGGTAAATACCTTTTCGAGGGATATAAAGGGAACTTTCCGGGCATATTCCGAAATTATGGTCAACGCCAAAGGTTCGTCATCAACGGCAATGCAACGGATTGTATTCATAACTCCAGACGTAATTGTACTTTAAACATGGAATCCGTTCGCTCAATAATTAACAGGTGAGCGTCTGGATACATCAACTGCAACCGTTTTTTTGTATTAGCCAAACCAATACCCCCCAACCCGTCAACTTGTTTAGGTGTAAGGGCAATAGAATTTTCGCATAAAAAATGGAGTTGGTTTCCGGTACTTTTTAATTCAATATGGATAAATCCACCATTGTTGATGTTACTGTGCTTAAAACTATTTTCAACAAACGGAATAAATAAAAGGGGAATAATGTTGCCCGAAGGAAGTTCATCGGTAATAGAAACGGTCAGCATCTCTTTTTGAGTCAACCGGAGCGATTCCAGTTCGATATAGTATTTCAGACCGGTTATTTCCTTTTCAATGGGGACGCTATCGGTGGCCGTTTCATAAATGATGTACCTCAGCAACTGCGATAACGACATAAGCGAATCGGGGGCCTTTTCGGATTGGGTTAACACCAGCGCATAGATATTATTTAAAGCATTGAATAAGAAGTGTGGATTTAATTGCAGGCGGAGTAATTTCAATTCGGCTTCGTTACGTTGCTGGAGCCATATTTTCTCATCGTTGATTTTCTGGTTGTAATACTCTGTTATCCGGAATAGGGAACTGAGGATAATTAAAACCGACAATAACCCGAATGAAAGTAAAAACCCTCGAAAAGGCATTGCCGATCGGAATTGCATTTTAAGGTAATCGGAGACAAACCCGAAATGTTGTTCAATGCCCAACCTGAGAACTGTTCCGGCAAATAATAGCGAAAACAAGCAAATGGAGAAAGCTGCATACTTGTGTCCGATATATAATTTTGGGATAAACAGAAACCAGTTTGAATAAAAAACCGATAGGTATAATAGCAGTAACAATGTTGCCCTTAGGACAGACGGGTAGGCGCCCTGGACTGGTGAAAACCTTGTTACATGCAGGGTAAAGAACATCATCCAGATGAAAACGTGTACTATAACTTTATGATATTTTAATAACATCCGGATCATTTTAGAATTCTTTGGTTAAATTAAAAAAAATAAGAGACCGAAATCATCGGTCTCTTAAATTATCTTTACTATTCAATGGTTCCTGTAGTTAAATTTATAATGTAAATTTCACCTTCTAGGGTAAGTTCTGCCGTTCCGTTGCCCGAGAAAACAACTGAAGCTGTGTAATCGAACGACTGGCCGGCTACAGTTCCTGAAATATGCCAGTTGAGTTCACCACCTTCAAGGTCATAGGTTCCTTTGTTCATTTTTACATTGGTCACGGTAATTTCCGAAGCTGATTTCATATAACTCATTGCACCGATTTTCGATTGTGTGCTTCCATCCCTTTCAATAGTACCGTTTAATGTATAAACGGTAGCACTTACGGCAAAGCCCGACAAATTCCAAACGTTCGTCCTATCTTCGGAGCCGCTGAAACGGGTTCCATCGTAACTTCCCGATAAGCTTCCATTATAATAGGCATAGGTATTTCCACTTTCATATACCAACCCATAGGCGAGGTCGTATGAATAGTTAAACAGAAAGGTGGCTCCGTTGTTGTTCGATTTGGTAAAGAGTGTATCCACAGCATACAGCGTATCAGGCACTGCCGATTTCAACGAAGAGTAATTATCTTCCACATTTTCAGTAAAATCGGCCATTTCATCAGTTATTCCGGTTGATGGGCTTGCAAGCGAAGAGGCAATTTCATCGGCAACCTCTGAGGTTACATCGGCACTGGTATTGGTTTCATCTTTTTGGCAACTGGTAGATAAACCAAGGGTAAACAAGGCAATAGCCATTACATACATACTTCTTTTCATTGTTTTAAAATTTAGGTAGTTTCTAATTGATTTTAATGATTCACTTAATTATTGATTAAACTTGATGTATTACATTTCAGGATTCCAGATTATAAAGGCCAGGCGTCCAAACTGTTCAGCCGGTAAAAGGTGTTGTATATTCCGGAAAAAATGATGACGGTAGCGATTTTTTAATAGGGGATGTTCCTCTGAAACTATCTGATTGATTTCTTTTGTCCACAAATTCCGGTTGTTTTTTTGTTCTTCAAAAATTTGGTTTAGTTCCTGTTCATGATTCGAAGCAATTGCGGCTACCTGTAAAAGCGATTTAAAAGCTTTATCGCGTGTAGTTTTCATAACATTTACCTGTTCATCAGTTAAAGCAGTTTTCCATAACGATGAGGGTCCTTTTAATCCAAGGTCTTGCCGTTGGGTTCTTACCTCTTTCAGGTCGGCGCGTATTTGTTCAATCTGTTTCTTTTCTTCTGCTGTCAGGCTTTTCTCAAAATCGGCCCGGTAAGGTTTTATTGTCGGCAGAACTTCCCTTTTCACATAACCTCTGATAGTCTCCGATGGAATCTGATCCTGTCCAAAGGAAAGCTGAACTGTCAATACCTGTATTAAAAGCCCCAACATTAATAGCTTTGGGAAGATTTTACTTTTTAAGAATTTCGTTTTCATACCAATTGTTTTAAGGTGATTTTTAATTTTTAATTCGAAAACCGGTTTTTTGTTTTTCCGTGTCAAAATTACCTGAGTGCTTGCCGGAAGTAATATTTTTTCTACCAACGACAGTTTTGGTAATACGATCGACCATTCGCCACTTATGAAATGCTTTAGCAGGAGATGAGAAAATATGAATTTTATTGTAAGGCCCAGGATAAATGTGAAGGCCAATTGTTTTATTAGTTAATAAACCAATCAAAACCCTCTTCTGTAGTTTTAAAAAACCGTATTTTCAATTTTATTTCTTCCAATCTTTTTAAAATATTGCTGATAGCAATCTGCCCATACATTCCATGGCTGTTAACCAACCCTAATTGAATGGCCGCAGGGTTATAAGCCAAAGTAAAACTTAAAAATCGGATCATTTCCTCAATCACCATCGGAAAATCACAATCAGAAAGGTCAATTAAAATTTTTTCAGGACGGGTTTCCGAAACAGAAAACAAAATTTCATCGATGGATTGAAAATAATCCAAGGTAGAAATTGAATGTTTTTCAGGTAACCAATTAATCAACAGTGATTTATTGTACTCATAGAATTCAAACATGATGGTTTTTTTTTGTTTTTTTTTTGATGTTCTCTTTTTACAATTTCATTCTCAAAAAAACAGAATCTTTGGCATAATTATATTATTGTATTGCATAAGAAACACCCAGTTGTACCAGAATCATTCCCTTGTTAGTGTAGGTTTCTATGGGTTCGTGTGTGTTATTTGGGTAAATTAGGAATATGCCTAAAGGCGAAGTCTGACGATTATTGTAAACTTTTGACTGTAAAGATTGCGCTCCAAACCCTAAATGTAATTTAACGTTTTTTAAAATAGTGTGCTGATAAAAAAGAGAAGCTTCGATGGTCTGATAATCGAGATAATAACCTTCGCCATTTTCATAAAGCCGGAATGAATTCGTATTTGCCCCGAAATTAATACCCAACTGCTTTTTACTGTCAATTTCATAAGCTATTTTTGATTTGAAAGGAATAGTGCCCGTAAATATCCAATGTTGCCCAACCCTAAAATTCGCTACCCACATAGGGGCTAACTGAAATCCTGAGAATCTTTTCGAAACAGCAATCCCAAATCCTGTTGATTTTAAAAGTTTTCTTTTTATAAATAATAAAGCCAAATTATACCTGAAGTCAGATGCACGAATACTTTTAAAACCAGAACTGAGCATTGGCTCCAACATGAATGTTACATATCTGCTATCACTTGTCTTGATCTGAAAAGTAAAAGGAATCGACCACGAGTATAAATGATAAATATTCAAAGAATCATTCTTAAAACGGAACCCATAATATTTAAAACTTGTCCCTATCAACCCTGTGAAGGAACTGTCATTAAAAACAGGTGCATTTAGTGAAAGTTGTGTTTGTAAAAGCTTGGATTCGCTTTCCTTATTAGTAGGAAGATAATTCAGCGACCACGAAAAGGGTGTGCCTTGTTGAGCAAGTACCCCAAAAGACAGTAGAGAAGTAATAATTAAAAAGTAGAAGAATTTCATAATTTTTAAAAGTCAGAGACGTATAATTTTACATCATTTTTTTATTTCTTTGGATTCAAGATAAAGTTCATACCTCCAAAAACATAAAATCCCTGATAATAATTTATACCCCCAATGGAAGGTATAATGCGGGGACTCCCATAAAAATTTATCCCAACATCGAACCTAACAGATTTTCCGGTCTTAAGCTGAATACCCGTCCCCAATTGATAGCAGAAAATAAAAGCGGATTGATAGTCCACATTTTCTTCAACACCATAAATACTGCCAGAACCAGAACCTGTTCCTACTTTAATGTATGTAAAACCAGAAAGGAGTGAAACATATGGACGGGCTCCCCCTTTAAGAAAAGTCTTTTTAATTCCGAAAGTTACTGGCAATACGGCTCCCCCTTTACCACTACCCTTTGCTTGTATTCCGCCAGGACCAGAGCCTGGCGTAAATATTATACTATCAATGGTTTGTTCTTTAGGGATTAACATTAATCCGATAGAAAACTGTGCCGCTATTTCCTCAAATGGATAGTATTCCGTTGCCAGATTAAGCATTTTATGGTAATCGCTAATTTTGAGATTGGTTGTATTATCATTGGTTTTAGCCATCGGAAATATTCCAAAATGGCCATATTGAATGCCAATAACAATATTATTTTTATTTATCGTTCTTATTTCATTACTCATTGTTTTAGGGCTATCACCTACTAAATTTTGGGCAAAAGTAAAATGCTGATGAGCTTGAAAGGCTGTCAGCCCTAAAAATATGTTTAACCATTTCATTTTTCTAAATACTAATTTGAGTTGCTATTGTTTTCAATATTTTAAGGCAATCACTTCGTGAAAACCAATAAATTAAGATATTTCTTAGTACTTTCATTTATTCGATTCATTGACCAGAATTAGCCCTGAATCGATACTATCCCAGAAACGATCAGAGTTATAGCCCAACCTTTGTTTGATATAAAAAGTACCTTGATTTGAGGTAGAATCCGATTGAGTGAACTGACTAACCCAATCTGTTAGAAATGCAGTATTGGTATAGGTAACTTTTTCAGATGAATCTGATTTAAAATAAAGCTCATTACATATCTTTTCATTACTGAACTGAAACCAATTCACTTGGTCGGGTTTTACGATGGGTTCAGAACCAGACCCATAATTGGGCGGAACTTTTTTAACTTTTTCAAATGGCGTTGTATTACTCTTTACCTGAACAGTTACTTCATGCTGCTTATATTCAAATAGTGCAAAAAGCAATACCAAACCTATAAAAATTATAACCCATTTCACAACTAAAATATTTGCTTAAAGATTAACATAGCTGATGTTTAATTATTTACTGAAAATTAATAACGCAAATCACCCGATGGCATATAAGTCAACCATGATTCATATTTTAAAGCCACCGGATGAACAACAGTAAACTGCTGGATGCTTGCGGAATGATTCTAACACATGAACAAAACCAAAAAATAGAATTATCTTAAATACACCTCATACACATTGTCATCAACAGTAACGGTTGCTTTTCTATCACAGGTACCATCACCATAATCAACAACACGTGTGGTTTTACCTATTGGGGTAATTTCAATAATGCCCTGAACATAATTATGTCGGCAACCAGGTTCCACTTTCCGTACGAGTGCACTTGTAATTGAGCTGCTATATTCTTCGCCATCAGCAGTTGTACCCGATGAATTACCGGTAAGTTGGTACACATCATCGTAAATTAAAGGGGTTGATGAACCTTCTACCACTTCGCGGCTATGTGTTGCCTCCCATAAGATGGTACCACCGTTTTCAGCTAATTCAATTGAACCTGACACTGATTCCGTGTAGAATCGGTTATCAGCTTCATTCCGAGCTCCGGCAGTAACAATTTTTGTTCCTTCAACCTTGTTGTCGTCCACGTAGTAGTTTTCGAAGGTGATGGTTTTTACAGTTCCATCGTCCCAATAATCGCCACCGTAAGTGGCTATAATTTTACCTTTCCGGGATTTACCATCGGCACCGGTACAACCGGTAGTGCCAAAATCGATGGTAATTACCCGTGGGTTCGAAACCAAATCCTCGGTAACAATAGCACAGTCGCTAAGCAAACAGTATGACGTCGTTGCGGTTTTAAGGTTAACAGAGGTTTCATCTAATAAATCACTTGCGTCCTGAAATGTTTCAGAGGCATACGTGTCGTCTTTTACAACACTTGTTGTAGTTGTTTCATCGTCGATTTTGGTATCATTGTTATCTTGGTCGCACGATATAAAAACAATTGAAACGACCAATGAAAGGGCTACTATAGCCCATTTTTGCTTTAATAAAAATAGTTTTTTCATACTAATAAATTTTATTGTTTAACATTATTGCTGGTTTTGCTCACGTTATTTGTTTTGAAATTCATATATAACTTTCACAATATATAATCAATAAAGGAAGTATTTTTATACTAGTCTGTGGTATCCATCTAAAACCAATCCATCCTGCATTTCTATAATTCTATCGGTACTGCGGGCAAAATCGTTGTCGTGGGTTACACAAATAATGGTTTGACCATAGTTGGCAGCCAGTTCTTTAAATATCTCTAATACTGCTTTTGAGTTTTTTGAGTCCAGGTTACCTGTGGGTTCATCACCCATAATTATTGAAGGATTGTTTATTAATGCCCTGGCAATGGCTACCCTTTGTTGCTGCCCACCTGAAAGTTTATTGGCTCTCTTTAAGGCTTGATCCTCTAAATCGAGTAACCTTAAGTTTTCGTAAGCTTTGTGTTCAATTTCCTGGGCAGAATATTTCCCTAGCTTTAAAGCTGGTAGCATAACGTTCTGAATGGACGTAAATTCCGGGAGCAGGTAATGAAACTGAAACACAAATCCAATATGTTCGTTACGGAAAGTGGCCAATTGGTTTTGGGTTTTGCCGGTTAACAAATCTCCGTTTATCTCCATTGAACCCTCATAATCGGTATCCATGGTTGAGAGCACATAAAGCAGAGTCGATTTTCCGGAACCCGATTTACCAATAATGGAAAGAAATTCTCCCTTCTTTACATCGAACGAAACACCTTTTAAGACCTGAAACGTATCAGGATCGTAAAAGTATTTGATGATATTTTTTGCTTTTAACGATAAGTTTTCCATTTTATCCTCGAATTATAATAACAGGGTCAATTTTTGAAGCTTTACGGGCAGGTAAAAACCCAGCTACCAATGTGGTGGCTATGCCAAAAGCAATTGAAAGTGTCAAATCCTGATATCGGTAATAAATAGGAAGGGTTGATAAACCTGCAATCTCAAAAGGCACCTGATTAACAAGGGTTGAAATGCCGTATCCTAATACAACACCGACAACACTCCCGATAAAACCAATAATTGCAGCCTGCGATAGAAAAATCACCGTGATATCGTGGCCCGAAAAACCCGTGGCTTTCAGAATAGCAATCTCTTTTATTTTCTCATTAATAGTCATGGTCATGATGTTATAAATTCCAAAACCGGCCACAAAAAGGATAGTAAGTGAAACCGCAATGGCAAGTATGTTCCGTATTTTGGTCATGGCTACCAATTGCTGACTGGCTACCTGCCACGATTCTATCTGGTAAGGAACCACTGGTGTAATTTTCGATAAAAAGGGTTCGGTATTTTCTTTATCTTTTATATTTATAAGTATGTCGCTCACATAATCCTGATTCTTGGTAAGCAATTGCCGGGCCGATGAAATATTAAGCCATGCTTTTGTTTTATCTACCTGCTTAACCGATGTTTCAATGATTCCGGTCACAACAAAGTTTTTTGAAATTCCATCGGATGTTAAAATGTTGATATTATCGTTGACTTTTACTCCCAGGTTTTCGGCCAACACGCATCCAAGGATAATTCCCGATTTTTGGTAGTTTAAATCCATCCACTTGCCCGATATTACCTTACTGGAATTGTCGAAAAGTTTATCTTCATTTATCACTTCAACTCCCGAAAGCAAACCACTTATCTTTTTTGACCCGCTGCGGAAAAAAACATTAAAATTCAATTGGCTTGCAATGCCGGTAACTTCGGGTTGTTTTTCCAGAAATGAGATTATCTCCAATGTATTTTTTATGCCATCGGTATATTGCATCACTTTATGGTTCCTGATAGTAAAGATGGTTTGTGTTGATGGCAGAAAACCTTCCACCGGGTTGTAACTCCTAACACTGTTTTCGTTAAATATCCTGATGTGCGACATGGAGCTGAAAGCCATATCATCCTGAGCCTTATTGACTCCGTTCATGAAACTGTTCATGAAAATATACATTGAGACACCAAATGTTACACCTAATACGGCAACAATAGTCTGCCCGATTCTCGAAGTCAGATGCACTGCGGCTATCTGTCTGTTCACTGATTTTTTCATTGGATAAAAAAAGTTAATGAGGACGAATAAGGGTTGATTGCTCATCAATCCCACTAATAATTTCAGCCCATTCGGTAGTTTTTATTCCCAACTGTACTTTCATTTTTTCCTTTGCATGGCTAGTGATTACATAATCACCCGGCAGAAGATAATAGGTAGGAATAACCAATGCCTGTATCTGTTGCCGTATAACAATATTAGCCTGTAGCTGTGTCCCCGATTTCAGATTTGCAACCTGTTCAGAAAACAGAGCTTCTGCAGTAAAAGACTGTTCTTTTGTATCGAAAGCCGGATAAATCTTTGATATTCTGGCTTTATAAGGTTGATCTTTTTTGGTGTTTAATTCTACAAATACATCCTGCCCCACACAAACGCTATTAATATCGTCTTCCGAAATCAGGAGCTTGATAATAAAGTTACCCGAACCAATTTCAGCTACCGTTTCACCCCTTTTTACCAAATCGCCATTGGTTTTAAATATTTGTAAAATAATGCCATCCACTCGGCTATTAAGCACATAATAAGAGCTTGAATTTTGTTGCGAAACAAGGTTGGCTTTTGATTTAATTACTTCCAGTTCAAGGTTTTTCCTGGTATCCTCAATCAGTATTTCGGTAGCTAGTAATTCCTGCTGGGAATTATCGAAAGTGAGTTTGACTTTTTCATAATCGGATTGCGAAACTGCATTCGACTTTACTAGGTTACTATATCTGATATGGTTTAATGAATCGTTAATAAGTTTGTTTTTTAACTGGATTCGTTGAGCATTTAACTGCTGCAATATGGCAGAGCTCGAACTGATATTATTCATTGCATATTGATAGGACGCCGTTGCGCTTTCGAGTTGTGCCTTTTGTACATCATCATAGATATGAAATAATACCTGTTCTTCATTTACTGTATCTCCTTCCTTCACAAAAGAATTGATCAGATACCCTTCGGATTGCGATGTTACTGAGTATTGTTCATCAGTAATGATGCTTCCGCTGGCAAATACGGCATCAACAATGTCCTTGCGTTGTGGTTGCACTTCTTCCTGTCGGCTGCAACCTGTTAAAATGGTTATTCCAAGGATGTAAAATTGAATGAATCTCTTTTTCATGATTATTATTTTTTCGTGTTTCTAGTATTGCTTTGTTTATTAAATAATCCGATAACGAATTGAAATATTGGTTTTGAAAGTTCAGGTAATCATCAAATGCTTTCAGATACTCATCGAGGCCAATGATACCTTGTGCATATTTTTGCGATGCCAGTTCAACGCTGTTCCCTGACACCTGAAAGTTTTCAGAGCCCAGCAGCATAAGTTTTTCCGATGTATTGTAATTTAAAAGGAGGATGCTGTCGTTAATTGAGGCTTTTCGGGTTTCATCGTGCAGTTTTTGCCGGGCTATTTGGCCTGAAATTTTTGCTGCACTGTATTGAGTTTTGTTTGCAAAACCTGTAAAAACGGGTATTGTAACCGAAAGCCCCAGGTAACTGTTGGGTTTCCAATCAGCAGAATTTAATGATAGGGTAAAGTCGTTCTGATATTGAAAAGTACCCAGATAATAAGCCACATCAATTTTAGGGGTAAAACGGGCTAATGCCTTTTTCGATTCAGACCTTGCTATTTCAGATTGCCATTTAAAGATATTGATGTAATCTTCATTGGTGGCAATGGTGTTATCCCATTTTTCCTGTTTTGGTTTAGCAAAAATATCTTCAACCAAAAGTAAGGTGTCGGTAGCTGTTAGCCCCAGTAACAGTTTTAAATTATAGTGCCATTGACTCTGATACGATTTGTTTTGCTCCAGCTTCTCAAAAACTTTGTTCCTGTTAATTTTAGCCTGGTTAAGAACTAATTTATCAGTTAAACTCTGCTCAAACCGCTTTTTTGCCAAAAGGTATAACGAATCGGCCAACTCAAAATCTTTCTGACTTATTTTAACTGCCTGATTTGATGTTAAAACGGCATAATACACCTGTGCCACCTGCTCTTTAAGAGTTTGCTCGAAATAATCTTTTTGAGCTTCGGTAAGCAAAACATTTAATTTTGCAATTTTAGCCTGAGCTTTCGACTGCCAGTCGAATAATGTTTTACTTACCGTTATACCACTGTTGTATGAATAATTCTGGCCGAATTTCATGTAAACGGTTTGCCCGGGCATTCCAATAAGTTCCCCGGGAACTGGTGTTTCAGGAATTTCAATGTTCTTTTGGCCCGAAAAATTTACCCCTGCTTTCGGAAACAGATAGCTGTTGGCCGTTTTTTTATCCTGTTTTGCCTTTTCAACCTGTAATTGGTACATTATATTTTCGGGGTTGTTCGATAATGAATATTCCCAAACCTCATTTATCGATTTAAAAACTATTTGTGCTTGTATAATAGTTAGTTGCATTATAAATGCAAGAATGATCCCAACGGCCTTCATGGTTTTGTCCAGATTTTAGTTTCAGAAAAGAACCCTTTCGATACTGTAATTTGGAGTTGACTGGCGGCATCAATTACAATGGAACATTCGGCGTATTGACCGCGTTTGGGGCCGTAAAGTGTCCCGGTCCATGTATTTTTTGAGTAGCTTATTCCTGAAAGAATGGTTAGGCCAAGAATCTTCTGATGTCTTTTCTCCAGATCAGGATTATTTTTATCAAGGCGTGGATTGCCATTAACATCGTTTGATTGAGCCAGCCATACGATTTTACCCAAATAGGTATTTCCGGTTTTTACAATCTCAATTTTGGTTGTTTTATCCTCATTTAACCAGACCCCGGTTATTTTATCAGCAGGATTCTGTGCCATAATTGCTGAGTTCGCAAAAACAACCAGCATTACAAAAAAAAATTGCTTCATAACTCTGTGCTTTTAATTTTATGGCACAAAGATGAAACAAGTCTAACTTATTATAAATGTAAATGTTATCGAACTGAACAAATATGAGGTTGAATTGAACAGGTTTAAGGTTTTTCGATCCAGTTCATAAAATCGGTTACCTTTAATCGACTCACCACAAGCTGCTGATCTAATTTGAATTGTGTTTTTACAACCACCTTCCGATTAAAGTAGGGTTGAATCTCTTTAACTGCCAAACGGTTTATCAAGAATTGTCTGCTGATGCGGTAAAACTGGTGAGGATCAATCTCATTTTCAATATCAGCCATCGGTTTAAAGACAGGATATTTTTGATTGTCAAAAGTAATGGCATAAACAATTTCGTTTTCAACATAAAACAATGCTATGTTAAGTATCGGAATTGGAATAAAACTTTCTTTTACCCGTATCAGGATGGAGTTTTTATAACGGATTTTAGCGGATAAAGTTTTTTTTAACAGACTCATAACCTCATTCTCAGGGTCAGTAAACTGTTTGAAGTTTTCCACCTTTTGAAAAGCAGCTTCAATGTCTTCTTCTTTAACTGGCTTCAGTAGATACTCTATACCATTGTTTTTAAAAGCTTTTAGCGTGTATTGGTCATAGGCCGTACAAAATATAACCGGACATTTAATACTTACTTTCGGGAAAATATCGAAACTCAATCCATCGGCAAGTTGAATATCCATAAAAACCAGTTCAGGATATACTAATGTTTCAGTAAAAAATTTCACCGTTTGGGTAATGCTTTCAAAAACTGCCAATACCTCCGATTGTGGCCTGATTTTAAGAATAAATTCTTTTAAAATGTTGGCAGTATGCGGTTCATCCTCAATAATCAGTATTTTCATATTTCAATCAGTTTAATTTTAACACGAAAGGTAGTTTCGTCGGTAAAAACAGCGATACCACCTGCAACACCCAATAAGGCATACCGTTGCTCAAGATTTTTTAAACCATAACCCGAATGTTCTGAATGGGAGTATTTCGGTTGCAAGTTGTTTTCGATAATAATACAATCCGAAGTACTGAATATTTTTATTTTCAGGGGATGGTCATTTGAAACTGTGTTGTGTTTGATACAATTTTCAAGAAGCATTTGTAGGACAAACGTAGGTAGATTCAAGTTTAGGTGTTTTTCATGGATATCGGTATCGATAGTAAGCATGGTTTTGAACCTAGCAAATAACATATATGAATAGTCGTTTATAAAATCAAGCTCTTCTTTAACGCTGGTTACCTCTTTCTCGCTCCGTAACAACAAATTACGATAAACTTCGGACAGTTTGACCACAAACATTTCAGAGTCCCCGTTATTCGAATGAATCATTGAACGCAACGTTGATAGTGAGTTGAACAAAAAATGAGGGTTTACCTGCTGGCGCAGTATTTCAAACTGAGCCCTGATATTTTCTGTTTTGAGCATCTGATTTTGCAGGTTGCTTTCCTGTGCCTTCTTATCAGAATTAAGTGCAAATTGAAATATATAGATAAAGAAAATACTTACAAATCCTCTAAGTGCAATAAAGAAATAGAGGTTCTCCCTGCGGGTAGCCAAGACGTTAAGTTCATTTCTAACATATATACCAATAAGAAAAAATATACTTAAAAGCACCCCCGTACATACCACCAAAATCAAAATCTTGTTGAGATGATTTATCTTTCGGTTTGATTTTTCTACAAAAGCCAATAAAAAGGAGATGATATACCAACTTGACAAGATAAATATGAATGTTGCACTCCAACTCAGAAGTATGCTTATATAATTTGTTTCAGAATAGTATTGATTGTTATTTAGCAGGTTAAAAGCTGAAAGAAGGGCTGAAAAAATAATTGCTATTTTCCAATTGGTTTTGCTCCTTGTGAGAAATTTCATCTTTATATGTTTTTTCAATTATTGATTACTAAAATAATATTTTGTAAGGTATTCACGAAACTTAAATTTCATGGCTATTTTCAAATGAATTGAACAAAAACGGATGCCAAGTGAACATTTTAAGGGGATATACTAATATCTATTGCAAACTACATTCGTTATTGGATAAGTATTGGTTATAGTTAGTTGGAGAAGAACAAGGATTGGTGTAGGTATTTTTCGACGATTTTTAAGTTTGCTCACCGATTTTAAAAATAAAGGCTTAAACATGTAACCTAATGCATTGGTTATCAGGTTGGAGTTAAACACCGATTACCTTACCCACCTGCACAACGAGAATCCTAAAACAGCTTTTATCTTCATCTTCCACACCACCGAAGATAGCAATTTCCGTGGGCAACAGGATTTTGCCCATGATGTGGATGTTATTATCAATGTGGAAAATGGAATTGCTAAGGCCAATGGAAGGTTTGGGATTGGGGAAAAAATGACCGTTTTTTAGGTATTGGTTGTTTGGTCTTTTGCGTTTCTTTTTACGCAATTTGCAGCGAAACAAAAATCAAGGACAAGTGTTAACTGTAAGGATAGTATGCTTATTCGTCATTTATGAAATTTTTCTGCCTCTTTTTAATTGTTTTCACGATAGCGCTCTCATCGACTCCCTGTTGTGCCGATGAACAGTGTTTCAATGAAACGAAATCGGAACATACTGAGAATAATCACAGCAACCATCACTCTGAAGAACCATGTAATAATTGTTCCCCATTCTTAACTTGCGGTTCATGTACAGGATTCTCTATATCTTTTGCCCCCATTAATTTAAACCCGAAAATTTTAATTTTTAAAAAGCAGAATACTCCTTTTATTCAGAATTACTTCGATAATTATTTCAGGGAATTCTGGCAACCTCCCAAAATAAGTTAATGAACAATCCGGTTTCTGTTACCGGGCCTGTAACATATTGTGCTATTTGATTTTGGCACAATTACTATTCATTAACTTAATAATCTCATAATGAAAAATATCATTTTGCTATTTATAGCATTATCATGCAGTTCCCAAACCTGGGCGCAAAATACATTTAAAGCCATCGTTAAAGATAACGAAACCAAAGAATCGCTGGTTGGGGCAACAGTTATAGTACAAGGTACAACAATTGGCAGTATTACCGATGCGAATGGATTGGTTCAGGTAAAAAATATCCCCAATGGTAAACAAGTTATTGTTATTCGATTTGTTGGTTATGAGGAGAAAGCAGACACTTTTGCATTCCCGATTACACAAACCGAACCATTGGAAGTCCTCCTTGAAGCCAGTAAAGAGAAAATGGACGAAGTTTATGTTACAGCAACCCGTTCGAGCCGAACCATTGACGATGTCCCAACAAGGATTGAAGCCATTTCGGGCGAGGAACTTGAAGAGAAAGGGAACATGAAGCCCGGCGATATCCGCATGATGCTGAACGAAAGCACTGGTATTCAAACCCAGCAAACATCGGCAACATCATACAACTCAAGTATCCGCATTCAGGGACTCGACGGTAAGTACACACAAATTTTAAGAGATGGCTACCCGTTGTATTCCGGATTTTCAGGTGGGTTAGGCCTTTTGCAAATTGTACCGCTCGATTTTAAACAGGTAGAAGTAATAAAGGGAGCATCGTCAACGCTATACGGTGGTGGGGCAATTGCCGGGTTAGTAAACCTTGTTTCTAAAATGCCTAAAGAAGAACGAGAACTTAACTTCCTGATAAATGGCACATCGGCATTAGGAATGGATTTGAGTGGGTTTTATTCGCAAAAATTTGAAAAAGTTGGAGCAACAGTTTTTGCATCTTATAATACAGGAACGCCTTACGACCCTGCAAATATTGGGCTAACGGCTATTCCAAAGTTTAACCGGGTAACTTTAAACCCGAAGCTTTTTGTTTATTTCGGTCCCAAAACAACTATGGATGTTGGGCTTAACAGCACAATTGAAGATAGAACCGGAGGCGATATCCGGTATATTGAGGGAAAAGGCGATAGTACGCATTCCTATTTTGAAAAAAATAAGACCAACCGGTATAGTACCCAGCTTGGATTAACGCACCTGTTAAACGACAGCTCTGACTTTAAAGTAAAAAACAGTCTGAGTTACTACGATAGGGAAATTGAAATACCCGATTTCCGTTTTTCAGGCGTTCAGCTTTCTACATTTACCGAGGCCTCGTATTCAATAAAACTAAAAAAGCACGAATGGATAATGGGACTGAACCTTTGGACAGAACAATTCACGCAGGACCGATTGGATACTGCCAGGGTAGTTGACTACAACCATACAACCTTCGGTGCATTTGTACAAAACACATGGACAGTTTCCGACTTATTGGCTTTGGAAACCGGGGTGCGGGGCGATTATCAAAATGAATACGGTTTCTTTTTTCTCCCAAGAGTATCGGCATTGTTCAGGTTTAGTTCGAGTCTATCGGCCAGACTTGGTGGTGGTTTGGGATATAAGACCCCTACTGTATTTACCGAAGATGCCGAACGCCTTCAGTTCAGAAATGTTCTGCCAATTGATGTTTCAAAAACCAAAGCAGAACAATCCGTTGGTGGAAACATCGATGTTAATTACCGTGCTTCCATTAGCGATGATATTACTTTCAGCATAAATGCCCTTTTGTTTTATACGCAGATTTCAAAACCGTTAATCCTCACACAATTGGGGAATATGCTTTACGAATTTCAACAGCCCGGAGGCACTATTGATACCAGGGGAATTGAAACAAACGTTAAACTTACTTACAGCGATTTTAAATTGTTTGTTGGCTATACATTGGCAGATGTAAACCAACGGTATAATGGAACCTCAGTTGCTTTTCCGCTGGTTGCCAAACACAGGCTAAACAACGTTTTGATGTACGAACTGGATGAAAAGCTGAAAATAGGGCTCGAAGCTTATTATTATAGCCCGCAAAAGTTAAATGATGGCAGTACGGGAAAAGAATACTGGATTTGCGGTTTGATGGTAGAAAAGTTATGGGAGCATTTTTCCATTTTTGTTAATTTCGAAAACCTGCTCGATACCCGACAAACTAAATTTGATAACATTTATACCGGTACTATTACCAATCCGGTTTTCAGAGATATTTATGCACCTGTGGATGGGTTTGTAGTAAATGGGGGGATTAAGATACGGTTGTAAATTATTATGTATAAGTCATGCTAACTGCTAAATTACCCATATTGGGTTAGCTGGTAGCATGGCTTATTTATTCAAACTATATTTTTTGCTTAGAAAGTAACCATTTTATCCGCCCAAACCACCATATTTACACAGTCCACCATAGTTGAGATGGGGCAAACTTCCATTGAATTTTCCAGGTGACGGGATTTTATGCAAGTACCACAAGCAAGTATTTCGCCACCATCATCAGTATATTTTCTAAGCTGTTCGTCAACATTATACTTTTCATGGGTCAAACCTTCGCATTCCACGGCTTCACCCATTAAAAACACCTTTGTTTCGTGGCCCTGTTTTTTAGCAGTTACGGCAAAGCGGAAAGCGTTCCACGCTTTTTCGTATTCTTTAGTTTCGATGATAATTCCGATTTTCATGTTTCCTGAGATTAAAATGTTTTAAGAAAGTTTCTTCACCGCCTCTGATATTGCTTTTACAGCATAATCAATCTCTTCAGTAGTTGTATATTTTCCTGTTGAAATACGCACTGTACCGGCTGCTGTTTTAATATTGATATTCATGGCTTTGAGTACAGATGAAATTTCAATAGAATCGGCATGGCAGGCCGAACCTGTAGAGATGAAAATTTCTTTACTGATGACAGAAGCAAGTGTATGCGCTTCAACATTATCAAATGCAACGCTGAGTGTATTGGGTAGGCAGTTTTGTAAATTGACATTAACTTTTACTTTGTCGCCAAGATTATTTTTCAACCCATTCAATAATCTATCCCGCATCGTTAGCATGTTTAGGCTATTCTTATCGAAATCCCGTTTCGCTATTTCACATGCTTTGCCCAAACCAACAATGTGGCTTACATTCTCTGTCCCCGGTCTGATTCCTTTTTCCTGACTTGCACCGTGAAATAGATTTTCAATTTTAACACCTTGTTTGATATACAAAGCACCTATGCCTTTGGGTGCATATAGTTTATGTCCGGCAATGGTAAGTAAATCGACACCAAGCTTAGTTACATCGGTATCAATTTTACCTACAGACTGCGAAGCATCGGTATGGAAAGTAATATTGTTTTTCCTGGCAATAGCGGTAATTTCGCTAATGGGTTGAATAGTTCCAACTTCATTATTGGCGTGCATAATGGTAATTAATGCGGTATCGGGGCGAATGGCCTTTTCAACATCCACCGGATTTACCCTACCAAAAGAATCTACCGGAAGGTAAGTTATTTCATAACCCAACGTTGTTAGATATTTGCACACTTCGGTTACGGCAGGGTGTTCAACAGCCGAGGTAATGATATGTTTACCCTTATCTCTGTTGGCAAGGACGAACCCGTGAATTGCCAGATTATTTGATTCTGAGGCGCAACTGGTAAATACAATTTCATCGGGCTTTGCATTAATTAAGCCTGCAACCTGCTTTCTTGCTTTAATAATAGCTTCCTTACTGGTTCTGCCAATGGCATAAGAACTGGAAGGATTTCCAAAAAGGTTTTGAATATAGGGTAACATTTCATTTGCAACTTCCGGGTCAACGGGGGTTGTTGCATTATAATCGAGGTATATCGGATTTTTCATTTTTAGAACCATTTGGATAAAAACATTTTTTCGAAAAGTATTTTGCCTAAATGCCAATGAAATCCTGGCATAAACATTTTTATTGCAGGCATTGGCTCGGCATAGAAATTACCCTTTGCAAACCCGGCTTTTCCATCACCTAATTCAATAAAGCACATGCCATCACCTGTAAATTGTTTCAATGATCCTTTACCTGTTATTTCCACTGCAATATTATTGGCAACAGTTTGCGCCTGGTAGTGGGCAAATACTCCTGCTTTGGGCAAGGGTTTACCCTGTACCAGAGGAATATTTGTAATATCGCCAATGGCAAAAACTCTGGGATATTTTGTTGTCAATGTTTTACTATCGGTTACTTTTACCCAACCGCTTTCGTCCACGAGATCAGTATCTTTTATTACTTTCGGACATTGGTGTTTTGGGATATAAGCAAGCAAATCGAAATTTGCTGAAACATCATTTTTAAACGAAATAGTATTTCCAGAAACCTGTGTTACCTGATATTCGGGGAAATACTTTATTCCCTTACTTTCGACCAGTCCACGCACCATACCGGAAAGTCTCTTACCGGCAACACCCATCGGGCCTACTTCGGGGGAATAGATTTCGATATTGGGTTCTATACCTTTTTTATGAAGTAATGAGTTTATCAATAAAGCAGCTTCATAAGGTGCGGCGGGGCATTTAAAGGGTAAGGAAGTAACCATTACAACAATCTTTCCTTCTTTGAATTGGGATAGGGCTTTGTATATCCCATCAGCGCCTTCGGGAGTGTATAAATTATATCCTTTGGAATTTATATCAAAACTATCTGATATTTCAGCACCTAACGCAACTACGATATAATCGCCCGTGAGGGTGCTACCATTTACTGTGACCTGTTTATTCTGTGGGTCAACTTTTTCAATGTTTCCATGAACGAATTCGATACCTTTTTTCTTTAGATTGTCCAGTTGTTTTGAAATCGACTTTTCATTCCTTGTACCATTGGCAATCCATAAGAGTGATGACGCAAAGGTGTGTTTCTGCTCTTTGTCAACCACTATGATCTTATGTTCTTTCCCTATTTTTTTGCGTAGGGTATTGGCCGTAATTACCCCTCCAACACCGCCTCCTAATATGATGATTGTTTTCATGTTGTTCAATTCGTTTCTAATTGTTTCATTTTCCATTCAGGATAGCCTTCGTCAAGTCTTCGAACATTAAAACCTTGTTCACTCAGTAATTTAACGGCTTCATCGGCAAGTACACAAAATGGCCCACGACAATAAGCAATGATTTCTTTATCCTTTGAGATGCTTTTTAACTGTTCCATCAGTTCATTCATTGGAACAGATACTGCACCAGTGATATGCCCGAACTCAAATTCAACAGAAGGTCGTACATCCAAAAGCAAAATATTTTTATTTTCAATCATGTTTTCCAATTCCTCAATACTCACTGCATTCAACGATTTGTTGTCCTCACGCTGCCGGTTCATTATTTTTTCAAGCTCAGCAATTTCACTTACTGCATACTTTATAATGTGTTGATAAACTGAAAGAAAATCGTCGTTAATCAAGGAATAGTAAACATAATGACCTTCTTTGCGGGACTTCACAATATTGTTACTTTTCATTACCTGTAGATGCTGCGAAGCATTTGCAAAGGAGAGGTTCGTAGTTTGCACAATGCCTTCAACGCTTTTTTCACCTTGCGAAAGCATCTCTATAATTTCTAAACGGTATGGGTTTGCCAGGGCTTTGAGTAGTTTTGAAAGCCCATCGTACATAGCATCCTTGAATTCTCTGCCTTTCATATTCTAATAAATTTAGAATACAAATATAAACTATATTCAATTATTCAATAGATTTATTGAATAATTTATTTTAATCACAGCATTTATATCTAAAAATCTTACATCCAGCGCCAAACCAAAATCATTACCAGAAAAAGACTGCCATAAATAATGGGTATCAAATATAAAGCCCGATTGGATAATGCCTGGCTATTTTTAGAATTGATAGTCTTCACAACCCTGATACTTATCCATACCCCAGCTATCATAAAAAGGGTCAATAAGCCGGACACCATAATATTTATCCATAGAGGGTTGTTGTGTAAAACAATTTTTCCGTCCATTATTTGCTGAGCCGTTGATACTCCTGATACATCATTAAATAAGTATTCGAAATAAGGCAATCTCGATGTGGTTTTAAGAATTGATTTATCAACATGTGCGGCAGCAATGATGGGTATAAAAGCAATGCCATACGTCAGAAAGTATTTTTTGAGTGTTATGGTAGCTCCGGCAATTTTTGAGATTGCAAAAGGGATAACCCACAGTAATAACGGTAAGAAACCAAAAATAAAAGTGGCATATACAAAACCACCGATGAATGAATTTTCGATATTCAGAATTGATTTTATGTGGTTGGGAATGTAGGTAAGAAAATTATTTGTAACATCCCATTCTGACCATATTTCAGAGATAACAAAACCAGAAACCACCAGCACAAATACCATTTCAGCTAATTTGAGCGGGTTAATTTGAAACAAATCGTTTGCAAAACCAATATAGGTTAACTGTGGGTTTGGGCGTTCCTCGTTTCGTTCCGACTGGTATTTACCACAGGTTTTCCGGCAACCACCACACAATATGCAGTTTGCATTATCATTGATAGTAGCTGGATATAAATCCACACCACAGCTTTTGGAATTCAGGTTATAACGATAGTTTTTATGAATGCACGATTTATCCTTGCACGATTCGCAAGTCCGGGTGTTTTTAACCCGCCAACCAAGAAACGACAATTTCGAATACATTCCGAGCAAATAGCCTACCGGGCAAACATAGCGGCAAAATGTGTTTTTCTCATAGATGCTTCCAACAATAATGGAAACTCCAACAATTACAAGCAGGTATACTGCCATAAAGAAAGGGTTTCGATGAATGGCAAACCCCTGAATTCCCACAAATAGAATTAGCAAATAAAAAACTGTGATTGCCCAACCGGATAACAGCCATGCCGGGCGTTTTCTTTTCAGACCAATTTTAGCAAAAAACGTTGTAATTATCTCAACCGGACAAATCATACACCAGATACGTCCAAAAAATATTGCGAAAATTATAATCGCCGGCCACCAGTACGACCAAACTATCAGATTACCTAAATTTGTGTTCCGCAACTGTTTTAAGAAAGCAGCATCGGTGGAGTAGGCAGCAAGCCCGGTAATGATTAATATTATATAAGCAACTAATGAAAAATATTTCAAGGATACAGGCATATATGCCCTGCTGATAGCCTGGTTGATTTGTTTTAGCATACGGTTTTTATAAGTCAGATTATTGTTTGGTAACGAATTTTGAATCAGCAGACCATTTACCTGCCCCATAAATCAACAAGTAAATCAATAGCAATGTCATGGCGAAATCGGTTCGATATTCGTGCGCCATTGACCAAAAGCCTTTATTCATCAGGATAGGCCATTTTGTGGTTACAAAGGCTGTCATCATAATAAAAAGCAGGGGAATAGCAGCCAGTCTGGTCAATAAACCAATTAAAACGAGTGTGCCGCAAATAATTTCAAACGTTCCAACAAAGTATGCCCAGAAATCAGGGTCGGCAAAACCTATTTTCTCGAAACGGCCTGTTCCGACTAATTCGGGGAATAAATACTTCTGGATACCTTCTGACAGGAAAACCAGTCCGACAATTAACCTGGGCAGGATAGTTCTGTTATCATTCACTGTGTTTAGAATGATTGTTTTAATCCCTTTTTTAGTTTCCATTTTATGTGAGTTTTATATTAAACCAATTCCTAATGCCAGTGAAATAATAATAAGCATAATAGCTACAAGCTTCTGAATAAAAGTCAGCGTTACCTTTTTCAATAGTTTACTACCGATAAACGCCCCGGCTATGGCTGCAAGGGTGGCAGAGATAACCAATACAAGGTTATCATGAAGCTCTGCCGAAACAAATCGTGTGGCATATACTGACAGGCGAGTAAAGTCAACCAGGCAGGCAATAACCACGCCTGTGGCTATGTATGCTTCTTTAGACAAACCGCTTCTTATTAAGAATGCACTTCGCAATGCCCCCTGGAGACCTGATAAACCACCAAAGAAACCACTTAGCACTCCGCCCAAAGGGAGTTTGCTCTTATCGAACTCTACTTTTTGAAAGGCAGGCACAATTTCAAGAATAGCAAATGTGATAAGCAAAAAGGCAATAATTGCTTTTACAGGGGTAATAGTATATAAATGCGCCCCTATCTGGTACTGGTATAAAGCTGGTAATCCTGTAATTTTTATAAGTAACCATGCCCCGGCAAAAGATGCAATGATAGCAGGAATCCCGAACCGGATAAGTACGGCCTTATCCGTTTTTCGTCCAACCAAAACAATTTTAAAAAGATTGTTACAAAAATGCACCACACCTGTAAGGGCAATGGCTAAATCAATGGGAAAGAAAATGGCAAATACCGGTGCTAAAATTGTACCTAACCCGAAACCTGAAAAGAAAGTAAGAATGGCTGTTGCAAAGGCTGCAAGTGTGATAATAAAAATTTCCATAGTAAAACATTAGTTTTGAGATTCTGAGCTTCTTATTTCCTAACCGGAGATTGTCTCTCAACCGGGGTTTTAACAGTTACAAAAGATACTTTCTCCAAAACATGACATGCTATGCAATTTGCCGTAAGTGTCGTAAATGCTTGCTTAAACTGTATCGTATCCCTGCTGGCAATAGCTTTACCCATTTCCGGCAGTGCTATATTTAAAAAGTTTTGTGCAGATGCAGCCCGCTTGGGTCTTCTCTCCAGACCGTTCTCAATGGCAACTTTTATTTTTTCTGCCTGGTAGGCGGCATATTCCCAGTTCTCGTCCTTACCAGCCCAATACAGTTCCTGGTAACGGTAACCCGTTTCGACCATTGCCATATCGAAACCGCGCAGTTGCTTGGCAATAGTCTCAAATTTCTGATTTTCATCTCCTTTCAACCATCCTTCCGCACCTGATGGTTTGCTTTTATCTCCAGTATCGCAAGCATATAGACCCACAAATATCAATAGTATTAAAATTGCCTTCATGTCAATAAATTAAGTGATACAAAATTAAATTGAAGATAAGAACAAGCGTGGTAAAAAGAACTGATAGTATGGTATTATTGAAAATACTTTTCCCTGAACTGAACAGGTGTTAAATTCTCATGTTTTCTGAAGAATTTAACAAAATTCGAAGGATCGTTGAATGAAAGCGTATACGCTATTTCGTTAATGGTATTTTCAGTGTGCAGGATGTATCTTTTTGCTTCCAGTAATAGCTGGAACGTAATATGCTCACTGGCGCTTTTCCCGGAATGTTTGCGGCAAACAGTGTTAAGGTTCTGCGGAGTCGTATTTAACAGCCCGGCAAAATCATTGACTTTATGGAGCCGTGGACATTCTTTTACTAAAAGGTCTTGAAATTTCTCATATACAGAAATAGGCACATTATTCTCCTGTGATTGTATTTCGGCCAGCTGCAATATTTTAGCAAAGAGCGCCCTTAAATAGCCATGAATAATATGCGAGGAGTAAGCGGATGGTTCGGAATATTCCTTTAATAACTCGTTGAGTATTGCTTCAGGATTGTAATTATCCGGAACCGGAACCCTGAATTTATCTGTAAGTCGGCGGTATAAGTTGATGATATCTGTTTCTTTCAGGTTATCGAAAAAATCAGCCCTAAACAGAATTACATAACCTTTAGGAATGGATGTAAATTGCCAGTAATGCAATTGACCGGGTTTGAGAAAATAAAACTCCGGCGCTGAAATCATATATTTCTCAGTCTCAATCCAATGAAAGCCCTCGCCTTCGCTTAAAAATATCAGTTCGTAATAATCGTCGTGCTTATGCGGCGATGTTTTCTTTATCTTTTCTTTGAACCGTGATATTTTAAAAAGCAAGCTTTCGTCTAATTTGTTTTTGGTATGTATCAACCCGGTTTGCATTTCTTTTGAAATTCAAATTAGTCTTTTAAACAAAAGTAAATAAAACTGCGCCAATTATAAATAGAAGTGCATTTGTTAACAAAGAGGTGTAAAAATATCTCCCCTTGTTTTATATCAAAAAATAATCTAAATTTATTATAAGGATACAATGAGTTGTGTACATATTCATTCGTGAGCTTTAGTATGGTGGTATTAGTTACTATTTAAATAAGATTGTATGAAATGGAGTGATGTAAAAATTCGATATAAGCTTTTATTCGCTTTTAGTTTTATTATCCTTTTGTTGTTCTCAGTTGTTGTTCAGTCGTTCATTGGAGTAAACCGAATCATCAGTCATAATCAAACGCTCGAAGAATCGAATAAAGTAAAGGAGATTTTCCTGGAAAGATATAACGACCATCTTAATTGGGCGCAAAAAGTCAGCAGCGTACTTCTGAATACGAACGAATCACAATTGGAAGTTGAGACAGACCCTCATAAGTGTGCTTTTGGAAAATGGTTTTACGGAGATGGACGAAAACAAGCCGAAAATATTGTACCAGGCCTAAAGGATAGGTTTGATGCGCTGGAGAAGGCTCATCTTGCTTTACACAACACCGCTCAGGAAATGAATAAGTCTCTCTCAGAAAATGAACGTGCATATGCTATATCCATTTTCAATATCCAAACAATAAATCATTTACACAACGTTGGTACTCTGATTACAGAAATTCGTGAAGGAGTTACTCAAAACGTAGAGAATATAAAACATGAAATCCAGGAGAGCAACGCCATCCAAAAAAGAAATATTGTTATAATAGGAATCCTTGCTGTATTGGCCGCATTGATATTGACATGGCTCATCACGGTTTCGCTTACCAAGGGGATAAATGATATTGTAACCATTTCACGGCAAATTGCATCGGGTAATCTCAGGGCTACGTTTGACGAAGAATCTACTTCCAGGAAAGATGAAATCGGCGATTTATCGAAATCATTCCATAATACAATTGAAAAATTAAAAGAAGTAATTTCGAAAATTACTGAAGGAGCAAACAATATGGCTGTTGCCAGCTTGGAAATCAGCAGCGGTTCACAAGTCATCGCAGAAAGTGCCAACAGGCAGGCCTCCGTATCGGAAGAGCTTGCTGCCACGTTTGAAGAATTAAGTTCCGGTGTTCAGCAACACACAAACGATTCCAAAGAGACTGAGAAGGTTGCTGTTGTTTCCTTAGAAAAGTTCAAAGAGGGAACTCAATTGACATCAACCACTGTCGAAGCCATCAATAACATTACTTCGAAAATAAGTATTATCAGCGAGATTGCTTTCCAAACTAACTTATTAGCCCTGAATGCTGCCGTTGAAGCAGCAAGGGCAGGTGAGGCCGGTCGTGGGTTTGCCGTTGTTGCAATGGAGGTAAAACGGCTTGCCGAGAAGAGCAAAAATGCAGCAGAGGATATTATTGCCCTTTCCTCTAAAGGATTGGAACAGGCACAAGCGGCAGGCAATAAGATGCACGAAGTAGTACCCATGATAGAACGTACCACTTCTTTAATCCAGGAAATTATTGCCACAAGCTTTGAACAAAACAGTGGCCTTGACCAGATAAATAGTGCGGTACAGGTACTTAATCAAACAGCCCAGGAAAATGCAGCGACCTCGGAACAATTGACTACCAACGCTGAAGAACTGGCAGGCCTTGCCAAGGAAACAAAAGAGATGGTAGCATTTTTTCAGATAGATTAGATTAAAATACTGAGAATTCAAAAAACACCTTATGAGCAAAACTGAATCATCAACTATTAAGGTCGAAAAAGGGCTAAGCAAAATAACTTTTGAAGGCGATTATAAACAGCAATGCAGTTTGCAGAACAGTAACGCTGTATTGGAAAATAAGATTTGGTTGGGGGTTGACAAGGATATTAACGGAACAGCTGTTAATGCACCTGACCAAGGAACTGGTAAAAATATGTTGCCTTATTAACAAAAGTTCGCTGAAACAGGCGAATTATTTTAAGTTGTTAAATAAGGTCGGATGGAACATCGCTGGCAACTATTTTAAGCTAATTCTTATCCAGAGGTTTTACAATATATTCTTTTATGATTCCGGTGAATAATTCCAGGTCAAGTGGTTTTGAGATGTATTCATTGAATCCGGCCATCAGGCATTGTTGCTTCATGTTGTCATGAACATAAGCGGTCTGAGCAATCACAACTATCGAAGGATTCATCTCCCTGGTTGCCCTGAGAATCCCAAACCCGTCCAACCCCGGAACTTTTATTTCAGTAATTAAACAGTCGATATGAGGATTTTCCCTGAATAGCCGGATGGCTTCCAGACCACTTTTGGCGCTCATTATTTCAATTCCATATTCGGTTAATATTTCAGAAACAAGGTAATAGCTTGTAATATCAGGATCTACAAAAAGGATTTTTTTCTTACTACAACACAAATTTCCTGGTTCTTCAACCATTACCGATGAATTAACAGTATCCGGGTACATAGCATTTTTTATTGCAAATATAATAAAAAGCCTTTAATAAATGGTATTTTATTAACGGTAATAAATGTGACGTTTTCTTCTTTTTTTTGTGTATGGGAAAGGACAAGCTACAATTTAAAGAAGAAGACCTCAAGAAACTCGGTGAGAGAATCCGGTCATTACGGATAAAAAAAGGATACAGTAATTACGAAAATTTTGCCTATGAGCATGATATTGCCCGTGCTCAATACGGTAAATACGAAAAAGGGGAAGATTTAAGATATTCCAGTCTGATGAAGGTCATCAGGGCGCTTGGTGTAACACCAAAGGATTTTTTTTCGGAGGGGTTTGAATAATAATGAGTAAAGCTTATGACATCATATCATAGTGGTCATCTAAGATTTTAGATTAAAGTATGATGGAACATCCTTTGATTTATATATCAGAGTGTTTGTGTTTGCAAAACATAGGTGTTTCATATTAATAAACTTATAATTTTTATTATAATGCTCAATAAGGTGAGTATTATAGAAATTGTTGCAGTTACAGGATGTGTTATAAATGACCTTAACTTATTTATCCAATACTTGCTACTCACCTTGAGATTACTACTAATTGTTTTGTCCACTACCTCTAGCAGAAAATTTACCTTGCAACGAAGTGATTCGAGTATTGAAGGGAACCCAAGATTCCTAAATTCTCTTGCTTCTTCTTCAAGTGTTAAATGCCCATTTTTAGCCGCCCCATCATTATTTGTTCTCATTAGGTTTTCGAGCTGTGGCTCTTTTTCATAGTTTGTACCATAAATGTCTTTAAGCAAAGTATTTAAATTTATTCGATTGTGATTTTCGATTTCTTGAAAGTCCTTACCTTCTTCATCAACCATCACACAATATCTGTGTTTGATTGCCTCAAAGCCGAAGTGAACATCATTCATATCCCAATGAATCCATTTGCAATCCCTATTAGTTTTTACAAAGGAGTTGAATGAACGAAGTAGTCGTTCTTCTAATTGGTCGTAATAATCCGTAATGTTCTCAAGTATAACATCTGCCTTTTCTGCTTCATGATGAATTGCGAAACAGTGATTTTGTTTTCCATCAAGTGACTTTACCATTATAGCAATTATTCTTGGAGTTGCTATTCCACTTTCGTTATCCATAAGGTTTTGCCTCGAATAATGAATAACAAGTGCCTGGCTCGGATTACTATTAAGCCCTTCAACAATTTTTTTTGCCTCGACACATTTATTGTTACTCATTTATTTCTTATTGAATTTTATTCCAGATGAACAAAGCTTACATTGAAAACAATCATTACATACATCTTTTTTATCTATTCTAACAAAATGTTGATTTCTTATTTCACTTGCAGTATTGTGAATTTTATCTTGCATTTCTTCAAGATGTTTATCTTCTAAAACGTAAGGTGCTTTTTTAGTGTTGGACTTGATGTCATAAATCTGAATATAATCAGCCTTCTGCCCTGTAAGTTCCTTATGCCCTAATGCATATAGTTTTAATTGCTCTGTTGTAACTTTACTTTTCTGTGGATCGTCATTAGATTTGAATTCAATTATTGTTGTTTCATAGGTGTTCTCGTAGAGTTTCTTTTTTATTAAATCAATTCTGCCATTTACTAAAATTCCATCATCCAAATTCAAAAGAATTTCTTGCTCAACAAATTCAACTGATTTAATTGATTCTTTGTTTTTTTTATAATAATCACTTACTTTCCTTTTTACTAAATCAACCATTACATTGAGCTTTTCTGATGACCCCATATAAGGAAAATGAGATTGGCGAATTGCTATTTCTATTGGGTCATTCTCATTAATTGTTTCACCAAGTTTAATTCTTTTGTGAAGCTCCATTAAACTGTCATGCATTGATTTTCCAAATCCCATTCTACGGTTTAGAGGATATAAAAACCCGTACATAGAAACCAACTTGAACCTGTATGGGCATTCAAAGAAATCCTTCAGAATACTGAAGTTAAGAGAAATATTAACTGCTCTTTCCTTAGGTGCTGCTGGTAATCGAATTTTTTTCTTGAAGTCGGGAATCGTGGAAACTATGATGTCTTCAGCTTCTAAAATTTCTTGAACAAAAGAAGATTCCTTTCTATATAGTTGATTATTTAAATCTGGTGCTCGTGAAATAAATAAATACTTTTGAGGTCTTGTCAGAGCAACATAAAACAAACGCCTTTCATCTTCATCTGTTCCTTCATAGCGTTCTTGATTCTTTATTGACGTTCTCATTAAAAAATGCCACTCATTTAAGCCACCTGGTTTTTTCGCAGGTAAATAATTTTTATTTAGCCCAGGAATAAATATGGCAGGAAATTCTAATCCTTTTGCTTGATGAACCGTCATGATTTGAACAGCACTTGGAGTTTTATATGGATTATTGAGCCAACCTTCAGGATAATCATCAATAGCGGCGTAACGAATAAAGTTTAGAAAACTAAATAGATGAAAACTAGGTTTAGAACTTGCATAATTTATAAACTCAAAATCATAAATTACTTGACTAAACTTTCCGAGATTGAACATTCTTATTTCCGCCTGTATGTCGTCATCGAAAACTTCCTCAGTTATTTCAGCATCCTCAATGAAACTCCAATAAATTTGTTGAAGGTTGTAATCATAATTAAGTTTACCCTTCTTACTAATGTTTAGTTCCGGGTATTTTGTTGTCAGATTAGAAATAGCAATGTCCAATTTCTTGCTATTGATATTACTTCTTGGAATTGCTAACCAAAGATTTTTAAACTCTTCGTTGGTAATCGTTTTGTCAAGGAAATGAAAAATTGCTCTAGCTGCAATAACTTCTGGAGTTTCAAATAACTGGTTCACACCAGCAGTAATGTATGGAATTCCCTTTTCTTCTAATTTATCTGCTATTTGATTTGCTTTACTCCAAGCTCTAAGTAATATTGCAAAGTCCGAATAGTCAAGGCCTCTTTCAATATCTTCATCTTTGAAGGTAGTGCCAACAAGTTTCTGAATTGTTAAAGCAATGAATTCATTTTCTTCTGGAATGCTATCGAATGAATTGTAAAGAACATCTTCCTTCTTGATGAATTCTTGATTCTCCGCAGAAACCATTTCCTTATCAATTCTCTCATTTCTTTTAATGACAGTTTCAGCAAGTGTAACAATTCCCTTTGAGCTACGATAGTTTTTTTCAAGCTTTACTTCTGTTGATGGCTTATAATTTTCAAGAAACTGTTTAATAAAAATGCTGTTGCTTCCTCTCCACTGATAAATATTCTGGTCATCGTCTCCAACGACAGTAATTTTGGCATTACTAGACTCGTGAAGTTTAGTTATTAATCTGTCTTGAATTGGATTGATGTCCTGATATTCATCAACAATTAAATATTTTAAATCTTCCTTAATCTTTTTGTACAGCTCTTTTTTTTCATCAAATCGCTTTACTGCTTCATCCATTATCATCGTGAAATCGAAATAGCAACTCTTTTTCAACGTGTTTTCATATTTTTCTAAAGCAGACTTAATATATACTGGAAGGTCACCCTGTATTTCAGATTCACGAATAATATTCATCAATTGAATAAATTTTTTAGTATCGACAAATATTTTCATGTTGACACTACTATTTCCAATTTTAGTAATGTCTTTCATTCCAATTACCTCATAATTCTTGTCAATAAACAAACGGAGCTTGATATCATCGAGAACTGAAAATTTCCTATAATCATATTCGTTTTCTTGAAGCGCTTTGAGACACCAACCATGAATTGTGCCTACATACATATCAGCAAGCCCCTTTAGATTCACTAATTCAGGTTCTTGCTTAATAAATTTTAGGATTCTGTTTTTTAATTCGGCGGCTGCTTTTTCGGTATAAGTAAAAGCAATGATATTTTTTGGTAGAACATTCAATCCATTTTTTGGATTGAGTAGATATACCACTTTACCAGCTACAGTGCTTGTTTTGCCTGAACCAGCACACGCAATAATCCTGAGATGCATGTCATTCGTCTCAATGGCCTTTTGCTGTTCTTTGGTAAAGTTAATCATTGTTATTTTTTTTGCATTATTACTATGTATTCCTTATTCATCAAATCAGTTTTATTTCCAAGTTTTCCATTAGGGCTATTATGTTTCGGAAGCCTTTTATTGGAGATTTTTCTTTCAAATGTTTCAATGTGGTTAAATCCATTATTTTTAAAAAAGTCAATTGTAATATTATTGGTTTGTAAATTTATTCCTCTTACTGTTCTATTGCTAACAACATAACAAGTATATCCTTTTGGTTTAATAGTTACAGAAATATTATCGATAGACTTTTGATAGTCCCGATAAAAAGAAACAACATCTAAAGCTCTTCTTTGGTCAATTTGAGATATCTCCTCAACTTGAGAATTTAAAACTTCAGATTTAAACATGGTTTTGTTTTTTGCTCTTATGCCGCCCATGAGTTCTTTGTCAAGACTTCTCGGCGTCTCCATTTCAAAAATCCATTGATTTGCTAAAGCGGAGAATTGTCCATAAGCAACTGTTGTTGAGGAATCTCCATAAGGAGGAGAAGTCAACACAATATCAATACTTTCAGGTTTAATAATCTTTTTGGGAATGGTTAAACATGAATTATATCTATAGGTATTTATCAAGGCTTCATTTTTGACAGTTGAATTAAACTCTAATAGATTAAAGTAATTTCTTGATAATATACCTTCAAAAACAGAAAAAACATCAGGTTTGAAGAATTTCATTTTTTCTTCCGTCATTCTATAAAGCTTGAACTCTTCATTTCTTGTCCAAGAACATTCTCGGATTGTCTGGCTAAAAGCTACATTGAAAAAATTTTTTATACTATCATTATCGATGGAATTATTGATATAATTTTTTAGATGCGCTAAATCTCTTTGGACTTTTTTGGAAAACCAAAAATCAATGTTTTGATAATTAGGTATTAAAACATTATTTCGTTTCCCCTTTTCGTAGATAATTTCAAATATATATTTATGGAAATTCTCAAGATACAGTTTTAATGTTATTTCCTCAATATGGGTAGTCTTCGTTTTTGCAATTAATAAAGCTAATGGATTTAAATCAAAACCAATACTATTAATATTTCTAATTTTTCCCTCAACCAGAGAGGTTCCAGTTCCACAATAAGGGTCAAATAAAATTTTAGCGTTCCTACCAAATTCATCAAGAAGTTTATCAGCAATTTGAGGTATCATTTTAGCCGGATATGTATGAAATCCATGAGTTAGATACTGAGTATTGTGTAATTTAAAATCCCAATTCATAAGTTAACAATCTATTCAAAAGTAATAAAAATTGCAAGTGTTGACAAGCTAATTTTAGAAAAGGATAAGTTAAGGACAGTCTATCATTTATAACCGTTTTTCAACTCAAATTCAATTCTTTTTTACTTCTTTCTTACCCTTTTTTCAACTCAAATTTTCTCAACCAATTCCTTTTTCACTAATTCCCAGGCTTTATTCGGGTCATATTTCTCATCTGGACGAAGCAAAGATTTAATATCACCAAGAAATTCATCATCAAGCATCTTGTCTTCCATATTACGGAGAAACTGTTTTTGAGTAGGAGGTTGCTAATTCATCTTTTGTCATGGTTCAACTTTTAATGACTAAAGGTAGGCAAAGTTATCTTTATATAAAAGACAGGACAAAGTAAGGCAACATCAGAGGGCAGGCAGGGCTTTGCCCTGATGTAGATGTGATTATTGAAGTTGAAAATGGTATAGCTAAGGCTAATGGAAGATTTGGAGTTGGAGGAAAGTTGGAAGTGTTTTAGAATAGGTAGACTATTTGGAAAAGTAATAATTTATTTCTACCGCCCTATAAAAATAATAAAAAGCCTCCGGGTTCGTCTTTTTCAATTTGTTTAGCTTATTATAACCTGGGAGTGTTATTTCAAAGTCTTTTATTTGAGCAGGATTTGTGAAACGTTCAATATTTGGAAGCTCTAATTTTTGAAGCATAGCTGACAACCATGCAGCTTTGGCTGCACAGGTAATGGCCTCATCTATTGTAAACCGGCTTATAATAAAATTAACGATATTGCTGATACCCGTTTGTAAATGTCTGAAATGTTCATTTGTAGTGTCTCTAAGTGCAATCGTGCTGGCTGCATCAAAAGTGTCTTTTAACGCATCATTCCAAGTTATTGTCAACTCCCTAAACTTTATTTCTTCCTCCGCAATTTTTAAGTATGATTCTTTTACTGTGTTAAAATTTTGTGCCTTGTCAAACAGGGCAGCAACATCAAATAATTGCTTAATAATCTCAACCGGCCTGTTCTTTGTATAAAGTATGCCTATGGTAGTAGGGGCAAATGCGGTAAGTTTGTCGCCTAAAATGGATTCTATATTCGGAACTTTTACCTGCTTTAAAGGTTCTTCGGTTAATAGCCATCTGTGGGCAATGTCCTTATTTATCAATACAGGGTAATAACTCTCTGAAAAAAGTACATCCAATAAAATAGGTTCTTCTCCAAAATTGGTATCAATGGCACTTTTGTAATAAAACTTGTAGTGCCCCACCGGTGCGTTGGTTTTATGCTTTCTGTCGCTATCGTCTTTCCATGAGGTAAATTGTCCCTTGGCTACTATTTTATCAAAAATGGGAACTAACTTTTCTTGTCCGGTTGAGATTATCAGGTCAATATCAATAGAAAATCTTTGTGGCGGGTCAAGGTGCAACAGCAACGATGTTCCTCCTTTAAAAACCAAAGGGACGGCTTCGAGTTGAATTTGTTCGAGCAATAAGAAGGCCCTAATTACTTTTTCAAGTATTTTAGGGTCAGTGTGTTTTCCTGTTTCAGAAACTTTTCTTAATATCCAATCCTTTGTGTAGGAGTTTTCTAAAATCATATTCTAAATTTTGGCAGAATTATATAATATTTGCCGAATATTTGATAAGGATATTCTCTATCTTATCCTTTATGTTACGGCGATTTGCGTACCTTCTCATTTTTGCAGGATTAATATTATAGCGTTCAAATGCTGTTTGAATAATATAATCGAGATCATTTTGTTGTGTCGCAAAAATTTCATCGCCGACAAGGCAATCAACCAATAGTTTTTCAAGGGAAGGGATGTTGACTTTTTTTATTTTTACTACTGGTGATTCGCTAATCATGGGGATAATTATAACCGCCTCATCGTAGTTTGCAATGTATTTGCCGAACATATCTTTTTGAGGGTTCAGAAAAACATTCTTGTTTTTTTCGGTCAGCCGATAAAAAACAGATTCCGTAGCATCTTTCTCCACCTCAATAATATAATGACGTTTGAATGCCTGGTGAACCATAAATTCGTTGAACCAATAGGAATCCCAGACACAGAAATTAACATAAGGAAAGTTTTTTTGGATTATTTTATGTAATTGGACTAAAACAGGCGATAGTACCGGAGCAAAATCGGGTTTTCGATTAAGTGCATATACCCCCCTTCCCATTTGTTTGATTATACCATTGCTCTTTAAGTTATAAAGTCTCCAGTAAATAGTTGATTTTGTTGTATGAGGATAAATGTTTTGTAGCAAACCGATTAATTCACCGGTTTTAAGAATCGGGTTCTTTTCAAAAAATCCTTTTATGCTATTTTCTAATTGGTTATCCAAAATATCCAGAATGAAGTTTTGGCAAATTTAACCATTTTTGCCAAAACTTTGATATAGAATCAACCAAATTTTTTTGCCCGAAAGAATTGATTGAATAGGAATATAACATTCGTTTCTCATTGAAATTCAGTAAAGAAAGTAAATGTATTTAAATTTACCATTGTGACTGTTTGATATTCTGAATGTTGGGTTCAATGTTTCTCGTCTGTAAAGCCATTTGTTTCAATGCTTTTAGTGTAATCTTCATTTGCAATAAAAGACAATAACTTACCTATACCGCAAACATAAAAGAGTATGGATAAATATTGAGTGAGAATGGTTATACGCACCCGGATTCTTTCAAAATCTTCTTGTGGATAACATTATTACAACTGACACAAAATAATCAATGTCAATTAGTTTGAAGATAAACTCATTAAATCCGGCTTCCAAACATTTCTTTTCCATATTATCCAAAACGCTTGCTGTTTGGGCAATAATTGGAATATCCGGTTTTATCTGACGGATTGCATTAAGGATAGTGAATCCATCGGCGTGAGGTAATTTCGTCTCGGTAATTACCAAATCGAACAAGGGGTATAGTTTGAATAGTTTTATCGCATTTTCCCCATTCCTGCAATGGGTAATTTCAACATTATGTTCGCTCAGTATTTCAGAAACCAGTATAAAACTTGTTATATCGTTGTCGATATATAAAATTTGCCTTTTCATAATTGGTGTTTTTAAGTGATTAAATCTAAAATCAAATAGTATTTACGGGCATTCGATATGCTTTTAATCTTTTCTCAACTCAATTTCAACTGCTTTTTAATCGAAAATGAATTGTTTTTCAATCAGATTTCAATAGAAAGTTCAACTTACAGGGCTGAATTGTGCGATAATTATCAATATTTGGTAATTAACGCAAAGTAAAAACCTCATACCCTTTTATCCCTGGCTTCCTTTTCAAACGATACCAGGTTAAACATCTCCCGCATCCTGCTTCTAACCCTTATCACGTATAGTGATTCTATTTCAGAACTGTTCAGTTTGGTTGTAATGTGGGTAATCATCTGCCGGGAAACAAACAAATCGTAACGTGATGAAAGAATTTCAGACATTACATTGCATTCGTTTCCGTAGTATTTCAGGTTGTTTTCGGTTCCCAGGTCATCGAAGCAGTACATTTTTGGGATTTCCTTGTTATAAGAATGGCGGCTGTATTTCAGAATCACAGCGTATCCTTCCTGGATAAACTCGAAGCTTATGTCCCGGCACGATTTCATAATATACCGGTTATCGCCAGGTTGGAAAAGCCGTAGCAAATTAATCAAGGTTGTCTTACCGCAGCCAACCGGACCC
Organism: Marinilabiliales bacterium; assembly: GCA_003512955.1. Classification (GTDB taxonomy): domain Bacteria; phylum Bacteroidota; class Bacteroidia; order Bacteroidales; family SZUA-534; genus GWE2-40-63. Next base: position 264,932 of record DOTG01000041.1, read on the forward strand.
GTCAGCAAAATTCCCTTTTTGAGCGAAATACCGTTTTTCATGCAGGTTTCTTCATCTTTCAGGATATATGCCAAAAGTTTGGCAATAAGGTCATGGTCTTCCTGATAAATCCTAAATTGTTCACCATAGAGTTCTTTTCCTTTCCGTTCAATAATCCGAACGCAGGTGTCGAAATCATAAAGGTTCGCCATAGTCTTTACGGGTATTAAGTTTTACAGCGTTTTGCTTTGGTTCGGGTTCGTACCTGGACGTGTTGAGCATCCAGTTATGAGCGGCTGCGTTCCAGTTTTTCATTGGCGTTTTCCCCCCAACTTTCCAGCCATTGGCTTCAAAATGGTAGAAAAACTTTCTGGCTTCAATCTCCGGGTATTGTTCTGCTTTGAAGAATGCTAAAGCATCATCGAGATTTGGCGCAACAAATACCTTTTCTTTTTTTGGCGCAACTTTTTTTCTTTTAGCCTTTTTATCTTTATCCGGTTCTAAGTTTTCGCCATTTTTTTCTGAATCACAAATTTCAATCTCAGGATTTTGTGCTTGCGTATCCCCCTCTTTAAATGTTTTATTGTTTATATACTTTATATTGTTTATTGAAGGTCTCACAGGCATATCAGAGGCATTATCAGTACTATTATCAAAAGTGTACAGGTAAACCATACTTCCTTTGTGCCGGTTGTATGATGGCTCGTACCGGATATAATTCCAGGAATGGAGTTCTTTCAGACACTTTACATAGGTGTTGACAGAACCAATCTTTGCCATTTTCATCATCTCGTCACGTGATATGGAAACCGGGTTATGGAAAAAATTAAGGTTCCAGCAACGAAACAGGGTCATGTAAAGGCTGATGTGAAATGGTGTAAGACGGTTATCGGAATCGATGACTTCAAAAACAGCGGTTAAATGTTTGATGTAATTCATTCATCATAACTAGATTGATTTTTTAAGGAATGATGGAACACCCATATTTTGTTAAGAGCATGATTGTGACTATACAATCATGGGTGTTACATAACCGGTTGTTTTATTTGAACATGGATAATTGTTGTTTGCGGGACTGGAGCATCTCCTGTATGTCGGCATAATCGTAATAAATTACGCCACCTATTTTGGTGTAGGGCAATGTGCCGTTGATACGAAGATTTTGCAAAGTACCGGGTGAAATGCTGAGGATTTTTCGGACTTCGTAGGATTTTAACCATTTTTTGGATGGTTGACCGTTGTGTTCTTTGAAAATTTGTTTGATTTCGTCGAGTAATTCCATCTTAAACTCGCGCAAATCGTCGGTTGTGATAATTTCTGTAGCCATAATTTATTGTTTTTGAATTTTTGCATATCAAAATTCAGCAAATGGGCAGAAACTTTTCACCAAGGTGTAACCAAGTTGGTAATAAATTAATTTTGGATTGTTATGATATAATTTGGATTGTTTTTTTATCCAAATTATACTCAAAAAGCAAAACAACCAAGTTGCCACCAACTTGGTTGTTTATTCGTCCTGTTCGTTTATCCTTTTAACGAAAGTTGTTTTTAAATTATCTATAAACCTGGTTTGGTTTTGCCGGTTTTTAATTTGGAGGTAATCGCGGTAATAATCACCCAGGTCAATTTTAAACAACGACTCCATAAATGCAGCCAGTTCCTTAATTTCAATATTGCCGTTATTTATACACCTTGCCGAATGCAAAGCATAAATTAATTCGATGAGGGCAATTTTTGATTCGGTCCAAGAATATTTGCCTTTTGCGATAAGCATGTTCTTACCTGCTGAGCCATCTTTTCGCTCCAATATGGATAGTTCGGAATTTAAATAGATATTGAGTAAATCGTTTGCTAAAATTTTTGAGGCTTTATAGTCATGACTTGTAGAAAAGATGGGGTCTGCATCGTAAATAAATGTATTGACATATAAACGTAAGTCAAGCTTGCCCCGGACGAAATATTTATCGTCGAGGTAAGTCATATTATTACGCATGTATTGATAAAATTCGAGATTTTCAGAGAAGTATTTTTCAAGTTTACTTAGTTCGTTCAGAAGATATTTTTTCTGGAATTTATCACTTCCATTTGGGCGCTTGGATTCGATATTAAATATTTTGACAAAGTATATGAGTTTGCTATAAACAGAGGGTTTTATTTCTTTGAAGAATTGGATTTCTTCTTCCTGCGAGGAAAATTGATTCTGACAGATATACTCTTTAATTTGCTTTAAACAAGCTTTAATGCAAAATATTGTCTTCTCTGACTTCTTCAATATATCAGGATTCTCAATGTCAATCAGCTTTAAGTCTGTTTCAAGAATTTTAATTTTATCTGAAATGTTCGATATCATAAATGGTTAGAAAAATTTGAGCTATTTGATTTGAACCAAATATGTCCATTATTCCTGTGCAAGAATATATTATACCCTTTATGTGGACAACTATTTAGAAGATTTTCGATTGTTTTTCTTCCTAAAAGATAATTGCTGGAAACAATAGTAATATTTTCAGGTTTCAAAATATTGGATATTTTATTGAAAATTGGATAGACATCCGGTAATATCCTATATTCAAAATCTGAAGCGTCTATTAACAGATATGATGGTTTTAAAATCTCAACATTGTTAAGAATGGTTGTCCAACATGCGATGTATTCAATTACAGATAAACTACTATTGCCAGGAAGCCAAATTGCCTTTAATGCAACTGTATCAGATTCAAAACAAATTTCCATTGAAATGTATGTTTGTCGTTCTTATTGTATTTTAAATAATCATCGCACAATACATATACTTCTACATAAAAATCATTTTCATCATGCCTATATTCAACAGATTTTATAATACCACGAATACCCAGCCAATTCTCAGATGATTGCCTAATTGTTGCTATTTCTTCAGTTTTCAGTATATCCTGAAGATTCAAACATTCGTTTATCCTGGGGATAAAAGGTAAATCAGTCCACTGTTCTTTTTCCTTCTTTGCAGTTGAGAAAATCAGTTTTGTTTTCATAATATTTCACAATTTTAGTGATTACGTTGGCTCTTTATTTTGGTGTGTTTTTCATTCAATTTTGTTTTATCATTTCGTTTTCTTTTGCACTTAAAAACGGGTAAGAACAGACTGATTATTAATATTGTAGTAATTGCGAGCGTAAACATAACCGACGTTTTTGATGGTTTAAAATAGAACCAGCGGTGTTTATTTATAGAAATAGACACCGTTGGTAATTTAATTTTTCATTTTCGATATGCATTAATAAAGAAAACTAACATCTTTTCCTTGTTCTGTTGTGTAATAAACAACTGACGCCATATATTTTACGCTTCACAATTCTTTAATTAATTTTTTCTTGCATTCATGGCCGACATTGCTTTTTGGAAAGTTGGCCTTATAAATATCCCAATGTTTCCATAAAAGGCATCTGTGTTTTTTGATATATACGAGTAACTGCTCAGAGAACCCGAAGATTCAGCAATTTTGGAGTTGACAAAATAACGATAGCCCACTTCTCCAAACATCCAAAACAATCCTGAAATATGGTACTCGTAAGAGCCAAAAAGTGAGAAGCTTAACGATTTTAATTCAATATTTTCAGAAATATTATAATTCTTGTTCAGTTGATATTGTGGTGGATTGTTTTTGTCTAATTTAACACCACAAATGAAGCTTCTGTTCTCATTTGAAATATACTGCAATTTAGCATGAAGAGGAAGATACATATCCAGCATTAAGTCGGATCGTAATTTTTTTGCATAAATAATTGTAGGCACTGGTATCAAACTTTTATATTCGGGAAATGCCAAAATCAAACCCAGTGTCAAAGTGCTATTTGTGGTATTCCGTAATGGAAATGAGGTAATTAAAACACCCGTAACCTGCTTGGGAGACCAAAACTCGTTACCTGCTGTCATGTTAACCCCAGTTAATACAATGGGTTGATTACCTATTTTAAACGAATATGATAACAAAACACTGGTTTTAGCAAATGAAGCATGATCCGGCATTTCGAATGTTGTTGGATCCCCGTTCAATGTTGCACTTTTATATTGTGTTTTGTAATAGAAATACCGAAGACCTGCTGAAAAAGAAAAATTCTTTTTTATTTTAATTTTTGGAGTTCTTACTTCGGTTGAAAACACATTAATAGCACCAGGATTATATACAAACCCTTGTCCATCTTTTGCTTTAAAGACTATTGGGTTGGGTTTGGACAAAGAATAATTTATATCAACCAGTTTTGGCATAAATACAAATAATTGAATGGGGACATCTTTAGAATTAAATGTTGAATCCACTTTCTGCTGAGAAAATCCAGCATGAAAAAAGAATAAAAAGACTCCTGTAATTAACAATTTATAATGTTTCATCCGTACAAAATTATTTTTTAAAGGTCGAATGCAGCTCGCATGGTGACATTGTTTATGTTTGTTTAACTGCGTTGAGCGCGCAGGCCCGGTTGTGAAAACTAACTTACATGCTGGGGTCATAAAAAAAATTTTAAAAATGTATTGAAAAGGACTATTTGAATTTATTGACAGAATACTTACGACTAGTCCTCCGTCTTTTTTTTCTTTGAAGCAAATTTTAATTTTAATTTTTCCACAACCATATAAACACTGGGTACTAATAAAAGTGTGAAGAAGAAAGAACTGGTAAGACCTCCGATGATGACCCAGGCCATTCCATTTTTAAATTCGGAGCCGGCGCTTTTTGACAATGCCAGTGGTAACATACCAAGAATCATGGAAAAAGTTGTCATGATAATCGGACGCAAACGTTCTTGTCCAGCTTCAATTAAAGTTTCGGTAAGTGTCATCCCTTTTGTTTTGAGATGGTTGGCGAAATCGACAATAAGAATACCATTTTTGGTAACTAGCCCGAGTAACATAATAAGTCCACAAATGGTAAAAATGGTAAGGTCGTTCATTGTTAGAGCCAGGGCAAGAAAAGCCCCAATCATTGCAACCGGTACAGAGAAAAGCACCACAAACGGATAGATAAGGCTTTCGTATAGGGCTACCATAATAAAGTAGATGAGTAAAAAAGCAATGATTAAAGCAATACCGAGACTTGAGAAAGCGTCTTTTTGATTCTTTGCATTACCAGCATATTCAACAATGACGGTAGCCGGTAAACTAATCTCAGCCACCTTTTTTTGAATGTCTGCAATAATAGATCCTGATGGCCTGCCAACCGCAGCCGAAGTGATGGTTATAGAGGATAATCTGTTTGTACGCTCCAACATCGAAGGACTGGTTATTTCTTCAACAGTGGCAACCTGTCCAAGTCGTACGGATTTACCCGATCTATCGACAAGCGTCATATTCCGGATGTCTGCAAGGCTTTGTTTATCCAAATCGTCTAATACAAAATTGATAGCGTACTCCTGGCCATTCTCCTTCAGTTTAGTTCTATTTGTCCCTTTAAAAGACAAGTTTACCATCTGTGCAATACTCTGAGTTGTAAATCCCATAGCAATTATTTTACTTCTGTCGGGAGTGATGCGTATTTGTTTTAGGTTGGTTTGTGTACTGAAATCAACATAATCGGTTCCTGGGATGCCAGCAATAACCCGTTTGATTTTTTCGGCAGCTATCTGTACTGAATCAAGGATTGAACCTTTAACTACAACCTGAATTGGAAGGCTCGCTGACCCGACTATACTCACGGGTAAAACAGAAACCTTAACTCCCGGTACCTGACGCTCAATCACGTCACGCATAAGGCGACCAAAATGGTCTGTATCAATATTTCTTTTGCTTTTATTAACAAGCAAAAGATCCATTTGAGCCTTATTGCTATTACTTGTCGAGCCCATTGTCCCGCTCTGGGTCCCAACTAAAGTATACACGTTTTCTACCTCGGGGTATTTTAAAATAATTGACTCAATACCTTTTACAGCCTGGTTTGTTTGGTACAGCGACATGTCGGCTGACAGGTCGAGCTTCAGGGTTAACTGGCCGCGGTCGCCACTATCGCCAAAAGATGTACCGATGAAATGAGCCGGAACCAGCGCTATGGAAGCAATGATAAGTATGGATACTGTTATGAACAAATATCGTTTGTGGCACAGCGTCCACCGAAGGAGACGAGCATACAACATCTTTATCCGGTCGATAAAATTCTCAAAACCGATATTGATGCGGCCCCAAAGTGTATGTTTGTTGAGATGGACAAGCCTGCCAAATTTAGCAGTCAGCAAAGGGGTAAGCGTAAAAGAAACCAATAAGCTCAATAGGGTCGAAAAAATAACGACAAGGGAAAACTGGCTCAAAATACTGCCAATAAGGCCAGAGGCCAAAGCCATTGGAAAAAACACCACCAGAATAACCAACGTGATGGCCACGGTTGTAAACCCAATTTCGCTTCGGCCATCCAGGGTGGCCTGAACTTTATTTTTGCCCATTTCGAGGTGTCGGAATATGTTTTCGAGTACCACGATACTATCGTCGACCAGAATACCTACAACTAATGAAAGACCCATAAGGCTCATCATATTTAGAGAAAACCCGAATACCTGCATCATGATAAATGTTGGAATGATAGCCGATGGAATAGCTACCAATACAAACAAGGAACTACGAAGACTGTGCAGAAAAAGGAGCATAACCAGGCTCACAATCAGGACGGCCAAAAACAGGTCGTCTACAACAGCATTGGCTGAAGCAAGCGTAAATTCTGACTGATCGGACGCAATAACATAAGCAAATTGCTTCGAATTATATTGTTTGGTGAGTTCTTCAAACTTTACCTTCACTGCTTTGCTTACCTCAACGGCATTTGCATCGTTGGTCTTATATACTTGCAACCCAATACCATTTTTACCATTAATGCGGTTTATTGTTACTGGCGAGGCAGAGGCATCTGTAATGGTCCCTATATCCTTCAGCAGAACGCGGCTGCCCTTCCCGTTTTCGCGAATAACGATATTGCGGATCATATCTGTCTTTGTCAGATCAGCGTTTAGCCGGATGGATAATTCCTGTTCGTGCGAACTGATTTTCCCTGCCGGAAGTGAACCCGAAGATGCACCTAAAGCTTGGTAAACATGGCTAATTGGAATGTTATAGGCCTGAAGTTTCTGGTTGTCGATTTTTACCTCTATTTCGCGAGGGGTGCCCCCAACAACGTTAACCTGGCCTACCCCTGGTATATTAGATAGTTCGGGCAGAATGGTTTTATCTATTAAATTGAATAAATCGGCATCAGACATAGATGCGGAAACTGAAAAGGTGATAACCGGAAACTGGTCGGAGCTGAAACGATTTACTACAGGGTCGTCTGCGTCTTTAGGCAGAACAGCTTTAATCTGATTTATTTTTCGCTCAATATCCAATTGGGCCGTGAGGTCTTTGATACTGGGTTTTAACCTGATAGTGATGATGGATACGTCGGACATAGAGCGTGAAGTTATGTTATCGACTCCTTCAACGGTGGAAACCGCATCTTCGATTGGCTTTGTAATATTAGACTCTATATCCTGAGGAGATGCTCCTACATATGTTGTTCTTACTGTAATGATTCCAGCATTGAATTTTGGAAGCAGCTCATAGTTAAGGCTAAAATAACTCAAAACCCCAAATAGGATTAAAACCACAAATACAACTGTGATGAGTAACGGGCGCTTTATTGATAATTCTGCGATTGTCATATTGGAGCTATATTATTGTTTAACAATTGTTATTTTAGAACCTTCGCTAAGGTTAATCTGTCCTGAAAGGACAAGCTCATCACCGGCAGATAACCCACTGATGATTTCAATATTGTTGCCTTCTGATAAACCAACTACTACATTGCACCCATGGGCTGCGCCATCTTTTATTGTATATACATAAGGGTCTTTGCGATCGACAACCAATGCCTTTTTCGGAATTACAATTACATTCTCTTTTTGAGCCACGTTGAATTCGACTGACACGTTTGTGCCTGCTTTAAGTATTTCCGGCGTATTGTTAAGTATTACATCAACCTGATAATTATGATTTTCGTCGCCATAGGGGCTAATATATGCTACTTTACCAACCCATTTTTTGTCAGGAAAGACAGGGGAAGATACATTGACCGCCTGGCCTGCAAGAATAGCATACACCTCGGTTTCGTCAACATATACGGTAGCTTTTAGTTTTGAAATGTTCACCAGTGAGGCAATTGAGGCACCCGGATTTACATACTCCCCGGCTTTGATGTTGCAATTGGTGATAATGCCGCTTATTGGGGCAACAATATTGGCATTATTAATTTGCTGTTTTATTTGGTCCAATTGGATAGCGGTATTTTCGTAATTGTATTTTGCAGCAATCATATTTACTTCGCTGGCAGCTTTACCTCCATACAAATCTTTAGTTCGTTCATAATCGTCTTTCAGTTTATCCCGGGTTAACATTATCGATTTAAGATTTAGTTGAGCAATTTTGGTATCGATAGCTCCAACAACCTGACCTTTTTGTACTTTACTTCCAAAATCGATATTGAGGTAACTAATTAAGCCAGGAGCTTGAACACTAATAACAGCTTCTTCAACTGGTTTGAGCTTGGCTGATAAAATTGTTCTTGTCTGAATTTTACCCGGGTTTACTTTAAAAGTGGTAACAGTTACGGGAACATGAGAGCGGTCAATTATTTGATTGGCTGCATTAATTTTATGTTTATTGCTAATTAATGTCGCTACTATTGCAACAATTACGGCAATTGCGATAAGCGTAATTAGAATTTTCGAACGTTTCATTGTTTTATATGTTTAATTGTTTTTTAGCTGATTATAAAATGAATAAAGAGTCCCTTTGGCTTTTTCGTAATCAAGCCTGGCGATCATGTATGAAAACAAGCTATTGAGATAATTAAACTGTGCATTTTTATATGCTGTATCGTCGTTCAGGAAATCGGTCAATGACACAACTCCTTTTTGATAATTGAGGTTTGTTTTGTCGAATATTTTTTTTGCAAGATCAAGATTATCCTTATTGCTAAGGAAACTGTTATGGGATGTCAGCAAGCTTTGTTCAGCATTTTGAAACCGGAGCTGGTAATTTTTTTGAACCAGTTTAAGATTTGTGCATGCATTCGTATAAGCAAGTTTACTTTCCTTAACCTGGCTTGAACGCTTTAAACTGCTAAATATTGGCAAATTAACCGAAAGGCCGATATAGGAGTAACCTTTCCATTTGTCGAATGATTTTGAAAAAGTTGCATCGTATGCCTGATTGCCAAAACGAGCTGATGCAGTTACGGTAGGCAGAAAGGCTGCTTTTTTATTCTGAAAATTTATTTTTTGAAGTTCAACGTTTGTCTTATTGATGGAATAATCGCTCAAGCTATCCAGAGCTAAAGTTGCTACATCAGGAAAGTTTGCGTATTTTTCATAATTAACAGAATCGATAATAGTTAACTCTGCATCGAGGGGCAAGCCCATTGTATTTTTCAAATTATTGAGCGCATTTCTTTTTTGTGTTATAACTTCACCCAATTGATATTCTGCTGATTTTAGGCTTACTCTAATTCTTTCGAAATCTGTTTCAAGTGCGACCCCTTTTCCTAATTGAAGTTCCAATATCTTAGATAATTGAGAATAAGCCAGAATATTACCCATTATTTTCGATTCATATTCTTTATAAATCAGTACCTGTAAATATGCCCGGGTTGTATTATAAATAAGAAGTTCTGTATTCTGCTTATCCTGAGATTGAGCAATTTTAACATTTGTACTTCCCGATTTTACATTGTTTAACTTTGACTGGTCATATATAGTCTGGGTTATATCGATGGTTGCATTGGTATTGTATTGTTGCCCCAGCTGCACATTTAATTCATTTGGACCAAAAAGACCAGCCGGTATTACTGTTGTAGGTAACTTCAGGTTGTCGGTAAAATTTAATGCACTGTTTGCCTGAAGCAGATAGCTACTTACAGCCTGTTTTTTCTGTTCCTTTGCAATTTGTATATTGTTTTGAAATACCTCAATTGAGGCATGGTGAGTTAAACTAAACTCAATACATTTTTCCAATGTATATGTTTCCTGGGCCTGCAAATAGACTGTATTTAGCAGAAGGGAAGCGACAACTGTTTTAAAAACTCGGTTCATAATTATTTTTTTAATTATGGTGCAAAGATGCCGACCTGCTAACTACATTAAAATGAATAAGGAATTGAGCTGAGCAATAAAGGAGGTGAATGAATAATTAGAGGAAGTGAATAAGTGATTCTTTGAAGTAAAGCTTTTTACCTAACAATATACGGATGCAATGTGTTGAAATTAAAACAGATGTGTGCTTTGTCTTTTAATGGCCGTAAGGAATCTTATGTATTTTTCATACATATTTGGGTTTGCATGAGGGTTTCATAAAATAAAAAAGTTAATCGAAATAAATTTCAATTAACTTTTATCACCTTATATATAAGTATTTTAAATGTTTCTGCCAACTAAGTAATGTGAAGAAGCGTTTTATGTCAACATTTGTTTCTCATTACTTAATTGGTTGTTAAGGTAATATTTGAAGTTACTTTAATTGAAACGTATTAAAAGAATGAGGTTGAAGTGTAACATTCAAATATCGTTCTCCTAATTTTACAGACATATTTTTAGTTTCTTCATTGAAATTACCAGCAAGAACAACAAATTTCCCGCGAGTATCAGATACTACCAATAAAGGTAATTTATCGTCCTTGTCTTGCTTATACGCTAAAATTTTAGTTCCAGATGTTATATAATGGCTAAAGTGATTTACTGCATAATATTCGGGTGTATAGGTTACTGTTTGGGTTTTGGAATCAACGCGAATTAAAGCATTTTGTTTCCAACCCCAGGCGCTAACACCATTATCACATAATATTGAATTCCAGAACGTATATTCTTCGCATCCATTGCCTAAATAATAACTCATAAGGCTAAACGTATGTTCAGCCCCTTTCCAATCGAACGAACCCCAACCACATTCACTTTCCGATTGAACGTATTTGTATTGAGGATACTTGGCTCGTATTTTAGGCAGAATCTGCCCGCCTTCCCATTGAAAACCAACTCCTTTTATAGTTTGGGACATTCGGGAATCAGAAAGTACCTGGTCTATAACTTCATAGCGGTTTGTATTTATTGTGCCTAAGTAAAGCGACACATTAGGATGTTGCTCTTTTAATGCAGGAGCTAAATATTCTGTATTGAAACGAATTATGCCCTCGGCAGTCCATGCACAACCCGGATAAATTGTATAACTCCACGACTCGTTCTGAAACATTGCCATAGTAATTGGAATGCCTTGTTCTTTATAGGCAGATATAAATTTACAGAAATAGTTCGCATAGGTTTTCAGGTAGCGAGGGTCTTGTATAAGAAAATCGTTAACTGCTAATTGATTTGGGAAAACCGTTGAATCTTTTTCAGTATTGTTTTCATAAAGAGCAACATCCGACAGTCGAGACATTTGATTATATTTATCGTTACTGCTAACCGAATAATAGTGGTTCACTTTCATCCAGGAAGGTGGCGACCATGGCGAAATCCAGAAAGTCATGTTAGGATTGTACTGTTGGGCAGCTTTGATATAAGGGATTAAAGTCGTTTTATCGTGGTTAATATTAAAATGCTTCAACTGAAAGTCGCCGTCCACCTCATCACAACTATACCATTCACGGGCATAATCGTTGGCATTCATGGAGAAACGACCCATTGAAAAGCGCAAATCACCATCGGGCGAAAAAAGCTGACTCAATATGGTTTCCTGTTGCTTACGTGGAAGCTGATTTAGTGCATCCCATCCCAGTTCGTTAAAGCAGGTACCCCAAGCTTTGAATGTTGTTATATTTTCATCGCCGTTTATTTCGATAGTGGGTGTTGCAGTTGTGGTTTTTAGTAAGTCTATTGACGACTGTTTCCATGTATTACCTTCTGTACTGCTAATCCATATATAGGATTGAGCATTTACAATATAAGAGAATGCAATAAAAAGAAGAATTAAAAATCGAGTTTTCATTTTCTAGAAAATAGTTTGTTAAAATTTATGCGATTAGCAAATATTATACAATAATAATAAAGTTATTCTAACTTTTAACGCTCTGTACTTGGGTTGTTCCATATCAGTTATTTTCAAGCCAACTTAAAAATTGTTGAGACTTGCTTAGGCTTGGAATAATTTTCTCTTTAAATGGAACAACGATATTTACCGATAGCTTTCGTGAGAAATAATGTGAAATATAGTCTATAGCTTTCCGGTTTATAAGATGTTGGCGGTTTACACGAAAAAAACTATTGCCTGTCACTTTATCCAAATCTTCAAGTTTTTTATTAATAAAATAGTTTTTTTTATCGAACGTAAGTATATGTGTCATTTCATTTTCGATATAAAAAAGCGCAATGTCATCTAATTTAATTGGCAATATTTTGTCTTTACTGTGCACTAGGATTGTGGTTGATTTGGGGACATCCCTGTTTTTTAATGCTTCCAGAACTGCATCATATTGTGAAGTATTTCCTGAAAAGGATTGCCGCAAATTATGGTATTTATCCATTGCATTTGCAATGGTTTTACGTGTAAAAGGCTTTAATATATAATCAATGCCATTAGTTTTAAAAGCATTCAAAGCATATTCATCAAATGCAGTACAAAATATAACAGGAGCTGCTATGTCGACCGATTTGAAAATTTTGAAACTAAGCCCGTCCCCCAATTGTATGTCGCTAAATATCAAATCGGGCGCTGCATTTTTCTTGAAATAAGATATCGCATCCCTGACAGAATATATGAAAGCAGCAATTTCAGCATCCGGCGTAACTGAGATTATTGTTTTAGCCAGGTCCTCTGCTGTAAATTTCTCATCCTCTATGATTACTATTTTCATTGTTTAGTATTTTTATACTTATTGAAAAAACGCGCCCATCGTCTTCAATAATTACCTCATCGTCAGAAATGTGTTTGTACCTTTCAGCAAGGTTCGCTAAACCAAACCCGGAGGAAGTTTCAGTGCATTCTTTCAAGCGAATTTTGTTTGAAACTTTTATACGGTCATTTGTCTGCTTAATGCTTATGTGTAATGGGTGCCTTTCTGTAAGTTCATTGTGTTTGATTGCATTCTCCACTAATGGTTGAATGGAAAATGATGGAACAAAACTTTTTTCATGTGTACCATTATTTGAAACAGAGATGGACCATGTTAAAGCTTCACCAAAACGTATTTTTTGCATGGACAGATAGGATTCACAAAGTTTCAATTCATCGTCCAAAGGAATAACCTTAATATTGTTATTTAAAATTGAGGCTCTCAGGAAATCCGACAGATAAGCCAAATAATCATCGGCATCATCGGTATTGCGATTGTATAACGATTTAATTGTATTTAATGAATTAAACAACATGTGCGGATGAATTTGCTGCCGGAGTAATTGGTTCGCGGCTTCGGCATTAGCCACTTTAAGCTGGGCATTTTCTATATCAGATTTTATTTTTGCTTCCTGCACCATAACATTGTTTTGAAGAGTAATTATTAAAGTGTTAACTAAAAGACACAGAATAACTACATAAAATAATTTTGAAGAAAGTACCGGTTCTTGGTTTACGATAGCATATCCTACGGTAATTATAACATAAAGAATTATACTAAAAGCATAACTCGATATTAGGTATATTTTCCGGTGGTTATACTTATGCTTTACAATTCTCCTATCCAGATATAAAAGCAACGTCAGATTTATAAAAGCATTCAATATTAATATTAAGGCAGCAATAAAAGAATTTCGTATTGCGCGACTTAGCCCTTCAGTTCCATATTGTTCTAAAGTTACAGTAACCTCGAACAATATAAAAAAGGTTGTTATCCAAATGCTAAGTGCGATTAATTTCTTAATTGGGTATTTTGATTTCATCCGTAAATAATTTTAAAGTTAATGTCGGATGGAACACCCATATTAGTTTTCATGCATATTTGTACAGGTATACCACATGGGTGTTTCATAAGCACAAAATTTATTATGATACCAAGTACTTTGCAAATTACGTTTGGATTTGCAAAGTACGAAGTTTCAATTAAGTATATTTAAGCAAAGATATTAAGGCTTATCTAATCTGTTTCTTTTTTCTACCCGATTTGAACAAAATGAACGGTGAATGCTTAAAACATCCAAGTAAACGAATTTATAACCAAGTGCTCATTTTACGATTCGCACCTCCCGCAATTACTACACCCATTGCAAATATCTTTACTTCCGCACATTTCGCATTGTTTTTTGTATTTAGGTTGGTATAACAGGTTGTTATCTAATTGAAAACCAAAGTTATCAGTAAGCTTAAAATCAATGGGTTTTCCCGTGAAATTTATTCCGGATTTAAAAGCCATTTGACTTTGGACTATTTTCTTTGGAATTTGATATGTCTTTCCATCTTTCACGAAGTTGGTGCCTGTTTCGATAAAACAAAAAGTTACGTTGTGTTTTTCGCATTCGTTGCGAAGTTGTTTCACCCAATCGAAATTACATGGGCGTGCTCCATCGTAATTTTCGCCTCCGGCAATAACTTGTTCAATTTGGCCAGATGCTAAATATTTATCAATACTTACAGGGCCAATAAGCGGAGCGGTCATTATTCCTTTATGTTTGAACGGAAGGTCTAACAGGATAGGGATTCGCTCGTCGGCTCGTTTTTGATTTTCGCAGGTAACATTAAAGAAGATGTTTTCCCATCCGCTACCCCAGTTTTTGGGCAAACAATCGGCCACCCTTTCCGGACGTTTGGTTAGAAGAAAGAATTTGACATCGCTACGTTGTTTCATCATAGCCCAAGCCTCATTACGCCAACTGTCGGCTTCTTTTAGAAAGAAATCTGACGACATGCAAACCCTTATCAGTTCGCCACTTTTGATTTTATAATTACCCGCTTTGTTCTTTTGCAAAGGATAGGTAAACCCGGATTGTGTCCGATATATTTCTGCTCCGTTTTTGTTGCGAACCCGGTCTAAAAAATACATGTAACAATGCTGGCAACCTTCGCTTATTTTAATGCAACCATGCCAGGGATTCCAAATGTCGTGCATTTTATATTGTTTAATTCGTTGATTGTTCTAGACATATCTTCGCTAAATAAAATGGATTTTGAGGTGTTTTCGGCAGGGCCAAAAGCATGTTGTGTATTTATCCGTATCAGCGTTACGTGTTTGTTTTGAAACGTTATTTGTTCAAAAGGATAACGAATGATGACAGGTGTATTAAAACCTACACCCAATTCAAGCAATACTAAGTTACCACAAACGGCATTGGTAATAAATCTATTGTAACGCTTGTCGGCTATCTTCCAATTTTCATCTTCAACAAAACAATCGTCTTTTCTTAGGTTAACCTCCATATTTGCACCACAAACCGGGCAATGCGGAACTAAGTTGGTTGGTATCTTACAATCGGAAGTTTGTGCGAGCATCTGGGCTACCAGTTTCTCATTATCATAAAGTCTATTATGACAGGCATTTGCGCATTGCAACAGCCCATAATCTCCCTGAACTGCAAATATTTTCTCCGGCTTAAAACCAGCTTTATAAAACTGGCTTTCGACATTTGTGGTTATAACAAAATAATCCTTATCTCTAATCAATTGGAATACATCTTTGTAAAGCGGTGTAGCAGGCGTTTCGTATCGGTTCAAACTGATGTGCTTTGCCCAGTATGCCCAGCGTTCTTCTTCGGTTTTAAAAGGGTAAAAGCTAGATGTGTACAAATCGGTAAACTTGTATTTTTCTATAAAAGGCCGGAAATTATCTGTAAATCTGCTACCGCTGTATTTTAGCCCGGCAGCGTCGGACAATCCTGCTCCGGCTCCAACGATCACATAATCGGTATTTTTAATGGCATTTCTTGCCTGTTCTATTCGTTGTGCATACCCATGGTTCATCTTTCTCCTTTTTGTAATAATTGGCGATAAATGGCATAATCTAAATCTTTGAACACATTAAAAACAACAGTACTGATGTTCGATTTTTGGTTTTCTTCGAAAAAGTTTAAAACTGTACCTAAAGCAATTTCAGCAGCTCTTTGATTGGGAAACCGGAATTCGCCTGTTGAAATGCAACAAAATGCTATACTTTCGAATTTATTTTGTTCTGCAACTGTTAAACAGGAACGGTAACATGATGCAAGCAACATCTCATCTTCAATAGTTACGCAATCATTATTAATAATTGGACCAACCGTATGAATTACATATTTAGCCGGAAGGTTATATCCTTTCGTAATCTTTGCACCTCCGGTTGATTCCGCAACACCCTGGTTCTTCATTAATTCATGACATTCCAATCGCAATTGAACCCCTGCTGCAGAATGTATAGCATTATCAATACATCCGTGCAGCGGAGAGAAACACCCAAGCATTTGACTATTGGCAGCATTAACAACGGCATCGACTTTCAAACGGGTAATGTCGCCTTGCCAAAGTTTTATCTTAGTATGCTTTTTCGTGTGAGGAATTTGAACCAGTTCAACAATTCCTTTTTTCCGAACCTGTCGGTTCAATTCAGCTTCCTGCATTTCGAGAAACAGATTTGATACAGGCAGGGGAGGTCTGATATTGGATAAAATACGAAAGAGCTTTCGTTTCCCGCTTAAGTCATTGGGAATTTGGTAATGACTATGCTGAGGATTCTCAGAAATAAGTTCTTTCAATAAGTAATCAAGCTCTTTCATATAATTTTAAATTTATTAATGAGCTAATATTTAGCTATTTATAATCACAATCTTCCCATTTGCTTCGTTATTTTCCATCATTTGGTGCGCATCTGCAATTTCTTCCAGTAAAAAGGTTCGGGCTATCGTCGGATGCAAGTTGAATTTCTTTATGTGTTCAAACAGCTCATCTATCAATGGCTGACTTGGCGAGTTACTCGAAAAGCCCGTGAGATAAACTCCCGATGGAATATCCTTTATAGGATAAAAATTTTCGATGGTGGCCTTTTTGCTTAGAATGCCTGTAACACAAACAATCCCGTGTATCTTCAGGAAACTCATGGATTCATAAAGAGTTGAAGTACCAATCAGTTCAAGCACTTTATTTATTCCATTGGGATAAATGTTTAGTAATTGCTTGGCTAACGTACCATCTTCTAGTAATACATGGTCGGCGCCTTGTTTGATTAACAGCTCCCGTTTCGATTCTTTCCGGGTCGATGCCAATACTTTAGCTCCAATGCTTTTTGCCAGTTGAATAGCTGCCAAACCTGCTGCACTTGTGCCACCTCTTATCAAAAGCACATCGGTGGCAACTAACTGTAAACTTTGAAATAGCGAGCCATAAGCAGTAAAAAATGTTTCTGGAATTGCCGCCAGCTCTGTCCAACTCATATCAGTATCAACAGAAAAAACATTCTTTGCAGGGATTAATGTATATTCGGCATAGCTGCCGTCAAACGAGCGACCCATGCCGCCCATTAGGGCTATAACCTTTTGGCCTTTCACGAAATGAGTATTGGT
Organism: Marinilabiliales bacterium; assembly: GCA_003512955.1. Classification (GTDB taxonomy): domain Bacteria; phylum Bacteroidota; class Bacteroidia; order Bacteroidales; family SZUA-534; genus GWE2-40-63. Next base: position 282,344 of record DOTG01000041.1, read on the forward strand.
ACAGTCTTCTACTTCGCCAACACATTCAATGCCTAATATCCGGGGCAATTGGATATAGGTAGCATTGCCTTCGTATTCGCGCATCGTCAATTCGGAGCGGTTTAGTCCGAACGCTTTTACCTTCATTAAAACCCAACCGGGTTTTACCAACGGTAACGGGACTTCGCTTACTTTCAAAACATCGGGAGTGCCAGTGTGGTGCAATACAACTGCTTTCATGGCATTAATTTTCTATTTGTTTCCAACATTGTGGGTCTGTCCCATAAAAGTTTCCGGTATAACCGTATGCTACAGCCGGACAACCTCGGCAAAACCTTTTTAATTCGCATTTCGAGCATTTCTCGAACTTATTGAAAGCCCGGAAATAGTTCATTTTATCGCCCGTGAAAATGTTAATCAGTTTTTCGTTAAACACGTTCCCTACATTGCTTTCGAAACGCCGACATGCAAACACTTCACCTTTAGGAAGAATAGTCAAATGGCTGTTCGAACAGTTACAGCCATCATAAACCACATCATCTTTTAAACCTTCGGGTATCTGAAAAAGCCCTTTTTCATAAAGGAAGAGTGTCCAAAGGTGGTCTTTCAGGTTAAAGCTCGTTTCACTTTCTTTGTAGGTTTCGAACTTTTGCCAGCAAACCTCCAATAAATCCTTGTATCGCTCGGGTGTTAAATAGGTACTCTTTTCAGAGCTGGTGGGACAATAACGGGCAAAAGCAAAAATGTCGGCTTTATGTTCAACCACTAAATCAATAATGTCAGGGATCTCATCAATATTAGTTCCTGATACGGTTGTCATAATGGCACAGCGAATACCGGCATCGCGTAAATATGCAATCTTTTCCAGCGTTGTATCAAAAGATCCGGGCTTGCGTATAGCATCGTGGGTTTCGCGCAAACCATCGATTGATAACTGATAGCGCTCGCAACCATGCTCTTTGAGCCGTTTGCAAACCCCATCGGTCAAATGAAACGGATTGCCCAAAATGGTAAAAGGAATGTTGTTTGTTTTTAAGAGAGACATCAAATCCCAAAAGCGACTGTGCAAAATAGGGTCGCCCCCGGTAATATAGAAGTATGGAAGTCGGTTTGCTTTTGCACACATATCCAAACAGTTGTCGAAAACCGATTCTATTTCAGTCCACGTCATCTCTTTCAACTTGATAAAGTTGTTTTCCGAAAAAATATAGCAGTGCTGGCAACGCTGATCACAACTGTCTGTTATATGCCATTGAAAAGCAAAATATTCCATCTTCATCGTCTTTTTAAATGTTTAAAAGGAGTTCCGGTCAACGGATTGCCAACCGGAACTTGTTAACCAATTACTTTCCACCTGCACCACAAGCCGAGCCGCAAGCCGATTTTGGTTTGCTATCATCATCAGCTCCACATGAAGAAGGTTTTGGTTGACTGTCGCCAGCTCCGCATGATGAAGGTTTTGGATTTGGGTCGCTTGCACCGCAAGATGAAGGTTGAGGTTTAGTGTCGCCAGAACCACAAGACGAACCACCAGCTGATTGAGAGAAAAACACTCGCTCAGAATTTAAATAACCTTGAGCACTACGTGGGGCAAAAAAAGCTTTGTTATCAGCCCAACCGTTTAAAGAATTTAATCCGTTCATTTTTTATGTTTTTTAATGATTTGACGATTCAAAAGTAGAGAGCCCAGAAAGCCTGTGCAAACAGGTTATTAAGTTACCTATTAGGTTAGAATTATTCATTTTCAATATTTTACAATGACATATTTTAGAAAAAATGTTGAATATGTTGAAAAGGGATATAACATCTTAAAAAGGAGATAACTTTCTAAAAGAGATTTTTAACTTTGAATAAATTTAAATGGAAAAGAGATGAGAGAATTAGACCTACAATATCCTACATGCCCTATTCGAAATGTTTTAAGCCGAATAAGTGACAAATGGTCGTTATTAATATTGTGTTCGCTTCAGGCAGGTGAAGTGATGAGATATAAGGATTTAAAACTAGCTATTCCTGACATATCACAAAAAGTATTTTCCAGTACATTGAAAAGATTGGAGGAAGACCATTTAATAACAAGAACAATGTATAAAGAAATACCTCCCCGGGTAGAGTATTCGTTAACAGATATGGGCAAAGAACTTATGCCCGCTGTTCAATTAATGATACAATGGGCACAAGTACATTTTGATGATATTACGAAATAACTTCAAATTGTCGTATTGTTTTTTATGATGCAATATCTTTATCTACCTGTCTTTTAAATAGCCTTGTTCTAAGAAACGTCATATCATCACTGACCTTTTGTTCTATTACTTTTGCATAAATCTGAGTAGTTTTAATGCTTGTATGTCCCAAAAGTTTTGATACCGTTTCGATAGGTACACCATTTGTAAGTGTTATTGTGGTTGCGAAGGTATGCCTGGCAATATGAAAGGATAAGGGCTTTTCAATACCACAAAAGTCAGCAATTTCTTTTAGGTAATTGTTTAAAAGTTGGTTGGCATAAACTGGCAATAATCTGCCAGATTCCAACACTCTTGGATTGTTTTTATATTTTTCGATGATTGCCATTGCTGGTGGCAACAAAGGTACGCGAACCGGAATATCAGTTTTATGGCGTGTGGTGTTAATCCAATATCCACCATCGATACCCAAGGAGAGGTTTTTGAGTGTCAGTTCATAAACATCAATATAGGCTAAGCCTGTATAACAGCTAAAGACAAACATATCTTTAGCATGTTGTAAACGAAGACTTTTGAATTCTTTTTGTTCAATGGCGGCCAGTTCTTCCGCATTTAAGAATTGCCGATTGGTTTTTAAAAATGTTGGTTGAAATTTCTGAAACGGGTCTCTGTCGAGCCAATCGTTTTTGATGGCCATGTTTACCACTTTACGCAACCGCTCGATGTGTTTCATTATGGTATTTTGTCCGCAAGGTAGTTTTTGGTCCTTTGGAACGTAAGCTTTCATAAAACGTTCAAACTCGTTGAGAAACCTGTAATTTAATTGCGACAGGAAAACATCGGATGTTTTGAGGTGGGCTTTCAGGTATTCTTCGACATAGCGCCGTGTGGTGAAATAGTTTTTTAAAGTCCCCCATTCTAAAGTAGTTCTCATTTCAGTATTGTGGTAGTCAAAAAGTGACATTAACGAATGTTCCTTTTCCTCAAAGCCGCAAAAGAGATTTTTAATAGATACAGCTGTAACCAGTTTTTTCTTTACAGTTAGTTCCTGGTAACATTCGGTTAACTGGCTACGGATTTGTTCTAAATAGGTGTTGAGGTTTCGGATTTCTTCGCTTTTGCCCTTAGCAGAACCTTTTGCATCGTTCCAATTGTCGGGATGGATAAACCTTTTTAAGGATACTTCAACACGGCGACCATCGACAGAAATACGAGCATAAATAGGAAGTAAGCCATTTTTGGCTTTGTTGGTGCGGCTTATAAACTGCACACCGAAGGTGTTGTTTGTTCTCATGACAATTCAGCTTTTGAGTTTTTGTTTTAAATTGATTCGGTTCACCGGAACTCATTCCGAAAAAGACCACCAAACCCATTCAAACAAGACTAAATGAAACGATACATTGTGTTGATTTGATGTATTTTGCATCGTTTCTGGTGAACTAAATTAAACTTTAATTTGGTTCACCGTTTAGTTCTCATTTACACTGAAACTGTTCAATTCGTATTGATTTACAAAAAATGGAAAAGCCTGCAAATCATATAATTTGCAGGCTTATGATATGGGTTGAAACCCATTTTGTCGGGGTGATCCGACTCGAACGGACGACCACTAGCACCCCATGCTAGTACGCTAGCCAACTGCGCCACACCCCGCTTATTGGAAGTGCAAATTTAGTAAACGAATCGAAAACTGCAATCATTTAATTTAATTTTATTACACGTCTGTGTATCTAATATTTACCGATTAACAGAGCCCAAATGACTGTTAAATTCAATGTTCAAATCACATCATTTCTCCCTAAATCCGGGGAATGATAGTACCATTCCGACTGTTAACCTTGAATTCATGAATTTCTATGCCATCAATATTTTTTATACCTACATACAAAAAAACGATACTGCCATGAAAACAAGGTCAGTTTCATCTATTTATTTCAAATACCTAATCAGTTAACTATATGATTATATGAATCATGTAAAACATAAACCGGTAGCTATGGCAAAAGAGAAACTTCATTTGTATCTGCATTTCGTAAACTGACAAATCCGTACCAAACCATTTTTGGAATGTAATTTGAAATGCAGCCCGCGGAATGGTAAAACGACACCAAATAATTCCTTAATTTTGAACTTTTAAAACAAAAAAACAGATAAAAATAAATAGTATGGATTTTTTTAAAAAGATGGATGTTACAAAGAATCAACCGAATGACGCTTCGGTCGAAGGAAAAGATGCCGAACATGTAAAGTGTTTGATTATTGGCTCAGGACCCGCCGGTTATACTGCCGCCATTTACGCGGCCCGTGCCAACCTAAAACCTGTGATGGTTCAAGGCATGCAGGCCGGTGGCCAATTAACCACAACCACCGAGGTAGAAAACTTTCCGGGTTACCCCGAAGGAACCGACGGTACTGCTTTAATGGAGGATTTGAAAAAACAGGCCGAACGTTTTGGAACCGAAATCCGCTGGGGGACTGTAACCAAAGTTGATTTTACAGGCCCGGTACACAAAGTAATTGTTGACGACAGCAAGTTGTTTACTGCCGATGCTGTTATTATTGCCACGGGGGCTACCGCCAAATATTTAGGAATCCCTTCGGAAGAAAAATACCGGGGTGGCGGTGTTTCCGCCTGTGCCACCTGTGATGGGTTCTTCTATCGGGGAAAAGATGTGGCTGTAGTGGGCGGCGGCGATACTGCCTGCGAAGAAGCCACCTATTTGGCAGGTTTGTGCAACAAGGTTTATTTGATTGTACGTAAAGATTTTTTACGGGCATCCAAAGCAATGCAGCAACGGGTCTTCAATACTAAAAATATTGAGGTGCTTTTTGAGCATCAAACCAAAGAACTGTTTGGCGATGGCGTAGTTGAAGGTGCCCGTTTGATCAAAAAACAAGGAACTTCTGATGAAAAAGAGGTGGCGATTAAAATCGACGGTTTCTTCCTGGCCATTGGCCACACCCCAAATTCCGAAGTATTTAAACCTTTTTTGGAAACCGACGAAACCGGTTATATCGTTACCAAACCCGGATCGACACATACCAATGTAAAAGGGGTATTTGCCTGCGGCGATGTTCAGGATCATGTGTATCGTCAGGCAATTACAGCAGCTGGTACCGGTTGTATGGCCGCGTTAGATACCGAAAGGTATTTGGCAGAACTTCATAGTTAGAATTAATTGATTTGAAACCCCCATGTAGTTTGCTACGAAAACAGTGATAAATATTAGCATGGGGTGTTCCCCCGATGAATCGGGGCAAGCTTCCTACCTTAACTTAAAGATTATTTACGGATGAAAAGGGGGCAGTCTCAAAAGGCTGCTTTTTTTTTGTCATCTAATTTTATTACTTCAAGTTTTCTTTTAAAACTGGCAAAATGTCCGATAGATTGTTTTGCAACTGGTACATGTTTGTGGCTATAAAATGAAAAATCGTATTCCAATGGTTCCGATTGTGATAGTTACAGCCTTGGAGCGACTTATAAATCCGGGTTACTGTTTTGCCATCTGCCAATTTTACCTGTTCCTCCCAAACCAATGACAGTCCGAATCCTTGATTGATGATATTCCGGTATTTATCCAATTCCACAAAATAGTCAAACCTTTTTTCTTCGTTCCTGGGGTTTACCTCCAAAATGACTGAAACCTGTTTGGTATCGACATCGAATTTTAACTCCAACCCCTTAATTCCAGTTTTATAAAGCATCCAATGGATGGGTTTACCTACTTTTCGGCTATAAAAAGCGGTGTAATTGTGGAACGACTCCCAAAAATCACGATTTAAAATCTAGACTTCTTCTTTACTGTACATGGCTGATATTTTTCGCGTAATCAACGGAAAGATAGTTGTCGTATGACTGACAGGTTTGGGCAGCAAACTCATTGGCTAGCTGCAAACAGGTTTTCCAGTGGCTGTCCGAGAATTGTTCTACTTTTGTCTGCCTCTCCAGCATCAATTGCATATAAAAAAGAATACCGGCTGAAAAGGTATCCCCGGCACCGATGGTACTAACCGGTTTGATGTTTTTTGCCCCAACAAAAACCCGGTGTTCAGGCGTTACCAACCAGGCACCGTCTTTTCCCATGGTATAAATCAATCCTTTCGGATGGTAGGCCTGCATTTTTTCCCATGCTTTATCTACTCCTTGAACACCCAAAATATTTTCCAAATCTTCATCGGAGGCTTTAATGATATCGGCCATTTCAAGGTTTTGTTCAATCAAGGACATCAACGATGTAAGCTGCGGGAGGTGCGGTTTCCTAAAATTTGGGTCATATAGGATCAGCGCATTGTTTTGTTTGGCTTGCTGAAGCCAATTCATAACCTGTGGATGTATTTCGGCATTCAAACTAAAAAAAGAACCAAACAGGATGAAGTCATTTTTTATTGGATCGGGCAATGGAATTTCAGGTGTTTTAGGGGATTTATTCTTATAAAAGCTATAATGGGCATTGTTTTTTTCATCAAGAAAGGCCAATGCCAGGTTGGTCTTCAGGCTTGCATCCTGATACATAAATTGAGAGCCCACCCCATTTTCTTTTAAAAAGCCGATAAGCAACGCTGCTGCCTGATCCGTAGAGAGAACAGAAATATGTTCTACAGACAAGCCTAACCTGCCCAAAGAGACTGCTGTATTCAACATTGAACCGCCCGGACGCATTTGGACCTTATCCATCGACTTGATAATGATATCTAAAACTGTTTCGCCCAAAGTGTAAATCATAGGAATTGTTACATTAAAATGAACTGCCAAATAAACACAATATGTATAGAAAATTAAAAATTGAATGAATTTATATTTTTTTTTTATATTTGTGAGGATAAACCTATACATGAAAGAAAGACTATGACCTTCGACTTAAAGGAATGGCTGACGAAACATAGCAGTGAAAACATACTATTTCTCTTTAAAGGCGAGGTCTCCCGAACTCTCATTACGGATACTTTAGAAGTCATTGAATCGAAACTGGAAGATTCAAAAGCAAAAAAAAAGATTTACAACGTGCTTGTTGAAGCCTTACAAAACCTTTACCATCACTCTTCAGAACTACCAAGCGATCCCACAAAAGATGTACAAGGCAAATATGCTGTTTGTATTTTAAGTAAGAATAGTGTTGGTTATCACGTAATAACTGGTAACTTTGTTAATGACAAACAAAAAGACTTTTTGACCAAACACCTGAGCCACATCAATGAGTTAGATAAAGAAGAGCTGAAAGTGATGTACAAAGATATTTTGGATAACCAAGAGTTCTCTGATAAAGGAGGTGGCGGTTTAGGGATGGTTGATATAGCCAGAAAATCGGGAAGTAAATTGGATTTTAATTTTTATAATTATAACGATAATTATTATTTTTTCAGTTTAAATGTTAATATTGTAGAATAATTAAATATCAGAATCATATGGAACCAATTTCAATAGCAGGAACGCCAAAAACACCAACGGTTCATTTCGATAATGAAAAAGGTAAAATTGAGATTAAAGGTCGGTCGATACCTGAAAATTCTATCGAGTTTTACAAACCTTTAGTAGATTGGTTGGAAGCATACCTCTCGAAACCAGCCCAATTAACTGAAGTAAATATTCAACTTGAATACTTTAATACCAGTAGTTCGAAATGTATCTTGGATGTGTTCAAAAAACTGGAGGCAATTTACAAAAGTGGAAACGAAGTAGTAATTAACTGGCACTATGAGGAAGATGATGAGGATATGCTTGAAGCCGGCGAAGACTATCAATCGATTATCAAAATCCCATTTAAAATGGTTGAGATTACAGAGTAAGATTATCTATTGACGATAATTCAAGGCTATTAGTATTAATAGCCTTTTTTGTTTCTTCTGGTGAACAAAGAATCGTTTACATCGCTAAAAAAGATCAAGGCTTTGCGCAGAATCCGGAAATGCAATAAGAAATAAAGCAGGATATTGAAACACCAGATAACGATCATGTTCATCCAAAATGTTTCGATAGGTTTACCGAAAACCATTTTGTGGGGGGCATAAAAATGGGCCTGAACAAGCTTGTGGTCTGGGTCTAAATAAATAGGATCGATCTTTTGGTAAAGCTGGCCATCGGCTTCAATAATCCGGTCCAGTGAGTTAGTGTTCCGGACAAATGAGGTAAGGTTTTCATTGGTATTGTCCCTTTTTAAAGCCAGGAATGCCTCTTTACCTTGAGCAGATGTCTGGTACGAATTGATCAACTCATCCTTCAGGTTATTCGCCTTATTGAACCGTTTTAAATAGTAGTTATTCAATTGATTGAGGTAGCTATCCGCTTTGTTTAATACCTCTTTGTCTAGCTGATCATAGTCTAAACGATCAAGATACTCAAAATTTATTTTAGAGTTTTGAGCCAGTTCCTTTGCAAATTCATTTTTTAATAAACGCAATTCCTCTTTAACTTTTAATTGCCGGACTGGGTTTTCAAAATTCCTGCGGCAATAGGCCACTTTATTCATAAGTGTTTTTACCCAGTAGTTCTTTTTATAATCAGCATTGCTCATGGCTTTATCGTAACCATAAAAGAGCAACTCGTAATCGTTATTTTTATATTGATGAACCGCCAAAGCTTCATAAGCCCAGCGAGCAGTAATGATTTCGCCATACCACGGGATTTTTGAGGGGGAGGAAATAACCGGGTTTAATTTATCGAAGGAGACAATAACCCCGCTTAGGATCAGCTGCGGAATCACCAAAAATGGAATCAAAATGTAAATGGTAACAACAGTATCGAACGTGTCGGAGATATTCAATCCTAGTAGACAGGCAAAAAACCATGCACTAAAAAGCATCAGCCAATAATAAAAATACATTCCATGAAGACCCATGATACTGTTGCCAATGATCACAAACAAAAAAGCCTGAAAGGCAGAGAGCACAAACAGAATCAGCATCTTTGAAAAAAGATAGCTGGTCCGGCTCAGGTTCAGAAACCGTTCACGTTTAATTATTTTCCTGTCTTTGATAATCTCCTCGGCACTTACCGATAGCCCAATAAAAATGGCCACAATTACTGCCATAAAGATGTAAACTGGAAGGTTGGCATTTTCGTTAAGGCTATACCCATCGCCACTGGAATTGTAATACCGGATAATAAACGATAATAAGAATGCCAGTATGGGCGCTTCCAAAAGGTTAATAATTATATATTGCCTGTTCGAAATTTTTGAAAGCACATCGCGTGTTATAAAAACGCTGAATTGCTTGAGTATGCTGGGAATCTTAAACAAATTGGTAGGGAGGTTCTCCGTCAACCGGGAATTGGGTTGGGGTAACACCTGCATCTCTTTAAAATGGCGGAACCATTCCTGAGGTTTAATTTTCCGGTTTTGTGTAACGTTACCGTACTCGTCCAGTATTTTTGAATCTACAATATTGAAAACCTGTTCAGGGTTTACGTTCCCACATAACCGACATTCGCTATCGTTCCAATTGGCATGGTGTACCTTCGATTTAAAATAGATGATGGAATCTACCGGATTGCCATCATAAATTAAATATCCTCCATTATCTAAAATAAAGAGCTTATCGAACATTTTAAATATGTCGGACGATGGTTGGTGGATTACCGAAAAGATTAGCTTTCCTTTTAGCGCTAATTCTTTTAAAAGGTCCATGATGTTTTCAGAGTCGCGTGACGAAAGTCCGGAAGTAGGTTCATCCAGGAATAGGATGGATGGTTCACGGATCAGCTCCAGGGCTATGTTCAGCCTTTTCCGTTGCCCCCCGCTGATTTTTTTATTTAATGGGTTACCGACTACCATCCCCTTAATTTCGAATAGTCCAAGGCTCCGGAGCATTCGGTAAACTTTCAGGTTTATCTGGAATTCTGAAAGGTTGCCGAAACAAAGTTTGGCATTGTAATACAGGTTTTGGTAAACGGTCAATTCCTCAATAAGGAGATCGTCCTGCGACACATATCCGATAAGCCCTTTAACTTTCTCTTTATCGCGATGAATATCCACCCCATTGATAGTGACTTTTCCTGTGGAGGGTATGTAGCTGCCATTTAATACATTGAGCAAGGTGGATTTGCCGGCACCGCTGGCTCCCATAATCCCAATCAAACTGCCCGATTCTTCGACAAAATTGATTTGGTTAAGCCCTTTGATTCCCCCTTTAAATTCATATTCAACACCCAAAGCTGAAAACTCAACCTTTTCGGAAAACTCGTTGATATAGTAGGTACTGATGATGTCAGAATAATAAATCGGCTTCATCTTCGAATCGCGAAGGGCCGAACCCTGGGTTAGAATGTAAACCCGATCGTTGATAATAAGTTGGCCATTCAAGTACACCTCGTGGTGGCCAAAGCATCGGGCCATGTACATATCGGCAGCCGCGAAGTGCATCACCCAAATATGATCGTCGAAAGATTCCTGATACAGGTGCCGGACATTTGGGTTGGTTGTAGTTTTAGAACCATCAATCAACAACATTTCCGCCGATTGGGGCATCTTTTGATCGGGACTCAGTACATATTCTTTTAATAATTCAAAGTCGGAGACCTGAAAATGGAAGATTTCGGAAACAGTTAAAACAAAGGTCAGTTCCTGTTCTGATATTTCGACATCGGCTTTAATAAATTCGAGTAGCCGGATTAGTACCACTACTTTTTGCCGAAGATCAAGTTCTTCATTAATTTGGGTACATATTTTCAGCACTTTCACGGAGCTGAGCGACAGGCTCTTCTCCTTTTTCCCTTCTTGTATCTGCTTTTTTTGATACAGGGCATAAAAACCATCGAAGAGTTTGAGGTATTCGTCGTAAATATCCTCGTTGAGCTGTTGTTTTAGGAAGGATTCAACAATGTTCCGGCCTATCCGGTTTGAAGTTCTTGGACCCGCAATTATGGCAAATAGTTGCATCAAAGCTTTTAATATCCTTTCGCTCATAATTTGGGAAGGTTAAGTAAAGCGCTTATTGCTTAAATCCTATCAACAGAACAGCCATTCCTGAGGCTGTTTCTTTTGAATCAAGTTTTGCTTCAATGATACAATCCATGGTATAATCAAACTCAAAATCCCAATAAGGGAAGTTTTGGAAATCGCTGTTGGAAAAAAGGAGGTTCCGTTCCTGGTCATACACTGAGAAAACCAGGTTGCCTTCGGAATTTCCGGTGTAAGCCACCAACCGGTATAAACTCCCTCCATAAAATGTTGCATAAAATTCGGCGACCTCGTCCTCATTTAAAAGTGCGGTATAGGATTGGCCATCGGAAATAAACGGGAGGTTCATGTGCGATTGGCACAACCTCATGGTTGAGTCGATCTGGGCCAGGGAGCTAAAACTACCTAGGGTAGCTATCATCAAAATTGGTAATATATTAAAAAGCTTTTTCATGTTTCGTCATTTATTTGATAAGTAAATCCCGGATTTTGGAAATCTTAGTATCGATGATTTGCAGCACTTGGTTCGAAACCACGATTTTTGTTACGGAATGAACCTTGGTTAACCGGCTCTCAGGTATTGTGTTCGGCTTTTTATATTCATATGTTGTTTCAACGGCGTCGAATTCATACGCTAAGTCAATCAAACTATCTATCAATGCTTTGATATCTTCTGATTCGTTGTAATAAGGCGACAATATTTTGATCAGGTTTTCGAGGGGCTGTTTGTTTTCACCCACCCTCTGAATCAACAAATCATTTTTTGTTTCCAGCGAAAGTTTGGTTAAAAAATGCATAGCTTCAATCCAGCCCCCGGCCAAAACCAGTCCACCTTCGCGTTGCCTGCGGTTTTCTTTTAAATAAAAATCAACATCGCGATACAGGCTCGACATGATAAACAACAAACTATCCTGATTATCAACATTGTTTTCAATGCGTTCCATAATGCTTGGGCTAATAGCCGCCGACAACCCCAGATCCTGCGAAAGGATTTTTATCACCGAAAAATAGCTGATGGCTGATGGCGATTGTTTGTAAATATTCAAATAAGCCAAATCAGCTCCATAGATACCTAAATTGACGGATTTTTTAAAAAGGTTGGTGTAGTTTTTATGATTCTCGGTGGGATTCAAAAGTTCGGAATTGTAGTCACTGCCAATATCTTTAATTAAAATCGACAATTGATATGGGGATGGCAAACTAAACAGCGAGTTCTCGAATTTGATCATCTTACTGGTAGTATCTAATTCTACTTCAAGATCTTTGTCCAGTTTACTTTGGGTTGGTTTTTTATCTTGGTTGCACGAAATCAGTGCCACGCTCACCATCAAAACCAAACTTAAACGATACGTTTTAACTTTCATGTTACAGGCCTTTGGGTTGCTTATTTTAATTGCAAGTAATGAAAAATTTATGAATTCTCAAAGTTATGAACCCTTCTGGAACCAAATCTGCATAAAAATGTCGGAAAGTGTACTTGCTTTAAAAAATAATTGCTTTTATACCACGGATATATTTAGGAATTGTATATTTGAGGTCTTTGAGATATGCTATTTATAACTTACTGATAACATGTATTTTAAATTAATAACTTTATGAAACGTATTTTTCTTTTCGTATTCCTTTGTTTGATTTTGTTGGGCAATTATGCACAAACCGATGTATTCACCATGCAGGAGGCGGTGATTGGTCAATGGCGCGAACTGTATCCCAAAACCTTATGGAATGCCCAATGGCAAGGGAACTCGCATACTTTTACCTTTCAGGACAAACAAGTTCTTTACCAACAATCGGTTTCAAACTCCGACTCTATAAAACTTGTTACACTCGCAAAACTCAATGAATCTGTCCAACGTGCCGGGTTCGATTCCCTGGCTACGTTTCCTGCCATTCAATGGGAATCGGCCACAGAATTTTCTTTTTATTGTGGTGCAAGCTGGTTGGTTTATCATTTAAAAGAAGGTAAAATTACCTGTTCCATAAAATTGCCTCAAAAGGCGGAAAATAGCGTGGTCAATTTTCAAAAAAAGCAGATTGCATTTACCATTGGCAACAATCTTTACCTGATGGGAACGGACAACCAGCTCATACCGGTTACCCAAGAAACCGATAAAGGCATTGTTTGTGGACAAACAGTAAGCCGGAATGAATTTGGAATTAGTGGAGGGATTTTTTGGTCGCCCAAAGGGACCTATATTGCCTTTTACCGGAAAGATGAACGAAAAGTTGCGGACTATCCATTGGTAGATGTGACTGCCCGCGAAGCTGAACTGAGCAATATTAAATACCCAATGGCGGGTATGGCCAGTGAACATATCAGCCTGGGTGTGTATTGTATCGAAAACAAAATCACTCTTTTTATTGAAAAAGAAGATATAACTAGTGAAAAATACCTGACGAACATTTCGTGGGATCCCGAAGAAACTTTCATTTATATCCAGGTACTTAACCGCGATCAGAACCACATGAAAATGAACAAATACCAGGTTGCCGATGGAAATTTACAGGCAACATTGTTTGAAGAAAAAAATGACAAATACGTGGAACCCTCTTTCCCGATTACATTTGTACCTGAACAGAATAATCAATTCATTTATCAATCACGGAGAGATGGGTTCAACCATCTTTACCTTTGTAATACCGATGGCCGTTTATTGAAGCAATTAACCATGGGCGCTTTTGAGGTAATCAATGTGTTAAAAGTGGGTAAAAAGAATATCTTTTTCACCTCAACCGAAGCAGGTCCTTTGGAACGGCAACTTTACAGAGTGGAAATCAATTCAGGGAAAAAAACAAGGCTGACCAATCAGGCAGGTACGCACCAACCCATTATAGATCCGACGGAATCGTATTTTATTGATCTTTTTTCAAGCACCACAGTTCCTTCACGCATTGATGTGTATTCTTCGAATGGGAAGCTGTTACGAAATGTGTTGACAGATGAAAACCCGTTGAAGCGGTTCAACATGCCTGAAATGGTTCTAGGAACCCTGAAAGCGGCTGATGGGATTACCGATTTATATTACCGCATGATAAAGCCCATAAATTTTGATTCAACTGCAAAATATCCAGCCGTTGTTTATGTGTATGGCGGACCTCACGCGCAACTGGTAGAAAATAGCTGGTTGGGTGGAGCCCGTTTGTGGGAATATTTAATGGCGCAAAAAGGTTACGTGATGTTTACCATCGATAACCGGGGCTCGGCTAACCGGGGTTTGGCATTTGAGAATGTCATCCACCGTCAATGTGGCGTTCATGAAATGAAAGATCAGTTGCAAGGGATTCAATTCATGAAATCGCTCGGTTTTGTTGATATGACCCGGATAGGTTTGCACGGATGGAGCTATGGCGGATTTATGACCAGTTCGCTGATGGTAAATTACCCGGAACTGTTCAAAGTGGGCGTTGCCGGCGGACCTGTGATTGACTGGAAATACTACGAAGTGATGTATGGCGAGCGGTATATGGATACACCGGAACAGAACCCTGAAGGATACTTGTTTACTTCATTGTTGCCCCGTGCCAAAAATTTAAAAGGAAAACTGATGATTATTCATGGTGCCATGGATAACACGGTGGTATGGCAAAATAGCCAGCAATTTTTAAATGAATGCATTAAAAACCAGATTCCTGTGGATTATTTTGTGTACCCGAGAGCCGAACACAATGTACGCGGGTATGACCGGATACATTTGATGCAAAAGGTGACTGATTATTTTGAAGATTATCTGAGACCCCTGAAAACGGAATAAGTTAAGCTTTAAGCGGAACCAGAACCAGGTCAAAGTTGGTTCTGACCCCTCTTTTTATAATTTCCATAAAACCAACAATCTAACAATCATATGTGCATGATAGGCGAAACCTATTCCTATAAAAATATTTGGCGGATAGCTTATCCTATCATCATCGGGAATCTGGCCCAGGATCTTCTTACAGTTGTGGATACCGCTTTTGTGGGCCAATTGGGAGAAATACCGTTGGCGGCAGCAGCCATTGGGAGTATTTTCTACCTAGCAATTGTCATGCTGGGATGGGGGTTTGCCCTTGGAGTCCAGATTCTGATTGCCCGCAAATTGGGCGAAGGAAACTTAAAAGATATTCAGAAAATAGTGAACCATTCGTTTTTGGTTCTTTTGTTATTGACAAGTAGCATTTTTATCGCCTTACATTTTTATTCGCACCAGCTTTTTGGTTCCATGCTCCAATCGGCCGATGTTACCCGCGAAAGCCTGAAATTTCTGGATATCCGGATTTATGGCATTTTTGCTGCATTTATGAATATGAATTTCAGGGCATTTTATATTGGAATAGCCAAAACAAAAATCATTAGCATCACCACTGTAATTATGGCATTGGTGAACTTCGTTTTAGATTATTTTCTCATTTTTGGTAAAGGACCATTTCCAAATATGGGGATTGAGGGGGCAGCACTGGCATCGGTAATTGCCGAATTTGTAGCTCTGTTTATTTTTATTTATTACACCGGTCAAAATGCTGAATCAAAAAAATTGATCGGCGTTGGGAAACCTTCCTTCGAGGTTCCCCTCTTTAAAACCATCTTCCGGATTTCAACGCCTACCATGCTCCAACACTTTGTATCTTTTTCGGCATGGTTTATTTTTTTCCTTTTTGTTGAAAAGATGGGTGAAACGCCTCTGGCTATTTCAAACATCATACGGAGTATTTATTTATTGATATTGGTTCCCATCTTTGGGTTTGCATCGGCCACCAATACCTTGGTAAGTTATTCCATTGGCAAAGGGGAATCCACCTGGATGGTTCCCATCATAAAAAAGGCGTTAGGTTTGTCATTTGTTTTTATAGGGGTTTTGGCATCTATTACCTTACTTTTTTCAACGGAGATACTCCATTTGTACACCTCCGATGACATCATTATCGAGAAGGCACTTCCTGCACTTTACGTGATTTTAGCTGCAAGTTTTACCCTTGCTTTCGGGATTATTCTGTTTCAGGCAGTGGCAGGAACAGGAAGAACAAACATCTCCCTAGTTATCGAGATTGTGGTTATCTGTTTTTATTTGAGCGGGGTGTATGCATTAACCCATTTTGGTAATACACGAATTGAAGTGGTTTGGTTATTGGAATTTTTGTATGGGTTGGGATTAGGCATTACCAGCATTTTATACCTGAAAGCCGTACCTATAAAGATATTTAAAGGAACCAAAAACCAGTAACCCCAATGTTGGTCTGGATAGATTTTTTAGGATCAGGTTTTACCGCATCCCTAATTTGAAATTAAAGGTGGTGGAGGGTTGTGCCGCTTCGGAGCGTTTGAGTTTTGTGACCACTTTTTTCAAAGTATTTTTCGATGGTTCTTCAAAACTTAAATCCAATAAAAATTGATGGAATCCTTGTTGGGTCAATTTTGTTTTGTACTGAAGCAAGGAAACCGGAATTTGTGGCACCACTACAGTCATTCCATTTCGGATAAAAACCCGGTACTTGTTTTTATCGTCACTAAAATTATTGTTTTCGAGCTTAACCGGTTGCCGCGAATAGAACAACCTGGGATAATAAAACATGGGAATCAAGATGTTCCGGCAGTTTCCGGCAAAAAGGTTTTCCATATCGTTTTCAAAAGGGCTGGTTATCCAGGTTGCTTTTTCGCCGATAATGAGGTTGGCTGCTGCATCATTGTAACAATATACATTTTCGTTGGTTCCAAAGACAGCCCCTTCGGGTAACAGCTCTTTTTGCGATAAATGGCTGATTGAGAAATGGTTCAAGCCATGTTTTGAAAAACCGGCGAGTATTTCTTTATAAAAATCAATATCTTTTTCAGGGATAAACCTAGGCAGTTCAATCCAGATTTTAGAAGCATCTTCATTTAGGATTGGCAGTGAAAAATCGAAATGGGCAAACTCTGTTTTGGTCAATTGAATGATCAGGTGGTTGATATATTCGAAACTAATCATGGGCAGCCATTCCAGGTTGTTGATACGCAAAAACAGGGTTTCTTTGCCAATTCCCCTTGGGCTTTTTATTTTTGAGAAAATTTCCGATTTTAAATTTTGTGGTATCGGGGGAATCAATTTAGGCGCATCCCCCTTTAATTTTGAGGGGAACCGGTTATCGCCAGTGCTGATTAACGTCACTTCGTCACCAGGTTTTAGGCTGGTGTTATCTGTGGCAATAACGTAAGAATTCTCATCCGTTTTTACAAAATGGTTCAGTGTAATGGTCACCGGTTCGCTATCGTCCTGGGCCCGGATCCTGATACGGTTTCCAGCTTTTAAAGGATCCGGTGACCAAATAGTGGCTTGGTTTTTCTGGACAGCAACGACACGCCCGATGGGTTTTCCGGTTCCGGCATAGGTTGTCAAGGGGGTTTGATGCTGCTTGGCCATAAACCATTGGGTCTTCTCCCTGCCCAAATCCGATTCCAGCAAGTGGAATGCTTCATCCATTTTTGAAAGATCGTCAATTACCATGCGGTACGCCCGGGTTACATGGTGCACGTATTCAGCCGATTTTAACCGGCCTTCAATCTTCAGGGAGGCGATGCCCATTTCCATCAGCTTTGGTACCATTTGAATTTGTTGATTATCTTTCATGCTGAAAAGCAACCGTTCGGAATGGTCATTTTTGTAAAACCTCCGGCAGGGTTGTGCGCATAAACCACGGTTTGCCCCGGCGCCACCCAAATAACTGCTGAAAAGGCACATCCCCGAAAAAGAATAGCAAAGGGCTCCATGTACAAATATTTCAGTTTCGATAGGTGTATTTTCCTGGATGGCTTCCAACTCGCTCCCGGTAAGTTCCCTGGAAAGGATGACACGTGCAAACCCCATTTTTTTGCTGAAACCGGTACCAGCCGAATTATGATTGGCCATTTGCGTACTGGCATGAATCGTCAGGTGGGGAAAGAACCTCCGGGTCAAATAAAATGTGCCCCAGTCCTGGACTATAATAGCTGAAACTTTTGTTTTTGATAGAAACCATAAAATATCAAGCAGTTCATCCAACTCATGGTTTTTGATGACCGTATTCAGCGTGATGTAAACTTTCACATGATTTTTTTGCGCCTCGTCAATAATTTGCAGCAATTGGGTTAGGCTGAAATTCGCTGCACGTTCGCGGGCATTGAAGTGCTTTGTTCCCAGATACACCGCGTTGGCTCCACCTTTCAACGCCGCGTAAAAAGACTCTACATTCCCAACGGGTACCAATAGTTCTGGTTTTTGCATCTTCAATTACCTATTTTTGCAAAGATAGAAAACCTAATGGAATACATGGAGAGGTATTCCGCATCAGGATGATGAAAAAACCGGGGTTTTACAAACACCAAATCTATGACCAGTTTTTTGTGTTTTACTTTTTTATATCTATTTTTACGCCAATAATAACCGTTATTTAGAGTTATTAAAACATAAACCGACAAATTATTATAGTTAATTATCAGGAAATTAAATCTTAAATCAGGTATATGCAAAAGCATTTTTTTATTTTGGCCGGAATTCTTATATCGCTTCAAACCTTTGCCCGTATTGGTCAAAATACCGATTACTGGTTAATTTCCGAATCGGATTACATCATGCGCAACCTGAACGGTAAAGATGTGACCCTGCGCAGGCATATTGTTGTCCCTTTTATGGATAAAAATTTTAAAACCATTTTTGAAACCAATGATCAGGAGGCCCTTTTGGCAAAGTTTACATTTATGTTGAAAAAGAATAAAACCCGTTGGATGGAAAAATACCTTGCCAATTGCGATACTACATTACATATCAATAATTTAATCAAGGGGCTTTATTATTTTTCGCAAAAAAACTATTCGCAGTCCCTTTTTTATTTGAATAGGTTTGAAGACAAGCGGTACAACTTTTTAAAGCAACTGTTAATTGCCGACTGTTTTTTCGAACTTTTGGCCGATAAAAAGGACTACAGGCTCATTATTAATTACTACCAAAGTGCATTGGACATGACCGCATCGGAAACTTATAAGGAACTAATACACAACCGGATTAAATACATTAAATATCTCTGATAGTATGAATAAATTAATCATTTTTCTATTTATTGGTTTGGTGTTTTTTACTGGCTGCACCTCAACCAAAACCATCCAAAAAAATATGGATGTCAACAGTTTTTCTATGGCCTATTTAAAAGATTCAAAGATTGTTGATGAAAAGTTGGGCACCACATTGTCAATTGACACTATTTATTTCAATTCAGACGTGATGTACCCAAATACCCAGGTTATAAGGCAAAAAGGATGGTTTATCCCGTTGGTTTTTGTTTATATCTGGAACTCCCAGAATAACTGTATCCAGGGAAAATCAATGATTGAGGAGGATATCCCCACCTTTCTGCATAGTTCGTTGACCGAAGAAATAAACAGATCCGGTATATTTCTGGTAGATACTTTAAAAAACCCAACCTACCAATTGGAGCTTTCCATTGACAAAGTGGATACTCAAGGCCCTTACAGGAGCAGCGGGTTCTTTTACATGCTCCTGTATGTGTATGGTTATTCCTATTCCGACAATGCCGGGCCCGCAGTTTCAAAAGTATCGGTATCCTATAAATTGAAGAAGGATGGGGAAGTAGTTTTAAGAAACGCTTTTGATTCTGAAAAAACCACCCAACCCATAAACAAGCATTACAGTAATACAAGTATGTTGCAGCGTGATTATGCGGTAAGCATGGTTGAAGCCACCTCCTATAACTTTAAAGATGTTATTGAGCTTATAGTCAACGATTTAAACCAATATTTCTCAAATCAGGATTAGGTTTGGGTTGCCATAAAACCAAAACTATTGAATGATGTTATCCGGAACTAAGTTCGATCCGCTTAAGTTTATGAAATTGACATCACCCGTTTTAACCAGGCCAATTTTTCCAACGAATAGGGCGGATATTTTATGGCAGGCTCAAATGAAAAACCTTTCCGAAGCAGGCTTTTTTGGTGCGAGAACCCATCGAACCCGAATTTGCCGTGGTAATTCCCCATGCCCGAATTACCAACGCCACCAAATGGCAAGTAACTGTTTGCCAGATGCATGATGGTATCATTGATACAACCGCCACCAAACGAAAGCTGATGTACTATGGAATCTATATCGAATTCATTCTTCGAGAAAATGTAAAGGGCCAAAGGTTTTTCCCGATCTTTTACCATTTCAATGGCGTCGGGTAAACTTGTGAACGGGATGATCGGTAAAATAGGACCAAATATTTCATCCTGCATCACAGGGTCGTCAAACGAAACATCGCGTAAAACGGTAGGTTCAATGTACAAATCGTCTCGATCGGTTTTACCGCCCATGGCCACTTTGTTGTTATCAATCAAAGCAGTCAGCCGATCAAAGTTCCGGGTATTGATAATCCTCACATAACTACCGCTCTTTTGGGCATCGGAACCAAAAAATTTGACCAGATATTTGGCCATGGCATCCAGAAGTTGTTCCTGTATTTTTTCATGCACCAGGAGATAATCGGGGGCCACACAGGTTTGGCCGGCGTTTAAAAATTTTCCCCACACCAACCTCCGGGCTGTTACCTCAATATCGGTATCGGGCAATATAAATGCGGGGCTTTTTCCTCCAAGTTCAAGAGTAACCGGAGTCAGGTTTTTGGCTGCTGCCTGGTAAACAATTTTCCCAACCGGGGAACTGCCAGTAAAAAATATTTTATCGAAACGTTGCTCCAGAAGCTGGGTTGTCTCAGCCACGCCACCTTCCTGAACAGATAGCACCTTAGGGTCGAAAACCTGATTAAGCACCTGGGCCATTACTTTTGAAGTATTTGCAGCCAACTCGCTGGGTTTGATAATTACTGTATTGCCGGCAGCCAAGGCTGAAATGGCAGGTACCAACGACAATTGGTAAGGATAGTTCCACGCACCAATCACCAGAACAGTTCCATAGGGCTCAGGTATGATGTAACTCCGTCCGGGTTGGTTGGGAATGTTGGTTTTCACCTTTTGGGGTTTCGACCACTTCTTCAGGTTTTTTAGAGCCAGTTCAATCTCATGAAATATCAGGGCAAATTCGGTAGCATACGCATCAAACGGACCCTTCTTAAAATCGGAATCAATGGCATCGAGAAATTGCTGCTCATGGGTTTGTAAAGCATTTTTTAATGTCAGCAATTGTGATTTACGGAACATCAAATTTTTGGTTTGTCCGGTCTTGAAAAATTCTCTCTGATGGTTTACAATCTCATTCATAAATCTACTTTTTTGAATTTCCCGAATAATTACATTTCAAAAATCAATGATCGTTTCTATCAGCAATATAAGAATAAGAACTAAGAATGAAAAATCTTTTATAGCTGCAGATAAATCAGTGGAGCGGGAAACTCATAAAAGTAGATTTATTCACTACTGACCGATTAAAAAAAATTGCATAACCTCAATGTCTTTCTATATCTCGTCCCGATGAGACCTAATTGAATTTGGGGTTCTTATAATTCTACCAATATGTAATCCCTCCGGGATTGTCCCAGCAGGGACATAATATTGGTAGCTAATATTTTACAACTTGATTCGCAAGTCCCATCGGGACGTAATATTTTAATCAGTCAATAATGATATTTTTTATTCATTCCGTGGCCATTAACCCGGCAATTATCAACACAATAGTTGAAGTGGCTAATAAAAATTTACCAAAACCTGTGGATTGTTGAAGGTAAAACTGGTTACTTGGTTTATTGAGAATGTAATCCGGATGATTTGGGGTACGGATCACATCTGAAATCCAAAAGGTATCATCAGTATATATAGGCTGGTTAAAATCCTGTGTAACCGAGAGAGTGATAAAGCTCCGGAACATTAACGGTTCCTGCATTTCGGGAAATATATATTTTTTTGTTTTTGCATAGCCATTAACTGTAGGAAGATTTACAATATCATGTTTGAAATTATCGGGAATGTGCACAAATTCATTTTTTAGATTGATTCTTGATACAGATATTCCGGACGATGGTGGAATAAAACTAACTTTTTCGTCATTAAAAATGGTTCCGTTTATATCTGTGTCATTTATCATTGCCAGAAGCGATGCCTGATTATTCCAGTAGTTAATCCTTTGGTTGTCAATAATTACTGATGATTTACTCCAGTCAACGTAAATGGGCTTATCTATTTTATTATAAACATAAATGTTGATGGGACAGTTCCAACCATTGAAAGTGTAGGTTATCCGGAAGGTATCGTTTTCGTGGATGAATTCACTATTCTCCGTTTTATTTAATGGGCTCTCGATAGAAACCAACTGATACGTATTGCAACCTGTGAGCATGACTAGCAGTGCGATAGGGAGATAAATGGCTATTTTCATATTTTGGTTGTTTTAAGTTAACAATTGTATTTTGGACTTACTTAATAACAATAATCAAAAACCATACCCAACCTAGCCAATAATATTATCAAACATATTGATGTTGTTTTAAAACCCTAATAGCATTTTTTAATCGCTCTGAACCAAGGCCATAAATAATTTCGTAGGGGAACCCAAAGAATTCCAATTCTTGTTTGTAGCTATCAAAAAGCTTTTCGCGCATTTTACCGCCATTTTCACGTACCGGATCGGGGGCCCAGGGAATATCGGTAGCACAAAGCAAATGAAGGCACTTTGGTAATTTTTGAATGGCTTCGGTCAACCAATCGGGGCATTGTTGATACACCACATCGAACCAGACTTTTGTAATAATTAGGCCGGTATCAAAAATGGTAAAATTCCGATTTCCTGCTAAGACCTTTTGAAATTGTTGAATCTGCAAGCGGGCTATTGTTTCAACATCCGATATTTGGTATGGGCGGCCCAATTGTTCAATGAACCCACGCGAGAGTTCAGGCACCCATTGGCAGTTCAATTCCAGTGCCAGCGCTTGAGCAAGTTCTGTTTTCCCGGTCGATTCGGGGCCGGTAATTACAATGAAGTTTTGCTTTTCCATTCTTTTATCCATTGCAGATAGCCAATCAATGCCAATACAGTGAATATAAGGAATAAAACAATACTGGCGTAAAGCCCTCGGTTAAAAAACAGCCCAACCGAAACCAAATCTACGATAACCCAGATAATCCAGTGTTCCAATATTTTACGTGCCAGCATCCAAGTGGCAGTGAAACTCAGCGAAGTGGTAAACGCATCGACCCAGGGAACTGGTGAATCGGTAAAATGTATCAGAAAATAAGCAATGCAAAAAAATGTAACCAATGTAATTCCTCCAATAACCGAAGCCTGCCTCATGGAAATCTTTGAAACTGGTAATTCCTCTTTCTGATTGTTTGTATCCATCCGGGCCCAATGAATCCAACCATAAAAACCCATTATTACATAATAGGCCTGGAGAATCATGTCGGCATAAATTTTCGACTGGAGGAAAACAAACAGGTATAATACCGATGATACAATGCCAAAAGACCAGCAACTGATCCGTTGCTTTACCGACAATACAATGTAAACAATCCCTGTTAATACAGCCAGATTTTCGATCCAATTCGAAACCAGCCAATCCAATGCTTCCTTCATCAATGAATTAACGACTTACAGGTTGCTGCTTAGTCAATTTTGATTGATACAGATGGTCATCAAGTATCACCTTGACTGCTTCATTGTAAATGGGATCCAATTGGTTAAAAAGCTGGAACGATTCACTGCTTCCCCAAACATCGCGGGCAATTAATGCCTTTAGGTTGACACGAATGACCTCTTTGCTTTTACTGAAATCGGTTTCGTTAAACGGAAGTTTCTCTTTTTCGGCAAAGGTTACTAGCTCTTTTAAAAAGGAATTGTCAATAGTAAAGCTCTTTAAATAGCTTTCAAAATCGTGGCCTTTTTTAGAGCTTTTATAGTTGGTTTCCAAGGCAGACCTGTTTTCGTCTAAATAACGGAGTACAAAACGGTTGATAATACCTTTGCGGATCAAATCGCGGTAATAATCAGAATAGCCGGCCGTATCAATGGGTACGAAAAAGTCGGGCATAATACCGCCGCCACCATATACCACGCGTTTGTTCTGGAGTGTATAATATTTCAGTGAATCGGGGAAATGGATGGAATCGGCATTCGATAATTCCCCATTATTGTATCGCTTTATCAGGTCTTTTTCATATTCATCGTTACCTTCTTCGTATGATTTTTGGATCAACCGTCCGGTAGGGGTGTAATACCGTGCGATGGTTAGCCGGAGCATGGAACCATCGGGAAGGTTGAGGTTGCGTTGCACCAGGCCTTTGCCAAACGAGCGCCGGCCTACCAAGATTCCACGATCCCAATCCTGAACGGCACCGCTCACAATTTCACTGGCCGAAGCCGAACCTTCGTCAATCATGATTACTACTTTTCCTTTTTCAAAGTTCCCCACATTGGTTGCAAGAGCCTCTTGTTTGGGGCTATGGATGCCTTCGGTATAAACCAGCATTTTTCCGGCAGATAAGAACTCATCAGCCAGATCTTGTGCCATATTCAAATAACCTCCACCGTTATCGGTCAAGTCCAGAATTAGGTTTTCAGCCCCTTCCTTTTTCAGTTTGACAGATGCATCGCGGAATTCGTCCATAGTTGTCGCAGCAAACCGGTTCAATTTAATGTAACCTACTTTGTCTTTTTTACTTATCATGTAAGCGGCATCTAAGCTATATTGAGGGATTTTATCGCGTATAATTTCAAAATCGAGCAATTCATCCACACCTTTGCGCTTAATGGCAACTGTAACTTTTGTCCCTTTTTTTCCTCGGAGTTTTTCAAAAACCATTTCATTGGTCAAACCGACTCCGGCCACATTCACACTATCAATTTTTAAGATACGATCGCCGGCCTGGATGCCTACCTTTTCAGATGGGCCTCCTGAAACAGGTGAAACCACCATTAAAGTATCATTTAAAATATTGAATTGGATGCCAATGCCTTCGAAACTTCCTTGCAAACTTTCATTTGATTTTTCCACCTCTTTTTTATCCAGATAAACTGAATGAGGATCCAATTGTTTTAACATTTCTACAATGACATCTTCCACCAATTTGGGCTTGTTCACTGTATCTACATAATAATTCTCGATATAACCTAAAACCTTCGAGAATTTAAATACCTCATCGTTAAATAGCTGACCAAAGCTATATGTTGAAAAAGTGAGTCCAAGAATTAAGCTAAAAAATATCCGTTTCATACTATCTTTTTTCTTTTGTTTTAAGGGTCTTTTCAAAACTGGAACAGCTTTAACGCTGTAATGTTTTGTAAGTCGGAACCAATCTGCCAAAGTTACAATAAATATTCATTTTTAAAATGGGTTCGGATTGCATTCACTCCAGACCATTTGCCGGTTAACCTGGAGATTGGGTTTTTAAAGGAATACTTTTATATCTTAGCAGCCGACTTTTAATTTTTTAATAAATAGCTGTTTATAATGAAGCGAATTTGTGTTTTCTGCGGTTCAAACTTAGGGAACCATCCAGATTATATAAAAATAGCCCGGCAATTGGGTGAGACCTTAGCTATAAATCGAATTGAATTGATATATGGCGGTGCCAATGTAGGATTGATGCGGGCTACCGCCGAAGAAGTGTTGAAAAATGGCGGCAAAGCCACAGGTGTAATCACCCATTTTTTGGCTCAAAAGCATTTGACCTTTCCGGGGCTGACCGAATTGATTTTGGTTGATACCATGCACGAACGTAAGGCTAAAATGGCTGAATTGGCCGATGGTTTTATTGCTCTCCCTGGTGGCTATGGTACCCTGGAGGAATTATTTGAGATTTTAACATCGGCCCAATTGGGTTTTCATCACAAACCCGTGGCCATCATTAATATCCATGGGTTTTACGATTTTATGAAACTCCAACTGCAAAAAATGGTGGACGAAAAGCTGCTGTTGGCACCCCACGCAGGAATGGCGCATTTTGTCAATTCTCCTTCAGAAGCTTTGGAGGCGATGCACAATTATACCGCCCCGGTAGTGGGAAAATGGATTGACGACATCCGCCGGGACAATGGACATGACATGGAATAAGAACCTTCCCGAATAGGTACAATTCTAATTATCGGTAGGTGAAAAATAATGCATAAAGAAAATAAACTGGTTAGTAACGGTGTGGATTCATTAGATCAAAAGATGCGGAATCGTTGTAAAATACTCCCTTTTAAAACAGTTATACTGCTACTTGCATATTCAGGTAATTGTCAAATTTTCTGAAAAAATATAGACTTAACCCTTTGTGATTATCTTTTCTTGATGCCGAAGTCTTACTATGCCTGCTTCAAAACAAATTTCATTATTTTGATGATTATCAGAATTTTTATACATTTATATACTATTTTGAAATTATCCTAAAAATATAATACAATGATTGAATTAAGTCACATTCACCCCATGTTGGTGCACTTTCCAATTGCATTAGTTGTTTTTGGATTCGTTGCCGATTTTGCTTACTTGCTCTATAAAAAGGAAGCATGTTTGTCGAAAACAGGATTTTATTTGCTGGTAGCAGGAACACTCTCAGCAATGGTTGCCTTGCTTAGCGGTGTATTATTTACCTCCGAAATGTCTGGAGATGCCGGCGAAATTCAAGAAACACACGAATTGTTTGCCTGGCTTACGGTAGCCCTTTTAACAGCCACTTCGGTGTTCCGGATTTTTCTGATGGCAAAAAACCGGGAAGATTCAAACCTTAAATGGATTGCTTTTGTTCTTTACGGAATTGCCACTTTTTCGGTTAGTTTAACAGGTTTCTTTGGCGGTACACTAGTATATAACTACATGATGCCTCTTTAATAATTCATTTAAAATTGAATCATATGAAAACTGTAAGTGTATTTTTTGCTATAGCTATGGCAAGTACCGTAGCTATAACAAGTTGTAATCAGTCAAAACCAGTAAACACCATAAAGAACCTAAAAGAAGGTATTATTGGTGAAACAACAGCCAGTGCTAAATACGAAGCGTTTGCCAAGCACGCTAGAGAAGAAGGGTTTGATACCATTGCCATACTTTTTGATGCGGCTTCAAAAGCCGAAGCTATTCATGCAGCCAATCATAAAAAGGTTCTGGAAGGGTTGGGCGAAATCATGGAAAATTTTGATCCTCAATTTGAAGTTAAAACTACGGCTGAAAACTTGAAAGCAGCCATCGAAGGGGAATCATACGAGGTAGCCACCATGTATCCAAAATTTTTAGAGGAAGCAAAAGCCGAGAAAGTAGAAAAAGCTGTAAAATCATTTACTTGGGCTTTAGATACAGAAAAGAAACACAATGAATTTTATTCAAAAGCATTGAGTGCTTTAGAAGCTAATTCGGAAACCAATCTACCCGTTGGTTTTGCTGTTTGCCCAGTTTGCGGTAATACCTACGATTTAGCAAATCTGGATGATAAATGCGCATTTTGCCAAACCGGCAAAGAAAAATACATTAGTTTTAATTAAAACAAGTTGGCACTTGTCATAATTTACATTCGTAAGTACCTATGCAATTCAGTTCAGGATTGCATAGGTTTTTTTATTCCATTTTTCTTGATACTGAAAACTTAATTGATTTCATTATCGAAAAACTCATTGATTAAAATAAAGTTGTAATTTTATCCCGTCTGAAATAAATCAATCTGGTTTAGGGTAGTTGAACAACTTCCTTGATACACAAATAAATCGGGACAAATACATAGAAAGAATCTAAACAAAAGTTCATGAAAACATCGCTACTTATTGGGATTACATTAATGGGAATCATAGTTGTTGCTTGTGAAGAAGAGGGAGAGAACGAAACCAAAATAAGCACTTATAGCTCTTCTGAGAGCCACAATACCGGAAAAAACTGTATGGATTGCCACAAAAGTGGCGAGCCCGGTGAGGGATGGTTTATCGTGGCCGGAACAGTTTATGACACTTCATTGTCAACTATTTATCCCAATGCCACAGTTGAACTTACTTCTAAACCCAATGGTTCAGGGACTATAATGGCACAGATTGCCGTTGATAAAAATGGAAATTTCTACACCACCGAAAGTGTCTCCTTTGGACAAGGATTATATGTGGCTGTGATGGGAGAGGGGGGAACGGTAAAATACATGGGTTCAAAAATTACCTCCGGGCAATGCAACAGTTGTCATGGAGTTTCTACAGATAAAATTTGGGCAGAATAAATATGAAAGAACAGCAGCCACTTATCCCAAACAACGAAAAGAACCGGGTAGCCTTCTTATCCGTGGTGGCCGCTATATTTCTTACTTCCTTTAAAATTGTTATAGGACTTTTAACGGGTAGTTTGGGTATCTTATCTGAAGCATTGCATTCAGCTTTAGATTTGATAGCTGCGGCCATTACCTGGTTTGCAGTGCGTCTATCCGATAAACCTGCCGATCGCGACCACCATTATGGGCATGGGAAGATTGAAAACCTTTCGGCATTTGTTGAAACCATGCTGCTACTGGTTACCTGTATTTGGATTATTTACGAAGCCACCGGACGTTTAATCTCAGGCAATACACATATCAAAGTGACTGTTTGGAGTTATGTTGTAGTGATAACATCAATTATAATTGATATTTCCCGTTCCCGCGCATTGATGAAAGTAGCAAAAAAGCATAACAGTCAGGCACTTGAGGCCGATGCCCTTCACTTTTCTACCGATGTTTGGAGTTCATCTGTGGTTCTGTTGGGTCTGATAGTTGCCAACTTTGGCATTTATTGGGCCGATAGCATAGCAGCCTTAATGGTGGCAATGATAGTTATTTATGTTTCCTACAACTTGGGGAAACGTTCCATCAATGTTCTTTTGGACCGCGTTCCCGACGACATATACAAAAAAATTAAAGAGTTAGTCTTTAATTTTGAAGGGATTGTCTGTTACCACGATTTAAAAGTCCGTGCAGCAGGTGCCGATATCTTTGTAGAGGTAAACATCCATGTTGAATCCAATCTCGACATTCAACAATCGCATAAAATTGCCACACAATTCGAAGAGAAAATTAAAGCTGAGATTCCTCGTTGCCATATTCATGTTCATATGGAACCCAACGAGGAGGAAGATAGTGATTAGTTCAAGGTTGCATGAGATAATGATAAAGACGAAGACATATTTGGTTGCGGTGTTCATTCTCTAAATCGTATGCGAAAGAATTGATTTAAAACCCTCATGTTCATTATAACCACACTACAACTATATTGAATATGAGGAGTCTTTGCAAATGAATTAATAAACAAATGAACCAAATTCCCGGAAAAGTAGTAGCTTTATACAGAATTCATTTTAACGGAGGTTACCATGGAAACAACGAATGAAAAAGCATTTGAATGTTGCCCCCCATTTGAACCCAAAAACTGGGATGATCAGCAGATACAATGGGAAAACAAGCGGTTTATCAAAGATCATGTCCGCACCATTTTCTTTATGCCCCTGAATTTTGGGAGTGTCATGAAACGGCTCGATAAAAAAGTGAGGGAAGTGGGTGCTACGGTTCCCGAATGGTTGTGTTTATCGGATCATACTTCGAAATGGAATATGGACCTGTATCTGGCAGTAAATAAAGAAGTCCCGGGAGCAGAAAATGTGACTTTGAGTGGACGCTACCTGAGCAAAGTTTATGAAGGCCCCTTTAAAGATACCGGAAAGTGGTGCGATGATTATAAAGCCCATGCCGAATCGAAAGGGTTCAGCGTGAAAAAATGGTACATGTGGTACACAACCTGCCCGAAATGTGCCAAAAAATATGGTAAGAACTATGTGGTGATTCTTTCGGAAATTGCACCATTGGATTAGTTTTTATCTTTCCCTATATTCGCAAGCCAAACTGCGGCATTTGAGGATTTAGGGATCAATAAAAAGTTAAACCTCTTTGAAAACCCGTTTATTGAGTTGGAGGATATTCAAATTTGTTATTCCAAAAATGCGATGCAGGATGAAAGAATTTTATCCGATTTTTTTAGAAGCCATAGAACTTCTATAGAAACGTTGATGCGAAGTTGAAGCTGGGAGTTATTGGAAAAATTACTTGGATGATTGGGCTCTAATCATATCAAGGTATTCGGTATCGCTTAAATCATTAATAAAAAAGTTTTCTGGATTTCTTTTAATCCGGCTATAAATGACCTCGTAATGCAAGTGGGGGCCTGTTGAAGAACCAGAATTTCCGGTAGTCCCAATTTGTTGTCCCCGTATTATTGATTCGCCCTTTTTCACATATATTTTATTCATGTGAGCATATAAGGTTTGGAAACCAAAGCCATGATTAATGATTACATAGTTACCGTATCCGGAAGAGTTTTTTTCAACAAAAGCTACCAAACCATTTCCCGATGAATAGATTGGGCTGCCAACATTTGCAGCAAAATCAACACCATCGTGCATGAGGTAAATATGCTGTATCGGATGAAACCGGCGCCCAAATGGAGAGGAAATAGTGATATATCCACTGGGTGAAACCGGGGCAATGGCAGGGATGGATAATAAACTATCATCCAGATTTTTAGCACAATTGATTATAGTGTCGTACGATTTTGATTGAATGTGGAGCTGGTTTAATAAAATATCACTCTTTTTACTGGTTTCAATCAACAAATCGCTATTCCCAAATCCTTCCAGTGCCCGGTATTTGTCGGTACCCCCAAAACCAGCCTGCCGAATCGAATGTGGAATGGGTTCAATCTGTGAAATGACACGGTAAAAATTATCATCACGGTTTTGTACATCTACTAAGAAACCCGAAACTGAATCGAATTGTGTATTGATGGATTCCAGTTTTGATACAAGATGCTTATTTTCTTGCATCAATACCATCTTCTTTGGCGAAACCAATAATCCTGAGAAAGTTATCAGCCAAAACAATACACCTATAACCATTCCAAAACCAACATATTTTAAAAAGGCTTTGAAATAATGTGAAAAGGCGCGTTGATCCTTTTGAAAGACTAATTTATCAGTATCTAAAATATACTTATTTCTCATCACAATGTTTGTTCGCTGTGCAAATATATTTTTATTTTATAAATATCCAAATTTTAAAAAGCTATTTTTCAATATATTGGGCGATTTATGTGAAAAAGAACTTTGTAACTATATCATTTATGCTCTGATAATCAGCAATCTATGATAATCCATCATTTTTTTTGTATTAAAATGCCACAATGGCTTGTTATGTACCATGATTCCCGACAAAATTTCCGTTCTTTGCTTATGGCAAACCTATTGAATCCATAATCCTGTTGAATTTAATACCTTAATGATATGAATTTTTCAAATTTTACAATAAAAGCACAAGAGGTGGTTGAAGGTGCCGCTCAACTGGTACTCGAAAAAGGCCATCAGGCCATTGATACCGGGCACCTGTTAAAAAGCCTGTTGGAAACCGAACGGAACATTTCAAATTTCTTTCTTCAGAAACACCAGATCAATGAAAAAAGTTTTACTGCATTGGTCGATAGCATCATTCAATCTTATCCGAAAGTTCAGGGAGGTTCTCCATACCTGTCGAATGAAACTACACAAGTGATTACTGTTGCACAGAATTTTGCAAATGCAAACAAAGATAAGTTTGTATCGGTGGAGCACTTGTGGCAAGGGTTACTCGAAACGAATGACCAGGTAGCTAAAATGATGAAAGATCAGGGCTTTACAAAAAAATCCCTGGAGCAATCCATTAACGAGCTCACCAAAGGGCAAAAAGTAGCTAGCCAGACTGCCGAAAATGGATATGAAGCTCTGAACCGGTTTGCATTGAACTATAATGAAATGGCGGCTTCCGGTAAATTAGATCCGGTAATTGGACGTGATGATGAAATACGGAGGATATTGCAGATTCTGAGCCGTCGGACAAAAAACAATCCCATCATTATTGGAGAACCCGGTGTTGGAAAAACCGCTATCGCGGAAGGAATTGCCCGCCGGATTGTGAATGGGGATGTTCCCGAAAACCTAAAGACTAAGCGGATTTTCTCGCTCGATATGGGTGCGTTGATTGCCGGAGCTAAATATAAAGGTGAATTTGAAGAACGGTTAAAAGCGGTAATTAATGAAGTCATCAATTCCAATGGCGATGTTATTTTGTTTATAGATGAGATTCATACCTTGGTAGGAGCAGGGAAAAGCGAAGGCGCCATGGATGCTGCCAATATCTTAAAACCGGCCTTGGCAAGAGGCGAACTAAGGGCTATTGGTGCCACCACACTTGATGAATACCAAAAGTATTTTGAAAAAGATAAAGCCTTGGAGCGGCGTTTCCAGACTGTAATGATTGATGAACCCGATGTGGCATCCACCATCTCCATTTTGCGTGGATTAAAAGACAGGTACGAATCGCACCATAAAGTGCGGATTAAGGATGATGCCCTAATTGCGGCAGCCGAACTTTCGCACCGTTACATCACTGATCGGTTTTTGCCAGATAAAGCCATCGACTTAATTGACGAAGCCGCATCGAAACTTCGGCTGGAGATGAATTCGGTACCTGAGGTGATTGATGAATTGTTACGCGACATCAAACAACTGGAAATTGAACGAGAGGCCATAAAACGCGAAGGAAATTCAGCCAAACTCGATGTTATTGCCAAAGAATTGTCCGAATTGACTCAAATCTACAATTCGAAAAAAGCGAAATGGGAAGCTGAAAAAATGGTAATTAACAAACTTCAGCAATGCAAAAAATCAATTGAGGATTATAAACTTCAAGCTGAACAGGCTGAACGGAACGGCGATTATGGTAAGGTAGCCGAATT
Organism: Marinilabiliales bacterium; assembly: GCA_003512955.1. GTDB lineage: Bacteria > Bacteroidota > Bacteroidia > Bacteroidales > SZUA-534 > GWE2-40-63. The sequence continues at coordinate 315,065 of DOTG01000041.1, forward strand.
CCGGTATGGAAAAATTAAGGAAACCGAACTTCAGATAGAAAAGCTCAAAACCGAATTACAGGTGATGCAGGCCGATGAAGCATTGATTCAGGAGGAGGTGACTCCCGAAGATATTGCGGAAGTGGTAGCCCGTTGGACCAGGATTCCTGTGACCAAAATGCTTCAGACCGAAAAAGAAAAACTATTACATCTGGAAGACGAGTTGCACCAACGGGTGATTGGCCAAAACGATGCCATCAATGCAGTGTCTGATGCTGTCCGCCGGAGCCGTGCCGGACTTCAGGATGCGAACCGTCCCATTGGCTCGTTTATCTTTTTAGGTACCACGGGTGTGGGAAAAACAGAATTGGCCAAAGCATTGGCTGAATTCCTGTTCGATGATGAGAACTACATCACACGGATTGACATGTCGGAATATCAGGAACGTCATTCGGTATCGCGTTTGATTGGGGCGCCTCCAGGTTATATTGGTTACGATGAAGGTGGCCAACTGACCGAAGCAGTGAGGCGCAAACCCTATTCTGTAGTATTGCTCGACGAAATTGAGAAAGCACACCCCGACGTTTTCAATATTTTGTTGCAGGTACTTGACGATGGCCGTTTGACCGATAATAAAGGGCGGATGGTGAATTTCAAAAATACCATCATCATCATGACTTCCAACACAGGTTCAGCGTTGATGCAGTCGATGCTCGAAGAGTTGACAGAATCGAATCGTGAACAACTTTTAGAGGAAACCCGAAAGCAGGTATTCGGATTGCTCCGTCAAACCATTAAACCGGAGTTTTTAAACCGGATTGATGAGCTTATCATGTTTACACCTTTGCAGAAAGAGGAAATAAAAGCCATTGTAGCTTTACAATTTAACATGGTGAAACAACGGTTGCAAAAAAGCCAAATTGAATTGGAAATTACAGCTAATGCCATCGAATGGTTGGCTGGTGCAGGTTTTGATCCAAGTTACGGAGCACGGCCCATTAAGCGGCTTTTTCAAAAAAGCATTCTGAATGAGCTTTCAAAAGCCATCATTTCGGAACAAATAAAAACCAACGATTGCATTCTCATCGACTCCGATACCACAGGACTGGTTTTCAGGAATAAATGAAATTAGAAACAACAGGGTGCTCATAAAAATGGAGCCCCTGTTGTTTAACAACTCCATATCTGGCAACTTAATTTTTTAATATCGCCGAATTTTTTGTATCATAGCATCATAATTGCAAATAAGGTGTTTCATGAAAATTAGGATGAGTATTAATGCCAAAATGTTGATATACATTTTATCAACCTCCATTATCATTTTTGCTTTTTCTGTAGGTTTTATTAGTTACCGAACCCGTCAATTAGCATTGAGCGATGCCGAGAAATTGGCTATGAAAGTAGCGGCACAAAATGCGTTAGAAGTTGAAAAAGATTTATCAAATAAACTTTCAGTCCTTAGGACCTTTGCCCAGGCTTTTAAAGTTTATGATGAGATGGAAGAGCAGGAATGGAAAGACCTCTTTGTGAAAATGTATTACAAAGTTTATGAATACAATCCCGATTTCTATAAACTCTGGGACAGTTGGGAATTGAATCAATTTGATCCAACATGGACCAAAGATCATGGAAGGTATGCAGTTACAGTGTTTAAACAAAATGGGATGATAAAATCGAGCGCATCATTGCGGAGCGTGGATGGTGAAAATGAACGCTACCTGCGGATAAAAGCGCTTTCGTGCGACATGCTTTGGGAACCTTATTGGGATGAATTTTTAGAAGAAACCGAAACCAAAAAATTCATGACCAGTATTTCGTCGCCTATTTACCGTAATGGACAATTTGCAGGGATTGTGGCCGCCGATATATTGATGGACAAATTCCAGAAAATTGTTACCGATATTGAACCATATAAAAATACTGTGGCCTTTTTGGTTTCGAATCAAGGTGTTTTTGTTGGGCATGATAACGAAAAATTAATTGGTGAGAATATCAAGGAACTTTATCCCGAATATGAAAAGCAATTCCAGATGATGGATTTGGTTAAAAAAGGTGAAGCCAAGGTTTTTCGGGCAAAAGACAACAAAGGCAGCAAGGTATTAGTAGCATTGGCCCCAATTCAGGTGGGCGATGATAAGGCACCTTGGTCGCTGGGATTGATCATCCCTATTAAACCGGTTTTAAAAGAGGCCAATACGGCTCAAATCATTTCATTGCTGGTTGCATTTATTGGTATTGTGGTACTTACTATTGTAGTATTAATTATTTCCAGAAATATCAGCCGTTCCTTGAAGAAAACCACCAACATTCTTGAAAAACTTTCGGTTGGTGATATCGAAGGGATTGATGATCTTGAAATTTCTACCGGTGATGAGGTGGAAAAGATGGCTAACTCAGTCAATCGGTTAAAAGAAGGGTTGAACAAAACTTCTGTTTTTGCCGACCATATTGGCAAAGGAAATTTGGATGCTGCATTTGAACCGCTTGGCGATAATGATGTATTGGGCAATTCATTACTTGAGATGCGCAAAAGCCTGAAACATGCCGAAGAGGAAGAGCTCAAACGGAAAATTGAAGATGATAAAATGAATTGGGCGACCCAGGGATTGGCAAAATTCAGTGAAATCCTTCGGACCAACTCCAACAATATTGAGGAGCTTTCATTCAATATCATGCGCAATTTGATTAATTATTTGGATGTGAACCAGGGAGCCCTGTTTGTTGTGGACGACACCGACGAAAGCCAGATAGAATTTGAACTCAAATCGGCTATTGCCTATGGAAGGGATAAATACCTCAAAAAACGGGTGGGTATAGGTGAAGAATTGGTGGGCCGTTGTGCATTTGAAAAGAAAACCATTTACATGACAGACATTCCAAAGGACTACATTCAAATTACTTCTGGAATGGGAACAGCCAATCCATCATCATTATTGTTGGTCCCTTTGATTCTGAACGAGGAAACATTTGGAGTTATTGAACTGGCTTCGTTCCATCCCATCGAAAAATATAAAATTGATTTTGTTGAGAAGTTAGGTGAGAGCATTGCCTCAACGGTGGCATCGGTTAAGGTGAATGAACGGACTACCAAGCTCCTGGGGCAATCGAAACAGCAAGCAGAGGAATTGGCCGCGCAGGAAGAAGAGATGCGTCAGAATCTGGAAGAACTGCAGGCTACTCAGGAAGAAGCCGCACGCAGGGAGTTCGAAACAACAGGTATCATCAATGCCCTTGGAAATTCGGCTTTTATGGTGGAATACGATTTGGAAGGTACCATCCTAAGCTGTAACGCAAAATATGCCGATATGTTAGGCCTGTCCCAAGAACAGATCATTGGTCAAAAACATTCTAGCGGTTATGACTTTACCCCGGAAATGAGGGCCAATTACAACCTGTTTTGGGGAGATTTACGAAGAGGCATTTCGAAAAAAGAGATTAACAAGATTCATTTAAATGGCCGCGATTTTTGGGTGGACGAAACTTACACGCCCATTATAAATATGCATGAGGATAAGACCTACAAAATCCTGAAAATAGGATTTGATATTACAGAACAAAAACTGAAAGAGCAAAAACTGAAAGAGCAGGAAGAAAAGCTTATCGAAGAGAACAAACTGTTGGCCGATTATCAACTTAAGATTGAACAGTTGCAGCAGAAGGTATCGGAGCTTCAAAAAAAACCGGCTGAAGTTTCAACCTCAAGCCCTTCAATAGCTAGCGTAGAAACAAAACGGGCGGACTCAAAAATAGTATCCAGTGGCGATAACCTGCTCGATTGGGTTCCTGAATTCAGGTTGGATATTGCCGAAATGGATGAACAGCACCAGCAGTTGATTCATTTGGCTAACCAGATGTTTGCGTCCTTTAAACTGGATAAAAACAAAAAGGAAATTAAAGACAACCTCCGGAGTTTTGTGGATTTTGCCTCATACCATTTTGGAAACGAAGAGAATTACTTTGAACAGTTTGGCCTGCAATCGGCAAAAGATCATTTATTGGAACACAAACAGTTTATCAAAGAGATTACGCAATTCCAGACGGATTACGCGGCCAATAAAGTCAAATTCCTGGATGGGACTATGAACTTTATAAAGAATTGGCTTCACCAACATTTTACCGGAACTGACCGAGATTATATCAGCTTGTTTAAAGAAAACGGGTTATAGGGCATTTTGATTCCGCAAGTAAAATATTAAACAGAAAGAAAATGAACGGTTTAGTTGCAGCATGACTTCATTAAATCAGATGATACAAATTGTTGTAAGATATTCGCTCCCAGAATAATTGTACTGCGGTTTGTGGATATTAAGGATTACTTTAATAGCGTTTCTTGGTAAATTTGTCGAGTTCAGTTTTAAAATTTTCATCTCCATGTTTTTATAACAATCCGTTTTATTCTCTTTATTTTAAAAAGATTCATTTGTACCTTTAAGCATTATTAAAAAGTTCCGGAAATGAAAATCATTTTGGTTGACGATAACGAAGAATTCAGAATAAATATCCAATACTTCTTGGAAAAAAAACTGGGTCACGAAGTAATCGCCTCTTTTCCCGATGGTATTACTTTTTTTGATGCTATAGATGATTTAAGCCCCAACATAGTTTTAATGGATATCTCCATGCCCATTCTTGATGGATATGCCATTACAAAAAGAATCAACTGGGAATACAGCCACTATCATGTTATTGCAGTAACCATGTATAAAGATATTGCCTACCTGCAAAAGTTAATTGAGGTAGGGTTTAAAGGTTGTGTGTATAAATCTGACGTGTATTCCGAATTACCCAAAGCAATTGAAGCTGTAATAGATGGAAAATACTTTTGGCCCAATGGAATAGAGTTGAGTACAAATCTTTAATCGTAAATCAATGACGTTAAATTACGGTTTGTAGGTATAAAATAAAATTAACCGCATCCCAAAGATCGGGAACCGGATGCCGGAAGCCGAAGACAGGGGAGGCTGAAATTCATTTGCCCATTTGGTCACTAGTTCATTAGCACATCAGCACATAATCTTGTGTCTCGCATCTATCAATCTCACATCTTGATACTGACTGCTTAATACTAAAATATTTATCACAAAAAAATAGGGCTGAGGTTTTCAGATGTTAGGTAATTTCGATTTCATAATAATTTATTTATAACAAATAATAGAATCACTTCTTTTGAACCCGTTTTTTTTGTATCCTTGGATAAAGGAACTATTAAAATTAAAAACATGCAAATCAACCATTTAATTAATTATCTGGAAGATATAGCCCCTTTGGTATTACAGGAAACCTATGACAATTCAGGTTTATTGGTTGGAAACCGCTCCGATGAAATTTCTGCGGTTTTAATCACGCTTGATGTTACCGAAGAGGTTATTGATGAAGCAAAAACACTTGGGGCCAACCTTATTTTAGCTCACCATCCCATCATCTTTGGTGAGTTAAAAAAGCTAAACGGAACCAATTATGTGGAACGTACCCTAATATCGGCCATTAAAAATGAAATAGCCATCTATGCCGCACATACCAATTTAGATAATGTATTACATCATGGAGTAAATTCTAAAATTTGTGAATTATTGGAGTTGAAGAACTGCAAAGTGTTACAACCGCTTAAATCGCAATTGACCAAGCTGGTAGTTTTTGTCCCTAATGATCATGCTGAGAAAGTACGAAATGTTTTATTTAACGCGGGTGCAGGCAAAATTGGCAATTATGATGCTTGCAGTTTCAATTCCCAGGGTGAAGGGACTTTCCGCGCCGGTGAAAGTGCTCATCCTTTTGTGGGGCAAATAAATGTCATTCATCAGGAACCTGAGACCCGGATTGAAACAATTATCCCCACCTATATAACCTCAAAAGCTGTAAAAGCAATGTTGGAAGCCCATCCCTACGAGGAAGTGGCCTACGATTTAATCCCGTTGCAAAACGAATGGGTTCATGCAGGTTCAGGTTTGATTGGTGAGCTGGAAATACCTATGGATGCACAGGGTTTTTTACAAAAGGTAAAAATTACCATGAAAACCGGATGCATCAGGCATACCCAACTGCTCCAGAAACCGATAAAGAAAGTGGCTGTTTGTGGAGGTTCGGGCAGTTTTTTGTTGAACCATGTCATTAAAGCCGGTGCCGATGTTTTTATTTCGTCCGATTTTAAGTACCATCAATTCTTTGATGCCGATAAAAACATTGTGATTGCTGACATCGGGCATTTTGAAAGTGAACAATTCACAAAAGAACTTTTTTATGAATTAGTTACCAGAAAATTTTCTACTTTTGCAGTTCATTTGTCGAAAATAAATACAAATCCGATAAAATACTTATAGCAAAATGACGGATACAGTTAATAAAGAAGGGAAACACGTAGAAATAACCATGGAGCAGAAGCTTAAATATTTGTATGATCTGCAAATGGTTGATAGTGAGATTAACAAAATCTCCATGCTTCGGGGTGAATTACCCCTTGAAGTTCAGGACCTTGAAGATGAATTGGCGGGATTAAGCACAAGGATTGAAAACCTGAAAGTGGAAGTCAAAGAATTGGAGCAGGCAGTGGCAAATAAGAAAAATGAGATTGTTGGCGCCCAATCATTGATTAAAAAATATCAGGATCAGCAAAACAATGTCCGCAATAACCGTGAATTTGATTCACTTTCAAAAGAAATTGAGTTCCAGACTTTGGAAATCCAGCTTTGCGAGAAACGCATCAAAGAGTTTACCACCGAAATCGAAAAGAAGAATGAATACATTGCTTCTTCTCAACAAACGTTCGATGAGCGCAACGGTGATTTGATGGTAAAGCAAAAGGAACTGAATTCCATTGTTTCCGAAACGCAAATCGAAGAACAACGCCTGCATGGAAAAATTACTGAAATAGAAAGCCATATTGATGAAAGGTATGTTCATGCCTATCGCCGGATTAAAAGCAATGCCCGGAATGGTCTGGCAGTAGTTACTGTTCAACGCGATGCCTGCGGTGGCTGTTTCAACAAAATCCCCCCGCAGCGACAGGTTGACATCCGCGCACGCAAACGGATAATTGTTTGTGAGTATTGTGGCCGCATTTTAGTTGATGCCGGATTAGGTGAAGAAAACTAACAAGTAGTTATTATATTGGAAAAAGGTTGTCATTTCTGGCAACCTTTTTTACTTTTATCAACCTTGATTCATAATTGGAAACGGTGAATTATACAAAACACATATCAGCCCTCATCCTAATTTCGATCATTGGTATGCCCTGTTTTTCGCAGTTTCATTATTCAGATCAGGAGCAAAATATTCAGAACCGGATTTTAGATTTGACGTGGAACAACACACATTCCATTGAAAACAACTCAACCAATGGGATACGGTTCTGGCTGCACGGTTATCAGGCTTTTATTTTTCAAATTACTTCACCGGCCCGGCTTTCAAACGATTCAACCTTACAGGTGATTCAAAAGATGGAGCAGCATATTTTTGAGTTGGATTCAGAAAGCCCCTATTTCCATTATTGTTTGGCTGATTTATGCTTGATGCAGAGTTATTTGTATTTTTTAGATGATGAACTCTTAACTGCTTTGACCGCTTTTTGGAAAGCAAAAAGACATTATTCAAGCAATACGGAAAAATTTCCTGGTTTTTTACCCAACCAGAAACATCAGTTTATTGACAAAGCTGTTATGGATCGGTTGAATGATGTATTTGCCAACAAGAAAGAAACAACCCAGCCGATAGGAGAGAATCCGTTAACCTCATTTTGGCACGCAACTTTGTTAAAATCTGCCCAAGATTTAGCGTTGAATCGTGAAATTAAACTGTTAGGTTTTTTGGTTGAAGCATCTTTTGATGGAAATCCCACCATCGTTGGTTCCAACGAACTTGATGAAATTTTGCACGATACCTCAAAGGGACCCTTAGAGAGCTTTGCCATACAGATGGCACTAAAAAAGAACGAACATTATATCAAACAACTTCAGGTTTTAAACCAAGCTGATTCGTTGGGTTTTAATCAACGGCTGAATATATTGAACTTGTATCTGGGTGTGGCCTATCTGAATCAGATAAACCCAAGGGCGGAGATGTATTTGAGAGAATTTCTGAAACATCAACAGAAAGAAAATCTTGTTGCCTACGCTCAATTAAAGCTTTCCTGGTTTTACCTGTTGAACGATAAAATGGAATTCCAAAATTGTTTACAGAAAATAAATGATGTTTCAAATCTTAGAACATTGGAAGACAAGCAAGCTAAGTATGAAATTGTACATGTATCCGGTTGGAATCAGGGATTGATTAAAAGCAGGTTGCTTTTCGATGGTGGCGATTACAGGCAATCGGTGACAGAGTTGCTTAAAATGAAACACGAATTGCCGATGTTAAGTAAGGGGCAAAAGCTTGAATATGCTTACCGTTTAGCCCGGTCGTACGACAAATTGTGCGATTACGGGAAGGCTGTTAAATTCTATCAAATGGTGGTGAACTCCGAACCTCAATCGGAATTCTATTATCCGGCTTATGCCGCGTATTATTTGGCCGGGGTATATTTAAAGCTCAATAAACCAGATGAAGCAAAAGTTTATTTCAATGCTTGTTTACAAAAAGATTCGCCTATTTATAAGTCCGCCATCCACCGAAAAGCAAAGGAATCGTTACGCCAGTTGAATTAAGTCACGGAAAGATACTATTCTTAGGTAAAGTGCCTACCAGTAAAGGGCTCAAAACAGAGTAATGAACCAACGCGTTATTTGCCACCTATCTATGGATACCAAAAGTATCCGGATCAAATCAAGAACGGTTCTTTTTAAGTTTTTCAAGCTCTTCGGTCAATTTTTTAATCAATTCGTCTTTTTCTACCTCTTTGGTCACATCAATTTGAATTCCCAAAATACCTGTTTCATTCAAATAATCGATAAAGAACGGATGTTTGGTGGTATCTAAAATAACGCCAGTATCGTTAATGGTCTCGGTATGTACTTGATGGAATGCAACTCCTGATTTAATAATTTGCTGTTCGGCATCCCATAGTTTGCGGGCTTCTTTATAATCGGCAATAAAATCAAAATCACTCTTGCCAATTAAATCTTCTAACCTGGCATTATGAACTTTGAGTACCGTTTTGTTAACAATGAGCATTTTCCCTTCGTGGTCTTTTAAGAAGATTTTTAATGGCACATGATCAATAATTTTTAAAAGAGCCGTGCGGTGTTTTTCAATTTCCTGAATCAGTTTCCGGCTTTTTTGTTGTTCCTCGGTACGCAAACGCTCCACCTCTTCTTGGGTTGCTTGCAGTTCCTCCAGATTTTGCCGCATCTCCTCTTCCTGAGCAGCCAATTCTTCGGCCTGCTTTTTCGATTGTTCGAGCAACCTGGTTGTCCGTTGCCCGGTTTTTGTATTCGATAAAGTAGAGGCAATACTTTCGCCAATCTTTTCAACGAATTCAATCTGGTGCTTTTCAAAGGTATTGAATGATACCAATTCAATAATTGCATAAACCTCATCGTTGAGGATGGCCGGAACCAATAAAATGGTCCTTGGGTTCGATTCCCCTAGCCCGGAGGTGATTTGGACGTAATTTTCCGGAACCTCTTCCATGTAAATGGTCATTTTTTCATATGCACAGCGACCAACCAAGCTTTCGCCTAGGTGGAATTTACCATCCATCACTTTTTGCCTTTGATAGGCGATGGCTCCGGTAACTTCATAGAATTCATCGTCGGGATTGTCATCGTTTTTAACAAACAAGGCTCCCTGTATGGCTCCCATATAATCCACCAAATTGCCCATAATGTTGAACGACAATACATCCAACTCCTGGTTGTGCTGTCTCAATATTTCGCCAAACTTGGCTAGGCCTTGTGTGGCCCAATTCATTTTTTCATCTTCAACCTTCCGCTTTTTTTCCTCTTCCTCAGCCACTATTAAACTGTGACGCATCTCTAACAAGGAATTGCCCAGCACATCATTTTCTCCAGCCTTTTGATATTCTGCCTGCAAGTTTCCTTTACCGATGGTTTTGGCAAAATCAGCGGTGCGGTTTAATCCATCAATCAATAAATTTACTGACAGTGCCATCTCTTCAATTTCGTCGCCTGTCGCTATTTTTAGCTTATCGGAAGCATCAATATCTCCTTTTGACAGGTTTTGTAATACCCGTGTAGTTGATTTGAGAGGTATGGTTATATTATGAGCAATCAAATAAATTAACCCGCTTAAAACAAGGAGGCCAATAAAGCCCACAAAGATGGATATCAATACCGATTTTTGAGCCTTACTTTTGATAGAACTATAAGGAATGCTAACAACAAATGACCAAGGATTATCGGCATTTCCCAAAGTGATGGGGATAAAAGTCACATAGCTTAAAGTACCTTTAACAGGATCTTTATCTTTAAATGAAAAACGTTTCCCGGCTTCAATATTTTTGGTTATGGAATGTTTCGTATCAAGTCCGGAAAAAGATTTGCTGAAACTCTCACCTACTTTCTGATCATCCGGAAAAGCAATGAGCATGCCTTGATTCGAAACCAAATAGGCATAACCGCTTCCATAAATGGAGATACTTTTAATCAGGTTCTGAAAGTAGTCAAGTTCAATATCGGAACCTACCAATCCGGCAAATTGTCCGTTTTTAAATAAGGGGACACAAATACTGGTTTCCAGAACCTTGTCTTCATCCCGGCCTGTATATGAAAAAAAATAGGGTTCCATTATGCTAGCTTTTTTCGATTGCTTCATCTTTTGGTAGTCTCCGGCCATATTAATTTTTAATGGGTCAAAGTCTAACGAATCCCGCTTATATTTAACGGTTTTATATTGGTCCCGAAAATAAGTGTAGCGTGCCCTTCCGGTCTTTCCACGAAACGATTCATCGATAAAATTCAGTTCGGCATTTAACCAAAACGACACATACTGTGGGTTGTCGGTAATGGTCTGCTTTAATATCTGATCATAAAAATGGGTACGTTCTTCCATTGCGATTTCGTAAAAAGAAGTCATAGCATAGGAGACTCCACGGGCAACATCAAAATTTGAATCTATATTTGATTTGATAAGACCTGCAAATTTCTCAGCCGACTCATCAGCAATACGCTGAGTATCGGCATAGGCTGTTTGCCTTAATTGACTAACAATAAAAACGATAGCACCACCAAAGACCAACAAACTGGCTGGAATTAGGTAAAGTAACATTTTGCGGTGGAGTGTAAGCCGGATTTTCATGTCGCGTAGTTTTAGTGTTTGTGTAAATGTAACAAAAAAATGACAAGGTCAAAAGCCAAGATTCTGTGACTTTCAGTTGCAAAAAGGAGTTTTTAAAAATTAAATTTGATTGGTTGTTTGGTAACCTTTCATGGGCTAAGAAATAAGGTATCTGTGTTTTCTAAAAAATTAGAAAACATGATATTTTAAAAACAGGAATAAGGCAATTATTTTTTGTCCTTAAGCTCTTGAATAGGCAGCAGGTGCAAAAAATGGCCCATTTTATCACGTTTGGTGGCCATGTAGAATTGATTGTATGGGTTCGAAGGAACTTCAAGGTTTACATTTTCAACCACTTCAATGCCGAATCCTTCCAAACCGATTCGCTTAATGGGATTGTTGGTAAGTAACCGCATTTTGTGTACACCAAGTTTCTTTAATATTTGTGCACCTACACCATAGTCCCGTTCATCTTCATTGAATCCCAATGCCAGATTTGCTTCCACGGTATCCATTCCCTCTTCCTGTAGCTTATAAGCTTTAATTTTATTGAACAGCCCAATCCCACGGCCTTCCTGGTTCATGTAAACAATCACGCCTTTTCCTTCTTTTTCAATAAGTTGCATGGCTTTGTGTAGCTGTGGGCCACAATCGCAACGCATGGAGCCAAAAATATCTCCGGTAATGCACGATGAGTGCACCCGGGTCAGTACCGGTTCGTTAGGTTCCCACGTTCCTTTGATTAATGCAATATGTTCTTGTTTGGTGGTGGTATCGAGAAAAGGGATCAATTTAAAATCGCCAAATTCAGTAGGTAACAACACCATTTCTCCCTGCTCAATTAAACTTTCGGTCCGCAAACGGTAAGCAATGAGTTCTTCAATGGAGATGATTTTCAGGTTGAATTTCTGGGCAATCTTTATCAACTCGGGCAAACGGGCCATGCTTCCATCTTCGTTCATAATTTCTACCAAAACCCCCACCGGGGCCAATCCCGATAAGCGGGCCAAATCGACTACTGCCTCAGTATGTCCGGCACGTTGAATTACACCGCGGCTTTTTGCTTTTAAAGGAAAGATATGGCCTGGGCGCCCCAACTCTTCAGGTTTGGTGTTACTGTCAACCAATGCCTGTATGGTTTTGGCTCTATCATAGGCAGAAATTCCGGTGGTACATCCATGTCCGATTAAATCGACAGAAACAGTAAAGGGAGTAGCATGCAGCGACGTGTTTTTTCCCACCATCAGTTCTAACTGTAGTTCGCTGCATCTTTCTTCGGTGAGGGGAACACAAATCAAACCACGGCCATGGGTTGCCATAAAGTTGACCATCTCGGGTGTAATCAATTCTGCAGCAGCAACAAAATCTCCTTCATTTTCGCGTTGCTCATCATCCACTACAATAATCAGTTTCCCATTTTTAATGTCATCAATAGCCTCTTCAATAGTATTAAGTTTGATACGGTTGTGCTGTAATTCGCCCATTATTACGTGATTTAATTTGGCTGCAAAAGTAATTATTTTATCGAAAGAACACCTGCTTTGCCCCATGTTAAGCAAAAGGTGATGGTTTTAAGTTGCAGGCACTGATTACAAATGAACTGAATGGAATTTAAGAGAAAACGGAATGTCAGTTTTTGGAGTGATGCCTCCGAGCTTTCTCCCATTGTACTGGTTGATTCCCTTTTACGAATCTAAAGAACCCGAGCCACATGGCCAGGTTTGCCATAAAAAAATAATAAGGGGCAAAAAGCAGACCCCAGCCAACCCGCTTGTTTTGGAAAAAATATCCAATAAGGACTATAAGGTACATTGTAAACTGGGCAAGTAGAATTATTAAATAAATAGTAGATTCATTGACATTTAAAACAAGTATCAGGTTAAGTGGGATGAGCAGCAAAAGGCTTATGGGAATAACAATCCACCGAAATACTTTATGCGAGATAAACTGAAAACTCAATTTTGGAAACTTGAAAATATTGAAAAGCCCTTTAAGCAGAACAATGGCCTGAAAACTTCCGGATGCAATACGTACTTTCCGTTTCATCTCATCATTGATGGAAGCCGAGGCCTCTTCAACGGCATAAGCCTCGGGGCAATAGTCAATGGAATACCCTTGCATGGCTATTTGTAGCGAGATAACAAAATCATCCAGAATGGTATCCCTATCCACGGTTTTAAATAATGAAGTCCTTACGGCAAAAAGTTCTCCTGCCGCGCCAATACATGAATTAAAGCGGGCATCGAGTCTCTTAACCCACGATTCATATTTCCAGTACAACCCTTCACCCGAAGCTACGGCGTTTTCTTTATCACTAGTTTTGATGCGCTTTTCGCCGGCAACGCAACCAACTTTAGGGTTTTTAAATGAATGGGCAATGGCAAGTAAGGCATTCTCGCTCAATAAGGTATTGGCATCGCAAAATACAACCAAATCACTCATAACGAATTTCATTCCACGGTTTATGGCGTGTATCTTGCCAAGCCTCTCTGGTTGATGCAATACAAGAATTTCAGGGAATTGGTTAAGTAGCTCAGGGGTTCCGTCGTTAGAACCATCTGTAACCCAAATAAGTTTGATTTTATCTTTAGGGTAAATGAGGTTTAACGAGTTTTCGACTTTTCTGGTAACATAATCGGCTTCGTTAAAAGCAGTTACAAAAAGAGTCAGGGTTGGATATTCTCCGTTTTGTATATTGGGATTAGGCGTTTTTTTGAACGAAACAATCACGGCTAAGATAACCGGATATATCAGGTAAGAGTAAACAATGGCCGCAAGCAAGGCCCAAAAAAGTATGTTAAGATAGCTCATGAAGTTCTTGCAGTTTTTGGTGATAAAATGTTCTTAAATCACCAATTAGTCGGGAATTCTTATAATTTTCTGAGGCAAATTTAAATGCATTTTGCCCACAAGCCTTAATTATTTGTGGGTTACTAAACAGGTTTTCGAGTAATTGAACTATTTCATCTGGGTGATCATAAATAAACAGTTCCTTTTCATTTTGAGGTGTAATCCCTTCAGCCCCAATGGTTGTAGTAACAACGCATTTCCCGCGCGAAAGAGCTTCCACAATCTTGATGCGCATGCCACTACCCGAAAGTAATGGAACTACAACCACAGGAAATTGGTCAATAAAGTCATTGGCATTGGGCACTTCGCCCATGAATGTTACAGGATAATTGGCCAAATGGTTCACAAAAGCTTTTGGACAGTTCCGTCCGGCAATTTCAAAACCCCATTGCGGAAACTTTTTATGGACAGGAATCCACACCGTTTCAATAAACCATGACAAGCCTTCTTGGTTGGGAACCCAATCTAAAGCGCCAAGGAAACAGATAGATTGCGGTTTTGTTGGTTTCGACATTTGAAAATGGTTATCTGGCATTCCACCCGGGCATACCCATATATTTCCGTGATTCTTAAACGGCAAACTCTCAACATCTTTTTTGGTAATCGGAATCAATAAATCAACCTTCCGGAGTGCCTTGAATTCCATCTCTTTGACCCTCTTTGCTAAAAGTTGGTAATAATACTTTTTGAACCAGCTTGTAGTGTTTTGCTGCATCCGGTCCCAAATCTCGTGCTCAACATTATGCGCCCTCAAAGCAATAGTTGCCTTCGAAAAAGCCTTTATCGTTGCGGTGTAAGGGGTAAGGTAAAGCCCTTCCAATTGAACAATATCAAATTGATGTTCCTGCAATACTTTTTCCAGATTTTTATTGAATTCGGAACTGATGAAACGTTCAGCATTATAAGGTAATTTTGAAAAGAGCAGATTCAAAAAAGCTTTTGAAGGATTTATCTTAGTATTTACGGCTACTTGGAACCATTGAATATTCTCATACAGAGAATCAGGCAACTGATCGATTGAAAATGGATGCTTGTGTGTCTGCATGGTAAGCACTGTAACCTGATCACCGGCTCCGGCAAACCCCTGAATCATGTTCAACGTAGCAATGGCACCGCCATCGTTCGGCGGAAAAGGCATTTTATGGCAAAGAATCAGGATTTTCACGGGGATGATTTTCTTAATTCGTTTCCTGGGATTCCGGTTCAAAAGGATTCACCGATTTACGTTCTTTATTACCTATTTTAAGCTTATTTTTTAGTTTGCCTTTTTGTAAACCAAAGAACTTCCTGATAGGTTCAAAATAGGTTTCGATATTTAATATTACGGAATCGTTGACCGCTTTGTAAGTTAAAAACATCCCGATAGGAAGCAAAATAAATGCAGAAATCCACATCCCCAGCCATGAGGGCCACTCCCCGATTTTGGCATATTTTTCACCTGTAATGGTTATTACATAATAGATGACAAAGAAGAAAACCGAAACTACCACAGGCATGCCTAAACCACCTTTACGGATAATAGCCCCCAAAGGAGCCCCAATAAAGAACAGCAGCAAGCATGCAAATGAAAGTGTGAATTTCCGGTGCCATTCAATTTCATGGCGCTTGATCCATTTCATTTTATGGTCGAATTCCGAAACTGAACTGGTGACATAAGATTGGGTACTATGGGCATAGTTACGGGCATGCTCAAAAACCTGTTTTTGGCTTCCCGGTGAAAGCGTTTGGAACAAACTATCTAAATTCAACGATGCCAAAGTCAATGAATCGCGTGAATACCACGTACTATCTAGATTCGGGTCGATCAATCGTTTAAAATAATTCCCTTTTTTTAGTGTTTCCACAAACGAAACCTCTCTTTTATTATAGTTTTTTGATAACGAATCCACGGCATATTGCAACTGATCCAAGTTTAACATCTGGTAATGGTTTTTGAAGAGGTTCTCGTCGGTACGTTCAAAACCTAAACTCGACATATCAATTAATATTCTTTGTTTATCGAATTTGTCTTTCCGGTGAGGGTATTCTTTATCGCCTTTTTTGCGTTTATCCTCAACCATTTCGTTGTACGACATGCCATGATACATGGTTAAAACCATATACTTACCATTCTTGGTTACTTCCATAGTCCCTGAATCGGCAACGGTAACTATTCTATTCCCCTCTTTTTCAGTATGGTCGTAAATCATTATTTGGTAAAGCATAGAAGTTTTTTTGCTTTTATGTGCTACTTTGATACTATATCCTTCCAGGGCATCGGAAAAAACACCTTCTTTAACTGACACCTCTGGTCGTTGATGCCGTACATCATAAAGCAGGGCTCCCATTTTCAGGTTCGTGTAGGGCATCACATTATTAGAGAAGAAGAAGGCACCGGTGCTTACAAACGAAATGAAAATAATCAGGGGAAACATGATACGGACCAACGAAATTCCAGCAGACTTTAGCGACATTAGTTCATTGTGCTCAGCCAAATTCCCAAAAGTCATTATCGAACTCAAAAGAATAGCTAAAGGCAGTGCCAAAGGAACCAGGCCAGCCGAAGCATAGAGCAACAATTCAGCAATGATATGCAGTTCCAGCCCCTTACCAACCAAATCGTCGATGTATTTCCACAGAAACTGCATCAGTAAAAGAAAGATGGCTATAAAAAAGGTAAGGATTAATGGACCTATGTAGGATTCGAGGATAAACTTGTGTAAGCGTTTCACTGTAATTAAATGTTAATATATTGACGTCATTAAAATAAAATTTCCATGCCCCTTCGCTAATTAGGGATTGGCAGTGTATTTCTTAAATTCTTATCTTAATAAACGACATTGATTTATGAATATTTAAAAACGCCTAATTAATTTTTAGGGGTTCCGCAATATTATACAAAAAGAAAGACTAAAGAAAACTACGAACCTAAAATATGTTTTAGTGCAGCAACCTGAGTGTCCCATAGTTCTTTTGCATCATCTATTTCGTCAGGCTCGGCAAAATCGGTTACTACCAATGCCAAGTCTCCGGTAAGTTCATCCACGTTAATCCGGAATTCAAAAAATGTTTTGTCATCCACATCATCGATCCAATGATATCGGACACTTCGGAATTCTTTTTTGTTGATCATTTCAGCCTGCTGCTCAATCCCATCCCATTCAAATGTAAAAACCTTCCCTTGCACAATTACATTATCGGCAAACCATTCATTGAGTCCGCCGGCTGTACTCAAACGATTAAACAACACCCTATCGGAAGATTTTAATGGATACTCTATCTGAAATTTCTCTTTAGCCATTATTGCTTAGAATTTTTGGTTTTTTGCAATATATAAAAAAGATTGGAAAAAAAACTTTAATTGAAAATGATTTGACAAAGGAATTGAAAACCATCAAGCCTGATATAGTTTAAAGTCCTATTAATACGCTAATTGCATGTTTTTAACTTACAATTTTTTTATTCTCTGTTGACTGATTTTTTTTTTTTGCAAGCTGTTTTTCAATTAAAATAATTTATTACATTTGCACCCGCTTAACGATGGCGAGGTAGCTCAGATGGTTAGAGCGCATGATTCATAATCATGAGGTCGCCGGATCATTCCCGGCTCTCGCTACAAGAAGGGAACAAACGGTTTCCCTTTTTTTTAAACCATGACTTTTTACACATACATTTTATTCAGTGAAGCCAGGAACCGGGACTACATCGGTAGCTGCGAAGATTTGGCCATCCGCTTGGCAAGGCATAATGCCGGAGCGCCCCCCTTCAACTAAAAGCGGGAGGCCGTGGCGGATTGTATGGTCTAATGGGCACCCTTCAAAGCCGGAGGCCATCCGGCAAGAAACCCAAATCAAGAAAATGAAGAACCGCGGGTTTATCGAAAACCTGATAAAACATCCCAACGGCACGGCATGAATTAGAGCGTCCCGATTGGATCGGGAAGGTCGCCGGATCATTCCCGGCTCTCGCTACAAGAGGAGAACAAACGGTTTTCCTTTTTTTAGACATGGCCTTTTATTTCTATTTCTCAAAAGAGGCCATTGAAACCATCAGTTTTTCAAGAATTTTAGACGTTTGAAAGGTTGTTCCGTTAAAATTATTGATCATTACGGCAAATGCTATTTCCCGTCCTTTGGCTGAGGTTACATACCCGGCAAAACACTTGACCCGGTCTAAAGTCCCGCTTTTAGCCCGGATATTTCCTTGTGCGGGTGTTCCTAAGGCTACTTTCCTAAGTGTTCCATTAACTCCAGCAATGGGTAATGATTGGTAAAACTCCTCAAAATAGTTACTCCTGTTTTTCATATACGATAAAAGAAAAACTATTTGTCGCGGGGTGACTGTATTGTAATGTGATAATCCACTTCCATCATATAATGCCATTCCTTCAACATCCATTCCTCTGGTTTTCCAAAAATTGGTAATAACTTTTGTAGCACTATCTGTTATAGGCATCGAACCTAATAGTATAGCGGATTGCAACAAACAGTGTTCTGCATAAAGGTTAATGCTATTGATATTTGTTTTTGCAATTATTTCATGAAGTGGGGGAGATAAAACTTCATGGATTTGTTGAATATTTAATAACTTACCATTTACAGAACTTCGCAATAACCGGGTGGTGGATGAGGAATCCGTTAATTTGATGCCGATATTCGTCAAATGGCTTTGAAGTTCATATGCAGCGAGTAATGGCGGATCGGGAACGGAACCTTTTACTTTAAAATCAGTTTTATTAAGCGGCAACGAACCTTTAATCAACCGATGAGGTTCATAAGGGGGCCCAAAAATATTGATGTTGTCGTAGGTTATGGTATCAGAAAAAGAATTGTTCTCAAACCATAAATTTGGAATTTTTGGTTCAATGGCAGTCACTATCGTTGAGTCACCTCTATGATTGAATGTCGTGAATGAAAGGGTATATCTGTTATCATGGATGGTTAACCCACTGGCTCCGGCTCCATAATAATTTCCCATATTCTGCCACGACCAGGTAGTGGGTGTCATTTCATCGGAAAAATAATCAGCATCGCCAATGATTTGACCACTAATGGAATCAATTCCAAGTTTTACAATGGCATCAGTCCAGTTTTTTAAAAAAAGAAAGTTTTGAGAAGAAT
Source organism: Marinilabiliales bacterium (assembly GCA_003512955.1). Lineage (GTDB taxonomy): Bacteria > Bacteroidota > Bacteroidia > Bacteroidales > SZUA-534 > GWE2-40-63. Next base: position 334,159 of record DOTG01000041.1, read on the forward strand.
CAAAATAGATGGAGCCTAGTGTTGGATCTCCGCCTCCTTGAATGATAATGCTACCATTCAAAACTTTGTTTGCTGAGTCAATGGTTCCTGTATATCCCAATTGAGTCCGGAATTGAAACTGAGGCCCGGCCAGTTCAAGGAGGGTAGCTGTGGTAATTAGTTTTTGCACCGAAGCGGGTTTTAAAGCCAAATCGGCTTGGTACGATGACAGAACCTCCCCCGAATTCAGGTCAACTGCATAAAAAGCAATACTGGCGTTCTTCATGCTGGGATGATTTATCACTTCTTTTAGTGTCCGATTAATCAGGTGATTTTTTTTAACCATTGGCCTTAATTGCCCATGCCCATTAAATCCGATGAAGACAAGTACCATCCATCCAAAAAAATACTTCATATTTTCAATGTTTTTGGTTGATGAAAGTACACTTTTACAATCAATTCCGATAAAAAAGCCACCAGAATTTCTGGTGGCCAGCATTCTTTGATGAACAAAAGTGATTATGAAATTTTAATCATTTTCATCAGCTTCGATTTTTCCTTTGCCTTTGGAATTTCAACGGTTAAAATCCCGTTCTGGTACGAAGCTGCAATTTTATCAGCCTCTGCATTTTCAGGCAGGGTGAAGCTTTTACTGAACGAAGCACTGGTGAACTCACGGCGGAGGTATTTTTTGTCCTCGTTTTTATCCTCACTCTCCGCTTTATGTTCGTAAGAAATCACCAAGCGGTTTTCTTCCACATTTACCTGAAAATCTTTCTTTTCAATACCTGGGGCAGCAATTTCCACATGAAAGTTTTTTTCATCTTCACTTATATTTACTGAAGGTGAAAAACGGGAATAGTTTTCGCCCCAAAAATTATCCAACCATTGATCTGTAAAAAAACGATCCACTAATGTTGGCATGCTGTTCGAATTTTTCATTGTTGGTAACATAGTTTTATCCTCCTATAGTTTTAAGTTAAACATCTCACATTTTGTTTGATGATTTCCTTTTTTCAAACCTGATACCAAGGACGAAAAATCGCTGGAAATGGCAGAAAAACCCAGTTCTGATAATGACAATATGGCATTTTATGAAAAATATTCACGTCACAATGTCGTAAATTAAAGAAATAGGGCTCTTACAATTGGGGCAATATTTTCCATCAAAAGCTGGCTCCCATTGGATTTTATACCCATTCCGATGGATTAAAACTTGGTTGCACTCAGGGCAGTTGGTTGAAGAGTATCGGGATTGATGGACGTTGCCCAAATAGACATAATTTAATTCTTTTTTTGCTAATTCGTAAAACTGTATAAGGGTATCCTCAGGAGTTGGATGGATGTTTTGTTTATACCGTGGAAAATATTTTGAAAGATGTAAAACCGTATCTTTTCCCAACTCTTTCCTAATCCATTGAACCATTTCAATAAACTGTTCGGGATTGTCGTTTTTGTTTGGGATAATTAAATTGGTAATTTCCAGGTGCTTTTTGTAGTTAGTTATCAGTTTCAGGCTTTCCAAAACGGGAGCCAATTTTCCTCCAGCCATTTCATAATAAAAATTCTCGGTAAAAGCCTTTAAGTCGATATTAAATGCATCTATCACAGGTAACAATGCTTCAAGCGGAGCTGAATTAATATATCCATTTGATATCATGACTGTTTTTAATCCATGTCCCTTTGCAAGCGAAGCAACTTCGTGCATAAATTCGAACCAAACCGTTGGTTCGTTATAAGTAAATGCAATACCAATATTTGAAGGCCGTTCCAAAGCCTTAGCAATAACCTCAGCCGATGTAAATATTTTGCCATGAAGGTGATCCAGTTCAGCAACCTGCGAAATTTGCCAGTTTTGGCAGAAATTGCAGTGTAAATTGCATCCAAAACCACCTAACGAAAGAATTTCGGCACCAGGATAAAAATGGTATAAGGGTTTTTTTTCAATGGGGTCGAATGCCATGCTTGATAGAAGGCCTTGCTGTTTATTTCTGATTCTGCCGCCAATATTATATCTTACACCACAGATGCCGGCTTTGCCTTCCTGCAAAATACATTGGTGAGGGCAGATCAGACATTGAATTTTCCGCTTAACCTTCAGGTAAAACATGGTGCAATCTGTTTTTAAGTCCAATTTAGAGAAACCGTACCGATAATCAAAAAAAAAATGAGGTGATAATTTTTAGATTTTTTTCACGGCTCCATAAGAATCGTAAAGATGCCATAAATCATAAATCAATTCTTAATATTTTAGATAATTTTGAATACACAACAAACCAAAAAATATAATATGGAAAGTTTAACCCGTTTGCGTGAGATTAAAAAAGAGGTACTTCAGATGGATTTCAATTATAAAAATGTCCACCGGATTATGTACCTCTTGTATGAAACCAAATCACTGTTTGAGGATAAATACCCAATTCCAAACAAAGACATCGCGAATGATCAAACGAAAAAGGTAATAGCCCATGAATTGATGAAGCTGATTAAAGCCAATACGGAGGATGAAATCAAGAAAGCATTTTTTGAGGTGGTTGAGAACTTTAAATTGGTTATGGCCTACATATCATAACGTCAATGTAGTTAGCTCTTTCATCTTTATAAAAATGGAGGTTTAAGTCCCTCCTTTTTGGGCAAGGCCATTCGAATGCGCCAACCCACAGGGAAAAGATTATTGGAACGGTTTCCAAGATGATTGGTCCATCCTAAGGGAACATCCTGGTATGTTACCAAATGGTAGCCTTTCACAGCTTGAGTTGTATGGATATTTTCTTTTTTCAGGTATTGCAGTGCTTCGTAATGGCTGAGTTCAATCTTAGGAAAAGACAACTGTTGAAGCATATTTGATAAGGCAAAATCAGGATGGGGAATGAATTTTTTACCTTTTTGTTCTGCAACAATGACTCCGGACTTTAGTACCCGGAGTTTTTGCTGAAGGTATAATGTTAATGATTCAGTTTCAGCAGGATAGGCTATTATTGTTTCTTCCTTAATCTGAAACTGTACATTATCAGGTTCTTTCACCCACTCTTTAAGGGTAACCTGGGATTCCCTTGAAAGTTGATTGGGTTGGGTTTTTACTTTAAAATAAAACGGCTTATCTTCAGATTCTTTTTGGACGATTCCAGCAAAAAAACCTTCACCTTTTATTTTATGAGGTAAAAACTGGTACCCAACCATTCCATGCCATTCTATTTGATGAATCCCCCATTCCACTGGTACAGGTACTTTAATACTTTTTGCATTTAACTGTTCCGACATCCAAACCAGGTTCTTCTCATTTTCGTTGGGATTGTAGGTACAGGTACTGTAAATTAAAAACCCACCGGGTGCCAAGGAACCCCAGATATCGGCAGTAATTCGTTGTTGGCGTAAGGCACACAATTGGGTGTTTTCAACCGACCATTCCCCAATGGCCGATTCGTCGCGGCGGAAGAGCCCTTCACCCGAACAGGGGGCATCTACAACAATAACATCAAAAAAACCTTCTAATGATTTAAATTCTTTGGGATCGTTTTGAGTGACTACTACATTGGGATTTCCCCATTTTATTACGTTTTCGGCCAAGATATGTGCTCTTGATTTGATGACCTCATTTGCAACCAAAATACTCTTTTGGTTCATTAATGATGCAACATGAGTGGTTTTTCCGCCTGGAGCCGCGCATAAATCAAGAATTTTTAATGGAGTAGCTTCATTAAATAATTGTTTGAACAGGTAACCGGTAAACATGCTGCTGGCTTCCTGTACATAATAAGAACCTGCATGAAAAAGAGGGTCTAAGGTAAATACCGGACGTTTCTGCAGATAAAAACCATTGGGTTCCCACGAAACTTTCTGCAACGTGGTAATAGACTTATTAAATTTTTGAGGATTCAACCGGATGCTGATGGATGGTGGGGATTGCAGCGAATTGGAAAAATCGGTATAACCTTCGCCGAGTTGTTCCCGCATCCGGTGAATAAAAGCCAGTGGAAATTCCATACATCCAATTTTTACAAATGTAATGAGTCACAGGGTGATTACAAACCTTTTCTTTTATAATGCTCCAAAACATTTCGTAAAATAGAGCAAAAATGTTACCTTTAAGAAACCTAATTAAAAAATAACCAAAGGGTTAAAGAATGAACCAATCAAAAAGAAATAAAATCCATTTTGAACCCAGAATTGAGATTCGCCCCGATTTGGCTTTTGTTGAAACATTTCAAGACGGGAGCCAGCTAATCCGAAAGCGCGGCCACATGATTATTGTGGAGGCCTGCAATGCGTGTTTAAGCCAATACATCCTACAGGCCGATCTTACCAAATTTAGCTGTAATTAAAATTTTAAGAATTCATACCTTCGTATTATTCTTTTCTATTATTTTTGAATAGAAAGAATAACTGAATTCCTCTCATAAACTAGAAAATTAAAATTTACTAATAACATAAAAAAGAAGACAATGAAACAGAAAAGTATCGGATTATTGAACAAGGCCATTGCTGATGAGCTGTCAGCAGTCCACCAATACATGTATTTCCATTTTCACTGTGATGATCAGGGATACGATTTGTTGGCCAATCTTTTTAAACGCACTGCCATTGAGGAGATGATGCACGTTGAGAAGCTTGCAGAACGTGTTTTATTTTTGAAAGGTGAAGTGGAAATGGTTGTAGCCGAACCCGTAAAAAAAATCCACAGTGTGGCTGAGATGCTGCTTACCGCTACTAAAATGGAAGAAGCAAGTGCCCGCGATTACAACCTATGGGCTAACGAATGTGCACAAAATGCCGATTCTGTCTCAAAAAAATTGTTCGAATCGTTGGTTGAAGACGAAGAACGGCATTTTGACCGCTATGATGTGGAAATGGAAAACCTGAAAAAGTTTGGAGACAATTATCTGGCGCTACAATCTATTGAAAGAAGTAAAAATGCAGCTTCCGGAGGTAGTCATCCTGTTGATTAAGAAGATGGGCCCTGAAAAGGGCTTTTTTTGATATTATTTTGCAGAACGTAGCAGCGTATCCAGAATCGGTTTGGATGGGTTACGGCGAAATGTTGAAGTTGACATCGGCTTTTTACCTGTATTGCGGTTATATCCTGTCCTTGTTACCGTAAACTCCTCATTGGTAAAAACAAAATGAAATAAAGTGCAAATATTTTGATCTGGAAAAATCCCATCCATTCTTTTCCAACCCGAAAGGTTGCTTAATCGGTTGGGTACATCTAATTTTTTATCTAAGATATTGGTTTTATTGGTAAAACTCACGCAACAGGCTTGCCCCACCGTGTCGATCATGAGTTGAAACATTAATATCCCTTTCAATTTATCGAGTTGTTTGGCTTCAATTCCTTTAAGAAAATCCATCACCATAACAGAATCGTTGGGTTCGTAATAAATAATTGTTTCTTGGTCCTCGAGCATGAATTTTAAGGGGCAAATCGTGGATTGGTTTTCAAACATTTTTTGACCTAAAAGAGAACCGCTCCAGAAAACGAAGGTTATAAAAACCAGATATTTCATAATTTACTTTTTTGTAAAATCATCATATTAAGGGGTTTCAATAATGCTCATAAAGGTAAGCGGTATTCTTAAGACTTCCCAATATTTTATGCGGATGAATTTCTCAAAATTAGAAGAAAAAAGCCCTATGGAATTTTTTATTCCATAGGGCTACCAATTTGAACATGTTCATTTTATTTTTTCTTTATACTCCAACCTGTAGCTAAGCCAAAAATAAACCAGGCTAATGCCACAGAACCTGCCGCAAATAAGGTGTCACCTATCATACGGAGCCATTTAAAGGTAATGATATATGGCTGTTGCATAAATTCAGCAGAACGTGCATACCAAAGCCCATCCTGAACACTAGCAACTGTTTGAGCTAAACCTACAGGAAGTACACTGATGAGAACCATGGCAGCCAAGCCAATATTGATGCTCCAAAAAGCAAATTTAACCCAACGCTCTTTCCATACTACATCTTTATTCATATCGCGTAACACAAATAGCATCAACCCGATGCCAAGCATACCATATACTCCAAATAGAGCTGTGTGCCCATGTACGGGGGTTGTGTTTAATCCTTGCATGTAATACAAAGCAATAGGAGGATTGATAAGGAATCCGAAGATTCCAGCTCCAACTAAGTTCCAAAAGGCAACTGCTATAAAACTATAAATAGGCCATTTGTAAGCTTTTATCCAGTCATTGCTCCGGCTTAACTTTAAATTATCATAAGCCTCAAAACCCATCAATACTAATGGTACCACTTCAAGGGCACTAAAGGTTGCCCCAAGTGCTAATACGGCCGTAGGAGTTCCTGTAAAATAGAGGTGATGAAAGGTTCCCAAAATACCTCCAGATAAAAATACAATGGTGGAGAATAGCACGGCTGTAGTGGCACTGGATGCTTTAATGATTTGCATCCGGACAAAAAGAAAAGCCGTAACCACAGCAGCAAATACTTCAAAGAACCCTTCAACCCAAAGATGAACTACCCACCAGCGCCAGTATTCAGCAATAGCAAGGTTGGTTTGTTGGCCCCACATAAGCCCAGCACCATAAAATGCGGCAATGGCAATGGAGGAGATTAAAAATAAAATCAACAAACTGCGGCTTTCCGATTTTTGCTTCAAAGCCGGCCAGATAGCTCTACCCATGAGCAATAACCAAATAATAAGCCCGATAAACAGAAATAATTGCCAAAAACGTCCTAGGTCAACATACTCGTACCCTTGATGTCCAAACCAGAAATTTTCTGCCAGGCCAAGCTTCTGCATCACACCCATCCATTGCCCGATTAACGAGCCCAAAACAATCACTAATAAGGCTCCAAAAAGGAAGTTAACCCCTAATCGTTGAAATTTTGGTTCCACGCCTGAAATAGCTGGTGCATAATAAAGCCCCGTTGCCAACCATGATGTGGCAATCCAGAAAATTGCAATCTGAACGTGCCAGGTTCGCGATATGGAATAAGGCAACCAATCCGACAGTGGTATTCCATAAAGTGCTTGCCCTTCTACAGTATAGTGGGCTGTAATGATACCCATTAAAACCTGTACTAAAAGCAATGCCGATACTGTCCAAAAATATTTTAGGATGGCTTTTTGCGATGGAGTCTGTACATCGTTTTTAAGCAAAAAGTTTGTTGATACATTGTGTTCCGACCCTTCACCCCGCCGTTTTGCATAGAACCAAACCATGATTCCAATTCCAGCAAGTAGCATGATGACACTAAAGCCGGTCCAAAGCAGTAAAGCTCCTGTGGGCTTATTAGCTACCAATTCTTCAGCAGGCCAGTTGTTGGTATAAGTAATTTCTTGTCCCGGGCGTTCGGTAACACATGTCCACGAAACCCAAAAGAAGAACGCATTAAGTTTTCTTACTCTTTCAGAATCTTTTAAGGTATTTTTTTGGATACTGTAGGTGTCGCGTTCTGCATCAAGACTGGGGTCATCGGTAAATAATCTGCTGTAATAACTGCTGTTATTTGAAAAAGCTTCAGCCCTCAAGTCAGAAATGGTAAGGGTCTTATCTTCATGATTGTAGGTATTTGTCCGAAGCTCTTTCTGTAAAGAAACTTTCAGAAATGCCTGCTGTTCCTTGCTTAGGTTGTCGAAGGCTACACTGTCTTTGATTAAAGCAAGTTGGTTTAAAATAAAAATTGCCTCTTTATGCAGCCAATCGGCACTCCAGTCGGGGGCTTGATAGGCGCCATGGCCCCAAACCGAACCCAATTCCTGGCCACCCATCGATTGCCATACATTTTGACCATCTTTTATGTCTTGCCCGGTAAATAGGGTTGTTCCACTGGTTGTGACTACCTTATCGGGAATAGGCGGCGCTTGCCTGTAAATTTCTCTTCCGTAATACAAAAGTACGGCAAAGGAGATGGTCATTACGGCCAAAAAGCCAAACCAAAGTTTTTTTGTTGTCATACGTTGTTGTTTTTTAGTTTATAATAATTGTCTCTATTATCGGATATTATAGGCTTTTGCAAGTATCAGGATACGATGGATAAAGTCTGAGGCCCCAATTCCAGCAGATGAAGAGCCTCCAATTTGTTTGAATTCGTCAAACAGCAATTGCTGTTCTTCCGGGGTCAATACATTGTCTGCCATCCGGAATAAGATATTGTTTTCTTTTCCAATATGGGCCCTTAGTAACTCAGTGTAATTCAACATATTTTTATAAACCTCGGGCAATGCCTCTGGATTTCCTGCCTTATATTTCAGTATGTGTTCGGTCATGTTTCTTACAAAAGTTCTTCCCTGTTCGTGGTCATTCATCATCACAGTAATAGGCCCTTGTTGAAAGGAGAATCCTTTTTCTACCATTTTTGGAAAGAGCAGGTCTTCCTCTTTGGCATGATGTATTCCATCGGCAAATTGTTTAATTATTGTAACCACTTCATCTAGATGGAAACTGTTGGCAGTTGGGAGAGTGGTCATTTTTTCCATGACATCTGTTAATAAAACAATGTGCACATGGTCTTCTTCAAGATTGGCTGTAGCAAGATTCATTATCTATAGTTTTAAGGCTTTTGGGAAAAGGATATTATTTTCAAGATGCACATGAATATGGAGGTCATCTTCAAATTGTTCGAGCAATTTAAATGTTACCGAATAGGTGTTACAGGCATCATTCGGTAGTTTGTAGCCCTTAGTAATTTGATTGATTTTGTCCATAGCTCCACCAGCAAATTCATGTTCCCCGTTCATTCGGTGTATTTCAGATTCAATCACTTTTTTGGTGTCAGTTGAATGTGCCGTGATTGCTTGTTTTATAGCTGGAAAAAGGACATCTTCCTCATTTTTTAGATGCTGTAAGAGTTCCGTGTTGATCTTGTTAAAAAGTTCAGCCACTTCAACCAGTTCCGGGTGATGCTCCCCGTGTGCCTGGGCAATTTTTTGTGTATAAAACACTAACTCCGGCAGCATTTTTAGCACATATTTATGGTGGATATTCACGATATAATCGGACAAAAAGCCTAAGTCCCAATCTTTAAAATTGTGAGCGTGATTTTGTGGGTCTTGTTCCAAAACCGTCAACTCATGAATCAGAATAGAAGCGTCTATTTCCTTTTCGGAACAAGCCTGTTGTAATGTTTTCTTCCCGCCACAGCAAAAATCTATGCCGGCTTGTTTAAATAGAGTGGCAGTTCTGAAGTCCTGAGCTACTATTTCGCCCAATGTTAGATGTTGATAATCGATATTATTCATAGTAAAAGATATTTGGACAAATATATATTATTTTTATAAAAGGACAACAAGGTCTTTATATAATTATATGTTTTATTAAAATAAAAGATGGGATATTGTATTAGGACGTATAAACTAAATTGAATAGCCGATTTACATAACACCTCGATTCCACAAATGAAATATTAATAGTCAAGAAAATAAGGTATCTGACCGCGGCGCAACTTCTCTAAAATGAATAGAGAAGAATAGATTTTATATTTCTCAAATTCAACGCGGTCGCGCTGCGGCTTGCGGATATTCGGTACAATTAATTGATTATGTAATGCTGAATCAAACAAGTTTAGCAGATGAATCTGATCAGATGCAAAAATGGATGAGTGATTTTACAGGCATTCGTTTAGGAATTCTATTCCAATAAGCGGCGTTCGCCAGTTAATTCGTGGATGTGAGTCATATCCTGACTGATTCGAGGGTACCCGAATATTTGTCCAATTTGTTGCGCAGTACATAATAGCAAATTTGAGTAAATAACCACCCTCAAAGAGGGTGGTTATTTACTCAATAGTAGCTGTTGAAACGTTTGAAAGGACAGTATCGATTCTGGTGATTGATGAAGCTTGGAAATAGCCCAGGCATTCGTTGGTCAGGTTGTTTTCAGGATTTAATCCCGGAGGTTGAATGTTGCTGAAAACATTGGCTGTCTGCCGGGTCAAATCGTAATAATATTTGTACATATTTTCTGATAGCGAATGCAATTTTATGGTTACCGAATCCCCCTTGGCAAAAGCATAAGGGGCGGTCCACTCCAACATTCCTTGTGAATAGGAATCATCGAATACCAACAAATCGTCGTATCCATTAAAAAGGCTGTCGTTTTTAGATACTTCGGCTTTGTAGTATTTTACGCTCTCGGTTTCGTTTTTCAGGAGTAGCTTAAAATAATATCCCTTTCCATCAATCGCATCCGATTTGTATTGAATCAAAAAGGTGTCAACAATAGGAGGAACAGGAAGCAGCTCTTCGGCTTTGTAGATTTTTCCTTCAATTTGTACCGATAAATAATAATTGTAACCATAAACAGCCTCCAGGTTATTAAATACATAAGTACCATTAGTGCTCCATTCTGCAGTCTCAACATAACCTGAATCATCGCGGATACGAATCAACGCTTCGTTGATAGGAATAAAATCTACGGTACTGTCGGGAGGTGCTGAATATGAAACTTTAACAGAAAAAGGGGGGGCTTGATCTGAGATTTTCCCTTCAATGACTAACCGAGGTTGGTAATCTTCATACAAATCCTTTTCCAAAGGTTCATAACAAGCTGGTATCAAAAGAGTAACAGTAAATATCCAGATTATGTTGATATGTTTTTTCATCTTTTAAAATGTAAACCGGTACGATACCGATGGTACAAATTGATACAAATAAAAATACCCAGGTTTCAACACTTGATCGCCTAAGATATCATTCTCATCAGGAATAAAGTAGCTGATTCCCAGAGCATTCTTCCTAAAATATACATTATAGATGGCAAAGTTCCAATAACTTTTCCATTTTCTGGAATCATTTTTCTTTGAAGCAATATCCACACTTAAGTCGAGCCTGTGATATGGGGGAAGCTTTTTAGAATTGATATTGTTTTCGTCAAATTGAAGATACGTTGCTCCATTTACCTGATACTTGCCAGTAGCTGCCGTGTAAGGGATTCCAGATGCCAATACCCATGTGGCGGATATTGAAATGCGCGGATTTATTTGATAAACATTCGACAGGTTTATGGTGTGCTCCCTAGTGTGCGAAGCTGGATAGGTTTGATTGTTGTTCAGTCCGATGGTTTTCCATAGCGGGTGGCAAAAATCGTAAGAAATCATTCCCGAAAGGTTCTTATATTGATAAGCAACCAGCAACTCTGTTCCTAAGACTGTAGCACTTGACTTATAGAGATATTCTACCGGGTCCTCGGTATTCAGAATCCTCCGATCCTGCATGTTTTCAATCAGGTTTTCCATGGTGCGGAAATAGGTCTCTGAATTGATGCTAAAGTTTTTATCGGATTTGTAAAAGACACCCAAGGTCATGTTTTCGCTAATCTGTGGTTGAAACTCCTCATTTGCAATAATCCAGCGGCTGGTAGAAACACCTACAGCACTAATCGGCAATTGATGCAAAGGTTGAACCTGTTTACTATAACTGGCTTTTACGGTGGTTTTTGGGCTCATGGCGACACTGAACCGGATTTGGGGTTCCACCAGCCAATCCCTGATGCCAATTAATGAATCTGTGAATGGGTCCGTATCCATATAAGTCAATCTAATACCGGCATCAATACTGAATTTATCTTGCACATTGGTTTGTTGCATTACATAAAAACTATTTAACCACATCTGTTCCAACGACGATTTGTAACGGGTATAAATATCTTCCTCTGTTTCAGATATTAAGGTATAAGGGTTGATGTTAAATAGGTTGCTCGAATAGCCAAACATAAATTTCATCAAGTTGGTATAATAATAGGTCAGGTCACTTTTGAATTTGAAGTTGGTAACCGTCGATTTCCAGTACAAAAGATTTTTTGCCTCCTTGGTTCCTTGCCGCATCTGGGTTTGGCTTGCGATGAACGAAATATTCGAAAATAAATTAGTACTATAAAGATGGTTCCACCGTAAAGTCCCTAAGTGGTTGGTCCTGCTTGATTGCTGGTATTGTGAAAAAAAATCGGAACCTGAATACCCGGAAAGAAACAGTCGGTTGGCATCGTTGAATTTATAGTTCAGTTTTAGATTGGCATCGTAAAAATAAAATTGGATGTTTTTTAAATCAGTATCTGTTGCAAAAAACTTGGCCAAACGATCAACATAAGTTCTCCGGAATGCTAAAAGCATCGATGACTCCTCCTTTTTTAAGGGGCCTTCCACCAACCCTCTGGCTGAAATTATCCCGATTCCACCATTTAAATGCCATTGCTGGTTGTTTCCTTCCCGCAACCTCACATCAATCAACGACGATAATGAAGCCCCCTCACTTACCGGAATATCTCCTTTATAAACAGTCACATTGTTAACCACATCAGGGTTAAAGATGGAAAAAAATCCTCCAAAATGCGAAGCATTATAAACATTGGCTTCATCCATAATAAAGGTAGTCTGGTCCGTTCCACCGCCCCTCACATTGATGCTGCTGGTTGAAAGCTCGTTGGTTTGGATACCTGGCAAAACAGACAAATTGCGTAGCGCATCGTTTTCACCAAAAAGACCAGGCAGTTCTTGAAGTTTTGAAATATCTATTTTTACCAAATTGGTTAAGGTAGATTCCAAAAACAGGCTTTTGGGGCGCGCATTAACTGTAATTTCCTGAATATCATAATCCTTAGGCTGAAGCTTGATGGTAAGATTTTGACTCACCAAGAAGTTCAATTCCAAACCTTTTGGCTCGTAACCAATATTATAGAAGCTAATTTTTTGTTTGCCTGATGGGACTTTTATCGAGAAAAAGCCATACGCATTCGTGATGGTACCCATTTTTAATGATTCAATATAAACGGCTGCCCCAATAATATCTTCCGAGTTATCTGAGTTCTTGACAGTTCCAGTAACAGTAATCCAATGAATGGTTGGTTTTTTTCGGTACAGAACTATGGTATTCCCCAACTGTCGGAAGCCTATGAGTTGTGGTTCAAAAACATCCTTCAGGATTGCATTAAGGGGAACTTGACGGTATTCAATTCTAGGGAGGAGGGTATCCGAAAATATATTGTCGGAGTATGAAAAATGTAGCCCTAACTCCTTTTCAAGGGTCTTAATAAAATCCTTTTGAGTGGTATTAGTTATTAAAATGGTAATTTTAGTTTGGAGCAAATCACTCTGCGACCAAACTTTAGGAATGGATAGAAAGAAAAGGATGATTAAAATAAACTTGCAGGCTCTCATGCACCAAAAATAGGTTTTTTAACAAAACCTTAAACATGAGAAGTCCAAAATTATTGTTTGATAATAAAAATAGGGGAATTTTTTCAGAAAATACACAATTAGCGTAATGCTTTTTCTTTAATTATGAAGGTGACCGAATTTTTCGAGATTTTATATTCCCAGCCCATGGCCAGCGCCAAAACCTCTGCTACCTGTTGGTCGGTTGGGTTAGAAAAGGTTCCGCTATATCTAACATTGTCGGTATTTTTTGGTAAAACCACCTCTTTACCAATAAATGAACTTAATTGATCCGCTACTTCGGTAATAGGTGTATTGTCAAAAGTAAAGTTCATGGTTTTCCATGAATCGGCATTCACGTTCATTTTTGAAACAGCAGAAAGGTGGTTGTTGGCCGCAGAATAAACAATGTGCTCCCCTTTTTTAACTAATACGGGTTCTTCTGACTTTGGAGTTCTGAAACTAACCGTTCCGGTAAATACATCGAGGTGGTTCTCCGTGGCTGTAACTTTAAAGTTGAAGCTTGTTCCTAACACTTTTACTTCTGTTCCTGATAGGGTTGAAACAACAAATGGGTGTTCGGTATCTTTGGTTATCTCAAAAAATGCTTCCCCATTTAGATTGACAATTCTATTTTCTGAATTGAAATTTTTATCTAATGTAAGAATTGTATTGCGGTTGAGAACAACGTTTGAGTTATCGGGAAGTTGTAATTGCTGAATAGTGTTTGTTGTTTGGTAAACTTTGTTGGATTGAAAAAATGTCTGGGTAATGCTCCAAATACCAAATGCTAAAATAAGTGATGCTGCTACGGCGCTTGTTGTATAATAAAGCCTATGGATCGGTCTTTTGGCAGGTACTGCAAGCCTTTCTTTAAAAAGAAACCATTCGGAATTTACATCAGGCTTCAGTTCGAATGAAAGTTTTCCGGTTGTTTTCCAAATTTTTTGATAATCATTATATAATTCCAGATTTTCAGCATCCAATAACCAGTCGCTTAGCTTAGTTTCCTCAGCTAACGTCAGGTTTTGACCTGAAATCTTTTTAAATAATATATCAAAAATAGCTTCCACTTTTAAAAAATTATCTATGAATAGAACAGGTGAATGGTACTTAACCCTACCTCAAAAAATAAAAATAATCCAAAGGCATCGATATAAGGTTTTAATGAAACCCGTAAATCTCTCAAAGCTTTACTAATGTGTTTTTCAACGGCTTTGATACTAATATCCAAATGCTCGGCGATTTCTTTATTGCTCATATCAGAATACCGGCTCAACGAAAATACCAATTGGCATTTTTCGGGTAAAGCCTCAATGGCTTTTTTAATTGCCGTTTCAACCTCGTCTTTTAAATAATCGCTCGTAGGTTGGGTTTGCTGGCTGTGCAATGTCGATTCGCTAAGCAGATTCTCAGAAACGGTGCGTTGTTTTTTTTCGATAAAATTTAATGAGGTATTGATAACTGAGCGGTGCAAATAAGATTTGATATTTTGATCCACAGATACCTCCTCCTTCAAGTTCCAAAGTTTTATAAAGACCTGTTGCACCACATCACGGGCATCATCCGGATCTTTAACCACCGAATTGGCCACATTGATTAAAGTTGGAAAATAGGTTTTAAAAAGGTTTTCAAATTGTGGTTCTGTCATGTAACAAAATATCTGGCTTCAAAAGTAAGTTTCCCAACCAATTTGCACAAACATTTTAAATAAAAAACTGTTTGGTGTAACCAAAGAGTTATGGGTGCGTCCTTTTCCGTGTCAATAAACCTTTAACAATTAACTTCCACTTTAAAATTGAGAACAATGAAAAAAAATCCTTTAAAAATCGGTTTTGTCGCATTTTTAGTAACTTTTACACTTATGGGTAACGCGCAACAACCAGAAGCATTGCCTGGTAACACTTCACTTCCTTCGTCGAACGAAGATTTAGAAAAACTGGCTGCATTGGAAAAAGGTAATTTTAAATACTCGGTTGCCTCTTATTTTGCCAAACCGGTGAAAAGCGAATTTCAGTTTTCACCCAAAGGCCAGTACCTTTCCTACAGAGAGAAGGATGAAAACGGGAAGCGCCATGTGTATGTTAAAAATACCATGAACGATGTGGTAACCAAAGTTATCACCGAGTCAGATGAACTCATCCGTGGGTATGGTTGGGTAAACGACAACCGATTGATTTATGTGAAAGATCAGGGAGGTAACGAAAATTACCAGCTGTTTGCCGTTGATGTTGATGGTAAGAACGAAAAGGCTCTGACTCCTTATGAGAATGTTAAAGTTTCTATTTTGGAAATGCTCAAAGAACAACCTGATTTTATCATTATTCAAATGAATAAGGAAAACCCGGAAGTTTTTGAACCTTACAAAATAAATGTGAACACCGGTGAGTTGCAGAAACTTTATGAGAATAAGGATTTGAATAGCCCCATCATGGGTTACGATTTCGATAAAGATGGCAACCTCAGGGCGCTTACCCGTCAAGTAAATGGTACCGAAATGGAACTATTGTACCAAACCTCACCCGATAAAGAGTTTGAGGTAGTTGAACATTACGATTGGAGGGGTAGCTTTTCCATCATGGGATTCATCTATGAAAAAGGACAGGAACATATTGCCTACGTAGGTACAAACCTTGGAGGAGACAAGCAAGTTATTGCCAAGTATGATTTAACCAATAAAAAACAATTGGAAGTAGTTTTTGAGAATAAAGATTTTGATGCCAACACCATGCGCCGTTCTCGTAAAAGAAACTGGGAGATAGATTATTATGCTTTTGAAGGAGAAAGGTATCAAATTCAACCTGTTAGCGATTTCTACAAAAACTTGCACCAAAAATTCACCAAACAATTCACAGGTAAAGACTTTTGGGTAACCGACTACACCGATGACGAAGACAAATACTTATTGTATGTAACCAGTGACAGACTTTATGGTGAATACCATATTTACGATGTTGCAAAAGATGAGTTCAAATTGATGGTAACCCTTATGCCTGAGTTAAATGAAAAGGATATGGCAGAAATGCGGCCCATTCAATTTAAGAGCCGCGATGGTTTTTTAGTACATGGATATATTACGTTGCCAGAGAATGCAGTGAAGGGAGAAAAAGTGCCCCTTATTGTGAATCCTCATGGCGGACCTTATGGAGTGCGCGATTCCTGGGGATTTAATCCTGAAACACAGCTGTTTGCCAGTAGAGGTTATGCTACGCTTCAGGTCAATTATCGCGGTTCGGGTGGATATGGAAAAGAATTTTATTTGGCCGGTAGTAAACAAATCGGACGGAATATGTTGAACGATTTGGAAGATGGAGTCAACTATTGTATTGAACAAGGCTGGGCCGATAAAAACAAAATTGCCGTTTATGGAGCCAGTTATGGAGGTTTAGCAACGCTGGGCAGCTTGATAAAAACACCTGATTTATATGTTTGCGGCGTTGATTATGTAGGGGTTTCAAACCTCTTTACCTTTGTGAATTCTTTCCCAGCCTATTGGCGTCCGTATATGGCTCAGTTCTATGCCCAATGGTACGATCCGGAAAATCCTGAGGAAAAGAAAATAATGGAAGAAGTTTCTCCCGCGTTAAGGGCAACCGAAATAACCAAGCCACTCTTTGTTATTCAAGGAGCCAATGATCCACGGGTTAATATCAACGAATCGGACCAAATTGTGACTACCCTCAGAGGAAACGGTAAGGATGTACCTTACCTGGTGAAATACAACGAGGGACATGGTTTTTACCATGAGGAAAATACCCTGGAACTTTATAAATACATGATGGGATTCTTTGCCAAGTATTTAAAATAGAAAGGATTTATTGCTGGGGAATCTCATTTTGATAGATTCCACGCATCTTTGAATCATAAAAAATGGGAAATGGGGATTTTGAAAATCCCTCTTTCCCATTTTTGTTTTTAGTTCCAGCTATTAACTGTAAAATCAGATTCCCTTTTTTACTCAATGAAACGCCCGTTCCAAAATTATTTAGTGCAGAAAGAGGGGATTTATTACTTTAAAAATAGCCGTTCGGGTTAAATCATTAAATTTGTGTTTCAATTTAAAACCTAATTATGTTTGATTTTTCTGATGTAAGTTTAAACCAGATTGTGGTGCATAACATTGGCAACCGGACCGAGGAGGAGGGAGTTAAGTTATCGAAAGGGGAAATGAATATTACCGATGCAACTGTTGAAGACATCTTGAAACAGTATTTTTTATCCACTTTTAAGAACGATTATTTTTATAGTTTCTCCCACGAGTCGGATATTCAATTGAACGAAGTATATAATTTTGCCCGGCAGATATTCGACGATCCTGCCAATTTTTACCAACAATCAGTAAATCTAGCCTACCATTTGTATAACAAATCGAACCACCCAAAAATAAAAACCGGCGAGTTTTACATCGTCCGTTTTTCCGATATTACTATTGATGATGAGTTGGTTGACGGCATCGGGTTGTTTAAATCGGAAACCAAAGATACCTACCTGAGGGTTTACCAAAAGAATGAAAATTTTGAGGTTGATTATGAAAGCGGCATCAATATTAAAAAACTGGATAAAGGATGTTTGATTTTCAATACTGAACGTGATTTGGGCTATAAAGTTTCTATTATCGATTCCACGAACCGTTCCAGTGAAGCGCTGTATTGGCGCGACGAATTTTTGAATATCACTCCCCGCGAAAACGAGTTTTACCAGACCAACCAATTGCTCGATATGTGCAAAGGCTTTTCGGAGCAGGTACTCACCACTCAAAACAATGTGGAAAAGCAGGAACAAGTTTCGTTTATTAAGCGGACAGAGGAGTACCTGACTAAGCACGACGATTTTGACAATGAGGAGTTTAAGCAAATGGTGATTGGCGATGAGCAAATTAGTCAGGCATTTGACGAATACAAACAGGAATTTGAACTAAAACGCGAACTCTCACCGGTCGATCACTTCGAGATTTCAGAAAATGCCCTGAAAAAAGGGAAAAAATATTTTCGGAGCATCATCAAACTGGATAAAAACTTCCACATTTATGTGCATGCGAACCCCGATTTTATTGAAACCGGATATGACAATTTGAAAGGACTGCGGTTTTACAAACTGTTCTTTCATGAAGAAAGTTAAACCAGAAGAATTACTAAATAATACAAACAACTAACAATAAATAAGATAATTATGGCAAACATTAGAAGTCTAAAAAAAGACATAAACTACGTATCATCGGAACTGGTGATCGAGTGTTTCACTTACAATTTTTTGATACCCGAAAAGAATCAGGATGAATTGGCTTCAATTATTGCCGATTCTATCAATATGAAACAAAATTTGGTACAACAAATTAATGAGGCAAAAAAGAATGCTAAAACTCCTTTATCCCAACAAATGAAAACAGTGCGCAAGAATTTTCATGAGCAGGTAGAGGGTTTGGTAGGCCGGATTGCAAGCATTTCAAAATAATATCCGGGTTTTTATCTACAAAAGAGGTTTTCATAGCATGCTATGGGGACCTTTTTTACTTCAATGGACTTTAAAAATGAAAAATGACTTCTCTGATGAGTGAAGAAGTGTTACTCATTTGGAATTACAAACAATTTTTTGACGGTATTTTGCTTAATAACAAACATTAATTCTAATTTTGCAACCTTGTAATTTAGAAAATAATACTATAATGATAAAAATAACCCTTCCTGATCAAAGTGTCAGGGAATATGCTTCGGGGATTACCGGAATGGATATTGCCCAAAGTATCAGTCCCCGATTGGCCAAAGAGGTTTTATCAATTACCGTGAATGGTGATGTTTGGGATTTGAGCAGGCCAATCAATCATGATGCCTCTATTAAATTGCACAAATGGGATGATGCCGAAGGAAAGCATGCTTTTTGGCATTCGTCGGCTCACCTTATGGCAGAAGCTTTGCAGGAGTTATATCCTGGTGTGAAGTTTGGAATAGGCCCAGCCATTGAAAACGGGTTTTATTATGATGTGGATTTGGGCGATGGAAAAACCATTTCAGATGCCGACTTTATTACCATTGAAAATAAGATGCAGGAATTAGCATCGCGAAAGCTTGATTATAAAAGGACCGAAGTGGCCAAAAATCAGGCTTTGGAATTCTTTGCCAGGAAAAAGGAAGAATATAAAGTGGAATTAATCAACGACCTGGAAGATGGGACCATTAGCTTTTACGAACAGGGAAATTTTACCGATTTATGCCGTGGACCACACCTTCCGAACACAGAATTTATAAAAGCCTCTAAAATATTAAGTGTTGCGGGTGCTTACTGGCGAGGCGACGAAAAGCGCAAACAGCTTACCCGTGTGTATGGGATTACGTTTCCCAAAAAATCGATGCTCGATGAATATATTGTGCTGCTAGAAGAAGCAAAAAAACGCGATCACCGTCGGTTGGGAAAAGAAATGGAGCTGTTTACCTTTTCACAACGGGTAGGACAAGGTTTGCCCTTGTGGTTGCCAAAGGGAGCTCAATTAAGGGAACGTTTGGAAAACTTTTTAAAACGGGTTCAACGTGGTTATGGTTATGAACCTGTGATTACCCCGCATATCGGACAAAAGGAACTGTATGTAACTTCGGGTCATTATGCAAAATATGGAGCCGACTCTTTTCAACCTATCCACACACCTGCCGAAGGAGAGGAGTTTTTGTTAAAGCCCATGAACTGTCCTCATCATTGCGAGATTTATCGGTTCAAACCCCGTTCGTACAAAGATTTGCCATTACGTTTTGCCGAATTTGGAACAGTCTATCGTTATGAGCAGAGTGGTGAGCTGCATGGGTTAACAAGGGTTCGTGGGTTCACTCAGGACGATGCCCATATTTTTTGCCGTCCCGACCAATTGAAAGAAGAATTTATCAAAGTGATTGATATTGTGTTATATATTTTCAAAACCCTGGAGTTTAATGAATTTACCGCACAAATATCTTTACGCGATCCTAACAACAAGGAAAAATATATTGGTAGTGACGAAAATTGGGAAAAAGCAGAACGTGCCATTATTGAAGCCAGTGAGGAGAAAGGATTAAAAACAACCGTGGAACTGGGCGAAGCTGCTTTCTATGGGCCCAAGCTCGATTTTATGGTCCGTGATGCCATTGGCCGCAAATGGCAGTTAGGAACCATTCAGGTGGATTACAACCTACCCGAACGTTTTGATTTGGAATATATTGGAAACGATGACAAACGCCACCGCCCGGTGATGATTCACCGTGCCCCATTTGGTTCTATGGAACGGTTTGTAGCAGTGCTCATTGAACATACCGGAGGGAAATTCCCGTTATGGCTTACACCTGAGCAAGCAGTAGTGTTGCCAATCAGCGAAAAATATAACGATTTTGCTAAAAAAGTTTCAAATATTCTAAATAATTCCGATATTCGCACCGCAATTGACGACCGGAACGAAAAGATAGGCAGAAAGATACGTGATAACGAGTTAAAACGTATTCCTTACTTGCTTATTGTTGGTGAAAAAGAATTTGAAACCAATACTATTTCTGTCCGTAAGCAAGGCGATGGCGATAAAGGCTCCATGAGTATTGAGGATTTTGCTGCCATGATTACTAAAGAAATTGACGAGTTAATAAAGTATTAATTAAAATTTAGGAGGACCAAGCCATAGTAACACCTAAGACCCCGAGACGCGGCTTTAATGAGAAAGATGATAAATCCGCGTTCAGAATTAATGAGGATATAAGGGTACCCCAAATACGTTTAGTGGGAGATAATATCGAAAACCCTGGTGTTTACTCAGTTAGAGAAGCTTTAAAGATAGCAGAAGAGCTTCAGCTTGATTTGGTTGAAATTTCACCTACCGCCGATCCACCCGTTTGTAAAGTAATTGATTACAGCAAGTTCCTTTACGAGCAAAAGAAAAAGCAAAAAGAGATCAAGTCGAAAGCGAGCAAAGTTATTATTAAAGAAATCAGGTTTGGACCAAATACCGATGAGCATGATTTTAATTTCAAAAAGAACCATGCCATCAAGTTCCTCGATGAAGGAGCTAAATTAAAAGTATATGTTTTCTTTAAAGGGCGTTCCATTTTATTCAAAGAGCAAGGCGAGATTTTACTGCTGCGTTTAGCTCAAGAACTCGAAGACCAAGGCAAAGTGGAACAATTACCAAAATTGGAAGGAAAACGGATGATTATGTTTATTTCACCTAAAAAGAAAAAATAATTTGTTGGATTAAATTGAATAAGTATGCCAAAAATGAAAACAAATTCCGGAGCGAAGAAACGTTTTGTGTTGACCGGAACCGGAAAAATTAAGAGAAAACACGCTTTCAAAAGTCACATTTTGACTAAAAAATCAACAAAGCGTAAACGTAATTTAACTTATTTTACTACTGTAAACAAAGCCGATATCCAGAATATCAAGCTTTGCTTAGCCATGTAGTATTAATTGTTTAATCAGGAGTGAATTAGCTGAATAAGAATCCTAAAGGAGAGGATCGCTAACCATTCCATAAAAAGTAAAACTATGCCAAGATCAGTAAATGCTGTAGCATCAAGAGCAAGAAGGAAAAAGATTTTAAAAATGACCAAAGGGAACTTTGGTTCACGTGGTAATGTTTGGACGGTTGCAAAAAACACCTTTGAAAAAGGGATGCAACACGCTTATCGCGACCGTAAAACGAAGAAACGCAATTTTAGGGGACTTTGGATCCAACGTATCAATGCAGGAGCCCGTTTAAACGGAATGTCGTACTCTGTATTGATTGGCAAATTAGCTAAAGCTAATGTGGAAATCAACCGTAAGGTTTTGGCTGATTTGGCCATGAATTACCCACAAGCTTTTGCCGCTGTTTGTAAAATAGTAAAATAAAAGATTTTAGGTGAAATATTATGAAAGCCATCCTACCCGGATGGCTTTTTTTGTAAAACTAAACCTGAATTTGAAAATTAAAAATCCAATTTTGTACCTGGGACATTAAATCATTGTTTTTGATTTCTTATTGAATTTCAGTTATTTAATAAAGTTTCTTTATGAAAATAATTTTATTGATTCTATTAGTAATACTCTCATCAGCACTAGTTGCTCAAGATAGCCTTTTGAATCAAAAATTGTGCGAACAAAGTAAAGCGGAGTGTTTAATACCCATACGTCCGGGGATACAAGGGATACAACCGTTTTGGAATGAAAAGGCCGTTATGTTTAAATATGCTCCTTCGTTTCAGAACAACCAATCCAGCTGGATTATTCCTAATCCTAGCTATTATAGGTATGCTGCTTTTTCGTTTAAGGACAATCAATATTACATTTTTACGGCTGATTCTCCTTATGAAGCACTGACTCCTATTTGGGATAAACTGCCTGTGGGCGGGGTTTACCTCAAGGTTGAAGCGATTAGTTTGGATGAAAAAGATGCAGGGTTAGCCGGGAGCCGGTTTTTTACAAAAGCTGCCTCTTTTTGTCCACCTTACCCAAAAGCCGATTACTCCTATCAGGAAGCCCTCGAAAAAGGGTTGCAGTTCCTTTATCATCAGGAACATATTCAACATTGGATAAATGCCGGGACACCCGATCACGGGCATCATAAACTATATTGCTATTCAGCCCTGGAAGTAGGGAGTGTTGTAAATGGGATGTTACTATACAATCGTCACTACCCAAGAAATGACACGAGCATTTCAATTGCATGTAAGGCAGCTGATTATATTATTTTGAATGCCGAGCCCGAGGGAAGCCCGTTAGCTTTCTTCCCAAAAGTATATGAAGGGACCAATATGTTTGCCGGAAATTATAAGGGAGAAATAATTATGACTGAACCCGCTTCGACGGGACTCAGTTTTTTAGCACTGTATGACCGGACCGGTGAAATGAAATATCTAAATTATGCTGTTCGTATTGCCGATACTTACTCCAAAACCCAGCTAGAGTCAGGTACCTGGTACATCAGAATTTATAAAGAAAACGGAATCCCTGCTTCGGAAGAATTATGTATTCCCATAAATATTGTAAATTTTTTAACACTACTTGTCGAGAAGTATAAATTTCCAAAGTACCAAAGCGTCATGGAATCAGCACTATCGTGGATTTGGGAAAACCCAATGAAAACCTATAATTGGTCGGGCCAGTTCGAAGATGTGGCGGCTCTCAAACCCTATCAGAACTTATCAAAATATGAAGCTTCCTGGTTTGCTCAATACTTGATACGTCATTCTGAAAGCGATACCAATTATGTTGCGTTAGCCAAGGAGTTGACCGCATTTTGTGAAGACCAATTTGTGGTATGGGAAAAACCTGGGATTTACGATAACTGGGGAAATTCATCGGAACGGTGGCGCGTACCTGCGGTACTGGAGCAATATCAATGTTATGTACCTATTGATGCAAGCGTGGTTCAAATGATTCATACATTTTATTCAATTTATTTGAGGACAGATGAGCCTATTTACCTCCATAAAGCTATAGCTTTAGCTAACAGCCTGGTTAATTCGCAGCTTGATAATGGAATGATACCTACTTTCTGGGTTCCGGGATTTGAAGAGTTCTGGAATAATTGCATGGTAAGCAGTTTAACCCTGTTAGAACGGCTTATCACTTTGGATGATTTTGAGAATTAATATTTGTTTAGGCCAAAGGGAGTATTTAAATTATTAAAACGATAAATATTTATCGAAAAACGATAAATTATTTTTGATAATTGATAAATATTGTTTTTATTTGCATCAAATTATTTGTATCATGAAAGGTGAAAAATTGATTTTGTGGGTAACAAGATTTCTACACTGGGGCTGGATGGTGAATCTTATCTTAGCTGGAGGTATCGTTGGATTTCAGGTGCTCAACCTTATCAAGCCGCAGAAAGACCTTTCAATGGCTTATTTGGGCAAATTCCGGATGGAAATAAACAAAGTGGGAACCATTGAAAGGGATGCAAACCGGGCAGGTATTTTTTACCTCTCGGAAAGCCCGGCGCAACCGTCCATTGTTGTGGACAACGGCTGGCACCCCTATTTTGTCCTTTTATTTTCATTAACGATATGTGGAATCACCCTTTTTTATAATTATCAATTTAAGATGTTCTTTTTCAAGATAAATAAGACAGTCAAGGAGGGGACACTCTTTCATGGCGGTGCTGTTTTGCACCTTAACCGGACTATATGGTTTTCGATGCTTGTTTTTGCCGCTGGTTCAGTGTTAAGTGCAATCAAAGTGGTGTTTTTACCAGCCATTAGTTTTGACGGTTTTGTAGCTCATCCGGTATATGACAATTCGTTGCTGAACTTTTTTTGGTTTGCTCTGGGGATGTATGTTATTTCGCAAATTTATCAGGTGGGGCTTGGCTTAAAGCAGGAACAGGATTTGACGATTTAATTGACCAAATGTATTAAAGAAAGTAAGTGAAGAAATGACAAGGCATAGAATTTATAAATTGGTTGAAAAAGGAGCCCATGGGTCGAAAATCAATCTGGCTTTTGACTATGCAATTATGGCTCTTATTGCACTGAATATAATTGCATTAATTCTTGAGACAATTCCTGAAATTGATGCATCAATAGGGACATTTTTACAGCTATTTGAAATTTGTTCTGTTATTATTTTTTCTATAGAATACATTTTACGGATATATGTTTCCAATTTAACCTATCCATCTTCAAGTAAAATCAAGTCTGCTTTAAAGTTCATATTTTCTCCATTTGGATTGATTGATCTACTGGCAATTCTTCCATTTTATTTGCCGTTTCTAATAAAAATAGATTTAAGATTCTTAAGAATTCTCCGAATAATGAGATTTTTACGGATTTTTAAGATTAATCGGTATAATAATTCAATGAATTTGATTTTTTCTGTAATAAAAGAAAAAAGATTTGAATTGGCATTGACTGGATTTGTGGCATTTTTGGTATTACTCATTGCCTCTTTCTTTATGTATTATGTTGAGGGGGATGTACAATCTGATAAATTTCCCAATATACTTTCCTGTTTTTGGTGGGCAATTGCAACCTTAACAACCGTTGGTTACGGTGATGTTTACCCAATAACAGGATTAGGAAAATTGTTAAGTGGTATTATTGCTGTGCTTGGTATAGGATTAGTTGCATTACCAACAGGACTGGTCAGCGCTGGATTTATGGATAAAATTGCTAATAAAAATAAAGGAACTAAAAAATACCCACATTGTGGAAAAGAAATTGAATGAAATCTACAGCTTCTGTCAATGTATATTGATTGCACTGATTTGTGAAATTAAAAGAATAAAATAATTATAAAAGTGGCTATAATAGTAAATCTGGATGTAATGCTTGCCAAACGTAAGATGTCGCTCACCGAGTTATCGGAAAGGGTAGGGATTACTATTGCCAATCTTTCAGTGCTTAAGAGTGGAAAGGCCAGAGCCATCCGTTTCTCGACCTTGGAAGCCATTTGTAAAGAATTAAACTGCAAGCCGGGCGATATTCTTGATTTTGAAAATGAGTTCTAACAATTGAATTTAATAATACTTTTAACATACTATGAACCTTGCATTAATTGGATATGGGCAAATGGGCAAAGAGATTGAAAAAATTGCCCTGGAACGAGGACATCAAATCAAGCTGATTGTTGATAAAGACAATCAGGGGGATTTGAATGAAGAAAAGCTCAGTGAGGTCGATGTGGCCATTGAATTTAGCCGCCCCGAATCGGCTTTTGAAAACTACAAAAAGTGTTTTCAATGTAAAGTGCCGGTGGTTTCAGGAACTACCGGGTGGTTGGAAAAATTACCCGAAGTGATTTCCATCTGTGAAAAAAACCAAACCGGGTTCTTTTATGCGTCAAATTTTAGCTTAGGAGTGAATCTGTTTTTTCAGTTGAACAGGCACTTGGCCAAACAGATGGCACCCTTTACCGATTACCGCTTGCTTATGAATGAGATTCATCATATCCGAAAATTGGATGCCCCGAGCGGAACAGCAATAACATTGGCCGAAGGTATTATGGCAGAAAATCCGGTAAAGAAAAGCTGGTGCAACCACAGCTCCGAAAATAGTACAGAAATTCCTATAATCTCCTTTCGTGAAGGAGAGATCCCTGGGACACATGAAATTATTTACGATTCCCAGGTAGATACCATCCTGATTAAGCATGAAGCCAAAAGCCGAAAGGGATTTGCACTTGGAACAGTGGTGGCTGCTGAGTTTATGCAAGGAAAAATAGGTTTTTATGGGATGAACGATTTATTGAAACTCAATGAATAGTAGATGTGAGAGCTTGAGATTTGAGACAAGAGAGAAACCAGGAATTAGAACTGAAAGAAACAATTAGTATAATATTTTTGAATAGTTATTTTTGCAACCGGAATCAATCAGTGATTCTTTAAAAACAATTAAGAATGAAAAACATCTGGAAAAATAAATGGGTAAAATTTGGTGTGTTTGGAACCGCCTACCTATTGTGGGTAATTTGGAATACCAATTATTGGTGGTTAATTGGAATGCCCATCATTTTTGATATGTACGTTACCCAAAAAGTACATTGGGCTTTTTGGAAGAAAAAAGGGGTAGAAAAGCAGACCAAAGTAGTGGAATGGGTTGATGCAATCATCTTTGCCGTCATTGCTGCAAC
Organism: Marinilabiliales bacterium; assembly: GCA_003512955.1. Lineage (GTDB taxonomy): Bacteria > Bacteroidota > Bacteroidia > Bacteroidales > SZUA-534 > GWE2-40-63. Next base: position 360,811 of record DOTG01000041.1, read on the forward strand.
ACTTATCCGCACATTCTTTTTTGAAGCCTACACCATACCAACTTCCTCCATGGAAAAATCATTGTTGGTGGGCGACTATCTTTTCGTGAGCAAAAGTGCTTATGGACCCCGGAAACCCATGACACCCATCGCGTTTCCGTTTGTGCATCATTCCATGCCCATGTCAAATAATATGACCCCATCGTTCAGCGAGGTTTGGCAGCGAGACTATTTTCGGATGAAAGGCTATCGTACCATTAAAAACAACGATGTGGTGGTTTTCAACTTCCCTGAGGGTGACACGGTTTGTTTGGAAGAACAGGCTCCGAGTTATTACGATTTATGCAGACGGTTTGGCCGTGAGAATATATGGAACCGATATACGGTGGTACATCGGCCTGTTGACAAATGCGAGAACTATATTAAGCGTTGTGTGGCCATACCTGGTGATAGTTTGCAGATTGTAAACGGGCAACTTTTGATAAATGGAAAACCCCAGGATAAAGCCGGGCAAGTACAATACAATTATCATGTTGTTACCGATGGGTCGGCAATCAATCCAAAAGCTATGGAAAAATTAGGTGTTTCGCACGAAGATTTCAAAAATGGATACATCCAGCCGGGGTATTATCAAATTCCGATGACTGAGGAAGTGGCGGAGCGGGTCAAAACTTTTAATATTGTAAGACATGTGGAACGTGCCAATGCCGACAGCCTGGATAGAAGCAGCCAGATATTCCCTCATGATGCCCGTTATCCCTGGAACGAAGACAATTTTGGCCCAATTTGGATTCCCAAAAAAGGAGCTACCATTGCCTTAAACTTGGAAAACCTGCCATTCTATCAGCGCATCATTGGGCATTACGAAGGGAACCAGTTGGAGGTGGAAAACAATCAGATATTCATTAACGGTGAACCGGCTACCAGTTATACTTTTAAAATGGATTATTATTGGCTGATGGGAGATAACCGACACAATTCGCAAGATTCAAGATACTGGGGTTATGTGCCCGAAGACCATGTGGTTGGAAGGGCCTCCATGGTATGGCTATCGCTGGATAAAGACCAAAAATTTCCAAAAAGCATCCGATTTAAGAGAATGTTCCGGACCATTCATTAATTTTTAAAAAATATTCATTGGTAGGGTCATTTAGCGGCCCTGCCAATTTTTTTAACTATGGCAACCAAGGAGAAAAAGAAAAAAGGGAACTCAAAAAACTCAAAGTGGATAAAGCTTGCCATTGGGGTCCTGCTCTTTCTCCTCGTCGTAAAGGGTTTGGTGCTGGAATCGGTGGTGGTTACAGATCGAAAGATGGAAAAGACGCTTTTTCCAGGTGATCTGCTGATTGTAAACAAACTAAGTTATGGGGCACGTCTGCCTATTACCTTGTTGAGTGTCCCATTTTTTCCCAACTATTATTTGGAATGGGTGACTTTACCCGTTTCACGGTTACCAGGTTTTAGTAAACCGGAACCAAATGATTTGGTGGCTTTTAACTACCCCGGGCAACTCGATCCCCCCATTGATAAAAAGAAAATCATGATCAAGCGGTTGGTTGCCCAGCCCGGCGATTCAGTGTTAATCAGGGACAAAAAATTATTTATCAACGGAATCCCATTCAATGGACCGGCTACCTTGCAGTATAATTACCGATTGACAGCCAGTCAAAAAAAGATTGATCAGGGGTTTCTCGATTTGTACGATATTCACGAAGGGGGAATGGTTTCTGAGCATGGGCTGTATGACTTTCCCATGACCAGGAATGTTGCCGAAGAAATCGCGCAGGATACTGATATCAAAAACTTGAGGGTTTTGAAAGACTTCCCAGGTGAAAATGTAAAATATGTTTTTCCGGTTGGATATTTTCACCACTTTAATAAAGATTTTTTTGGCCCTTTGGTGGTGCCCTATCCGGGAATGCAAGTTTATTTAGATACCCATTCTATAGAATTGTATGCCGAAATTATTGATTTTTATGAGGGAAATGATTTGCAGGTGAAAGATTACAAAATCTTCATTAATGGAACCGAAACAACCAATTATACCATTAAAAACGATTATTATTTTGTGATGGATGATAACCGCGACAATGCCAAAGACAGCCGCTATTGGGGGTTTTTACCAGAGGATTATATTCTGGGGAAAGCAGTGATGGTAGGTTTTTCGTGGGATAATATTAAACGGGAGGTTCGTTGGAATAGGATTTTTAATACCTTTTAAATTAATTGTTTAGCAATTTAGTGTCTTGTTAATCTAATAATGTCGGATGTTCAGAAATTTTATTCCCCCTTTGCTTATTACTTGGGGACACCACGCCATGGCGTGGACTTGTGCGCTCAATCGGAGCAAGTTCTCCCTTGGGGGAGAAACCCGAAGGGAGAGGGGGAAAATGCAATATTTATCCGCCAATATAAACATAACACGGCACTAGTTATTTAGCGGATTAACAGAATAACAACTATAGTGGAATACTGATATGTACCAAAAGTCCTTCATTGGGGTTTGAACTGGGTATAAATTTTCCATTTAAAGTCCGTATCCGGTTCATCATGTTTGCTAATCCATGCCCCTTCTGTAATTTTAAAGCTTTAGCTATATCAAGTCCTATTCCATCATCCTTATAATAGACCATAATCCGGTCATCCCTTTTTTCCAGATGGATAATCAGATTATTGGCCTTGGCATATTTTAGGGTGTTGTTCAATAGTTCGGTAATTACTCTATAAAGAGCCACTTCGATACTGTTTTCGAACCTCTCGTTACTCATATTGCTGGTAATATTGACAATTAAATTGGTTTGCTGAGGTATTTGATCAACAAACCAGTGTAAAGCTTTGATGAGTCCAAAATCGTGAAGAATATGCGGGCTTAAATTGTTTGATATTTCCCGTAAGGTATGAAAGGCATTTTTTAAAGTGTAAAGACCTTTTTCTAAAACAAACTCTTTGTTTTCATCCTCATCGGCCAGCCACTGAAAATACATCTGAACATTCGATAAAATAGGGCCTAACCCATCGTGTAATTCTTGGGCAAACCTTTCCTTATCCTGTTCTTCTGTTTTGATGATGGCTTGAAGGATCATCTTTTCGGTTTGTTTGCGCTCACTTAAATCGCGGAATGCAACCACCCGCATTGTTTTATTTTGCTGTTTAAAATTCCGGGCTTCAATTTCAACAGATACAAGTGTTCCATCTTTTTTGAGTAATACATTTTCATAGGGTTCGGTATATTCCTGTTTCATTTTTGTTAAAACTAAGGAATGATATTCCAGAGGAAATACTGTTTTCAAAAGATTTTTACCGACCAATTCTTCTTGCGAGGAATACCCGGTCAATTTCAGGAAAGATTTATTTACGTCCAGGATTTTTCCATTTTGGTGGATCACAATTCCTTCGAATGTGAGATTTGAGAGCAACGAATATCTTTTTTCGTTATAAATAGCCTTCTCCTTCGATATAATTAATTGTTCTTCAATGTATTTTTGTTCAGTGATGTCGTCAAAGGTTACCAGAACTAAGTTTTCGGTATTCCACCGTATGGAATTTGTTGAAATCAGGAAATATTTTTTTTCTGGATGGCCATTTTCAATGGACTGCAGTTCTACTTTTCTTTTTAAAACAGGTTGTCCTGTTGAAAGTGTAAACTCATAGATATCCAATATTTCGCAATTTGAACAGTGTCCGTTTCTTGTTTTTCTATCCAGATTTTTACAAAGTGAAGCACAATTCAAAACGTACCCCAATTTTTCACTATTTTCGATGGGGAAATTTTTTTTAATAAGATCACTGTTTTTAAGATTGGTTTTAACAACTCTCTGGTTTGCATCCAGTATGGCAATAATATATGGGGCACTTTCAAAAACCGTGTTTAAAAGCTGTTCATTGTCCATTATCATCTGTTCCAGCTTCTTCCGGGCGGTAATATCCCTCACAATCGTAAGAATGTGTTTTATCCCATTCAGTTCAATGGTTTTGGCTGATACCAGGCCATACATCAGAAGGCCATCTTTCCTTACAAACCGTGCCTCAAAGTTGTTTATTTCGCCTAATCGGTCAAGTTCGCTATAAAGAATTTTTCTTTCATCCAACTCTTTCCACAATCCTAATTCCATGACAGTTTTTCCTAAAACATCTTCAATGGCATATTGGGTGGTATTTACAAAGCCATCGTTCACATCCACCAACTTGCCTTGGTAGTCGGTAATAATAATTGCATCGGGGCTAGTTTTAAATGCGGCTTTGTATTTCGATTCACTTTCAATCAATCGTTTCTCAGATTGTTCGCGCTCTGAAATATCTCTAAATATGCCCATTATCAATACTTGACCATTCAGCGTAACCGCCGATGATTTTATTTCTACAGGGATTTCCTTTAACGATTTTGTTTTCAAAGACAATGGAGTAAGTGGAATCATTTGGTTTAAAAGAATTCTATTTGTATGGTATTTGAATAATTCTGATGCTGTCTGGTTATTTGCATCAGGATGCAATTGGGATTGATGTAACCCGATTATTTCATTCACTTCCATTTCCATAAGTTTACCGGCAGTTTCATTGGCATCCACAATCAAACCCGTTTCAATATTGGCAATAAAAATGGCATCGGAGGATTTATTAAAGAACTGCCGGAATTTTGCTTCACTTTCAGCCAATTCCTGTTGCACCTTTTTTCGTTCGGTAATGTCGCGTACCACTGCTACAATTACCTCTTGGTTATTTATTTTTTCAATAGAGGCATTAATTTCAACTGCAAGCTCAGCACCGTCTTTTGTTTTGTTAACAGTTTCGAAAATTACATGGCCTCCCGTTAATAATTCTTTGCTGAAAGAGGGGATTCCCATTCTTTCAATTTCCGGATCAACTGTAATATCAGCGATGGTCAATTGCAGAAATTCTTCCCTCGTATAGCCATATTTTTTACAGGCGACCTCGTTTACCTCAAGAATCTTCCCGTATCCTGTTTCCAGAATTGGATGAACAAATATGGCATCGTTGATAGATTTAAAGATGGTTGAGAATTTGAGTTCGCTTGCTTTTAAAGCCTCCTGAGCCAAAACCTGTTCGGTAATGTCCTGAATAGTGCCAAACAGTTCCAGCAAGTTACCATTGTCATCGAAACTAAGGTCACCCATTCCATGTACCCATTTGTCTGTTTTAGTATCGATGGACTTTATTTTGTACACTTTGTCGAAGCGTTGTTTTTGGCCAATTACCCAGTTGGCTAAATAATCGGCCATAATGTTTTGAAATTCCGGATGCACTACCTGTATCCAACCTTTGGCAGTTCTTGAAAACTCTTTCCCGATACCAAATACCTGATCCAGGCTTTCAGAACTTGTCCAAATATCGGTTTGAAAATTAAAGGTATAATGCCCGATTTTCGTGACCCTTTGCGCCTGTTTCAGCATCTGTTCACTGTTCGACAGGGCTTTTGAATAAGTTATCAGGTCCTGGTTCCTTATTTCAAGTTCCCGGTTTTTTTCTTCGAGGTTTTTAATTAAGATTTGATTCTGTTTTTTTAAGTCGTAAGTTTTGATGGCCATTTTTATGGCATGTTCCAATTCTGTTTTGTCCCAGGGCTTGATAACAAACCGGAAAATGTCGCCATGGTTAATCGTTTCGATAACTAAATCTGTTTCAACAAAACCAGTTAAGATTATAAAAACCTGGTCGGGGTAGGAGGAACGTATCCGTTTAAAAAAGTTCAACCCGTTTTCGCCAGGCATCCGCTGGTCAGAAATGATTACTTTAATTTCATGATGTGCCAGAATATCTTCGGACTGTGCTGTAGATAGAGCCGTAAATATTTCAAAATCTTTACCAAAAACGGCACTAAATCCTGTAAGATTAAAGTTTTCGTCATCTATGTACAAGATGGCATCTTTCATGGTTATATGTTATGGTGCTGTCTAGGATTATCTTAACCAAATTAAGCATAATTTCTTAGATAAGCGTCAACCATCCCCCCTAATTTTATTGTTGCTAACGAGGAGAGCCAATTTTGTTAAAAATTTGATTTTAGGTCCAATGAATTTTCTTAGTGGTTCCTTTGTGTTCTGAGTGTCTTAGTCGTAAAAAAAACCTGAAATATTTCAAAAAAACCAGGTTAAAGACTCCGGATAGTTATAAATTTTTTTCAGCAATTTCATAGATGAAAAATGGATCAAACCCGAAATCCCATAATCAATATATCATCCGTTTGTTCATTGGTGTCTTTCCAGCTTTTAAAGGTTTTTTTTATAATTTGGCATTGCTCGTCAAGCAGTAAATGGGAATTATCGAGCAATAGTTTTTTAAAATTTGATAAAAAGAATTTTCTGTTTTCTTCGGCTCCAAACTGGTCAGAAAATCCATCGGTGAAGAGGTAGATAATATCACCGATATACAGGTGGATGTTTTGATTCAGAAACGGCTTTCCATCAAAATAATGTACACCAATGGGCATCCGGTTGGGTTTTAATTCAATCATCTCATCGGACCGGACAATGTAAAGTGGACGGTTGGCTCCGGCATACTGCAAAATATTATTGTTTTTATCCACGATGCAGATGGCCATATCCATTCCATCGCGGTTTTCAACGGAACGTCGCCCTTGTTGCAAGGCACTCTTAATTTTTATCCGTAGTTGGTCGAGGATTTCACCGGCTGATAAATCGGGAAACTGGAGAATAATATCGTTAATGGAGGCTAATCCCAGGATGGTGATTAACGCACCAGGAACTCCATGGCCCGTGCAGTCGGCAACTCCACAGATAATTTTTTCTTTGTTGGCGCCGTATTCTTTAAAAAAATAGAAATCGCCACTGACCACATCCTTTGGCTGCCAATAGATAAACGACTGAGGAAAATGTAATTTGAATGAATCGGTATGTTGAAGCATCCCTTGTTGAATCTCTTTCGCGTATTGAATACTGTCGGTAATATGTTTATGTTGTAATTCCAATTCCTGTTTCTGCTTTTCGACCTGCGTTTTCTCATTTTCAAAGTTCATGCGTAACGCGCTAAATATTAATGCCGAAAACAGTACCACGTATGTGAATGTAAAAAGTAAATCGGCATTTTTTATTGCCACACTGGGATAGGGGTACACAAATTGCGGTGCCGCATAATAAATTGCATACAGAACTATCAGGTTGATAATAATTAGCGCGCTTATAACCAAGTGTTTTTTCCGGTTGGTTATACTTAAAAAGATGACAAAAGCTAAAATATATAAATAGTTAATTGAACCATTAGGCCCCTCGTTCAATAACCAGGAACCGCTTAAGATGAATAATGCAGCAAAAATATATGTCCAGACAAAGAACTGCCGTAAGATTCTGGAATTGACATAAATATATACCAGGAAGACAGAACCGATACCAATAATAACTTGTAAAACTTGAGGGAGATCCAGATTGGCATTGATGATTAAACTGATACCTGAAACAATAATGGAGATAAACACCGCGATATTGAACAGCCGTTTTTCAACATCGAATTTTAAGGGGCTTCCGGCAATTAATTGTTCAAAACTGACTAGAAATTTCATGATCATAAACTCACTTCTACTAATTACCAGCTTAATATACTGAATTGAAAATCAATTTAACATTTCTTTCGAAAACGTGAAGATGAAATTACTCATTTTATTCTAAAAACTGTAATTTCGGTATTTAAAATGAATCACCTAAAACATTTAATTATGTCAAGTTTCAAATACCAAAAACCATTTCCCATTGAGAAAGACACTACCCTTTACAAGTTACTGACAAAGGACTTTGTGTCGGTGGTGGAGTTTGAAGGAAGGAAAATCCTGAAAGTCGATCCTATGGGATTAGAACTTTTGGCCAAAGAAGCAGTAACCGATGTTTCTTTTTATTTGCGGCCTGCCCATTTAACCAAACTGGCTCAAATATTGAATGATTCCGAAGCATCCGATAATGATAAGTTTGTAGCCCATACCATGTTATTGAACCAGGTAATAGCGGCTGAAGGAGAACTACCTACCTGCCAGGATACCGGAACAGCCATTGTGATTGGTAAAAAAGGGGAGGATGTTTGGACCGGCGGCCATGATGCCGAACATCTGTCAAAAGGGATTTTTGAGACCTATCAGGAAAAAAACCTCCGTTATTCGCAGGTCGTCCCCTTGACCATGTTCGACGAAAAGAATACAGGCAACAACCTTCCGGCACAGATTGATATTTATTCCGGAGCAGGAAACACGTATGAATTTTTATTTATCACCAAAGGTGGCGGTTCAGCAAACAAAACCTATTTGTATCAGCAAACCAAATCATTGCTTACCGAAGAAAACCTGACCAAATTTGTAAAAGAAAAGATCAAAGACCTGGGGACTTCGGCCTGCCCTCCCTACCATTTGGCATTGGTTATTGGGGGAACCTCGGCTGAAGCCACGTTAGCCACTGTTAAAAAAGCCTCCGCTGGCTATTATGATCACCTTCCTACCCAGGGAAATGAAGGTGGACAAGCCTTCCGTGATTTGGAATGGGAGGCCAAAGTGCAGAAGATTTGTGAAGAAAGTACCATTGGTGCCCAGTTTGGAGGCAAATATTTTGTTCACGATGTACGGGTCATCCGGTTGCCCCGCCATGCAGCGTCGTGCCCGGTTGGGCTGGGAGTGAGCTGTAGTGCCGATCGTAACATCAAAGCTAAAATTACTCCCGAAGGGATATTTTTAGAAGCTTTGGAAAAAGACCCCAAAAAATACCTTCCTAAACAGGCTCCTCATTTGGCTCCATCGGTCGATATAAATTTGGATCAACCCATGGCAGATATATTGAGGGAACTTTCGAAATACCCGATTAAAACACGGCTCAATTTAAACGGGACATTGATTGTAGCCCGCGATATAGCCCATGCCCAGCTTAAAGAACTGCTTGATTCGGGCAAACCTCTGCCTGACTATTTTAAGAACCACCCCGTATATTATGCCGGGCCGGCCAAAACCCCTAAAGGGATGGCAAGCGGAAGTTTTGGCCCTACTACCGCCGGGCGGATGGATGTGTATGTGGATTTGTTCCAGAAACACGGCGGAAGCATGGTAATGTTGGCCAAAGGAAACCGGAGCAGGCAGGTTACCGATGCCTGCAAAAATAATGGAGGATTTTATTTGGGGTCTATTGGCGGGCCTGCTGCCATTTTGGCCAAAGACAGCATTAAATCGTCGGAGGTGATTGATTTCCCTGAATTGGGAATGGAAGCTATCCGTAAAATTACCGTTGAAAATTTCCCCGCTTTCATTATCGTGGATGATAAGGGGAATGATTTTTTTGAAAAATTGTAATAATTTGCAAATAAGTTAAAGGCTGATTTGGTAATTCAAATCAGCCTTTTTTAGTGCTGAACAATTAATTTTTTTGTGTAATCAATATAATCAGTTTTAATGTGAATTAGATATATTCCATTTGAAACACCAAACAGGGGCAATGTTTTTTCTTCATTTAATTTTACCTTTTTTATTAATTTACCGTCCATTCCAAATATTTGGATGTCAATACTTTTATCTTTAGTACCTATAAAAGTAATATTTTCAGAGGCTGGATTGGGGTAAAAAATTGTTTCAGTTTCTTTTTTATCGATGGAACCGGTCATAAAACCATCGGAAAATACTGTTCCAGATGTTATTCCATCTTTAATGTACCTAATCATGCTCCAACTGTAAGTTACTTCAAAATGAAATAGTTCTTTGTGAACCAAACCTAATCCTTGTTGATATTTCCAATACCAAACAGATGGGTATTCATCGGTTTGACCTGATAAATAAAAAATCCCAGAATCATTTTTAATATAGGGTCCGTTTTCAGGGGAATAAAACCCAATGACTTTTGATAATTTATTATTATTATAGGTAACTGATGGAAAACTGTAACATGTATAAGGCTCCATTTCAGGTTGCTCTGTAAATATTTCTTCAAAAGTATATGGGTAAATAATTGTCTTTTGGAAAGGATATTGATTGACTAAATGATTCGGAAGGTTGGCAATTACCTTTGTAAACTGCGTATGAGTACATTCTCCAACATAAGGGAAATAAATAGGTCGAAATTTTTCATCAATGGTAAGGATTAATGTGTCACGTTTCTTTATAACATCCTTTAAAGTCCATTTATAAAGTCCACCACTTAAATCTGCTTCAGGATAAAATGAACCCTCATCATATTGAAACACGTCTCCCACATGAAAATCAAAGATTTCATCAAACCCAAGAAGGCATTTTCCTAATTTTGCTTTTTCAAGTCCAGATAAAGTAAACTCAAAGTAATTGAGGATACCAAAGTTTTTTGAAAGCTTGATTTTGGTTTTGTTATTAATGGAAATGGTCATTACCGAATCCATTAGTTCAAAAATGGTTTCAGAGGTTCTTGATTCAACCTTTGCTAATTGAGTTTTGTTTTCATCGAACCACCAGCTATCGCCAACGGTACCAGTAACTTGAATGAAGAAGGTTTGGGGATTTTGGAAGGTTGATAAACCTGAAATAGATTTCCTCCATTCCCGTTGTAAAAATCCGGGTTGGTTATCCTGATAGGATCCTTCATTGGAGCAGGTATCGCAGGGCAGGAAAAAACGGTTAAAATAAAAAACCGAATCGGAATTGGCCGTTTTTACCGAATCAATAAAAAGGGTGTATAATGGAATTGTATCGCCGGTTTTCTGATAATGGTAGCGTTCATCAATTTGTAGTAAGTTCCAGTTTTGAGCGTTTATATTTGGTTAGCAGAGTAATAAAATTAAAAACAATAGTATAAAAAAATGATAGTTCTTCATGAGTTAAGATTAAAAAATCAGCTAATAAATTTACGGGAAAATTGTTTAAAACCAATGTTCAACGATAATTTGTTCGTACAATTCTCAAGCAGTTTACACCACAGATTTTTGGGATATTCTTACTTTTTGTAATTAAACCGGAACTAAAAATTTAAAGAGTTATGCGCATGTTAATATTTTTTGTGCAAAAAATTCCGATATTCCAATGATGATTTTATAATTCTAACTATCAGTGTAATATCCTTGAAATAACCTATCACTGGAGAGAATAAAAACCATCTTTATTGTTTAATTGAGAGGGCAACTATTGGTAAATCCAATGTTTTTTATTCACTTTGCACCCTGATCTTTGTCATGTTAAAGTATGTTGAATAAAACAAAACATGTAAAGTCAAAGGGTTAGTGAAATTAAACTCTCAAAAAGGGAAACATTTAAAAACAATCATGGGTAGGCGTTCGTTTTAGGTGACGCATCTCAAAAAGATTACGTATGGATACAAACGGAAAACTTTTCAGAAAATTTCTTGAGCGCGAGGAAAAAATCAACAACCAATTCAGCATTGAAAACGCGAAAAAACAACATAGTAAAGGTAAACTATCAGCTGTTGAGCGAATTGAGCTCCTTTTTGATAAAGATACTTTCGAAGAAATTGATGCCTTTGTAATTCCGGCCCCTTTAACAACCAGTTTTGGTAAAATAACTGAAGCCTATGGTGATGGAGTTATCGTGGGCTATGGGAAAGTTTCAGGTCGGTTGGTATTTGCATACGCTCAGGACTTTACAGTGATGGGTGGTTCTTTGGGTTCGGTCCATGCTCAAAAAATCAATAAAATTCAGCAAATGGCACTGAAAATGGGTGCACCTATTGTAGGGCTGATTGACTCCGGGGGGGCCCGTATTCAGGAAGGTATCGCGAGTTTAGCCGGGTACGCCATGATTTTTAAACACAACGTACACGCATCAGGTGTTATTCCTCAGATTTCGGTTATTATGGGGCCTGCCGCCGGTGGGGCTGTTTATTCTCCCGCATTGACTGATTTTGTCTTTATGACTAACAAAACCAGTTACATGTTCGTTACCGGACCCAACGTGGTGAAAGAGGTGTTGAACGAAGAGGTAACCAACGACGAATTAGGTGGTGCTGAGGTACATTCGAAAAAAAGCGGGGTTTCCCAAATGATGTACGAAGACGAAGAACATACCATCCAAGGTGTCCGGAAGCTATTAACTTATATCCCATCAAACAATGTGGTAAATCCTCCGGTGGTGTTAAATCCAGAGGAAACACCTGATTATAATGAGAGACTCCGTGATGTGGTTCCCGACGATCCGAACAAACCTTACGATGTTAAGGAGGTTATCAACCTTTTGATGGATGTGGATAGTTTTTTCGAAATCAGTGAAAACTACGCGCAGAATATTGTTGTTGGGTTTGGTCGGTTAAAAGGGCAAACCATTGGTATTGTGGCTAACCAACCCAAAGTTTTGGCTGGGACCATTGATATAAATTCATCGATAAAAGCAGCCCGTTTTATTCGCTTTTGCGATGCATTCAACATCCCTATTTTAACATTGGAAGATGTTCCGGGATTCTTGCCTGGCGTAGATCAGGAGCACATGGGAATTATCCGTCACGGGGCTAAAATGTTGTATGCTTATACCGAGGCTACTGTACCAAAAATTACGGTTATCATGCGTAAATCGTATGGTGGAGCGTATATTGTGATGAACAGTAAAAATATTGGCGGCGACTTTAATTATGCATGGCCAACTGCCGAAATTGCTGTGATGGGACCCGATGGGGCTGTAGCTGTGCTTTACCGTCGTGAATTGGAAAGTTCCGAAGATCCGGATGCACTGAAAAAGGAATTGATAAAAACCTACCGTGACGAAATTGCCAATCCATATATTGCTGATGAAAAGGGATATATTGACGAAGTAATTGACCCGGCAGTGACCCGGAAAAAGTTGATTGTGTCCTTTGAAGCCTTGCAGAACAAGCATGTGGCACGTCCTGCCAAGAAACACGGTAACATTCCATTGTAAAAGCAACGTATTTAAAACCAATAAAGAAACACATGGCTATAAAAAGCTTATTAATTGTTAACCGGGGAGAGATCGCTATTCGAATTGCCCGGACCTGCAAAAAAATGGGAATTGAAACCTGGGGTATCAAAACCTCAAACGAACCACGGGCCCATTATTTATCGCACATGGATAAAATTTATGACATGAGCGACGAGTTCTCCGATGTTCTTGTTTTTTTGGATGTGGAACGGTTAATCACTATCGTTGAAGAAACAGGGGTTGATGCTGTGCATCCGGGATATGGGTTCTTATCGGAGAATGCCTACTTTGCCCAACGTTGCGTTATTGCAGGAGTGAAGTTTATTGGGCCCACTCCCGATGCCATTCACAAAATGGGAAACAAAACCGTGGCCCGGCAGATTGCCACCAAAAATAATATTCCTTTAGCCAGTGGAACCACCCACAGCATCCGCGATGCAGAAGAGGCCAAAGAAATAGCCGACAAAATTGGGTATCCGGTAATAATTAAGGCTGCTTCAGGTGGTGGGGGCCGTGGGATGCGGATTATCCATAAAGCGGAAGAATTGGCTCAAATGTTCCGGTTGGCCACCAACGAAGCCGAAAAAGCCTTCAATGACCCATCGGTATTTATCGAAAAGTATATACAAAACCCAAAACATATCGAGTTTCAAATTTTAGCCGATAAATTTGGGAACACCATTCACTTAGGTGAAAGGGAATGTAGCATCCAGCGTAAACATCAAAAATTGCTTGAAGAGGCTCCTTCGCCCGCCTTGACCGAGGAATTGCGGAAAACCATGGGTGAAATAGCCATCAAAATTTCACAGGCCGTAAAGTACGAGAGTGCCGGAACCGTTGAATTCCTGCTCGACCAAAGCAATAATTTCTATTTCATGGAGATGAATACCCGGATTCAGGTTGAACATCCGGTAACGGAATTTATTACAGGTCTGGATTTGATTGAACAACAGATACGTATTGCCCAGGGCGAAGAGTTAAAGCTGAAACAAGAAGATGTTAAGTTGAATGGTTGGGCCATTGAATGCCGGATTAATGCCGAAGATGTGCAAGCTGGATTTTCGCCTTATTTGGGGACTATCGAAAAGATGGTGCAGCCTACAGGCGATAATATCAGGGTTGACAGTGGCATTGTGGAAGGTGATACCATTTCGCCCAATTTCGATTCCATGGTTGCTAAATTGATTGTGTGGGGAGCCGACCGAAACGAGGCTATCCGCGAAACCAAGAAAGCTCTGGCAAAGTTTTGGATCAAAGGGTTAAAAACAACCATTCCGTTCTTTAAAATTGTTCTTGAAAATGAATCGTTCCGATGTGGGACTTTTAATACCGGTTTTATTGAAAATGAACTGGAAAGCATGCACGATACCAGCGAAGAGGAAGAAGCTTTAGCTGCTTGGTTTGCTGCCTTAAAATATGCCGAAGAACGTGAAAAAGAGGAGACCAATCAGGTGGATTTCGAACAAGGAAAAAATATCAATCCTTGGGTGCTGAATAAACGGTTAAAATCTTTCTAATCAACCTATCTGAAAAATTATGTTATTGGAATTAAAAGAAAAAAGAACCATGAAACTAGGCTGGAGTTCAAAAAAAGAATTGAAAAAACTGATTGCGGTCAACCCCGGGCGTAAAAAGTTTGAGTTTCCGCTTCCGTTTACCGATGAATTGAAAGTAAACGGGAAAACAAGTGAGATTACTCTTAAAACTGATGATAAATTTGGTACCTATTTACTTTATAAAGGCAAAAAATTCCCGGTAGAGCTTTTGTATAAGAACCAAAACAGATATGAAGTACTCTTAAATGGGGTTTCCTATTTTTTCACTATTGAAACACCCACTTCATATAAACGGATGAAGTTTTTATCATCGAAAAGTGACGGAAACAAAAACGAGAATCTGGAGGCTCCCATGCCAGGAAAGATTGTGGAACTACTCACCGAAGAGGGTCGCGAAGTCCGTGCAGGTGAACCTTTGTTGATTCTTGAAGCCATGAAGATGCAAAACGAAATTCAGGCACCTATTTCGGGGAAAGTGAAGAAAATCCATGTCAAAACCGGGCAAAACGTGCTCAAAGATGATTTAATGGTTGAAATACATGCAGGAAAGTAGATAACAACAACTAACCAACAACTGAAAAACCATGGAATCCTTTTTCATGGTTTTTTAGTTTATGACGCTTTTATAGCGGATGATTTCAAAATCATCAAAATAGGCAGGCAAAGCGGTTGGGTTGTATAAAAAGAATCATTGAATCAGTAGATTGTGATGGTAAAATTATCATAAAACAGTTCATTTTTCCCGGTGTTCCATAGAAATACCGCTAACTCATAATCTTTTTCGGGCAATGCCGGTAATTGAAAAAGCAACGATACTTTTTCCCAGTTATTTTGATCCTTCAACAATGTTTTTAAGTTGTAGGACTTATAATAAACGTTCTGACCATTCATTTGTATGGATGTCACAAGTTCACAATTAGCAACATTTTTGCTTAAAAAATAGGATGTCATCAGTAATGTGCTTGATCCCCCGGTAAGTAAACTCAAATCTTTTGTTTTAAAAGTCAGGCCAAATTCATGTTCGGGTAACAGATGACCCGAAAACAACCCGGAATAGGAGAATTTGTCAGATGAATTGGTGTTATGCCATTGAATATCTGGTTTTTCATCAAATGTAATACACTTTGTTAACAAAGGTGTTTTGTCAGCTACACCAATAAAATCGGATAGAGTTTGTGGATTAATTGTTTTTGAGAGTTTACAAACGGTTATGTTACCGTTATCGGCAACTTTTACCAACCTTGTTAATATATCAGGAAATGGGGTAAAAATATCAGAGATAAAATATTCATTTTGAAAGATAATAACATCATAGTCCCAATTCAACGCGGTTTCAATATTTTCTTTGGTTGTATTCATAACAACAAACCCTTTTCTTTCCATCAGTATAAACGGGATATTGGGGCAAACAGCATCCATAACCAGGATCTTTGAATCTTTAGAAATACCTAAAGAGTCGAGGAATGCTGCTGAACCGTCAAAATTGCGGATGGTAGCCCCTGTTTTATCCCAAAAACTGGTTGTCCGTCTATTCTCCTGCGTTTTAATGGGTTGATAAATCAAGTAAACGGAAACTATTAACAAAAAGACGATGAAAATAGTATTCATCTTTCCTTTTACTGTTTGGGGTATCAATGAAAATAAAATAATTAATAGTAAAATAACCGGTAAAAAGAAGGTATCTAAAAAATAATAGTCGTGTGCAGAGAATTGTTTTAGCATGACGGCGGCAAACATAATGCAACCCCAAAAGTATGCGGATACAAACAAAACCAGGTACCTGGATTGGGTGCTAAACCGGGGCCCTGTTTTAAATAAGAAAATTATTGATGTTAACACCAATAAGGGAAAAATTAAATAGTGGGCAGTTGTAAAATATTGCTGCCCCCAATTGGTATAAACTTTTGTTAGGATATACAAAAAATCATCCCAATTATTTGGAGGCAGGAAATGATTGAGGAAAACTGAACCATATTTTTCTCTGAGATATCCGTTATACAATTGATAGAAACCAAGTAAAAAAAAGGAGATGGTTATAACCGCTATTTTAGCGGCAACCCTTGTTTCCTTTTTTATCATTCTTATCAGTTCTACACACAATACAGCAATAAACGGTATAATAAAAGTGGTCCGTGCCAGAGAAGCCAATGTTAAAAAGAATATGCCGGCAATAAATGAACGTTGTTTATTATCATCAAGGTGTTTTATGTAAAAATATAAGCCAATAATGGTATTTGAGAGTGATGGTATCGTTGGCAAAAAACCATTCTGATAATAGACAAATACCGGGGATGTAGCGGCAAAAACAACAACAAAGATTGATTTATAATAATTAGTTGAAATTGAATAAGATATTTTAAATAAAAAGAATAGCCCAAACAAGCTGTATATTAACACATAAAGGCGAAACACCCAAGGTTCATCGGAAGCTGTAATTTTCATCATAAGTGCTGGTACGAAATCATGTATCGGAAAATCCACAGCAGTTATGCTGTACTCCGATGCTTTGCTCCAGTTGGAAGGAAACTGATGGTTATAAACAAAGGTCTGGGGTTTAAAAAAGTTCAACCCATTATCCAGGAAGCCTAATGATAAGGCATATCTATCGGATTGAGCCCAGGCATGTATGTGTGATGGAAACTCGTTTAAATTCTGGTAATGGTATAAAAGGGCTAAAAAAAGGATAAGGACAATTACCAGTATTTTTGATGAAACAGATTTCATAAGCAAATTGTTTGAAGTGAATCAACCTGGAACAGTATGAATGCCAAACAGGGTTTATCAGTTTTCATATTTGTAGAGGATTAATATATTGCGGTTATCAAACCCGTTAAAATGGCAATTTATATATTCTATCCATTTGGGGATACTTTGAATGACGAAATTAAAATGGTGATCATTTACACATCTACTGCATTTCAGGTCATTTAAATCAGATTTTCTTATTACCAAGAAATTCTCAGCCTTTGAATCAATTAATGAATCGTTTAACAAACACAAACTGGAAATGGGTTTGTGAACTATTTTTGCCTCAGAATAGAATTTAACGGGAATGCTATTCCATGGATTATACTAAAATTTGGCACATATCAATTAAACTAAAACGAAATCACAAAGACAGCTAGAAACTATTTTTGTGATTAAACGTTATAACTATTAAGTATCAGTTAGAATCATTTTTTCAGTTCCAACTATATTTCCGTCAGCAATTAAAGAATAATAGTAAATACCTGGTTGTAACTCTGAACCCTTTATCACTATAGTTCCAAGTTCTCTTTCAGTAACATTTATACTTTTTATTTGTTTTCCCTGTAGATCATAAACGTAAAACACAGCATTCTTGATATTTGTGGGTAAAAAGAACCCAATAGAAGTGTTTTCCTTAAACGGGTTTGGATAATTCCTCGCTAAAGTTGCACCAATATTTAATTCTTCTAAATTATCAGTGACATCTTGAGAATTAATTTTATTTGTAAGGGCTATAATCTTTGCATTTTGTTCTTTAATCGCTTCTACTAATAAAGGAATTATTTCATCATAATTAATACATTGATATCCATTACTATCAATATTGACAGCTTCTGGTAGTATTTCATTAAGCTCCTGAGAAATAAAACCAAAATTGGTACCTTTATTAAAATTTCTACTCTTGAATTCATCTGTTTTAAATTCATAAGATTTGCCATTTAATTTTAACACTTTATTCAAAGCTCCATCAATTGCTTTTATATCGATTGTCTGATGGTGTCCAAACCGAAGAACAATAGGCAGATCCATTAACTGTGAAAGTAAAATTATTTCCACTTATAAGTCCATTTATTGCAACTTGACCAGTAGAAGCCAATCTCATTCTTTCAATTCCGCCAATTGAAAAACCAATAACATTTGGAGATGGATGAAAGATACCTGTTTGATCATTTCCCCACCATGTATAGTCAGGTGTTAATACTGTAGAATAAATATTAGAACCCCTAATAAAAGCTGCTGATGTTGGAACAGCTATAGTAGAGGTAAAAACAGATACTCCTCCAACAACTTGCAGCTTAATCCCATTATTAATAGGATTATTGATTGTTCCTATTGCTACGTTTCCAGAAGGTGCAACTTTCATTTGTGTAAAAGCATTAAGAGAAAAGAATAAAATAAAAATAATTGATATTAAGTTTTTCATGATTTCAAATTTTAAATTAATAATTTATCGATTTTAATAACAAGGTGTTGGAATTACATTAAATTCACTTCCTATTGGAACTACAAAATTACCTTTGATAATACAACTATTATTCATTCGAAAAGTCAATGAATCTCCATATGATATTGATATATTGCTACTTGATGTACCAATTGTAATATTATTCTTAACTTTATAATCAAAAGTATTAAATTGTGTTTGGTTTTCAATTATTGCAGTATTACCACAGTCCATTTTCAAATTATAAAATCTAAAATAATCAACTATCTGATATTGAGGAAAGATTGTATTAGGATCAAGTTGAAGATAATTAATCGCTAAAGCTAAAATAACATTCATACCATGGGTTGGAAATGTTGGAGCATCATAATCAGTATAAAAAGGACTATCGTCGAAATAATATGTAACTCTATTTGGTAAGAATTCAACGGCAAACTTATGCCAATTTAGAAATAATGCTGGAATGTTACTTAAAGTATAAGTTCCTGTTTGAGTTCCACCACAAAAGTTATCCCAATACCAAATTCCAACCTTGTGATAATGAGCGTTATATGTAGGTGTTGCCAGTGGTTCTAAAATATCAATCTCATTATGTGCAATTATGCAATTGGAATTATTAGGATCTCTTACTTGATAAGCTGTCCAAAAAGTTGGAATTAAGCCTGCCGTATAGGGTTCATTGTTTTTATAATTGCCCGGTTCAAGAATTTTACAAAATATTTCATAATAACCATACAAATATTGATAATTTTTTGATTCAATTTGACCGGTATAATACAAGCCATTTCCCCTTTTTTCTAATTTAAGTTTTAAGCAATTGTTTTCGAGAAGAACATTGCTTGGGACCGCATAATTACCATAACCCCAACCACTATAATTTTTCTTTTCCCACAAATTGCTATCTAAAGTTGTTGTATCAAATTCATCACTTCTAGAGTTATCCAAATACCAATTTTTATCATTTGTTGGTGTTTGAGCAAAGAGTATAATACTAATTATACTAAAGCAAAGTAATAATTTAACTTTTCTCATAATATTTATCAATTATTGGTTAAAAAGAAATAAATGTATGAAATTCCATCAAATAAAGTATTATGACTATCGGGAATCTTTAA
>DOTG01000014.1 GCA_003512955.1 Marinilabiliales bacterium
TTAACGTGAGTTTTGCCTTGGTTTAAGCAGCAATAAATAGGTTATTTGCAGAAAGGCAATCGCGCAAACTAAAATGGGGGTTCTTTACCGAAGGTTTTTTGTCGAGAAATGAGTATGCTAACAACCCACCCAATACATTAACAAAAGCATTTGCCGGGCTCCTGTGCCTTGTATGCTCAATATCGCCGATGTTTTTCAGGATATCGATCACTGATTCAATTACACCACGTTTGCCAAGCATTAATTTGTCGTTTATGTGCATCAACCTGTTTTTCATATTCCTTTTGACTTTTGTTACCAACAAAAGGTTTTGTTCAAGGAGGGTTGCCTGCAGCTTGCTGCTAATATATCCTTTATCTCCAAAAATCCTCCCACACAAACCCCGGCATAGCCTAACGCCTAACTGAAAATCATTGTCGGCCACATTTCCTGGCGTTATAATGAATGAAATAACCTCGCCTTGTTCATTAATGACCAAATGGAGCTTTAACCCATAAAACCATCCCGTGGATGTCTTACCCCGTTGTGCCAGCCCTTTGAATACTCTGTGGGAATGTATCCTCAGGTTATGGCATACGGCCAATTTAGCTGAATCAACATAATAAGTGCCTGTTTTCCTGGCTGCTTTAAAAGCTAAAAGGAAACAGAACAGGTAGAGGAACATCCTGGGCTTGATCTGTACAAACCGGTTATAGGATACCAATCCCGGGAAATACCCCTTTAAATGTTTCTCAACAAAATATACATAGTAATATTTAAAACACTTGCTCCCCTGCAAATGATAGAATATCTCTATCGTCATCATCTCGCTCATGGACAGGCCGCAAGGGACTTTTGCTTTGGTATTTCGAAGTTCCGTTGGGATAAGTTTTTGCTCAATTTCTTCTTCAAATGTTTTACAGAAATCGTCTGTAAAACAAAAAATTTCTATTAATTTTAGTTCTAGATTTTTAGTCATGGGAGCTTTTCTTTATGTTTTGCACTTAAAAGCTCCCATTTTTTTCTTTACTTTTTACAATTGGCACTCACAGTTTATTAACAATCAATTGTTTAAATCCAAAACTCACGTTATTTTAACGAACGTTTAAAACAATCCGGAAATTGTGCGGAATTGTACCACCGGGTATGAATGGCATTTACGAAACAAACTATAAAAATTCGTTTTTGATGCATCCCGTCAAGATTCGTCTCAAATTTGGCCAACCAATTTATGCCAAAACGTTCTCAACACTTACAATTCAGGAGTTACAGATACTTACCCGCTCAAAAATTATTGAATTGCTAGACAGGAAAGTTGTTTAAAAAAAGAGATTCAATCAATTTAAAGCTCCAATGCATCAATCCCGCATTATTTCTTAAAGTTATACTGCTCTAAAATAAGTACCACTTTATTGAAATCGGCTGCACTATTAACAACTTTACGGTACGATTCATATTCATCCACCTCGAAATACAACTGATCATAGTATTCGTTTATGTCAATGGTTATGGAATTCTCTTGAACAGAATAAGTGGATTCAAAAAGCAATACCTTTTTACCCGCTTTTTCGTAATGGGCTTCAAGAGCCAAATCGGATACATTTATTACTTTATAACCTTCAGGGATTTCAATTACCAGATGTCGTACAAAGCAGCGTTTGTAAACATCCCAAACAGGTAATTTCCGTTGGGTTTCACTGTACATTTCAACCTGCGGCCCAATTAAATCGCCAACTTTAAAAAGAAATTTATTCCCAGCCTGTTCAATCATCTCCGTATGAAGTGCTTTGCATTGAATAATGTATGGATCTTTTCCGACTTGATTAATGTCACCATTAAACACTTCATAGGATGAAATCGTCAAGTCTTTCATTAGTAAATGAAGACCTTCTTTCACCATCTTCTCTTTGTCTTGTTGATTTATTAATGAATAATAGCCTTGCTCATAAACAGCATAATACCCAGTACTGGTACGTGTGATATTCAAATGGACTGTGTCTAATTCCGGATTGATGCTGACCACAATATCGAGATTATTTGCGCTTTTGTTATAATCCAAAGGTGGAATGTATTTTACTTTTCCAATGCCAGTTTTGAAATCACCCAATTCCGTTTCTTTGATAAAAAGTCCCTGATTATCGGTATATTCATGAGGGATTATTGGGTAACGAAACAAAAAGTTTTCGGTTGTAATAAACTGTTTAAGTTCGGGAAAATAGATCAAGTAAAATGAAAGACAATTGTAGGATTCAAATTTGGTGTTGAAGAAGGAC
The DNA here is from genome assembly GCA_003512955.1 of Marinilabiliales bacterium. GTDB lineage: Bacteria > Bacteroidota > Bacteroidia > Bacteroidales > SZUA-534 > GWE2-40-63. The sequence continues at coordinate 2,253 of DOTG01000014.1, forward strand.
TGTGTGCGGTCATTGGTCAAGACCAATTGAAAATCGACCCCCAATTTTTTAAATGACTGAACCATCAATCGGGTCATTCCTATATCTGAAGCGGTTTTATTTTCAAGTACCCAACCCATGTTGCCATATTCACTAGATACATCTTCCACTAGATTGATATTCGATTTCAGATAATTTTCAATTGCAATTACTTTTTGCTCAGTTGTGGAATTTTCGGGAAGGACCAGTTTTGAAAGAAATTTGTGAAGAGCTTGTTGTTCTTTTTTATTGCCAAGATCAAACATTTGTCTATAAATATTTTGGCTTGCATCCCCATACGATGAGATATCTTTGGTGCCCTTAGCCAGGTTTCTATCAAGCTTGTACCAGACTTGCTTCAGTAGCTTATTGTAAGGAGCCTGTGGCTCGTCATTCAGTGCGCTAATTTGATTGATATTCAGCTTCCAGTGGTTTTTTTCGGTCTCTGTAGTATCAATGACCACCTGATTGGTGTCGTTATAAACTGCAAAATCAAAAATCAGATGTTTTGGAGACATTAAATGGAACTGGTAGGAAATTATAGAATCACTTTCCTGAATATAACGAATGATTCCATTATATTGGGGGTATTTACGAATCGTATACATGTATTCTACAATACACCCTTTTTCAAGGCCTTCGAGCGCAAAATAGTGTGAGATTTGTCCTGTGGTTTCATCCGATGAACTGAGTACTTTATCTTTACCCATTTCGATAATTTTTCCATCCCTTTTGATTACCCGAACTTTTGCCGACAACAATTCATTGTTGGTGTATAGGGTTATGTATTTTTTGTTACTTAATTCAATTTGTTCGTCACTATTGATATACTCTATCACGTGTTTTAGCCGGTATTCATAGAAGTAGTCGCCATCAAAAGCATATTCAACGGCATAGTTTTCTTTAATAATAACTTTATCGTTCACTGAATCCTGATAATCAACCAAAGGCTTTTCCCAATCATAGGTTTCATGGTAAAGCGTTTGTGAAGTTACATTTATGTAACTTAAAATGGCTATAAAAGTCAGTATGCAACTAATTTTCATTGTTTTTGAATAATAGGGTTTGTTTATAGTTTTTGTCGAGTTGTAAAATAAAATTGCGCCATTGATCGAAATCCTTAGGATATATGATCAACTGTTTTCGCATTAATCGGTGACGATAAATCACGTTTTGTCCTACTAATTGATAGCTGATGTTAAAAGCGGCCAACTCATTTTCATAATTCACATCCGTGGGGATTTGCTGCAAAAAATACCCTTCCGGAATCTCAAAAACAAATACATTGTCTGAGACTCCATTGAATTCAAATTCCATGGGATATTTTCTATCGACTTCAATTTTGCTTTCCAGCCAAGTCTTATTTAAATTCAAGTTGAGATATATCTCTTGATTAAACTTTTTTAGATAGTCATCGAGTGTAAATTGATAGTTCAAGACTATTGAATCGGAATAAGGCACATTTTCAACGAGTTGAAAGTCATCTAAAATAAATTTATTGCTCCCTTTTTCAAAACTGGATTCCAGCACGTCCTTTTTTTCTTTTTCATCCTCCACCTCCAGCCTGTATTGCATGCGTGATTTAGTATATCCTTTACTGGTTGCAAATCCTTTTCCTTTTAAGTGGTTGCTGGTAATTGCCAAATACACCGAATCGTAAATGAAATTTGCCATCGGTTCCACCACGGGAATCGTTTCAACCATGTAATTTATTGAATCAATGGAAATTAATGTTTCTTTTCCTTGTGTAAACGCAGATGGTTGGTCAATGGTTAAGTATTTGCTGGTAGCATCAAGAAAATAGTTCTTGCCCTGAAAAGGGTACGTAACGATCATATGATTGTCGGCATATGCTGTGGGCAAATCAGCATATTTGTACGGAATGTCGCGTGTTCCCACCCAAGTTAGATAGGATGTTATTCCCACCTGATGTAATAGGCTTTGTAACAATGCAGACTTGTCCTTGCAGTCACCATATCTTTTTTCCAATACTTTATTGGGTTTTCGAGGAATAAACCCTCCCAGTCCATCCTCAAACGCTATGTATTTAATATGACTCTGTACCCAATAATACAGAGCTTTTGTTTTATCTAATTCATTATCAACATCTTTTGTTACTGAATCGGCTACATGTTTTAATTCATAAGTATCAATGTTTGTTGCCACATCGGCAATGTATGGGTAATAATGGTGGTACAAATCGGAGACCGATTGAATAACAGGTGTAGTCACCCCTTTATAAGAATAGTTCTTGATGATGGGATAAATATGTGGAACATAATGAAGCATATCAGGAGTGAATTTTTCCACTTTGAAACATTCCACCTTGTTGGCCTTGTAATGAAGGAGGGTTCTATTTTTCGTCACCTCTTTATTGAAGGGACTACCCGTTACATTAAATGGTGCCATTTCAAGGGAGATGGCATTATCAAAAAGCACCTCGGCTTCCAATTCATAAGTGGGTAAATAATGCTGGAACAAAATATATCGAAGAAATTCCGGATCATTAATTTTATGTGTCGTATTCAATTCTATTACAGTACCAGCAGCAATTCCCGGAAATATGATATTTACTTCTTTGGAACCGTCATAAAAAACGGACTCACCTGGTCTTTGAATCTCCTTAAAATCTTTCACCGCCACCTTCTTATATTTTGTGCCACTGAGAATGTAAGAGTTAGCTTCAATGTATTCAATACTCATAAAAATATTGCTGAATACCGAACGATCAGAATACAAGTGTGAGGCATTCCCGAAAAACAAGATCCTTTCCCGGGAAGTATAGGTTACATTAAGCTCGCCATTCTCAAGCGAAATATCATAAAATACCCCATAATAAAGTTGAATGATACTTTCATTAGGATACATTTTTTTTAGATCCAGATATGATTCATAGGTTATTTCAGCTTTACTGCTTAAAGCGAAAACTAACAGAATCAGTGTTTTAAAAATAATCCGTATGAATAAGTTCATCATCATGATATTCCAACTTTTTTTGTAATGTACCATTTGCTTTGAATTCCTCCCACAAACCTTGTCGGCAACCATTTAAGTAGGCTTGCTTTTTATGAACCTTCCCATTTTCATAATAGGTGATAAATTCACCATGTTGATATCCGTTTAAATAGTGACCTATCGATTTTAGTTGGCCATTCTCATAGTAATCCTTTGATTCTCCAATATGAACACCGGCAAGGTATTCATCATATTCAAACATATTCCCATTGGAAAAATATTTAATGTATTTTCCGTCAAGATCACCATTGATAAACTCTATCTCACGGGCCTTATTTCCTTTTTGTGAATAACTTATAATTTTAGTAGTCCCATTAATAATTGGTATCATCGGTTTTAGCGTTCCATCCTGCTGAGGGTATGAATATCCTATCAATTCATCGTGTCGGTAGTATCTCACTAATTCCAATTCTCCTTCATCAGAGTAATAGTAAGCAGGGCCATGTCTTTCTCCATAAACATAGGAACCCTCATATGTTTTCTTTCCTTTCTCATTATAACTTACAGAAGTTCCATGCTCTTTTCCTTCAGAATAAAAATTGTCTGTCGAAAGTTTCCCATTATCATGATAACTCAGATCTTTACCAACCTGAACCCCGTATTCATATGTTTCTTGCGAAGTCAATGTTCCTGAGTCGTTATACCAACGCCAGTCACTGTGCATTTTACCAAAAAAATAAGTCCCCTTTAGGCTAGGTAATCCATTGTAATGATAATATTCAATGTCCCCGTGAATGTATCCATTCAAATAATGTCGGCGGCTTTTAATTTTACCATTGTCATAATAATAATCTACCACCGTGTCTTTAAAATAATTGACTGTATCAATAGCAATTTGATTCTTCGAATATTTAATGGAATGAACAACTATATCCTTTTTAAAGTAATCAATATTTTTTAAGGCTCCGGTGCAATCATAATCATTTGATGTTCCAACCATCTCTCCATCAACATAAAATAATGTTGATTTCAAAGTTCCATCGGGGTAGTAATCATACCAAAATCGTTGAAGTGTATCATTCCAATAATATCCTTGCCGATTGACAGTATTGTTTACAAATTTATATTGTGCCAGCCCCTGTTTAAGGCCATCAAGGTATGGAATGGTTGAATTGGGGCTCCCATTGGAATTATATTCAATATCGGATTTTATAAGAACACCATGGTCATATTCTTCCACTGAAATTAATGCTCCATAGATGGAATAATATTTCCACATATCATTTTTCCTCCCATTTTCATCATACATTCCCTCAGAAATTAAATTCCCGTTTTGGAAGTATCCTTTAAATTTGAGATATTGACCTTGTCTTTTACCGCTTCCCAAGATCTTCCCACCATAATCAAAATAAGTATAACCCACCAATTTATTCTCATCGTATTGGTACTCATACCAGAGATTTCCATCAATATCATATTCTTTATACGAACCTGTAAGGTTACTTTTCCCATCATAGGAAAATTCCTGTTTCAACTTATCATTTATAAAATAGGTTTTCCATAAACCCATACGCTCATCATTTTTAAATAAACCTTCTTGTTTCAATGTCCCATTGGAGTAATAAATTTTTACCGAGCCATTTAAAACCCCTTTGTCGTATTCATATATGGCATTCAATGTACCATCCCGATAAAACTCCTTTTCAGTTTGAGCAATTCCATCATTGAATGTTTTTTCCATCATTAATTCGCCGCTAGGGAAATACTCTAAAACAGTTCCATGAATTTTACCTTGCTCAAAGGGAATTTTAAAATGAACACACGGCTCCCCATAGGAATAATAAATGATCTTTTCTCCTTGTAGATTTCCAGCTTTATAATTGGATTTTTCTTCAATAACACCATTTGGAGAGTATTTTTTAAATTCACCATCATAAAGGTTATTATCAAACGTGGCTTTCTTGCATATGGTTCCATCCTCATAAAAATTGGTGAATGGCCCATAACCCATCCCATTTTTGTAACCCAATATTTCCTCAACATTTCCATTGGGATAATACCATTTCCATTCACCAGAACGTTTATCCCCTTCGTAACAACCCGATGTTTTTAATGTTCCTTGTAGACTGTAACTAGAAAATTTTCCCGTGAAATTTCCTAACTCATCCATATCTCCCACTGAATGCAATTCACCTTCGCTATAATAATCAAATTGAGCAATTTCTTTGCCCCAAAACTTTCCATTATTTTTTCCGCAAATAAGTTTCCATTCATTTGCAAACCAAGGGAGAAATATTTTCTGATTCTTCGTGTTCTTGTTAATAATTTTCAGGTAGGCTTCATTAGTGGTTGCCTTCATAATCCGAGATATGAAATTCTCAAATTGTCCATCCTGCATAATTCCCAAATATAATGGGATATACTTTTCACTCCAAAAACCTCCATTTCCCTCAAAGTCCTGTAGTTTTGTTAAAAGAGCGTAGTTTTGTTTAACCAAAGGCTCACCAATTTTACTAGGAGTTTTAAAACTTTTACTCAAGGCTGCATAATTGGTAATTATTAAATCCAGTTCCTCAAAGGCTTCATCATCCTCAGATACTTTTATCCCATTGGGGGTATGCGTATTCTTTTGAGCTACCGCGTTATTCATTTCAACCAATACCTCTAGAGCCATCTCTGAGGTAGGATTTATTAAAAGATAAGTATTCCAGCATAATAGCGCCTGACTTATTTTATTTTCTTGGTAACAAAGATTCCCCAATCTTAAATGGGGATTTTGGTAATAGGGGTTTAAAACAATTGCCTTTTGATAACTAAGGATAGACTCTTTAAACTGTTTGTTCAGTTCATACGCAATACCCATATTGTAATAAGCAATATAGTTCATCGGGTGGTGTACCAGCATCTCCTGATAGGCTGTAACACATTCATCGTACCTTTGGCTTCGTAATAATGCCAACCCTTTCAACAAGTAGTAGTTATAATTATTTTGATTCTCCTTAATATGCTGATCACAAATATTTATTGATTCCTCATATTTCTCCAATTGGATTAATAGTTGAATTTTTGTTTTAATCATCGCCTCATATACAGTATCGTTTTCATTCAACACCGATATTAATTTAATCGCTTCTTCAGGTTTTTCCTTTTCAATAGACTCATTTATTGATCCAACATGTTCATTCATATCTATCCAATGCACTTGCTGAGCAGAAAGCAACATACTAAAAGAAATAAATAAAAAGGTGAGCCAGGAAGGTTTAAGCATTTGTTTCATCATATTATGATTTTAGAATTAAGTAAGTTCAATACTCTATGTTGGTTTATCATGTTCTTATTAAGTAATATAAAGAATAAAGAAGTTTCTTTTAATGATAAATCAAAAGAAAGTTATAAAGAAATGAAATTTTTTTAAATCAATAACGCTATGTGCTTATATGGAACAATTCTAAATCTAATCATTATTGAAATGGATATTACTTCGATATGATAACAAGAACTATAAGTATTACTTAATATCCGCAAGTCACGGCGTGACTTATTGATTAAAAGTCGCTTATTAAAGCTGACTAGGTATTTTTAATTAGAAAATCCATCGTGACTATCTGCAGGTTAGCTTTATATCTGCTGATTTATAGCATTAACATAACATGCTGAATAATGTTAATATCTGATTCTATGGCAATTTAAGTCTTAATGAGAAAGATATCCTCCCAACAGTCATTTAAAAGAAGAGCAGATCAATAGCGATCTCCTTTTCTTTGTCGGGGTATTATCAAAAGCTGTTTCATATTTATCAATAATTTATATTGATTCAACTAATCTGAATGCTAATCCAGCTTTTATCAGGACTTTGCTGCTTAGGTAAGGATTCCCAATCATCCATCCATCTGTTTTATAACCAATGGTCAATCGGGATGAAAAACCTCTCCCAAGATTATAATTGCCTTGTAATTCAATGTTTCCGCCAAATTTACCTGTTTTATCAAAGTAACTTTGATTTTCAGGCTGCGACCAAACATTAAGGGAGCCTCCCAACAAAATTTTCTTATTATGAAATGGACTGATTTCAAAAATTCCATATTGTAATCCCAGATAACTCTTTTGCATATTCTGGTAGGTATGTAAAGCAAATAATTGATTGGTTTGCTTTATCTTAAATGGAAGATAAAAAGCAATCTCATTTCCAAAATGGGTTGGGGTGTACTGCATAAAAAACAGAAAACTGAGGTTGCCCGACACTTTAATTTTGTTTATCATAAATATTGATGGATTGACAAGATTGAGCAACGATAAAGATTTCTGTCTCTTTAAAAAGTCCTGCCCATCTTTTGACAAGTCACTGAAGCCAATCCTGCGGTTTACCCCATCACCGTTTGGAAACGCATCGCGGTTTTGGTAAGGTTCCAAAGGGGTATACATATCATAAACCCATGCAGTTAGATCTGCTCCTGCAAAATCGCGATAGAATGGATCCGGATCTTCATGAGGCGGGGCCAAAATTTTTACCGAATCGGATGCTGAACCGGTGGAGAATTTGAAATAGTTGTACACATACCAGGCATTATATAAATAAAGTGCGTTCTTGTAAAAACTTCGGTTATTATAAAAATCGGTCAAAACATTTGTTTGTGTCGAATGAATTTCCGATTGAACACCCGCTACATAAGAATGCAAAAGCTGCGCGGGGTTTTCATTTTTCAACCGGGAAAGTTCCTCATCAGGAATACCGTAAACTGTTCCATCCCAGCGGTGAACCAGGGAGTTACCATTAACAGGCTTCAATCCGGTTGCTCCAAGCACTGCACAATGATATGCCTCGTGAGCCCAAACCCCAAGGGGAATGGGGAGCTCGCTCCCGTATTTTGAGAAAGCTAATCCCAAAACATACTCAAAGCTTTTTTGACCCAGTTTGCCACCTACCGTATTCTTCCTGTTTTTTATTACATGGGTAGCCGATTGGTGGATACCCCAAAAACTTAGATCGTAAAAGGTTGCCGACCATTCCGATGCTTGTACCATAGATGGATATGGGTGGTTTGGCTGCGTATTTTCCTGAAAATCGAAAAGCGTGAGGTCCATCATCAACACATACTTATCTGGTTCTTGAGTGTATCCTTTTAATGGCCAAATAAGAATCCAGATTACTGCATAAAAAAATTGCTTCATAATTTTTACCATGTTTTTAACATTCATTTGATTTTGATTAGAAATTTATAAAGGTTCAAGCCTTTCACGGTGGCAATTCTCCTGATAATTTATTTCAAGAGGTTATTTGCAGGTTTTGTGCTAGACTCCGGATGACTTGAGGATTCAAGGTTTTCTTAAAGCTCACAAATATCCAATTACCAAACTTTGCCCTCAAAATTTTAAGCGTGCAAAAGTATCCGGAAATACAACCCGGATCGTCTGATCCGGGAAAGTCAGACCAAATTTTGTAACCTCTTTTTGTATTCTGAAGGGGTTAATCCGGTCATTTTTTTAAATACCGAATTAAAGGTTGCCTTTGAATTGAACCCGGCTTCGTAAGCCAAAGCAAGAACAGTGAGATTGTTTTGAGCAGCATCTGCTAACTTGAGTTTTACTTCTTGTACCCGGTATTCGTTTATAAAATCGAAAAAGTTTTTCCCTGTTTTCTCATTTATTATTTGTGACAAATGGTGTTTTGACAACTGCACCATTTCAGCCAACTGGTAAATAGATAGTTCCGGATCTAGATAGGGTTTTTTCATATTCATGTATGATAGCAAATTGTTGTAATGGTCCCCTGCCAGAGCCTCACTTAACCCCGACCGGGAATATTTCGCCCCTGAATCCAGATCGGGTAAAATCTGAACCGGCTCTGTTTGCTCCTGCGAGACAGTTTTTTCGTGGATGGGCTCCATCCATTTGTTTTCAAAGATTACAGATTGCGAGGCCGCTTTATAGGCAATCCAATAAATTAATAAAACCACCAACGCGTAGTTGTAATGATAAAAATCGGTGAGAACGGGGAGTTGGTTTTTTCTTCCATAAAATGTGACTGCAGAAAGCATCAAAATCCCTAAAACGGCATACACAAAATTTCGCAACCAGTCCAGCCGCGTTTTTGAAATATCGGCATAAATATTTTTGATTCTTCTACGGTGATTCCGCAGATAAACCAACGCAGCTATTAAATAAAAAAGAATAATAAAAATGCTCAGTTGATTCAAAAAACCAAAATCGTCTTTACATGCCACCTCAAAATCCCCAAAATATAACCGCTTTTCGGCGGCTGTCTTTAAAAACCACGGCCCCAACATGCTTATATAAATACCAAACGGGATAAAATGGACCAAATCGGTTAACCGGAATGTATTGTTATTCGAACTTATTTTTAATGTAAAAAGATAAACAAGCGGTCCAAAAAGAGACGGTGTAAGCCATGAAATTCTCCCTAGATGCGGGTTTTGAAGGAAGAAATCACGGGTATCAAAAGCATTTAATACGGCCTGAAAAGAGACCACCATCAGCAAAACACTCAAATAAATATTGGCAGAATGGTGATTCTTGCGGAATACCAGAAACAGGCTTATCGCGACAGCATTTAAAAGGCCTGCAATGGTAAAAAACTGAAATAGGTTTATAGCATCCATTCTTTTTTAAAGTGTTTCATGTTCAATTTTCACATTTTTCCTATATCCGTTAAGTGTTGCCCAGTTTTTTAAATGAGGTTTATGCACTATTTCAGACGCTTTTTTGGCGAGCCGGGGTGCAACTAAATTACTCATCTTGTTAATTTTACGACACTTATTTCGGAATCAGGGTATTTCTGTAATCAATTTATTTTAATGTATTTTTAACAATTCCAATCTGCGCCAAATTTCATATTCTTTATAAGATATTGCTAACATTTGATTTATTTTATTGTTTCAGCAGGGGACTTCAACCCTTGAAAAGAAACAAATGGGCATGCCTTTTTAATAAAAATTGATTTGATAATCAACATAATATGTATTTATAACAGGAATTCCGGGATTACCACGTGTGGGATGATTACCGGAGATTCAATAAAAAAACAATGCCACACTTTTTGATGGTATCATTAAAAGACAGAAAAATGGGAATAAACAAGGATATAGTAAATGAGTTTTTAAATCAGTTGGAGAATAACTCCAAGATACATCTCAATGCACCTGTTTCCGGACGGAATGATATGAACCAGGTTTTGATGGATATCAGATTCTATCAGCAAAGTTTTAATTGCTTTACTCAATTAACCAAGCTATTATCCAACCCAGAACTCTCATCCGACCAAAAGCTGCAATCCATTGTGGAGCTACTGGGCAACAGTTTTGCAGACAGTTTAAAAACCCATGCTCAGATTTTAATCAAAGGGAAAATATTCAAAACTATTGGATTCGAGACTTTTGAGAAGGTGTTTAGCCATGAAATAAAGGTGGGAGGCGAATACACCGATAAAATTGGAATCGGTTTTCAAACTAAAAATGGATTGTCCTATTACCCCTCAAATAACCTCATTCAAGATTTTGTTGAAAACGTTGCTAATAATATTGTGAACCTTATTACATCGGACAAAACAGGAAATGAACTCAAAGAACGGCAGAAAAAAACTGTGGCCAATGATGAGAAGTACAAATTGTTGGTTTCTCAAATGAAACAAGGATTTGTGTTGTTAGAAAGAGTTACTGATGAATCAGGGAAAACAGTTACTTATTGGTTTAAAGAATTGAACGAAGCTTTTACAACTTTAACGGGTTTAAACAGAGAAAAAGTAATACACAAACAATTTACCGAATTAACTGAAATTGATAATGATTATTGGGTAAAGCAACTTGGCAATATTTTTATAACTGATAACCCTTTTGAGTTTGAATATTTTTCCAATAAATCGGGGAGGCATTTATCGTTATATATTTATTCGCCTAACGTTGGGCAAATTGCTGTAATAATCACCGACATCAACGACCGGGTGAAGACCGAACACGCCATTCATAAAAACGAGGAACACTATAAAACGCTATTTGAAAACAACCAGACCATTATGTTTATCATCGATCCGGAAAATGCTTCCATCGTGGATGTTAATCCGGCAGCTGAGCGTTTCTATGGATGGACACGTGAAGAGATGAAAAACATGAAAATTCATCAAATAAACGTGTTAGCTCCCGATGAAATTAAAATTCAATTGGAGCTTGCCGAACAAGAAAAGAAAAACCACTTCTTTTTTAAACACCGGACAAAATTAAATAAAATAATTGATGTACAGGTGTTTAGTGGCCCAATCGTTATTAGGGATCATACTTTTTTATATTCATTTATCCATGACAATACAGAAAAATTGGAGGCTGAAAAGGCATTAAAAAACAGCGAAGAAAAACACCGGAGGCTAACAGAGACCACCAAATCAATTTTCTGGGAATTTGATCTGCCAACACAAACTTGGACCTATATTTCGCCGCAGGTAAAAAATTTATTAGGATACCCGGCGGAAAAGTGGGTCGATTTTGGTAGCTGGGCAAACCGGATTTACCATGAAGATAAAGAATCAACCATTGAATTATGTAACCGGAGTACTTCTTTGGGTGAAGATCATGATATGGAGTACCGGTTTGTTAAAGCGGATGGTGAAGTTATCTGGATACGCGAAGAGGTAAACGTTGAGATGAGGGAAAACAAACCCGTCATTTTAAGGGGAATAATGATGGATATAACTATCCGGAAACAGGCTGAAGAAAAACTTAAAGCAAGTGAGCAAAAGTTTCACGCCCTTTTAAAAAACCTTTCTGTTGGGGTTTCTTTAATTAGCCCTGAAATGAAGGTGATTCAAACAAATCCTATGATCAATAATTGGTTCCCAAACGCAGTTTTAGGAGATAAACCCTTCTGTTATTGCACTTTTTCAAACCCGCCGCAGAAGGAGCCTTGCACGAATTGTCCGGTAATAAAAACATTTAACGATGGTAAAACGCATGAAATTGAAAAACAAACTTTAACCAACGAAGGAGAACTGTTTTTCAGGATTGTGTCAACCCCAGTTCTTGATGAAGAGGGCAAAATAGCGGCTGTAGTTGAGATGATGGATAATATCACGCATCGGAAATCAGCCGAAAGGGCTTTATTGGAGAGCGAGGAAAAATACAGGACCCTGTTTGAGACAATGAACCAAGGGGTTATTTATTATGATATACATGGGGAGGTATTATCGGTAAACCCGGCGGCCCGGCAAATGTTGGGGTTAACCATCGGACAAATGAATGGTATGGATGCCATCACACCAGGATGGAACATCCTGTGCGAGGGAGGCCTTGTTTATACTGATTTTAAAAAATTTGCTGCCTATACCATTCAATCCGAAAGCTGTAATCAAAGCCATAATATTGGGGTTCATCACCCCACAAAAGGAGAATATATATGGCTTAAAATAAATACGGTACAAGAATTTCATTCGGGGATGAACGAACCTTTCCGGTTATATTCAACACTAACCGATGTTACCCAAAGTAAAAAAAACCAGGGACAACTAAAAATGCAAAAAGATTCGTTGGAAATCCTATTGCAAACTTTGCCAACGCCTGTATTTTATAAAAATTTGGATGGGGTTTATACCGGATGTAACAAGGCTTTTGCCGAACTCATGGGCTTATCGACAAATCAAATAGTAGGTAAGGCGCTTTACGGATTGTGCTCGAACGAAGATGTTAGCCAATTTAGCAAGAAAGATAAAGAATTATTCGATAACCCGGGGAAACAAAAATACGAATGGATACTCACAAATGGGAAAGGTGAAGGCAGGCATGTAATTTTTGATAAAGCCACTACCGCCGATGCCCAGGGAAACATTGTTGGGCTTGTGGGTGTGATAACCGATATTACCGAACTTAAACTTGCTGAAGAAGCAAACCGACAAAATGCAGAACGCTTGAAGGCTTTGGTGCGGATTTTTGAATATGAGGCCGAAAGTATCAATAAGTTACTTGATTATGCCCTTGACGAGGCGCTCAATTTAACATCAAGTAAATTTGGATACATCTACTTTTATGATGAGCAAACACAACTGTTTTCGCTTAACTCGTGGTCCAACAATGTAATGGAAGCATGTAATATAGTTGATCCAAAAAAATGCTATGAATTGGGCAGAACAGGGATTTGGGGCGATGTAGTACGGCACCGGAAAGAAATAATTATTAATGATTTTCAATCGGATTACGTGCTTCGGAAAGGTTACCCTGAAGGACATGTCCAGATGGAGCGGTTTATGTCAATCCCGATCTTTATCCATTCCAAAATTGTTGCTGTCATTGGGCTGGCAAACAAATCCAAAGAGTACAATGAATCGGATGTAAATCAGATAAAACTTTTAATGGGTTCGGTTTGGGGGCTGGTTCAACGCAAAAAGGATAGTGAAAAAATTGCCAAACTTTCTTTTGCTGTAGAACAAAGTTCAGCTTCCATTATTATTACCGATGTTGCGGGAATCGTTGAATACGTGAATCCAAAATTCACTCAAATTACCGGCTATTCCTATAACGAAGCCATTGGCAGCAGTACAAGGATTTTAAATTCTGGACATCATGAAAAAAGCTTATTTGAAATCTTGTGGAAAACAATCCTTTCAGGAAATGATTGGAAAGGGCATTTAGTGAACAAGAAGAAGAACGGGGATTTGTATTGGGAATCGGCCTTAATTTCGCCCATTAAAAATTCTAAAGGAGAAATAACCAACTTTTTAGCCATAAAAGATGATATAACTGACTTAAAACGGGCAGAGGAGGCCCTGCGGGAAAGTGAACTGAAACTCCGCCGAATGATTGCCCTCTCTCCTGACGGGATATTGCTTACCGACGAAAAAGGCAAAATTATGGCCTGGAATAACTCGCTTGAAAAGATTACACATATTCCTGCTGAAAAAGCATTGGATTCGTCGTTACTTGATTTTCATAAAGCACTAAGCCCTATCTATAAAAAAAGAGAAACCATTGAAAAATTTAATGCCATAGCTAACGATTTATTGACCAAGGGAGAAAGTGGTTTATTTAAACTGAATACTATTCATGAAGTAAGGATGCCGTTTGGAGATCAGAACAAATATGTCCAATTCCTGGCTTTTGTTATACCAAGCGAAAAAGGAAATATGCTTGCAAGTTTTGCCAGGGACATTACCCAGCAAAAAATGGCAGAAATTGAAGTCCAAAAATCAGAAGCCAAACTACGGGCAATTTTTAATAACTTACTCCAGTCGTTTATCATTTATTCAACTGAATTTATTGTTCAGGCTTACAATCAAGAAGCATTTAACATAGTTAAAAAGTTTTACAACCAGGAACTATTTATTGGTAAATCCTTTTTGCACCTTTTGCCAAAGAAAGAAGAGGAACGGCATGTCACCCTTTTTAAGAAATGCTTAAAGGGAGAAGTAGTTGCCTTTGAAACAAAATTAGAAGACCCCGATGGGAAAATCTTCTGGTTCGATATGCACTATACCCCAATTGTCGATTCATCCAACAAAGTAAACGGGGTATTCTTCAATTCTATTGATATTACCGAACGTAAAAAAGCTGAAGATTCCATGAAACGGGCGTTAGAGAAAGAAAAGGAGCTTAACGATCTGAAATCACAATTTGTATCCACCGTTTCCCATGAATTCCGGACCCCGCTTTCCAACATTTTATCGAATACCCAACTTCTCCAAAGGTATCACCATCGGTGGGACGACGAAAAAATGGATATCAGTTTTCAAAGGATTATTGGTTCCGTGCACGCAATGACAGCCATGCTTGAAGATGTATCGTTACTTAGCAAGAACCAAAGCGGCAAGCTTGTTTTCAGGCCGGAAGAGTTGGACATCAATAGTTATATAGCAGAATTGATTAACGAAGCGGAATTATCGCTTGGGTGCAATGGTTTGATTAAAAAAGTATCAACCCTTAATTATCCAAAAGTGTTCATGGACAAGGTTCTGCTGCGTCATATATTATTAAACCTGCTAACAAATGCTTTAAAATATTCAGGAGGGCATGAACCCGTAAAATTCAGGGTTCTGCAAATTGCCGACCAGATTCAATTTATTATCGAGGATTCTGGAATCGGGATACCAAATGACGAAATTCCATATATATTTGAGCCATTCTTCAGGTCTTCGAATAGCGAAGGCTATAAGGGAACAGGGTTGGGCATGTCAATTGTAAAACAATGTGTTGATATTCACAGGGGTACTGTTGAAATTGAAAGTATCCTGCATAAAGGGACTAAGATTTCAGTAACATTACCTTTTGAGGCACGTTTTTAGAAAGGTTTTTTAATTTCTTTGCTGATGGGTAAAAAAAGGATTCTGATCATTGAAGACGATGAACTTTTAAGAGAATCGACTTCTGCATTTCTGCAGGAGGAGGGCTATTCCGTCTTAAGTGCAGTAAATGGTATCGGAGGGATTGAAAAAGCATTAGAACACCATCCCGATCTTATTCTTTGTGATATTTCAATGCCAAAAATGAACGGGTACGAAGTTTACAAAATATTAAACGAAAATACATCTACCTGTTTCATTCCATTTATTTTCCTTTCTGCTAAAACAGAAAGGGAAGACATTCGGGCAGGGATGCAAATGGGAGCCGATGATTATATTACCAAACCGTTTGATTACGACGAGCTTTTAAAGTCCATCGAACTTAGAATACACAAACGTGAGAAACTTCTTTCGGTGGGGGAAAGCGGCTTTAAGGCAATGCTCGATAGCACAATGACAGGGACATTTATCTATAAAGACAATCAGATCACGTTTGCCAATTCGAAACTACTTAAAATATTTGGTTTACATACTGACGAAAACTCTAATCTGGATTTCTTTGATTATATACATGTCGATGAAAAAGAAATGGTTTTGGAACGGATCCGCCGGTGTATTAAGGGAATTCAAAGTAGCTTTACTATTAATTTTAGGGCTCGCACAAAAGATGACGAGCTGCTATACCTGGAATTATACGGCAGTCTTTTTACAATTAATGGTAAAAGTGCTCTAGTTGGAAACATTATTAACATAAACGAGTATAGCTGGTTTGCAGAAAAGAGCAGTCAAGAAATTCTAATAAAATCTTCACGCCTGAAGGACTTGAATGAGGCCCAACCGTTGACAATAATTCAAAAACCGGGTGACAAAACAGCACTACCCAAAAATCCCGATTCCCTTACGAATAGAGAAATTGAGGTGCTTCAGCATATTTGCCATGGGCTCACCAATCAGGAGATTGCCGATAAACTATTTGTTAGCGTACGGACTGTTGAAACTCACCGTGGCAATATTTTAAGTAAAACAGGATTAGCAAATACCGCGGGGCTGGTCGTTTATGCCATAAAAAACAAAATATTCGAGATTTAACCTTGTTTCAGAAAATTGGAATAACCTCAATCATCTTCTCCGTAAAAATACTTAGTATTTAAAGTACACCTAAATTTCATGGTTTTTACGGATGTTTTATTGTTGCATTTTCAATTCCTTTGCGGGCTGAAATCCGTAGCAAAATGAATTAAAATGGACCTCAAAAACCGATCACTCAAATTTAAGTTTATACTGGGATTTGGAATTATTACCCTATTTATGGCAATAATCGCGTTGTTAACCATACGTGGGTTCCAAAATGTTATTAAAACTTCAACCCGATTGGCCGTAAGTGACGATATCAGGGCCAATCTTTTAGAGAACTATAACAGACACCTTAAATGGTCGCAGCAGTTAAGTCAGACTATTTATACCGATAACGAAAATTCTATCAATGTTGAACTGGATTATACCCAATGCCAATTTGGGAAATGGTATTACAGCGGTGGCCGTGCCGGAGCTGAGCAGCAGATACCTGAATTAGAAGCTGTTTTTAACAAAATTGAAGGAATCCACATCAAATTGCATCAATCGGCCATTAAAATTAAACGTGAAAAGGAAATAGTTTCTGAATCAAACGGCAGGTATGAAAGCAGCATGAATATATTTGAAAACGAAACGCTTTATTACCTTGATTCATTGGGCCTTCTTTTCGATAATGCCATTTTGTTGACCTATAATGTATCAGAAAAAAACCACATGAACCTTGATAAGGTTTCATGGGTGACGCAGTGTTCAATTATAATTATTGTTATTGTAGCAATTCTATCGGTATTGCTGACAGCAATTATTATTTTCCGGAGCATTTTTGCCAATATAAAAATTGGGCTCTCCTTTGCAAATGAAGTTGCACATGGCAACTTAATGGCACCCCTTGCCATTAAATCAAACGACGAGGTGGGAATGTTAATGAATACTTTTAAAGAAACAGTTGATCATATTAAAAATGTAATTGAAAAAGTAAACCTTGGCGCGGGTAATTTTTCAGTGGCATCGGGCCAATTAAGTGAAACTTCTCAAAAAATGTCGCGATGGAATAATGATCAAGCATCAGCAGTTGAAGAAGTTTCAGCTTCCATGGAACAAATGGCGGCGAATATTCACCAGAACACCGATAACGCGCTGCAAACAGAAAAGATAGCATTATTGGCCCAGGAAGGGATGGCTCAAGTAGTCCGCACATCAAACAAAAGCCTGATATATGTGAAAGAAATTGCTGACAAAATCACCATTATCTCCGATATCGCGTTTCAAACCAATATTTTAGCCTTGAATGCAGCAATTGAAGCAGCACGTGCTGGCGAACAAGGAAAGGGTTTTGCCATTGTGGCAGCGGAGGTCCGTAAACTTGCCGAGAAAAGTAAAAATGCCGCCGGAGAAATTAACATCCTTTCACTGAACACATTAAATACTGCCCAACAAGCTAGCCAATTGATAAATAAAATTTTGCCGGAAATAAAACGTACTGCTCATTTAGTTCAAGAGATTACTGCTGCAAATATTGAACAAAATTCGGCTACGCAACAGATAAACAATGCCATTCAGCACTTTAATCATGCAACGCAACAAAATGCAGCCGCTTCTGATGAAGTAGCTGCCAATGCCGAAGAATTGGCTAATCAGGCTGATATATTACGTGAAACGATAGACTTTTTCAAGATTGATTAAAACTACGGATAACCCGGTTCTTGAAAGAATTTATCAACAAAAGGAACCCATCTGAAACGGGTATGGGATTTGTTTACGGAAATCATAAAACGGCAATTGATTTGAATATTTTATGTAAAAAGTTTATTCAAAATACAATCATGAGTAATGATGTTTTAAAAAATACCAAAACCTACTGATTTTTATACAACCCCGATATGTTTCCTTTGTGCATCCTAAAGTAAGTAACTTGATGAAGTCTTTTAAAAATTTAACTATCACCTTTAAGGTGGGATTCCTTTTTGGAATCCTATTGTTAAGTGCCATTCCCACATTTACCATTTATTTTATCAATAAAGGTTCTAACGAGAGTGTCCACATTGATTTAGTTAGTAGAAATAGTATGCTTATACAAAAAATTGCCTACTATTCTGAGTTGGCTATCCATGAATCGAAAAACAAAAAGCAAGAAATTCTTTCCGCCACAGAACTTGTCAACGGATCACTAGATGTAATTAAAAATGGGGGAACTGCCCCCGAAATCACGGGTAATCCTACAGTAACTGGGATATATTATAAATTCAAAACCGAGATTGACCAAGTAGATGCTATTTGGGAAAAATATCAGGCAAATGTTGAAATACTTTTGGCGGAGAATGACTCAGCTTCAAGAATTGTAACCCTTTTCATCGTTGAAGGACAAACCGAGGAACTATTAAATGCAAACAATCTTTTGGCAACTAAAATGGTTCAGTGGAGTGCGTTCAAACATTCACGGATGGATGTGATATTTATCGTCATGCTAACCATCGCTTTTTTAGTTCTTTTGCTTTTGATGTACACCATCCGAAAATATATACTGCAACCCGTAAACGCGATTCTTCCTTATTTTATGGACCTTTCAAATGGTCTTGTTGGTCATAAATTGGAGAAAACAGCCAACGATGAATTGGGATTGTTAATTAATTCATTCAATAAAATGAATGGCCGTTTAAAGGATATTGTCGGGGTTATTTCCGAAGGGGCGGATAGTATTGTTGCAGGGAGCAACCAGATAAGCGAATCGGCTCAGATCCTTTCACAAGGTGCGGCACATCAAGCGGCCTCGGCTGAAGAGATATCGGCATCTATCGAGGAAATTGTGGCCAATATTCATCAAAACT
Organism: Marinilabiliales bacterium; assembly: GCA_003512955.1. Taxonomy (GTDB): domain Bacteria; phylum Bacteroidota; class Bacteroidia; order Bacteroidales; family SZUA-534; genus GWE2-40-63. The sequence goes on from DOTG01000014.1 coordinate 21,393, forward strand.
CAGAAAATGCCAAGCAGACGGAGGTTATTTATAAAAAAGCCGATGAGATGATGAAAGAAACCGCCGAAGCGAGTAAAGAAAGTATGGAAGCAATCCGGGTCATTTCGAGTAAAATAACTGTAATTAACGATATTGCTTTCCAAACCAACTTGCTGGCTCTTAATGCATCGGTTGAAGCTGCCCGTGCGGGTGATCACGGGCGGGGTTTTGCTGTTGTTGCATCTGAGGTCCGTAAATTGGCCGAACGCAGCCGGGATGCCGCAGATGAGATCATTGGCCTGGCAAATGCCTCTTTTTCAAAAACAAACAAAGCACTTAAATTGGCTGAAAACCTGGTTCACGAAGTAGGAAAAACATCAGTTATGATTCAGGAGATTTCCAACGCAAGCCAGGAAATGAATGTTGGCGTTAACCAGATAAACAACGGGGTACAGCAAATGAATGAAGTTATTCAGCAAAATGCTGCCGCCAGCGAAGAACTGGCGACCAGTGCCGAAGAATTTGCCAGCCAGGCTGACCAGCTAAAAGAAGTTATCGGATTTTTCAAAATCAGCAAAAACCAGAACAGTCATAGATCGGGCCAAGCGGATTTAGTAGGATGGAATGACTCCTACCGGCTGGGAATCAAATCTATTGACGACCAACATAAGGTCCTGTTTGAATTAATAAATAAATTGTACAAGGCTTATGGAAAGTCAAAAAGCAAATCAAGTTTGAGCTCCGTTTTAAATGAACTGCTCGATTATACCATCTACCATTTTGGCAATGAAGAGAAAATTTTCCATCGGATTAAGTACGCCGGGACGGAAAAGCATCTTGAACAACATAAAAAATTCATCAATAAAATTGAAGAATTCCGGTCTGAATTTAACAAAGGGGACGTTTCTGTGGCGCTCGACGTTGTTATGTTTCTGCAGGATTGGTTGGTGCATCACATCCAAAAAACTGACCGGGCATACATTCCAGTATTTAAAGAAAATGGGATACAATAATTTTAAACAAATAATTCTGGGTTAATTCCCAAATAATAAACTATATAACTACTTAATACTACTACTATTATTTAAAATTACCCTAAACCAATAATTTATGAATTCAACAGTTGCAAAGATTGAATGGTTAGAAGAGTATAACCTTTTTAAAAGTGAAATCGACGATCAGCACAAAAAAATATTTACACTTGTGAACGAGATCATTGATACGGAAAGATTATACCCGAAATCTGAAAAATTTGCCATCATCCTATCACAGCTTACTGATTATGGTAAAGAACATTTCAAAATTGAGGAAGATATCATGATCAAATGCAATTTCCCGGGCTATGAACAACACCGGAAAGAACACCAGGACTATATCTTAAAGGTGGCAATGTTCAATTTTAACTTTAATAGTGCTAATTTTACAGAACCGGATATTGTTTTGGATTTTGTTTCAAAATGGTGGTATCACCATATTTTATATAACGATTTGCATTTGGCTCAATTTTTACACGGATCGGACCTAAAATAGTAATCACATTGTTAAGATACTGAAAACCAATAACTATAAATTTTTAACTTAAAATCTAAAATCATGTCAAAAGAATTTTTTATTTGGAGAGACAACTTTAGTGTCGGCAATCAAATTATCGATGATCAGCACAAAAAACTGATTGCCATTATCAATCGGCTGTACCAATCGTATATGGATAAAAAACAAGTGGATGAAATTTCAAGCATTATGAAAGAATTGGCCGATTATACCCGCTATCATTTTACTACCGAAGAAAACTTGATACGGGAAAAGAAATACCCCTTTATTGCGGAACATATAAAAGAACATGATTTTTTTATTGAAGAACTACGGAATTTTAAAGAACAATTTGACAGTTCCCCATCAATTTTAACACTCAAAGTGATGACCTTTTTACAAAAATGGTTAAAAGAGCACATATTAGTTAATGACCAAAAATATAAGGAATATATTGTTAGATAAGCACTTAAAGTTTTTAACTCTTTCCAATAAGTTCCCGATTCCGCAAGCAAGTATCTGACTTTGTGGCAATAGGGCTTTGTAATATCTACTGTGTTTAAATCAAGGAGTTGCATGTGTTACCTTCTGTGGATTTCATGAAATTCATGAACCGTAAATCATATTCTATAATTGGTGTTTCTTTAGCTTTTTTCATTAATTTTGCGCCAAAATATTAAACCTAACGAAGAAATGGAAAATAATCGTTTTGAGCTCAATGCTCAGCTTGCGCAGATGTTGAAAGGTGGGGTGATAATGGATGTGACCAACCCTGAACAAGCAAAAATTGCCGAAGAGGCCGGGGCTGTGGCTGTAATGGCTTTGGAACGCGTTCCTGCCGACATCCGCGCCAATGGTGGCGTGGCCCGCATGTCCGATCCTCAAATGATCGCCGAAATCCAGGCGGCGGTTTCCATACCTGTAATGGCAAAAGCTAGAATTGGCCATTTTGTTGAAGCTCAAATTTTGGAAGCGTTAAAAATTGATTATATCGACGAGAGTGAAGTGCTTACTCCTGCCGACGACGAAAACCATATCGACAAATCCAAATTTCAGGTTCCTTTTGTTTGCGGTGCCCGAAACTTAGGTGAGGCCGCGCGCCGTATTGCTGAAGGTGCTGCCATGATACGTACCAAAGGCGAAGCCGGAACGGGGGATGTGGTAGAAGCCGTGCGCCACATGCGCCAAATGAATAGCGATATCCGCATTCTTTGTGGATTGGACGAAGCCGAAGTAATGCCTTTTTGCAAAAACAATGGAATTCCTCACCATATTGCCCAGCAAGTACGCAAATTAGGACGGTTGCCAGTAGTAAATTTTGCTGCCGGAGGAATTGCCACCCCTGCCGATGCTGCCTTGATGATGCAATTGGGTTGCGATGGCGTATTTGTAGGTTCAGGCATCTTCAAATCGGGCGACCCAGCCAAACGGGCACGGGCTATTGTAAAAGCTACGGCCTATTTTAACGATCCGGTGAAGGTGATGGAAGCCTCAAAAGGATTGGGCGAACCCATGGTAGGTATTGGTATCTCAACCATGAAGGAAGAAGAGAAAATTGCCAAGCGCGGATGGTAAACCCTTCGGATTTTTATATCCAGATTTGTATCAAAATATATTCGTAAAGCCTGCTCGTTTAACCCTCGGGCAGGTTTTCAATCATTTAAACTATGACAACACGAAACAAAATTGGTGTGTTAGACCTTCAAGGAGGTGTCCATGAACACATTTTCCATTTACAAGCCTTGGGCATTGAACCTGTCCGTGTAAAAGTGGCCGAACAGTTTGATGACTTGGCTGGGCTGATTCTTCCCGGAGGAGAAAGCACCTGCCTTATCCGCCTACTGAATATTTTTGAGATTGCCCCAAAATTGAGAGAGGCTCATGCTCAAGGAATGAAAATCTGGGGAACCTGTGCTGGGGCCATCCTCATAGCCAACCATATTGAGGGCGATAAATCTCAACTGGGTTTGATGGATATTACTGTGTCCCGGAATGCCTTCGGTTACCAGATTGATAGCTTCAATACCCGTGTAAAAGTCCCCAAAGTAACCGAGAATGAAGTGGAGCTAACCTTTATCAGGGCTCCAAAGATAACCGCGATAGGTTCTCAGGTACAAGTGCTGCTACAAATTGATGATTACATTGCTGCTGCCGAAAGCGATTCCTGCCTTGCTACCGTTTTTCATCCAGAATTAACGCCATCGTTGGCCTTTCATAAATATTTTGTTGAAAAATGTGGAATTGCTGTCACTTCGGAGCTTACCGAACGGCCCGACCGGACCAGTTGGATGAAGTTTGCCCGGATTGCAAAACCCACCGTTTAAAGGTTGTCTTTTGATAATTCAAGGTGAATCACAGTTTATGGTGTATTCAATTTTTCCATTTGATAATTGGGAAATGACCCTTTTTATTAATCAGTGGTGGATGTTGTAAGCCCGTTATATATTTCTTAAAAAAGCTACCTGAAATTAGAAATGCAATTTCATAGATCATCTGGGGGTTATTTATTCTCTAAATTTTATATATTTACAAAGAAACCAAATGAAGTTAACTGATTCATTTGGCAACTATATTGATATTATTCAGCAAATACATGCAACGTTACTAAAATAAATTACTTAGCATTTTGCAGACCAAGATATGAACTTAACTATTTAGGATGATGAAACCTCCATGCAGTTTACTACATAAACAGAGATGGACCGAACTTGCGAGCTCAGCGAGGCTAAAATTAACATGGGGTGTTCTCCCGATGAATAGGGGGACTTTAACTTAAAAATTATTTACGGATGAAATTAAAAGCCTTATTTTTTACCGTTGGGTTGTTACCCATGCTTCTCTTTGCTCAAGAGGGGGTGAACCCATATATTTCGAAAAGCGGGAAAATAACCTACCGTTACGAATTTGGCGATATGTCGGCTACTTATACCCTCATTTTCGATGATTTTGGCAACAAAGAATGTGTTGATATAGCTGTTTCAAATGCTGGAAACGTGGATCATTCCCGCACGGTGATGACCCAAGGGTCCCTATTTGTAATCAACTATGACGAAAAACAGGTGATGAAATTCCCACTGGAATCAAATGGGGAATCTATCGATGAATATAGCGGAAGCTCAACCGGAGGGATTGATTTGAAAGAAATGGTTGCTTCATCGGCTAAAAATAAGCAAGCTGCCAAAGGGCAAGAACTGGTGCTGGGAAAAACCTGTCAGGTATATCAATTCAATGAATCGGAAGGATATAAAGGAAAGTATTGGGTATGGAATGGGTTTGTGCTTAAAGCCGAATATTTAGACGAAAACGGGGAGCATACCTTTCTGGAAGCTAAAGAAATAGCAGTAGATGTGTCCATTCCGGGCAAGGAATTTGAGCTACCCCAGGATTTTGAGGTCGTGGACATGACCGAGACCATTGAGCAGATGAAGAAATTGCAAGAGATATACGGTGTTCCGGATGAGGATGCCGAATAAAAGAAATTGGTGAGGTCAGGCTCAACCCTGGCCTTTTTCATTTCCTTTAAACCTCTTGAGGAAAAAATTGTGTTTGATAATTAAGGTCAGCCCCATGCTGTAATCTACGTTGCCATTGATTAAATCTACATACGTATCGCCCATTAATCCCAGGTAAATCCCTTTATAAATATCCTTGGAATAGAAAAGATGAAAGGTTAGCAATTCCCTGATTCTTTGATGGTAACCTGTTCCCTTTTCAGAATAACTTTGGAAAATGGGGTGCCCCATTAAGGATAAAAATTGGTTGGAATGCCAATACCCGATTTGGAAATAATTGCCCTGCAATCCGAATGTTAACTGGCTTAAAGAACCCTGTCCCGATGAATACAAACTCTTCATGGTGGGCGAATTATCTTTAAACCCCACCAAATGTGTTTCGAAGGAAACCCTGTCTAGAAATTTGTAAGGCAGTTTGTACAATACTTTACCACCCAAACTGGAATTCAGCAGTGTCCGCATGGGTATATCCAACGTGTCGATTTGACCGCCACGGTGCCCAACAATCAATGATGCAGGTGTGGATATTTCCCATTTTTGGCTCTTTATCAACCATGGGTGGGTTGAGATACCGGCAGCCAATTGCTCCTGTTTATTGTCCTGCGGGAAAATAAAACTTTGCCAGTCGAGCCAGGTGTCGAAAAAGAATCGATCCTTATCCACAATAAACTGAACGCCGTTTTCCAGGTTGTTGGTAAAAAACCGTTCCGAGAATAATAACGGTTCCGGAACCCTATGGTTGATGGTTCCCCAGAGTTTACCCATAATGAGTGTATAGTCATCTTTTGTAAAAATGGCAGCATAAGTTGGTGAAATAGTTGAAAAATCCTCGGCTCCAGTATATTTTAACAAATGTACCCCTCCCTGGATTTTGATGCTTGGGGTAATGTGGTATTGGAACTCTGGCGTCAGAAAATACCCAATCAGGGTATAACCATTCACGATATCATTAAAAAACTCGTTGTTCCATAAAAAGTTGGTGTTGTAAAAGTTAAGGTACAGCGCGTTACTGTCTTTCGCGTAGTTGTTGTTGAGCAATGGGTGGTGGCTTGGAAAGGTAAATGCCTGTAACTCTACTGTTACACCTAATAACAAACCTATAAAGATACATCTAATTTTACACATGGCTCAAAAGTAAAAAATAAGTTCAATAATTCCTGCATGCGCCTGTTTGCTTTCAGTTTTTTTGATTCCAATTATTCCCTGGGGTTGTAAAACAATGTTTAATTAATTACCTTTAATTATTCTGCCGTTAGCGCTTCCAATAGTTTTAACTTGAGTTTTGCCTTATGAATTTGTGTTTCAAACATTGGAAATTTCAAAAAAGTAATTATTGTAATTTAAGTTTGGGATTACTTATTATTGGCATTTTACCCTTTCAAATTAATGCACAGGATTCAACGAAAGTTCACTATGAGTTGTCGGTAACCGGCGATTTTATTAAAAATATGGAAGGGGGAATAACCCAAGATTACGCTTACATTGGTCTGGAAGATTTATCCCTCCAAATAAATCTTGAGAAACTAGGACTGTGGAAAGGGGGAGAATTGTTTCTGCATGGGTTAAATTCGCATGGTCGGTTGCCTTCACAAGAAATTACCGGAGATTTGCAGGTGTTTTCAAATATTGAATCGGGCCACTATACGGGTTTGTATGAGTTTTGGTACCGTCAAAGGTTTGGGGGCTTTAGCTTTTTGGTAGGACAACACGATTTGAACTCCGAATTTGTAGGAACCGAATACGGGGGGACTTTTATAAACAGTTCCTTTGGGATTGTTCCCACCATTTCATTAAACATTCCTGTTTCCATTTATCCCATGGCTGCACCCGCTATTATTGGTAATTACATCAAAGAAAATAACTTTTCCATAAAACTGGGAATTTATGATGGCGATCCGGGAGATAGTGAGACCAATCGTTACAATATCCATCCCAATATAAATGCACATGAAGGCTATTTAATGATTGGGGAGTTTGAAATGTTATCGTTGGTAAATAAGAAAAGCGAATGTTTCAAAGTAGGTGGATATTACCACAGTGGCGACTTTACCAGTTATAAAGATACAACTAAAGCCATTAAGGGAAGTTATGGCTTTTATGTTATCAGCGATTGGGTCATTTTAAGTAGTTTCAATAAACTGCACCGATATATGGGTGTATTTCTACAAAGTAGTATTGCCCCTCCCAAAATGAATCAGATACAGTATTTTTTAGGAGGAGGGATCCATGTAAATGGGATACTTCCGCAGCGTTTTAACGATTCATTTGGGGCTGCACTTGCCTTTGCCCGGAATGGTGACTCATTTAAAAAGATACACCCGGGTACCGATTGGGCTGAGGTGGCATTGGAATTTACCTATCGGTTCAGCATTTTCGATAATTCTACCATTCAACCAAATATGCAATACATTATAAATCCGGGGGCTAACAATCAATTAAAAGATGCCCTGGTTTTCTTGCTTCGATTCAATATTGAACTAACCAATTAAAACTCAATGTTATATTTAAAAATTTAAAAATCAGAATCAAGTTGTTGGTATTCTCACCCATCTTTTTTAATTAAAACCGCTAACCAAATAAGCAGCTCCATTCAACAGTTGAATCAGGTGGCCCAATTGAATGCCTCCGCTTCCGAAGAACTTGCCTCAACAGCCGAAGAACCGAATTCGCAAGCAGATCAGTTCCGCGAAATGATTTCCTTTTTTAAGATTTAATACCCATACTTTTTTTTCCACCATGCGGCTAACCGTGTCCGGATGGTTTCTTCCTGTTGGTTTTTCTGCGGTTCGTAAAACTTTTTGTCTTTAATCTTTTTAGGTAGAAAATCCTGCTCGGCAAAATTACCCTCAAAACTGTGCGAGTATTTGTAGTCGTTCCCATAGCCCAACTGTTTCATCAGTTTGGTGGGGGCATTCCGCAAATGAAGCGGGACCGGCAAATCGCCTTGTTGCCTTACTTCATTTATCGCTTCATCAATAGCCATGTAAGCCGAATTGCTTTTGGGGCTGGTGGCCAGATAAATCACACATTCCGATAGGATGATGCGGGCCTCGGGCATCCCAATTTTATGGATGGCATCGAAACAGGTATTGGCCATCAACAGGGCGTTCGGGTTGGCTAGCCCCACATCTTCAGCCGCTAAAATAACCAACCTGCGGGCTATGAATTTGATTTCTTCGCCCCCTTCGAGCATCCGTGCCAGCCAATATACGGCGGCATTGGGGTCGCTGCCCCGGATGGATTTTATAAATGCCGATATAATATCGTAATGCATTTCGCCCTGCTTATCATATAGGGCAATATTTTCCTGTAAAATTTCCTCCACCCGTTTGTTGGTTATCACAATGGGAGAATCTGTCGATGAATTGACTGTCAGTTCAATGATGTTGAGTAATTTCCGGGCATCACCACCCGAAAACCGGAACATGGCTTCTGTTTCATGTATATCAAAAACCAATTTTTTTAATTCAAAATCCTCCGTTACTGCCCGTTGGAGCAGTTCGTTCAAATCCTCTTTTTCGAGCGATTTGAGTACATACACCTGGCATCGCGAAAGCAGGGGCGAAATAACCTCGAACGATGGATTCTCGGTGGTAGCCCCAATCAACGTAATAATGCCCTGTTCCACGGCCGCCAATAACGAATCTTGTTGCGATTTGCTAAACCGGTGGATTTCATCTATAAATAAAATGGCATTGGGCTGGTTAAAGAACCGTCCGCGCTGTGCTTTGTCAATGGTCTCGCGCACATCCTTTACCCCACTGCTTACGGCGCTTAAGCTGTAAAAGGCCCGGTTCTGTTGGTTCGAGATGATATGGGCCAGCGTGGTTTTCCCTACCCCGGGCGGCCCCCAAAGAATCATCGATGGAATCCGCCCCGATTCAATAGATTGCCGCAATATAGCCGACGGACCTACCAAATGCTTTTGGCCAATGTAATCGTCTAAAGTTTTGGGGCGGAGCCGTTCTGCTAAAGGTTGCATCACTTGTTTTTTATTTGTTGGGTAAAGATAGAAAATTGGTGCAAACAAACGTAAAGCAAACAATCGGTACTTAAAATAGTCAGTTCTATAGCTTTTTTTCAATAAGTATTTGTTGAAGCTCTTGCCAGGCCCTACCTTTACTAAAGGCAGCGGCATTATCAGGACTGATATGTTCTACAAGGATTTGATGCATGCCTAGCAATTTGATGCGCTTTTTAAGGATGGCATGTTCTTTATTCTCCTCGGCTACCATGCCCGCGTACAAAACAGTAAACCATTGCTCCATTAAATTTTGATGTTCCGTAGTATAGGTGGCGGCCAATTGTTCGATAAAAAGCAATACCTCCGGGTTAAGCTCTTGATTTGTCCGGTGGTAAATCTCCAAAAAATCGGCAAATATTTTCCCTTTGGGATAAAAAGCAGCAAGTTTCTGCAACCCGATAAAATATTCCACATCTTTCGGGGCATAACGGCTACCGTTGGTTCTTACCAGATACACGCACCAGCTATCAAATTTTCCTTGGTCAAAAACCACACGGGTTCCATTTTTCAACGTTTTTACCACCCGCTCCATGTTTTATTTCCGATAATTGGTTATCAGCAATTCGGTAAGTATTCCCCTTTTTTGACCATTGGAATTGATATTCCGTTTGGCTGGAACCCTTTCAATATAATATTCCTTATATAGATCATCAAAAAAATGATTATCCGGATTGCCCACTTTAACATCGGAGTTACTGAGCATCCACTGGTGACCAAGAGCATGTAACTGATCACAAAAGTTTTTCAAACGCTCCTGTTCAGCATCTCCAAAGGAGAAATTCGAGTAGGAATTAAAACTCGAAGTTGCATTCAATGGTTTGTAAGGAGGATCGAAATAAAAGAACCCCTTAGTGAGGGCTTTTTGTAAAGTTTTTTCAAAATCGGAATGTAACACCTCCACTTTTTGCAAAGCCTGGTGCACCGCTTTCAGGTTTTTTGCATCACAGATGGTAGGTTTTTTATAACGCCCCACCGGAACGTTGAACCGGTTGCCGGTATTTACCCGGTAAAGCCCGTTGTAACAGGTCCGGTTTAAAAAAATAAGTAGCGCGGTTTGCTCCACTTCAGTGGATATTCTTTTGTTGAACTGTTCGCGTTTGTGATAATAATAATCCGACTTGGCCTCAGGATCATGATCCATCCGGTGATATTCATCCTGCCATTGCTGCAACACCTCTATCAATTCTGTTACCTGAGATGCAATCACCCGGTAAGCGGTAATTAAATCGGCATTAATGTCGTTTATCACCACTTGCTCCACTTTTGGAAACTTCTGAAGCACCCAAAACAACACGGCCCCGCTTCCCACAAAAGGTTCCACGTAAATAAACTTCTGTGTGGACTTAAAAGGGAAGCGGTCGGAAATGCCCTGCAGCAGTTGGGTTTTGCCCCCGGCCCATTTCAAAAAAGGCTTTGCGGTATCTTTTTTGTTGTTTTTCATAATGCAATTTTAATGTAAAAATAGGATTGTGTAATTAGGATAACCATAAAAAAGACGTTTTGCTTTTTGTTTTTCGAATAAACTTTCGGCTTGGAAAGTTATTCTAATATATCTTAATAGATAAGACATTTGATAGAGCAAAAAGCAACTTTCTTTTGGAAACAAAACCAGTCCTCAATATTTTTCTTTTTCCAATCTTTCTCTTTAAAATTATTTTAAACTTGCCCACAATTGCTATTTTTGCAAACTGTTTAATTTACAAGGCTTTCAAAATATACCGTTGTTAATTGCTAATTATTTTTATGAACAAACACGAAATCGCTACCAAATACAACCCCGCCAGCACCGAGGACAAATGGTATAAATACTGGATGGATAATGGATTCTTCCGCTCCACCCCTGATCACCGCGAACCATATACCATTGTGATTCCCCCGCCAAATGTAACCGGCGTGTTGCACATGGGCCACATGCTCAACAATTCCATTCAGGATATTTTGGTGCGCCGTGCCCGGATGCAGGGGAAAAACGCCTGCTGGGTTCCCGGTACCGACCACGCCAGCATTGCCACCGAAGCAAAAGTGGTTGCCAAGCTCAAAGATCAGGGCATCGATAAATCGCAACTCACCCGCGATGAATTCATGGAGCACGCCTGGGAATGGAAAGAAAAGCATGGCGGAATCATCCTCGATCAACTGAAAAAACTCGGTGCTTCGTGCGACTGGGACCGTACCCGCTTTACCATGGACGGGGCTTACTACGAAAGTGTCATCAATGTATTTATCGATCTGTATAAAAAAGGGTTGATTTACCGAGGCGTGCGCATGGTAAACTGGGATCCGCAGGCCAAAACGGCCGTTTCCGACGAAGAGGTGATTTATAAAGAGGTTCAGTCGAAACTCTATTATCTGAGATATAAAATTGAAGGCACCAGCAATGAGTTTGTAACCATTGCCACCACCCGTCCCGAAACCATTTTGGGCGACACGGCTGTGTGCGTAAATCCTAAAGATGGGCGTTTTACCCATCTGGTTGGCAAGCGGGTTTTGGTTCCGTTGCTCAACCGCTCTATTCCCATCATTCAGGACGATTATGTGGATATGGAATTTGGTACCGGATGCTTGAAGATTACCCCGGCCCACGATATTAACGACTACGAAATCGGCATGCGCCATAACCTGGAAAGTATCGATATTTTTAACGATAACGGAACCCTAAGCGGAAAAGCCCAGCTTTATGTGGGCAAAGACCGCTTCGTAGTCCGGAAAGAGATTGTCCCCGATTTGGAAAAGGCAGGGCATGTGGCCAAAATTGAGGATTATGCCAATAAAATTGGCTATTCCGAACGTACCGATGCCGTTATTGAACCGAAGCTTTCGATGCAGTGGTTTATGAAGATGAAGGATATTTCGAAACCCGCGCTGGAGACCGTCTTAAATGATAACATCCAATTCCATCCCGCGAAATTTAAAAATACCTACAAACACTGGATGGAAAACATCCAGGACTGGTGTATCAGCCGCCAATTGTGGTGGGGACACCGCATCCCGGCCTATTACCTGCCCAATTCGAACGATTTTGTAGTGGCTAAAACAGTGGAAGAAGCCTTGCAAAAAGCCATTGAAAAAACCGGGAATAAAAACCTGAAAGCAACCGATTTGCATCAGGACGAAGATGTGATGGATACTTGGTTCAGCAGCTGGTTGTGGCCTATTGCCGTGTTCGATGGCATCCGCAACCCTAAAAACAGGGATGTTAGCTATTATTATCCCACCAACGATTTGGTAACTGCTCCCGAAATTATGTTCTTCTGGGTAGCGCGGATGATTATTGCCGGGTACGAATATGAGCAGGAACTTCCGTTCCGCAATGTGTATTACACAGGCATTGTGCGCGATAAGCTGGGACGTAAGATGAGCAAATCGCTCGGGAACTCGCCCGACCCTATTGAACTGATGCAGAAATACGGAGCCGATGGCGTGCGCGTGGGTATGCTGCTTTGTTCACCTGCCGGAGGCGACTTGTTATTCGATGAATCGCTGCCCGAACAGGGGCGGAACTTTGCCAACAAAATCTGGAATGCGTTCCGGTTGGTTACTACCTGGGAGGTAGATGCCACCCTGGCTCAACCGGAATCGTCGAAAGTGGCCATTGAATGGTTCAACCACAAACTGAACCAAACCATGGAACAGTTGAACGACCATTTCGATAAATTCCGTCTTTCCGATGCCCTGATGACGGTGTACCGTCTGTTCTGGGATGAATTCTCGTCGTGGTACCTCGAAATGGTGAAGCCGGCCTATCAAACCCCGTGCGACAAAGCAACGTTTGATGCAACCATTGAACTGTTCGAGAAGCTGTTGAAGGTGCTGCATCCTTTCATGCCGTTTATTACCGAAGAAATCTGGCAGATCATTGCGGAACGCACCGTAGAACAAAGCATCATGAATGCCAGTTGGCCAAGTGTTGGAATATATAATACCGGCTTTATCAATCAGTTTGAAGATGCAAAAACCCTGATTGCCGAAATCAGGACCGTGCGTAAAGACCGCAATATTTCGTTTAAAGATTCCTTAGTGCTACATGTTAAACCCGGAACCGATGGGTATGCCCAACCTTTTAATGCAGTGGTGACTAAAATGGGAGGCTTATCGGCTATGGAACAGGTAAGCCAAAAATCGGATAACGCGGCAGCGTTTATGGTAAAAACCAGCGAATTCTTTATTCCGCTGGGTTCAAGCATCGATGTGGAGGCCGAACTGAAAAAATTGGCCGAAGAATTAGCCTACCATCAGGGCTTTTTAAAATCGGTTGCCGCCAAACTCAGCAACGAAAAGTTTGTGAACGGGGCTCCCGAACAAGTGGTAGCTATTGAACAAAAAAAACAGGCCGATGCCGAAGCCAAAATCAAAGCCATTGAAGAGCAGATGGGGAATTTGAAGAAATAGAATAGGAGTCCCAAAAGTTTGAGACTCCTATTGTTTATTAAATTTTCAACTTCTATTTTTTGAAATGCATTAGTTTCAATTCTGGAATTTTTGAATTGTATTCTAAAAGTATTTCTCCATTTGGATTATTATAATATTTGTAAAACAACTTACCTCTAACTTTCGGATCAAGAAAGTCTAAATATTTTTTAGTATTACTTTTCGCTTCTTTAGAAAAGCATAATAAAGCATCCTGATAGTGGACATCATTTTTAAATTCACATGAATTGTAACCAGTAAATTTTCCATCATTTGAGTATTCAAAGCTATGTACTTGTTCATCAAAATATATCTGAAACTTAACTGTTTGGTTCGATAGAATATTAAAGGCTAATTTACGGCTTTCTGGAGCAGCATGAATATAAAATTTTTTTTCATCAGATAATTCTTTAGGTACATTTTGTTCGATTTTCCAAATATTATTCCCATCAAAATCATATTTAAAAATGAAATAACCATCATAAATTGGACCCAATTTTTTATAAGGTTTTGAACCAGTCAAACCATAGATATAGATAGCGTTTGTAACTATTCTAATTCCACCAAATGCTCCAATTGATGGTTTTAAATATGAAGATCCGGATTGTGATTCTAAATAAAAATCATAATCATAATTTTTATCGAATGCACTTAATTCAAAATCCTTATGATTAAAAGAAGGTCGGTAATATGCTTTTGATAATTTTGCATCAATTAAAATCGTTTTTCCAATGTGTCCTTCATTATCAATTGATAGTATTTTATAGATACATTTCCCAGTTTCAATATTTAATGTTTTTGAGAAAAGATAAAAGCTATTGTTATCATGTCCAGCATAAGACCAATATGTGGTATTCTCAGGGTCGTCGAGTTCTGGTAAATCAAGGGTGATTTTATCCTTCTTAAAATCAACATGGGAGATTCTATATAAGTAGAGTTTTTCAACAAGTTTCTTTTTCTGATATTGACTTTCTGAATCTAAAAGCATTTCATGGGCCTCTTTACTTTTTAATATGAAAAGGTATCTGTCGTTAGCAAAAAAACCTTGCCTGATACCTTGATCTTTAGAAGTTTCAAATTCTTGGGTTTTTAATGAACCATTTTGATTTATTTGATTTAATACAATTTTATCTACCCCATGTAATTGGTTGTATCCCTGATTTTCAATAAGGTAAACATATTCTCCTTTTGGAGAAGCTATTATTGAAGATGGAAATCCTTTATTTATTTGTAATTTTTCAATGGGTTTAGACCATTTTAATTCGCAATTTTCAGAATAAAAATTAACTTTCCAATCCAAATCTTTGGAATTCATCGTATTTTTTCCAATGTGTAAAACCAATCCATTTTCTCCTAGATTGACACTTGATAACAATTCCTGATTTCGTTCTAAGGGTACAATTTCTGTTTTATCTTGCGATTTGATCAGATTTATTCCATAAAACATTAATATTAATAATAATACATTTTTTTTCATAGTTAACTAAATTTAATATTTTTTAATAGCTTACCACTCTCCAATTCAACAGAGAATATGAAATAGATAATTCAATATAATTACATTTAATTTTGTATCCTAAATTATTATAATCTATATTTTTAAAATAGTTTTTTAATCCTGCATGATAACTCAAATTAATTTTTAAAGCTTCTGTTCCTCCACTGATTCCAAAAATAGCAGCATAATCAATTCCATCCATGATTCCCTCTTCGAGTGTTTGACCTGAAAAAATATAAGAACCATCATCCGTTGAGCCAAAATATAATGATTGCATACCTTTATTTCTACTACTATTTTTTGCTAAGGAAAAACCTGCTTGAATACTAAAACCGGGTACTTTTAAATAATAATTTCCCAGTAAAGACCATTCATAGGAATTAATATAAAGTTTTTCTTCAACTAATTCTGTTGAATTATCTAAAATTACAGTCCTTCTTCCTTCAATGATGGCTCCTTTTCGAGTAAAATCTAATAAAGAAATAAGATCAAATTTATCTGTTAATGGAGTAGTAAAAACAAATCCCGCATTATAACCGATTAAGGGAGAGGTTTTAAATTGATTTGACTCAATGGTTGATAAACTTCCACCCACTTTAAAGCCCGGTATTATATATTGCCCGTTGCATTTTAAGGTTAAAATAAAAAATCCAATTAGAACACCTATTATTTTGTACATCATTAAATTAGGTTAAGATTTTTAAATTCAATCAATTTATTTTTTGTTAAATAAAGTTAATTTAAATAATATTTCAAATTTTTAATTAAATAAACTTATTAACAAATTACTATTCTACTTTTATAAAAATCTAACAAAATTATTTATAGATTGAAAATTTATCTCTCACTTAACATAGTAACTTGATAATTCAAAAATGAAAAAGCCACTTATAATTGCCGCCTTACTATTGTTCCTGGGTGCTTGCAACGAATATTATTACATACCCGATGACATGAAATTCAAATACAACGAAGGTGATACCGTTATTTTTAAATCAACCAAAAATGATTTGGACACTTTCGAAGTAAAATGGAAATCACAAGGGTTCGATGTTCATGACAAACAATATTATTATGAAATGGAAAGGATCGGGGTCAAATATGCCGGGCAGGATTCAGTTAGAAAGAGATTTTTTATTAATAATGATATCTTACTTGCTACTAATGGATTTTTAGTAACCTGGGGCGATTTCCAAAATGGAAATAAATCTTTTCTACATGATTCAATTAAAATAAATGGTAGAAAATTTATATCTGTATATGAAATCGAATCAGATACTTCCATCAATACGTTAGATTCAATTTATAAGATATTATTCAGCCGTAATTACGGTGTGCTAAAATATTGTTATAAAGATGGAACTGAATATGAGTTTTATAGAGATATTGTAAAGTAGCAGTATAAAGAACTAAATCGTGAGATACTTAAAGTGATGCATCGCAAAGAAAAGATACTATGCGAGTCAGTGTTTTTGCGGTTGTATTGGCTATCGGTTGATATTTTATGTAAATCCAAAATCATTGAAGAATAACAGATGGTAGATTTGTATTAGAAAAAATAAAAAAGCGCTTGAAAACTCAGGCGCTTTTTTTGTTGTAACCCCGACCTCCCGGTCGGGCTTGTATTTAAAGGAAAAACCGACAAGGATGTCGGTGTTACTTTTTCAACTCCGAATTTGGGTTTGTGCTTTTGCAGTAACCCCGACCTCCGGTCGGGTCTGTCTTTATACAAGAATATCACCGACAGGGATGTTGGCGTTGCAACCTACACCGATGTTGAAACCGCATGTACATTCACCGCCCGTCCCGAAGGTTCGTTCATGTTCTGGAACGAAGCATCCCACGCCAAAGCTTCAGGCGTACTGCAAGCCACCGATGGAACCGATGGTACACTCAGCGCGGCGGCTTCCGATGGAAAATGCTCGGCAAAAATGGAACGGTAATAAAATTCCTCTTTGGTTTTTGGCGGTTGGGTAGGGAATTTGTATTTGGCATTGGCTAACTGCTCATCAGTCACCTGCTCGGCTACCACTTTTTTAAGCGTATCAATCCAGCTGTAACCCACGCCATCGCTGAACTGTTCCTTTTGCCTCCAGGTCACACTTGCTGGCAAATAACTTTCAAAAGCTTTCCGGATGACCCATTTTTCCATCCTTTCCGGGGTAATCATCTTATCTTTTGGGTTGATGCGCATGGCCACATCCATAAATTCCTTGTCCAAAAATGGAACCCGTCCTTCGATTCCCCAGGCAGCCAGCGATTTGTTGGCCCGCAAACAATCGTACTGGTGCAGTTTGCTCAGTTTGCGCACCGTTTCTTTATGAAACTCCTCGGCATTGGGAGCTTTGTGGAAATACAGGTAACCGCCAAACAACTCGTCGGCACCTTCGCCCGAAAGCACCATTTTTATTCCCATGGCTTTTATCGCCCGGGCCATCAGATACATAGGCGTTGAAGCCCGTACCGTGGTAATATCGTAGGTCTCCAGTTGGTAAATCACATCGCGGATGGCATCTAAACCCTCCTGAATGGTAAACAACACCTCGTGATGCACTGTTCCAATGTGTTCGGCCACCTTTTTAGCGGCAGCTAAATCGGGCGAACCTTTTAACCCTACCGCAAAAGAGTGCAGTTGGGGCCACCAGGCAGCCGACTGGTCATCGGTTTCAATCCGTTTTTGGGCATATTTTTTGGCTAATGCCGAAGTTACTGAAGAATCCAATCCGCCTGAAAGCAAAACGCCATAAGGAACATCGGACATCAATTGGCGTTTTACTGCTGCATCCAACGCATCGTGCAATTCCTGAATCGAAGTTTTGTTATTTTTCACCGCTTCGTAATCGGTCCAGTCGCGGTGGTACCATTTTACCAATTTCCCGTCTTTGCTCGATAAGTAATGACCCGGAGGAAAAAGTTCAATGGTGGTACAAATACCTTCCAGTGCTTTCAGTTCCGAAGCCACGTAAAAGGTTCCGTTTTCATCGCGTCCCATGTACAAGGGGATAATACCAATATGGTCGCGGGCAATCATGTATTCATCTTTGGCAGAATCGTATAGGGCAAACCCGAAAATCCCGTTTAGTTCGTCTAAAAACTGGGTACCTTTTTCCTGATACAATGCCAGGATTACTTCACAATCCGATTCGGTTTTAAAATGGTATTTTCCTTCAAAGGTTTTACGGATTGCCCGGTGATTATAAATCTCGCCATTGATGGCCAGGATAACGGTCCCATCTTCACTGTACAAAGGTTGCTTTCCCGAGGTGGGATCGACAATGGCCAAACGTTCATGTGTTAAAATAGCCTTCTCCTCGCAATGGATGCCACTCCAGTCGGGTCCCCGGTGGCGCACTTTTTTCGACATTTTTAACAGCCGGGGCCGTAGTTCTTCTGCTTTTTGTTTCAATTCAAACGCACATACAATTCCGCACATATTCTTTAATTTTCAATTGATATTTAAAGTTTGACTTATAAATAACACAATAAAGATGTGTTAGCTTATAATTCGACACTAAAATATACAAATATGTTTTAAATTAAAACAATATGATGATTTTTTTGAAGAAATTTTAAAATTTTGTTTTTTTGGTAATATTCACCCGGTGACTTTTTGATTATAGAATTATGCTTTATATTCACGCCCGTAGTCACCGGATGAATATCAATACTTTAGAACCATTTTCTTTTGGAGCAATTATTTTAACGGGATTCTGATTATTTTGCTACTGCCGATATCCCATTAAAAAGAATGGGGAGCATTTCTTCCAAACGTTCTTTGATTGTTTCTTCTGCTTCCATCAAAATGGGGGCTTCCAGTCCCTTAATAATGGTCATGATGGAAAGTGCCGTCATGTATGTATTTCTGATGGTAAAGATGCCTTGCCGCACACCCTCATCCAATATACTTTTGATGACTTCAATTTCTATGGTTTCATATTTTGCCCTTAATTCCTTAGCATTTTCAAGCGACAGATATTGTTTTTTCTGAAAGTCGAAAAGGTTGCCCAGTTTTTTAATGGCATTGATGCGGACCTCAATATAACTGGTGATTTGTTCTTTGGGGTTATTGGTTCTGCCGATGGCTGCCAATATCTCTTCTTTGAGTTCGCAGGCTTCTTTATCAAGGACCGCCCTGAAGATGTCTTCTTTACTGATAAAATAATAATAGATGGAACTTTTCCCTTTGTGGAGTTCACCGGCAATGTCGTCGATGGTGGTTTTTTTATACCCATATTTTTCAAAGATCTCTTGCGAGGCTTTCAATATTTGGTTTCGGGTTGCACTTTTTGAGTCATGTATTCCGTTTGATTCGTTTTTCATGTGCCGGAGATTTATGCATTCGAACGTTTTGTGATTTTGTTCAAATGTATCATTACAGGATTAATTTTCCAACAAAACAAATCATGTTTTCATAAACTCCATATTTCATGAGGCCTTGGCTGTACCCAAAGGGATAAACTTTTGTGGGTAAACAAGAAACAAATCAATGCAGCATCAAAACCATCAGAATGAATTTTGACTCTTACCTTCTTCTTTTATGCTTTGGTTTTAAAGGAATAAGCGGTTCTTCTTCGGCAAAATCGTGAACCATTTCAAAATCGAGCTGCTTTTTGGACAGGTTGGCCGAAACAACTTTAATTTCTACCTCATCGCCCATGGTGTAACGTCTTTTGGTCCGGTTGCCAATAAGGGCAAATTCTGCCTCATCGTATTCATAAAAGTCATCGATTAAGGTACGTACCGGAACCATTCCTTCACATTTGCTATCAATCAATTCTACATAAATGCCCCACTGTGTTACCCCTGAAATAACACCTTTGAATTCCTTTCCAACATTGTCTTTCATAAATTCTACCTGCTTGTATTTTACCGAGGCCCGCTCGGCATTGGCAGCCAACTGTTCCATGTCGGAAGAGTGTTTGCACATTTCTTCGTAGGTATCGTCAGGAACTGATTTTCCGCCAGCTAAATAATGTTCCAGCAGACGGTGCGCCATCATGTCGGGATAGCGCCGGATGGGAGAGGTGAAATGGGAATAGTAATCGAAGGATAATCCGTAATGGCCAATATTCTTGGTGGAATATTCGGCTTTAGCCATGGTACGGATGGCAAGGGTTTCAACTACCGTTTGCTCATTTTTTCCATGAACATCCACCAATAACTGGTTCATGGAATCAGCAATTTTTTTGGCCGATTTGGTTTGAATCTGGTAACCAAACCGCTTGATAAAAAAGGCAAAGGCATTCAGTTTCTCTTTATTAGGTTCATCGTGAACCCGGTAAACAAAAGTCCTGACAGCTTTATTGGCATCGGGTTTACCAATGAATTCGGCCACTTTTTTGTTGGCCAAAAGCATGAATTCCTCAATCAACTGGTTGCTCTCTTTGTTCTCTTTCAAGTAAACGCCAATGGGGCGGGCTTTTTCATCGAGTTGGAACTTTACTTCGCTGCGTTCAAAAGCAATGGAACCGGCATGGAACCGTTTCTTTCGGAGTTTTAGTGCCAATTGGTGCAGCAATAAAATCTCATTTTTTAAATCGCCTGCTTCTGTTTCGATCACCTCCTGGGCTTCTTCGTAGGTAAATCGCCTGTCGGAGTTGATGATGGTTTTCCCAAACCATTGTTTAACGATGTGAGCTTCGGCATCGAGTTCAAAAACGGCTGAAAAGCAAAGTTTCTCTTCGTTGGGGCGAAGCGAACAAATCAGGTTCGACAGCCGTTCGGGCAACATCGGGACAACCCTATCTACCAAATAAACAGAGGTTGCACGCTCATAAGCCTCTTTTTCAAGAGCTGTATTTGGGCGCACATAATGGGTTACATCGGCAATATGCACTCCCACTTCAATGTTTCCGTTTTTAAGGGTTTGGATGGAAAGGGCATCGTCAAAATCCTTGGCATCAAAGGGGTCGATGGTAAGTGTGGTAATCTTACGGAAATCGCGTCGGTGGCTAATTTCTTCTTCGGTAATTTTATCAGGAATTTTCCCGGCAGATTCCAAAACCCGTTTTGGAAATTCATAGGGGAGGCCAAATTCTGCTAATATGGCATGCATCTCCACTTCATTTTCGCCGGGCATACCCAGCACCTCAATGATTTCGCCAATGGGGTTTTTCTGTTTTTCGGGCCATTCTAAAATCTTGGCAATAGCCTTTTGTCCGCTTGTTGCTTTTTTTAATTTATCGAGTGGAATAAAAATATCGAAAGGCATCTGGTTCCGTTCGGGGATTAAAAAGGCAAAATGTTGCGATACTTCAACCACACCCACAAAAGTTTCGCGGTTGCGTTTGAGTATTTCCACTACCTCACCTTCCACGTGGTTGCGTTCTTTGCGCGCATATACATAAACCTTCACCACATCGTCGTGTAGGGCGTGGTTCAGGTTTTTGGCGGCAATAAACACATCGCGTTCAATTTCGTCGGAAATAATGTAGGCCGAACCTTTGGCGGTTAAATCGACTTTTCCTATAATATAATTCCCTTGGGTTTTTAGCTTGAATTTTCCTTTATGGATTTCGATCAAATCACCCTTTTGCGTCAATTCCACCAAACAACTGTTGATAAGGTGCGCGGTACTGGCATCTTTTACATGAAGCAGTTTGGCCATCTGCCTGTAATTCAGCGATCGGCCTGCATCTTCGTTAAAAACTTTAAGTATATGACTAATTAATGCTGGGCGGTTATATGAAGTTTGGGATGCCCCCTTTTTTCCGAATCCGTTTTTGTTTTTTTTTGACATAAAATATTACCCATTAAAAATTAATAGAGTGGCTGTTGTACTAATAAAACCCAACATAAACCCGGCATAAATTTGTGTATGATTGTGCTCGTTCAGGTAAAGGCGGGCGGAACCAATAAGCCCGGCAATAAAAATGGAGATCATTAAAAAACTATCCAAATAGATTTGATATAATATACCCAATGAGGATAACAGACCAATAAATCCGCCAATGCCAATCATGTGTAAACTTATCTTCCATTTGAGGTGGATGATTGAAGCCATGAAGACCGAAACAAAGGAAGCCAGCAAGAATTGCTGCAAAAGCGTGGGGGCCGCATAGCGATGCAGGATATAGTATCCAAAATAATAAAACAACGAGGCGGTAAACATTGGTACCAAACGCTCGCGCCGCTCTGAAACTTGAATTCCGGTTATCATTCGCTGGTAATAGAATACAGGTAACATGGCCAATGGGAAAAACAGGGTGGTTAAAGCCACAATTAGTAAAATGGCCCGTTTCCCTTCGGTTGGGAGTAAGGATAAATGGCTAAATGCCAAAATCATAAAAATACCTGCAACAGGCATAAATACCGGATGAAACAGATAGGTGACTGATTTAAATAATTTTGATGTCATGGTTTTAAAATAAACCACAAGGTAAAAAGTTTTTATGGGTTTCAAAAAACCGAATCAAAAAACGACGGTTTCTAGCGAAGCTCTTTACGAAGCCTGGCTACAGGAATCCCTAATTGTTCCCGGTATTTGGCCACGGTACGCCGTGCAATTTGGTACCCTTTTTCCTGGAGGATTTCGGTCAAACGCTCATCGGTGAGTGGCCGTTTTTTGTTCTCTCCCTGAATGGCTTCATCCAGGATGCTTTTAACCTCCCGGGCACTCACTTCCTCACCGCTAGTGGTTTGCATGGCCTCCGAGAAAAACGATTTTAACGACAAAATACCAAAATCGGTTTGTATGTATTTGCTGTTGGCTACCCTTGAGATGGTAGAAATATCAAGTCCGGTAACATCGGCCACATCTTTAAGAATCATGGGCTTGAGTTTCTTTTCATCACCATCGAGAAAATATTCTTTCTGATATTCCAGAATGGCCTCCATCGTCACTAATAACGTGGTTTGTCGTTGTTTGATGGCATCAATGAACCAACGGGCCGAATCCAATTTCTGCTTGACAAAGGTGATGGTTTCCTTATCCTGCCTGCTGCGTTTGGCTTTTTTCCGGGCCAAATCGCTCAACATCTCGGCATAGGTCCGGCTC
This sequence comes from Marinilabiliales bacterium, assembly GCA_003512955.1. Classification (GTDB taxonomy): domain Bacteria; phylum Bacteroidota; class Bacteroidia; order Bacteroidales; family SZUA-534; genus GWE2-40-63. The sequence goes on from DOTG01000014.1 coordinate 44,339, forward strand.
ACTTTTAATTCGGGGACATTTCGTTCATTCAGGGATAATTCCAAAATACCATCGTGGTTTTCGAGTACAAAGTCAGGAATAATCGGCCTACTTGTTTGATCGCGAGGGTCGGCATACCCGCCACCGGGTTTTGGATTTAGCCTGAGGATTTCGTCCAGCGCGGCTTTTAGCAAATCTTCGGTAATGTTTAGCTTGCTGATGATTTTATCGTAATGTTTCCGGGTAAATTCCATGAAATTATCGGCTAAAATCTGTTCTGCCAGATGCACAGCCGGATTATTTTTGTCGCGTTTCCGTATTTGTATTAACAGGCACTGCTGCAAGTTTAAAGCCCCAACACCAGGAGGGTCAAAATCCTGAATCACGGCCAGCACCTTTTCCAATTGCTCCATGTTGGTTTCAATGTTCAGGGCAAATGCCAGGTCATCAATAATTGCCTCTAAATCACGGCGCAGGTAACCATCGTCATCAATATTTCCAATAATGTATTCGGCCAGTTTACGTTCAAAATCAGTTAAAACCTGCAATCCGAGTTGGGCAATCAGGCTCTCGTGAAAAGTAGAGCCCACTGAAAAGGGGATATCTTTCCGTTCATCGTCTTTGGAATAATTGCTGGCTCTTAATTTATAGGATGGGGTATCATCATCGTTTGCCAGATATTCTTCGATAGAAAACTCTTCCGGCTCTTTTTCTTCTTTGGGCTCACCATCGTCGGCACTAAATTCACCCTCTAAATTTCCCTCTTCCAAAGCAGGGTTTTCTTCAATTTCTTTTTTGATACGCTGATCGAGCTGCATGGTAGGTATTTCGAGCAACTTGATAAACTGTATCTGTTGGGGTGAAAGTTTCTGTAAAAGTTTTTGTTGTAATCGCTGTTTTAACATGCCAAGTCCCTTTAATCGTTCAATAAAACAATTGGTTGCAATTTAGTGAAAAACCTTGATTTTACTGACATGAAAATAGAAGAATCCTTTATAAAACGAAAAGAGACTCACGATTGTTGCAAGTCTCTTTTTTTGAATTTATTTTGTTTGGAATTAATATTCTGCATTCTTTGGAGTGCGGGCAAAAGGAATCACATCGCGGATGTTGCCCATGCCGGTGACAAACAGCATCAACCGTTCAAAACCTAACCCGTAGCCGCTGTGCGGAACGGTTCCAAACTTACGGGTTTCGAGGAACCACCACATGTCCTTTTCCGGGATTCCCATTTCGTCAATACGGGCTTTCAGTTTTTCATAGCTCTCTTCGCGCTGCGAACCTCCGATGATTTCACCAATCCCCGGGAAGAGCACATCCATGGCACGGACGGTTTTCCCGTCTTCGTTCTGTTTCATGTAAAAGGCTTTTATCTCTTTTGGGTAATCGGTTAAAATGACCGGTTTTTTATAATGTTTTTCTACCAAAAAGCGTTCGTGTTCGCTTTGTAAGTCAATTCCCCAGGAAACCGGGTACTGGAACTGCCCTTTCTGATTGGCTTTTGAGTTTTTCAACACTTCGATGGCTTCGGTATAGCTTAACCGTACAAAATCGTTTTTGGTCACAAACTCCAGCTTTTCAATCAATGGCAAGTCGGAACGTTCGTTCTGTGGTTTTTGCTTTTCTTCTTCCAACAAACGGCTTTGTAAAAACTCCAGATCATCGTGGCAATTATCAAGTGCATATTGTACCAGATATTTGAGCATCTCCTCGGCTAAATCCATGTTGTCGGTAATGTCGTAAAAAGCCATTTCGGGTTCAATCATCCAGAACTCGGCCAAGTGGCGCGAGGTATTGGAATTCTCGGCCCGGAAGGTTGGTCCAAACGTATAAACTTCGCCCAATGCAAGGGCGGCCAGTTCGCCTTCCAATTGTCCTGAAACGGTAAGATTGGTCAGTTTGCCAAAGAAATCTTTGGAATAATCTACCTTTCCCTCTTCATTTCTTGGCAGTTTGTCCAAATCGAGTGTAGTTACCTGGAACATTTCACCGGCACCTTCGGCATCGGAACCGGTAATAATAGGAGAATGCATGTAATAAAATCCCTTGCCGTTAAAAAACTGATGGATGGCAAAGGCCATGGCATGGCGGATACGGAAAACGGCACTGAAGGTACTGGTACGGAATCGTAAATGTGCCTTCTCGCGAAGAAACTCCAAGCTATGTTTTTTTGGCTGCAAAGGATATTCATCAGGATTGGCCTCGCCCAACACTTCAATAGCGGAGGCGGCTATCTCCACTTTTTGCCCTGATCCCTGGCTTGCTATCAATGTCCCGGTAACGGAAAGGGATGCCCCGGTGTGAATTCTGCTTAAGATGGATTCATTGATTTGCTCAAGATCGGCTACTATCTGAATATTGTTAATGGTAGAGCCATCGTTTAAGGCAATAAAAGCAACATTTTTACTGCCCCGTTTGGTGCGTACCCAACCTTTTACACAAACTTTGCTGCCAAAGTCATCCGACTTGAGCACGTTCACAATTTTTGTTCTTTTCAATGTTTCCATAGCTATGTATCAATCAAAAAATAATCGGCAAAAATAATAATTAGTTGCAAGTTGCAAGATTTTGTTTCCAGATTTTATTAATCTGAAACCGGATGGTTGTTTTTAACAAAGATTGTTCAAACTACTTCCATTCCCATTCAAAACCTTCTTTGGTATCTTTGATGGCTACTCCCAAATCAGTTAATTGATTTCTGATCTTATCAGAAGTGCCCCAATCTTTATTCTTTTTGGCGTCTTGCCGAAGATTTAACAGGAAATTTATTAATTCTGCAGATAGTTTTCCTTCCCTTGGATTATCTTTACTTTCAGGCATCAACCCCATAATTTCAATCACAAAATCGGAGAATAATTGTTTCATTTGTTGCAAACTGGTGGCATCAAGCTTTTCCGTTCCTACTAATACCAGGTTTACCATTTTAACAGCCTCAAACAAATGGGAAATAAGGATCGGGCTGTTAAAATCGTCGTTTAAGGCCTGATAACATTTTTCACGCATGGCCGGAACATCAATGGTGGAACTGTCAGAAGGTTTTATTTTATCTAGTGTTTCTATGCCTTTCATCAATCGGTCCAGTCCTTTCTCGGCAGATTGCAGTGCTTCGTTTGAAAAATCAACCGTTCCGCGGTAATGGGCCATCAATATAAAAAAGCGGATGGTCATCGGGCTGTATGCCTGTTTCAGCGTGGCATGGTTTCCTGTAAATAACTCATTAAGGGTAATAAAATTTCCCAGCGATTTGCCCATTTTTTGCCCGTTGATGGTAATCATGTTGTTGTGCATCCAATACCGGACCGAACTTTTTCCATGAGCTGCCGTAGATTGGGCTATTTCAGCTTCATGGTGCGGGAATATTAAATCCATTCCCCCTCCGTGGATGTCAAAGGCCTCGCCCAGGTAACGGGTACTCATCGCGGAACATTCCATGTGCCAGCCCGGGAAACCTTCGCTCCATTCCGAGGGCCAGTGCATGAGGTGCTCGGGTGCCGCTTTTTTCCATAGGGCAAAATCAAAACTGTTATGCTTTTCACTTTGCCCGTCTAATTCGCGGGTATTCTCGTACAGTTCTTCCACCTTGCGGCCCGATAATTCGCCATAAGGATGTTTTTCGTTATATTTTAGTACATCAAAATACACCGAACCATTCGATTCGTAAGCAAACCCATTTTGTAAGATTTCACGTATCATGGTTTGCTGTTCAATAATATGGCCTGTGGCACGGGGTTCTATGCTGGGGCTCTTTATATTCAAAGCACGCATGTTTTCATGAAAACTTTCGGTAAAGCGGTGAACTACTTCCATGGGTTCCAACTGTTCCAACCGGGCTTTTTTGGCAATTTTATCTTCCCCCTCGCCTGCCAGTTCGTCGCTTAGGTGGCCTACATCGGTGATGTTGCGGACATAACGCACTTTATATCCCAGGTGCTGAAAATACCGGATGACCAAATCAAAGGTAATGTACGGGCGGGCATGCCCCAAATGGGCCTCGCCATAAACTGTGGGGCCGCAGACATAAAGCCCCAGGTGATTTGGATTCACTGGAATAAATTCTTCCTTCTTTCGCGTTAAAGTGTTGTAAATATAGATGGTAGGATGTGTCATGTCATTTATGGTTTTGAATCTGCAAAGCTAAAAATTATTCTGAACCTTTTTACTTGGGTGATCAACAATGTGAGGGTAAAAAGGCATGGGAAGCTGAAACAGATCAACAAAAAATGGAGACCTCATCGAAATGAGGCCTCCACTTACTTATTATTGGGAAAGATTCAAAGAAACTATGTGACAAAAACAAATTTAGTCCCAGAACTTCATTATTTTAAATTACCCGGCAGTATTCCACTTGTGTTGGCTGGTGCCAATTTTAAAGATTGATTTTCAAAATAATAGGTTCCTTCCCAGGTAAACTCATAGTCATAGTAATCGGTAGATTTGAACAGGAAGTTCACGCTGTCTATGCCGGGTTGGTATAAACTGCGCATGTCGAAAGAAACCACGCCGGTAAGCACATTATAAGAAGGATCGTTATTATTGTTATGCCGTAATTCCAAGATAAGTCGTCCCTCGTCATCCACGGTATCCTGGATAGGCTTTACCAAATTTATATAATGCGTTACACTACCACCATAATAACTAAAAACAACATTTAAATGGTATTCTGTTAACCAGATGGTGTTTTCATTCACACTTACGCCATCATTTCCAATACTGTCTTGGTTTTCTTCGGTTAATTGAATAATGTCTTTGGTCAAAACCCTATAAAGCTCTAAATACCCGGAATGAATCACGTTTTCAGTTTCTGAATCAATAGAAAAATAGGCCATTACGCGGGAACTATCTTCCAGTTCATCCGCCAGGTAATCTATTTGGCTGGGAACTAAGGTATCCCCGCTATCAAGCTCCACCACAAATCCCTGATTGTTGCTCATTGTTTCAATGTAGGTGCCGTAATTATACCAATAGGTCACCGAATCGTCATCACTGTTGCAAGATGTAAAGGCAAATCCCAGGCTCAAGGTAAATAAGGCAATAAAAGTAAATCGTTTCATATAGCGATAAATTAATAATTAGTTAAAAATACTTAGAATTTCAATTCTGTGTAGCTGTAACACCAGCATTACTCAGAATTTCACCCTTTTTGACGCTTTGCAGATGTTTGAAACCTTTATTTAGTTGCTTGTGAAGTGAGAAATATTTTCAAAATAAAGTGCGCTGTTGTTTGCTTCTGAGTTTAGATCACTGATATTGTATTAGCTACAACGTGTTAAGTTGAAAGTCTGTTAATCATAGTTGAATATTTAATGTAAGGGCAAACAAAAAGCAACTTCTCGTAAAACAGAATCTTATTAGATACCTTAATTCCGCAGGTATAAAATGAAAAGTCAAAAAAATGAAAGATTTAGTCGCACTGCGACTTGCGGATTTAAGGAGATAATCCAAAAATATACAAATGAAGAAGGATATATATAAAAGAGGCTGCCTCATTTGGGGCAGCCTCTTTTATATATATCTAATTTTTAATGAACTATAGAGTACGTTTTACTTCCACTTGTTCGTAAGCTTCCACAATGTCACCCACTTTTACATCGTTGAACCGCTCGATGTTCAAACCGCACTCATAACCGGAGGCCACCTCTTTGGCGTCATCCTTAAAGCGTTTGAGCGATCCAAGCTCTCCGGTGTAAACCACAATTCCATCGCGGATAACCCGTACTTTCGAGGTACGTTTCACTTTTCCATCGCGGACATAACATCCGGCAATAGTACCCACTTTGGTTATCTTGAAAACTTCGCGTACTTCAATGGTAGCAATAATCTCCTCTTTTATTTCTGGTGAAAGCATTCCTTCCATAGCGTCTCTTACCTCATTGATGGCATCGTAAATAACGGAATACAAGCGGATATCGATTTCTTCTTTTTCGGCCAATTTACGGGCAGCCATAGATGGGCGCACCTGGAACCCGATGATAATAGCATCGGAAGCTGCAGCAAGTAACACATCCGACTCGGAGATTTGACCCACAGCTTTATGTTTTACATTTACCTGTATTTCTTCGGTTGAAAGCTTGATTAATGAATCGGACAATGCTTCGATAGATCCATCCACGTCACCCTTCACAATGACATTCAATTCCTGGAAGTTTCCAATAGCAATCCGGCGTCCGATTTCGTCCAGAGTAATGTGTTTCTGGGTACGTAACCCCTGTTCCCGGGCAAGTTGTTGACGGCGGTTGGCAATTTCTTTGGCTTCACGGTCGCTTTCCATCACATTGAATTTATCACCTGCCTGTGCTGCACCGCTTAAGCCGAGCACTTGAACCGGGGTTGATGGCCCAGCTTCTTTAACCAGTTCATTCCGTTCATTGTACATTGCCTTCACGTGGCCCGTATGGTTTCCGGCTAACAGAATGTCGCCAATTTTAAGAGTCCCGCTTTGAACCAAAATGGTAGTCACATAACCACGCCCTTTGTCCAGCGAAGCTTCAATAACGGTACCTAATGCTTTTTTATTGGGGTTTGCCTTAAGGTCGAGCATTTCAGCTTCCAGCATTACTTTATCAAGTAATTCGGAAATATTTAACCCCTGCTTGGCCGAAATATCCTGCGATTGGTATTTGCCGCCCCATTCCTCAACTAAAAGGTTCATATTGGCCAATCCTTCTTTAATTTTTTCGGGGTTAGCTCCGGGTTTATCAACTTTATTGATAGCAAATACAATGGGAACCCCAGCAGCCTGAGCATGGTTAATGGCTTCAACGGTTTGGGGCATGATACTGTCGTCAGCAGCTACAATAATGATGGCCACATCGGTAACTTGAGCTCCACGGGCACGCATGGCTGTAAATGCCTCGTGTCCAGGAGTATCCAAGAAGGTGATCCGTTTGCCATCTTCAGTAGCAACGCTATAGGCTCCAATATGTTGGGTAATTCCACCGGCCTCACCAGCAATTACATTCGCTTTACGGATGTAATCAAGTAACGATGTTTTACCATGGTCAACGTGACCCATTACGGTAATAATCGGAGGGCGGGGTACCAAATCTTCCTCAGAATCTTCTACCTCTTCAGCAATAGACTCAAGGAGTTCGGCACTTACAAATTCAACTTTGTAGCCAAATTCATCTGCTACCAGCGACATGGTTTCAGCATCAAGCCTTTGGTTGATAGAAACAAAGAGGCCCAGGTTCATGCAAGTTCCGATTACCTCGGTAACTGCCACATCCATCATGTTGGCCAGTTCGTTTACCGAAACAAACTCAGTCACTTTGAGGATGTTCTTTTCAGCCTCCATCTTAGCCATTTCCTCTTGAGCCTTGTGGCTATACAACTCGCGTTTATCGCGCCGGTGTTTTGATCCTTTACTTTTCCCTTTGGTAGCGGTTAACCGGGCTAAGGTATCTTTAATCTGCTTTTGTACATCTTCTTCGTTAACCTCTTTTTTAATCAGCCGCTTTTTTCCACCTTTCTTTTGTTGCTGCTGTTGCTGTGACTGAGGAACGGCTTGTTTCAATTTTTTATTCGGATCCTGACCCGCCCCGGTTTGTTCTTGGGCTACTTCAACTTTATCTTTTCTGATCCGTTTTCTCTTTTTCTTTTTGCGGTCTTCTTCTGAAAGAGGGGCACCTGGTTTATCTTTTCTCGGTTCTGTTGGCAATTCAATTTTCCCAATTACGGTAGGGCCCGAAAGGCGCTCCACTTTGCGTTGGATAAAGTTTGAATCTTCATGTTGCGAGGTTGATGGAGCCTCTTCAGTTGTTTCATCGGAAGGTTTGCGGACAACTTCCCTATCACGGCGTTCTTTGGCTTTTTCTTCTTTCGATTTCTTTGCCGGGCGGGTTTTTTGGTTTAGTAAAGCTAGGTCGATTCTTCCCACCACTTTTACATCTTCCAATTGTTCTACCTGAGTTTTTATTTCCCCAATTTCTTCTTTTTGTGATGCAGTGGCGGTTTCTGCTTTATCTTCGGGAACTACTGGTTTTTCTTCAACCGGAACAGGTCTTTCCTTTTTAGGCTCATGCTTGTGAACCGATTCTGTTTTCTTGGGCTCAGCCTCTTTGATTTTTTCAATTTTTGATGGGTGAACCACAGGTTTTGTTTTTTTAGGTTCCAAGTCGATTTTGCCAATCACTTTTACCTTTACTTCGTCCACCACCGTTTCAATTTTCTCGATAGGCTCTTCTTTTGGAGCGGGTTTATGAATAGGTTTGTGTTCCTTTTCAATAGGTTTATGACTGCTCAGGTCTTTAAGTAAAACCTCATCGGGTTCATTATCCTGATCATCCTCTGAATCTTTAAACTCTGCATCAATGCTTACAGATTCTTGCTTACCGCGATGGATTCCTAACTCCAATTTTGCCGATTCTTCTTTTACACGGATATCGGTACTATACTCTTTTAAGAGCATGGCATATAAATCGGAGGTAATTTTTGTGTTTGGATTGGCATCGATAGTAATTCCCTTTTTATGAAGGAATTCCACAATTGTGCTTATCCCTACATTAAACTCCCTGGCAATTTTGCTGAGTCGTGTTACTTTACTCGAGTCTGTCATTTCTTGACCTTTTCTTTTTACTTAACCTAAATTTGAACCTTACATATCTCCTTACTGACCAAGCGTTTTTATTCGAACTCGGCCCTAAGGACTTTAATCACATCTTTGATGGTCTCTTCTTCTAAATCGGTACGTTTCACCAAATCTTCAATGGAGAGGTCGAGAACGCTTTTGGCAGTGTCGCAACCAATGGCTTTCAATTCGTCTAATACCCAGTTTTCAATTTCATCAGTAAATTCGTCCAAATCCACATCTTCATCGTCTTCAGCTGTTTCGCGGTAAACATCTATTTCGTAGCCGGTCAGTTGGCTGGCCAGTTTAATGTTCGACCCCCCTTTACCAATGGCTAACGACACTTGGTCGGGTTGTAAATAAACATCAGCACGTTTGTCGGTTTCGTTCAGCTTAATAAGCGAAACTTTTGCAGGGCTTAATGCCCTCTGAATATAAAGTTGGGTGTTGTTGGTAAAGTTGATGACATCGATATTTTCGTTCTTCAATTCACGGACAATGCCATGAATCCGCGAACCTTTCATTCCCACACATGCCCCAACCGGATCCACCCGCTCATCGTACGATTCAACAGCTACTTTTGCTCGTTCGCCCGGAATCCGTTTGATGTTTTTAATGGTTATAAGGCCATCAAATATTTCCGGGACCTCCATTTCAAAAAGACGTTCCAGGAAGATGGGGCTGGTTCTGGAAAGTACGATTAAAGGAGTGCTGTTTCGCATTTCAACCCGCACAACTACTGCACGCACAGAATCCCCTTTTCTGAAATAATCGGACGGTATCTGTTCTGTTTTTGGTAAGATGAGTTCATTTCCCTCATCGTCCACCACCATAATCTCTTTCTTCCAAACCTGATAAACTTCGCCGGTAACAATTTCACCAATACGGTCTTTGTATTTTCCGTAAATATTGTCTTTTTCAAGTTCCAATATCCTGGAGGTAAGGTTCTGGCGAAGAGCCAAAATCGCTCTGCGACCGAAATCGGCCAGTTTAACCTCATCGGTTACATCTTCGCCCACTTCGTAATCATTGTCTATCCGTTTGGCCGAGGTCAATGAAATCTGGGTGTTTGGATCTTCCATTTCGTCATCGGCCACAACTTCACGGTTTCTCCATATTTCAAAGTCCCCTTTGTCAATATTGATGATAATGTCGAAGTTTTCATCGGTGCCGAAACGCTTAATTAAAACGTTCCTAAAAACATCTTCCAATACCCTCATCATGGTTGGTCTGTCAATGTTTTTCAGATCCTTAAACTCCGAAAACGTGTCTATCAAATTCAAATTTTCCATCTCAATTTTATTTAACTCCCGTTAAAATATAATTATTTCTTTTACCGATTTTATTAATGCAAAACCAATCAACTCTTCTTTTTCAACCAAAACAGCCCTTTTGGCTCCTTCAGGTTTTTCTTTTGCAGTGTAGTTTAAGGTAAAACCCTCTGCGTTTACAGCCTTAAGTGTTCCCTTAATTTTAGTCCCCACGTTAAACAAAACCTCCACAGTCCTACCGATTGTTTTCTGGTATTGCCCCATCACCTTAAATGGGTAGCCAATCCCTGGTGACGAAACTTCTAAGGCAAAATCTTCTGCTTCCCTATCTAAAGAATGTTCAACATGACGGCTTATTTCAACACATTGGTCAATGCTAATACCTTGAGGAGTATCTAAATAGATGGTAATGTGGTTGTGGGCATCCACCTTCACCTCAACCAGAAACATTTCCGTTCCCTGGATATTTTCAGTTACCAATTGTTCAATTTTCAACGCATCAATCATAGTATCTTCAATAAAACAGGGGACTTCCGGTCCCCTGATGTGTTCTGCCCCACAATTATTGCCGCAAAAGTAGCATAAAATATCACAAGTGCAAAATATTCGCTTGAAAATTAATGGTTTTAGTCTAAAACAGGCTTGTTGAATGCACTGTCTTTTAATGAAATTGATAATTTCTTTGAAACAAAAGCCCTTTCTTGAAGGATTGTTTTATTTTAGCAAGATATTCAAAATTCTGATGATACTTTTCGATTCAACAATTCCGCTTAATAAAAAGAAAATTGTCAATGACCCGGTGTATGGGTTTATAAATTTTCCTGCTTATCAGGTGTTCGATGTGGTTGAACATCCTTGGTTTCAGCGTTTGCGCCGGATAAAGCAACTGGGAATGACAGACATGGTTTATCCGGGTGCCCGCCATACAAGGTTCCATCATGCGTTAGGGGCGACCCATTTAATGGCTACAGCATTGGAAGTGTTACAGTTTAAAGGTCATTCCATTTCAAAGGAGGAGGCAGAGGGAGCCATTTTGGCTATTTTGATGCACGACATTGGGCATGGCCCGTTTTCACATGCGTTGGAGCACCAAATTGTTAATGTCAGGCACGAACAATTATCCCGATTGTTTATGGAGCGGTTGAATCGGCAAATGGATGGAGCCTTGCAACTGGCCATTGATATTTTTACCAATCAATATTCCAAAAAATTTTTACATCAATTGGTTTCGAGCCAGTTGGATGTCGATCGTCTCGATTATTTAAGGCGCGACAGCTTTTTTACCGGAGTTTCTGAAGGGGTCGTCAGCTCCGACCGCATCATTAAAATGCTTGATGTGGTCGATGATCAATTGGTAGTGGAGCAAAAAGGCATCTATTCCATTGAAAAATTCCTAATTGCCCGTCGTTTAATGTATTGGCAGGTTTACCTTCATAAAACGGTTCATGCTGCTGAACAATTGGTTTTGAGCATCTTAAAGAGAGCCAAACAATTAACCCAACAAGGAAATGATCTGTTTGGTACCCCCGCTTTCAATTATTTTTTACAAAACCAACCTTCGTTTGAAGATTTTGAAAATGATTCTCCGGTTTTGGAAGGGAAGAACACTCTGGAACTTTTTGCCCTCTTGGATGATGACGATCTGGTTTCGGCCATAAAAGTATGGGCACAACATCCTGACAAGGTACTTTCTAAACTCTGCACCAATTTTGTAAACCGTAAACTTTTCAGAAATATAGTTCAAGATCAACCTTTTGATCCCCAACTGATCCATCAAATCAAACAAAAAGTGGCCCAGTTGTATCAAATCACCGATGAGGAGGCCAATTATTTTGTTCTTTCCGACACCATTGAAAATAGTGCATACAAACAAGCATCGGATAAAATCCTGATTAAAGAAAAAGACGGAACATTAACAGAAATTGTCAATGTATCGGACATGCTCAATATAAAAGCCTTATCGACTACAGTAAGCAAGTATTTCCTGTGTTACCCAAAGGAAATCACTTTTTAGGATTCTTTGACGGGATTCTGTGAGGTTTCAATGTAATAAATACGAAATATTCGGGTTTGTTTTATAGCTTTGCGCAAATTTTATTCAAACGTGGTTATGGAGTTTACAGCAAATCAGATTGCCGGGTTTTTAAATGGCAAGGTAGAAGGAAATGGCGAGGTAAAAGTGAGCAATGTGGCTAAAATTGAGGAAGGAATTCCCGGAACATTGGCTTTTTTAGCAAATCCCAAATATATGGCTTATATTTATTCCACCGATGCCTCCATTGTATTGGTGAATGATGGATTCAGACCCGAAAAACCCATTAAAGCCACCCTTATTTATGTAAACGATGCCTATCATGCTTTTGCTTCGCTCCTTGAGTTGGTGGCACAAGCCATGTATGAACCTAAACTGGGGATTGAACAACCCAGCCATATTCATCCAACGGCAACCTATGGCACCGATATTTTTGTAGGGGCCTTTGCTTATATTGGAAAGAATGTAAAAATTGGAAAGAATGTAAAAATTTACCCACAAGTTTATATTGGCGATAATGTGACGATTGGCGATAATTGCACTTTCTATGCCGGGTGTCGGATATATCATGATTGTAAGTTGGGAAGTTATATTACCATTCACTCAGGGGCTGTTATTGGAGCCGACGGTTTTGGTTTTGCCCCAACAGACACTGCCAATTATAAAAAGATACCACAAATAGGCAATGTCATTCTCGAAGATTTTGTAGAAATTGGGGCCAACAGTACCATAGATAGGGCTACTATGGGTTCAACCCATATCCGGAAGGGAGTAAAACTGGATAACATGGTGCATATTGCCCACAATGTAGAAGTAGGTGAAAATACGGTAATGGCTGCTCAATGCGGTATTGCAGGGTCGTCTAAAATAGGAAGCGATTGCATGTTTGGAGGACAAATTGGCGTGGCTCCTCATATTTCTATTGCTAAAGGTACGAAGCTTGGAGCCAAAAGTGGGGTAAATTCAACGGTTAGAACAGAGAATTCTACCTTGATTGGGGCTCCAGTTCAGGAATATTCCGAATGGGCCAAATCATACGTTCATTTCAGGAACTTTCCAAAAATTGTAAATAAACTGAATGCACTCGAAAAAGAGGTCGAAGAATTAAAAAAGAATCAAAAATAAAGTGTAAGAGGAAGACATTTCTAATTGTGTTACCAAAACATAGATAATAAAAATGCCCGCTATCTGCGGGCATTTTTATTATATCCAACAAGTGATTATTGCTTAACCACTCTTTCAGTTCTCATGTTGTTATATTGGTCGATGATAGTAATCAAATAAACACCCTTGCTCAAGCTTTCAGTTGAAATTTCTTGACGGTTGTTGATTTTGTTAACTGTCATTACTTGTTGGCCCAATACATTGCTTACAACAATTTGTGCAGCTTTTTCAGCATTGTTGATAACCAATGTTCCATTGAATGGGTTCGGAGCGATAGTAACAGCATTTAGATTAATATCAGAAACACTTACTTCATGAACCCAAACATCATCTAAGGTTACATCTGTAGTGGTAAGTTCTAATAAACGATCACCACCAACTTGATCACCAGTATCCCAGTTACCATTAATAAAGTATTTGTATTTAATTCCAGTAGTATTTTCTGGCATTTGTACAGTAACAGTATAGATTCCATCACCATTTTCATCGCTCATCATAAGTGATTCGCCGGTATTTGGCATATCCCAACCCCAAGTTTCACCTGCACCATTAGCAAAACTACCAGTTACAAATACTGAATCTGTTCCAGCCACAAAATAATTAGGATCTAAAATTGGTTGAGCCATGTTAATGTTGAAGGTAACTTTAACACCTTTGCTTAATTCAATATCATCAAAATAATAGGTTCCGGCAGCATCAACTCCAGCATTGAAGAAAAGAACCACCTTGTCATAAACACCAGTAGTAGCACCATCAAAATTCCATTTAATAGTTTCCCAAGCATTAGCTACGGTATTCTTTTCCCATACTTCTTTTGGTGCAGCACCACTTGAAGATTCAAGTTTGAAGAGGATTGGAGTTTTAACAGCAGGCATATACACTTGCATTGAGAAAATACTATTAACTGATAAATCAAGAGGTTCAGTTAATTGGATTAAGCAACCTGCCCAAGCATTGCCAGCTTCTTTATCGTGTTGTGCCACTTTAGCACTGGTGTTGTTGCCACCCGAGAATGGGTTGTCAACAATTGCAGTAGTTGATGACCAGCTTGAAATTGCAACTTCGGTTTCAAAATCAATTGGAAGGGCAACGACTTGTTGCTTCGGGCTTACCAATGGGAAAATAGCTTGATCAATATCCAATCCCCAAGAGCTACCATCTAAGAAACTATACCATCCGCTTCCATCACCCCACAATTCCCAAGCATCTACACCGCCATCACCTTCAGTAGTTGAAATAAGTCCAAAACCATCGGTAATGTCAGCAAATTCAATACCAACAGCAAATTCACCAGAAACTTCAACTGGGGTATCAAAAATAACTGAGTACCAGAAATCACCAGCTTCGCCAACTTCGGTTGAAGTTACCTGAGCAAATGGTATCTCCATACTAGCTAATGCAGTAGTTGGTCCACCATCAAACCCATAAACAGCAAATTTTAGGTTGCCATCAGTGATTTCTTGGGCACCAATCCATAACATAACACCTTCTACCATATAGGTTTCCGCACCACTGTTAAAATGTTGAGCTTTACCAATATCTCCATATCCATTGGCTCCACAAACATAACCTTCTGATGCAGTGTAAAGTGTAGGTGTTCCAGTCTCAAAACTTGCTGGAACCAAGGTGTCTGTAATGTCAGACTCTCCTTTAAGAACGCTCGGAAAATCCATTACAAATTTTTTGTTTGTGTTTACGGCCGCCTTTTGGGCAAACCCAACTGTCACAAAAACAACTAAACTTAACAATAAAGTAAATTTTCTCATAATAAGTAGGTTTTTAATTAAAAAATAATTGATTATTTGAGCAATTACATTGCAATAAGTAAAGATACTAATTTAATGCTACGGGCAATCTTTTTTTTGCTAAAATATAGTTAAAGAACTATCAAACGGCTACTTTTTAATGATTAACTATAAAAAAAGAGTGATTTCAATTCAATGAAATCACTCTTTTTTTAAGAATATATTATGTTTTAGAGAATCAACATGGCATCACCATAAGTACCAAATCTATATTTTTCTTTTATTGCTTCATTATAAGCCTCAAATAACAAATCATATCCTGCAAAGGCAGAAACCATCATAAGTAATGTTGAAAGAGGCAGGTGAAAGTTGGATATCATCCTTGAAGCTACACTAAATTCATAAGGTGGAAAGATGAATTTATTTGTCCAGCCATCATAAGGTTTCAAATATCCATAAGTAGAAACCGAACTTTCGAGGGTACGCATCACTGTAGTGCCTACAGCACATACATGTTTCCGCTTATCTTTGGCCCCATTAACAATATCTACTGCTTGATTGCTGATGATAATCTGTTCCGAATCCATTTTATGTTTGGTCAAATCCTCAACATCTACACTTCGGAAGTTCCCTAATCCAACGTGCAGCGTCACTTCAGCAAAATGGATTCCTTTAATTTCAAAACGCTTTAACAACTCACGGCTAAAGTGAAGCCCTGCTGTTGGAGCTGCTACGGCCCCTTCATGCTTAGCAAAAACAGTTTGATAGCGATCTTTGTCTTCGGGCATCACATCGCGTTTGATAAATTTTGGAAGCGGTGTTTCGCCTAGTTCATAAAGATTCTTTTTGAATTCCTCATAAGGTCCGTCGTAAAGAAACCGCAGGGTCCTTCCGCGGCTGGTGGTATTATCTATTACTTCGGCAACCATCATATCATCGTCGCCAAAATAGAGTTTGTTACCAATTCTTATTTTGCGCGCAGGATCGACTAAGACGTCCCACAACCTTTGCTCCCGGTTTAATTCACGGAGAAGAAAAACTTCGATTTTTGCGCCGGTTTTTTCTTTGTTTCCGTACAGCCGGGCTGGAAATACCTTTGTATTGTTAAAGACTAAAACATCTTCTTCGTTAAAATAATCGATGATCTCTTTAAAAACAAGGTGTTCAATTTTACCGGTTTGCCTATCAACAATCATAAGCCTGGATTCATCTCTATTTTCGGCCGGATGTAATGCAATCAGGTTTTCAGGAAGCTTAAAATTAAACTGAGATAATTTCATATATGTTTTGTAATAATTACGAGGTGGCTTTTACGTATCATTTTCAAGTTGGTTGCAAATTTTTTATAATTTTTTCAAATTCTAAAATTTCATAGGCATTTTCAACCAAATATTCTCCAATTTTTGTTCTCCGCAAATCGTGCAAATATGCTCCAGAATTCAAGGCTACACCAATATCGCGGGCTAGAGATCTAATATATGTACCTTTGCCACAGACCACTCTTATACCTAGCAATGGAGGTTGATAGCTTACTAATTCTAGCTCATAGATGACAATTCTGTTGGGTTTTAGTTCAAATTCCTTTCCTTTCCGGGCGATTTCATAAGCTTTTTTCCCATCTATTTTCTTTGCAGAAAAAATGGGGGGCAACTGATCTTGCTCTCCTATAAACTGAGCCAACACTTTTTGAATTAACTCCTTTGTGATATGAACTGTTGAAAAAAAACTATCTTCTTCCGATTCACGATCAAACGAAGGCGTGGTTGCTCCAATTTTTAACGTAGCGACATATTCTTTGGTTTGTGCCTGATAGGTGTCAATCATTTTTGTTTTTTTTCCTGTACAAACAATCAACAAACCTGTAGCAAGGGGATCTAGTGTTCCTGCATGGCCCACCTTAATATTTTTTATATTTAACTGCTTTTTAATTAAGTACCGTACTTTATTCACAATATCGAACGAGGTCCAGGTCAATCCTTTATCAAACAACAACACTTCTCCTTCTAAAAAATTCATCACACGATTGTTAAGTTAATCTTTAAAAGCAGTAAAATCAGTAAAGTTAAACCTATGGCGATACGATAATATCCGAAGGCCTTGAACCCATATTTTGTGAGGAATGCAATAAAGAATTTAATGGCCAGCATGGCAACCACAAAGGCCACCAGATTTCCGACAATCAACAAATGGATGTGATCAACGGTAAAAACATGATACCCTTTCAACAACTTGTATGCCGATGCAGCGAACATAGTAGGTACAGCAAGGAAAAATGAAAATTCCGCAGCATTTTTACGGGTGAGCTTTTGTGCCATCCCCCCAATAATGGTTGCCGCCGACCGAGATACGCCGGGAATCATAGCAATCACCTGAAAAAAGCCAATAAAAAGTGCTTTTTTTGTTCCGATTTCCTGGTTGTCAGTCGTTTTTTGGAACCATTTATCCACAAAAAGCAACACGATACCGCCCAAAAATAAAGAGATGGACACTACCAGAACACTTTCTAATAGCATGTCAATAGCATCGCTTAATAAAAACCCGAAAACGGCAGCAGGTAAAAAAGCAATGAAAAGCTTTTTATAAAAATCAATGGTTTGAAAAAAACGCTTCCAGTACAAAACAATTACTGACAGGATAGCCCCAAACTGGATATTGACAATAAAGGCATTTAAAAACTCACTGGGGGGAATCCCCAATAATTTAGTGGCAATTATCATGTGACCTGTTGAAGAAATGGGCAAAAACTCGGTAATCCCCTCAACTAATGCAATGATAATAGCTTGTAATATGCTCATAAATAAAAATTTAGTGCGAATAACAACTCATTCTTATTTTATTTGGCAGTAAGAGTTGTTTCGATTTTAATGCTATTTTTTTAACTCGAAAAAACTGATAACTATTTTTTTACTATTCTTAGGGTTTCTTTAAAATGGCATAGATTTCAAACACAAAACCACCAAAAACAAGCATGGGTGCCAAAGTTATTCTTTGGAAATTAAACATTGACTCATTAAAGACATTGGGATCATTTGAACGGCCACCGGCCATTAATATAAACCCTATTACAATAGCAATAAGGCCTATGCCCATTAAGATATAGTTGCTTTTATCTAAAGCAAAGCCTACTTTGTTGTTTTCGTTAGAACTGCTCATTTTCAATTATTTTAAAAATATAAATCGTTATTCCTTAATCGTAAATATTTATTCACTGCAAACCATGTTGAAATATACACCATTAACATTCCAGCAACAAATACCGTTGCAAAAAGAATGGCAATGGTATCAATATCGTTCAATAGCGCTAATTCAGGAAGCTGTACTTCAATTAGATATATGGTTCCGCCTAACAAAAGGTAGGTAATAATAATGCTATAAAAGGCATGTATCATTCCTTTGGCCAAAAAAGGCGCCCTGACAAACCGGTGGGTGGCACCTACCAACTGCATGGTTTTAATTAAAAACCGCCGTGCATACACAGTAAGACGGATGGTATTATTAATTAAAGTGAGTGAAATGAGCAGCATGATACCGGCAAAGATCAACAATATGAAAGTAATTTTTTTGATGTTTTGATTGACCATTTCGACCAACGATTTTTGATAGGCGACTTCTTTTACCAAAGGAAATTGTGCAATCACCTGTTCAATCTTTACCAGGCTATCGGTGTTGGCATACTCGGCGAACATCCGGACATCAATGGATGGATGCAAGGGATTATAACCCAGAAAAGCAATAAAATCTTCACCAAGATCCTCTTGCAACTCTTTGGCGGCCCTTTCTTTAGTAATGTATTCCGTAGATTTTACAAACGGAGAAGCATCTAAGTTCTTTTGAATCCGGATCATATCTACCTCGCGGATGTTATTATCAAGTATCACGGTAAAACCAATATTTTCCTTCACGTGGCGGGAAATTTTGTTGGCATTCAGTAAAAACAGGCCCATGATTCCAATGATAAACAATACCAAAGAGATGCTTATGATTGAAGTTACATAGGAACTCCTGAGTTTCCGCTTCGAGATAGTTGCTTCCCTTCTATTCATATCACTTAGTAAACTAGCAGATATTATGATTTGACCCGTTTCCGTTGTTCCAAGTACCATTGTACACCAACACCTACGATCATTAAAATCAAAATAATGGCACTAATGATGGATAGTATATTTCCAACGGCGTATCCTTTTGGATCGAATTTCCATTCAATTTCGTGATTCCCTTGTGGGATGACCATCGCCCTTAAAACGTAGTTTGCCCTGAAATATTCTGCGGGTTTTCCATCAATATAAACATTCCATCCTTTAGGGTAATAAATTTCAGAAAACACCGCGGCCTGCTCCCGCAAGGTTTTTGAGGTAAACTTCAAATAGTTTGGTTTGTAAACTTCTAACTTGATGGTTGCCGTAGAATCATAAACGATTGCTGATGGCAACTGATCGGCAAACTTTTTATCAACAACAGCTTCTGTTTTTGGGTCGAACGAACCTAGGGCGGCTATTTCTTTATCGGCATCATCCACTTGTTTGATGGATTTTACAAACCAGGCATTTCCTAACGAGCCAGAATTATATATTGGGAAACTTTCGGGGCTCACGATGATGTATTTTGTATTGAGCATGTTTAACACCGGTTGCGATGCTACAGCCCCATAAATATTGTCCTGGTTCTGATTCTGCAGGTTCTTAACGATGTCTTGGATTTCGTTAAAGATGTGAAAATCAATCAACTCCTGATACCTGCGCATTTTGGCTCCATGATAACCACCAATAGATTTATGGTAAAAGCTGGTAGTGGCATCATTAAACGTACTTACAGTTAAGTTTAAAACCCTGAAATCCGGATCTTTATCTTTTAGTAAATATTGGTCGGCTTGGGTGGGAGCAAATTCCTGTTGAACCGCTTTCTGGTTTACAAAACTATCGTTATTCAGATACCGCTTATTTACAGGCCACATATCAAGCAGCAACAAAAGAATGAGGGCTGGATATAAATAATTAGCACTTATTTTCTTTTCATAACCCATCCAAACAAGGATGGCTGTTAAAAGGACGAATAGTAAGGAACGGAAGGCATCATTGCGCAAAAGCATTTGGCGGTCGGCCCGAAGGGCATCTACCAATACTTGCTGCATCCCCGCATCGGAAGGGGCGGCATAGGAATAGATTCCTGAAAAGAGGATGAAGAAAAAGCTTAATCCACCTGTTATTCCAAACGCCCAATACAACGATTTTTTAAATTCTTTAGCGGCCAATTCCCCTGAAAAGACTTTAGCAACTGCTAAAATGGCAAGCAGAGGCATGGTAAACTCCGCAATAACCAGGGTCATTGAAACAGTACGGAATTTATTGTACCCGGGGAAATAATCGAGAAACAGATTGGTTAAGAAACTAAAATTATGCCCCCAACTTAGCAAAATACTTAAAACTGTTGCCGATAATAACCACCATTTGATGGGGCCTTTAACCACAAAAAGCCCTAAAATAAAAAGGAAACAGATGATGGCACCCACGTAAACGGGACCTGAGGTGGAAGGCTGTGTTCCCCAATACATGGGGAGCTGTTTGACCACCTTTTTGGCATACGTTTTTCCTTGTGCCTGTTCAAAAAGTTTGTATGTTTCTGAGTTTTCATTTAAACTACCTGAGGATGATCCCCCTTTAAAATTCGGAATTAAAAAGGTAAATGTTTCATCAATCCCATAGCTCCAGCCGGTGGCATAATCTTTATCGAGCCCCGAGGTCTGGTTGTTTTGATCGTGTGTTAGTTCAGAGGCTCCCCGGATGGAGTATTTTCCATATTCGTAAGTCAGGTAGAGAACCGAAGCATTAATCCCAATTGCTAGGGCTAACCCGGCAAAAGTGGCTCCCACGCTTTTTGCAAATCCAACCAATTCTTTGTTTTTGAAGCTTTTATACAACCAAAAAATTCCAAAGATTAAAAGAATCAAAAAGGTATAATAAACAATCTGCATGTGGTTGGTCTGAATCTGAAGGGCAAGAAAGAATGCCATAAGCAATGCCCCTTTGATGGGTTTTCGATCAAACGATAAAAACACCCCGGCTATTATTGGAGCCATGTAACCAATGGCGATGGCTTTTGAAATATGCCCGGCGGCCAAAATGATGAAAAAATAGGATGAGAAACCAAAAGCAACCGCACCAGCCACTGCCAACCAGGGTTTCACTCTAAAAACCAGCAGAGCCAAATAAAACCCTAACAAGTAAAAAAACACATGCGAAACGGGTTCCATTAAATGGAGTTTTAAAATAGGGCTAAATTTGGTGATGATATTTTTTTCATTTGGTGTGTTGATTAGGTAAGTCGGCATCCCCCCAAACATACTGTTGGTCCAAAGGGATGTTTCACCCGTGGAATTCTTAAAATTGCGGACTTCTTCCGATGCCCCTTTCCAGGTATTGGAATCGTGGCCGTTGAGAGTCTTATTTTGCAAAACCGGGCTAAAATAAATTATAGAAATGACCACAAAAAACACAATGGCCAACACATGGGGCAATGCCTTATTGATAATACCTTTGTACATACATGACTATTTTAAAATGCAAACATAGGATTTTTTCTTTTTTAAATAAACCTTATAAATGAAATACTAAGAGTTTAATAGGTTTGTTAATGAAAATCCGATGGGTATTTATAATTTAGCCGATAAAATAATTGAATGACAATTTATAAGAATATACACATTTTCACACGTGAAAGCACTTATGCAAGTGCTTTGCTGGAGAGCTGGAGTAATAATTTAAATTTATCTGGAAACCTGATTGTCTTCAGAGATAAAAAAAATATAAAATTCAAGTATTCTGATGTTTATGATGATAAAATTGTTTATATAAGTAATTTCTTTAAATTCTTAATATTTCTCACACCCCAACTATTTAGATCAAAGCGGATAATATTTCATTTCCTGCCGATTGGCCCATCCTTATTATTTTGGATGTTTTTTCCTCGATTATTGAAAAAATCTGTTTGGAGCGTCTGGGGAGGTGATGTGTATCATTATATGATTGCCACACAAAAGAGGAGTTCTCGTGTTTGGGAAAGTTTACGGAGAATAATAATTCCGAAAATACCTGAAATAACAGCTCTAGTAAAGGAGGATTTTGAAGCGGTTGTGAAACACTATAAATCAACTGCTGAATACAAGTACACTTTTTATTTTGTCCCTTTGGATTATAATTATTTGAATTTGATTTTAACAAAAAAACCAGAAAGCAAAAAAAAAAGGATTTTGATAGGAAATAGTGCGGTTGCAACAAATAACCATCTTGAAGTTTTCAATGAGCTACGATTTTTAAATGATCAACCAGTAGAAATAATTGTTCCATTATCGTATGGAAATGAAGGTCATTATGTGGAAAATATAATTAACGATGGTAAAAGAATATTTGGTGATCAATTTATTCCTTTAACTCAGTTCATGCCAGCAAATGAATACTCTGATTTGCTTGTTAGTATTGATGTTGCAGTTATGAATCAGGTGCGTTCACAGGGCTTGGGTAATGTTTTACCATTATTATACCTTAAGAAAAAGGTATATTTGCGAAGTGATTCCTCATCGTTTAAATTTTTAAAACGAATAGGCTGTACTATTTTTGATACGTTGGAGTTAAAAAATCAAACCTTTGAAGATATTTTTACCGGTCATGATTTTACTAAAAACCATAAAATTATTGAAAGAGAAATGTCGAAAGAGAGATGTGCAGAAGTATGGAAACAATATGTAGAATCCTAAAATTTTCATTATGATAAATGTTACTAAAACATATTTGCCTAATAAAGATAAATACAAAAGCTATATCGACCAGATATACGAATCGGGATGGTTAACCAATAATGGCAAGCTTTTACAGGAACTCACAAAAAAACTAAATGACTATTTTGAGGCGCCCTACATTTTACCCGTTTCAAATGGAACCCTTGCCCTGCAAATTGCTTTTAGGGCTTTACAAATTCAAAAAGAAGTAATAACTACTCCATTTTCATTTGTTGCCACCACAAGTAGTTTGGTTTGGGAGGGATTAACTCCGGTTTTTGCTGATATTGAAAACGATAGTTTTAACATTGATCCCCAAAAGATATCACCACTGATAACTAAAAATACATCAGCAATTCTACCTGTTCATGTATTTGGTAATTCGTGCAATATTGAATCAATACAGGAAATTGCCCACAAACATAATTTAAAGGTTATTTACGATGCGGCACATGCGTTTTCGGTTAAATATAAATCGAAACATATTGTAAATTACGGTGATGCATCAATACTGAGTTTTCACAGCACAAAAATTTTCCATACCATTGAAGGGGGAGCTATCATTTTTAAAGAAAAGGAGCCTTATGAAAAAGCAAAACTTCTTATAAATTTTGGGATTTCTGGATATGATAAAATTGATAGTTTAGGTATAAATTCAAAAATGAATGAATTCCAGGCAGCTATGGGGCTTTGTGTGTTTGATGATCTTCCAATCATCCTGGCAAACCGTGAAAAAGTATTTAATAATTATTTAGAAGCTTTTAAAAACTTTAATATAATACAATTACAAAAACCAAATGAGGAAAGCACAAAAAACTTTGCCTATTTTCCTGTTGTTTTTGAATCTGAAGAGCAATTATTAATTGTTCGTGATACTCTTTTACAAAATAATATTTTTGGGCGGAGGTATTTTTATCCATCGCTTGAAAGTTTGACATATTTGAAAAACAATCAGGAAATGCCGAACTCATCGTCAATTTCCAAACGAATATTGTGCTTACCAATTTATGAATCTCTGGAAATAAACGATCAAAATCGTATCATTGAAATTATTAAATCGAAACTTTAAATATGGAAACTTCATTTTACAGTGCTGATGAATTAAAACAATTTGGTTTTAAAGGTATTGGCAGAAATGTATTTATAAGCCGCAAGGCCAGCATTTATTCTTCAGATACCATTAGCATAGGCAATAATGTAAGAATTGATGATTTCTGTATTTTAAGTGGAAACATTAAATTAGGTTCTTTTATTCATATTTCCGCTTACACGGCAATGTATGGAAGGTATGGAATTGAATGTGAAGACTATACTACTATTTCGGGCAGAAATATGATTTACAGCCAAAGTGACGATTATTCCGGTAATTTTTTAACAAACCCAATGGTTCCTGCTGAATTTACAAATATTACTGGGGGTAAAATTCTCATTAAAAAACATGCTATTATTGCCGCGGGTTGTGTTGTTTTCCCTAATTTAACTATCGGTGAAGGCGTGGCAGTTGGAGCTATGAGCCTTGTTAATAAAGATTTGGATGATTGGGGAATTTATGCCGGAATACCTGCCAAATTCATTAAACCAAGAAATAAAGGAATCGAACATTTAAATTTTATTAAATAAAATAACCATATACTCCTTTGTTAGAAAAATATTTATACCTTTGATCGAATTCATAAAAATCGAAAAACAATGAAAACAAAATTGTATTTAATTTTTTTAGTTACACTACTTTGGTCATGCCAAAAAGATAATAACAACATTGAGTACCCAATGGGTTCAATAGAATTTACCATTTCAAAACCTACTTTGAAGAGTTTAAAAACAATAGATACAACAGAAATTCAGTTAAACTCAGTAGTGGTTGTAATTGAAGATTTTGGGGGTAATATTATTAAGAATTATGAAAAAATAGAATTATTGAATTTAAACGGGTATTATTTAAGCTTGCCTATTTCACTGCCAGTAGGAAACTATAAGTTATCTGGCTTTATGGTATTAGACAATAATAATAATGTGGTTTATATTTCACCAAAAAAAGATTCTCCAAAGGCATATTTAGTTGAGAAACCACTTCCTATTGAATTCGAAATAACTAAAGATAATACCGTTAAAATTGTACCTGAAGTTTTAAATTCAGAAAATACAATACCTGAAGATTTTGGTTATACTACATTTTCATTTGACATAGTAGAAACCTTCGATTTTCTTATGGGAGTTTTTGTATATAATGATGATATTCAGAATTTTGAATTAACTTCAGCTGATTTCAAAATTTATTCTGATTCAATTCTAATATATGAATTTATTAACTCACAACAAGATAACGATACACTATCTCAAATTGGTTCAACATACCAAATTACCCTACCTGAAAAATACAACACATTTACAATACATGTAACAAAAACTGGTTTTAAGGAAATTTATCAAAATTATTCAAAAGAAGAATTGAAGAAATATCTTTTAAGCAATGAGAATGGGCCACTTATCCTAATTTTAGAAAAAGATGAAAGTATCTCATCTTTAATTGCATATTATCTTTTTAATGGAAATGCTCTTGATTATAGTGGTTATGAAAATAATGGTATTTTGGAAGGAGCTTTGTTAAGTTACGATAAACAAGACAGTTTAGGGGCTTATTATTTTGACGGCATAGATGATTTTGTGGAAATTCAAAATTCAAGTTCATTAAATCCAATAAGCGAAATAACATTAACTGCATGGATAAAACCAGAATCCTTTGAAGGTAAAGGAAATTCTGGAATAATAAGTAAAGGGTATTATAACCATTCTAATCCATATTATCAATATCAATTAGGAATAACTGGGGATCAATATGCTTATCGACCCGGAAGTTTTAATTTTTGTCTTTCGATAAACAATAATTATGAATATTTGATTGGAGAAAATATCTGGACACCAAATAATTGGTATTTCCTGGTTGGCACATTTGATGGTGAACAAATGAAACTTTATGTAAATTCAGAACTTATAATATCAAAAACCATTCACGGTTCTATTGATACTTTTCCAGAACACCTTTTTATTGGGAAATCAAATAACTCTGATAATTATATGAGGGGAACATTGGATGAAATTCGAATTTATAACAAATCACTAACCGAAAGTGAAATTGTACAACTTTATATCGAGAATTAAGAAGTAAACTTTTCAATATCATATTTTAAGAGCAGTTTATTATTATATAAACTGCTCTTTTTTTTCAATTCTTTATTATAAAATCAAGGTATAATTACAAAATCTAATTTTATACTTTTGCTGCTCATCATTAAATGCAATGAATACAAAAATTCTAATGGTTCTTGAAGGTCCTTTTCCCCCTGATGACAGGGTTTTTAAAGAGGCTCAGCTTTTAGTAAACCAAGGCTTTCAGGTTACTATTGCCTGTACATTAAAAGGTGATGAACCCCTTTTTGAAAATTATAAAGGAATTACCGTTTACCGCAAACACTTACCAAAATTAATCTATAAAAGCAGTGTGGCTGCATTGAAGTTTCCTGTTTATTTTAACTGGTGGAAACGCTTTTTGCAAGAACTATTTGCCAGAGATTCTTTTGATTGTATCCATATTCACGATTTACCCCTTGCCAAAGTTGGGCTTTATTTTAAACAAAAACACACGTTAAAATTAGTAATTGATTTACACGAAAACTGGCCGGCGTACCTTACAAAAGCTACACATACGCAAACTATTTTAGGTAAACTTTTATCGAGTGAACAACAATGGCGGACCTATGAAAAATGGGCGGCTGTGCATGCCGATAAGGTTGTGACTGTGGTTGATGAAATGAAAAACCGGATTGTCCGGTTAGGAGTCTCTCAGGAAAAAGTGGCCGTTCTGCAAAATACCATTGTTCCTGAAGAATATCCTAATCAGAAAGAGGAACAAATGAACCAGCCCTTTACACTCATATTTGCTGGCGGAATCAATATTGAACGAGGTTTGCAATATATTATCCCAGCTATCAAAATTTTAAAACAACATATTCCAGATATTAAACTTATTATTATTGGGAAAGGAAGTTATCTGCCCACGTTAAAACAATTAGCCTCAGATTTTGAAGTTTCAAACCATGTTGATTTTATTGGTTGGAAGCCTTTAAAGGAATTAATGGAAATAACTGCAAAAGCCGATATAGCTCTAATTCCCCACTTAAAATGGGAACAAACCGATTGTTCATCGCCCAATAAATTATTCCAATACATGCATGCAGGAGTTCCTTTGCTGGTTTCAAATTGTGATTCGGTTGCCCGGATAGTAAACGAAACCAATTGTGGGGAATCATATGCATTTGATCAGGTAGATGAATTTGCCGAAAAAGTGCTAAAATTGTATCGAAATCCCGATTATCGAAAACAACTTTCAGAAAATGGTAAAAAATGGATTTTCGAAAAATACAACTGGAACGAATCGTCGAAGGAGTTCCTGGAAATGTACACGAAAATATGATTGAATGAAAATAGCAACGATAGTAGGAGCGCGGCCACAATTTATAAAGGCAGCCGTTTTAAGCCGCCTGTTTAAAACTGATGACCGATTTCAGGAAATTATCATCCACACCGGACAACATTACGACCAAAACATGTCGGATGTGTTTTTTAGTGAATTACAAATTTCTGAACCAAAATACAATCTTGAGGTAGGCTCTGGATTACATGGGGAACAGACAGGTAAAATGCTCCATCGTCTCGAAGAGGTTTTTTTAAATGAAAAACCCGATATGGTTGTTGTTTATGGCGATACCAATTCAACCGTTGCCGGAGCTTTAGCAGCCTCAAAGCTGCACATTCCTATTGCTCATGTGGAAGCCGGATTACGCAGTTTTAACAAAAAAATGCCTGAAGAGATTAACCGGATTGCCACCGACCACATCTCTGATTTGTTATTTGCACCTACACAAAATGCCATGAACCTGTTAGCTGCTGAAGGCTTATCGAAAAACAGTTTTTTGAGTGGCGATATCATGTACGATTCGGTATTGTTTTATAAGGATTTGGCCCTTGAAAAATTTAAAGGGCAAACATTGCCTTTCGAAACCTATTATTTAGCCACGCTTCACCGGCAGGAAAATACCGATGATCCACATCGGTTACAGCAAATTTTTAATGCATTCTCGAATCTGGATTTACCGGTACTTTTACCATTGCACCCGCGAACCAAAAAGATGCTTGAGCCCATTAAATATTCAAACAATATAAAGATTATTGAACCGGTTGGTTATTTAGAGTTGCTTCATTTGCTCAGCCATTCAATAAAAGTGTTAACCGATTCGGGCGGGTTACAAAAAGAGGCTTTCTTTTTAAGTAAACCGTGCCTGACCCTGCGCGATGAAACGGAATGGATTGAAACATTGGAAAACGGTTGGAATAGTATTGTAGGAGCATCGGAAAATGAAATATTATCCAAAATATCCCACCCAATTTCTGCAATTAAAACAAATCCATTTGGAGATGGGCATGCCGGAAATAAGATTATTGAATTAATTATTCAACGCAATAAATAATGTTAAAATTATTGTTTCAAAAAAAGATTGAAAAATTCAAATTTGATTCAATTTATTATTCAAATCAGGATTTTGAATTAACTACAAACGGGGTTTTTTTAGGAACAAGTTTTAATGATGAAAAAGAGTTGGCACTTTATTTAATTGAAGAATATCAAACCAAGGGATTCAAATTTATAAAAAATCTTCGGGGGAGTTTCTCAATAACCCTTCACGATAAAAAACAACAAATCTCTTATGTTTACACCAATCATGTTGGCGATAAACGGATATATTATTTCAAAGGGACAAATGAGTTCATTGTCTCTGACTCAATAAAGGAAATGAAGAACTATTGCGACCAAAAAAGAATTTCGGTTTCATTAGACCAATCTTCGGCCTACCAATTGCTTACTTTTGGATACTTATTGCATGATAATACACTAATTGCTGAATTTAAAAGACTTTTACCTGGTCATTTTATAAAGTATGAAAATGAAACAGCCAGCATACATCAATATTTTATATTAAACAATGCAAATCCATCTCAATCAGTAACCGAGAACGATATTATTGAAAACATTGATTCACTGTTCAGAAAAGCAGTAATTCTTGAATATAAAAAGGATACCCAATACAACTTAAAACATATTACATCGCTTAGTGGTGGCCTTGATTGCAGGATGAATACCTGGGTTGCCAATGCCCTGAACTTTTCAAACATTACCAACTTTACCTTTTCACAATCAGGGTATTTAGATCAAACAATAGCTCAACAAATTGCCTCAGATTTAAACCATGAATGGATTTTTAAATCACTAGATCATGGAGATTTTCTTAAAGATGTAGAGAAAATTATTGAATTAACAGAGGCAACAACATCGTACAGCAATCATTGCCATTCAAATAATGCACTTACAATTTTGAATTTTCAAAAGTTTGGGGTTTTACATACTGGCCAGATAGGCGATGTGATGATAAGCAGCTTCATGAGCGAAAACCAGCATAATCCGCCTTATTTTGCAAAATATAGTTCAAATAAACTTTTACATAAAGTAAGTGATGATGTATTAAAGAATTATGAAAATCAGGAGCTTTTCCTATTGTATAATCGGGGTTTTAATGGTGCTTTGGCTGGTCACACGTTAATCCAACATTACACCGAGGTAGCCTCTCCTTTTTTGGATGTCGATTTTATGAACTACTGCCTTTCGATCCCGTTGAAGTTGCGGAAAAACCATAACATTTATAAAAAGTGGATTATTAAAAAATATCCGAAAGCTGCCGATTATATTTGGGAAAGTTTAGGTACAACTATCAGAGCTAAAACATTAAACATCCGGGGAAAAACGGTTCCAATCCAAAAACTACCTCGATTTGTTTGGAAAGGGATGGAGTTGCAACTGGGTTTAAGAAGTAAAACCGACACCAGCTCAGCCTTCAACATGAATCCGTTCGATTATTGGTATCGAACCAATCCCCTGTTACCCGGATTCTTTAATACGTATTATCAGGAAAACATCCACCGGATACCCGATCCTGAGCTTCAAAAAGATTGTGAATTACTATTTACTGGAACTACCGTTGAAAAAATGCAGGTTCTTTCGTTACTTGCGGCCTTAAAACTTATCTGGGATTGAAATGATCATTGATCTGAAGCGGACTTTCCGCAAAACTTCGGTGTATGCCCTTGGCAATGTGGCAACCAAACTTATTGGACTGATATTAATTCCCCTTTATACCGATGTAAAGTATTTTTCGGTAAGCGATTATGGAGCCATGGGAATTCTGGAAATTACCTCACAGGTATTGGTAGCCATTTTAGGGTTATCGTTGGCTCAAAGCCTTACCCGCTGGTTTTGGGATGCTGATTTTATTGAAAAACAAAAATCGGTATTTTTTACTTCGCTCTTTATGATGGTAGGTCTTTCGGCCATTATCGTTCTGGGGATGCTCCCATTATCGGGATTCTTTTCAAAACTGCTTTTTCAGGATGCTTCCTATACCTACATCATCCAATTGGTATTAATTTCCAGTGGTATACAGGTAATAACCAACCATGTGCTGGCTTTAGCCAAGTTGCAGGAAAAAGCCCTGCTGTATTCGGTCACGAATATCATAAAACTGACCATTACCCTTGGTTTAACCATTTATTTTATTGTCGGTTTAGGTAAAAAACTCGATGGTATTTTCGAGGCCTCGGTCATTGGTTCGGCATTATCATTAGTCATTCTCGTTCCATATTTATTAAAAAACTGTGATTGGCATTTTGAATGGGGCATTCTGAAAGAGATGCTTATTTTTGGCTACCCGTTAATTATTGCGTCAATTTCCGGGGTCTTCTTTTCAGTGATCGACCGATATTTCATCAACTACATGCGCGGGTTAGATGATGTGGGGATTTATAATCTTGGGTTCAAACTCTCCTCTACATTAAATGTTGTGGTTATAACCTCCATCCAGTTGGCCTTATCGCCAATTATGATGAAAAAGATGAATGACTCTGACAACAAGCGGTTCTATTCCAAGGTAATGACCTACTTCAGTTTTGTGCTCATGTTCTGTATCATAGGGTTGTCGTTGTTCAGCCTGGAAGGAATCAAAGTTTTTGTAAACAATACCCTGTATTGGGATTCGGTTTATGTGGTGGCCATTTTATCATTGGCAACCCTGTTTAGTATGATGAAAGACCAGGCTTTAATGGGTCTGCACATTACAAAAAAGACTAAAATTACCGGAACCGTGATTGTAATTGCCACCGGAATAAATGTATTGCTGAACGCTCTGCTCATTCCAGGCTGGGGAATTTATGGGGCGGCCATTGGAACCTTGGTTTCGCAAATTGCCTTTTTCTGGATCATCTATTATAAAGCGCAACAAGCCTACTATATTCCTTTCGAGATGAATAAAATTTATAAAATCCTGGCCGTAGGGGTGATTATTCTGGCCGCGGGGCTTTTACTAAACCCAGTAAACGCATGGATCCGGATTCCCGCCAAGATGCTCTTGCTTGGGTTGTACGTTGCGGCTCTTTACAAGCTCCGGTTTTTCGACAAGGTGGAAAAAGAAACCCTCCTGCGGATATTCCGGACCTGGAAAAACCCCAATAGCATTTCCGATAACATCAAACGGCTGATGGGAGGGTAATTTCACTTGCCAGAGCAACTTTTTAGGGATTATTGTTATCTTGCTATGCAGTTAACCAACAGTTATAAACATCAAGAAAACATCTGATAGTAAATGAGGTTGTTTTGGATTTTTATCATCAGTAGTTTTTGCTGGTTGTCATTGTCTTCTCAGGCTCAAATAGCCCTGCTTGGCGGAACCAACTTTTGTTGGATGCGGAATGACAATCTGCTTCAACATCAGGAGGTGTTGCTTTCGCCACATTTCGGGGTTTCTGTTCAGTATTATCCTTTTAATAATGCACCGGAAATTTCCCTTGAAAACGGGTTTCTTACGAACACGAAAGGCTACCACCTCGATATAGATAAGGATTATTATTTCAGATTGTATTATTATTCATTTCCCCTGTTGCTCAACTATTCCGTATCGGAGCAGGTAACGCTATCTACCGGATTGGAATTCAATTATTTAAAACGCACCAACGTGGAGCAGGGAACCAAAACTTATAACCGGTTTGATATGGCTTTGGTTATTGGTGTTGAGGTATTCGATGCCCAAACGGTTAATCCATATTTTCGCTGTTCCTATGGGTTTTTCCCTGTGTTGAATTACTACACGTTTGATAAACTGGGTAATCTTGAAAGTGAGTTCAGGGATTTGAAAAGCCTGGTTTTCTCAATTGGCATTAAAATCAATCTGTATGATGAAAGAATTGCGTTTTAACCATTCTGTTTTAAGAATGCTTGTGGTGTTGTTCCTGACTTCGTGCGATGCCGTATTTGTTCCCGACCCGGTGGATCCCCGTTTGCCAAAATATACCGAAGATGGTAACAATGTGGCCGGGGCATTGGTGAATGGTGACCTATGGCATAATTATTACACAAATTTTTTTTTTACTTCTTATTATTGGCTCCAAATTGAAACTTACCAGCCCGATAGTTTGATTATGTTTTTTGAAGGCTCTATACAAGAAGAGTCGGTAACTTTTGAATTTCATTTGAAGGGGTTTCAGGTATTTTCATTTAATGATTTATCTAATCTTCACAATAAAAAAATATTCCTGGATGGCACAATTCAAAAAGCTTTATACAAAAAGTGGGATGCTGAAATGCACACAACTTCAGCCTTTGACAATGGTACAGGCCAACTATATGTAAAAAATGTGGCGTTTTATGACAACTCTACCAAAGCAATCATTTCAGGTACTTTTGGTTTTACAGTGACAGATTCATTAGGCCTGCCGATTGAAATTTCTTATGGCCGGTTCGATTATAAAGTTTCGGACAGCAGTAATTTTGGATATTATGAGGGGAATGAAAGGTAACCCGTTCGATTTTAACTTGGTGGGATTCATACCCCCACTTAATAAAAACAAAAAAGAAGGAGACCAAAATTGATCTCCTTCTTTTTTGTCGGGGTAGCAGGATTACTCCCTTCGGTCGTGAGGGCTTCGCCGTTCGAACCGGTTCTCATCCTGCATACAAACTCTAAAAAACAAAAAAGGAAACCAAAACTGATCTCCTTCTTTTTTTGTCGGGGTAGCAGGATTCGAACCTACGACCCTCTGGTCCCAAACCAGATGCGCTACCGGACTGCGCTATACCCCGTTGCTTTTTCCAAAAGCGTGTGCAAAAATAGATATAGTTTTTTTATTTACAAATTAATTCGCGGATTTATCTCACCTTCCTTCCAAAATTCCATTTTTTGATTATGTTTTTCCCATCATATATTTGATTTTCACGAGATAACATCCAATATTCCAGTAAAAATACTTATAGATGAAGTCCTAAAGCATTTAAATTTTTTCACCCTCTTTACATTCCCGTGATGTATAAACAACCTCGAAATCGGGAATTACTACCTCCGAAGATTCCACCTCAAACGCTTTTTCCTGACCCTTCTTTGTTAAATCAAACACAATTTTACGTTTGTCAATTTTATCAAAATTCCGGCTAATCAGTTGTTTTTGCTCCAGCCCAGCCAACACTTTCGACATCCGTGATTTTGACTGCGACAATGCTTCTGCCAATTCCGTGGCGGAGGTACATCCGCTATTGATTTTGCAAATGGCCATGCATTCGTTTACCGAAAGGCCATGTGCTGTTTGGATGGTGTTCTCCATTTCTTGAATCATCCGGTAAAGTTCTTTTAGCTTGCAAAAATTCTTCATTACATATAAATAGTTAACCCGATAAACTAATTTTCTAACGCAAAAATAACAAGTTTTATGGGTACACCAAAAACTAAAAATAATTTCAAGTTCTTGATATCCTGTCACTTGTTATGTTCCGATTTAAAACGCGCAATACAGTTGCTGTAAAATACCTTAATTTTACAACTTTGGAACTTAAAAATAATAGTATGCGGATTCTATTTTTGTGGGTGTTTCTGATGGCAATCTG
The DNA here is from genome assembly GCA_003512955.1 of Marinilabiliales bacterium. GTDB lineage: Bacteria > Bacteroidota > Bacteroidia > Bacteroidales > SZUA-534 > GWE2-40-63. The sequence goes on from DOTG01000014.1 coordinate 77,896, forward strand.
GCAAATTTCGGCCCATCCCTGGAAGCCAAAATCGTATGTTGTGGTTGATACAGACGGTGGAATTGACGATTTCCGGACCTTAATCCTGTTATTAAATTCGAAGGATGTCAGCGTGTTGGCTATTACTGTTTCAAACGGTGCCACACCTGCCAAGGTAAGCTACCAGAAAGTGAAAAATCTGCTCCGGGTATTTCACCAAGAAGGTATCTTGGTGGGAATCAACACTACAGAGGTAACAGAAAAACCTTTCGCGCATGCCATTGAATTTCCATGGACCGATTCTGCTTTCCCGGTTTCACCCGAAGTGAGCTACATTGAGGTTTTAGAACGGATTCAAACTTTTTCGTCAGAGAAAATTACCTTTATTCAATTGGCTAGCCCGCTCACTTTATCATCGTATCTAACCTTGCATCCCGATTTTACCCAACGCATCCAAAAAGTGCTTTGGACGGTGGACAATCAACTGGAAGAATCCTGGAATTATCTCCTTTCGCCTATTTCGTATAAAAATCTTGTGGAAAAGAAGATACCCGTGTTAAAAATTGAGTCAAACGAAGGTGTACTAACTTATCACTTGCCTATAAAAAACAACGCGCAAGCTACTTTTAATTCAAAAGAAAAAGCTTTCCTTAAAAGTATTGAAAATGCAACTTCTGAATATGGCACGATGCTTTTCGATGAACTTTCCTGGCTTTACCTTACCGATTCATCGGTATTTCAAAAAACCAATGATGGTGTTAAGCTGAAAAAAGGCATGGGCATAAATGAAATTGGACCTAAAATTTTCAATGCTTTCAATGAAAATGCCCAAAACAACTATCAGGTTCTAAATTATTTTCCTTTAGATAGTGCTTTGTACCTGGTAGACGTTTCATCACCTATGAAAGAAACGATTCTCAAATTTGGAATGGAAGAATGGGCAGTTTGCGTGATAACCAACGAATTGCATCGTCATGTCGGAATTTATGCTATAGTTGGGGCAAAAATGGGAGTCCGTGTCCGTGAATATTTTGGGACAGGCCCCGATGAGCTTAAAGTGCTGTCGCTGGCAGGGAGTATTCCCCCATTGAGCTGCATGAACGACGGCATCCAGGTTTCGACAGGAGCTACCGCCGGGCATGGGTTACTGCAAATAAGCTCTAACCAACCCTTTGAACCCACCATGGTTTTTGAATATCTGGGGCAAAAGGTAAAAGTCACGTTAAAAGAAACATACCGTAAAGAAATTGCCAAAGAAGTGGAACAACTCGTGGTCATTTATGGAATCAACAGCAATGTTTATTGGGATTTAGTCCGACAGATTGCTTTAAACATCTGGTTCCGTTGGGATCGGAATCAGATGTTTGAAATATCGCCCGTTGAATGATTCCTGATTATTGAGGATTTATTATAAAACCAAAGGAATTTGCCTGGTGAGTTCAATACCAAAAGGTGAAACTTCAGCTTGCATGGCAATAACCTCAACCCCATGTTCCATCGCGGTTTTCAAGGTTTGAGCATAAACGGGGTCAATGACATAGGCAGGCCCAAAATAAGCAACATCCATCCGTTGAATCACGTAAAGCATCACCGCGCGGAGCCCTTGTTTTTTAACCTCCATCAAGGTATTCAAATGTTTCTGTCCACGCTCTGTAACTGCATCGGGGAACCGGGCAAATTCGCCCTCTTTTAAGGTCACATTTTTCACTTCTACAATACACCGCTCAAACTCATTCTCGCAATACACATCAAAACGGCTATCACCAAATTTTACTTCTCTCTTGATCAACGTATAACGGTTGAGTGTGGGGATTTTATTTTTTTGTATGGCTTCAAAAGCAAGCAGATTTGGCCAAGCGGTATTGATTCCTACCCATTGCCCATTGATTAAAATCATCTCCCAAGTGAACCTGGTTTTGCGGTTGGGGTCGGGTGAAGGCGAAAGATAGACATCGGCACCCGGAACCAGGCAGCTTTTCATGGAACCGGAATTGGTAGTGTGAGCTACAACAATTTCACCATTATCAAGTTCAACATCTGCCAGAAAGCGTTTGTAGCGTTGAATGAGTCGGCCGTGGACTAATGGGGAGGCAAATTGCATTACCACGTCAGTTTTTCCCAACCAACCCTATCAAGAAACGATTGGATGGAGAATTCCAGTTCTTTAAGTCCTTCGGGTGAATCGTGGCACACCTTGATTTTCTTTTCGTTTCCCTGATAGGCAAAAAAGAGGTATTTTGCGGGTTGCTCAAGTTCCGAAGGGCAACTCTCAGCATCGAACTTGAAAAAATCCATTTTTATGAATGTTTCAACAGCCTGTTCATACTCTGCCTTTGAGAGCGACCGCATGTATTTGCCGGACTTATCAAGGTTCTTCTTTGCATACAAAAACATCTGCTTGTTTGAATACAGTTCCACGCTATATTCTGGTGCTTTTGGATTGGTGGTATCGGCTTGTTGGTATGATATAACCAGTTTTGATCCGTTGTTCGGATTATCTTTTTGAAATGCCGCTTTATTTGAGATGCAACCTGTTGCTACTATCAAGATTAAAATAAAAGCTGAAAATGACCCTTTCATTGTTCTTTTTTTAAAACAGTCCCAAAGATGCAGAATTAATTGGATTGAACCAAAATATTCAACTATCTATTTTTTAGACGGATCCAATAATTCAACCGGGCACTCAGGGCGTTTTAAACAGAAATCTGTTTTTGAAACGATGGAAAATCTGCAAGTGTCATGGATTTTTAAAGCATGGAAATGGTACCCCCATGAGTGCTGTGGGCTGGGAATGACCTGGCAGGAATAACAAACTTGAAGGGACTGCTGATACAGATATGCTTTTTTATAAGCACTTGGATAGGTGTTCATTAGAATATTATAAACAACCAATCCATAAAATTGAGGAATGATTAATTGACGGATTCCATGACGGGTGGAAGCGTGAAACTGAAGGTGCTTCCCATATCGGGGATGCTCTCAATTTCCATTCTACCTTGGTTTTTTTCCACAAATTCTTTGCAGATTTTTAATCCAAAACCGGTACCTTTTTCTTTATTGGTGCCTAAGGTTGAATGGCTGAATTCTGCATCGAATAAATGCTGTTGAATATCAAAAGGGATTCCTTTTCCGGTGTCCTTAACGGTAATGCGCACCCTATCCCCATCGCTGGCTGAAGAAATATAAATTTTACCTTCATCGTGTGTAAATTTTATGGCATTCGATAACAGGTTGCGAACCACAACCTGAATCATTTCAAAATCAGCCATGACTCTTACATGACTTTCAATGCCTGTATGGATAGTGATGGATTTATCGTTAGCCTGTCCCTGCAACTGAAAAACAACCTGATTCACCAACGCTTGTAAGTGTATGGGTTCTATTTTTACCTGAAAACTACCCGACTGGGCACGGCCCCAACTCAAAAGATTTTCCAACAATTCAAAGGTTTTTGAAGAATTCCGGAAAAGGCTTTTCTGCAGGTCATCCTTTTCTTGTTTCGTCAATTTTAGAGCCGCATCATTTAACAATTCTGCCATTTGGGCAATATTTCCAATGGGGCCTCGCAAGTCGTGGGCAATAATGGACAAAAACCGGTCTTTGGATGCAATGGTGGCTTCCAGTTCTTTATTGGTGTTATTCAGTTCCTCAGCTTTATGATGAAGGGTTTTGTCATCTTGTTCTTTTAAAAGGAGCATCAATAAAATACTTCCGATGTAGGTGACCAATAAGAAGGAGATAAAAGTCAACGATTGTACAAACCCCTGGGACAATAAATTCATATCAAAGCGGAAGAAGCTCGCCACAACCCCTCGGCCATAAAGGGTAATAGCTAGAAATAAGTATATTCCTCCAAGCAAGTAATGAATTTTACCTTCTTTCTTTTGCGATAGTACCCGTAAACTTCCAACGAGTAAAATGACCGCGTTGATAAATGAGGCAAAAGCAATTCTAATGTTATCGGATTGTTGCACTGCAAAAATAAAAACGAGTGATGCGAAAAATCCGAGGAAGATAAAAAGCTTTTTGGATTTTTGCTGTGGCAGATGCTGATACGAAGAAATTACATACATTTCAATGGTAACCCCGAGAATCAACAGCACATTTCCAAGGCCTACAGAAAGTTCATGGGAAATATTACCTTGTTGGGATAAAAGGAGCCAAGCAAAACCTAACAACAATCTGCCAGTAGCGTATATTTCAAAAATACGATTCCTGCTCCGGCTACTTAAGGAATAGTAAACAAAAAATGAAAAGATCAAAAAATTAGTTAATGATATGATCACTAAAAATGTCCGGATGTCCATACCTTTTTTGTTGTTATTCTGTCAAATATAGTATTTTTTTTAGAACGACAACTCATGATGTATCAATATTTTATACTTGCTTTTAGGTACACATTCACGTACTATAAATATTTACACCTTCCTTAACTATCAGAATAGTGGTGATAAGGCGTTATAGTAAAAAAATGGTTAGGGGATCGCATCCTTTTTTTACTCTAATTTTTACAACAGGCAGGAATATTTTTTAAAATTGCAAATTTAAAAATGAAAATTAATTAATCAAACTTAAAGGTAGCCCTCACTCCGAATCCATCAAAGTTTGCTCCTTTAAATGAAGTGAATGCCCCTATTTCCCCTGCAAATAAAATTTGCCCAATGGAATAACCAAATTCGTAGAAAGGCCGTGATTCATCGGTGAACAAGCAACTTGCATACACATTTTCGGTCCATAACTGGTTGCTTATCCATGGAAGGAGTTTGAGCAATAAAAACTGTGTTGTATATTGTGTGTGCATTTCCAGATACTTTGAATTGGTGCTGTAACCATAAGTATCCATAAGAAAAAAACCCCGTTTGAAGTCACGGGTGGTAAATGGCTCCTCCAGGGTTTTAAAATGTTTAAATGATGAAAAATGCATGTTTTCTTTTTCATAATAGATGCCGGCATTTATCTGGTAGAATAACGACGAAACCGTATAAAAGTCAATATCCTGGCGGACGAACAATTCCACGTTCTGGAATTTTGAATAGTCACCAGTTACCGGGATTGCAATTCTATAACCCAATTGGAAAGTCGGCCAGTCCGATTTCAGATAGTGCTTAACCCCCTTTTCAATTTCGTAATAGTAAAAAGGCGTGTATTCAAAACTGGTCCTGAATTGCAACATCATGTTTGATGAAAATGCCGACAAACTTGCGGTTTGCCCCTCGGGAATATTCAGATCGTAACCAGCATTGGGATAGAGCACCGAAAAATTGGTGGAATTCCCAACCGAATCGGCTTGTTGCCATTTCCCACCTGCAACCCAATAGAAGCCATTGGCAATATCTATCCGGTTTTCTAAATCCACATATTTATCGTGGTAAAATTTGATAAACGATTCTTTCATAAACAGGTTATACAAGGCCGAGATGGGTTCGGGGGCTCCCAAATGGGTCTTAAAATCCTGCGAAAGATACCCGGCATCAATTATAAAGGCAGCCCTTTTCATGGGGTTGTACCACAGCGTGAGGTTTTGTTTGGTGTAAAAAGCTTCCCGCCCAAAACTGTACCCAACCATACCTTTAAGCTCGGTAGTCCGCAAACTATCAATGCGCCAGCGCATTTTAAGCGATTGTTCCAATTGCCACGAATCGACCGGATTAAAACCTACGTTGCGCACATTGAGCAACCCGGGATAAAACGTATAAAACTTTTTGCTCCGTTCCCATTCGTAGTTTCCAAATACGGCGGTTCTCAACGCTTTTTTCCATTTTGGGGTAGAATCTTCTTTAGCCTGTTGTTCCAGCTTTTTTTGGTAACTAAACTTTTCATCGGCCGATGCAGGTACCGGCCTTACCGAATCCCAGTATATGGAATCGCGGATCAACGCGTTTTTACTTTTAATCTGCTTGTAGGCCGAAGTCAGTTCCAACGGATCGGTACGCTGCTCTTCTTCGAGCAAAGAGGCTTTTTTAGCCATCAGTTTCTGCATTTCGGTCATTTCGCGGTTGGTCAACTCTTCGGTCTGATAGAGTTTCTCCAATTTGGCATCTATTTCGGCAATTTTAGGATCTTTGGGAGCCTCAGCTTCAACAGGAACGGTAGGTTCTAAGTTGTAGGTTATCGCCTTTTGTATCTTTTTTTGGCTAAAAATTGGGTTCAACACCACCGAATCGTATTTGAATGTAGTGGTGTAGGTTCCAGATGCTTTAATGCCCATGAAGCTGATATCGGCTTCCACAAACATATTCACAGGGAAATAATTATTTCCGGCCACCGGAGCATAGTGTTGCTTAATTTTCAGGTCGCTGTAAGGCGGGCTGAGTTTGATATCGTAACTATACAAGCACCATAAATCTTCCACAATATACAGATAACCCTCCATCAGCAATTTGCTTTTCCGTTTGGGGATCACCTGAATTTTATCAATAAACCAATCGCCATCCTGCAACAATCCGGCGTATTTAAACGTGTAGTGCGAAAAAGCATTGGGGCCAAATGGCGAAATGTAAAAATCATCCTGTGATTCATAAATGCTACCCGAAATTAAACCAATAACCGGTACTTCGCTTTCACCCATGGGGAATGTATTGTTTACCGAAATCACCTCCTGTTCATAATTATTGGGTGCCTTAAAGCGGATACGGTTGATGGATTCGTTCACGTACGTTTCGCCCTCTTTGGGGTTTTCCCCATTCACCACCATCCGTTTGGCAAATATTTTAGGTATTTTTGATGCCTTGACCGAACCTTTTATATACACCTGTGATGTATATGAATCGGCCATCTTTAAAAAGCCGGGAGCACGGGCTATAGCTTTACGCATCACCGAGTAGGCGGGGTCCTCGGCATCGGCCCGAACGGTAACTCCCGCCAAAATGTACGACTGCCAGGGCAACACTACATCTAAAGCTAGAGGCGAACTTCCCATAAGAACCTCTTTGGTTTGTGGGGCAAAGCCAATGGAACGGAAATTCAGATGGTAATTCCCGGGTTTTATCTTTAAATTGTATTTCCCCTGCTGGTTGGTGCTGGTGCCGGTCTGTAGTTCCTCAATATAGATGGTGGCATACGGGATGGGCTCTCCCTCCTGATTGGTGACCGTACCTGTGATTTCTTGCATATATGCAACAAAGGGTAAAGCCAACAGCCATAAAGTAATAGGTAATTTGAGCATCGTAATTTTTTTATCGTAGTTCATGGACGAAACAAACTGAACCAAAGTTACAACAATTTTGAAAGTGAATCCCTGAATTATAGAACACTCCAATAAATCCATTAATTTCCGGTCTCCTGTATAACAATTAGCAATGAACTCCCGGGCTCCCGTCAATAATTTGAAAGTTCTGTTTTTTATGGTATTTTTGGAAACGGTTAACCAACTTATTGTCAACCTATATCGACCTTTTTGCTGTATAATTCCATTTTTTATTGGGGCTATACGACCCCATTTGGGAAGATAAAGACAGTTAAACAGTAGTTGGGGTACATTTAATAAAGGGACCACTATCAAAGAGCAAAATCAGAATGAGGTATTTAGAAGCATGAGTAAAAAGAATAAAATAAAAATAATGGTTGGTTCAACAGTGTATGGATTTGAAGATCAAATCTCACAAATAGTTGCCCAGTTCAACACCTTGGGTTATGAGGTGCTTAATTCTCATTATGGTAGCATTAAAGTAAACCCACACTTGTCAAACTTGGACAACTGCCTTAAAGCAGTAGGTGAATGCAACTTGTTTTTGGGAATTATTCGTCCATACTGTGGTACCGGTAACATTGGAGAGAAGAACATCACCTTTGAAGAAATAAAGGAAGCTATAAGATTAAAAAAACCTTATTGGTTTTTGGTTCATCGTGATGTTGTCTACACCAGACTACTTTTAAAGAAAATGAAACTTAAAAGCGGTGATGAAATAATATTCACTGACAATCGGCTTTTTGACAAGCTATCTATAGAAATGTATGAATATGTGATTAAAAATCATGTCCCCGTTACACTTCGTAATGGTAATTGGGCACAGGAATTTTATCGTTTGGATGAAATGATGGTTTATATCAATGCCCAGTTTACCGACAAAGATTTTATCAATGAAGTAATGAACCAAACAAAGAGCAACAATGGAAAATAGTTTTATCATAGAAAATCTATTGCAACAGAAAAAAGGCGTCCGTTTGGAGTTTAAACCACAACCAAACATTGATGCCATTGCAAAATCTATTACCTCATTTATCAATACACAAGGTGGTGATTTGGTGGTAGGAATTGACGATAATAAAAAGGTTTTAGGTGTAGAACATGCAGAACAACAATCTACAACTATACAAAATGCTTTGGTAGATTTAATTAAACCCACAGCACCTATTTCGGTTCAGGTAATTACTTACAAGCAAAAGGAAGTTCTTTTAATCAGTGTATGGGAAGGAGCTAGAAAGCCTTATCAATATAAAGGTATTATTTACAACAGAATTGGTCAGTCAACTCGAACTACCAGTCCTGATAAGCTGACAAATCTTATTTCGCAACGCAAGAAAGCCGATTTTCATTGGGAAAGAATGCCAGTGTTAGGTGCAGAATTGACAGATTTAGATACAGCAGAAATTAAACAAACCATTAATCTGTATAAGGAATATAAGAAAGATGCTAAAATTGAAGATGTAGAAGATTTTTTGATTCAGGTTGGTTTACTTCAGAATGGCAACATTACCAATGCCTGTATGGTGTTGTTTGGTAAGAATCCAATACGTTTTATTCCGCAATCAAGAATCAGACTGACACTCCATCCTTCTAAAACATCAGGTAACCAGTTTATTGATGACAAACTGGTTGAAGGCAATGTCTTTAAAAATATCACTACAATATTTGAATATCTTGATATTGTTTATGGTAAAAACCTTACTGTTAAAGGGCTTTTAAGAACAGACAAACCAAACTATCCTGTATTGGCTTTGCGAGAAGGTATTTTGAATGCTATTGTGCACAGAGATTACAATTCCGTGAAAGGTTTTTTGCAAATATCTATTTACGCCGATAGAACAGAAATTAGTAATTATGGTGCTTTACCTGATGGCATTACTGTTGCTGATTTAAAAGTTGAACATAATTCGATTCTACGTAATCCTGATATTGCCCAAATGTGTTTTTACAGAAAGTATATTGAAATGCTTGGAACAGGAACACAAAGAATGATTAGGGATTGTAAGGAGAATAAGTTTAAAGTTCCTCTATGGAAACAAAATGAGAATACTACAACAGTTACTTTTCCTGATGTTGCACATAATAGGAAGAGTGAGGGAATAATCAAGGGAATAACTGAGGGAATAGGTAAAGGAGTTATTGCTAAAGTTGAGGGAATAACTGAGGGAATAACTGAGGGAATAACAGCAGATGTAAAAGATAAGATAACAAGGATTCTATTAGTGCTTTATAAAGAAAGTGGAGTTAGAACTGCAGATATAGAAAAACTGATTGATATACCTGCTAAAAGTTTGGAGAGATATATAAAACAATTACGAGAAGCTGGTATAATTGAGTATAAAGGAGCTAAACGTACAGGTGGATATTATTTAACCAATAAAGTTAGAAATCAGATAAACAAGTAGTATAGTAATTATACTTTTATTAGAGTTATATAATCGTTAGGCGTTGCGGTAAAAAATATGAAGTTGACCATTCCCGAAAGGAAAACCTTATTTTACGAATCGGTTCCTTTATTTTTAATGGCATTGATTTCATTTTTAAGCTCAAACATCATGTGGGTGAGCTTGTTCAGGTTCATATCCTGGGCATCGGGCAGGGTAAAGCTCAGGTAACCCAAGGCTTTCCATACTTCCGAAACCGTTTCAATGGGAACTTCATACGGGGCATATTCCGGATTATCCGATTTTAACAACAATTTTTCTTCGTCTGATTTATAAATCCTCTTATAGACAACTCCTTCATCGCGGGTGAGCAAAACATAACATTGTCCCTCTTTCAGTTCGTTCCAGTTTAACACGTATTCACACAAAATATAACTACCGGTGGGAATGGGTTCCATGCTGTCGCCTTTAATCTGAAAAGCCCGGTAGGTCCGTTCGCGGCTAAGTTCAGGTACCGGAACCGAAAACCGGGGCAATGTTTCAATAAAATCAGGATCGGCATATCCATTTAAATAGCCAGCCGATGCTTTTACAGGCACCAAAGTAATTAATTCCCGATTATCGCGGTCAACCAGTGTGGTCAGTATCCGCAGGTTTTTACCCGTAACATCGGTTTTGGCAGGTTCGTTTTCTGCAAGCATTGTAACATTGGTATTTACCAACTCATCGAGCGTAACACCAAAATAATGCGCCATGGTGCTAAGTGCCGATAGTTTTGGTGTTGCCCGTCCTTCCTCGTACGAACCAATCATGGCGCGGTTTACACCAATTTTATCGGCCAATTGATCCTGGGTGAGCCCTTTCCGGCGCCGAAGGTTTTTAATGTTGCTCCCTAAAATATTTTCCATAAAAAAATTACAAGAATGCTGGTTTGTACAATTTCATTTGTATATTTGCTAATAATATTAGCATTCAATTATAATTAGCAAATATACAAAAAATTTGGATGATAAAACCCGATACACTAGAGAAGCTTAAAATACTTGCCGGGGCTGCAAAATATGATGTTTCGTGCGCATCGAGCGGAAGCAACCGTCCAAATTCTGGCAGTGGCTTGGGAAATGCGGCTCCGTGGGGCATTTGCCACAGCTTTACCGAGGATGGACGGTGTGTGTCGTTGCTGAAAATAATGATGACCAATCATTGCCAGTACGATTGTGCCTATTGCATCAACCGGAAAACCAACGATGTTCCGCGTACTGCATTTACCGTAGATGAGTTGGTAAGCCTCACCATTGAATTTTATCGCCGAAATTATATTGAGGGATTGTTTTTAAGTTCGGGTGTGGTTAAAAGCCCCGATTTTACTATGGGGATGATGACTCAAGTGGCAAAAAAGCTCCGTACTGAGGAACGTTACAACGGATACATCCATTTAAAAAGCATTCCGGGAGCCAGCCCCGAATTGGTGCGCGAAGCCGGTTTGTACGCCGACCGTTTGAGTGTGAATATTGAAATTGCATCGGAAAATAACCTGAAACTGCTGGCTCCGCAAAAGGATTACGAAAGTATCTTTTCGCCCATGAATTCCATCAGGCAGGGCATTTTGGCAAATACCGAAGATAAACGTAAATTCCACTCAACACCAAAGTTTACGCCCGCCGGGCAAAGTACACAATTAATTGTGGGCGCCACTCCCGACAGCGATCAGCAAATTTTATCGTTGGCAACCCTGCTTTATCAAAAGCAACAGTTAAAGCGGGTGTACTATTCAGGGTACATTCCGGTAAACGACTACGACCAGCGGCTGCCAGCCCTAACAGCTCCGCCCTTGGTTCGTGAAAACCGGTTGTACCAGTCCGACTGGCTCATGCGCTTTTATCATTTTAAGGCCGATGAGTTGGTAAACGAAACGCATCCGAACCTTGATCTGGAAGTGGATCCGAAACTTAGTTATGCCTTGCGGAATCCCTGGCTTTTCCCCATCGACATTAACAAAGCCGATTACGAAATGATCCTGAGGATTCCGGGGATTGGCGTTAAATCGGCGAAAATGATTGTCATGGGAAGGCAATACGGGCGCTTAAATTCCTATCAACTCCAAAAAATGGGAGTTGTAATGAAGCGGGCCCAATATTTTATCACCTGTAACGAATTATCATCCTTAACAATAAACGAAATGAAACCAGAATATGTAAAAAAGGCGCTCACTGAAAAGCCAGTAAAGACTAAGAAGGAAAAGCACCCCGGACAGTTAAAGCTGTTTACCGAAGAACATTTTACTAAATAGTTTTTTGCACCGCATGAATACCTGGATATACGATAAAACCTTTGAAGGATTTCTGACGTTGGTTTTTGAATGCTTTGAATTGAAAAGCATTCCCGATAAAATTATTGACGAGCAAAACCAGGGTTTATTCGGGTATTCGCACAAAATAATAACCAACGATACAAAAGCAGAACGGGTTTGGAAAGGCATTCATAAAAAAGTTTCGGAGAAAACCGCCTTGATGCTGTATCACGCGTTTTTATCGGAAAAACCCGAAGTGGAACTGTGGATGCTCACCTTCATCCGCAGGGTTTTTGGAACGGACCTAAATGTGGAAGCCGATTTTGGAAAAACCGATGTGGTGGAACTTTACAAACTCAGGCAAAAGGTGGTTCGCGAAGCCCAGCGTATTCTGATGTTTGTAAGGTTTCAAAAAACCGTTGATGGAATTTATTATGCCTCGTTCGATCCTCAATACAACGTGCTTCCGCTTGCCATTGACCATTTTGAGAAACGCTTTGCCGATCAAAAGTGGGTAATTTATGACACCCGCCGCAATTATGGTTTTTTTTACGATTTATACCAAACCACCGAAATCCATTTTATCGACAGCCAGATAGACTTTACAACCGGAAATGTGGATGCCTCTGTTTTAGCCGACGGAGAACAGCAGTTTCAGGAATTATGGAAAAGTTATTTTGATGCCATGTGCATTAAAGAACGGATAAATCCCAAGCTTCACAAGCAATTCTTGCCCAAACGTTTTTGGAAATATTTGCCAGAGAAGCAAGGAAAACAGTAATTATCGCAAATAATGACTTTTGCTTTTTACTAAAATTGCTCAGGAATTAAATTGATTGTCTGATTAATAAACATGAATCCTTAACTCATTTTTTATTCACCAGCCATACTCCCAAAAGCGCCAAACTGATACTTGCCAATTGAAGCAAGGTGATACTTTCACCATCGGCCAAGCCCCACAAAATGGCAAAAAACGGGATAATGTAGGTAACTGAAGTGGCAAACAGGGCTGAGGTGTGTTGGATTAGGTTGTTGAAAAAGAACTGTGAAATAACCGAACCAAAAAGCGCTAAAATAAAGATGAACGACAAGTTCAATGGCCAATTTTCGGTGGCTAAAGCAGATGAAAAGTCACTGGTTAAAAGATAAATCCCTGCCGGCGGGCCAATAAACAAAAATACCAGCGAGGTAATTTCCACACCGTTTAACCCTTTCAACTTATATCGTATCTCGTTGGCATTAATTCCGTAACCAATAGTAGCAATAACCACATAAAGGGCATAACCATTGATGTTCCCGAGTGAAGATATAATGTTTCCCCGGCTAATAAGCCCAATGGCCCCGATAAATCCCAATAAAATACCCAGGTATTGCCATTTTCCAGGGCGGTTTTTGTAAATAATTAATCCGGTAATTAAAGCAAAAAAGGGAGCCAGACTATTTATCATTCCAGCCAAAGAGCTAGATATTTGTGTTTGTGCCTTGGTAAATAAAAACGCCGGAAAGAAAACCCCGGCATAGCCTGTTATTACTACATGAATCCAATTCGTGTGGGTTAATTTTTTTACCGCTTTAAAATACATGGGAATTAAAATAACAAAACCAAAAAATATGCGGAAAGCAGCAACCTGCATAAACCCAAACGATCGTAACCCCTTCTTCATAAGGATGAAGGATGAGCCCCAAATAAGGGCCAAAGCCAGCAAGGTAATCCATTGCCAGTGTTTTTTCGATAAGTTGAACCCAAACATAATTGTTAAAAATAAATGGCAAAGATATAATTAACCAATACATTATAACTTTTGTTGAAAACTTAATATTGTACCCCAATTGCAGCAGTTACGGGGAGTATTTTCTTGTTATAAACTTGTTTATGAATGTATTAAGCGCATATTTTATGCTAAGTTTATGAACAGGCTGTTGAAAAAACGTGGTATCAATGCCATGACCAATTAACTATATTTGTGCAAAATTTTGTGTTATGACCGCTGTTTATACCGAAGATAATATTAAAACACTGGTGTGGTACGAGCACATCCGCCGCCGTCCGGGAATGTACATTGGGAAGTTGGGCGATGGTTCGTCACGCGACGATGGTATCTACATTTTAATTAAAGAGGTGCTCGATAACTCCATTGATGAGTTTATGATGGGCAACGGGAAACAGATTGATATAATCATTACCGACCATGAGGTTTCTGTCCGCGATTACGGGCGTGGAATCCCATTAGGAAAACTGGTGGATGTGAGTTCCAAGATGAATACCGGCGCCAAATACGATTCCGAGGCATTTAAAAAGTCGGTCGGACTGAATGGAGTAGGTATCAAAGCGGTTAACGCATTATCGGTAAAATTTGGCATTAAAAGTTACCGCGAAGGTCAGGTGAAAGCCGTGGATTATTCCCGTGGACAAATGGTTGAGGAATTTCCAGTTGTGCCAAGTAATGAGCCCAACGGGGTGTTAACCACATTTCATCCCGATGAGGAATTGTTTGGCAATTACCATTTTATTTCGGAATATGTTGAGACGCTTTTGCGGAATTATACCTTTTTGAACGCCGGGCTTATTATTAATTTGAACGGACAACGGTTTGTTTCAAAAAACGGTTTGCGCGATCTGCTCGACGAATACATGAGCGAACCGGGTATTTATCCAGTCATCCATATTAAGGATAACGATATTGAATTGGCCATGACACACGGGCAGCATTACGGCGAGGAGATTTATTCGTTCGTGAATGGGCAGCACACCACTCAGGGGGGAACCCATTTGATTGCTTTCCGCGAAGCTCTGGTAAAAACCATCCGCGAATTTTATAAAAAAGATTTCGATCCGGCTGATGTACGCTCGTCTATCAGCGCGGCCATCAGCATAAAGGTGGAGGAACCTGTTTTTGAATCACAGACAAAAACCAAGCTGGGTTCCAAAGATATGGGACCTAAAGGACCGTCGGTAAGGCAGTTTATTGGCGATTTTTTGAAAAAGCACCTCGACGATTTTCTGCACAAACACGCCGATGTGGCCGACATATTGCTGAAAAAAATTCAGGAATCGGAAAAAGAACGGAAAGCCATTTCCGGTATTCAAAAGTTAGCACGTGAACGGGCAAAAAAAGCCAACCTGCACAACAAGAAGCTTCGCGATTGCAGGGTACATTACAATTCGAGCCACGACCGGAAATTGGAAACCTCCATTTTTATCACCGAGGGCGATTCGGCCAGTGGTTCCATCACCAAAAGCCGCGATGTGGACACCCAGGCTGTATTCAGTTTGAAAGGAAAACCCTTGAACTGTTATGGATTGACCAAAAAAATTGTATATGAGAACGAAGAATTTAACCTTCTGCAGGCAGCATTGAATATTGAAGAGGACATGGAAAACCTCCGCTACAACAATGTAATAATAGCTACCGATGCTGACGTGGACGGGATGCACATCCGGTTGTTGATCATCACTTTCTTTTTACAGTTTTTCCCCGATCTGATTAAAAACAAGCACCTGTATATCCTGCAAACCCCGTTGTTCAGGGTCCGGAATAAGAAAAAGACCAATTATTGTTATTCTGATGTGGAGCGCGATGCAGCCATCAAAGAATTGGGACCCAATCCTGAAATAACCCGTTTTAAAGGACTTGGAGAAATATCGCCCGATGAATTCGTCCATTTTATCGGTAAAGATATCCGGCTTGACCCCGTGAATCTTAAAAAAGGGGATTCAATTGCCGAACTTCTGGAGTTTTACATGGGGAACAATACTCCCGAAAGGCAACTGTTCATTATTGAAAACCTGCGAATTGAAGAGGAAATTGAAGTTTAGATTTTAGAATTTAAAGAAGGCCGGTAGGTTTTTACTTACGGAATTCTTACAGTAACAAAATATATGTCGGAAGAATTAGAAGCACAAGAATTAAAGCCCGGAAACGGTCAATCGCACGAACCAGAGGATGTTAAAACCGATAACCTGACCCACATCTCGCATATCGGCGGTATGTATCAAAGCTGGTTTTTGGATTATGCCTCGTATGTGATTCTGGAACGTGCTGTACCGCACATCAACGACGGGTTAAAACCTGTTCAGCGCCGCATCCTGCATTCCATGAAACGGCTCGACGATGGGCGCTACAACAAGGTGGCCAACATTATCGGAAACACCATGCAGTTTCACCCCCACGGCGATGCTTCCATTGGGGATGCGTTGGTGCAATTGGGCCAAAAGGATTTGTTGATTGATTGTCAGGGAAACTGGGGAAACATCCACACCGGCGACGGTGCGGCGGCTCCCAGGTATATTGAAGCCCGTTTGTCGAAGTTTGCCCTCGACGTGGTATTTAGCCCAAAAATTACGGAATGGAAGTCGTCGTACGATGGCCGGAACCAGGAACCGGTTACCCTTCCGATAAAGTTCCCGTTGCTTTTGGCTCAGGGTGTAGAAGGTATCGCAGTAGGTTTGGCTTCAAAAATTCTGCCTCACAACTTTAACGAGCTGATTGATGCCTGCATCTTACACCTGCAAGGCAAACCTTTTGAGCTGATTCCTGATTTTCCGACAGGTGGATTGGGCGATTTTACCAAATATAAAGATGGGTTGCGCGGCGGAGTGGTTAAGGTTCGTTCGCGCATCGAGAAGCTCGATAAAAAGACACTGGTTATTAAGGACATTCCTTTTGGAAAGAATAGTTCCTCGCTCATTGAAACCATTTTGAAAGCCAATGAAAAAGGGAAAATAAAAATCAAGAAAATTGATGACAATACCGCGGCGGAAGTTGAAATTTTGGTTCACCTGGCCAACGAAGTGTCACCCGATAAGACCATTGATGCGCTGTATGCATTTACTGACTGCGAACTTTCCATTTCGCCCAATAGCTGCATTATTGAAGACGACCGGCCTAAATTTTTGGGTGTGACCGAAATCTTAAAGCATAATGCCCAATATACCATGGAACTGCTTAGGCAGGAACTGCTCATCCGGTTGGGCGAACTCCAGGAAACGTGGCACATGTCGTCGCTCGAAAAACTGTTTATCGAGGAGCGTATCTATAAGGATAAAGAATACGAAAACGGGAAAGATTACGAATCTGTCATCCAGCACATTTTTAACCGCATCGAACCTTTTAAAAAGCAGTTTGTGCGCGAGGTGACTGTTGAGGATATTCAAAAGCTTTTTGAAATAAAGATGCGCCGCATCCTGAGATTCTCAACCCAGGAAGCTGAAGACCTGCTCCGGCGGTTGGAAGATGAGATGGTAGAAGTTAAAAACCATCTTGACAATATGGTTGAATATACCATCAATTACTACCGGCAGATTAAAAAGAAACACGGAAAAGGCCGGGAACGCAAAACCGAAATCCGCAGCTTTGAAAATATTGAAGCCACCAAAGTTGTTGCTGCCAATGAAAAACTCTATTGCAATTATGAGGAGGGATTTATCGGTATCGGGCCATCCATGCGAAAAGAACAGTTTGTTGCCGACTGTTCCGATATCGACGATATTATTGTCTTTAAACAGGATGGCAAGTACATTATAACCAAAGCCGCCGACAAGGTATTTGTGGGGAAAGATATTGAACATGTGGCGGTATTTAAAAAGAACGACGACCGCACCATTTACAACGTAGTTTATCGCGACGGCAAATATGGGCAGACCTTTATGAAACGTTTCCCCGTGAAAGGGATTACCCGCGACAAGGAATACGATGTGACCAAAGGTACGGAAGGTTCACGCCTTCTGTATTTCAGTGCCAACCCCAACGGGGAAGCCGAGATTATAAAAATTTACCTGAAGCCCCGTCCGAAGTTGAAAAAGCTGATTTTTGAAGTTGATTTTAGCGAATTGGCTATCAAAGGCAGGCAAAGTTTGGGTAACATCTTAACCCGCCACCAGGTTCACCGGATTGTTTTGAAAGAGTCGGGGGTTTCTACCTTGGGAGGACTAAAAATCTGGTTCGACGATGTGGTATTGCGGCTGAGCACCGAAGAACGAGGCACCTTTTTGGGTGAATTTAAGGGAGACGATAAGATTCTGGTTGTTACCAAAGACGGCAACTATCACCTGACCAATTTCGACATCAGCAACCACTATCCGGATAACATTTTGCGGATTGAGAAATTCAAACCCGGAAAAATATTTTCGGTCGTGTTTTACGACGCCGAACAGGGTTTCAATTACCTGAAACGGTTTGATTTTGAGGAGACTAAAACGGAAACAAATTTCATTGGTGAGAATGTAGCCTCAAAATTAATTTTACTTTCCGATGAAAAATGGCCTCAATTCAAAATCTCTTTTGGAGGGAAACACGCCAACCGCGAAGATGAAATTATTGATGTGGCTGAATTTATTGGCGTAAAAAGCTACAAGGCACGCGGCAAAAGGCTCACCAACTATGAGATGAAGAAAGTAGTTGAGATTGAACCTTTGCAAAAAGAGGAAGATTTAGAAGAAGAACTGATTCAAGCTGAAGAGGGGCTTGATGATGATATGGATAATCTTCCTGCTCCACCAGAAAGTCCCGGGGAACAAATGTCACTTGGGTTTTAACAGCCAGAGCATAGATAAATACTAAAAAACCCGGCCTGTTTCAGTAAAAACATGAAATAAGCTGGGTTTGAATTTTGAACAGGATTAAAACCGGAACTGCATTTTTGCCAGAATGCTGAATGGCAAAGCATTTTTGTTATCCAGATATGACAAACGCCAAACAGCATCGATGCGGAAAAATTTGAACACATTTTCAACACCTACTCCTGCTTCCATGTAAGGTTTATTGAGCACAGAGAGCCCTGCCGGGAAAAAAAGGTCTTCGCTGGTCCTCTGGGTAAAATCGCCAAATAACACTTTGGAAGTAACTACCTCGCGCCATTTAAGTTTCCGGAACAGGGGAATGCGGTTTAGGAAAAAACCATTAAAATGGTGCTCCAGCATTAATGTAGCAAACTCGCTGCTAACGAATTCATAATAGTTCATCAGGTTAAAGGCGTAGTCATCGTAAGCATAGGTCTGGTTTCCTTCGTGCAACTGTTGGAATGGGAAAGGGGCTTGCCCAAATACTTTACCTACATCAATAATGTACCTCAAATTCCCAAAGGGGCTGAGCGGTACGGTATGTTCCATGCTCAAATGGAGCTTGTAATATTCGTAATCACTACCAAGGATATGTGGCACTCCAATGGTCATTCCAAGGTTAAAAACCGGGTAGTGGGTTCCTAAACTAACCCGCTCAAACTTGCCCATAATAAATTTTTCGTTATAAGCAAAGCGGGTATTGAGCGATATTTCGGAAGTAGTAATTTTATTCACAGTTACCGTGTCGGTTCCATCCCATTTTTTAAAAGAAACCGTTTCGGAACCAAATATTTGTTTGTTGCGGACATTCAATTTATTCGAAAAACCTAGAAACCACTCATGTTCGTAATACCCACCATATTCATCAACCGTAGTAAGCTTATCGTTTTGTTTCCGTGCAAATATCGTGGACAAGATATTATCACTCAAAAAGGCATAATCGGTAATGCCCAACTGCTCATTATCGTGGAAATAATAAATATTGGCACACTGCCTGGGTGATGTATTGAACATATATATTGCCCCCAGTCCGTATTTCAATTTTTTATCGCGGGTCCCGTAAGCCAAATGGCCATTGAACATGTATTTTGTACTAAACGCGTTGCTTGTTCGGGCGCTGAATTTAAACCGATGACCTTCAATAACATTATAACTATATAGTGTATAATATGGACCGATTTCAATAGGGTCTTTTACCCAATAACCGGTTACCAGGGTATTTATAAAGTTGATGATGTTGTTGTACAAAGGTACCTCCTGTATTGAATCCACCATCTGGTAAATATCATTTTCGCGTTGGGTAAGCTCTTCGTGGCGCATTTTCTGCCATTCTTCGGGCTTTTTATACAACGCGCTGTCGAGGGTAATATATTCCTCGTACATGGTAGGCGAAAAGAAATTTTCAGGGAGTTTGGGATTGATGATAATATTATTGAACGAAGTGGTCTTGCGCCCAAAAAACCCGTATTCTTTATTGGTTACCGCAAAATCGATAAATAATTCCTGTTTCTGCGGGAACCAGATGGAATCGTCAACCAACATGTAAGTTTGTTCGGCCACAAAGTCATTCACAAAATTAATATTGACATCGTCGGCCATCCGGATTTTATAATTTTCGATGGCATAGGTAGTATCGTGTACCCAGAAATACCCGGTAAAAACAGGCTCCTGTTTGCGTTTTGGTTGAAACGATATTTGGTAGCACCAATGATTCCCCCTAAATGTACTGTCCAAAAGGTAATATTTATAATACAATTGGCCAATGGATGAAACGGGGCTTACCATTTCTAACCCCATGATGGGGACAAAATTGTCGTAGATGTTAAAATCGAGATACATTTTGCCGGTAAACTCAGAAATCACATCATCCTCCATCCCTGAAATTTTATTGGCTTTGATGATTTCTTTCTGCCGTTTTGGCTCTTTCTGAAAATAATAATCCGACATGGTTTCGGTAATAAAAATGGGGAGAAAGGTTTTTCCGGTGATGGCCGATGTATCGACATAATCAAAAATGAACTGGAACTGTTTGAAAACCTTTTGTTTCTTGTATTCTTCAGTCACATTATTTATATCGAGTTCCATTTTGTTGTACACCTCGTATTGATAGAGGGTTTGCCGGGTTGGGTCGTTTCGTTTTTTGTTTTTATTAATCTCGCGGAGGATACGGAAAGCCGGGTTTTCGCCGGGCTTGACAACTACTTCGTCAAGGGCAATGGTTTCCGGTTCCAGAAAGATTTCAAACTCCTGAAAAGAGCCAACCTGAATGGCTGATTTCCAGGTCAGATACCCCAGATAGGAAACAACCAAAACTTTGGCAGGGGTGCGGGTTTCTAAAAAGAATTGTCCATCAAATCCGGTAATGGTTCCAATGGTAGTTCCCTCCAATGAAATGTTTACAAAGGGTAACGGCTCTTTGGTTTCTTTGTCAAAAACGGTTCCCCGGATGCGGGTCACTTGTGCATTTGCCAAAAAAGAGGTTCCTAAAAAGATAAAGAAGGTTAGTAAACGGATGGTTTTTGTAATTGGGTCAATCATATTTTATGAGGTAGTCGGGTATTATTTCCGTAGTTCAAAGTTTTTACCTAAATAAACTTTCCGGACCTGTTCATCCTCCGAAAGTTCATAAGCAGTGCCTGCTTTAAGGATTTTGCCTTCGAAAAGGAGGTAGGCCCGATCGGTAATCGTTAAGGTCTCGTGTACGTTATGGTCGGTAATCAAAATACCGATATTTTTCTCTTTCAGTTTTTTAACAATGGCCTGGATGTCTTCAACAGCAATGGGATCAACACCCGCGAAGGGTTCATCGAGCAAAATAAAATTAGGGTCGATGGAGAGGGCGCGAGCTATCTCGGTCCGCCTACGTTCCCCACCTGAAAGCTGGATACCCAGGCTTTTGCGGATATGCTGCAACCCAAACTCATTTAACAGTGTTTCAAGTTTCTCGGCCTGCTGGTCTTTAGTGAGTTGCGTCATTTCAAGAATGGTCATAATGTTATCTTCCACGCTCAGTTTCCGGAATACGGAGGCCTCTTGAGCAAGGTAACCAATACCCCGTTTGGCTCTTTTGTAAACCGGTTCCTTTGTAATATCGGTGTCTTCTAGGTAAATAGATCCGCCATTGGGGGTAATTAACCCCACCATCATGTAAAAAGTGGTGGTTTTTCCGGCACCGTTTGGTCCCAGCAAACCTACAATCTCACCTTTTTCCACTTCCACCGAAACCCCTTTTACAACAGTCCGGGAGCCATACTTTTTTATCAAATTTTCTGTCCTAAGTTTCATCAATCAACCGTTTCAATGTAATTATTTTTACGTGGAAAAATGCCGGGTGTTGCTTTACAAATTCTGTTCCACTTTCTGATTTGCCATATTTGTCAGTCTTTGCGCACCCGATGACGCTTAAATCGACAAGTTTGTTACTTTTAATACCAAGCCCAAAATTAATTTTTCTTTTAGAATTGGACTTGCTAATTTATACTAAGTTTGTTTTAAGTGATTATCAAGAAATACATTTTATGAATCATCCTCATTTAAGTGACCTTGTGCAGGCACACAAAGTTATTGAGCCATACATCCACCGGACCCCGGTTTTTACATCGCAGCTTTTAAATAAATTGTTGAGATGCGAACTCTTTTTTAAATGTGAAAATCTGCAAAAGGTGGGCGCCTTCAAATACCGAGGAGCAACTCATGCTGTTTTACAATTGACTGCCGAAGGACGTACCCGTGGAGTGGCTACACATTCATCGGGGAATCATGCGGCAGCACTAGCTTTAGCGGCAGCACTCCAGGGCATGGCAGCTCATATTGTGATGCCCAAAAATGCACCTGCGGTAAAGGTGGAAGCCGTAAAAGCTTATGGTGGAATTATCCATTTTTGCGAACCCACGTTGCAAGCCCGCGAATCGGGGCTACATAAAGTGACTCAGCAAACGGGGGCCACCTTCATTCACCCTTACGATAATTTCAATGTGGTTTGTGGGCAGGGAACCGCTTGTTTGGAGCTTTTTTATCAGATAGATGAACCCGATATAATGATGGCCCCGGTAGGAGGTGGCGGATTGTTAAGCGGCACGGCCATTGCTGCAAAAGGAATCTGGAAGAATGTTAAGGTTTTTGGAACTGAACCGGCCGAAGCCAACGATGCATACCTTTCGTTCCATCAGCAAAAATTGATTCCTGTACAAAGCACCAATACCATTGCCGATGGGCTCCGTACGTCGTTGTCACCTTTTACCTTTTCAATCATCTCCGAAAAAGTGGATGACATTTTAACCTGCTCCGAGGATAACATTGTTCAGGCCATGAGGCAGGTTTACCAATATTTAAAATTGGTGATTGAGCCATCATCAGCTGTTCCACTAGCCACCATTATTGAGAATAAAGAAAGATTTGCAGGTAAAAAGGTGGCTATAATTATCTCGGGTGGAAATGTTGATTTAAACAACTTGCCGTTTAAATAGTAGCTTTTACAGTTTTCGGAATAGAAGCTAACATGTTGATTATATTAAACTTATTGATTTCTTGTCTGAAGTGTTAATTCTTTTTACCACTGAGACACTAAGTTCACAAGAAACACAAAGGAGAAACACCTTTCCAGTTAACAATTAATTGCGGCCCTAAAGCGAAATCTTAGTGAAACTAAGCGGTCATCGTGTCTAAGTGTTTATTTTTATTTACTACTAAGGCGCTGAGCACACAAGAAAAACACGAAGGAGAAACTTCAGAAGGTTTAGTTAGGGATATTAATCGTAGAAAGTCCAAACCAACCCGTATCGCAATACGAACCGGTTCGACGGGTAACCGGAAGCAATAAAATAATTACGCTCCATATACCCGTAATTTAGGTGTTCACCCCGGAGGTAAAACCGCAACCGCTTAATCTCAAAATTCCAGAATGCTCCCACATAGGGGTAATTGCCGATACTTTGTTGCGATTGGTTGTAAAACAGTGCCAATGCCGGGGAATAGGCCGGACCATGGAACTTTGTCCAATAAGTAACATCTACACCTAGCTGGAATTTCATGCGGCCTTCGGTATCTTTAAAATAAATATCGGGTTGAAAAAACAGGGAAAAATAGCCTGAAAATTCTGGCAAAGGCAATACCCGGTCATTCGTGGTTTTTTGATAATTTAACCGGGTAATGGTTCCAAATTTCCAAAAATCAAACCGGTTGTCGATATACAAATCGAATACCGAAAAGGCATTGGTGTATTGTGCTGGTGTGGCCGATTCGTCAAAATAGATATAATCTTTAAGGATACTGAACCGGGTTCCCATTTTGGTATGATATCCGGGGATGTCCAGTCCAAATTTCAACTCGGTCCGGTATTGAGGGTTAAGATTGTTTTGCCACCGGTAATGGTTTGAATAGTACCGTTGCAAAAAATAGTCGGGGGTTTCGCGGTATTGACCTCCTTCGGCCTTAGCCTCTACTTGGTTTTTGCCGCTCCCAAATTTTTGGCGGATATTTCCATACATTTGAAAATCACCTTGCTTGTAACCAGTCAGGTAGATGAGGTAATTGGCCAGGAAACTGAATTTTTCTCCTTTTTGCCGATACATCCCGCCTTCAAAATATTGGCTTTTCTTGGTATAGGCATGCGAATAGTTGAACAGGGTATCTTTGTTAAAAAAATAGGATTCCATTTTTTCAGTCCCCACACCCACATAAGCCCCAATAAATGGATAACTGCGGGGGTTTTCTTCTAAATTAATCCGGATGTTTTGTTTTCTGATTTTAAAATTGCAGGTATCGAAGGTGGTGCTGGCATTATAGGTGTTTGGGTACAAGTAAAAGTTATTTCCATCTAAATCCTGATACAAATGGGATTCGTCGGTATAAATTTTGGAACTTTTCTGTTGTTCGTACGAGTATTGCAGGCTAAACCAGAATTCGCCCACGGTTGCCGAGTCAGGGACATGGGTTTTTAAAAAACCGATTTTCTGGTCAATAAACAGTTGCTGGTCTTTAAAATAATTGGTCCCTCCGGTTAACCGGGTACTGATAAGTTTGGTTGCTAAAGTGGGGCCGGTAACAAAATAGGTATCGGTAATGCCGCCATTTTCTTGTACATCAACTTTGTTGAAAATATAATTGAAATGGGTAGCCAGCCTTCCCTGGGTATAGGAGGCACCAAATACTCCGGCATTGTTGCGGGTTTTCTGGTTTACATAAAATCCTTCGCCAGAATAGTTTTTGAAGTGGGCGCTAAAATTCAGATAGCGGTTTACATTTTGGGTGTGCACAATGTCAATATCCTGCTCGTCTTTGGGACCAATATTTACCCCAAATTTGGTGAATGGCTTGGCTACATTGTAATAATCAACATTTTGACGTTGAAAGGTGTAGGCTGAAAAAGATTGCATGAAAAGGAAATCAGTGGCGGGCTGCGGATCAAAATAGATGTTCGATTTCATGGCCAGCCCAATGTTTCCCAAATAGGAATTATTTATGGAATACCGATAACCCGGTTGGTGTTGGTGAAAATCGTAAAGGGAAGAATCGTAAGCCGAAATCGTTAATTCATGTATGCCGGTGTTGTATGTCCAATGTTTTACGATAATGGAATCATCTACATTCAGCAAATGACCATAAAAAGAATAATAGGTGGAGTCGTTACCCCCTGTTAGGAAATCCCATTTTGAAGCTTTAAGGGTGGTATCATTTTTTTGCCGAAGGGTATCATTATCAACATGGTTAGTTAAAGGTAAAACTTTTAACGTATCCTGAGGATGGCCGAGGGAATCGGGAATAGTGCTGTCGGCGTTTACCAGCGTGGAATCACCGGCGGTTGAAACCTGGCCTGCTTGAGCCCAAACATTTGTGCAGCCTAATACCAGTAGCCATACAAGCAGAATATGTAATTGTCGATTTGTCATTGGCGCAAAGATAGATAAAATTTGATCCGAGCGGGTTGCCATACAAAAATTTTGCCGTTTCCTAAAGGATGAGGAACATACTGACATTCAAAAGGGAGGAAGTACCTTAAACAGCAGGGATTAAATGGCATTGTTTTTTTATTGATTTAACTCAATTTTGAACCTATTCCAGAAAGGGTGACTTTTAGCCATGGAAAGAGTATATTGTAATCTTGGAATGGATGCAAAACAACTGAGGGGAAAATTCAGAAAAATGAAACAAAAAGGCTTTTTCAATAATTTGATAAAGAAGCTTCTAGGGGAAAGAGACATAGATGATGAGATTGTATTGGAAATGCAAAAGAGAACTGCCCTCAACCTCAGGTTTCTGAACATTTCTGTTTTTATTATTATTTTCAGCTTTGTTTTTATCGATAAAACCATCATCGACGATATTGAGGTTTACCGAAAAACAAATATCCTCAGGGTGATTTATCTTTCCATTATTGTCATTCCGCTCATTTGGTTTTCATTTAAAGCAGATGTGCAAAAATTTACACAGCTCCTGCTCATTTTCAATGCTTTGAGTTTGGGATTGTTTTTAGGTGTTCTTTCTTATTTTGTCCGGGAATATCCGGTGGCATTATTTCACAATACCGTCTCTATTTTTCTGTTGAATATTTGCCTCTATGTGGTTTTTAGCATCCGTATTAGATATGCTATTGTTCTTTCGGCTCTATTCTTATTTTTCATCAATTTTAATTATTCTTCTTTTTATGAAGCTGTTGGGCAGGTAGCTATTAATTTATGGTTTATTATAGTTACTATAGTTGGCACTCAGGTAGCAAAGGTAATGGACTCCATGTTAAAAAGGGCTATCCAGATGAATATGGATATGAAAAAAGCTAATCAATCGAAATACAAACTGTTCAGTATGGTTTCGCACGATTTAAAAAACATGATTGCTGCCCAATATACCATTGCTGATTATTTAAAAGATGACGATGAATCAACAACCGCCACCGATAGAAACCGCATGGTTGATCTTTTACACTGTTCGGCAGAGGATGTATTAAATTTGTTTGAAGACCTCTTGGTTTGGATCAAGACCCAGATCGAGGCCATCCATCCCTTGTTTAAAGCAGTTGATGTAGAAGGATTTCATCGGTCTATCGTTAGCCAAATGCAACCTGCTCTGGAAACCAAACAAGTGGAATTGCAAATCACCACAGAAGTTGCGCACGAAATGGTTACCGATGCCAATATCCTGGGTCTTATTTTACGAAATATTTTAGGGAATTCCATCAAATATTCTCATTCCAATTCAGCCATTCAGTTCCATTACACGGTTCAGAAAAATGCCATAACCTATCAGATCATTGATACAGGAATTGGTATGACCGAGGAAAAACTGAACCACCTCTTCAATCCGGAACAGGTTCAGTCCGAGGCAGGAACCAAAGGCGAAAAAGGCACCGGCTTGGGGTTGCTCCTTACCAAAGAACTAGTGACGTTGTTACACGGAACATTATCAATAAAAAGTACCCCACAGCAAGGAACTCAGGTGATGGTGACACTTCCAAACCAGGTAATTCACCTAGAAGTTAAAGCCTAAAATCATGTATTTTAGGTGCTTATGCATTAGCTATCCTGTTTTTGTTTTTTGTTTTATATTTTTTCCGCCACAGCAAGTAACCGCTGATAACCACCACAATTCCTGCCATGCCGCTCAGTGGAACCAACAGGATGTAAAATATCCCCAAAATGTTTTGAAAAATCCGCCCTGTATGCACCTCCAATGAAAAATTCCACAAAGAAATCCCGCATTCTCCCAGTATATTTTGGGGCATTTTGGGGAAACTTTTTTGATGATAAAGCGGAAGTATTCCTTGGTCGTAATCAACCATGTACTCATTTCCCTGGGTATCTTTAATAAACCCGCTCACTTTAAAATCGCCGATGGGGCGGCTACCGGTTTGTTCTTTGTAAACAGTTCCCAATGGGTAATTTATAATTTCAGGAAAAGAGGGGTGCCACAAAAAAAGGCCACTGAACGAACCAATCAAATAGGCACCATCGCGGTAAGGTTCAAAGGTATTGATACCCATTACACTTACAGGCGGTTGTATATTCATGAATTGGGGCTGGTAGTTCTTTTTGTTCATATAAAACATTCCTTCTGAAGTTGACAGTAGAAAAACCTGCCTGTCAGGATCGTAATGAAGATCCCGGAGTTTATCGTACCAAGGATTGGGTTGATCGAGGTGCGAAAATTTTAAAGGAGTTACCCGGGTGTTTGCTATGGTGATTAAAAGCGGTGGCCGCAGGAACATGCCCGTAAAAAACAAAATTACCAGAAAGGCAAAGAACCAAGCCCCTGTTTTGTTGTGCCATTTCAGCGACCATTTGTTTACTGAAACCAGCTTTTTAGCTGTTTTGTTGCGGTTTTTCCTGCGTTTAATCCAACCCGGAAAAAAGAAATAGATGATTCCTGTTGTTGACAAGAAGATGGTTATCAGTCCTAGAAAGTCAACAAATAATTGACCGGGTAATCCAAAAATTTCACCGGAATGTATTTGCCACATCGTTTCAAACATTCCAACATCGTTCTGGTAGCCCACAGGAGCATTTATTTCTATCCGTTCAAACCGGGTGTAACATCCTTCCGATTTTCCTTTAAATAAATAAGAGCGGTTCAAGGCAAATACCGAGTCTCCAATACTTTCGACAGCCACAAATCGGGGCATGTCAGGGCTGAGGTCAAATTTTTTCCAGACCTTTTGGACAGTATCGTACGCGTACAGCCCAAAAAGAGAAGCAGCATAAAGATCGCCATTTGGTGTGCGGTGTATATCAAAAACCTTCCGGTAGTCCGACCCTTGAGGAAATCCGACATGGAGGGGGCGGTAGTTTTTAAAGGTGGAATCGGTTACCCAAATGCCAATGTTCCCATAAACGATAATGCTATCGTTGGATATTATCAGGTTTCCTTTGAGGGCAGCGTTGTTCCAGTTTTTATACGAATATACCTCGGGCATGTATTTGCGTTGAATATCGATGCCGGCAAAGAGTTCCCGGTGATTCATCACAATGCCTGTGATGCCAAAATATAAAAGGATAAAAGAGAGGATCAGTCCCGGCCAGCGGTGCAATTTCTTATATAAATTCAACCAATAATTCATGCAGGCAGAGAGCTTAATTCAGGAAGGAAACCCGGTTCAGAACCGCTTTACCTTCGGAAACTTTACGAGATAGTGAGTGGATGGTTTCTGATTGAGCAATAGCAAAAAAACCGTCACGGATAGTGCGGTATTTGTCGTGCATCGGACACGGATTTGCATCGCTGCAGTTTTTTAATCCAAAGCCGCATTTGTGAAAAATAGATTCACCCTCCATCACCTGAATCACTTGGAAAAGGGTCATTTGATCCGATGTTTCTGTAAAAAAGAAACCACCGCCCCTTCCTTTCATCGAGGCGATGATGCGGTGTTTGGTCAGTGTTTGAAGGACTTTTGCAGTAAAAGCTTCAGGAGCCTCAATCTCTTTGGCAATTTCAACCACCCCGGTCCGTTTGTCCTGCCAGTTTTGGAGCTGGATAAATACCAATGCACGGATGGCATATTCTGTACTTTTTGCTAACATATCTGTTTTATTTTTTTGTTTGAGTAATCTTTCTTAAGTTCATTTATTAATTCTTGCAGAATCGAGGTAATTCATCGTTTAAATTATATTAACAAGGTTGCAAAGATAAAAATAATTATAAAAGGACAACAAGGTCTTTATATAATTTTTGTACAAAAACCTTAAAATATCAATCAATGGCGACAAAAAATTTGAAATTAATATAACCGATTTTTACGGGGAATAATGCTACCTGGCAGAGTATTTCCCATTCCGTTTGTGAAAATTCCTTGCAGTTTAATAGATTCAGGAAGTCAGTATAAATTGTGTAGAACCAAGGTAAGACTAAGTAAGGAAAGAGCCTGTTAAGGGCATTTAAAAGAATTAGGCAGAGCAACAACATCTTGCCGCTCTGCCTTTAAATTAAAATATTTTTGTTTAAAAACTTATAGCTGCTTCAAGTACAAAGCCATTAAATTTTCCACCTTGGTAGGTTGTACCGGTAAAACCATCACCAGAATATGTCTGTTGAACGTACTCAGCCTTAGCAACTACGTTTTTGGTAAGAAACCAGCCTCCACCAAAATTAATTCTGTTTATGGAAATACTTTCGGCGTCTTCGGTTTGCTTTCCACTAACTTGGTTAAACCTTCCACCTAGATAAAACCGTTCCCTACTACCAAAACGGTAAAGAGCTTCGGCAGCAATTTGTAAATAGTTTCCATTGTTATCTTCTTTCCCACCATTGGCGAGTTCAAAAATACCGAAAACCTCCAGACCATTATATTTAACAAACGGATTTACTTGTACGGCAGTAATTTGCTTAAAACCAGGATTAAATCGCCCGCTCCGGAAGTTATCATCTTCTCCATCAACCACCATTACTGAGTAGTATCTTGCCCCAGAGCGATCGCCGGCATAAAGGTTACCTCCAGTAGATAACCCGTTGTTTAGGTACCACGACCCTGTTAGCCGGACCCTCAAATCGGTGCTCAATTGTTTATCGTAACCTA
Source organism: Marinilabiliales bacterium (assembly GCA_003512955.1). Lineage (GTDB taxonomy): Bacteria > Bacteroidota > Bacteroidia > Bacteroidales > SZUA-534 > GWE2-40-63. The sequence continues at coordinate 107,794 of DOTG01000014.1, forward strand.
ATTTTCCGAAAAATGATAGTTTGTTATCATAATTATAACGGCTATCAACAGTTACATTCTGATTTAGTTTGCCATTGGTTGCACCAAGCACACCAATAAATCCATTGATATTTACCGTGACCTCACCAAAAGCCTCGGTAGAGAATGCATCCATAATATAATTACCTACAAATGGATTGTAAATGGTACGAGCATTATCGCTTCTACGGAAATGGGCATCGCCATAGTTAAATTCATCCAAGCCAATACGGATGTTTGTAATATTCATGAGCCCTCCTAAAAAACCATCATAAATAAAATCAAGATTATCCATTTGAATGTAACCGCCTTTTACCCAAGCCTCGTTATGGTGCCGCGACGAAAGATACGTTCTCAAGTGCATTCTCATTCCGTCAGCCAACTGAACATCGAGATTCAGGTTGGCCGTTGGGAGATTGAAGTTTGAAACCAAATCATATAAGGTGTCTACTTCACTGCTGTGATCCAAACCCTGAAATTGCAAGGCAAAATCACCGCCAACACGTACTTTGAAACCATCATATTTTATGGTATCATCTTTTGGATCCTCAAATACATTTAATCCGTCCTGATTGGCAGGCCTCCAATACTGTAATTGGTTTTGAGAACTAACTTGACCGTTAAACAGCAATAAAGTTATTACAAAGCTAATAACTGTTTTTATAGAAGTTTTCATAAAGCAAAATGTTTAAAAATGATTAATAATTGATAATTATGGTGTAAAGGATAGTTATTTCTTTTCCTGTTGTTATGGAGCCCATGAGTGCCGTTGGAGGAGCAATTTCAAAATTGGTCATATCAATTTTTTGTGTACCTTTTACTGTAAGCACTGATGAACTGGTAAATAAATAATCTGCATCTACTGATATATTGTTAGTTTTTCCGGCAATTGTCAACTTACCATTACCTTTAATTTTACTTCCAGAAAATTCCGATGAAACAAGTTCGAACTTTATATCTGGGTATTTATCCGCTTTTAAGGCTTCATAAGTTTTGTTGTCCATTAAACTTTTTCCGCTTTTAATTGATTTTACTGGGACAGTCAATGATAAAAACTTTATTGAGGTAAGTTTTCCATTTTTGGGGTTTCCAGTTCCAGATAATTGTAATGTTGTAACGTCCGATTCCCAATCATGTAGAGAGGAGGTACCATTTATGGACATCATGCTTTTTGCATCTAGCTTTAACGGAACTTGGGCTTGAATCGGTGCTGTTGTTAGCAATGCGGAGAACAAAATAAAAAGGAATATAAATATTTTCTTTTTCATCGTTGTAAGATTTAATTATTGGGCATATCGTCAAAAACGACACATGTGTTTTTGTAATATTATTCGATCGCAATACAAAAATATCAAATATATACGGATATTAATATCCGATATTATAAAATAATTAATTAGTATATCTAATACAAAAAGCGAAAAACTAAACGAATGATAGATAATTTTTAAACGGGTGGATACTGATAACCTAAGATTATAATTGCTACCCAAATCATTCAAGGTGGAGAGACGAATAATCTATAACTTTGGTAGATACTTCGCAGGAATAAAAAATCAGCATCAGTATTTGTATTCTAAAACTACTGATGCTGATAACTCTCAGAGTGTGTGAATGTATCTGAAATCCCGTTTAAACCAACGGGTAAGGTTTACAATTGTATGTTTTTATGTTTTGCCAGTTCCAGGATTATCTGCATGGTTTGATGCACACTATACGATTGACGGTTAAGTGTAGCATCGAACAGGTAATCGAGGTTCCCAGGCGTTTTGTCTAAAAAGGTATAAAACAATTTGTGCCGTTTTTCATCGGTATCAATGGCCCATTCTTCGGCCTCCTCAATGGTTGTTTTTTGGTTGGCCATAATGGTTTCAATCCGCCAGTAGAAAGGGGCTGTCAAGCGGATGTTCAATACATTGGGCTGTTCTTGCAGAATGGCAGCGCCTGCCCGGCCTATCAAAATAATATGTCCTTGGCGGCATAGCGAGATCATCACCTCTTTAATGGTATTTTTAATTTTTACGTCATTCACGTGGGTTTTGCTAAAGGCCACAAACATATCAATGAATGTACTTTTTTCCTGTCCTTTGTAAAAATGTTCAATTTTTGATGGGTGCAGGTTTAGCTCTTTGGCCGATTTTTCAAGAATTTCTTTGTCGATGCAGCGCCAAGGGCTGTCTTTGTGCATGCTGTTCAGCTCACTGGCCAGCAGTTTGCCGATTTTTTTCGCCTCGCATCCCGCCTGTCGCGAAATAGTGATAACCGGCCCAAACTGGTTTTTCAGGTTCAATCGGTTCGATGATTCCTGGTACCTGTTTTCGAAGTATTTAAAGAGTACATTGTCCATAAGAAACCTCCATTTTACCGGTTTAAATTCGTTGTGTTAAGTTAATAAAAATGAGCTTTGTAGTCAAGTATTTTCGCCATTATCTTTTATCCCGGGTCAATTTTATTATTTTGAACATATAAACAGAAGCGTTGGGGGCAACAAAGAGGATTTATAACCTGACATTTACGATTGTAATTGTATGAAATTGGCGGCTTTTTGTGAATGAAAGGTCAACCATCTTTCGAAATAAATATCTTTGTCTTTTATTTTTTTGGCAGCGATGAATAATAACCGGGTTTTATTGGGGATGAGCGGAGGCATTGATAGTTCGGTGGCGGCCATGTTGCTTAAGGAACAGGGGTTTGATGTGATGGGCGTGACGTTACGGTTGTGGTCAATGGCTGATGGACTTCATTCCATTTCAGAGCCGGCATACCTTACCGAAGCCCGCTATCTGGCTGCCAAAATTGGTATCCCGCATCAGGTGGTAGATGTCCGTCCCGATTTTTATGAAAAGGTGATAACCTATTTTAAAGAGGAATACCTGCGCGGGAAAACGCCCAACCCATGTGCCAAATGCAACGTGGTACTGAAATGGGAGGTTTTGAACCGCGAGGCTATAAAAAACCGATGTACTTACATTGCCACTGGGCATTATGTAAATAAATGGGAATCCAATCAGCGGGTTTACATCACCAGGGGTGTGGATACCGATAAGGAACAATCCTTCTTTTTATGGGGATTGACACACGGGATTCTTAAAAAAGCAATGTTCCCTTTGGGGCAAATGACCAAACAAAAGGTACGCAATATTGCCGTTGACAGAGGTTTTAAAGTGCTTGATGATAAAAAGGAGAGTGCCGGTGTTTGTTTTATCCCTGATGGAAATTACCATTCCTTATTAATTGGATTAATGCAAAAAGAGGGTCTAAAACCTCAGAAGGGATGGTTTGTTGATTCGAATGGAGATTTTATAGGTTACCATAAAGGTTTCCCGTTTTATACCGTGGGTCAACGCCGGGGATTAGGGTTGTCGCCAACTGAACCGTGGTATGTAACCAAAATTGATGCTTTACAAAACCAGATCGTACTGGGCAAGCAGGCCGATTTGTTTCAGAAACAAATGGTGGTTGAAAATTATCATTTGCTGTATCCTGATGATTTTGAACAGGAGGTTATTACCCGCATCCGCTACCGGAAACAATCGGCCCCCAGCAGGGTGACTATTTTAGACGAAAAGAATCTATTGGTGGAATTCAATCAACCCGAATGGAGCATTGCCCCGGGACAGACCGCTGCCTTTTATTCGGGAGACAAACTGTTGGGTGGCGGGTATATTAAGCGATAATAAATCATTATTTCTGGTGTTTTTACCATTTGACAACAAAAAAGTTGTGTTATTTCAATTTTTGGCTTGGAATCTCAAATGCATGATTTTATAAGGGAGTGATTTGGTTGCATTACTTTTGCTGCTGTTAAAAAATGGAATACAATGGCAAAAGTGGCAATACCTGTTGAGAAAGATTGTTTGAGTACCAACTTTGGCGTTTGCACCCATTATGCCCTGTTTACCATTGAACATGCAAAGGTGGTGGATACCCTACTGGTGCAACCAAACTTTTCAAGCATCGAAAAGTTTGCTTCTTGGTTTAAAGGTTTGGAGGTAACCGACGTGGTTACCTATAAAATTAATCCTGAAATCATTCATTCCTTTATTAAAAACAAGATAAATGTGTTTGTGGGGACTACCCAAATGGCGCCTGAATTACTGATTCAGGATTACATCAACGGGAAGCTCCAGTCAAATACATCGGCTTTGGAATAGTTAACTTTTAAAAATTAGAAATATGCAATTACAGACCAATTTGAAACACCTGATCACGGCTGATGATCACAAAAAGTTTATCGAAGAGAATGAAAACGTGATGGTATGCTGCGGCCGCATGGGCCCTATGTGTATCCCGGTTTACGAGGCAATGGAAGAGTTGGAGGACGACTATAAGCACATCAAATTTGCCGATATGGCGTTTGATAGCCCCGATGCCCATGTAATCCGCAATGCCCCCGAATGCAAAGGTTTTATGGGATTGCCATTTGTGATGTATTACAAAAACGGGAAAGTGGCTCATGCTTCGTCAAGCATCCTGACACCGCAGCAAATTAAGGCAGTTCTCGATTCAAAACTTACAAAATAATTGTATCCTCTTCGGGGTTGTCTCAAAAGAGGATATTTTAAGTTTATAACTTACTTTTTGAAAGATTTAAAAAAAAATTAAATAGAACGCTGGTGAAGCTGATTCTAACTGATTTCCGCAGATTTTATCTATGGAAATCAGTTTCATCTGCGTCATCTGCGTTCCATTTTTCTCAATTTGTAAGCATTAGTATCTTTAAAAATATGTTTGAGACAGCCCGACTTTTTGAATTCAAGTTATTACAGATGCTATAATTAAAGACATGAACAACGAAATATACGATGTCATTATCCTGGGGGCCGGTCCGGCCGGTTTGGCTGCTGGGATTTATGCCTCGCGGGCAAAGCTAAGCACTTTAATTATTAACGAGGGTGCAGTGGGCGGACAATTGACATTGACCGAGGAAATAGCCAATTATCCCGGGGTTGAGACCACCAGCGGGTACCAGTTGGTAACCACCATGAAAAAACAGGCGCAGGAATTTGGCTGCAAAATAAAAAGTAACCGGACGATCACCCGATTTCAGTTGGAAGGAGCCGTGAAATCTATTACAGTAAACGATACCGAGACATTTCAAGGCAGAACAGTTATTTTAGCAACCGGAGGAACTCCACGAATGTTGGGTATTCCAGGTGAGCAGGAATTTAAAGGCCGTGGAGTATCGTATTGCGCCACTTGCGATGGCGATTTCTTCAATGGAAAAGAGATTGTAGTTGTGGGTGGGGGCAATTCGGCCCTGGAAGAGGCGGTAACTCTGACCAAACATGCCAGCAAAGTAACCATTGTGCATCAGTTCGACCAATTTCAAGCCTTTGAATATGCCATTGAGGAGGCAAAAGCCAACCCAAAGATTGAGTTCATTATGGAATCGGAACTTCGCGCCATTGTGGGGGCTGATACCGTTGAAAAAATTGAAATAGAACATTTACCCACTGGAAACAAAAGCGAACTTAAAACCGATGGCATTTTTGTTTTTATTGGTTATGTTCCGAATACCGAAAAGGTAAAAGATGTGGTGATGGTCAATGAACGAGGCGAGATTCTAGTCGATCCGGAGATGAAAACCAATACTCCCGGAGTATTTGGTGCAGGAGACAGCATCCAAAAACGTTACCGCCAGGTTACCACAGCAGTAGCCGACGGAACCATTGCAGCCCTTTCGGCATCGGCTTATTTGCGGCAATAAAAGCAACAAAATATAATAACTGAGGGTTTTGATTTTTCCGGAACAACCGCCAAAGATAATTTGGGGGTTGTTTTTATTTTATCTGGGCAATGGCCTTTTCAATAGCTTGTTCAATTTGCATCAGGTTAAAGGGCTTCCGGAAATATTCCAGAATTATTTTTTCTTCAAGGGCTTTGGATATTTCATCGTTGTACTCAAAGCCGGTTAAAATAAAATAGGCAATGTTTACGAATTGCTCTTTTGCTTTGCGTACAAACTCAATCCCGTTCATCCCAGGCATTCGCATGTCGCTGATGACCACGATTATATCAGTGTTGTTTTCTAGCTTTTTTAACCCTTCTAGCCCAGATTCTGCGGTTAATACCCGATACTTCTTTTTGAAATTGATTTCAAACAATTTCAGATTTATGGGTTCATCATCCACATAAAGTAAGGTAACATTATTCTGTGTCATGGAATCAATTTTAGGTTCAGGCATAAATTTACAAAAAGTGTTGAACCATTTTAAGAATTCTAATTAAATTCATTTTCCAGATAGAATTATTTCCGTTTCGATAATGCTGATGATTTGTTCTGAATCAGTAAATTAACCCTACCAGTTTTAAAACAGCACGTTCATAACTTCCTACCAATGAATAATTTCAGACGATTTATGGTTTTTCACTTTGGGAATGGGGCCTAAATTGGTTAAAAACAATTATTTTTGCGCGAAAATAAACTTGAAACTAAAAAAACAAAATAGTTATGGGACGTGCGTTTGAATACAGAAAAGCCGCAAAAATGAAGCGTTGGGATAAAATGTCGAGGATTTTTCCGAAACTGGGTAAAGCCATTACCGTGGCAGCCAAAGAGGGTGGCCCCGACCCGGAAACCAATGCCAAACTGAGGACCGCCATTTTGAATGCGAAAGCCCAAAACATGCCCAAAGACAATATTGAGAATGCCATTAAAAGGGCCGCCGGCAAAGATGCCGCTAACTACATCGAGATGAACATTGAAGGGAAAGGACCTCATGGCGTGTTGGTTTTTGTGGAGTGCATGACCGACAATACCACCCGTACCACTGCCAATGTAAAATCTTATTTCAACAAAGCCGGCGGAAGTCAGTCTCCCAACGGTTCGTTGGAATTTATGTTCAACCGGAAAGCGGTTATTGAATTTGAAAAGCCGACCGGGTTGGATATTGAGGAATTGGAACTGGAATTGATTGATGCCGGTTTGGAAGAGGTGGACGAAAACGAAGGAACTGTTTATATTTATGGTGATTACACCAAATTTGGGGCTTTAACTCACGCATTTGAGCAAAAGGGGATTGCCGTAAAAGCAACCTTGCAGCGCATTCCAACATTACCTGTTGAATATACCGAAGAGCAATTGGAAGAGATTGAAAAGATGCTGGACCGATTGGATGAAGATGACGATGTTCAGGCAGTTTATACCAATATTGCCTAACCATGATCATAAAAAACGGTCTCAATCACAGGTTAATATGTGGTTGAGACCGTTTCATTTTTTGCAAAACTATTCTTTCCTTTTCATCACAGGTTTTCCTGATTTTAATAATTCCCGTCCTGCCAAATCGTTGATAATGATGGCAGCCATCATATACCAGGCACTTGCAGCACAAATGATAAGCACATAGCCGGCTACTTTGTTCATGAGCGGAAACCCGAAATGCCCCAAATCGAGCAGGATGAATCCAACGATTAACGTGCTAAAGGTAATAAACATAGCTTTGTGAATAAATAGGGAACCAATCCAGAAAATAGCAGTTAACAACGTCCAGGCAATCAAATAATAGCCGATATCGGTGGTTGTTGAAACATAGATGCCAGAATTGTTTAGCATCCAGATAAGCCCCAGTCCGATCCAAAAGGCACCATAGCTTGTAAAAGCTGCAAATCCAAAGTTGTTTCCGGTTTTTTGTTCCATAAATCCGGCTATCAGTTGGGCCAATCCACCAAACACGAAGCCCATGGCTACTACAGGGCCCAAACCACTGATTCCGATGTTATGAAATTGCAACAGAAGTGTTGTCAGTCCAAACCCGGCTAAGCCTACTACCGCCGGGTTTCCTAATTTTCCTTGATTCATTGAGTTTTCCTTTTAATTAAGGGCGCAAAACTAATGCTTTTTTCGGTTGGGAAAATTGGAAAAACGGGTTGGGTACAATATTCTTTTACACCTGCGGTTTGTCAGGTAACTGATTGAACCAACTCAAATCGGGTTCCGATGGTCGAAAGGCATCCACTTGGATTATCTTGCCCTGTGGGTCGATGATGATAAACCGGGGAATGGTTTTTATTTGGTAGTCTTTTAAAAAAAGTTCGGCATTTTCTACCCAATACTGGTTCCTTGAGGTTCCTTTTACTTGTAAAAAGCTTGACCAATCTTCTTTTTTGTTGTCCACAGAGAGGCTGATAAACTGGATGTTTTTGTGGGCGTATTTTTGTCCGAGTTCCTCAAAAAACGGCGATTCCCTTTTGCAGGGTAGGCACCATGTGGCCCAAACATCAATGTAAATGTAGCTCCCAAGGAACCGGTTTAAGCCGGATTTGGCCCCTTCCATATCTTCAAATGATACCTCAGGGGCTGTACCCGAAGTTTCCAAAGCCTGATATTTTAAATAGGGTGCCAGCAGTTGTTCTTTTAATAGTCCGTCGGTACAATTGGCTTCGAAGGTTTTAAATACCCATTCGCAATTTTTGTATCCAAAATATTTAACCTGTTCCTTTACCATGGAACCCAGCAGAAAGTTTTTTACTGTTTGATTTTTTATTTGGCTATTTACCTGCTGCAACCTGAAAAGTGTCATTTCATGCGGTTCCAGGTTCTGGTCGGCCAATTTTTTGATGTGTTCTTCTGCATGCCAGGCAATGTAAGCGTTCAGGAATATCTTATATTCATATAAAGGCAGCAAGGTGCTGTTGTTTACATCAAGTTTTTGTAGAAAATTAAAATAGGTAGTTCCGTCAATCGTATTGGCTTGAGGGCTTAACCTCGGATATTCCATCAATTTTGTAGCCCAATCGTACAATAACGATGCTTGTTCCATTTGTACAAATGTTTGGGTAAGTGCAGGATGCTGCTTCTGGTATGATTCAAACACCAATTTCTCGGTAACATAAAGCGAATCGGCCAAATAACGGAATTCCTTTACTGGTAACTCATACAGGTGCGATCCCGCAAGGTTGTGGGCTACCATCAATTGATATTTTTGTTTTAAGTATTGGTTGGCCTCACTATGTTTGCCTGTAAATGTAATGGAATTAAGTATATCGTGGTTATCATATTCCAGATGCAGTTCATCGCCCGGACTGATAAATAGATGAACGGTACGGTTACCATTGCGTAACACAAAGTAACCATCGTTGGCCAGTTTCCAGTTGAAAGTAAACTGGTTTGCCGGATTTAGGGAGACGGTGTCGCTGAAATTGTCGGATGAAAGAATCATTTCACTGGCTAGGATGTTTGTTATTTGGCCAGTAAGTATGGTTTCAACAGCATTTTTTTCAGTAGTTGATGTTGCTTTATTATCAGTAGTATTAGTAGAATTATTACATGATGCAAACAAGTATAGGCTTGCTAATGCAACTATCGCTGCTTTTATGGTTTGATTTTCCATGTTTTTTTAAATTTTAAAAGTTATCTGGCTAAAATTTCATTCCCATCACGCAAATGTCGTCAATCTGTTCATGGTCGCCTTTCCAGGCATTGATAATCTGGTTGTAAAAGCTTTTTTGACGTTCCATGGGGAGTTCCTGATTCTGGAGCAGGGTCTCTTTCATGGTTTTATACATGAATTTTCGTCCGTTAGGGCCACCAAATTGATCGGCATACCCATCGGAAAAGATATACACAGCATCTCCCTCGATCAATTCAAACTGCTGATTGGTAAAAGGAACCCGGTTAACATAGGCACCAATGGGTTGTTTGTTTGCTTTGGTTTCGTACAAATGGAACCCAAAACCTGTATTGGTAGGTTCCATGGGCTCGTTATTCCTGATCAAACGCGGTTTCTTTACCGATCGGATGATGTAAATGGGGTTGTTGGCAGCAGCATATTCCAAGATACGGGTTTTTGGGTTAAAAGCGCAAAACGAAATGTCCATGCCGTCTTTCACATCAGGGTTTTCCACACTTTGTAGCGATTCCAAAACCAATTCGTTGAGTTTGTTTAAAATCTCATCGGGGTGGCATAGTTTAAATTCACTTACAGTACGTTGCAGATTCTGGTGACCCATGATGCTCATAAATGCGCCGGGAACCCCATGCCCGGTACAGTCGATGACTGAAAACATGATGTATTCGCCAAAGACCCCGAACCAATAAAAATCGCCGCTCACAATATCTTTGGGCTTGAACAGGACAAAGGAATCAGGCACATGGTTTTTAATAATGTGGTCGCTTGGTAAAATGGCCTGCTGGATGCGTTTGGCATAGGTAATGCTATCCATAATGTCTTTGTTCTTCTTTGCCAGTTCCTCGTTTTTTCTTACCACTTCCGCGGTACGTTGTTTTACCTTCTTCTCCAGGATAATTTTCTCAAGTTTTAAGTTTTTTTCCCGGATGTTGATATAAGTGATGATGGCTGCAATTATTAAGACGATAACAATGAGGGTGAACCACCAGGTAGCATAAAACGGGGGTTTAATGGTAAATGGAAAGGTAATGGGGTCCTGGTTCCAGATGCCTGTATTGTTGCAGGCAATAAGTTTAAAAGTATATTTACCGGGTGGGAGCGGGGAGTAAGTTTTATTGGTCAGCATGTTGGCCGGCAACCAATCTTCATCGGCTCCTTCGAGCATTACTTTGTATTTTACTTTCTCAGCATCGGTTAAACAGATGCTATGGTATTCAAAATAGATACTCTTCTCATTGTATTTCAGTTTCATTCCTGGTTCCATCGGGCGGTCTTTCAAATTCACCTTTATGTTGGTAATGTGCGTTAAAGGCTCCAGCAGGTTGATCCGTTCTTTGCTGGGTGTGAACTTGAAAAGCCCATTCACAGTGCCACACCAAAGGTTGCCATTGCGGTCGATAAAAAAAGCATTGTTCTTGACTTCAATCCCGGTAAAACCGCTCCGTTGAGTATATGAATAAAAGGTTTGGGTCTTTGCCTCAAATTTATTCAATCCTTTGTTGGTTCCAATCCAGATATTCCCTGAATGATCGGTAATTAGGCTGGTAATCAAATCGGTAAGCAGGCCATCATCGGTTTTGTAGCGGATAATTTCTTTATTTTGTGGCGAGAAAACCATAATTCCTTGGCCTTCAGTTCCAATCCAAATTTGGTCTGCACTATCTTGGGTAAAGCACAACGGTGTAATATTTCCTAGCGTGTCGATATGCTGGAAGGTGGTATTTTCAACCGTCACCACTCCTTTTCCTTTCAAACCAACCCACATCAGATGGTCCTGGCCATAAAAAAGGGTAGCAATTTCGTTGCCCATAATTCGGTCAAATGCTTCCTTTTCGGGTTCAAAATAAAAAAGCCCATCAATAGTACCTACCCAAATATGGTCATCGTGATCAATAGCCATGCAGGTGATTATTTTTCCATACCTGAGCACCATGTTGTTAAAACCCGGATGATACTTCAATTTATTTTCGCCGGGCCTAAAAGAATAAATACCATCCTCTTTGGTAGCCACCCAAATGGTTCCATCGGTGGCTTTTTGCAGGCTGATAATTTCTTTATTGATGTTTTCGTTTTCGTTCCAGGGTTTGATGTTTTTCCCAGTCATGTTGTATTTACAAAGACCACCAGCGGTCCCAATCCAGATATTGTTGCGGTCGTCTTCGCTGATGGCTGATACTTGCTCGCTCAGTAACCCATGATCCGGCAAAAAGGAGAGAAACTGCTCCCCTTTAAAAATAGACAGCCCGTTTTCGTTGGTTCCAATCAGGATGTTGCCTTCACGGTCCGACAGGATTTTTCGGATTTTGTTTCCAGCCAGCCCATTTTCCTGGTTGAAAGTCAGAAAATCGGGGCTGATGCGGGTAATGCCTCCTCCCCAGGTTCCCACCCAAATGGCTCCATAAATATCCTGGCTGATGCAACTGATGAAATTATTGGCCAAGCCGTCGCGGTTATCAAAAACGGTTACATTCCCGGTTTCATGGTCTTGCCGATACAAACCCCCATTGTATGTACCGTACCAAATGTTCGAATCCTTATCCTCGAACATGTTGGTTATCTGGAAATAGTATGAAAGTCCGGGGTGCTTAAATATTTTGAAGGTATTTTCCGCTTCATCGTAGTATTTTATCATGTTGTCGATAACCAGAAAAATGGTATCATCCGATGTTTGTGTGATGTAGAAGATACGATCGCTGAGGCGCGTTTTTCCTGTAAAATGTGAGAAGGTAGTGTTGTGGTCAATTACATGTTCAAGGTCATGGATAAGATAAGCTCCCGAACCTTGGGTCCCAATCCACATCCGGTGTTTTGAGTCTTCGAAAAAGCAGGTAATATCACCATTAATTTTCACGGAATCGGGAACAATATCAAAAAACCGGGAACCATCGTAAAGGGTGATGCCTCCTCCTGTATGGCCAAACCAAATGTTCCCCTTGGAGTCTTGGAGAATTGTTTGCACCCCGTTGACTGAAAGTCCGTCGTCGGCGGTATAATTTTTAAATTGACGGCCATCGAAACGGGAAACACCGCTGGCTGTTCCAAGCCAAATAAAACCATCGGTGTCCTGAATGACATCATAAACCTTCGATTGCGACAGCCCCTCCTTGACTCCGTAATTATCGAAATAATATTTTTGCGACGTTCCCAGATTTGGGAGCAAGATTATAAAAAGGATGAATATCAAACGATGTATCGGACTCATAGGGCAGTTTTTTGGGTAATACAAAAGCCCTCTGATTGTTACCAGAGGGCTTAAAGTTACAATATTTTATGAATACTACCGATTACTTCTTGATAAAGAAAAAGGTTCCATTCTCGTCTTCAAAGCCTGCAATCTTCCCAAATTGTGGTTTTTGGTTTTCGTTGGCCGAAACAGCCTCGGTTACTTTCGAAACTATCGACTCAATAGGCATACAGGCGTTCTCATTGAATTGCAACGACTTGGCAAAAGTTTTTGTAAACTGCGAATTATCGGAGGCCAGCTCGTATCCGGCTGATGAAAATACCTGGGATGACTTGAATTTTGTTGCATTCACATCGTCGCAGGAACGGATTTCATTGGTGGCACGCATGGCCTGGTAAAACGATGGCCCCGATTCGCAGGCATCGGTGACAACCAGCGTGTGGGTAATTACTGTGGAATAGGACTGCATCCCGGCTTTTAAGCTGTTGATGTTAAAATAGGTGAATTCATCGTCGCGGGTGGCATCCACAGGAATCCAATAGCCGGTTTCGTTAATGAATTTTCCGTGCCCGGCATACCAGACCAGCAATGAGTTTACATTGTTCTTTTTTACCTGGTCGCGGAGTTCGATAGAAAAAAACCGCTCCATCTCTTTTTTCGACATGTCTTTTTTGTGTATAAAGTTATGCACCTCGTAGTTGGCTAAAGCCGATTTCATGGTAGTTACGTCTTTGGTCGGACCTTCGAGGCTGGCAAAGGTCTCATAACTTGAATTTTCGATAAACACCACCCAGGTTTTCCCCATGGGGTTGCCTTCGGTTATCAGAGCACCTTCGCGGTTTAGCGTGTAGCTTGTCTCCAAAGTATTGTTGTAGGCATCTACAACTTTGAGGGTGATTTTATCCTTATTTAAAATACTCAGCGTTGCAGTAAATTTAGGGTTCAGTTCTTTGTCATTGAAACTGGCCCTGATGTCATCCACATAAATGTCTTTAATCAGGCTGGCATCCTCAATAAAACCTTCTACAAACAGGTTTTGGTCTTGAGAATCGAGATACACTTCCCCATTATCGCTGGCATAAGGTGTGGTGATGCGGGCAATAGGAATATCGGTTTCCACCCTGAAAAGTTCATAATTCAACGCGGTCTGGTTTTTGTAAATATCAGAAACCATAAGGTTTATTCCGGTAACATTCAACAAATTCAAAGTAAAATTGAATGTTTTGGCTTTATCAACGTCAACTTTTTGCCCGTTGATGGTCAACGATTCGATATCACTTTTGTCATCAATTCTTCCTTTGATCACCATGTGTCCGGCATTCTGGAGCACCACCAGTTGATTTAAATTCATGATCATGGGAGTATCAATGGCCACTTGCGGCGGGACCTGTTCGCGGTTGAGTTCAAAAACACGGTTTTTAGCGTCAGTAAGTTCCATCGATGCCGGATTTAAAGGCTGAACCAAGGTGATGAAATTTTGGTAGTCCTTAATGGCCGGAACCGATTCCATCATTTCCTCGTTCGCACGGCCCCTCCAGTACAAGGCCAGGTTATTATCGGGTGTTTTGGCAAGCAATTGCGAAAAATCCGATTTGGCATTTTGGAACTGCCCGTATTCAAAATAATATTTTCCCCTTGCAAAAAGTACCGGAGCGGCATTGTCAGTCAATGTTTCCAGTTTTGACAGGTCGTTGATGGCATTCAGTAATTCGCCTCTTTTGTAATATACCAAGCTACGGATTTCATAAGCTTCGGGCACCGATGCAAATTTATCGGTTCCTTGAGTTGCCATCTGGAGGGCTAGGTCCAGCTGATTGTTGCTCAAATAACATTTGGCTAACGCGAAAACCGATTTTTGGAACGAAGGGTTCAATGAAATTGACTTTTGATAATCGGCAACTGCCTGAGTAAAATTTTTAAGACTGTCGTTTGCCACACCCCGAACATAATAGCTGGTATAAGTTTGTTCCCGTTGCAAGGCATTGTCGATGGCAACAATGGCCTGAGGAAATTCCTGTAGTTTGATGTGTGTAAAAGCTTTGTATTGTTGCGCCTGAAAATGCTTGCTATCCAGCGTGGTGGCTTCTGTCAGGTATTTTGAGGCTTGGGAATAATTTTTAATCTGGTAATTGAGCCTGCCCGCTTGGTACAAGTAATCCACCGATTTAGCATCAAGGCTTACTGCTTTTTCATAATCGGCAGCAGCAGCTTCAATGTGCTCCAGTTTTTCTTGAACTTGAGCCCGCAACACGTATGCATCCAGGTAATTTGCATCGGTGGTAATGGCTTGATCTAGTTCAACGAGAGCCTCTTGATACAACTGACTCTCAAACATTTTTTTTGCATTTTTAAAGTTTTTTTTGGCATTTTGAGCTCCTACGCTAACAACCAGTAAACTTATAAATAGGGCGATAAATATTTTTTTCATAAAAACTCCTCCAATAGGTTTATTTGACATTGATGGCATTTTTCAACACATTAACAAAGATATGAAATTAAAACCTTTAAATAGCTGTAATTTGGGCACAATCAGGGTAAAACCCTAATATTTTTGATGTAACTGTTTTTCAGATGGATGAAGGATGCCGGGGGTTGCGTTTTGCATTTTGAATCCCCGTTTATTCCTCTAAATTTGCATTGTTGAAACGAATAGGCATTCAAATATTTTTGAGCATGACAGATTTTAAAACTAATTCATACGATTAATGAAACGAGCCAGAGGTTTTGCAAGCGACAATAATGCCGGGATTCACCCACAAATTATGGAAGCTTTGATGGTGGCCAATCGGGGACATGCCATCGGGTATGGCGATGATGACTTCACCCGTAAAGCAGAGCATCATTTTAAAGAGATGTTGGGAGAGGACATTGACGTGTATTTTGTTTTTAATGGTACCGGAGCCAACGTGTTGGGGATTAATAACCTGGGGAGCTCTTTCCATTCGGTTATTTGCGCCGACACCGCCCATATTCAGGTGGATGAATGCGGTGCACCAGAAAAATTCACCGGGATGAAGCTGATATCGATACTCACCCATCAGGGAAAGTTGACTTTGGAGGGGGTTCAGAAACACCTGCATGGATTTGGATTCGAGCATCACAGCCAACCAGGTGTAATTTCCATTACGCAACCTACCGAGCTGGGTACTTTGTATTCGGTGGACGAAATTAAGAATCTGGCACAACTGGCTCATTCACACCAAATGTACCTGCACCTTGATGGAGCCCGGATATCAAACGCTGCAGTGGCTTTAAACCTTCCCGTTAAAGCCTTTACCAAAGATGCCGGTGTGGACGTGGTTTCGTTCGGGGGAACTAAAAACGGGATGATGTACGGCGAGGCGGTAGTTTTTATGAATCCGGCTTTGGCTACTAACTTCCGGTATTTCAGAAAACAAGGGATGCAACTGGCCTCCAAAATGCGCTTTATCGGAACTCAATTCGATGCTTTTTTTACCAACGATCTTTGGTTGCAAAATGCCCGGCATGCCAACCAAATGGCGCAGCTCTTGTATCAAAAGGTGATGGATATTCCCGGGGTTAAGGTAACTCAACCGGTTCAGGCAAATGGGGTTTTCGCCATAGTTCCGGCGCATGTCATCCCTTTATTGCAGCAGGAGTATTTTTTTTATGTTTGGGACGAATCGCGGAATGAGGTGCGGTGGATGTGCTCCTTTGATACAACGGCCGAGGATGTGGAGGATTTTTCCGCAATTCTGCGAAAACTCGTATAACCGGATGGAAAAAAACGCTGACACCACTGAACCCATCTATCCTTGGGGACATTCCCGCAGGTACAACGATTATCCAAGCTATATTAAAAAGGGGTTTGGGAAAAGGGTACAAAAGATATCGGTAAATGTAGGTTTTAGCTGCCCAAACCGAGATGGAACCAAAGGCACCGGAGGATGTATCTATTGCGACAATTCCACCTTTAGGCCAGGTTATTGTCGCCCTTCAAAAAGTGTACGTGACCAGATACAGGAAGGCGTTTCATTTTTTGAGGGAAATTATCCCGACCTTTATTACATGGTCTATTTCCAGTCATATACCAACACCTATGCACCCGTTGAGGAGCTACGTGAAATGTATCTTCAAGCCTTGGAACATCCCAAAGTAACCGGCCTGATTGTTGGGACACGTCCTGATTGTGTGAACCCTGAAATTCTTGATCTTTTGGGACAGATAAATGAAAAAGTACCGGTAGCCGTTGAATTTGGACTGGAGAGTACATTAAACAGGACCTTAAACCTGATTAACCGTTGCCATACATGGGAAGATTCGATACAAGCTATCCAACAGTGCCACCAACGTGGACTTGCTACTGGAGGACATCTGATCCTCGGGTTGCCCGGTGAATCACGTGAAGAGATGCTGGAACATGCCACAAAGGTTTCTGCATTGCCTTTAACGACACTTAAGCTGCATCAACTTCAGGTAATTAAAAACACCAGGTTGGCGGCTATGTACCTCGAAAACCCTGGGTTTGTGCATTTATTCAGCATGGATGAGTACCTCCATTTGGTAGTTGAATTTCTGGAGCTTTTATCTCCAGCCATTGTGGTGGAGCGCTTTGTAAGTGTTTCGCCTACCGAAAAGCTGATTGCCCCTGCATGGAACAAAGCCAAGAATTTTGAGATTGTGGCCAAATTGGAAAGAGAGCTTCTCAAACAAAATACATGGCAAGGGAAGAAATATTCATTTACACAAAATAGGGCTTTATAAAAACGAAAAAATACCATGAAAACCCAACTTCCAGAACGGATATTTTTGATTGGCTTTATGGGTTGCGGAAAAACAACCGCCGGAAGGCTTCTGGCACAGTTAATCAACTACCAGTTTATCGATTTGGATGAACTGATTGTACAAAAGAAAGGAATGTCGGTTGCGACCCTGTTTGAGAACGAAGGGGAAGAAAACTTCCGGCTGTTGGAAAAGCAGGTATTGGCTGAGGTTTTTGAAATGCGGCAAGTAGTGGTGGCCACAGGCGGTGGAGCCCCATGTTTTTTTGACAACATGGAGCAGATGAACAAACATGGGATTTCGGTTTATATCAAATTAACCCCAAAAGCCCTGTTGAGCCGGTTGAGGAACGCCAAAGAACAACGGCCCTTACTTAAAAACAAAAGCGAAACTGAACTGCTTGAATTTATTACCCAGATGCTCCAAAAGCGGGAGCCATTTTACCTGAAGGCTATGTTGAATATTGAGGGAATCGGATTGACTGCTTCTGATATTTTAAGGGTAATCGAGAATGGTTCCGGACTTGCCTGATAAGGTGTTACTAAAGAAACACATTTCACTTCTTTCAGGAACCGGCATTGGATATTTTTGAAAAAAAATATTAAAACCAGTGATACCCAAACATGTTTTTCAATACCTTCGACCAGTTTTTTTGAATCCGATTCAGTGCCAAAATTTCTAATTTACTGATTTCGAGACAATGGGAGTTTCATTTACATTAAAAATTATAAAGCTTTTTCTATGGCAAAAAAACAGGTAAAATGGCTTTTCATGATAGCAGCCATGATTTTATTGCCCATCTGGGCTTTTGCTTCCGGTGGGTCAGGTGGCCCATCTATTGGAGGTATCCGCATTGAGTTCTTTTTGTTTGGGTTAACATTGGTGGGTGTGGCTTTATTTCACCACCAAACCTTTTGGGTGGCATTAACCGGGTTAACAGTAATTGTTTTGTACAAGTTGGTTTTCATTCACCATTATCCTTTTGCAGAACATCTATTAGGTTCAAATTCATTATTCGATCAGTTGGTTCACAAAGAGATGCGCCAGGGGGAATGGGGCATTTTACTGAATCTTTTTGGCCTTTTGCTGGGTTTTGCGGTATTAGCAAAGGTTTTTGAAGAATCGGGGGTTCCCGATATCCTTCCCAAATACCTGCCCAATGACTGGAAAGGGCCTTTTGTGTTATTGATTTTTGTATTTGTTCTTTCTTCGTTCCTCGATAATATTGCAGCCGCCATGATTGGCGGAACCGTAGCGCTCATTGTATTTAAAAACAAAGTACATGTGGGTTATATTGCCGGAATTGTTGCGGCATCGAATGCCGGAGGTTCAGGCAGTGTGGTTGGCGATACCACTACCACTATGATGTGGATTGACGGTGTTTCGGCTTTTAATGTGTTGCACGCCTTTATTGCAGCCTTGGTTGCTTTAATAATTATTGCCTGGTTTGCTTCACACCAGCAAGATAAATTTCAACGGATTATTACCGATGCCAAACCAGGAGTTAAAGTTGACTGGGTGCGTTTAGGAATTGTTATCTTAATCTTGGTTGGGGCTATTTTATCGAATGTGTATTATGATATGCCGGCTTTAGGCGTTTGGGTTGCCATTCTTATTGGTGCTTTTTTCACCAAAATGCCCTGGCATGAGATTTCAGCATCGATGAAAGGGGCCATTTTCCTGATGAGTCTGGTAACCGCAGCCTCGTTCATGCCCGTAGAAACCTTGCCCGATGCCTCGTGGATGACCGCGTTTATCCTTGGTTTTGTTTCGGCAGTATTCGATAACATACCATTGACTAAACTGTGCCTCGACCAAGGGCACTTCGATTGGGGAATGTTGGCTTATTCGGTAGGTTTCGGTGGTTCCATGATCTGGTTCGGTTCATCGGCGGGTGTAGCCATTACCAATAAATTTCCCGATGCCCGGAACGTAATGCTGTGGTTGCGCAAAGGCTGGCATGTAACACTGGCTTACATTGTCGGTTTCTTTGTTTTATTTTTAGTAATGGGTTGGGAACCTGCCAGCAACAAAAAACACAAAGAACCTGCAACGGAATGTCCGGTAGAGAACTGTCCGGTTAAAATTAAAGCTCAGGCCATGGAGCAGTACCATTTGGAAGAGCATAAATAATTCAATTCGAACATATATGCAAAAAGCTGTTCTTTGGGGCAGCTTTTTTTATATTAAATTCTTTCATGTCAAAGTTTAACTGTATTATTAAAAAAATAGAAAAATAGCCAAAGATTTATCAAGGTTTTTTTTAAATTCTTTTTTCGTTTTTTAAAGCATATAATATTATCTTGTTGCGAAACTCAACAACCATAATCATGAAACTTTCACTTACCACTATTTTTATTTGTCTTTCAATCATACTTTTTAGCCAGGACTTAACAAAATCAAGAGCTTCAAGTTATTATACTTATATTTTTAAAATATCGAATAAAGAGGCAAAAAAAATTTATAATAATGCATTATGGAAATTTGAAAGATCTTATTTTCACACTTTAATCGATTCTTTTCCAACAGATAGCATTTATAAAAAAACCTTACCTCAAGGTCATTATTTAAAACTTGCTTCAAAAAATCATAATTTAATCATCGATATTGCCACAATCCAATACTTCGATGTACTCATAAAAAATAATAGTCGAGATTTAAATATTCAGGTAGTTGATACACTTGGTAATGCTATTCCTAATGCTGAAGTTAAAGTTAATAACATAGCACTTCGATTCGATAAAAAAAGTCAATGTTACAGAAATACAAAATCAAATAAAAAAGGACTATTAAGTGTTTCTTATAAAGGGATGGTGGTATATAATGATTTAGCAAGAAGCAACAATAATTCTTTACCACGCCGCGCTTTAAGTCAAATAGTTTATGGAAAACCTGTCCGGTATTTATGGTTACCGGTATACTATATCATTAATCTTCCAATTGATGGAGTGAAGTCTATAATTAATCACTATCCACAGAATACTATTTACCGAACGCGAAATTATTTTGTAAACTGTTTTAACCGAATTGCTTGTCGATTCGATGATTACTATTGCGATGAAGTTTCACCACCGATAAAAACAAATTGGGGATATATGATTTTTAATAAACCAAAATACTTACCCAATGACACGGTAAAATTTAAAGCCTATGTTTTAAATCGGAGAGGCTATCCAATAAATAAACCTGTTGAAGTAATCCTTTTTAATTACAACAAAAAAAATAGTCGGATGAAATTAGGTTCTATTTATCCTGATTCACCCGGTAACTATGTTTTTGAATTTAAATTATCCGACTCTTTAAATTTATCGCTCGACAGAAGTTATTCTATATACTTGGAGGACAAAAACTACAACACTATGTTTGAGGGTGGATTTAAATATGAAGATTACGAGCTTTCAGGGACTAAACTAAGTACCCGCCTGGAGTTTGAAAATCATTATATTCAGGATTCCAATATACTTTATATTTCAGCAACCAACGAAAACAATTTACCTTTATTAGGGGCAAAAGCCAAATTAGTTATTACAACCACTAACATTCAAAGGGTTTTTGCAAATTCTTTATACATAAAAGACACCTTGTTGGAGAAAACTATTGATTTAGAACCAAGTGGAGAAACTAAATTTCAAATCCCTGATTCAGTTTTTCCGAATGCCAATTTCTATTATCAAATCAAAACGGAGTTACAAACTGCTGAAAATGATAACAAAACCGAATATAGGAACGCTAAATATTTTTTTTATGAAATCAGAATAGAAGGCAATCTGAAGGACGACTACATTAGTTTTATTTATCTCAAAAATGGAATAAATCTACAATCAAATGGGTATTTAACAGGAATTGATAGGTTTGGAAATATTATTGAATCAAAAGCAGTCCATATACCATACATTGAGAAAGTTAATCCATATTATGCCAAATATACGGTACGGGTGGGTTCCGATTTCCTTGAATTTGACTTAAAAAAACATATGGCAAATCTGGAATGCTTTTCAGAAAGAAACAAAGACTCGGTTAGAATTATAATTAAAAATCCACGGACTATTCCTTTTAATTACAATATTTACAGGGGAAATTCTGAAATTAAAAGAGGATTAACAACAAGTTTGTCTTATTGTGAAAAAAGTAAAAACAAAAAAACCTATCATCTCTCGCTACAGTATTTATGGGGTGGAGTAATAACTGAAAATAATTATGATATCCCAATTCCTAGTGAAGAATTTAAAATTTCGGTGGAACAACCTTCCATTATTTTTCTAGGGAAAAAGACTCCGATTAAAATTAAAGTTGTTAAATCAAATGGAAAACCAGCCGTTAATGTGAACTTAACAGCTTTCTCTCTTACTGATAAATTCTCATATTCTCTACCAGAAATCGAAACAATAAAACCAAAAATTAAAGGACGGAAACTCATTAATAATTTCAAACTTAATGAAAATCATGCAACCCAATATCTTTGGAAAATGAATTATGATTTTTGGCAGGAAATTTCACATTTCGACTCCATTCCATACTATCAGTTCATTTTCCCAAGAAAAAATGTGTTTACAACGCAATTAGAAAATCCGGAACACTCTACCCAGTTTGCTCCTTTTTATTTCGAAAATGGCGAACCTTATCAAATACATATCATTTATGTTGATAATAGACCGGTTTATTTCAGTTGGGCAAGTCAAAACCGACCCTATTCATTCAAAATCAGCAGCGGAAAACACACTATCCAACTGAGAACCTATAATAAACTTATAACCCTAAAAGATTTTAAATTTGAAATGGGAAAGAAAACTATTCTTAGCTTAAGTGATTCTTGTTCAGATGCCCGTGTAGTGATAAAACCAATGCTTAAAAGACTAGAATATAATGAGAAAGTCCTAGCAACAAAATATACTGCTTCTTACAGGGACTATTTTTCAAATCCCAATGCTTATTTAAACCAAATGGGAGAAGTATTTCCTTTATATCAATCAAAGGGCATGTTAGGTCCAATCTTCGGGAATTATGTAACATTTCATTTACTTGACCAATATGAACTTCGGTTTGAACATGAACCCAATTTTGAATATGATTTTAATAAGGATATTTTAAAAATGCGCTGTACCCAAATGGAAAAAAGAATTCCGGAATACTTAAACCCTACCGGAAAAGTATCATTAACGGATAATCTTTTAACCGAAGAAAAAATAATTACTCAATGGAACCAATTCAAAAAAATACACAAATTTGATAATGTAAAGTATTACGTACCTAATGTTACCCAAAAAGGAAACGGAGTACTCCTGATAAATGATTCTATTCGGTTTTTGTTAGACCAAAATCATCGCAATAACTTACATACCATTATTCAAAGCAAAAATGGCAATGGATTTTATCGGGTTTATCAGGATATTCCAAAACAAATAAACGATTTAAAACCAGGTAATTATCAACTAATTTTATTGCATCTGGATGGTGCGTATTATAAGACCGATTCATTGAGTATACTAGGAAACGGAAAAAATTTTTATCAATTCAACCAATTAGTTTGTGGAAACGAAATTAAGGATAGTAAGTATTTTGAATCACTTATTTGGGATCTTTCCTATTCAAAAACATCAAATGAAAACTCTTCAATTATATCGCGTTCTGGTAACAGTGAGTTTTATGATATTTATACAGGGTCAGGTATGGAAATATCGGGTATTGTTTCATTGAAATCCGAAAATGAACCTTTACCCGGGGTTTCAATAAATATTAAAGGAACAGCTATTGGAACCATTACCGATCAGAATGGTTTTTATAAAATAAAAGTACCTTATGGGGCAACGTTGGTCTTTTCATTTATAGGTTGTGTTCCATTTGAAACCAAAGTCGATTATAACGATGTTATTGATGTTAAATTAGAAGAGGATTTATTAGAGCTTGATGAAGTTATTGTAATTGGTTATGGAATTCAAAGAAAATCTGAAATGACAGGTTCAAGAACTGTGGTTTCAAATAATATAGCAAACCTTCTGCAAGGAACAGTTGCCGGTGCTCAAATTACTGGAAATTCAGGAGCAACAAATTTTATTACCATTCGGGGAATTTCATCGCTTCCATCAAGTGATAAACCTTTGGTTGTAATTGACGGAATTCCCTTCTGGGGTGATTTATCAACTTTGAATCCAAATGATTTTCAGGAATTTAAAATTTTGAAAGATGCAAGTGCAACAGCAATTTACGGAGCTAAAGCAACCAATGGAGTTATTTTAATTCAAACCAAAGCTGGTTCTGTAAAAAACCAGAGCCTCGCCGAGGCGCTTCAGGTTTTTGAACTTCCTAATAATATAAATAGTATTCGTAAAAACTTTTCAGATTACGGGTATTGGCAACCAAAATTGTATACTGATAAAAAGGGCGAAGCTTCGTTTTCGGTCACTTTTCCTGATGATGTGACTCGTTGGAACACATTCGTTATAGCAATGGATGGGAATGATAGATTGGGAATCAATCAGGGTAGTATTCAATCTTTTAAACCTTTATTGGCTGAAATTAAAACTCCACGATTTTTAGTTGAAAGAGATTCAGCCATTGCTATTGGGAAAATATCAAATTATACAGTTGATAGCATTGATTTAAAAACTGAATTTAAAGTGAACGACAGCTTACTTGAGAAATCAATTGTCAAGGTTGGAAAAGCTATTGTTGATTCTATTTTAATTGTTGGTACAGGAAATGATTCTATTTGCATTTCATATTCTCTCGAAACGGGTGAATTAAATTATATTGATGGGGAAAAACGCTACCTGCCAATGGTTAAAAGTGGGGTTGAATTAGCCATAGGAGAATTTTATCAACTGAATAATGATACTACATTTACACTTGAAAACAATAACCGTGAAGCTACTATCCATCTTACAGCAACCAGCGACCAATTAGATTTATTGAAATCGGATATTGCAAGCTTAATTGATTACAAACATGAATGTAACGAGCAGCTTGCTTCAAAATTGAAAGCATTACTGGCTGAAGAAATTATATGCAAATTTATTGGAGATGATTTTAAAAAAACTCACCTGATAAAAAAATTAATCCGGTTACTTACCAAAAATCAAAATGATTATGGGGGTTGGGGTTGGTGGGGAAAATCGGAAACAAGTCTCTGGGTAACCAAACATGTTTTAGAGGCATTAAATAAAGCAACTGAAAATAATTATTCTGTTACCTTCAATAAAGATCTATTAGCAAAAGAATTAACTTGGGAATTGAGCAAATCGAGAGATAATAAGACTAACCTGGATATTTTATTACTTTTAAAAAATCTTAATGTTGTTTATGATTACCAATCATTTTTAGATAGTGTATATTTCAATCCTGATAAAAATTTCAATGCATATGTAAAAATGCAACTACTTAAACAGTTTCAGCGTATTCCAATTTCTCTTGATTCCATTTTACAGTATAAACAGGTTACAATGCTTGGTAATTATTACTTTTCAAGCCCAAATTTTTCTATGTATGATTTTGTAAATGGGAACTCGCAAACCTCACTGTTAATCTACAAATTGCTCAAAAATGACAGCAGTAATCATTCTGAATTATTAAATAAAATGAGAAATTATTTTTTTGAGAATAAAAGAGTATATACTTACAATACTTATGAGTCAGCTAATTTAATTGAAACCATTTTGCCTGACCTGTTAACTAAAGGTGATAAAATTGCAGAAGCATCATTGTTGATTGATGGTGATTTTAAGAAACAGATAAATACTTTTCCCTTCGATACAACTTTAACAAGACTCAATAAAATTCAAGTGACTAAAACAGGTTCATTTCCTGTATACTTTACATCATATAGTAGATATTGGGATATAAATCCAAAATGCAAAGAATCGGATTTCAAAATTGAAAGTCATTTTTCCAATAATAAACTTACTTTGGAAGCAGGAAAAAAAGAATATTTTGTTGTAGAACTTGATGTAAAAAAAGATGCAAAATATCTTATGATTGAAATCCCAATTCCCGCAGGCTGTTCATATAATTCAAAAAACATAAATTTTCGAAATGAATCGCATCGTGAATATTTCAAAGATAAAGTATTAATATATTGTGGATCACTAAAGGCTGGTCACTATAGTTTTTCAATAGACTTGTTACCTCGTTTTTCAGGAAAATATACTTTAAATCCTGCAAAAGTAGAACTCATGTATTTTCCAACTTTTAATGCCAACAACGAACTAAAAAGAGTAATTATAAATTAGTATGGTTTAGTTGAGAAAACATTTGAAATTATCACCCCGACTAACTCTTAAAATTTGGCAGGGTAAATTCTAGAATAATATGAGTAACTTATAGAAATACATATTGATTATAACCGAATAGCATTGATTATTAATTATTTAAACCTGCTCCCAGGGGCGGCTTTTTTTTCCCCTTTCTACATTTTAATAATATGTTTAATTTAGCATTGAATTAAACATAACCAAATAGTACCTTTTATGAAAAACAAACTATTTTTTATAACCACGTTTACCACTCTACTATGTATTAAGGCTTTTTCACAAACCAAAAACGACTGGGTGATTTCCATTCAGGGGAGTACCAGTAAATTGGCTGCATCTGAAGGTACTTCGACTTTATCAATTAGTTCTGGACAAAAGGGTTATGAAATTACACCTTCGTTAGATTATTATTTTAAAGAAGATCTTTTTATGGGCTTTGGAATTGATTTTTCAAAATATGATTTTAGTTCGATAGGTAAAATATATCTTAATAATATTTATCAAGCTTCAACAAGTGACATTAAAACCAAAATAATTAGTCCAAATCTTAGATTTGGATTAAAAAAACCTATTACTGAAAAACTAATTTTTCAGACAATAATTAGTCGCTCCTTACGAACT